>JBAZWY010000014.1:0-108187 GCA_041660125.1 Lentimicrobiaceae bacterium
ACTTTGATGATAGAACGATTTATGTGCGTGTTTGCTATTAACCCTAACTCTGCTAAAAATCAAAAACTTGTCAAAGAACTACTGGATTATGGTAAAATTGCTGCTTAAAATTTAACGGAGTATTGATCCTAGGACAGATTCTATAATTAATTCCGACAACAAAAAAGAATTTGAGTCATTTCAAGAGATTCTCAGAAATCTAAATAACTTTATTTATTTCAATAGTCTTCTACTTGGCAGCTATTCTATCTTTGAGGTAGTATTCAAAGAAATTTGCAAGTTTGTTGAAGAGTATTCAAGTCCTCAAAAAGAATTCAATCAGCCTAAAAGAGCTATTCTAAAAAGTTGTAGACAGTATCTTACTGACTCGACATTTGTAAACTTTTCTGGAAAAGAAATTGATTCTAAATATATTAACCTTTTAAAAGTCGGAGAAGTTAGAAATCTTTTTGCTCATGAGAATGGAAATATAATGCAGGACAAAACAAGAAATTTAGAGGAACAACAAAACTATAATCTTGTCGAATCAATAAAAGAACTAACCATTTTACAAAATGGACAGATATATATAAACAATGAAGATTTTATTGAACACTTCATTCAAGAAAGTGAAAGTTTCATAAATCTTATCATAAAACAATTAAAAGAAAAATAACTGCAACTAATAAATAGGACTTCATGTGGTCGGCACGACCCAGCATGAAGTCCACATTGAACTAAATACCAATGCTGGCGGATTCCCTATGCACTTTGCGACGATGGTGTATGCTTATATGCAGCCGGGAGAATGGCTGAAGTTTGAAATAAATATTTGCATTTTCATTTAATTGCAGGAATATTTATAGCTAAAACGATTCAATAGCGGAATTTTCCGGAGTTTAAATTCACTTTCCGGCATTTACAGGCAGTATAATGAAACCACTGAGAATTCAATAATTTAGAACAACAAATTATTTGTAATGACCAATTATGATAAAATGAAAATAAATATGAAAATCATCTTTACGCTTATCGCACTGCTGTCTAGTGTAACTTTAATAGCTCAAGATGCTAAACTGCCAATAATTGATATGCATATGCACTCTTACCCCGTTGAGAACATGGGCTTATCAAACATCCCTAATCCAGTTACAGGAAAGCTTTCCGGGGCATCAAGTGACGAGGAACTTATGCGGGCAATGTTTTCAGAGATGCATCGTTACAACATCGTTAAAGCTGTCATTAGCGGACCGCCGGAGGTTGTATATCGCTGGAAGACTGAAGAACCAAAACGCCTGATCGGGGGAGTATATTTCTATGAAGGTACACCTCTGCCGGATGTGGAACAATTGCGACAGCAATTTATTACAGGCCAGATTGGAGCCTTGGGAGAACTGGTAGCTCAACATGCCGGACTTACTCTGGGAGATACGCTGTTCGAACCATACTTAACTCTTGCTGAAGAACTGGATATCCCGGTGGGAATTCATACAGGTATCGGGCCGGAAGGTACACCTTACACCTGTTGTCCTAAATTCCGTGTAACATATGGCAATCCGGTTCATCTTGAAGAAGTATTGGTTAAATATCCAAAGTTGCGGCTCTACATAATGCACGGGGGCTGGCCGTACTTGGAAGAAACAAAGGCAATTATGTCTGTGTATCCGCAAGTATACGCTGACCTGGCAGTGATCAACTGGATCATCCCACGGGAAGAATTCCACGAATATCTCCGGGATATGATCCGGGCGGGATTTGGAAAACGACTAATGTTCGGATCCGACCAGATGGAGTGGCCGGATGCAATCGGCTTAGCCATTGATGGTATTGAATCTGCAGATTTCCTGACAGAAGAGCAAAAACGAGATATTTTCTATAATAATGCTGCCCGGTTCCTGAAATTCAGTGACGAAGAAATAAATGAACATCATCAATAAAAGTAAATTGATACAATAAATTTAAATTCAAATAATTCTATTAATACTAAATGAAATGTGAGAATTTAAACGCCCAGCATATAACAAACAGTAATTTACGACACTTTTTAGTTCTTTGAAAACTCATTCCGCCTGACAAGAATTTCAACCTGGAAAACTTTAACCGACTAAGACAGACCAACTCGGCACGAATTGCTCGGCGAGAAAGCTTCATCAAATCGGTTTTGGCCCATTGCCTCGGAGCGACAAGCTCGGCACGACCGGCTCGGCGTGAATGGCTTTTAAGACAGATTTGACAAGACAGTTTGGCTTGACAAACTCGGCGAGACTTTTCGGCTCGACTGCCTTGTTCGACAACTTTAACATTCCAGACGGATTTTCACGCAATGACTTTCAAAGAATTCCACTTTACTGCTTTGAAAATCAGACAATTTGAATATATTTGAAAAGAATTACGCGCTATAACAAACGCTATAGCAAATGTCGGTTTTGGAAATATAATTGAAGCTTTGTCGCCCACACAACCCTTTCTTTAACGACAGTGTGACTTTGATTCACCCCGTCACTAAATAAAAAATAATCCAATCAATAATTACCGACCTCTTTTAGCGCCTGCTATTTTCCGGAACTCATAGAATTTGAACCTGCATACCCTGCAAAAGCAGCTATTGTGCTTAATTTGTTGATTCCAACACTGCCGGATTGCGCAAAAAAATGTTAATTTTAGTAGTGTGAATCATGTAACACTTTCCCGGAATCGTGTAAGACCCAGGGTGAATATGGATCGTACTTTTGCGATTCTGGATTATTATCTTCTTTCATTCAGATATACTTTTATATCAACATATAGTTACGCCAGTAAAGATCGGTTAAATCCACCTTGTGTTTTCCGGCATTTATTGCCAAAGTGAAGAGGAAAAATGTTTAAATACGATGTGTATTTTTAACCAGATTCCTATGATATTCAAAAATCGACCAATTATAAAATTCCTGACATTCATTTTTTTGTTTGGTAATGTAATTTTAGGGTTTGCCTTATTTAAGAGTCATCAAAACCATAAGCAAACTGAACAATTGGTAAAACAAACACAGGACGTTCTGTACCAATCGGGTAATATTCTGGCACAAGGTATTGAAATAGAAACTACTGCACGGGGATATGTAATTACAAAAGACAGTACACTTTTAAAAACACTATATACTTCTGAAAAAACAGTTTTCGAAAACATTGGGCAACTCAGGCAGGTTATTATGAACAAACCGGCCCAGGTGGCGCGGGTTGATTCAGTAAGTTTATTTATGCAAAAACGGTTGAACTGCTCCTTGCAAATGGTCAATTTAAGAAATAAGGAGGGTTTAACAGCAGCCATTGAATATTCTATTCATGAACGGGGAAACAATTATTCCGAAAAATTACGACTACTTATTTTTGAAATACAACAGGAAGAAAACAGACTTTTAAAACAACGGGAAGAAGCAAATAATTACAGCGTTTTGGTTTTTAACTGGCTCTCTGTAGTAACACTCATATTCATGATACTTTCAACTATTCTTTTAAGAATAGCTACACTTAAATATTTACATCAGAACGATGAAATAGAAAAACGTGCTAAAGAACTGGAAATTGCCAATATAGAACTGCGCTATCAAAAAGAAGAAAAAGTGAAACGTGCTTTTGAATTAATTGATGCGAATAAGGAGCTTCTCTTTCAGAATGAAGAGAAAGGAAAACGTGCTGATGAATTACTGGTTGCAAACGAAGACCTTGTTATTCAGAATGAGCACAAAGAAAAAAGGCAGATTCAGTTACTAATAACCAATTTAGAACTAATCTTTCAGAATGAAGAAAAAGAAAAAAGAGCTGCGGAACTTATTGTTGCCAACAAAGAACTTGTGTTTCAGAATGGAGAAAAAGAAAAGCGGGCTGTTGAATTGATTATTGCGCGTAAAGCGGCTGAAGAGAGTGATAATCTGAAATCAGCTTTTATTAATACTTTATCACACGAAGTCCGGACCCCTATGAACCAGATACTTGGTTTTGCCAATTTTCTGAATGATCCACAACTTTCGGATGATAACAGGGATGAATACCTGGGAATTATAAAAGATCAATGTTACCAATTGTTACATATAATTAACGATATCGTCGAGATTTCCAGACTGACAACCGGGCTGGTGGAATTACATGTTAGTACATATAATCTGGTGCAAATGGTTGATGAATTGGTAATTTCATTAAAACCTGCAGCAGAAGAACGAAATCTGAAGATTAGTTTAAATACTAATATCAAAAGCCCTGATGCACTGATACATGGGGACAAGGTAAAATTGAACTCTATTCTTACCAATCTTATAAATAATGCTATCAAATTTACTGAATCCGGTAGTATAGAAATCGAATACCATTTGGCAGGTAAATGGTTACGCTTTGAAGTGAAGGATACCGGTATTGGGATAGGAGAAGATGAAAAGCACCTGATTTTTAATTATTTCCGTCAGATAGATTACAAATTGACACGCAAATACGAAGGATTAGGCTTAGGTTTAGCCATTTCGGTAGCATACGCCCAACTGATGTCAGGTGAAATAAGAGTGAAGTCCAAACCTGGAAAAGGAAGTACTTTTCTTGTCGATATCCCATTTATACCAGAACTTGTAAATAATTAGTAAATATGAGTTCGGCGTTAAGTCAGGATAAAACGCTAGTATTAATCTAAGATTCACAACAACTGACAGTTGATTTTAGGGAATAAACAATATGTGATTATTCTGAGAAACAGGATGATAGGGAGGAAGGTTTTAAAGCCCTCTTATTTATATTTAAAGAACACAATTTAACGTTTTGTTACCTGCATATGCATTTAAGTTGGTTAATAGTGGAATGCCACGCAATTTAACATAGCGATCTCGTCGTGCATAGTGGGACAACGCAACAATTGTCAAAGCTTCAGCCATTGGTGGCAATGGTTTTTCACCCGCACAAACTTCTCACTTACTAAAACAAACCTGATTTTGGCTAAAACAATCCAAGATTTAGATACATCTGTTCCTTTGTTGCTGCATAATTTTGCGATATCAAAATATCCGAAAAACAGAAAAATGAAAATCTTGATATCATAGCAGCAATTAACAAGATTGCCAATAATTACAGGCAGTCTATTCAACAGTCGGGAGTAAAGCGTGTGGTGCATCTAAGCAGTATTGGGGCTCATTCAAGTGTATTTTCCTTTTAAAAATAAAACAAAGTTGTATTTTTGTAAGCAATGCAATTTGGATAGAACATAATTGTAATTTCCTGAATACTGGTATTTAAAATATTAAATAACAACCAATTGACTGAAAACAAAGTTTTTGAAAAGACAGATTTTACGGAAAATAAATTACCAAAAGGAGAGTACGAAAACTGTACCTTCAGGAACTGTAATTTCTATAACACCGATTTATCCGGTTTTATATTCAGGGAATGCCAGTTCGATGGATGCGATTTAAGTTTAGCTAAGCTTAAAAACACCACCCTCAACGACATCCGGTTTGTAAACAGTAAATTATTGGGTATTCAATTTAATGAGTGCAATAGTTTCCTGTTCTCGGTTAGTTTCGGGAACTGTATTTTGAAAATGGCTGTTTTTCACAAGCTTAAACTTAAAAAATACCGTTTCACGGACTGTAACCTCCAGGAAGCCGATTTTACTGAAACCGAACTTTCGGGCTCAATATTCGAAAACTGTGACCTCCAACGAACCATATTTTATAACACGATCCTGCAGCAAGCCGATTTCACATCATCCTATAATTATTCCATCGATCCTGAACGGAACCGTATCAAAAAAGCCCGCTTCTCCCGTTTGGGTGTTGTCGGTCTGCTCGATAAATATAATATTGTAATAGAATGAAAGGAGTTTACTAAGAAACTGTTTAAATTTCATAATTTAATTCCCTAAACACCAATTTCTTTGAATATCGAACAAGGATTCGTTATTGATTTCAACATTATTTATCTGCTTTTAGTAAAATAAATCATTTAAAATGATACCTTTGCAAACTTATTTGTCATATATATAAAATGACATTAAGTATCATATAATCAAATAAATACAGAATATTTTAATTCATTTTTTTAATACAATGGAAATTACCAGGGAAAATACCGGCGAATTAACCGCTACCGTTAAAATGGTGATCAGCCCTGCTGACCATCAGGAAAGTGTAAATAAGATTTTAAAAGACTATCAACGTAAAGCCAATATACCTGGTTTCCGCCCGGGTCATGTGCCTTTCGGGCTGATTAAAAAACAATACGGGAATGCCGTTTTTGCTGACGAAGTAAACAAACTGATCTCTGATAAAATACATCAATATATAGAGGACGAAAAACTCGACATACTTGGCCAGCCCTTGCCTAACACTACACTTACACCCCAATTCGACTGGAAAGAAAACCAGGATCTCGAATTCTTCTTCGACCTGGGTTTTGCTCCTGTTTTCGAATTTATTCCTGACGAAAATATTGCCGTCGATTACCCTGTTATAAAAGTGGACGATACTATGGTCGAAAAATACGTGGACGACATGCGCCAACGGTTCGGCACTATGATAAATCCGGAAATTGCAGGTGAAAAGGATGTTCTTTTCGGCGAATTTGTTCAGCTTGATGCTGAAGGGAATGACTTCGAAAACGGCATTATTCATTCATCTAAAGTTGCAATTGATCTGATTTCGGATACGGATGTTAAAAATAAACTTGTAGGAGCAAAAGTTGGCGATGCAATCGTTTTCCACCCGCTCTTAGCCACCGGAAATGCTGTTGAAGCTTCGGCCATGCTTGGGATAAGTAAGGAAGAAGTTGAAGATATAGTATCTGATTTCAGGTTCACGATCAACGAAATCAGCACCACGAGCCTGGCTGAGATGAACGAAGAATTTTTCGAAAAAGTTTTCCCTGGAGCTGAAATCAAAACTGAGGAGGATTTCAGGATTAAAATAAAGGATGAGACGGAAAAGGCAATGGTAGCCGACAGCGATCATCTGTTTGCACATCACATGCAGGAAAAACTGGTTCAAACAGTTTCTCTTAATCTGCCTGATGAATTTATGAAACGCTGGCTTGTCGAAAGCAACGAAGGCAAACTTACAGCCGAAGATGTTGAACGCGATTATCACAAATATGCCGAAGGCATGAAATGGCAGCTGATTGAAAACAAAATCATAAAAGCAGCCGGTATTACGGTAGAGGACCAGGAAATTAAAGATTACGTAAAGGATTACTACCTCCAGGGCTGGCGTACCATGCAACTTACCGATGATCTGATGGAAAGGCTCGAAACCATTGCCGACTCATTCCTAAAAGATAAACCAACTGAAGTACGTCGCATCGTGGATTCTTTATACGGACAACGGGTTACTGAATATGTTAAATCGAAAGTTAAACTGGTAGAAAAAGAAATCAGTTATGACGAATTTATTAAATTAGACGCCGAAAAACACTAAAATATGAACATGCACAACGAATTCCGCAAATATGCCGTTCATCACCGCGGTATCAGCAGTACCTCACTCAACAGGTATGCTTCTGTTTCACAGGGTTATATTTCTCCAACAATTATTGAGGAACGCCAACTGAACATTGCAACTATGGATGTTTTCTCCCGCCTGATGATGGACCGGATAATTTTCCTGGGCGTGCCCATCGATGATTATGTTGCCAATATTATACAGGCACAGTTGCTATTTCTCGAATCGGTAGATTCAAAGCGCGATATCCAGATTTACCTGAATACTCCCGGAGGTTCGGTGTATGCCGGCCTGGGTATTTATGATACCATGCAATACATAGCTCCTGATGTAGCTACCATTTGTACCGGTATGGCAGCATCAATGGGCGCTGTTCTGCTTTGCGCAGGCCAGAAAGGGAAACGTACAGCGTTGAAGCACTCACGAATATTGATCCATCAGCCTATGGGCGGTGCCGAAGGACAAGCTTCGGATATTGAGATCACTACCCGTGAAATTCTGAAACTGAAAAAAGAATTATACGATATCATTGCTTTGCATAGCGGGCAGACTTTCAAGAAAATTGAAAAGGATTCGGACCGCGATTACTGGATGACAGCCGAAGAAGCCAAAACATACGGAATGATTGATGAACTGTTGGTGAGAGAAGTTAAAGAAATAAAATAACTGTAAATCAGCATTAATCTTCCGGCAAGAGTAGAAAAAAAATCCACTTTTGCCGGATTTTTAGTAACTTTACACGGTTAAAGCTATTAATAATAAATACGCATGCAGTGCAATACCATTTTGTTGTTTCCCAAAGCAATAAGGGGGTAAATTTAATACAGTCATTATGACAAAAAAAGAAGAGCGTTGTTCCTTTTGCGGACGACCAAAACGTGAAACCAATATTCTCATTGCAGGCCTCGAAGCACATATCTGTGATTACTGTATCGATCAGGCCAAGGATATTATGCGTGAAGAGATCAAGCATACCAAGCCTGGCGATCATAAGACACTCGAAACACCTAAACCCCAGGAAATTAAAGCTTATCTTGATAAGTTTGTGATCGGGCAGGATGATTCGAAACGCGTGCTTGCTGTTGCTGTTTATAATCACTTTAAGCGTATCAACCAGCCTCCGTCCAAGAGTAAGGATGAGGTGGAAATTGATAAATCGAACATAATTCTGGTTGGTGAAACAGGCACCGGAAAGACCTTGTTAGCCCGGACAATTGCCCGGCAGTTACAGGTTCCGTTTTGTATTGCCGATGCTACTGTTTTAACCGAAGCCGGATATGTGGGCGAAGATGTCGAAAGCATACTGAGCCGTTTGTTACAGGCTGCCGACTACAATGTAGCGGCTGCAGAGAAAGGCATTGTTTTTATTGATGAAATCGATAAAATATCACGTAAAAGTGATAACCCGTCCATTACCCGCGATGTATCGGGCGAAGGGGTACAACAGGCTTTACTTAAATTGCTCGAAGGTGCTGAAGTTAATGTTCCGCCTCAAGGTGGCCGTAAGCATCCCGAACAGAAAATGATACTGGTTAACACTCGCAATATCTTATTTATTTCGGGCGGGGCATTCGATGGCATTGAAAAGAAAATTGCTGCACGTATGCAAACCAACATAATCGGATATAGCAACGACCGTGAGAAAGATGTTATCGATCGTCACAACCTGTTGCAGTATGTAGCCCCACAGGATTTAAAGAGTTATGGACTTATACCTGAACTGGTTGGCCGATTCCCTGTGGTAACCTATCTGAATCCTTTAAGCCGTGAAGTACTTATCCGTATTCTTACCGAACCTCAGAATGCGTTGATAAAACAATTTGTGCGTCTTTTCGAGATGGACAATGTAAAATTGAGCTTTACCGATGATGTTTATGAATATATCGTTGATAAAGCCCTTGAATTCCGAACAGGAGCGCGTGGCTTGCGTTCGATACTTGAAGCTATACTCACTGATGCTATGTTTGATATCCCTTCGCAATCCAAACATTCCGAGTTGAAAATCGATCGCGCTTATGCTTCCGAAAAGCTCGGAAAAACAAATATCGCGAGGCTCAAGGTAGCATAATCTTCCTTTTCGGATCACCGTAACCGAATATTTTTTAAAGACCATCCAATAAAAATGCCCTTTCGATTGTTAATACTATGGCATAATTATTGAATCATTTCAAAGAAAGCCTATACTATGAGGTTCATTTTGGTTGGTTTACTGGCACTGGTACCATTCCTTATTTCTGCACAAGGCATTATTAATCCGCACGATGCCGAAGGCTATCACTGTTCAGCCATTGTGGTTAAAGGTGATACAACTGCTATTATGTACCTGGGCGAAGTAAACATTTTTGGGCAAAGAGCTTTTCGTAATTCTGCCGAATCGAGGCAGTGGGAACGCCTGGTGCGAAATGTTAAAAAGGCATATCCTTATGCCAAACTGGCTGGTATTAAATTTAATGAGTATAATCAGAAGATAGCTGGTATTAAAAGTGAAAAAGTCCAGAAAGATATGATGAAACAGGCGGAGGATGAAATTGAAGCTCAGTTCGGCAGCGAACTCAAGGATCTAACCATTACCCAGGGAAAGATTTTATTGAAATTAATTGATCGGCAGACAAATAATTGTTCATACGATATAGTCAAGGATTTCAGGGGACGATTCAGGGCATTTTTCTACCAATCGTTTGCACGGTTGTTTGGATACAATCTTAAAGTGAAATATGATCCGCTTGGTACAGATGCTGATATTGAACAGATTGTGCTGATGATTGAGAATGGTAGTATTTAGACAATCAAGATTCTATATTTCTGATATACTGTAACATATCAGAACATTATTTTCTATTTCTTCCTTATTTTTGATATTTCAATCCAATTATAACCGCTACAACCACCGGTTTTCAGTTTCCAATCCAGCTCAACATTCAACGGAAACTGATCGTCATCGAACGTGAAATTGCCAGGTAATTCTGATTTTTCAAAATGATATTGAGTTCCTTCTATATTAATAAAATAACCTCCGCAACATGGACACATCCTTATATCCTGGCCGGTTATGGTGCCAGTGCTTTCATATTTCTCTTTTTCACAACTAAAGACTAGCAGTGCGGAAATCATCAGCAGGCATACCATTGCTTTCATTACCTAACAGGAATTTAATGAAGTTCAAATCTTATTAGTTTATTCGCTTTGTCGCTTTTCGCTCTCATCGTGCCACCTTCGCTCTCCCAACCCTAATCTAAAATCCCTAATCCCAATCTTTACTGTCCGCTCCCTTTCAACACGGTAAGCAAGGTGTATGCCATAATTTTGATATCCATAGCCAACGACATGTTTTCGAGGTAAAGAATATCAAATTTCAGGCGCTCGATCATTTGATCCACATTTTCGGCATACCCGTATTTAACTTGTCCCCAAGAGGTGATACCGGGTTTCACTTTTAATAGCAAACGGTAATGGGGAGCGCGTTGAGCAATCTGATCAATAAAATACTGCCTCTCGGGTCTGGGGCCTACAAGCGACATTTCACCTTTTAAAACGGATAAAAACTGAGGAATTTCGTCGAGACGTGTCTTCCGCATAAATTTACCAAAAGGTGTAACCCTGGCATCATTCCTTGACGAAAGCAAAGGGGTATCGGTTTCAGCTCCCACTATCATCGATCTGAACTTAGGTATCATAAATACTTTTCCTTTGATTCCCACACGTTGCTGGGTATAAAAGACAGGACCTCTGGATGATACTTTAACGCCAATAATGCAGAACAGATAAACCGGGGCCAGAATCACTAATGCAATTACCGAGAGAACAATATCTATGAGTCTTTTAAAACTGAGTTGCCAGGGGGGCATAAAATCGAAGGAAACCTGAATGAGCGGAGTTTGATATATTGAAGTGGTTTTCACGGTGCCTAAAAGGAAATCCTGCATATCCGGAATTATTTTAATAAGTACATCAGTATCTTCTATCTCGGAGATTATTTGCTCAACTGTGCTATGTTCTGAACGTTCAATAGCGATAATCACTTCTTCAATCTTCATTTCGGCGATCAAACCGCGGAGGTTAGAGAAATGTCCCAGGTTAGGGATAAATTCTTCGAGTTTATAGTTCGGATATTCCACTGCATGCACAAAGCCTACAAACTTGTTAAAAGCAGCCTTAGGCTGGCTTTCAATTTCGTTATAAATAGAAATAGCATTACCATTGCTTCCAACTATAATGGTATTAAAGCCTATATCCCGGCGCCTGAGTTTAGCAAGATTTCTTGATGTAAGTATGAGCCTGAATGTCACAGTAGTAAAGAAATGCAACAGGAACAGGTTTAAAAATAAATGATAATAATCTTTGTATGAGCGTATGAAATCGTCAAGAATAAGGGCAAAAAATATAAAGATGACTCCAATGATCGTAATTAGAAGGGTTTGTCCTAATTCTCGCATACGGGCTTTCCTGTAAATATTGTGATAAGCACCTGAAATTGAGTAAATAATAAGCCAGAATAACGGAATGGTAATTATTCCTGAATAAAATTTGTTATCATTCAATACGATTTGCAATGTATCATTCACGCTTTGCATTTCGGCTGATTTGCGCAGAAAGAAGAAAATACTCCACGCGATAGCTGCCGAAAGCAGGTCTGCTATAACAAATTTAACAGTTTGTACTTTTCTATTCATTCTGGATGCGTTATATGGCAGCAATTCAAAGGGTTAAGGTTGATGAAATTATTTCAATTGGAGCCAGCTATTCATTCTATTATCAGGGTATTTAAAGTGAGTAAATTTAGTAAGCCGGGTAGGGCAGTTGATTGGGTTTTAATGCGGGTAAATGTATTTTGGCATTTATTTCTGAATTTTACAACATATTTTGTTCCGGTGCTCTTTTAATTACTGAATTCTCAACTTTTTCAAGTATCTGGTATGCAACCTTAAGTGCCTGGTATCCGTCACTGATAGTAACATCGGGTATCGCATTGGTCAGGATAGCTTTAGCAAATCTGGATAGTTCAGTTTGAATGGCATTGGTAGGCAGAATTAAAGGTTTTTCAAAATGGATATGCTTTGCTTCTGCACCATTTCTTGGTTCCAGAACGGGTAATAACGGATTTATTGTTCCACCATTAATATTTTTCAGAAATGCCACTTCAGTTTTCATGTTCAGGAAGTCCACTGAAATGTAAGCATCACGTTGAAAAAAACGTGCCTTTCGCATGGGGCTCAATGATATGCGGCTTGAGGTCAGGTTTGCCACACACCCATTATCAAATTCAAGCCTTGCATTTACGATATCAGGAGAATTTGTAACCACAGCTACACCACTGGCACTTATTTTCCTGAGATTGGCATGCACCGTGTATAATACAATATCAATATCATGGATCATCAGATCCAGGATTACCGGTACATCTGAACCACGCTGTTTGAATCCGGCCAGACGATGTATTTCAATAAACATCGGATTATCAATGAACGGAATTGCTGCAACCATAGCCGGATTATAACGCTCAACATGTCCAACCTGGACTTTTACATTTGCCTTGCTGGCTATATCAATCAGTTTTAGCGCTTCTTCAGGCGAGGTTACAATTGGCTTTTCAATAAATACATGCCTGAACTGGTTAATTGCATATGCTGCATGTTCGAAATGAGCAATGGTAGGCGTTACAATGTCCACTACATCAACCTCTCTGACTAAATTTTCAATTGAATAAAACTGCTTGATTCCGAATTCGTTGGAAACAGATTGAGAATTTAATTCATCCGTATCAAAAAATCCCATCAATTCATATTCCGGAATTTTCTTAATGCATTTTATATGAATTTTCCCCAGGTGGCCAGCTCCAATAACTCCAATTTTAAGCATATATCTTTTTTATGCAAAAGTAGAAAAAAGCCACCGGGTAATTTGATAACTTTTTGAATGTTAATAATTCTGTAATAATGGGATAGAAAGATGCAAAAGGGTTGCATCAAAAAAAAATAAAAACCTGAACTTTTAAAAAAAAGGATTTATGTCAGGGAGCTGTATAAAATCACTGATTTTTTTTTCATCAACTTAATGCTGATTTTTTGTTCAACATGCTCTCAATTTCTTACTTTTGCCACATGCATAAAGTTTCATGAGGTGGTATTTATAATTCATTTAAATCCTGAAGTTGATGCATTCGCTTTAATAAACCAATTAAACATAGTAATACTAATTAAATGAAAAACACTGCATTTACTCAAATTCATGAAGCGCTTGGCGCAAAGATGCTTCCTTTCGCAGGATATAATATGCCGATTCAATTTTCGGGAATTAACGATGAACATGAAACCGTACGCACTAAACTGGGTGTCTTTGATGTATCGCATATGGGCGAAATATGGGTGAAAGGCCCGAAAGCATTGGACTTTATCCAGTATGTAACAACCAATGATGCATCTGTACTTCATGACGGTAAAGTTCAATATTCCTGCCTCCCGAATGGTAAGGGCGGAATTGTTGATGATTTACTTGTTTATCGTGTTGATGCCGAAACATACCTGCTGGTTGTTAATGCTTCGAATGTAGATAAAGATTGGGCATGGATGCTAAGCCAGAATAAAGTTGGCGCAATACTATGTAATGCCTCAGGTGAAATAGCTCAACTTGCGGTGCAAGGCCCTTTGGCACTGAAGGCTATGCAGAAGCTCACCTCCACCAGTGTTACGGATATGGAATATTACACTTTCAAAAAACTTGATTTTGCAGGTGTAAAGGATGTGATTTTTGCAACCACTGGTTATACCGGTTCAGGCGGATGCGAAATTTATATGGCAAACGAGGATGCTGTTAAAATATTCGATGCTGTGATGGAAGCCGGCGCCGAATATGGGATAAAACCTATCGGACTTGCTGCCCGCGATACATTGCGCCTCGAAATGGGTTTCTGCCTGTATGGAAATGATATCGACGATACAACTTCACCTATTGAAGCTGGCTTGGGCTGGATCACCAAATTCACAGATGACAAAGATTTTATCAATAAAGATATATTTCTGAAACAAAAAACCGAAGGAACATCGCGCCGCTTAGTTGGTTTCGAAATGATTGACAGAGGTGTTCCCCGTCATGGTTACGATGTTGTGGATGCCGAAGGCAATAAAATTGGTATTGTTACCAGCGGAACTATGGGCCCCTCGGTGAAAAAAGGTATTGGCATGGCATACGTGCCTAAAGCATATATGAAAGCCGGAAGTGAGATATTTATCAGTATCCGTGAAAAAGTATTAAAGGCACAGGTTGTTAAAATGCCTTTTTATAAAGGGTAGTAAATGGAAAATGGTTAATAGAAAATAGTTAATAGAAAATAGTTTAGAAACCTTTGTCTTTGAGGTATTTATGCCATTTTAACAAGTCAAAATAAATAAATTCCTTCGACCATTTACTATTTCCTATTAACCATTAACTTGAAAATTTCAATTGTGCAATAATACTTAAATTTTCATAGCGCTATTTATCACTTAGCTCTTACACCATGAACAGCATCGAAGTTTGCCTGTCGCCCGCATTGTTTCAATTCAAAACCACTACGGAGAATTATATTGTGGTGATTGTGGATGTATTGCGTGCAACCACGGCTTTTTGTGCAGCTTTCGACAGCGGTGTTAAAACTGTGATCCCGGTTTTGGGGCTGGAAGAGTTAATTGAGTATAAAAATAAAGGATACCTCACTGCCGCCGAACGCGATGGCAAGAAGGTTGATTTTGCTGACTTTGGAAATTCACCAACCGTATTTTTACAAAGTTCATTATCAGGGAAAGAATTGGCGTATTCGACTACCAATGGAACAAAAGCTGTTGAAATGGCTAAAACCTCCGGGAATATAGTTGCCGCCTCATTTGTAAATCTCGATGCTGTTAGCGATTGGCTTATCAGTAAGCAAATGAATGTTGTTGTTTTATGTTCGGGCTGGAAAAACACCTTCAGTCTCGAAGATACTCTTTGTGCTGGTGCACTTGTTGAATCCCTGGTATTTTCAGGAAAATTTGCACAAATTTGCGACGCCTCAGTCACATCTTTAATGCTTTGGCGATCATCCAAAAATAAGCTGATTCATGTAGTTCAAAAGGCAAATCATTATCAACGGCTTTCCAGGATGGGACTACTCGAAGACTTGCAGCACTGTTTTCGGTTAAATTCTTCCAAAGTAGTACCTGTTTGGGATGAGAATGCGTTTAAGGATATGTCGGAAAAATAAAATGTATTGAAATTACTGATAATCAGTCTGTTTCTTTGAAAGTGCCATGTTTAAAAGCAATGATTTCCAGAGAATATGCAATATAGTGAAATGAATAAACTTTTTACGTTTCATATAGTTTAGTTTGCAAAAGTCCATCTAACCAGGGAAACGTTTGTAAAAGATTTTAACAACTATATTTAATCTGTAATTTACCTATGCTGAACATTACATAACCATAATCCCTTTGAGCAGATTAAATTCTATTTTTTATAATAATGATGCCTATGCCGTATGGCGTATTAGTGGGTTTCGTAAATTTATCACTGGCCGGTTCTTTCTCACTTTTGGCATACAGATGCAGAGTGTTATAGTGGGCTGGCAGGTTTATGATCTTACTCATGATCCGTTGGCGCTTGGACTGATAGGGCTTTCAGAGGCAATTCCTTTTCTGATTGTTGCATTGTTTGCCGGACATATTGCTGACCTGTTCGACCGAAAATCTATCATTGCTATAACTGCTTCTATTTATGTACTATCTGCAATCGTTTTGTTGTATATGAGTTATACGATGCACACGATGTATCAAACAGCAGGTGTATGGCCATTGTATAGCGTCATCGCAATAACAGGGCTGGCAAGGGCTTTCTTTTACCCGGCCCAATCTGCTTATATGGCTCAGATTGTGCCTCGTAACCTGTATGCCAATTCATCGACCTGGAACAGTACGATTTGGCACATTGCTGCTGTTTCGGGCCCGGCGGCCGGGGGACTGATTTACGGATTTGCAGGAATTCACATTGCTTTTATGTGCGTTGTATTTTTCGCGGCATTAAGCCTTGGTTTTTTTTATACATCGAAATCGGTTCCTTTGCCAATACGAGCTGTTAAAGAAGGAATATTCACAAGTCTTTCGACCGGGATTAAGTTTGTTTTCGGAAACCAGGTTTTACTGGGTGCCCTCGCGCTCGATATGTTTGGAGTATTATTCGGAGGTGCAGTTGCCTTGCTCCCGGTTTTTGCATCCGAAGTATTGCATACAGGTCCTCAGGGTCTGGGTATTTTACGCGCTGCTCCTGCATTTGGGGCCGTTCTTATGGCTATGATTCTTGCTTATTACCCTCCGTTGCGAAGATCAGGGATAAAGCTATTGTTGGCCATAGGTGGGTTTGGAGCCTGTATCATCTTTTTTGCCTTATCAGGAAATTTCCTGTTATCAATTGGATTGCTTGCACTTAGCGGGATGTTCGACAATGTAAGTGTAATAATCCGCGGTACAATTTTGCAGATGTACACTCCTGACGAAATGCGTGGTCGCGTAGCCTCGGTAAATAGCTTGTTTGTTGGTTCATCCAATGAGTTAGGCTCCTTTGAGTCGGGTGTTGCAGCAAAAATCCTGGGACTTATTCCTTCGGTAGTATTCGGTGGAGGAATGACGGTCATGATTGTTCTGGCAACAGCCGGTTTTGCGCCTAAACTGAGGAAGATGGAGATAAAGGGGATGAAGTAGGCAGAGAAATTGGATAGAAAAAAAATAATTGTTGATTATTCTAATTATATAGGGGGACTTGCCAGTATATCAGCGATGAATGGTCGTATCTAAAAACAGGTTAATTCGATTTAAACTTAGTTGGGGTAAAATGAGGCCAGCAATATTATTAAAACCAACTATCTGTTTAAGAGTTTAATTAAAGCGTTTCCCAAAGTGGAAACTCAGATAACCTGTAATGAAAAAGTAATTTGGGTCCTTAAAAGCCATTATGGGCACCGGTTTTGGAAATATATCTATAGCAACTCCTGCTTCCAGTGCTTTAATCCGATCATTGAGTGCACTAAATTCAAAATTGAAACCGCCTTTGAAATAAAGCCCCGGGTACACCTTAATTTTATTAAAACCACTCAGAATAGGACCTCGTCCATAAATATCGCACAACGTAATTGAATTTGTACCTATATCCGGAAAATGTATCGCAGGGTCATAGCGTTCGAGTGCGGTCCTGTCAACTATAAGTTGGTTATCTACAACACTATAATAGGCAATGTACAGATAAACCGGTTTTGCCATTCCCAGGTCAACCCCGCCATAATAAAAAGCCCTGACTTCAACGCCTCCCCAGTATGGTTTACGGTTCACCAGGCGCTGGTTCCCAATGCCGGCACGAATAATATACAGGTTATTCAACTTACCGTAAACATAACTAAGTGGATTTGGGAAATTTAAGTTGTAACGCCGGGTTTGGTTAGGAGCGCGCATTTCTAATAGATCAAATTCGAACATGCGGTTTTTATAATATGTTTTGTTAGTGCCAAACCGATATCCCAGGCCATAACCGAGTGTGTGCAGCATGATATTCCCCGATTTCTCTCTTCGGAGTAAAATACCCATATCAACAGTGTCGGCTGCTGTAATATCCTGAGCCTGAACTATTGATGGCAACAGGCCTGCGAACGTGAAAATTAAAATCGAGAGAACTAACCGCATGAATAGTTTCTTTAGCATATTAACAACTAAGCAACGGTTTGGTTGCATTGAATCTGATGAAATACTAATACCAGAAACCGTATATTTTATTTGCTTTCTGCACGATACTGTTTGTATTCACCATATGCAGCACATTTATCCGAAGTGCCGCAGGACGAAAGCATTATCGTGAGAATTACTATTGTTGCCAGAAGCGCTGCTATTTTCTTCATATGATGGATGTAGTGATAACTTTTTACGGAACTGTTTATATCTACAAAAGTATTGACATTTTGCTTAAGTATAACATGCAAACTTCATATTTATTGTGTTTTGTTTACGATAAAGGCTCCAAACCGTACAATCACGTTTAGGTTAATTTAAATTGACTGTTGAGTGAACCGATTAAGCCTTGTATAATGGCAGGGTATGACTTGGCTGAGTTATTTTGTTATATTTAAACCAATGATATGTATTTCAATAATAAAGCCATTGAAAGTAAATTTCATCTACACCACGAAAAAATATCCAGAAAGTTGGAATCAAAAACCGCTAATAAAAACGTCTGCAAATATAATTCTACCGATAGGTCAAATCTTCTTCAACGTAAACGAAAACGTAGATCCCACTCCCGGCGCACTGCGCACGTTAATGGTTTGGTCATGGGCTTCGATTATATGTTTTACAATGGCCAGCCCCAGTCCTGAACCACCCTCGGCTCGGGAACGGTGTTTATCAACCCGGTAAAAGCGTTCAAATAACCTGGAAATATGCATTTCTTCGATGCCAACACCATTATCTGAGATTTCGATCAGGTAATTTTCATCCATATCGTAAAAACTAACCTTGGTCCTGCCTCCATCAATTCCGTATTTTACCGAATTCAGGATCAGATTGGTAAGTACAGTGCGAATTTTCTCCTTATCGGCGCGTACAATCATATTGTCATTGTATTCAGCTGCAAACTGAAGTTTGATCTGTCGTTCGGAAGCTTTTGGCTCAAGGAATTCCATAACATCCCTAACCAAAATAGTAATAGAAAAATTGGAAAGGAGCGGCGTTGCTTCTCCGGTCTCGAGCCTCGATATTACCTCAAGATCCTCAACAATGGTTATCATCCTTTCAATATTCTTCTGCGATTTCTGCAGATAATCAACGTTAATATTCGGATCGTTGATTCCTCCATCCAACAGGGTAAGTATAAATCCCTGCATGTTAAAAAGCGGGGTTTTGAGCTCATGCGATACATTGCCGAGGAATTCCCTGCGATAGATTTCCATGTTTTTTAGTTCATCTATTTCTTCCTTACGGTCGTTGGCCCAATTTTCAACTTCCTGGTTCACTTTTTTAATAATATCGCCGTGAATACTTGTTACCTGTTCTTTTTTTAAATCCCGGTTGAGTTTTTGTTTATGTATCGTTTTGTAAATCAGTTTAATGCGGCTGTATATAAATTTTTCGAGTGAATTCGTAAGGATAAGGTATTGAACAAGGATTAAAAGAACAAAAGAAACTGGAAACAGGATCCAGATAGATTGCTTGCTTTCGATGCTCCAAAAAATCAAAAACATAGCAACTGCAAATAGAGAAAGCAGAACCGATAAAATTAATGCAAGTCGCTTTGGAGTAATTTCGGCCATGGTGTTGATAAAAAGTTGATTGCTATTAGTTAATGGAAAAAAGTTAATGTGAAATAGGAAGACAAGGGGAAATGTTAGTTACATGGAATATGTATCAGAATGACTAATATCCATTTTCTTTAACCATTAATTTTAATTTTCCCCTCAAAGCTATCTCGGATCAAACTTATATCCCACTCCTTTAATTGTTTTGATGTGATTGGTTCCGGTTTTTTCGCGGATTTTACGAATGTGAACATCAATGGTCCTTTCACCCACTATTACATCATCATCCCATACCTGCGACATTATTTCATCACGTGTAAACACTTTGTGTGGTCGTGAAGCAAGTAGATTGAGCAATTCAAACTCCTTTCGGGCAAGTTGTATCTCCTGTTCTCCACTTGATACCATATAATTTTCCTTGTTGATTCTCAGGTCGCCTGCCTCATAAATGTTTGCAGATTCTTTTACACTTTTATGCCTGCGCAAAAGGGAATTCACTTTGCTTATCAGCACAGCCGGTTTTATAGGTTTTGTTATATAATCGTCACCTCCTGCATCGAGGCTGAGTATCTGTGTAAAATCTTCGCTTCGGGCCGTAAAAAACACTACCAGCGCATTTTCAAGTCCGGGGATACGCTTTATTTCGCGGCAGGTTTCTATTCCATCCATTTCGGGCATCATCACATCCAGTAAAATAAGATGTGGTATGCTCTCCTTAGCTTTTATAATTGCATCACGACCGTTGTCGGATGTGAGAACGTTATAACCTTCTTTCCGAAGGTTATAACCGACAAAATCAAGGATATCGGCTTCGTCGTCAACCAAAAGTACTGTAAATGCAGTGTTCTCCATAGATCGTATTTATTGCAGTTGTGATTAATCAGGTTATTTGAGAGGTTTCTGTTTTGTTTTTTGCAGCTTACTGTGTTTCACTATAATCGCATCAAAATAAAAGATCAGTTCTTCTGCAATATTTGTAATATGATCGCCTGCGCGCTCCAGTTTACGGATAATTGAAAAAGCTTCCAGTAGCATGGGAATTTTATCTTGTCTTTCTTTAACCAGCTTACAGATAACAGGAGTGATATCATTATTTATTTTATCGAGTTTCTCGTCCATACCAAACAAACCTTTAACCAGTTTGCGGTCACCTTTTTCAAAGGAGGCCAGAGATTCCTGAATCATGGATTGGGCAATATAGAACATTTCCGGTATCCGGGTTTCTTCGATAATATCTATTGGCCATGGATTTTCGGCGTGTTCGGCACTTTTTGCAATCGCGTTGGCATAATCACCTATACGTTCCAGGTTATAATTGATCTTGAGTACGGAAAGTAAAAAGCGAAGGTCAACCGCTAATGGATTCTGCAACATAATAATGTTTTCACAATCCATATCAATTTTCAATTCGAATGCATCCACCAGTTTTTCGTTTGCCCTGACTTCATGGGCAAGGTCTTTGTCGCCATTTACCAAGGCAAGCCGTGCTTTTTCCATCTGGCTGCTGACAAGGTTCCACATCTGGATTAAATCGTTCTTGAGTTGGTCAAGATCCATTTCAAGGTGACTCATTTTTTTTAAGTTAATGGTTAAAAGTCATTCGTTAAGAGTAGTAGAGTAAGGTGCAGGGAGTAGGAAGTTAAGAATATGGAGTTTGCAATTTTTCTTTACCGTTACACTGAAACACTGAAACATTGAAACACTGAAACACTGAAACTCTGAAACATTTCTCAACCAAACCTGCCTGTAATGTAGTTCTGTGTACGTTCGTTTCCCGGATTCAGGAATATTTTCTGGGTAATGTCGTGTTCAACCAGTTCTCCAAGGTAAAAAAAGCCTGTATAATCGCTTATACGGCCAGCCTGTTGCAAGTTGTGGGTAACAATAATTATGGTATAGTTTTTTTTAAGTTCGAAAATCAGTTCTTCAATTTTAGCCGTCGAAATCGGGTCGAGGGCCGAAGCAGGCTCATCCATAAGTATAAGACGGGGCTGAACTGCCAGTGCACGGGCTATGCAAAGGCGCTGTTGCTGTCCTCCCGAAATAGAAATGGCCGATTTTTTCAAATCATCTTTGACTTCGTCCCATAAAGCTGCCTGTTTCAATGATCGTTCAACGGTTTCGTCAACGGTTCTGCGATCGTTGATGCCGTTTACCCTCAAACCGTAGGCTACATTTTCATAAATTGATTTAGGGAAAGGATTCGGTTTCTGGAAAACCATGCCGATACCTTTCCTTATTTCATCGATTTTCGCTTCTTTGGAATATATGTTTTGCCCATCTATTGTAACCAGGCCTTCGAGCCTGAAATTGCTGATCAGGTCGTTCATGCGGTTGAACAGACGCAGGAAGGTTGATTTGCCACAACCCGATGGGCCAATCAGAGCCGTCACGGTATGTGGTTCAAAAGTCATGTTGATATCTTTAAGCGCAAGAAAATCGCCATACCATACATTAATATTTTTTGCTTCTGCTTGTATCATTATAGGGGTAAAGAGTTTTTTTGTTCAAAGAGTCTGAAGAGTTTGACATGTTTAAGTGTTTCCTCGTTCAATGTTGCGTTGAAACAATGAACATTGAACATTTATTAAGCATTTATTCTTCTAGTTCATTTTTACTTTTTTATTCAGGTAACGACGTAACAAACTTGCTGCCGTATTAATTATCAACACAAGTGCAATAAGTACAAAAGCGGTTCCGTACGCCATTGGTCTTGATTCTTTCATATTGGTTCCACTGGTTGCCAGAACGTATAAGTGATACGGCAAGGCCATAACCTGATCGGATAAACTTGAAGGTAACTTTGGAAGAAAATAAGCTGCTACAGTAAATAGAATAGGCGCAGTTTCGCCTGATACACGACCAATGGATAAAATAAGCCCGGTGATAATGTTTGGATAAGCCACCGGAAGTACAACCCGGCGTATGGTTTGAAGTTTTGTGGCACCAAGTGCATAACTTCCCATGCGCAAAGTGTCATCCACAGCTTTTAAGGCTTCTTCGGTGGTTCGGATCACTACCGGAAGCGTTAACAAACCAAGGGTAAGGGAACCTGCTATTATAGAATCGCCGAATTTTAAATAGTTCACGAACAAAGCCATGCCGAACAATCCAAATACGATGGAAGGAATGCCAGCCAGGTTATTGGTCATCATCCGGATAAAGCGTTTAAGCCAGTTATCTTTCAGATATTCATTTGTATAAATACCTGAAAGAACGCCAATAGGAAAAGCAACAATCATGCTTCCAAGCACCAGGCAACCGGTGCCTACAATAGCCGGGAAAATCCCACCTTTGGTCATCCCATCACTGGGCATAGAAGTCAGGAATTCCCAGTTCACAACATGTATTCCCCTGATGGTAATAAAACCTAGAATTGAGAACAAAATACCAACTACCATCAGGCTAATAAGTCCGAAGGTGATAAATGCTATTTTTTGTATCAGTCTTTTCTTTGTCACTTATTCGTTTTTTTTCAACTTGATATATCTGAAGAATTAATTTATTTGAATTTCTTCAATGATTAAACTTCTTGGTGGCATTAACTCTATCGTTTCAATCGCATTGTCGGCCCTCGCCCGATCGCCCTTTTCCATATTGCCTGGTTACAATAAAACTAAGCCCTCTGCTTAGTATTCTTAATAAACTCAACTGTAAAATTTATTATGATTGTAAAAAGGAACAGAACAATTCCAAGGGCAAACAATGCCTTGAAATGCATTCCTCCGTAAGACGCTTCACCAAGTTCAGCGGCAATGGTTGCAGGAATAGTCCGTGCCGGAACCAGGAAAGAGTGAGGAATATTGGATGCATTGCCTGTAACCATTAATACTGCCATAGTTTCACCAATGGCACGCCCGATGCCCAGGATAATTGCTGTTGAGATTCCCGATTTGGCATAAGGTATCACAACTCTCACAAGCGTTTGCCAGCGGGTTGCACCAAGGGCAAGGCTTGCTTCCTTAAGAGCCTGAGGAGTGGTTCGTAAGGAATCTTCAGTAATGGTAATAATAGTTGGCAATGCCATAATGCCCAAAACAATACTTCCAGCTAATACAGTTTCGCCTACTATCAGGTGAAACACTTGCTGGATCAGCGGGACAATGACTATAAGCCCAAAGAATCCAAAAACAACCGATGGTATTCCAGCCAGTAATTCGACAACCGGTTTCATCAGGTTTCGGATCCTTATATCTGCAACTTCGGCCATAAAGATAGCCGTAGCTATACCGAGAGGTATAGCAAACAACAGCGCCCCAAATGTAACCATGAGCGTACCTATGATCATCGGCCAAATTCCATAGCTGGGAATAGGTTCAGTAGTTGGATACCATTGCCTGCCAAAAATAAAATCGGAAATTGTAATATCTTTTACCTTGATATTGTGACCGTTAAACCCAGGTGGTAAACTCTTGGCGGACACATACATAATTGCTCCGGGATGTGAAACTATGAAATCATTTAGTTTTTGGGGAAGGAATTCAAGATTCGGGCCTAATTCTTCTTCTGCATAATAGCTGGTAATGTCGTTGGTAGTAAAAAGAATAATACTGTCGTTGATGCCTCCCACTTTTGACCAATTGGTAATATCCTGGTTAAAAATCGCTTTAACCTGGGTAGCATTTAACTCCTTAACCGGGTTTTGTTTACTAACGGTTATAACAAAATTCTTTTCAAGGGGGGAGCTGTGGAAAAGACCGATTCCCTCGCGGAACAAAAAAACGATGATTAAAATTACAGCGAAACTGGTAATTGTACTGCTCGAAAAAAGCACCCCTTCAATAAACTTTTCAAATATTTTCTTAAATTTCTTCATGCAGATTTCGATCGGACTCTTTCAGCTTTTTAATCCTGTTTAAGTTATCTCAAAAGTAGGCTAAATCTATTTTGAATGTACAAAAAAGGAGATAATGTTTCAATTTCAGCCAGTGAATATTCCGGCTTTAACTATTTTCTGTTATTTAGTCTTCTATAATAACAGCAAGTGTTCATTTTTAAAAGAAAGAAAAGGCACACGAAATTCAGTGACACCTTTCCTTTCAACCTTAGATTAAACCGGTCAAGCTAAAACCAATTAATTTAATGGTACATAGCCTTCTTCAAGTACTAATTTCTGTCCTTCGGCTGACAAAATAAACTTAACATAAGGATTCACTACTTTTTCGGTAGAAACAAGATAATAGTAAAATAAAGGACGTGTTACCGGGTACTTTTTGCTTTTTGCATTTGCAATGCTTGGAGCAACATAGGTTTTACCTTTATCGTACGAAACTTTGATCGCCTTAACGCTTTTTTCAACATAGGCCAAACCTACATAACCTATCGCGCCTTTGGTCTGGCTCACTGATTGTATAACAGCACCTGTTGCCGGCATTAAGAGAGCCGAAGGAGTATAATTCTTTTTGCTCATTACATGTTCTTTAAAGAACTCGTAAGTGCCCGAACTGGTTTCGCGAGAGTAAACGACCATTTTCATGTCATCGCCACCAACTTGTTTCCAGTTAGTTATTTTACCGGTAAAAATACCTTCGAGTTGTTCGCGGGTAAGTTGGCTTACTTTATTGGAAGGGTTTACAACTACAGATATCGCATCATAGGCAATAATAGTTTCTTGGAATGCTTTTCCTGAATCTCTCAACTTCATTTTTTCATCCAGCTTCAAACTGCGTGATGCTTGTGCAATATCAGTCGTGCCGCTCAGCAGGGCTGAAATGCCTACTCCTGAACCGCCACCGGTTACCATTATCGAAGTACTTGGGTTTTTCTTCATGTATGCTTCGACTTCTTTCTGTGTAAGAGGAAGTACGGTATCGCTGCCTTTAATTTTAAAACTTACCTTTTGAGCTTGCAGGTATGGTGCAGTCAGGGCAATTAATGCAATTAAAATTAGTTTTCTCATATTATTAATTATTAAATTGATTTTAGTTAGATGTTATAAGCTATGATTAGTGATAATAAATTTTTCATTGGGTGATCAATCTATCATGCCTATTTCAAATTACTAATTTTATAGCAAAGTACGTTGAGTCATATTATTTGAATATTAATACAATATTATGTAATTGTAAACTACATTATTGGGCTTTTTATTAAATGCGGAAACATAAAACCTGGTCATTCAGGCTTTTATCCGTCTTTGTGATTCCCTCAGTAACATCTGATGACAGAGAAGAAGTTCCACTATTAACAATATAATAATATTCATTTAACTTAACTTGCTGGTTAAATCAATGGTTCCAGTCAGAATTCACGTTAGTAAATTTCGTTTCCGCAGCTTCTGATACTGAATTTTTTTATGGTTGCTGATTTTAAAATAATATTCTAACTTTTACTATTTTGTTGTGGCACACCAGGCTTATTTTACCTCAAGATGGTTTTTGGTGTGACCAATATTCTGCAAAATAAATATGCCCTCCATTCAAAATACGGATATAAGTTTCATAATTTGGGGCAGTACCGGTCGCTAAAGTGGCATTCCTGCTTTTCGATCAAGGTTGCGGTCCCGTTTAATAACCGACACGAATGCTGCTGATTTCAATCCAAGACTGAATACTGAATACTGAATGAAGATGGACTTCTTATGTCCAATTAAGCAAAGTGAAAGCCAAGGTGCACGACAATGAACTTTCTATTAGAGTTGGAACGAATCTCATATAGTATGGTCGTGTTCGACCGTGCCAATAATTATTACCATCAGTTTGCTTTATGGACAACTAAATTGGTCTTTTTTGTTATACGAATTAAGAAAAATTTTCTTTATACAGTCGTTGAAGTACTTCGTGAACATCCTCAACCAAAGAAAGCATTTTCAGTTGTGGCTTCCTTAGTGAGGATGTACTTGAAAAGTTTACCTGATGTGTTTGAATTACTGCGTAGTGCTAAACGAAAATACCTAAAAAAACGAGGGTCTCCACCGTCAACGATGCAAACCAGTTTTGCATTTTAAAAGGGGGAGGTGACCTTTTTAAATTAAATAATAAAATAATAAGCGCTTCCTGAAACATGGCGAAGGCAGTAAAGACGGTAAAACATCCGCTTTTTTACCTACGTCCAGCCAAACAGCATAAACAGGTAGTAAATCAAAGCAGCAATAACCATAGAAACAGGGATAGTCAGTATCCAGGCATACAATAGATTTATGGTGACACCCCACCTGACAATGGTAATTCGCTTGGTTAAACCTGTTCCCATTATTGCACCTGTAATAGTATGTGTAGTACTAACTGGAATCCCCAAAGCTTCGGTTCCAAAGAGCAGTATTGCACCGGCTGTTTCGGCAGTAACGCCTTCAAAAGGAGTGAGTTTGGTGATTTTTGTACCCATCGTCTTAACAATCCGCCAGCCTCCCGATAAGGTGCCTGCTGCAATGGCCGAATAACAACCAAAAACAACCCAAGGGGGTATAGAATGTATTTTTCCGTTCAGGCTTCCGATATGCGCCCAATGGGGAATAGCAGCTGGGTCAACCCCTTTAAAGTAAACAATGAGGGTAGCTGCAATAATTCCCATAACTTTTTGCGCATCATTTCCCCCGTGCCCTATGCTAAATAAAGCGGATGATAATAACTGCAGTTTCTTAAAATATTTTTCAAGAATATGAGGGTTCCTGTTTTTGAGCACATTTAATAAAAATACAGATAAAAAGTAGGAAATAATCATCCCAAGTAAAGGTGCAAGTAATATGAAGGCCGCTATCTCAATAATCTTATCCGAATAAACCACTCCCCATCCTGCGTGGGCGACAGCTGCACCCGCAAATCCACCTACCAGCGTGTGCGATGAACTTGAAGGAATTCCCAGGTACCAGGTAAACAGGTTCCATATAATGGAAGCAATTATACCTGCCAGTATCACATGCAAAGTAATAGCTGACGTATCCACAATTTTTGCAATCGTATCGGCAATATTTAACTCGAAAATAAGGTATGCCACAAAATTAAAGAATGCCGCCCAGAGTACAGCCTGGAATGGGGTCAGTACTTTGGTGGAAACTACCGTAGCAATTGAATTGGCAGCATCATGGAAACCATTGATAAAGTCGAAAAGAAAAGCAAGTGTGATGATTACAATCAGAAGGGTAAAGTCCATTTTGGAAGTTTATTCAGTTTGGATTTGCTCAGTTTTTTTTGAGAGAATTGGTGTATTGAATATATACCTTTATCCCATTTTTACGGTCAATGTCGAAAATACATTGGCCACATCTTCGCATTTGTCAATTGCTTTCTCGAGGGCTGTTAGAATATCACGTTTCCTGATAAGATCTATTGCATTTATTTCATGTTCAAAAAGTTCTGTAAGATAAGCCTGGTATATATCGTCAACTTCTGATTCCATCTCACTGATCTTATCATATGAGTCGGCATAGTCAATAAAATTATGGACATTTTTAACGTTTCTCAATACCATTTGTATTTCCTGGCTCGCTGCACGAATCAGTTCAGCTATCGACACGAATTCTTTTGGAAATATATCCGGTTTAAAGTAGTGAATCCTTTTCGATGCTGAATTTATATAATCAACAACACTATCCATCCGCACCACTAAATCATGAATGTCTTCCCTGTCGAAAGGCGTAATGAAAGTCCCGTTCAATTCATCCATCAGCTTCTTTGTGAGATTATCGCCAACATGTTCCGCATCTTTGATTGCTTTAATGAATTCCGCTCTTTTCTCCAGGTCCGGTTCTTTTAACAAACTGACTAGCAGTTCAGAAGTTAATACCATGTTGTTTGCAGCCTCGTTAAAGAGAGGGAAAAATTTACGGTCTTTAGGGACCAGGAAACCAAAGATTCTGTCAAGTTTCATCGTGTTGTAGCCTTACTTGTATTATTACTTGTTTGAATGCAAAAGTATATGATTGATATTAATAAATTGTTATTTTTAAGTTTATTTTTATTATCAAAGTGTTTTTTAAACAGTTTTCCAATTCCCTTCAGTGGATTTAATGAATGCATTTTAATGATGTTTTCGATTCGGGATTTAATTTGGGAATAGTTCTCTTAACTCAAAGTAATTCGACGCTTGCCGAAATGTATAATAGTGACCAACAGCATAAGTGCCTGCGCGATATACTGTTAATAAAAATACAAAATAAAAGCCGCCTCAGAATGAAGCGGCTTTACCTATTGAAAAACGTATCTGAAAACTATCTCACAATCATTTTGAGGGAACTTGTATTTGTTCCGTCATTGATCTGTACGAAATACATTCCCTTCGATAGTGAAGACACATTATAATTTATTTCATTAGCACCTGCAGCATATTTGTTGCGGGCAATGTCGGCAACTTTACGACCGGTGACATTATAGATTGAAACTGTAATATACTTTGCATTTTCAAGATTGAATCGCAGTGTTGCATTTGCTGAAACCGGGTTTGGCGATACCGAAACAGAAAAAGCTTTATTTCTCACATTCAATGCTGTTTGTGGCCATATGGAACCTGATTTTAGTTCTGATTCAGGTTTCAGAAGGAAGTTAGGCTGAGCTAAGTTGAAAGGATCTTCTACCATCAGTAAGTCGTTTGTAGCCAGTGTGTCATTTCCAAAAGCTGGAGTAGTGTAGAAATTACGTTCGAACTGACTGATAAAAAAAGTACCTATTCCAGAGAGCACATTACGCTCCATTTTCATATCACCATTGGTAGCATTAGCCTGTGAAGCTGTTCCATCAATAAATAAACCTAAAGGCCATCCGGCGAATACTGAATTGTAAACAGTAGTCCTGCAATTGCGGCGCAGGTGCATAGCACGTTTGTAATTAGAGTTAACCGATAATCCGAGGGTGCTCTGAGGGCCAAAAGATGAAACATTACTGAAGATAGGCTGTGTAATAGGTGTGTTGGTTGATCCTGTGCCATCATTATCTGATTCAAAGCTGTTGGAACCTGAACCTGGATCAGCAATAGCAGGATCACGCAATGAAACTAAATATTGTAACATTCCGCGGAAACCGAAGTCAGTATCGAAGTCATCATCCCATCCGCGGTAAGCGATAAGATGTTTTGCATTCACTTTGCCGCCAAACCATTCGTATGAATCGTCGCCACTGTATGATACCTGTATATAATCAAGCGTAGTTCCACTGCCTACACCTCCTAAGGTAAGACCATTGATTTCTTTGTCCGGAACAAAAGGAATCCCGGGGAATTCGATACGAACAAATTTCAGGCTTCCGCTGTTATCAGCATCATCACTTCCACCGTATTCTGATGTAGGACCTCCTTCGATGATAGCAGTTCCACCAGCAGGATTAATTACTCCTTTACCACAAAGTACTACTCCACCCCAGTCGCCATAAGAGCGACTGCCGGCGTCAATATTTGAAGTAAATACAATAGGATGATCAACGGTTCCTTCGGCCATTAATTTGGCACCACGTTCGATCAATAATGTTCCTTTGGTATCCTTATCGCCACGGATCACTGTACCTGGCTCAATGGTTAATGTTGCCCCATCACGAACATAATAGAAACCTTTTAAAAGGTATACTTTATCTGCTGTCCAGGTTGTACTGGCAGTTAATTCTCCTTCAACTGTAACAGTTGGAGTGCCATATAAAGTATTCTGGCAATCCCAGTTGGCCCAACCTGCTGTCCAGTCGTCAGTAGTCCCGAAAGCACCACGGAAAGGTACCTGCTCAAAGAATGGATCATTGATCGTGTTTTGGCTGAAGCCGGCCAATGCCAGGCAAATCAGCATAAAATTTAAGAGTAATAATTTTCTCATTTTTTTAGTTTTTAATTTGAGACAAAATTAGTGTACCGGTTTTAGAAGGGTGTTAAGCCAGTATTAACGAAATAGAATCAAATTGTTACGACTGCAATGGTTCATATTTTTGCTGCTTTTTATATTTTGATACAAATGCTGTATAATTAGGTAGTTTAAGAAGCATAACATTAAGTTAACAATGAGTTAACATTAAGATTGGAATTTTGCACACAATTAATAGGATAATAATATTGAACTGAATGAGAAATAAATACTTCACCTTGTGGCTTTTGTTTTTTACCACGACTGTAATAGCCCAGCAAACCGGAATTAAAGGGGTGGTTTCCGATAAAGTAACAAAAGAAACACTGGTTGGCGCAACGGTATTGCTACAAGGTACTACCACAGGTTCAACCACCGACCTCGATGGCAACTATTCAATATCATCATTAAACCCCGGAAGCTATAACCTTGTTATATCATATATTTCGTATAAAACACAAATTATTGAAAAGGTTAAAGTGGTTAAAAATGTAATGCTAGACCTTAATGTTGACCTGGAAGGCAACAGCGTAGCACTTGAAGGGGTTGTGATTTCAGGCAAAAGCAAGATGGGAGGTAGTGAAATTTCCATGCTCTCGTCGTTGAAAATGAGTAACCTGGTGGTAAGCGGTATATCGAGCCAACAGATAAACCGTTCGCAGGATCGTGATGCTTCCGAAGTTATCAGGCGTGTGCCGGGAATAACCATAATGGACGACCGGTTCGTCATGGTCAGGGGATTGAGCCAGCGTTATAATACGGTTTGGCTTAACAACGCTTCTACTCCAAGTTCGGAAGCCGATGTGAGAGCTTTCTCATTTGATGTAATTCCCAGTTCAATGCTCGAAAATATTATGGTGTTTAAAAGTCCTGCACCCGACCTGCCAGCTGATTTCTCGGGAGCCGCCATTAAAATTTTTACAAAAAATAATGCGGATAAAAACAGTTTTTCCATTGCATATTCCACTTCATACAGACCAGGAGTTACTTTTAAAGATTTTAGTAATTACCGAATGAGTAAATACGAATGGTTAGGCTTCGACGATGGGAGCAGGGCTTTGCCTGCAGATTTTCCTTCACACCTTAACGAAGTAACGGATAAAAACGAACGGCAACGCCTTGGAAGGGAATTGGATAAAGTATGGACGCCGGCATTAAGTACTGCTATTCCGGATCAGCGTTTTCAGTTTGGACTTACCCGCCGATTCCTGCTGGGCAAAGTATCTGTAGGAACTATCAACAGTTTAACCTATAGTTATACCCAGGATGTTAATAAGGTGTTCCGAGCCGATTACCAGCAATATGATGAGGTAAAAGATGTTTCGGATACCAATTATTATTTTAATGATATACGCAACAGGGCTACTGCTAAATTAGGAGCCTTGAGCAATTGGTTGTTTGTTTTTGGTAAAAACCAGAAAATTGAATTCCGCAACCTCTATAACCACCAGGGCTATACCCAGGTGATTGATCGCAGCGGCCGCGATAACTACGGAGGGTTAACCATCCGCTCCGAAGAGTTGAGTTTTAGCAGCAGGAATACATTTTCAGGACAATTGGCGGGCGATCACAATTTCAGGAATAACCAAACACATTTCGACTGGACTTTAGGATATTCCTATGCCGACAAATACCAGCCTGATTTGAAACGACTTTCAAGTACGTTGGTCGAAGATCATGATAATCAATATTATGGTCAGTATGGAGTGAATTTTTCATTCTCTGCTTCGCCTGAATTATCCGGACGTGTTTACCAGGACCTTAAAGAGCACATTTACAACGGAAACTTTAACTTTATTAATACATTTACTTTTGGTAACTTCAAACCGGAACTGAAAGCCGGAATGTATCTGGAAAAGAAAAACCGTGAATTTAATGCACGACTGATTGGCTATGCAATTTCAAATACTTCCAAATTCAACTGGGGACTGCCTTTTGAGCCGGTTAATGTAATTTTTGCCGATACCAATATCAATACCACCACTGGTATTAAGTTGGATGAAACTACCAATAAAAGTGATTCCTATACTGCTACGAACGATCTCCTGGCAGCATATCTGGCCGCTAACCTTCCATTTACATCCAAACTGAATTTGTATTCAGGTGTTCGAATGGAGAAAAACGACCAGGAGATGCACAGTTATTCAAGCGATAACGCCAGTCAGGAAGTGAATATCATAATTGATAAGACTGATTTTTTCCCATCAGCAAACCTGAGCTATAAATTTACCGAAAAGTCGCTGGCCCGCATCTCGTATGGACTTACCATTAACCGTCCTGAGTTTCGCGAAATAGCTCCATTTGCTTTTTACGATTTCGAAATGAAAAAGCTGGTGCGTGGTAATCCTGAACTCGAAAATGCAAGTATCAGCAATTATGATTTGCGGTATGAATATTATCCAAGTCCAAGCGAAACATTTGTATTTGGCCTATTTTACAAGGATTTCAAAAAACCGATCGAAACTATTGAAATCAATTCAGGAAGCGGCAAAGATTATACCTTCCAGAATGCACTTGGAGCTAAAAACTACGGTGCCGAAATTGAAGTCCGCAAATCACTCGAAAGCCTTGGGAAAAAGGATAGTTTCCTTAGGTACCTTAAAAATTTCATGTTGGTAGCCAATGCTTCCATCATTAGAAGTGAGATTAAACTTGATACTACGAAATACTATTCAGCCGAAACAAAGCGTCCTATGCAGGGACAATCACCCTATATTGTTAATCTGGGATTGTACTACCAGGATAACGATCATGGACTGATGGTAAGCCTGCTTTACAATGTGATCGGGAAAAGAATTATTTTAGTTGGCCTTGATACGCCTGATGTGTATGAAATGCCACGCAATGTTCTGGATCTGACGATAACCAAAGATGTGGGTAAAAATCTACAGATTAAAGCGGGTATCCAGGATATTCTGAACCAGAAAGTTGTTGAAAGACAGTTTGTTAAATATACGAACCTCGAAGGAGCTACGGTTAACCGCGAACAGTCAACCCTGGCGTATAATCCCGGGAGTTTATATTCGCTGGGAATAGTTGTCAATTTTAATCAGTAACTTTGTTCATTTACGACTCAATGGCTTGAATGTTGTTAGATATGAATAAGAATAAACCCACTATTATGAAGAAATTGCTCTTGATTTCCATGCTGTTGTTAACCCTGACAAGCGTTTACAGCCAGGCACTCGAATACAGCGAAGGCTTTTATTATAAAAACGGTATGTTGTACACAGGCACATACACTGAATACTGGCCTGATAAAACTGTTAAAATGGTTCGGAATATCAGCAATGGTCTCGAAGACGGGATTACTGAAATATACTTTGAGAATGGTAAACTTCAGGAACAACGTTCTTACCTTGAAGGACAAAAACATGGTTTGTGGACTACCTTTGATGAAACCGGAATCAAAATTGCTGAGGCTAATTACCGCCGCAACAAAAAGGATGGCATCTGGCGCATCTGGGATGAAAAAGGGACGCTTCGTTATGAAATGTACTATTCAAATGGTGAAAAAACAGGTACCTGGTGCATTTGGGATGAAAAAGGCAAATTGACAAGCAAAAGAAAATACAGCATGGAATAACTTAATAAAATTCGGGGCGGATGATTCCTGCTGATTTTGAATGTACCTGTTAAATTACTCGTTTGTAAATATCCAAAACGCCATACATTGCTTTCAAATTCGATTCGGATAGGTTTATTAAGAATTATAAACGGTTTTATTCTTAACATATAATTAATATGACAATAATATTAGGTTAATATCTCAATGGTATTTTTGCCCTATAAAATATAATCATATGAAGAGAATTTTCAACCTAGCTTTAATTGGACTTTTACTGGTATTCTGCGATCATGCATTTGCAATCGGCGACCAACCTGTTTCAGCTAATGCAAAAGCAAGCATTTCGGGAAAAGTAATTGATAACAAAACCAACGAATCTTTAGTAGGTGTTGCAATCTCAATTGAAGGAACTGATATTAAAGCTTATACCAACCTGGATGGCACATTCAATATCAGTAACATCGATCCGGGAAATTATAACCTGATTCTTTCGCTGATCTCTTATAAAAACAGCCTGGTTGAAAATCTGAAAGTTAATCCTGGCGAAAAAGAAGTTATTGATATTAAATTAGACGTTATCCGATAACTTCCGTCTTATAATCTAAATTTAAGGCTGTGCTATTACTGCATGGCTTTTTTAATATGTCTTTAAAAAGCATGGTTGTAAATGGTTTTTTTAACTTTGACCTTTGTAAGATATTTTAAGCGTAGCATATAAGTAGTTGATTATCGTAATTATATCATCGATTTAGAGCATAAACTTATTTTAATGTGCTTTGTCCTGGGTAAATGTGCATAGTGTGAAAAACACAGCAATTTCATGATTTGACAATATTCAGTAAATGATAATTAAGTAGTTTATACTTTAGTTTTGCTATATGCACCCTTCTAAGTATTTCATCCATAGCTTGAAAGTAATTTCTATTCTACTGCTGGTTTCATGCAAGCATGAACCAATGTTGCCACCTTTACCCGCCGATGTTAGTTATTCAAAGGACATTGCTCCAATCATGAAATCATATTGTGCTTATTCGGGCTGTCATGTTTCGAGCAATAATGTCAACTTTCCTCTCGAAAAGTACAGCGACCTTATTAATTACGGACAGGTAGTTCCTTATAAGCCTCTTGAAAGTGACTTGTTCGATGTAATTGCCCGCCGGTATATGCCCTTGGGTGATACGTTACCGCTTGGGGATCAGAAGCTCATTTATGATTGGATTGTAAAAGGAGCGCTGGATAATTGAGACGATTTTTCAAGCTAATATTTTTTATTCTTCGTTTTGAAGTGGAAATTTGGCCACCCACACTATCCTGATCAAGGTAAATTCAGAAAATGAAATTCCTTGATTTCACCTGTCTTGATATATAATCCTGAGCAATATCAAACATAACACATTAATAATACTCATTTCATATTTACTTTATATGCTATAGTTACTTTTGGAAAACGTATCACAATGAAACCAAAAGGTAAGATCAGGTCACTAAGGAGTTTTAACCCGGCAAACACAAAATCATTCCGCCTTTACCCAAATGTTTTTTATGCAGGCATAATGTTACGCCGCGCAACAGCTGATCTTATATCAAAGCAGCTTCTTTCGCTTTTTATTAACTTTTATCCAGGTGTAAAGCATTAGCAATTTATTATGAAGAAACAGAAGCGCCAGATCGATATCCTCGTAATTTCTGACATTCACCTGGGTACTTATGGTTGTCATGCGAAGGAACTTCTGCATTACCTCAAAAGTGTAAAACCAAAAGTGGTTGTATTAAACGGCGACATTATCGACATTTGGCAATTTAGTAAGACTTACTGGCCTAACAGCCATATGAAGGTAATCAAGCACCTGATAAACTGGATGGGCAAAGGAGTTAAAACCTATTATGTTACCGGGAACCACGATGAGATGTTGCGACGTTTCGAAGGCTTGAAAATGGGCTCCTTAAGTATTGTTAATAAGGTCGTGCTTACTTTGCCCGATGGCAAAAAAGCTTGGGTATTTCACGGAGATGTATTTGATGTAACCATGCAGCACTCGAAGTGGCTGGCTAAATTAGGATCGGTTGGGTATGATATTCTGATCCTGATCAATAGATTTTTCAATTTTGTTTCCGAAAAGGTTTTTAATAAAGGGAAACTCTCTTTGTCCAGAAAAATTAAGGAAAGCGTTAAAACAGCTGTTTCGTATATCAATAATTTTGAAAAGATAACAGCTGATATTGGCATCAGTAATCATTACGATTTTGTGATTTGTGGTCATATCCATCACCCTGAAATCAGGGAAATAAGTAACTCCGAAGGCCATATAACATATCTTAATTCAGGTGATTGGGTCGAAAACTTATCAGCCCTTGAGTTTGTTAAAGGAGAGTGGTCAATTTATAGATTTAACGAAGCCGACAAAGCTGAAATGATTAAAGATATGGAAGAAGAGGCTGCTGAACTTACCAATGATCAGCTGTTTGATAATATGTTGCACGAATTTAATATGATGCGTCAATGAAATAGCCCGCCAAGGCGGGGCAGGCTATGATTGTAAAAATGGAACCAATGAATTTATTAATTTTAATCATGGCTTATTCCATGCGACCCGTGAAAATAAGTAAGAACGCATGAATATATTATATGCCATTCAGGGCACGGGAAACGGACATTTAAGCAGGGCCAGGGATATAATTCCGATTTTACAGAAAAACCACCAGGTTGACTTATTGATAAGCGGATCACAGGCTGATGTTGAATTACCTTACCCTGTGAAATACAGGTTCAAAGGTCTGGGCTTTATTTTTGGCGCCAATGGCGGAATTGACCTGGTTGAAACCTATAAGAAAAATTATATAAAACGATTATTTGCTGAAATAAACAGCCTGCCGGTCGAGGCGTATGATTTGGTAATCAACGACTTTGAGCCGGTTTCAGCATGGGCATGCAACCTGAAAAATGTTAAGTGCATTTCTATAAGCCACCAGGCAGCGGTTTTAAATAAAAAGGCTCCACAGCCTGTGGATACCGATATCATTGGCAAGGCTATTTTGAAAAATTATGCACCCGCTGATGCAAAATATGGCTTTCATTTTAAATCCTATGCCGAAAATATTTTTACCCCGGTGGTTCGCATGCAGGTAAGGGAACTCAAAATAAAAAATAATGGTCATTACACCGTTTACTTACCATCCTATGATGATAAACGAATTCTAAAGGTTTTAAAACAATGTGGTGATACCCAGTGGCAGGTGTTTTCAAAGCATAACAAACAATTAATGGGTTACAGGAATATTACCATTCAGCCTATCAATAACGAAGCTTTTATCGAAAGTATGGCTTCGGCAGAAGGTGTGCTCTGTGGTGCCGGTTTCGAAACTCCTGCCGAAGCACTTTTTATGCATAAAAAACTAATGGTAATACCCATGAAAGGGCAGTATGAACAGCATTGCAATGCAGCCGCATTAAAAGAAATGGGTGTGCCTGTTTTGAAAAGCCTGAAGCTTGACAATCTTGACAAAATTAAAGACTGGATCGAAAAAGATTCAAAAATAAAAGTGGATTATCCTGATATCACGGAAGAAATAATTAATAAAATACTTTTTGCCCATGGTTCTGTTGCTGATCAGCAACTTACGGTTGACAAACAGTATTCAGTTAAAAAATTCAGGAACCTGATACTGAGAAAGATTGTGGCGCAGTTGTAGTAGAGGGAGAGTGGGAGAGTGGGTGATGGAGAGATGGAGAGACGGAGAGACGGAGAGATGGGTGAAATTGATGATGATATTGAAATAAGAAAATAGGGAAATAGGGAAATAGTGTTAACAGGGAACTTTGTCTTGATGTGGTTCTCCCTTAAAAACTAAGTGAAGTTAAAACAAATGGAAGACGTTTAAAGAACAGAGGGGGATAAAAAGCCTGATATGAAGATAATTATCTCTGCAACTAAAAATAAATTTCAGGACGATATATCACTTTTCTAGTATGGTTTATCCGGATTTGCATTTGCGTTTTTAAAAGTTTAAAATCCTTTTAATTGCTTTTAACTCATGTATTTTCGATAACCTCTTTTCCAGGATCCAGGAACCGGATATATGATTTCAATCCGCAATCTCAGCTGCAGAATTATTTTCTAAAAATTTATGACTCAACTACTTTATGGATTTTAATAAAAACGATTTTGGCCCGGATTTTAAATGGGGAGTATCAACTGCTGCGTATCAAACTGAAGGAGGATGGGATTCAGATGGGAAAGGCAAATCTATCTGGGACGTTTTTTCGAATACAAAAGGAAATACATTTCAGGGTGAAAACGGGAATATCGCCTGCGATTTCTACCGGCGTTACATGCAAGATATCATCCTGATGGCTAAGCTCAAGATACCTAATTTTCGATTTTCCCTGTCATGGAGCCGCATTATTCCAAATGGAACTGGAAAGGTAAATCCGTTGGGAATTGAATTTTATAACCGGGTTATTGATTTTTGCCTGGAACTTGGTGTGGAACCCTGGATTACACTCTATCATTGGGATCTGCCTTATGAACTCGAAAAACACGGCGGTTGGACCAACAGGGAAATAATTAAATGGTTTGGCGATTATGTAGAACTCTGTGTCAGGTATTTTGGCGACAGGGTTAAAAACTGGATGATATTGAATGAGCCGATGGTTTTTACCGGAGCCGGTTATTTTCTGGGTGTCCATGCCCCGGGTCGTAAAGGGCTCAACAACTTCCTGGCAGCTATTCATCATGCGGCGATGTGCCAGGCCGAAGGGGGACGGATAATCCGTTCATTGGTATCTGATGCGAAGGTTGGAACCACGTTTTCATGTTCGTACATTCAACCTTACGGCAGATCTGACAGGGATGTAATGGCGGCCAATCGTGTAGATGTTCTTTTAAACCGGATGTTTGTTGAACCATTAGCCGGACTGGGTTACCCGGTTAACGATCTGAATTTGTTGCAAAGGCTGGAGCCTTATATCAAGGACGGTGACGAAAGTAAACTTGCTTTTGATATGGATTTCATCGGAGTACAGAATTATACACGTGAACTGATTGCACATTCACACTTCAAACCTTTGATTTGGGCCAGAGTTATCAGCGCCGACAAACGAAACGTGGAAACCACCGATATGAATTGGGAAGTTTATCCTGAATCGATTTATGAAATGATGATGAAATTCAGCAAATACAAGAGATTTAAAGAAATAATCGTTACCGAAAATGGCTCAGCTTTTCCCGATGCCGTGGTTGAAGGAAAGGTTCATGATACAAAAAGGATTGATTTCCTTGAAAAGCATGTCGAACAGGTTCTGCGTGCTAAACGTGATGGCGTTAATGTAAATGGCTATTTTGTGTGGAGTTTTACCGATAATTTTGAATGGGCCGAAGGATACAGGCCCAGGTTTGGGTTGGTACATCTTGATTTTGGAACACAGGAGCGCCTGGTGAAGGATTCGGGGTATTGGTTTAGCGGCTTAATAAAGAGGACTTTAAATATTTAAAAAAATGTAAATAGTCCATATTGATCTAAATTAGATTGGTGATTAGTACATTGTTCTACATTTGATTTCAGTTCGTTTTTGCAATAACACTTTAAAGTTCTTGATTCAATTAGTTCTCTTTTTGCCAACTTTAAAGTAAAGTAACCAATCAGTTCACGTAAAGCATTTCCAAACATATAAATGCCACAGATTAACTTCGGTGAGATCGCTGCACTTAGTTAAGCAGATTTCGCAGTCAAATATTTATTGCGTATGATCAAATTTTATTTAAAAATTGCTGAAAGCAGTTTAAATTTTTGGAATCTGCGAAATGGTTTGGCTTTGCCTACCACAAATCTTTGGCTAAAAAGCAGATTGATCAGGCCGATTAGTTATCTTTTTTTAACACTTTGTTAACTTTCATACTCTATTTTTGCAGAATGAAAACTGTAATTCGCTTTCTTCCTGTTATAGGAATCCTTTTTTTTTCTTCTTTATCCGGATTATTGGTTGCCCAAAACAATACCATCAATTCTGATGATGATACAATCAGGCAGCAAAACCTTTCCGAAGTAGTAATTACTGCCAACAGGTATTCATCCGATAGGTTTAATACACCCGAGGCCATTGAATTACTCAGAAGCAAAACGATTGAGCAAAATCAGCTTCGCTCCACACCCGAAGCACTTTCGATAACACCCGGAGTATTTGTTCAAAAAACCAATCATGGCGGGGGTTCCCCTTTTATACGCGGGTTAACAGGTAACCAGAACCTGCAGATGATTGACGGGATCAGGCTCAACAATGCCACTTTCCGTTATGGGCCGAACCAGTATTTTAATACCATCGATGTTTTTAGCCTCGATAAAATTGAAGTATTGCGCGGAAACGGTTCGGTTCAATATGGCTCCGATGCCTTGGGCGGGACCATTCAGGCGTTTAGCCGCGATGCTTCATTTTCGGAAAAGCCAAAGTGGGGAAGCAGTCTATTAACCCGGTTTGCTACCCAGGGTATGGAGCAAACCCTGCATGCTGATTTAGATTTCGGAAGTGAAAAAGTGGCGTTCAGGGGCGGGCTGAGCTGGCGTAATTTCGGGGATGTAGTTGGTGGCGATACCACCGGCATCCAGGCACCTAACGGATACAAGGAGCTGGATTATGATATGAAAGGTAAAATCAGGCTTTCACTGGCATCTGTTGTAACCATGGCATATCAGAATGTGCATCAGCAGGATGTGAATGTATATCATAAGGTGGAGCTCGAAAATTATGCAGTGAATAAAATGGATCCTCAAAATCGCAGGCTGGCGTATATCCGCCTGAACCAGGTACTGAACTACCGTATTTTTAAATCAGCCACAATAACCGCCTCTTTGCAAAATACGGAAGAGGGCAGGGAAAGCCGTAAAAATGGTTCCAATACGCTTCGCGACGAAAATGATAAAGTACGCTCGTTGGCGTTTACGGCTGAAACCGTTACTTCAAAAGGCGAAGCCTGGTCGGCCAGCAGTGGGATCGAAATATATAACGACTTGGTCAACAGTAGGCGGACGGATACTGATCTGTCAACAGCTACAGCCGTGTCGAAACGCGGTTTGTACCCTGACGGTTCTACCATGAGTAGTTTCGCGGCATTTACGCTTCATAGCTTTGATTTGCCGAAATGGATTATCAGTGCCGGTGCCAGGTTCAATACTTTTGTGATTCAGGTGGACGATGAGGCGGTGGGTGCAACAAAACTAACTCCCTCGGCTTTGGTTGGAAGCGCTTCCATAATGCGAAAACTGAGCGCAACTTCCAATGTTTTTATTTCGGCAAATACCGGTTTCCGTGCACCCAATATTGATGACCTGGGTACTTTAGGTATCGTCGATTTCAGGTACGAAATTCCCAATTTTGATCTTAAGCCTGAAAAATCATTTCAATACCAGCTTGGGTATAAATTGCAGGGAAACAAGCTAAGGGGCGAAATATTTCTGTACCGGAATGAATTGTATAATCTAATTGTACGCAACAGGGTTGAAGGCGACACCATCGAAGGCTATCCCGTGTATAAAAAAGAAAATGTGGAACGTGCTTTTATTCAGGGTGTTGAGGCTTCAGCGGATTATGATCTTACTACCGCTTTGTCCTTTTCAGGCGGCATAACATACACCTATGGCCAGAATATAACCCTAAACGAACCCGTACGCCGTATCCCTCCTCTTTTTGGTCGACTGGCAGCAGAGTATAAATATAAAAACTGGTGGTACAACCTCGAGTGGCTGGCTGCTGCAAAACAGGACAGGCTTGCACAAGGGGATAAAGATGATAACAGAATACCTGAAGGTGGTACTCCCGGGTGGAATATTTTTAATATCAATACGGGTTACACCTGGCGTTTCCTGAGTTTGGATCTTCGCCTGCAGAATTTATTGAATAAAGATTACCGGTATCACGGTTCGGGAGTGAACGGGTATGGGAGATCGGCATTGATGACGGTAAAAGTTAAAATATAACAAAGCTAACCTTTGTTATGGTCGCCTTTTGAGTATTAGTTTCCTGACTTGATATTTGTACTTTAAAATTTACATTTCCGGAATATCCTGCTGATACTGAATATGATAAAAATTCTTATCCGCATACTGTTCCTCTTTTAATTTCAGGTATTCCTGGTTATCCTTTCCTAACCATAGCCTGACGCCATGATCTGTTGTGTAATCGAGCAGAAACGTATCCCAGATTCCATCCCCACCGGTTACCAGGGGTTTATTGCTAAACTTGCTTTTCAATACATTCACTTTACCCATGCCATAAGGGATTTCGGAGGGTTTATACGCCAGCCTTCCGTTACTGTCGTTACTGACAGGTATGCCAAAAACATTTGAATAGGAGATGTTGAAGTACTCAAGGCAGACTATTCCGGCCGATACCTGGTTACTGGCTGTTACTACAAAAACATCAATTCCTATTGCTTTTAAATGCAGTATCAATGCCTGCATAATTGCATTTGGCCTGGGATATGGGATACTATCTCCATTGATATCAATATGTGATTGATCCGATTTTAAAACTTCATAGGTAATCTTTACAAGGCTTTCAGGTTCAAGTCCATCCATAATTTCAACTACTTTCACGTAAGCCGCCTCCCGGTTCAGATAAAGCAAATTCTGATAATCCTGCCAACCGAATCCCTGAATCAGGCCCTTTTTGATAAAACTTGCGAAAACAGCTTCACCTACGTCGCCTACTAAAAGTGTATTATCCAGGTCAAACGCAGCATACGGTTTTTCGTCAAATTCAAGCTGACTTATTTTTTCTATAATTTCATTTGGAATAGTAAACATTGGCTATTTTTATATTTATTGCTCAGGTTCAAAATGTTAATGGATCTTTTTACGATGAACATTTTGCCTAAGCACATTTCTGCCATGAATTTACGGTCTTTCGCCAACTGCGAGCCTGGCATTGATTTTTTCAATCAATTCTTTCAGCTCAGCCAGGCTTTCAATTACATAATCGGCGCCGGCATTCAGGTAATCTTCCCGTACCTTTTTGCTGCGTTTTTCAAGTTCTGTTTTATCTAACAGATTGATTTCGTCTTGAGTTAGTCCCATTTCATTGCTTGAATGAATAACACCTACGCTCCACATGCCTGCATTAATGCCTTCTTCGATATCCGCGATGGTATCGCCAATTTTAACAAATGCCTGCATAGGGTAAATGCCTAAGTTTTCTGCATTTTTTAAAGCCATCCAGGGTGCCGGGCGTCCGGCAGGCACATCGGTGGCGCATACTACCGAGTCGGCTACATAGCCTTGCCTGGCGGCGGCTACGGTAAGTATCTCCATCATTTCGTTATTGTATCCTGTGGTTGACCCGATTTTCATGCCCAGCGAGCGGATTACTTCGAGGGCTGCGGGAAGTTCCGGTACTATTTCCGAATGTTTTTCAATAACAGCCAATTGAAGTGGAATAAAGTTGTTGAACATTTCTTCAATTTCATCCTCAGAGCAGAAATGACCGTATTTTATTTTCCATTCAGTTGCAACCCGCGGATATTGCGAAATTACACGAATGTGGTCGCGTTTGTGCATTCCCATCGGGCCGCGTGCTTCGGCAATAGTAATTTCAATTCCTTTTTGCCTGAACACGTCGATAAAAACACCCGTAGGCGCAAAACAGCCATAATCAACCGTGGTGCCTGCCCAATCAAAGATTACCGCCTGCAACTTACCTGCATAGTTCTTCCTGAATATTTCATTCATGTTTCGGTGGCTTAAAGTTCAACTAATTCAATATTTAATTCGTGCAAAACGCTTTCGATGGCATCCACCAGGTTCTGAATATCAGCAGGGTATAGTTGGCCAATATTGCCAATACGGAAACAATCCACTTTGCTAAGTTTGCCTGGATAAATCACGAAACCTTTTTCGTTCAGATGCGTGTAAAACTTTTCGAAAGAAAACTCAGGATGATCAGGGTAAAGGAAGGACGTAATAATATAGCTTCGCATGGAGGCAGGCAGATACATCTCAAATCCCAATTCTCTCATTTCGCCTACCAGCAAAGCATTGTTCACGGAATAGCGTTCGGCCCGGCCGTTAACGCCGCCTTCTTGTTCAAGCAGGTTCAGCGCTTCGTGAAAAGCCAGCAACGATTGCACCGGCGGGGTAAAGCGGAATTGCCCGTTCGAATTTAATCCAACCCATTGGTTATACAAATCGAGGCTTAACGAACGTACCTGGAATTTACATTGTTCGAGTTCCGTGCGTTTTGCCAGTACAAAACTAAAACCAGGGATACCTTCGATACATTTATTGGACGAAGAAATTAAATAACTGATATTCAGATCCTTCAAATCCACATCGTAAGCCCCAAAGGTACTCATGGCATCTACAATGAATGCTTTGCTAAAGCGGGCAGTAAGTTCACCGATTTCAGCTATTGGGTTCAGCAGGCCTGTGGTAGTTTCCCCGTGAATTACCGCCACATGTGTAATTTGTTTGCTTGTTGATAAAACAGACTCAATTTCCTGTAGATCAGGTAACTGGTTCTCTTCATAAATAAGTTCGATAAGCGGAATGGCGTAAATCCGCGCAATCTGGCTGATGCGACGGCCATAGGCGCCGTTCACTATGTTCAGCAGCATTCCATTGGACGGAATGGCTGATGCTATGGTTGATTCGATACCGAAAGTTCCGCTGCCCTGCATAATTACAGCCTCGTATTCGGGGGCTTGTACATGGGCCAAAGCCAAAAGTTTCTCCCTTATCTGCTTAACCAGTTCAATAAAAGCGGTATCGCGCGAACCAAGGTCAGTAAGGGCCGCTTGCTTTACACTTAAAGCTGTGGTTAAAGGGCCCGGTGTAAAAAGTAATTTGTCTTTTTGTATATTTGCTTCTGTGTGTGCCATAATTGGTTATTTATGAAGTTATTACTATATTCATTCCATTATTTGTAACTGTAATTTGTTTTTTCGCCCTGGCCTGGAATTTAATCCTGAAATACCACAATGACAATATGGAGAGCAAACTGCCAACAATAGCCAGCCCATAGGATGTTGTCATCAGGAAATTATACCAGCTTACTTCCTTGTCGTTAAAATTTTTGAAAAGCAAAGCCCCTACGCTTCCAAGGTAGCCAAATGAATCGGCTATATAAATAAAGAAGCCTGCATTGGCAGCGGAACCAAAGGCTGCAATCAGCCTGTCGAACATAAAGCAATTAAACGGCAGGTAGCCCAAATAGGTTCCCAATCCCAATAATATCATCCATGCCACGGGATTGATCAGGCCTGTTTTTAAAGCCAGGGTGCTTAATCCGATCAGGATAAAACCTGAGAGCACGATGTAATTATTCATTTGCAAGGCTTTACGGTTATCCTTTATCAGCATCAGCGAGCCCATCACTATAAAAACTGTAAAAGCAATCGGCAGTTCCGACCAGGTGAAGATCATGGAGTTACCTCCCACTCCGATTGCTTTCCAAATGTCGGCAGCGAAATTGTCACGCAGGTCGCGGAAAATGGTCAGCAGCATGTATGCGATGGTAAGCAGTATCAATCCGGGTGCAAACTGGCGGAATATTTTTTTGCGCTGGAATTTATCCATAGGCACACGTTTGGTGCGCATTTCTATGTCTTCGGCTGTTGGCTCAGGCGATTTGTCGAGCAGCCAGACCATCACTATCAATGGGATAAAGAAAACCAGGCCGGTTACCCAGGGCATCTGGAAATCAGTGAGATGAAAAGTGCTCATCAGGATTTTTCCGACGCTTTTTACAAAACCGGAAGAAACTATAAAGCTTATGCTCAGCACTGTACCTAATATTTCGGTAGTCCGCCTTCCTTCGAGGTAAGCGAAAACCAGGCCCCAAATCATTCCCAGCGGCAGTCCGTTAAAGAATAAAAGTATTAAGTTGTATGGAGCCGGAACAATGCTGAAAAGCACCAATGAAACTTCGGCAATTCCCGTAAGAATGATAATGGAAATGGCACGCGATGTGCGTCCCATTTCCGAAATAACCTTGATGCCGATAAATTTAGAAAGTGCATATCCTATAACCTGCGATATAATTAAAAGCGCTTTGTAATCCATTCCGCCCCAGGTTAATCCTTCAAAACTGCCAATGGTAAATGGTTTCCGGATACCGTACATACAGGCATAGGTAAGAAAAGCGATCAAACTGATAAAAATGGTTTGAATTACGCTGTTTCTTCGTTTTAACCAGACGGTGATAGGGTGGGGTTGGGGCATATTCGGGGATAAATTGTTTAAGGGTTTAAAAGGTTCCAGGTTCCAGGTTTCAAGTTCCAGGGTTCAAAAGAATACTGCATCACATCACACATCGTTAATCGTACATCGTAAATCGTACATCGGTAATCGTTAATCGTACATCGTACCTCGCAAATCGTACATTGTACCTCGTAAATTGTAAATCGTCATTCGTGAATCCTCATTCGTCATTCGTAAATCGTCATTCGTAAATTGTCATTCGTAATTCGTCATTCGTAAATCGTACATCCCACATCGTACATCACTTATGCTGTTCCTCCAGCCTCCACCTGTCCTGTTCCTTGCTTTCGCGTTTCATGTCATCAGGATCATCCATGTTGGGACCTTTTTTAAGTTGTTTCCAGTCGAATTTTTCATCAAAGGGATCCAATGCTTTTTGAGGATCGAAAATGCGTATATCCACCGGCAGTGCTGAATAAGGCTTAAAATCAGGCTTATCGGTAAACATGGCGGCAAGATCCGTTGCACTTGCATCGTACTGATTCAGATACGGAATTCCGAGAATGTTCCAGTAGGTTTTAAAAATACTTCCAAAACTGGAATGACCATGACCAACAAAGTTTCTTTTCGCATAGGGCGAAATAACCAACAGCACGCTGCGGTGGGCATCCACATGATCAACGCCGCCCTGTGCATCATCTTCGGTAATTACGATCAGCATGTTTTTCCAGTATGGCGTGTGCGAAAGGAACTCAACAATTCGTCCTACAGCCAGGTCGTTATCGGCTTCGTAGCTTTCGCGGTAGGGATAACCGGCTTCGGGCCTGTCGTCGGCGCCATGGTCGTTGGGAATTATCACAGTTAGCATCTGTGGCATAGTGTCTGTCCCGTTTTCCCATTTTTCACTAAATTCTTTTTTGAACATATCCACCCTGAACTGATCAGGGATTGCGGTATTGTAGGTAGGATAAACATGCGAAGTACGGCTCCAGAGCGGGGCGGGCAGGGGAAAATTCGCCACCTGTTTTATGCCGCCGTATTTGTAGGTATCCTGGTAATCGGCAGGCTCGAACATTACGCCAAAGCCAAAATTATAATACGAAATTTTCTGCCTGTATAAATGATCCCACATGGAGCCTGCTTCGTTGTAATCTTCGGGATAAACAGCTCCTGCCGAACCATTAAACCCAAGGTTTCCGGGAGCATTGGAAGTGTCGCGGTATTCGCGGTTGCCACCGTAACTGGCTGGAGTGGTTGATTCAACCCATTCGTTCGGATAGGTATTTGCCAGCCAGCGGTGCCCGTCGGCTGAAACATCCGAATCCACATAAAAATTATCGCCAAAAGCAAATTCCTGTGCCAGCTTCAGATGATTAGGCATAACAGTGGCATTTTCCACTTTGGACGTCTTTTTACGGTTGCTAAAAGTGGCATGGTACCCATAGCGGGCAATCGTTGAATCGCCTTTTGCCTGCTGAAGCTGCCCGAAAATTTCATCATAAGTCCGGTTTTCTTTCGAGATGAAAACGATATGTTTTATAGGCGATTCCTTCTGCCCGGGATAGAGTGGGATAGGGTTTGTATTACGCCAGTCGAATTTTTGGGAGTTAACTGCATCAATTTCAAAGTTATTGGCTAACACCTGTCTGGTGAGTTTATCAAGTTCTTCATCTTTCGGAATATCAATAACTTCCACGGTTCCTTTCATCAGGCTGCCAATATAGGTTCCTTCGTTGCCGGCCTTAAAATTGGCACCTCCGTTCGGTCCGCTGCCGTATCCTTTTGCATTTGCAACGATTAATTTCCGGCCATTAGGCGAAACTTTCAGCTTTGCAGGGAACCATCCGGCCGGAATATGACCAATTACGCTGAGCGATTCAACATCAATCACACCCACGGCATTCAAGCCTGATTCGGCTACATACACCCTTTTTTCATCCGGAGAAACTGCCAGCCCAAAAGGAATTATTCCCTTCAGCGAACCTAATCTGGATTCAGGATTGAGTTTGATATGAGTCACTATTTTCTGATTATTGCTATTAAGCACCGTGATATTATCATTGGTTCCGTTGCTGATAAAAATATAGTTCTTCGCCGCTACTATCGAATTCGGACTCGAGCCGCCTACGGCGGGAATACCATCCACCATTTGCCCGATAAGGGTTCCCGTTTTTATTTTTGAGACAATTTCCGGCATTTCCGGTTTTTTTACATCAATGGCCCATACCGAAAAAGCTTCATCCGAATCCTGTGGTCCTAATCCGGGAATTTGCAGGGTATCGTTCGAGATTCCGGTTTCCGATTCTTTTGATCCATACGCGAAGGCCGGGAAATCAAGGGTTGATTTCTTCCATTCACCTTTTTTCTTGCGTTTAATATAATCATATTGATACATACCCACATTGGCAACATACACTGTTTTTTGGTCGTCCGACAACGCGATGCCGAATGGATACCGCCCGACCCGGATGTTTGAAACAACCGCTTTTTTCTGTAAATCAATGATGATCATCCTGAAACCGATCTGGTCAACGGCATATAAAAATTTTCCATCGTGGCTGATAGTCATATCGCCTATGTACCCATGGGAATAATCTGTTTTGTTTTTGGAACTGCAGTTTATACTGCCTTTTCCCTGGCCCGTTGCAATATCGAAAATGTAAACTTTATTTGCTTGTCCGCCAGCTACATACACCAGTTTGTTGTCGGGCGAAATAGCCAGGCCCATAAATACCGACTCCAGTATGCCTTTATCACCGGCAGGCGAAGGCGGGATTTGCTGAATTTCCGGTTTTGCCGAATTCAGGTTTCGTAAAATAGTAATTGAAATCGGATTGGTGCCGGAGTTTGCTGTTACGGCAATATTTCCATCACTGCTCAATGCCAGGCCGTAAGGATGGGGCGCAACTACAAAGCTTTTCCCTGTGGGCGTAATAATACGCCCGTTAGGGATGACCGTTTTGCCATCTTTCACAATTTGAGTGAAATTGCTTCCTGCCGGCGTTGATATTACAAAATCGGGTTTTTGAGCTTTAAGCCCTATTGCGATAATGAGAAATAGCGGTATGAGGATGGTGAATTTCATGGTAGCATTTTTTTTAGATGTAATTATTTTAATCGGTGAAACTACCTGATATATGTTAATTCAAGGTTAAGCAGACTTTAAGTTTCAGATTTGCAAATTATTTCAGATTCAAACAACTGATTGTCAGCAATTTTATTGGGAGTGGATTTTTAAAACCGAAGTTAATATGTTTATGGCTTTTTGCAAATCTTCGCGGGTAATAGTAAGCGCCGGCGAAAGTTGCAGCACGTTTCCCTGCGAAACTTTAAAACTCAAGCCTTGCCGCATACAATTGTACATGATTTTTTCGGCTTCAATGCTTGCCTTTTCTTTTGTTTCGTGGTTCTTAACCAGTTCTATTCCCCAGAGTAAGCCTGTTCCGCGCACATCGCCAATCAGCGGAAACTGTTCTTTTAGTTGAAAAAGTTCCGTTCGCATAAACTGCCCGTCGTCGGCTACTTTTTGCAGAATATTCTCTTTTTCGATAAAATGCAGTGTTGCCAATGCTGCCATGCTTCCGAGTGGACTTTTCTCATGGGTATAATGCCCCAGGGATATATCGTTTGCAGTATTATAGCTATCGCGGGTAACCATGGCCGCAAAAGGGATTATCCCACCGCCCAAACCTTTTCCGAGGCAAATAATATCGGGTTCAATGCCAAAATGTTCAAAGGCAAACATCTTTCCTGTTCGTCCCAATGCAATGGGTATCTCATCAAGTATCAGCAATACACCATGTTTGGTGCATATTTCACGAACCCTTTGCCAAAAGGCTTTTGAGGGAATCTGTACATCGGTATTCCGTATGGTTTCGATCAGGAATGTGCCTATATCGCCTTCTTTCTCAATTACATATTCGAGGTAATCGGCATATTTCATCTGATCATTTTCTGTATCTCCAAAAATCCCCCTGTATAAGGTTGGCGGTGGAATATGTATGACTCCCGGCATCATTGGGCCCATGTGCAACTTGAAGTCAGCTTCTCCTCCAGCCGAAATGGCATCAAGCGAAGCTCCGTGAAACGAATCCCATAGCGATATCAGTTTGTGTTTTCCTGTAACTACACGTGCCAGTTTTATTGCCATGCCAATAGCTGAAGTTCCTCCGGGAGCAAAAAGGCTTCGGTTCAGATCGCTAGGTAAAAGTGCGGCCAGCTTTTTGGCAAGTTCAACCGCCGGTTGGTTCGTATATCTGCGCGGGGAAAACGATAATTTGTGCAACTGTTCCGTAATTTGCCCGATTACAAAATCATTTCCATAGCCCAACTGGTGCACATTGTTGCCATGAAAATCAAGCATCTTTCTTCCCGAAAGGGTTTGAATGCTGCTGCCCTTACAAGTATCTAGCACATCGAGGCATGGGCTCGACATGGACTGATGCAGGAAATACCGGGCATCGTCGTCCAAAACCTGCCGTGTCTGAGGATGTGTTATTTGCTCATTCCATTTAAGGCGTTCAACTGTAAAGTTTATATCGCCTTCGGTATTTTGAATTTGGTTTTCCATACGGATTAATGAAAGAATTGATTTTTGGTGACAAGGTTTTTATTGAAGAAATATAATTTTATAGAGACGTTTTAAATTGATTTCTGCTATTGTAGGCTAAAATCTCAAACTTATTATTTCCCAATTATCCGCTTGTTTTCTTCGACCTTGCAGTTGCACATTTTTCGAGGTGATACTTGCTATACGGATCAATGATTCCAAACCTGTCGTACTTGTAATGGCTGAAATCAAAAAGGTTTTCGTGTTTGCCGGCTAAACTGGCAATACCTAAACCAATGCCTCCTGCCACCGAGATCCCAACACCGACGCAACCGGTAGCAAGCAATAATCCTTCCGTGCCCGGGACCTCGCCCAGGATAAACTGGTTATCAGGAGTATAGCCTGAAAATCCGGCTACATAGTTTTTAATTCCGATGTCGGTAAAGCCAGGGAAAAAGGGGAGGAGTTTCCCGAAGTTTTCTTCCAGGTCGTGCCAGCCTTTATCTTTACTGAATGTATAGTTATGAATATCGCCAGGCAGAGTGCGCGGATCGGCATACATTGAATTGGCTTCGCGGATACCAAACAATAAAGAATTACCCTGCGGACGCGAATAGAAATTGGCTTCAGGTATCAGCACGGTTGGCGAGTTTGATGGAAACAGCTTTGCTGATGTTTCGGTTATCCAATACTGGCTTCTGACGGCAGCCATGGGAATTGCAATACCAATTTCATAGGCAAGTTGAGTTGACCATACACCGGCAGCCAGAACTGTTGTTTCGGCAAGATGGATTCCGTGTTTTGTTCTTATTCCGGTTACCGCCCTGGCTTCTTTCAGTATTTCGAGAACTTCGGTATGGCGGACAAATTTAACTCCAAGTGCCGTCGCAGCTTTGGCAAAGGCAGTTCCCAACAAATACGGATCAGTAATGGCTTCGCCGGGAATAAATGCAATTTTTTCGGCCATTGAAGCCGTAAGCCAGGGGACTTTCTGTGTAGCCTGTGAGGGAGTAATATATTCATAACCAATTCCGAAAGATGCTGCGGTGATAAGCATTTCTTCAAGGCCTGCTACATTTTCGGGTTTTACAGCCAGGTGAATTGCACCGTTATATTGTATAGGCAGTGTATCGCCGGTTATCTTATTTAATTCAGGTATAACCCTGTAGGTTTCGAGTGACAAAGGAATCACATGACCGTATGCCCTTACCCGCGACATAAGCGCCGCTGCCAGGCTGGTATTGCCGGAGCACAGCTCGTTCCGCTCATAAACCACTACTTCTTTTCCGGGATTATCGCGTTTATAATAATACGCGATAGCTGAACCGAATATTCCACCTCCAACTACCAGGAGATCAGTGTATTTATTATTGACATTTACCATCTTTTGTAGTTTATGGCAATATTAACAGGGTGAGGCGGGTTTAAATATTTTTCTGACTTGCTTTTTACCGGACAACAGAACAGTATGCTTGAAAAAAAAGAGACTGCCTGAATAATTGCTTCAGACAGCCCTTTTTCCCAACCAATCAACCAAACCAAGGAAATTAATTATTTAATAATCCACATAAGGGCGTTAATATCATCATTCCCGCCAAACTGATTATCGAGTGCAGTTTTGAAATTGCTGACATTTGCTGTTCTTTCGCTCGAAGGATATTGAAACCGTGATGCGATACGGCCGCTGTTACCGGTTCCCGGCCCTGTCTGGAATACCGGAACTCCGCCCGATGCTTTCAGATCTGGATCTGCCATGGTCCGACGATACGTAAAATAGGATTCCAGCCCTGAATGGCGGAATAAAGCAAGGTATCTTTGTTCCAATATCTGTTTCAGGCCTGTTGTTGTATTTCCGCTGTATTTTACATCCACCTGGTTGTAATAGGCATTAAAATCAACAGGTACCGAATAGGTATCATACGTACCCAGACTTGCACCCGGATGCAGGAAGTAAACTGTTAAGTTGCCTGTTTCCGGAATACCGTAAAATTTCATTGATTCCTTTATTCCTTTAATATACCAGTTCTCTGCATCTGAAGCAGTCATTCCGGAAACCCAACCCCTGTTTATAGCTTCCGCTATATTGAAGCACATTTCGGGGTAACCAACCTGGATACTGGGTTCAGCGGTATAGGTATCGTAGTAATGATGGCGGTTTATCAGTGAATATTCACCGCTGGTGGCTTTAATGTACATGGTGCCCAGGTCTTCACCAGGGTTAGCTCCAAGGAAAACCTTAAAACTGGTAGGTGGTAATCCGAGGGAATCAACAAGAGCCGCTGCAGGCTCCGATGTAACAAATACCCTTGGATCGTTAAACTTGGTCAGCAGTCCTACGTAAGTATCCGAACAATTATAACGCAACGCATCGAACCCAAAGTTACCAGGGTTTTGGGGATAAACATTGGTGGGATACAGATAATTATATTGAAGATTATCCGAAGAACCCGTCATAATCGGATATTTACTGCTGTTTCCGAGTATCGATGTGAACTGTTGAGCTACCTGTAAATCAGCATTGTCGGCTGCCCTGTTGCTCAGATGTATCAGAAGGCGCAAACGGAAAGTATTCACCAGCTTTTGCCATTTGGTTAAATCATTGCCAAAATAAATGTCATTGGTAAGTGAATTATCTCCCGCTACAATAAGTGCTGCCAGATCGGTATTTGCAGCTTCCAGCCAGGTGAAACTCTGCTGGAAAATTGCTTTTTGACTGTCATAGGCAGGGGTCAGGTTTGCAACCCCTTGCAATGCCTCAGTCATTGGCAAATCACCCATTTCGAGGCTCATCAGGGAAAAGAAATAGGCCCTGAAAAATTTACCTAATGCTGAGTATGGATTTACATCGGGAAGACCCAGGTTCTTTGCCTCAGCTTCCATTTGTACAACATTTTTCAATGTTGTGTAGTAATCGGTTCCAGATCCGAAATCATACCTGTCGTTTCCGTAATAATCATAGTTAATAAGGAAATACTGGCTCCATTTTTCAGCATCTCCGTACGGCGCAACATATAAACTGTTTTCAATACCATTCAGAAGTAACGAAGGAGGAACGTTGGTGGGCTGGTTAGGGTTGCTTGTTATAACCTCGTTAAAACTTTTTTCGCATGAGGTAAACGAAAATGCAACAATGAGCAGTAGTATTGGGAATTTTATAATTTTTTTCATATTCATGTTTTTTTATTGGTTAGAATACCACATTAATATTGAATCCGAAGCGACGGGTTGTAGGTGATTGCAAGCCGGTTGAGCTGGTTCCATAGTTATACTGATCCAGATCCACATCTTTAAATTCAGGATCTTTATAAAAATAGATCAGGTTACGTGCAACTAATGAAACCGTTAATTTGCTGACGCTTAATTTATTCACCCATGATTTAGGCAGGTCATAACCAAGGGTTACTTCCCTGAGTTTTGCGTAAGTTTTACTCATCAGGTTTGATTCGGATATGCCGTAGTATTTACTAACATAGTCCTGAACATGCGTAGGTGTAGCGTTGGGGGCAAACTGCAGCTGGTCATAGTTTAGAATAGCGCCCGTTTGAGGATCAAAATTAATGGGCACGCCATTGGAAACTACCACTCCCTCTCCGATATAAATTCCAGGGAAATTCGGATCGCCTGCATGTAAATCATCAGTGGTACGGGCTTCGCCAAGCGCACCTTGAGTTGTTAAAATATTTGCGCCACCCCGCATGGTTTTATTATGAATGTAATCAACCATAACACCGCCTACGTTACCGTCGAACTGTATGCCCATCGTAAATTGTTTATACCTGAGCTTATTTATAAAAGCCCACTGGAATTTACCGTTTTCGTCGCCAAGATACTGTGGCACAGGGTTGTTAATGGGTTTCCCTGCTGCGTCATTTACAATCTCGCCGCTGCTGGTTCTTACGAAATCACTTCCATATAGTTTATCGACGCGATCACCCTTTTTGAAAAAGGTATTATACACATCCTGGCCTTCCGGAAGTTCAAGATATAAATCCTTGAAAGTGCTCCAGTTAACCAATACATCCCATTGAAGTCCGTTTGATCTCTGTAATACACTTGCATTGAGCGAAATTTCATAACCGGTCTTCTTCGTTTTCAAAGCATTGATCAGGTATCCTGTATATCCGCTGGCCGTTGAAATTGAATTCTGGAGAATCTGAGGTCCGTCGATATATAAAAAAGCAGTTGCACTGATACCAAACCTGTTCTTCAAAAACTGCATATCTAAACCACCTTCGTAGTTATTACGGTTAAAAGGCTGAAGATTCGGGTCAATCAGGTTATCTGTATACGTTGCAGCGGCTTGATTATTATAAGGTTTCGAGGTGCTGTAAACGGATGAAGTTGAATAGGTTGGCCCACCATAGGGTGAATAATAATTGTTCCCATACCCAAGAGGATAGCCATAAATGTTGTTGGATACACCTCCGCCTAAAGAGGTTATTGTATTGAAAGGTGCGGTTCCAATGACCTCACTGGTGTTAACCCCGCGTACGGAAGCATAGGCTCCCCGGACTTTCAGGTTTGAAATCACCTCAGGAAGTTTTAGGTATTTATTCAGAGCGGTAGCCATAGAAACACTGGGATAAAAATACTTATCGTTGTTAGCTGAGAGCGCCGTTGACTTATCCTCGCGACCAGTCAGTGACAAAGTGGCATATTTACCAAAACTTGCATCAAGCGAAGCATATGCACTGTACACAATCATATCGGAGGTAAAATTGTTGGATTGCACCGGGTTCTTTGAATTGCTGAAATTATAAACTTCCGGCACATTCATATAATCGGTTGTTGTAAAGTTCGAATTATAGCTGAAAGCCCTGATGTTTCCACCAACCAGCCCCGAAAAGGATAAAAAGTCGTTGGCTGCGAAATTATAGTTAAGCTGTAAATCGGTATTGTTATCGAAAAGGCTTCTATGGTCTTCCCGGTAGTCACCCTGGTTCTGCTCACGTCCGTAAGGATGGGCTGAGAATGGCATTTCTTCGGTACGCAGAAGGTCGTATGTGCTAATCTGGGTACGCAGGTTCAAATTCACATGCTCATTGAATTTATAGTTTACTGATGCATACCCGTCTATATCTGTTTTGTAATGGCCGCGCTGCCACTCATTCACCATAAACCAGGGGTTATGATAGCGCTGGTATTCGGCAAATATTTGCTGTACACCTACTTTCCCCGGTTGCCAGATACCCTTTATGACCGGGTCATTAACATCCCAGTCAGCGCCGGTCCATATTGATACATTATAAATGAGGCTGTTTGGCCCGTACGAAACGTCGGGGAAATTTGGTGTATATTGACGGTTATAATTCAGGCTTCCCTCAACTTTTAATCGCCTGGTAATATTTACTGAACTATACAAATTAAAATTGCTGATGTTCAGTTTCATATTGGGGATAATACTTTTCTGGTAGGATTGGGAAATGGATGCCCTGAGGGTGTAGTTTTCGCCGGTTGAGGATACCGATAAGTTATTTGTTGTCTGAAAACCGGTTTCCAGGAAGTTTTTAAGATTGTTTGCACCTCTTGCAACATAGGGAGTAGGCTTAATATGTCCTGTCCAGGTATATCCGCCGGGGAAAGTAGTAGTAAAAGTCTGATTTGGATCATATTCACCGTCGTATTGCGGAATGAATTGCCCTTTGAATTTTGGGCCCCATACGTCATAATCGTTATCATTCAGGCCACCTCCTTTTCCATCACCAAAGGCGTATAATTCATTTTCGCCACCGCCATATTCATTCTGAGTCCTTGGAAAAGCAAGAAATCCTTTGTCGAATGAATTGGTTGAATTGAATTCTACGGTAATACCCTTTTTATCTTTTGTGCCCTTCTTGGTGGTAATAAGAATGGCTCCGTATTGTGCGCGGCTTCCATACAAAGCTGCCGCGCTGGGGCCTTTCAGAACGGTATAGCTTTCAATGTCGTCAGGGCTGATGTTCCAGGTATCGGAACTGATAGGAACTCCATCAACAACATAGAGGCTAAGTGTGTTACCACGAAGCAGAACCGTTGGCTGCGTCAATAATTCGGCTGATGCACCTACAGATAAACCTGCAATTTTACCGGTTAAACCAGTAATAGGGTTTTGGTCTCTAGCTGTGGTTACTTCTTCCCCCTGAACGGCCTGTACTGAGTATCCAACTTTTGCAATTTCTTTTTTAACACCCAGAGCTGTTACAACTATTCCTTCAAGTTGCTGGCCTGATTCGTTTAATATTACCTCGATTTTGCTTTGTGCTCCAACCGGAATTTCCTTAGGCTCAAATCCTATAAAGGATATTACCAAAATATCAGCTGGAGAAGCTGAAATAGTGAAATGACCGTTAATATCGGTAACTCCTCCTGTAGTCGTTCCTTTAATCAGAACTGTTGCACCTGGCAGACTTTCGCCCTTGGCGCTTTTTACTGTACCTTCAATGCTTGTTTTCTGAGCGAAGGCTGATATTCCGAATAGGAAGAATATCATTAAGATAGTGTAAGATTTTCGCATGTACATAGTGATTTAATTTATGATTTTGATTATTTAAGTACGCCAATGTTGAATTGTATAATTAGAGTTTGTATTGAAACATGGTTTATCATAAAATGTACGGATTACGATTTCAGACTTACGATTTGTTTTCAGCGAGTTATAATTGTAAATTGTCAATCGTACATCGTAAATAAAAACAAAACTTGACATTACGGACAGACACTAATTAGCATTTCTATAAATGGTGGTCTTTTAAGTTATTGGTAAATAAGATTGACTCTTTTAGTGAATAATTCAATTTTTGCATCATCATTGTTTGCTGCTTTTAAGGCAGCTTCAAAGTCAGCAGTGTCAAGCGTGAGTATACTCAGGGCAACATCCAGTACTTTATTATATGCATAGGTAGCGGACTCTACCGACAGATCCCCTTTCTTTACTAATTTCTTTAAGGACTTTTCAATACGCTTTACTGCCTTATAGATTTCAGGCTTCTGGATTAAAGTAATGGTTTGAGGATTCCCGGGATTAAGAGGTTGTTCAGAAGTATATTTTTTATCGAGCAGATAATCCTTCTTTGCTATTTCATCTCCAAAAGGATGTCCACCAGCCAACTCTTTAGTCATGTTTTTCAGTTCATAATCAAAAGGGAAAGCTGCAAAATTGAAAACTGTAGTTGAATTGGAAGGAACTTTAACCTCTGGGTCATGCTTTTTAGTTGCATAAGTAAGGTCTTGTTGAGCGGATGTCATTTTAATCACAAACAATGACATTATTAATAAAAAGAATGATGACTTTTTCATAGGTTAACTTTTAAAATTTATAGATGCAAAATTCCACATGTATTGTTACCTCACTGTTTTTGAAAGATTAACAATTCATTATCTCTAAAATTGGTCTTTCTTCAAGGTGTAGAAACTTTAAGTTATTCTGTTATTTTTGTTATAAATGTCATATAATCAATATTATATAGTTCTCTTAGTTTTACCAAACCTACCTGGTCAATATAAAGCCGCCAGTTGTTATCAGATTTTAATCATTCAATGAAATATGCTTGTTAAGGCTGGCTAATAAAGGGGGAAACACAATTTGCAGGGTGTGATTTTATGGGTTTCGTTGTTTTTAGAGCTTTATTAGCTTTTTATTAGCTGCATATTTTTTTAATATTAAGAGCTACTTGAAACAGCTTGTGTGAGTGCAAAAGGTATTAACAGTATTGATAGTAATTACTTTTTCTTAATTCTACTTTACTAAAAAAAACAATAAACATTTAAGCCTTGCTAATGTAAAATATTATTAATATATTATGCTTCATAATCATACTCTGATCATTTTTGATAATGAAGCAAAAGCGAACAGAGAGAAAAAATTTTGTTTTAAAAATCCGGGGCAGATATTTTGATGAATGGGACTTTAATACGCTGATATACAGCAAGTATAATGATTTGTTCATGGTGTACAGAAAGAGTTGTACGCAAGTTGCAACAGAGTATTATTCAGGGCTTTTACAGTGTAAAAAGGGGCATACGAATATGGAACGGATGGTAGAAGAAGTAACGGATTCCGACTACAAACGATATATTCATTTTTTATCGGTGAGTAAATGGAGCTACGAAGACGTCAATCTTGTTACGATGAAGGAGGCTGATCAAGCCTTAAGAGAACAGAAGAAAAGAAGCGGACGGCCAACAGGGTTTACCATTGATGAAACCTCGCATTAAAAAAAAGGAAATAAATCTGTAGGGATGGAAATACGCAATGGTACATACTGTTACGGTTTGGCATTGGGATGGGAAAGAGAAGCAAGCTCAAAAGCGAACATTGGTTATTACCCGATCAGAGAAGACAAAATATTCGCTCAGTAATGGAGCAAAAAGAAAGTAAACCAATAACGAATTGGCCTATTTTCAAGTTAACCGATATTGGGCAGAACGTTGTTTTGATGACAGTAAAAACGAGTTGGGCATGTCTGGTTATCAAGTAACCGGATGGTTGGCCTGGCAACATCATATGGCCTTAGTAATGATGGCGGGATTCTATATCCTGTCACTAAAATTAGAGCAGCAAGACCAAATTCCGCTTCTGAGTGTTAGGGATGCTAGATTGTTAGTTATCGTTATTAACTTTGCCACACAAAAATCGGTGTTCCTTGTTCGAATTTCGAAAGACACTTCCTTAACTAAACAGCATTGCACTACGGGACTATTGCTAATCTATGGGTACTTCTTATTCTACCAATATCCAGTCCCGCTGAAACTGTACCGTAGATTATTTGCACTAGCAAATAGCATATTGATAGAGGGTTAGATGGAAATTTATTAAAGCCCCGGCAGGGATGATATGTATTTAACCCAGAAAATTGTGAAAAAGTATATGATTAATTTCCAATTATTATAAAATGAAGGGGAGACTATTTGCCTGGCTGGTGATGATTTTTGGCGGTGCGATTCTAGGTTATTACCTGGACCACACGCTGTTTCAAGATATTTATGTGAATTTGCTTTATCATTGCATTAGTGCCTTTATTGGAATACTATTGTTATTACTTGTAATGCGGATAAGTAAAAATACCGGTCGTACGCTTGCAAAATATGGCCGGCAGGGAAATCTGAAACGCATGGAAACCAATGCGCTTGTTATTCAAGGCGCATATAAATATATGAGGCATCCAATGCATTTAGGATTGCTGATGTTTCCGCTGAGTATTGCTTTTCTGATTGGGTCTCCTTCGTTTATAATTATCATTGCGCCCGCGGAAATAGTTTTAATTATTTTTATGATTAAATTCGTCGAGGAACCGGAAGCTATCCGTAAATTTGGAGATCAATATCTTGCATTAAAAAAACAAGTTCCTTGGTTTTGTTTCAGGCAGGAATGCCTGAAAGAATTATTAAAAAATGTTCCCAAAAATTAATCAAAAGGAGGCAAAATGATTCTGACAATTTTAGTTTTAGGTTTCTTATTCGGAGCAACCCTGCAATATGCAAAGCTCAACCGGTTTAATACAATCAGTGGTTTAGCAACCCTCGAAAACCTTGCTGTTGCTAAAGCTATCGCGGTAGCTATTGGAGTTGGCATACTTTTTATAAGTATCGAAACAGGCTTAGGTATAGCATCCTACCATATAAAACCGCTGGTTGTTGGTGGTATTATTTTGGGTGGCCTTTTGTTTGGAATGGGCATGGCTATTCTTGGATACTGTCCCGGAACATTGCCGGTTTCTTTAGGCGAAGGCTCGGTAGATGCATTGGTCGGAATTATCGGTGGATTGCTTGGCGGATTGGTTTACACACTTATACTGCCATCAATTCATGGGATTTTGGGCCCTGACTTGGGGAAAATCTCCTTATTTTCATTAGTTGGCAATAATTTCATTTTCTACGTGCTTGCAATACTGATTGGAGCCCTGTTTATCTGGATTGCTTTTTTATTGAATAGAAAGGAAAAAGCTAAGGACCTGAAATGGTTGTATGCCGGTATTGCCCTCGCTATTTTAGAAGCGATTACATTTTTAACTTTTGTTTCCGACAGACCGATCGGGGCATCGACTTCATATCCATATATATCTGATCTGCTATCGGGACTTACACAGAATGAGTATTTTACAAAAATACAGAAACCTGGTCACTGGGAAATGATATTTTTATTTGGTGCGTTTTTATCAGCATTACTGATTTCAATACTGAAGAAAGAATTCAAGTTAAAACTGATTTACAGCAATTGGGCAAAATATAAAGGAACTTCAGCCGTTAAACGAATCCTTTGGGCATTCATCGGCGGATTTATTCTGATCATTGGAGCGCGTATGGCTGATGGATGTACAAGCGGCCACATTCTTTCGGGTGGCATGCAACTCGCAGTGAGCAGTTTACTTTTTACTGTTTTTGTATTTGCAGGTTTGCTGGTTACCGGGAAGATATTTTACAGGAAATAAGCAATACTACTGTTTCCGGACACATTGCATTTTGAATTACCTAGTTGGGCAATTTCGAAAGAAAAAGCTGTTGGTAATACCGTTTTCAAAATAATACCATCGGGATTTTAGATACCTGCAAATTTTAATTGTAAGCATAAAGTTCATGTTCAACTCTTTCTTCCCAATTTATAAAAATTGGCTTCCCCTAATCATTTATCACGGCAAAAGTAAAGTTTGCCTCCACAGCTTTTTCTCTCAGGCCTGAATCTGATTTTTCAACAAATATTTCAACTTTTATATCAATTTTTACCTTTCCAACTTTTATTGCCTTTCCAATAATCTCAACCATTGGTCCTGGTTTAATGGCTTTCTTGAATTTTAATTTATCAACCGAAACGGTAACAACTTTCATCCTTGTAAACCAGATAGCTGTGATATATGCAGCTTCGTCCAACCACTGCATGGCAAATCCGCCAAATAAGTTGCCGCTGTCATTCACCAGGTTATGAAACACCATTCTAAACTGATGAGTTTCAGTATTTTGCATATGTTCTGATAGAAGCATAAATTATTTTTCAGCAAATGCATGAAAATATTTGTATAAAGAACGTACGTTCATTACCTTTGTGTAAAGTTTTATATTATGAAAACCTCATTTTTAGTCAAATTAGTTCTGGGTCTGCCTTTAATACTGATTGTAGATTATGTATTAATGACTGTATTTGGTTGTGGAGCTTGCTTTTTGGGTGCCGGAAGCGATTTTTATTGCGGCACTTATTGTTTAATCGGGAAAGGTGTATTACTTTTATCGGCGGTACTTTTTCTTTCGATGTTCATTCCCGATTTAAAACAATTCATGAGACTTAAAAAGGATGCCGAGACCAATTAGAAGTCGTAAAATCCTGAATCCACCAAAAATGGCTGGTTTCAAGCCATTTGGCATGCCGTTATCGGAACTGAAGTCTGTTAAACTTCAATTTGACGAATACGAAAGCATAAACCTTGTTAATTATCAGAATTTACCACAGGAAGTGGCGGCTGAAAAAATGGATGTTTCTCGACCTACTTTTACCAGGGTATATAACCGTGCCTTAAAAAAAATTGCTATGGCATTTGTTGAATGTAAAGCAATCGAAATTGAAGGTGGCCAAGTTGAATTTGAAAAGCAGTGGTATAAATGTAAAAAATGCTTTAAATTAATAGACGGACTCGAAAATCATATCAGATGCAAGAATTGCAAATCATACGGCGATAACGAATTAGTAAACTTAAATAAAATTATATGAATATTAAGAATTCAGGTTTTAGCACAAAATTAATTCATGCAGGCGGAATTGACGACCAGTTTGGCTCGGCAACTGTCCCAATTTATCAAACATCAACATTTTCATTCGAAAGTGCTGAAGAAGGCGCAAAGTGTTTTTCGGGCGAAAGCGATGGTTATATCTATACCCGCATTGGCAACCCGACAATCGATGCGCTGGAGCGTCAGCTTGCAACACTCGAAAACGGGTTTGGCGCCATTGCTGTAAGTTCTGGAATGGCAGCAGCAACGACCATTTATTTATCGTTGATGAGTAGTGGCGATCATATTGTGAGCACCGATGCCATATACGGCCCATCCCGTAGTGTAATGGAAAAACAATTCGTCCGTTTTGGGTTTCAGTCTTCATACATCAATACCACTGATATTGAAACCATTAAAGCTGCTATTCGTCCGAATACTAAAGTACTGTATATCGAAACCCCGGCCAATCCAACAATGGGTATTACTGACCTGGTTGCATGTGCCAAAATCGCTCACGAGAAAGGGATCCTGCTTGTTGTGGATAATACTTTCTGTAGCCCGTATTTGCAAAATCCGCTGGATTTAGGTGCCGATATCGTATTTCATTCCATGACAAAATTCATCAACGGGCATGCCGATGTGGTTGCCGGTGTTATTATTGCAAAGGAAGAAGCCATGTACAGGCAACTGCGCACTATGATGATAAATATGGGATGTAACATGGATCCACACCAGGCTTACCTTGTATTACGAGGCTTGAAAACACTTGCTATCCGGATTGACAGAGCCCAGGAAAGCGCACTGAAAGTAGCTGAATTTTTAGAAAAACATCCAAAGATTGCATGGGTCAGATACCCCGGCCTTAAATCGCATCAACAATACGAATTGGCAAAGCACCAGATGAATGGCAGCGGAACCATGATAAGTTTCGGGTTAACCAACGGATTTCAAGGAGCCAAATCCTTAATGAACAACCTACACCTCGCTATACTGGCAGTATCCTTGGGCGGTGTTGAAACACTTATTCAGCATCCCGCTTCGATGACACATTCGAAAGTTTCGGCTGAGGATAAGCAAAAAGCTGGCATTTCGGATGAACTTATTCGCTTATCGGTTGGAATTGAAGATGTGGCTGATATTATAAATGATTTAAGGCAGGGCTTGGAGAAGAGTTAAATGAATTATGTAATTTTTTAAAGACCGTAAATATAACCATGCACGGCTCCCGGGAATTACAACAGTATGCTTATTGTCTTTTAAATCGTTTCTGTATAGAAAACAGAAAGGTACATATCAAATCACCCCAAAGCAAAAAAATAACTATCTGAAATGAATAGTTTTGGTTTAAATAAGCAAAACAATTAAATAAAATAGAAATGGGAAAACAGGGAATTATAGCCGCATCCATAGATGTGGAGAAGTTACTTGGAATGTTGAATGCAGCCCTTTCGGAAGAATGGCTGGCATATTATCAGTATTGGATTGGCGCCCGGTTAATGGAAGGCCCGATGCGAAGTGAAGTTGAGCCTGAACTGTTATTGCATGCCGATCAGGAACTTGGACATGCAGTACTGGTTGTAAACAGGATTATTCAACTTGGCGGAACACCTGTAATTAATCCTGCTGATTGGACAAAACTTGCCCGATGCTCGTACGATGCACCATCCGATCCATATATCGAAGTTATACTGGAACAGAATCTTAAAGGTGAACGTTGTGCCATACAACGTTACCAGGAGATAGCAGATTTTACAAACGGCAAGGATCACTCCACCCATCAAATGGCTGTTACAATTCTGAACGAAGAATTAGAACATGAAAATGATATCGAGGATTGGCTGACTGATTTACAGAGAATGAAAGAGGAATTCAGGAAAATCAGAATGTAACAAAGGGTTTTCTTCTCATCTAATTCACTATTAAAATATTTCCTTAAAGCCTGATTGCATGCTTTTAAATTAATTGCCATGCCAAACTTAGATCATAACGGTCCAGAAAATGAAGGCCCGAAAACCGGTAGAAAACTTGGCAAATGCCATAAAACTGCCACTGAAATTGCTGAGACCGGAATCCTTGGTCTTGGAATGGGAAAACGTCATCATTCAGGTGGTGGACAAGGCAAAGGAAAAAGATTAAAATACAACCAAACAGGAATAATCACTAAAGAGAAATAAAAATGAAAATTGCAGTTCCGGTAACAGGTACTAACCAGGTTGATGGCCATTTCGGTCATTGTGAGTTTTATAGTATTTACAACATTTCGGATGAAGGCAAAATAGCTGAAATACAAACCATTCCTTCTGTTCAGGGATGTGGCTGTAAATCAAATATTGCAGGTGTATTGTCTGCAGATGGTGTAACCATGATGCTGGCCGGCGGAATTGGAGGCGGAGCGATCAACGTATTGAATAATGCTGGTATTGATGTGGTAAGAGGCTGCTCAGGTGATGCTGCCGAAGTAGTGAAAAGCTTTATAGCAGGAACTCTTATTGATAGCGGCGAAAGTTGCCATCAGCATGAGGCACATCAGGGAGAAGGAAGTGGGCATCAGTGCAGTCATTAACTAACATCCTTCTTCACAACTTTGAGAGACTGGCTGAATTTCTTTTGAAATTCTGGAACTGTTAATTTTTTCTTTGAATATCGAACAAGGATTACTTGCCTTGTTCATGATATTCTTGTTCGCCTTCTTCATGCAGGCAAACTGCAGCCAAGGCTTCGCTAAGTTTTCGAATTAAGAAGTTTATCTAAATTCAATGTTTCAATGGGCATCGAAAATCTCTGCTTGCCTGCCGGTTTCGCTCAGGTAAACATCAGGCAAGCTTGTTCATTGTTCTTAAGTCATTCATTAGACAAAACTTAGACAGTTCCTGAATGTAAAACAGGATTTTTTTATAAAAAACCATACTTTTCTTGCATAGTTCATTTTTTTTAATAATTTTGAACTATAAATTAATAGGTATTCGGGTACATGATTATGAAAAAGATCTTTAGCCAAATTTTTCAATTTTATTACCAGGGCTTTAAAAGCATGACTGTTGGTAAGAAATTATGGACGATCATAATTATAAAACTCATTATACTCTTTTTGGTCTTAAAGATATTTTTCTTCCCTGATTTCCTGAAAACCAATTTTAAGACCGATGAAGAACGAAGTAACCATGTAATTGAACAACTTACAAAATAAGGGTTTTGGAAAAAGTTAAAGGTTCCCTGTCTGTATTTGATTTGAGGTTTCGCTGCTATTCTTTTTTTGTAATAGCAGGAAACAGCAAGGATGCAAAACAGAAATCAGTACGATCCCTTTTATTTCCTTTGTCTCATTATCTCCTGGTTCTCTTGTCTCCATGTCCCCGTGCTCCAACATTTTACCCACTTCTTGCCGGCATACTTTCTTTAAAAAGCAACAAAACCTCATAATAAATGAAACATTTATAATAATCAGATAACATGGAACATATTGATTTTTCACTGGTTGACTGGTCGCGGGCACAATTTGCCCTCACGGCAATGTATCACTGGTTGTTTGTGCCGCTAACACTGGGACTTTCGTTCATTGTGGCATTTATGGAAACCCTGTATGTACGCACGGGAAATCCTGAATGGAAACGTATTACCAAATTCTGGATGACCATTTTTGGAATCAATTTCGCAATTGGAGTTGCAACCGGAATTATCCTTGAATTCGAATTTGGTACCAACTGGTCAAATTATTCATGGTTTGTCGGCGATATTTTCGGCGCACCGCTGGCTATCGAGGGCATAATGGCATTTTTCCTCGAAAGCACATTTATTGCGGTTATGTTCTTTGGATGGAATAAAGTGAGTAAGAAATTCCACCTGCTTTCAACCTGGCTGGTAGCATTCGGCTCAAATTTATCGGCTTTATGGATACTGGTTGCCAATGCCTGGATGCAATATCCTGCAGGAATGAAATTCAACCCGGATACTGCCCGTAACGAAATGGTTAATTTCTGGGAAGTTCTTTTTTCACCTGTTGCAATCAACAAATTCCTGCATACCATTTCATCGGGATATGTGTTGGCTTCGATATTTGTTATGGGTGTAAGTGCCTGGTATTTGCTTAAAAACCGTGAGCATTTATTTGCCAAAAGAAGCATTATTGTAGCAGCAACCTTCGGTTTGGTGACCACAGCTTTTGTTGTATTAACCGGTGACGGATCAGCAAGAAATATGGCACATTATCAGCCTATGAAATTTGCATCCATGGAAAATCTTTATGTGGGGCGGCAGAATGCACCGCTGGTTGCCATCGGAATTTTAAAAGAAGATGTAAAAGAAACGTCGCACAAAAAACAGGACTTCAGGTTTATGTTCGAGATCCCGAATATGCTTTCCTACATGGCTTTCCTCGACCCCAACGCGTATGTTCCCGGAATTCAGGATATTGTATATGGTAATTCTGAAAGGAATATTCTGTCGTATAAGGAAAAAAGCGAAAAAGGTAAAATTGCCATAATGTCGCTTGCTGAGTATAAAAATGCAAAAAAAGCCGGAAATGACAGCCTTTCAAAAGTAGCACTGGCAAACTTTGAGGAAAACTATAAATATTTTGGCTATGGATTTTATTCCGGCCGAAATGTGCAGGAACTGATTCCAAGTGTTCCGACAACCTTTTATTCATTCCGGATTATGGTTTATTTAGGTGTTCATTTTGGAGCGTTATTCCTGGTGGTTCTACTTCTCACTCTGAAGGATAAAATTGAAAAGAAACGATTTATACTTTACACTGCCCTTTGGTCTATTCCACTGGCTTACATCGCTTCCGAACTGGGTTGGATTATAGCAGAAGTTGGTCGTCAGCCCTGGGTAATCCAGGATATTTTGCCAACTATTGCAGCCGTGTCGCAACTTAAACCTGCCTCGGTACAAATCACGTTCTGGATGTTCTTTATTATTTTCACCGCATTGCTGATTGCTGAAATCAAAATTATGACAAAGCAGATCAAAAAAGGTCCCGGTGAAGAAAAAACCATAGTTGAAACCGCATCAGTGAATAACTAACCATTAAAAACCAAGAATCATGTTCGAAGCATTTTCATATATCACATTGCAGCATTACTGGTGGATAATCGTTTCGCTGCTGGGAGCAATACTCGTTTTCCTTATGTTCGTGCAAGGTGGACAAACACTCATATACACGATAGGGAAAACCAATGATGAACGAACCGTCCTGATTAACCTGCTGGGTCGCAAATGGGAGTTCACGTTTACAACCCTGGTAACGTTTGGTGGTGCATTCTTTGCTTCATTTCCTTTGTTTTATTCCACAAGTTTTGGTGGGGCTTATTGGGTTTGGATAGTGATATTATTTGCCTTTATAATACAGGCGGTATCCTATGAATATCGTAGCAAAGCAAGTAATTTCCTTGGTAAAAGGACCTATGAAATTTTCCTGCTGCTCAACGGCATACTGGCGCCACTGTTAATTGGTACCGCCGTAGCCACATTCTTTACAGGATCGCAATTCTCGGTTGATTTTATGAATATTACCCGCCTTACCGGGGACAAAATGCCTGTTATCTCTGAATGGCAAGGGCCCGCTCACGGACTTGAAGCTGCACTTAGTCTGCATAACCTGACATTGGGGTTGGCTGTTCTATTCCTTTCCCGTGTATTGGCTTTGCTGTATTTTATGAACCGCATCCACAACGCACCAATGATGGAACGCGTTAAAAAACAGCTTCTTATCAATGCAATTCCTTTTGTTGTTTTCTTCCTGGCATTTGTAATCTGGACTATGCTTTCAACAGGATTTGCAGTAAATCCACAAACCGGTGAAGTTTTTATGGAACCTTATAAATACCTCCACAACCTGATTCAGATGCCTGTTGTTGCCGTACTTTTTGTACTTGGTGTAGCATTGGTTCTGATAGGGATCATACGCCCAATTACTTGTTTCGAGAAATGCAGCACCAAAGGTATTTGGGGTGCCGGAATAGGAACTGTTCTCACAGTATTAGCATTATTCTTGCTGGCTGGATTTAGCAACACTGCTTATTACCCATCCACATTCGATTTACAGAGTTCGCTTACCATCCAGAACAGTTCGTCCAGCTTTTATACGCTGACTGTAATGAGTTACGTTTCGTTGCTCGTGCCATTTGTAATAGCGTATATCTGGATCGCCTGGCGTTCGATTGACAATAAAAAAATTGATATTGAAGAATTGAATAATGAAACACACGTGTATTAAACCCTGATATTATGATTACACAAATAATATGGCTGTTTACCTGGCCCGTACTGATTTTTGTCTCTTACCTGCTTATCAGGAATATGTTAGGCCGTTTCAATAGAAACACTGGAAAGTAGTCTCCACGGCAGAAGGAATGTTTAGTAAACGTGTTGCTGTAGATAAAGCCACAACTCTCATGTTTGTAAAATGTAGGGCAGCAGGTTGTTAATAAGTGTATGTTTTGATTTTCCATTCATTCAAAGCATACAATATTTTGAGTTAAGCTTTTCGAAGAATTGAGTAGGGACTTTCAGAATTGATTAAATGCTTGTTTATCAGCAATTAGTATTGATAAAAAGTATAAAACAATACCCCGAAAGAGGCCAAAAAGGCTTAATTTCGGAGAAATTACTTTTATACTATACCTTGATTGGGATAAATTTCTGTTCATTCTTAGCCCCGGCCTTCAGGCCGGGGAGTTTTAATAACCAATGCGATGAGAGCTTTAGCCCCATAATTCGGCTTGCGGAAATTTATCCCGTTTGCAGTATAGCATCATGAAAGTACAAATAATATGCGAAACTACGGCTAAATTATACTCTAAACCAGATTAAGCATTAGATAATTGAAAAGGAAACCCAGAGTCTTTTGAATAGTTTCATAAATCGGAGAACCACGCTCGTCTTTTTTTATTGAGTGCGGTTTTGAGAACTAGCTTTCCATTTGCCTTTTCAAAATCGGCGCTTATTGCGAATGTTCTGTATCTGAGTGTTGATAATGTTTTTTGCGTTTTTTCCTGCAGGACAAATATCCTGAAAAGAGACATTAAATAGGTATAAAACAGTCGCCACCTATATACATCATGCATAGCTGGTTAGCAATAACTTTCAAACACCTGAAGCCAAGGATGCTTCGAAATAACCCGGATTCAATATTTCTTAACGCAATACTACCAGCATTAAGCCGGTAAAAAATGCAATTACCCACCACGAATATGCAAATCTTGAATACAGATGCAACCGAACAGGAACCGTGGTACCCGATTGTGTTGACAGATGAAACCTCCATATCAGGATGGTATCAATAAGCATGGCAGCAAGTGATGAATATCCGAGTATCCCATGCAGCGAGAAAGCTGAATTTGTTGATCCGATAATCATAAAAGTAGTAGCCGTAATGTCGAGAATAATACCGATTGTCAGAAATCTCAGGACAAACGGAGTTACCAGCTTTTTACGCTGTTCGGTAAGAATTGATAAACTGTACGATAACAATGCAAATATCACAATGCCTGCACCAATCATGGAGTAAAAATTCATTTAGTCTGCTTTAGGTTTAATTAAATTGTTTTATTGATTCTGTTATTATATTCAGCTCACCTTGAACCCGGAACCAAGAACTCAGTATTTCTTGCCCGGAATATCATTCTCAACTTTTTCCATGCACTTCCGATCCTGCAAGGTAACGAACATGGTTTTGCCATGTTTCCCGCCAAAAACAATATTGCTGCAATTTTTGCCTTTCAGTGGTATTTCACGTATAAATTTTCCTTCGGGGGATAAAACTATGATAGTTCCCTTACCCCAGCGCATAATGTAAAGATTTCCTTTCTTATCGCATTTCATGCCGTCAAGGCCAAAATCACTGAACTCATAAAAAAGTTTTTTACCTGAAATATTTCCAGTTTCATCCACATCATATTTCCATACCTTGAGTTGAACGCTTTCATTTACATAAAGCGTCTTTTCATCCGGGCTTAATTCGATGCCGTTTGTGGTACCCATGTTTGATTCGAGTAACACCGGTTTTCCATCCGTATCAATACGCCATAGCTGACCCATATTAGTTTTCCAGTCAGGATCGCTGGCGAAAATCTGTCCGTTGCGGTTCATGCAAAGATCATTCGGTGAATACATGCGTGGTTCGTGGCAAAACACACTAACTTTCTTCGTCAGTTTATCCACATGAAGCACATTATGTCCTGTAAAATCAGGCAGATACATATTGTCCTTCCTGTCGAACAAAATGCAGTTTGCAATACTGCCTGCCGGAAGTTCGAGAAACATCGAGCATGTGCCATCAGGTGCTACTTTCCCTATGGTGCCGTCGTGCAGGTAGTTTACCACGTAGAGCTGACCATTTTTATCAAAAGCTGGCCCTTCAATATTAACCGAGAACAGATTTTCGGCTGTCAGATCTTCGGCAACAAACAGTTTCTTCGAATCGGAACACTGGCTCAGGACAAGAACTGCCAAGCCTGATGCAAGCAGTAGCGATGATGTATTCAAATTAAATTTTTTCATTTGACTTTTTTTGTTAAAATTAATTAGAAATTGAGCCTTACCCTTTTTTGAAAGCTACACTCTCATGAAAAACTGATCACACTGATAAGCGGTATCATTCGCCCCTCTTTCATTCTCCCACTCTTCCATTCTCCCACTCTCCCTCTCTCCCTCTCTCCCTATTCACTATTCCTTATTCACTTTTCACTTTTCACTTTTCACTCCCTTACACCACCTCAGCCACCACAAAAGCACTTCCTCCAACCATAACGAGGTCATTTGTTCCGGCGGATTGCTGAGCTGCTTTAAGAGCTTCTTTCACACTTGCATAAACGTTCCCCTGCAAAGCGAATTCGTCAGCTTGTTTTGCAAGTTCCGCGGCATCTAATCCCCGGGGGATATCAGCCTTGCAAAAATAATATATTGCCTCTTCAGGCAGTTTGCCAAGCATGCTGCGTATATCTTTATCATTTACCACTCCGATTACGAAATGCAGTTTCTGATGGGGCGTTTCTGCGATCTGCCCGAGCACTTCGCGTATTCCATCGGGATTGTGGCCAATGTCGGCAATAGTCAGGGGATGGCGCGATAAGGTTTGCCAACGACCCATGAGCCCGGTGTTTTTTACTACATTCCTTATGCCCGTAATTATCTGCTTATGATGAATATATATTCCGGAATATTGCATTTTTTCAACTGCAGCGAGTACTGTTGCCAGGTTTTTTAACTGGTATTTCCCAGCTAATGGGGAGGTGATTTTGTAAGTGTTCCCGATTTGCGAATAATATTCCGCGTAAAGCAATGGTGGACGATGCCTTGTATAGTGGGATTGATTCAATTCAATCTGCCGGTCGGCATAGGTAATTTCAGATTGGTTTTTCTTGCTGAATTCGTCGAAAACATCACTAGTCTCCGGGCTTGTTTCGCCAATGATAACAGGAATTCCTTGCTTAATAATCCCTGCTTTTTCGGCAGCAATTTCGTTGAGGGTAGTTCCGAGGAACTGGGTATGATCGAGGCCTATGTTGGTGATCACGGTAATTATAGGTTTTACAACATTGGTTGAATCTAGCCGGCCTCCCATTCCTGTTTCAATCACGGCAAAGTCAACTTTTTCTTTGGCAAAATACCATGCAGCCAAGGTGAAAGTCCATTCAAAAAAGGATGGCTGAATGTGATTAAAGTCAGTTAAGTATTGCTGAACGAAGGCCGTAACCTCTTTTTTACGGATCATCTTTCCGTTTACTTTAATGCGTTCGCGGAAATCTTTCAGGTGAGGCGAAGTAAAAAGACCAGTTTTGTAGCCTGCTTCCTGCAATATAGAGGCTAAAAAGTGTGATGTGGAACCTTTGCCGTTGGTTCCGGCAATATGAATGCTGCTGAATTCCCTTTCGGGATTGCCAAGCATTTTGCAAAGTGCTGTTGTATTGCTAAGATCAGCCTTGTATGCAACCGCCCCGATGCGCTGAAACATCGGTAGCTGGCTGAAGAGGTAATCAAGTGCTTTCTTATATGTCATGCTGGCTTAATGCTGATTTTCCTAGGTCACAAAACAGGAGGCTTCGATGCATAAGGTATATTCAATACCTGTGAATTTAAAGCAATTTTAATGCCGGGAGAAACTAAAATGTTTTGAACTTCACTACTTTTTCAAAAACCTTTGCATTCACAGTTACATTTACTCCATAACTGAAATCTTCCCATTTACGTTGAATATCATAGTAGGATTCGAAGCGAATACCCAGGTCAATGCCTCTTATAATTTGCTGGCTGAAAAGGAGTTTCGAGGTAATAAGGTCTCTTTTAGCAGTCGTAAAACCGGTATCAAATTGCGAAATGGATTGAAACAGGTTATCACCCAAAGGTGCAAAGAATTGGTCGCCGTGGAACCAGCCCGAATTGAGCTTTATCCATTTATTCCCGAAGCCGATGGTATTATGAAATCCGTAGCCGGATTTGTAAGGAATGATATTGGTTGGTGAAAGTTCATTTGCCTGGATATAATATGATGCCAGGGTGATCCGGTTCAAAACCGTAAGATTGGGTACAAACACGTATTCCATACCGGCAGCAAGATTGGCACGAGTTTGCATTGGCGTATCCAGTATATCAACCTGACCGCCAAAATGGTGAATTATACTCTGGAAATGAACACTCAATCCACGGTTATCAGCCAGGTTATTCAATGCGTAAGATAAGATCAGCCCTCCGGTAATCACTTCTTTATGCGCTTCACCGGGAAGGAGAAATCTCTCCCAGTCCATAAAAATATCGGTGCTGAGTTTATTCCTGTCCAGCAGGATCTGCACACCATATTCTGGATTTTTAATAAAATAATTATCTTCGTTATAAATAGGTTCGATATATCCATGTTGACGTTGTCCGTCCAGTTGGCCTATTATAAACTGAGCTCCGGGCATAAAAGTAAAGCGTGCCCTGATTACCGGCCACGATTGTTCAAAACCCGGATGACCGTAATATTGACGCAAATACCAGCCTGCGCTCAGGCTGAAATTATTGCTGCATGTCCAGGTTACTTCAGGTTGAATTATGGATCCGATGTAGGTTATTCCTTCGGTATAAGGCCCGAAATATTCATTATTTTTTATAAAATTGTTATTGTAGAAATGAATACTAACTTTTCCCGTATCTGCTGTATTATAGATGAGATGAGGCTTATAGTTTTCGTAAAAGTTCTGGCCATGAACCCAATAAGAAGAAATTGTGAGCAATACTGCTATCAAATATTTAGTAATATATTTCATTCAGTGTTATTTTATAGTTTTTATTCGATTGCCTTGAAGTATGCTGCAAGGTAAAAATTCGGATCACCACTGAATTGATAAAATACGCCTGCAAGTATTGCCTGTTCAGATAAATACGTATCTCATTCAAGGTGTGAAATGTGGATTCTTTATTTTCAAATATGCATTATAATCCTATCGAAAATCATGCGAATACCGGTCGTAGCATAAGTGGTGGATTGGGATGATCTGAACAAATAACATCTTTGCCTGTGAAGCTGCAAAAATACTATTTTCTATTGAGTAAATAAAATGAGTTGTGCTTCTGTTGACACATTTATCCACAATTAACGAACCGGTATTTTTCGGAGTGTGCTTAAATAATAAAATTCAGGATTTGTTTAACCGGGTATTCCGGTTAACGGCTTAACGTATTATTTCTACTTAATAAATTTATAGGTTATAGTCCCCCTTTGTTCGTCAGGCGCATTTTGATCCGATGCAAATAACGTTTTGCGGGCAGCGCTTCGGCCTGCTGACGAAGATTTATTTCCGAAATGGTTGTGCCTTTGGCTCCTGCACTTGCATAAGTCACTTTTCCCTCCCTGTTAACTTTTATTGAAACCACAATAAAACCATGCCCTCGGTGAATCGTAGGTAGGTTTTGGCAAACTGCGGGCACCGCGTCCGCCCAGATCATATGAAATGCCATTGCCTTTCCCTCCGCTGCCTTCATAATTGGGTGAGCCGGGTGCTCCGTTGGCCGTTCCCTGGTCGCCGGGTTTTCCTGTTATGCCCTCGTTCCCGCCTTGTTCTGTTTTAGTGCTTTTTCCCGGGTAAAGCGCTTTCTTATTAACAGAGGGTTCTTTTGGCTTTTCAACAGGCATGGGTTTTTTTACTGGAATAGGTTTGGTTTTAGGAGTCTTCTTTATGTTTATTTCGAGTGCAGGGGTAGCCTCATTTTTTTCGGTGACCAGTTGTTCGTCTGCTTTGTCCTGGATTGGTTTTGGAGTTACTCCAGGTGCCAAAGCAGGCACTGCGGGCTGGTTAACGCCCATACCTTAGTCGCTGTAGCCCAGGTTTTCTTCAACGCCTTCTTCACCCGGCAAGGGTAGCGGTGTGCGAAGTGCGAGCAAAAGAAGGGTAAGCAACATAGCTACATGAAACAGAATGGTTCCTGCTACGGCTGCTATCTTCGATTTGCGTTCTTTTTGCTCTTTGTTTGAAAGCATTAACTGGGGGTTAGGATTTAGGGGTTAGGGATTGGGGCGGAAACCAAGGTGTACTGGGGAGAGTAGGAGAGTGTTAGTCTCTGGGTTTAGTGGCTAGGATGACTTCATGTTTTGTTTTCAATACTTAGTTCATCTGGTTCACGGCATCGATTACGGTTACTACGTATTGAACAGGAACCGTGCGATCGGCACTCAGGACGACTACGCCTTCTGTTTGGCCGATAAGTGATCTGGAGAGTAACTGCTGTAAATTCAAATCGGTAGCTGAAGTTTCGTTCACGAAAAACTGGTTTAAATCATTAATATAAACAGTGGTGGTTTGTTTAGCGATCGTTTTATTTGAACTTGAAGGCAAAAGCAATTTGATGGCATTGGGGCTCACCAAAGTGGAGATTAGCATAAAGAAAATCAGTAACAGGAATACCAAATCTGACATGGAAGCCATGCTAAATTCGGTACTTATTTTATTTTGGGACTCTATAGCCATAAACGTGTGTTTTAATTAAAAGCCTGGGGGAAACAAAAATTCTATTTTACCGGCTCATGCAACAGGTCCATAAATTCGGATGCCCTGAATTGCAATGTGAATACAATCTTCTGAACCCTTGCTACAAGAATATTATAGCAGAAATAGGCAATAATGCCTACCATCAGTCCAGCAACAGTATTAACCATGGCCTGGTACATGCCGCTTGAAAGCAGCTGGATGTCCAGGTTATTGCCAGCCATCGACATATCGTAGAATGCTTTTACCATACCTGTAACGGTACCCAGAAATCCGAGCATTGGTGAAGCTCCCGCTACGGTTGCAAGTAGCGAGATGTTCTTTTCAAGTTATGCAACTTCAAATGAACCCACATTTTCGATGGCGGCATTTATATCGCCTAAAGGACGTCCCAGGCGCTGCAACCCTTTCTCTATCATTCGTGCAATGGGTGTGTTGTTGTTCCGACATAACGATAAAGCTGAATCCAGGCGGCCGTTTTGCATAAAATCACGAATATTATTCATAAAATTGGAATCTTCTTTCGATGCCCGCCCAAATCTAAAATACCTTTCGATAAAAATATAAATACCTAAAATGGACAGCAATGTAATCGGAATCATGATCGGGCCACCTTTTAGGATTAAATCCCAGATGGAAAGGGTGATTTCTGAAGGTTTTACCGGTTGGTAAATGGTTATAAGTTACTGTTTTACAGTATCATATACAGCTACTGAGGTCTGCACAATCTGAAGTATTATTCCATTGATCATAAAAGAAAAGTTTTCAATTAAAGGTATAACCGTTCTGCATAACATGACATTCATATAGCATGTACTTACAAACAGTACTATGTTAAGAGTAACTAAAAAATATAATATTATTATTAACGGTGGTAAACCCTGGTCAGAATTTTCTTTTTACCAGTCTCAAGTACAAAAGGTACTTTTTCTTCGGTTACATTACTTGTGTCGAGCCCATAGGCCCGGATGTCGGAGGTTGACATCCTGGTTAACAAGCGATACATATCCATAAAAAACTGCTGCAATGCCGGGAAATCGAAATCGTAATTTTGTATGCGCCTGATAATGACATAATGAAAATCGGCCGGAATCCCATGCACTCGCAGTGACGGATAACCTGATTTGAGGTCAATTTCCTGTTTTGCTAACAATTCGTCAAGCACATGTTTGAAAAACAGATTAATGCGTGGCTGAACTTTAAAGCCCAGGCGGAATTCAACGCGCATCAACACTCCGGGAATAATTTTATCTACAGAATATTCCATGGTATGAGGCTCATCCGTGATATGAACATGAAGAAACCAATAAGTGTCGGCGCGTTTCGGATTTTTATTGCAGATTGAATACAATATTTTGGTTTCAATATCTGATGCGTAATCGGCATGCGTAATATAAACCAGGTTGGTAGCAAACTTCTGAATCGATTCGTCCTTGCTAATATCATTAATGGTTTGAACGTGGTCGGCAATTTTAACAAATCGTGTAAACTGATTTTTAATATTCCTGCCCCGGTACCAGGTGTACATCACAAAGGAAATTATACTGGCAAGCAGAATAGTGAACCATCCGCCATGAATAAATTTCGCCAAATTGGCAGTCAGGAAAGCCCCTTCGATGGTTAAATATACAACTACAAATGTTATAATTACCCATGTTTTCCTTTTTATTTTATTGAGGTAAAATACCATGAGTGATGTGGTCATTAGCATAGTAATGGTAATTGCCAGGCCATAGGCTGCTTCCATATTCGATGAAGTCTGAAACATCAATATAACAATTACACATGCTATAAAAAGGAGCCAGTTAATGGAGGAAATATACATCTGCCCTTTACGGGTTGTCGGGTAACTTACACGTACCTTTGGCCAGAAATTCAGCTGGATGGCTTCACTAACTATTGAATAAGAACCACTTATCAGTGCCTGGCTCGCGATAATGGCAGCAGCGGTAGCAATTAAAACACCCAGTGGCAGGAACCAATGTGGCATGATGCCAAAAAAAGGATTTGGTAATACTATCCCTGGTTTATGCTGCATCAGGATCCAGGCTCCCTGGCCAAGATAATTCAGTATCAGGCTTATTTTTACAAAAATCCAGCTTACACGTATATTTCCAATACCGCAATGACCCAGATCGGAATACAACGCTTCGGCTCCTGTTGTAGCCAGAAATACGGCTCCCAGCAGTAAAAAACCATGCGGATAATGATACAACAATTGAACTGCATAATAAGGGTTAAATGCTTTTAATACAACAGGAAGCTGAATTAATTGCATAAATCCCAGGATGGCCAGCATGCTGAACCAGATAATCATCATGGGGCCAAATAACTTTCCAATTGCCGAGGTACCAAACTGCTGGACGAGGAACAATAAAGTTAAAATAAGAAGCGCTATCGGTAATATCTGGAGAGTAGGAAATTGAAGGTGCAGACCTTCAACAGCCGAAACAATGGTGATTGCCGGGGTAATAATACCATCAGCCAACAACGTGCTACCCCCGATAATAGCCAGTGCAAACAACCACTTCTTCCTTTTGCGCACAAGGGCATACAGCGCCATAATTCCACCTTCGCCTCTGTTATCGGCACGTAAGGTAATAAGTATATATTTTACAGTAGTTTGTAAAGTAAGTGTCCAGATAATACATGAAATAGCCCCTAGGATAAAGTTTGCTTCAACAGTGCCTTCTGATCCGCCTAAAATGGCCTTCATAACATACAAAGGCGATGTGCCAATATCCCCAAAAACGATTCCCATGGTGATAATAACACCAGCCATTGACAACGCATTATGCTGTACCGATAGTCTTTTCTTCATTTCAGGAAATTAAGCCAAAAAACAGGTAATATAAAAGCAAATAGTAGTTCCAAGTTTGAACTACTGTTTGAAGGAATTACTTAAGGAACATAGGTATTTTCTATCTGCCCAGTATTTTTATTCTTTCAGTGAGGGGTATGCGGATGCCAGCCAACCACGCCGAGCATAATAAAAAACCCTATTATGTAAGCAACAATTACAAACCATCCGGATTTTACATAGTTTACAACCGAACGCATTTCGGGAAAAATATTCGAAAGAGCCACACCGGCAGAGGATCCAAACCATATCATAGAACCTCCAAAACCTACAGCATAGGCAAGTACACCCCAGTCGTAACCGCCCTGGTCGAGGCATAGTTTTGTCAACGGAATATTATCGAATACTGCTGAAACAAAACCTAGTGAGAATGCAGTTTGCCAGGTGGCAGCCGGAAGTTCTTCAACAGGCATTAATGATGCACTCGTAACTAATGCTATTAGAAAGATTGTTCCCTGTAACGATTTTGGAATTTCGTCCCATGGTGTTTTAATGATAAAAGAACCTATGATTATTACAACCCATACTCCTATAGCCGGGAAATCAAGAAAATAATTTGAAAGGATGGCACCAATAAGGATAAAGGCAACGAGGATTATACGTTTTGAGTCAAATTGACTTTTCTTTGCCGGGTCTTTTCGTATCCTGTTATACCTGTCCTGTATAATAGAAGCAGGAATACCAAATATAAACATGGCTGCAAGGGCGGCTACATAAGCATGGGTGACATCTAACGGACTCACTCCATCAATCCACATCAGGGTAGTGGTGGTATCGCCCACAACTGATCCGGACCCGCCAGCATTACTCGCTGCAACAATGCCGGCAAGATATCCCAGATGGACTTTGCCTTTAAAAACCACTACGGCTACAGTACCACCAATCATGGCTGCCGCAATATTATCAAGGAAACTTGAAAGTACAAATATGAGCATCAACAATGCAAATCCGCCTTTCCAGTCACTGGGCAGGATTGCCGGCAGCTTGTCAGGCACACCTGATTCTTCAAATATCTTTGCCAGGATACCAAAACCGAAAAGTAAGCCTCCCAGGTTGAGCAATGTGCGCCATTCCCCTTCGTGCTCAGCGTTGCCTGTAATATGCCCGATAAATGAAAAGTCGGGCAGGAATATATATTTTAACAATACAAGGGACACCAGTCCTATTAATGCTACATACATCGTTTTGTGATGGAAAACAGCTACTCCGACAAGCGTAAGGGCAAACAGGAAAAATTCAAGCCTGATGCCAAATATCAGGGGGATAGCTGCCGGAACAGCAGCAAATGTAAATACAGGAAGCAGAATAAACACACCCATGATCAATGCAATCAATGCTTTTTTATTAAAGTCCATATTTAGTTTTTGAAGATGTGAAGGATAAGTAACTTAAAAGGAACATTTACTCAAAAGAGGTGCTTTTTTTGCAGGCGCAAAAGTAGATAAAATCTATCACAAAATCTAACTCTTATATTTACAAAAACGCATATCAATATAGCACAAATAGGTTAGGGTAGATACACTGCTCCGCCCGAAATATCATATTTGGCTCCTGTTACTGTTGCCAGGCAATTGGGCTTTCCCTGCATGCGCAGTAAACCGAGGAATGCAAAAATCAAGGCTTCCTTATAGTTTATGGTTTTATGATCCGGGATCACCAGGACCACAGGTGTATTTGCTGCTATCCTTTTTATAAGGTATGTATTGAAAGCTCCGCCACCAGTGATAAGTATTCGCTTTTGTGCGTCATTACCGATACAGGCTGCAACTTGTATTGCAATGTGTTCACAAAATGTACATGCTGCATCTTCGATGCTGATGTTATATTGGGTAAGCATGGGCAGAACTTCTTTTTCTATCCATTCCCTACCCAGCGATTTTGGCGGTTCCATATGATAATATCCAAGACCGTTCAGCGTTTGAAGCATTTCATCATGAATCTTGCCTGAAGCAGCCATTTCCCCGTCTTTATCATATAATCTTCCCTTCTGTCCTGCCAGATGGTTCAGAATGATATTGGCTGGGGATATATCAAAAGCTATCCGCTTTCCATTCTGTTGCATGGAAATGTTGGCAAATCCCCCCAGGTTCAGACAATAATCATATTCAGCAAAAAGCATCTGGTCGCCAACGGGAACCAAAGGTGCACCTTGCCCGCCAGCTGCAACATCGCCTGTACGGAAATCACAAACAACCGGAAGTCCGCATCCTGCAGCAATGGCCGCACCATCACCTATTTGTGAGGTGTAGCGTTTCGCCGGATTATGGAAAATGGTGTGCCCATGGCTGGCTACAAAATCCACATTCAGATGATAGTGGTTTATAAATTGCCTGGTAAGCTCACCTAAATACCTGCCATAGGAAGCATGGGTTTGTACAAATTCAATCGCAGAGGCTTCCTGCAAGGATTTTAAACGGCTCAGCCATATTTCGGGATAAGGAAAGGTTTCACAAGCACCGATATGGTATGAATATCCGTTTTCGGTTTCTACAAAAGTACAATAAGCAAGGTCAACTCCATCAAGCGAGGTACCCGACATTATTCCAATGATACTGGATGTTTGCTCTGACAATTCTTTGGTTTGTTAAAAAGTTACAACTCTTTCAGCCCAGGTTACCATATTAACACAATCAACCATTGTTGAAATTGGGCAGGATTCTGATGCATCTAATTGCCTGGATTTCAGGCAGGTTCCGCAGGCAAGAATTTCTCCTCCTGCTGAAACAAATAGTTTCAACTGCTGATCCACATTATATTTTTCATGAGTAAGGCCTTCACACTCTACGGCTTCACCCATCAGGAATACTTTTACGTCATGTCCTTGTTTCCTTGAGGTAACTGCAAAACGAAAGGCATTCCATGCTTTTTCGAATTCCTTGGTCTCAATAATTATTCCGATTTTCATATTTGATGTTCTTAATAATTTTGAATTAAATCCTTGTTTGCAAATAATTAAAGTGCATTCAACACTCTCTCCATCTTTATTCCCCGCGATCCTTTAACCAGGATGGTAAATCCTGCAATGTGCCGGGTCAACAGCCAATCATGAGCTTCATCGGATGTTGTAAAACAAAGGAAGCGGTCTCCAGCCGCCTGCTTAAAATCAGGGCCAACAAAAATCATACTTTCGAAAGCAGCTTCTTTAACAAGATTAACGATAGCCTGATGTTCGGCGGAACTTTCGTCACCAAGTTCCAGCATATCGCCCAAAATTACCATTTTATGCCCTGCTTTTATCTGCCTGAAATTCTCAAGAGCTACTTGCATACTGGTTGGATTGGCATTGTAAGCATCCATGATTACTGAATTCCGTTCTGTTTTCATTGCCTGCGAACGGCTGTTGGAGGGTTGATACGTATGGATGGCTGATTTTATCTCACTGGCTGGTACATGAAAGTAGGTGCCAATACAAATTGCGGCCATAACATTTTCGAAATTGTAATTTCCTACCAGGTTTGTTTGTATAACATGAGTTCCCTGGTCCGTCATCCAGTCCAGTAGGAGGGATGCAGTGTTTTTCGTGGCTTTTCCACGGGTATGAATGCCTTCATGGATTCCATATATAATCCTATTCATCCCTGATGTGTGTTCCATAAGCAAAGGATTGCCTGAATTTACAAAAACAGTCCCATTCGAATTGCGAAGCCAGGTGTATAACTCAATTTTAGCTTTGATCACACCTTCGTACCCTCCAAAACCGCCAAGATGCGCTTTGCCTATATTTGTGATCAATCCATGCGTAGGCTCAGCAATCCGGCAATAACTTTCAATTTCCTTTTGATGGTTGGCCCCCATTTCAATGATCGCGATCTGGGTTTCTCTGGTTATTCCAAGTAAAGTCAACGGTACACCAATATGGTTATTCAGGTTCCCCTTAGTAGCCGTAACATGATATTGACGGCTCAGTACTGCACTTACTAATTCTTTGGTAGTGGTTTTACCGTTGCTTCCTGTAATAGCGACTATCGGTATATCAAACTTCCGGCGGTGCATCAGGGCCAATTGCTGAAGCGAATCCAGAACGTTTTCTACAAGCAGGGTTTGTTTGTTTTCCTGCAATGGATCATCAATCACAGCATACGCGGCTCCTGATTCTATAGCTTTTTTCGCGTATTTATTGCCGTCGAAATTGTCTCCTTTAAGTGCAAAGAACAGGCAACCTTTCTCAACATGGCGTGAATCGGTTGAAATTGTATTGTGTTGAAGAAATATATTGTATAATTCCTGGATTGAGATGTACATGTGGATTGTAATGTTTGGAGTATGCAAATTACTTAAATTAAAAAACCCATCCGTATTCGGGATGGGTTTTTTATAAACAAAATAAGTTTTATTTTCTTACTGGTGCTGAGCCGCCTACGCTGCCCATTGCACATCGGAAACCAATATAGTTAGTCGACATTTTTTCATCCAGCGAACGCCGTGCAGCCGGGCTAAGGTAGTAAGCCATGTCGCGCCATGAACCGCCTTTATAAACGCGTGTCTTATCGCTGATCAGTGATGAAGTGCCATATTCATACATTTTATCTGTTGAACTTCCATCTTCACTTGGTGTCAGCCAGTCAACCCCTTCCAGCGACTCATAATCACCATCGAGGTAGTTGATGTTATCGGCTTTACGATAGTTGATGCGTCCCATTGCTTCTTCTTCTGTAACCGGGCGGTATTTTAAACGACCCAGGCTGTCCTTGGGAACCAGGTATCCCTGTCCATCAGTTGCTTTTGTTTGAAATGTATTTCCGCGGAATGGTGAAACGTCGTCAACATCTTCGAAGCTCAACGGACGGTAAACATCCATTACCCATTCGGAAACATTGCCGGCCATATTGTAAAGGCCATAATCGTTAGGCCAGTATGAACCGACTTCTGCAGGGATTTGAGCGCCATCATTTAGGTTTCCTGCAACACCCATATAGTCGCCACGGCCGCGTTTAAAATTAGCTACAAAATTGCCATAGAATTTTTTATCTTCGGAACGCAGTACAGTTCCGTTCCAGGGATAAATGCGCCGCTCAACAACCCGTTCGAAATGCGTGTTCCCGATCAGGCCGTAAGCTGCAAATTCCCATTCAGCTTCCGTTGGCAACCTATATTTTGTTAAAAGAATACCATCTTCCATGCGAACGCGGCGTTCACCAGTACCATTTGGGTTGAGGTCGTGCATAGGTCTATTTACCAGCCCTGTATATTGTCCGGCAAGATAAGCCTCAGTATTAAAGTTATTTTCGTCTTTTTGAGCCGGATCAAGATCCAATGTGCCATTCTGAATCAGTAACATTTCGTTTACGCGGTCGGTACGCCATGAACAGTAGTCATTGGCTTGCAACCAACTTACACCTACAACAGGATAATTCTTGTAAGCCGGGTGGCGGAGGTATGTTTCAACCAGCGGTTCGTTATAACCAAGTTTTTCGCGCCAAACCAATGTATCCGGCAAAGCTTTCTGGACTACCTGCGGGTAGCTTGTTCCGAAAACACGGGTAAGCCAGTAAAGGTATTCCGTATAATCCAGATTGGATACTTCGGTTTCATCCATGTAAAAACTGGGGACAGTAACCCTGCGCGGGATATTATTCCATTCGTACATAGGGTCATCACTTATGCGGCCCATGGTAAAGGTGCCGCCTTCAATATATACCAGACCGGGACCTGTGACCGGTTTTTCGTAATCTGCTACTTCGAAGCCACCGTTCTTGGGATCGTTATATTTCCAACCTGTAGTTCGTGATGTTTCTTTACTCTTGCAAGAAACCAGAAGTGCAATTGTTGCTGCAAATAATACTTTTGCTGCTAATTTGCCGTAGTTAGCCATCTCTTTATATGGTTTGTTTTGGTATTAACTAAAAACTGGGGCATTTTATTGCCTTATACTTAAATTCTTTTTTCGGACACGGCAGAAACCAAACGAATGATATCTCATGGGCGCCGCCTGCCGGCAGACCCAATTTCGACAATGTAAAGTCAAAACTATATCCTACTTTAAATTCTTTTTGCTGAAATCCAAGCATTGCTATTAACGCATCAGGGTTCTCGAAATTATGCCGCATCCACAAGCCTGCTACAAAAGGGTAAAAATTTAAATACATCCCACCATTCAACTGGTGAAAATCACCTTGTTGCATATACACTACATTGGGCGAGATCGAAAGATTATCGTTTTCACTGCCTGGCTGTGCCTGCTTTAAATCAAATACTGCACCCGCATGAATAGTAAGCCTTGCATCCAGACGGCTGATATTTCCCTGGTAGAAGGCCAGGTCGGGACTGGTAATATGGTGAACAGCGGCTCCTAAATAATACTTTTCATCATAGCCTACAACCATACCTGTCGAGAAATCAACATCCCCTACATGTAATTTGGGAGGTTGTATCTCATTGCCTGAAATTATCTCACCGGTTCCGGTTTCGATCATATCTTCAAAAATAAGTTGATCCCAGTTCAGCCTGTATTGATAATAACCTGCCTGCAGTGCAGCATTCATCGAAAATTTCTCATTAATCTTCAAATGATACGAATAAACTGCACTTCCCGAATACGAGGCTAACGGGCCGGTCATATCAGCAGTAGTCAGAACCGCAACTCCTCCGGAAAGAGAGCTCACATAAGTGTCAAATCCTGCACTGTAAGTAACAAAGTGGCTGCCTAGTGCGGGATACTGATTACGGTAGCTGAGCGAAATACGAGGGCATATCCTGTTGCCAGCAAAAGCCGGATTAAGATATACCGGATTGGCATAAAACTGGGAAAATGCAGCATCCTGACCCGAAACTGTTGTTATGGATAAAAGGAATCCTATGAAAAAAAATAGTATGGCTGCTGCTTTCGTATGCATAATTTTATGTGTACAATATTACAAAATAAAAAGCTACAATGTAAGGTTTATGTAAAATATACTGACAGCAGCAATAATGAAATGTTTTTACCGTTTTAATTTTTAACGGCAAAAATGAGAGAAATTACCTTTTTGAGATTCGTAAACAGATCGGTATCAAAAAGAAATGCTTCTGTTTTTGTTTTATGGTTGTGATAAATTGTTTTAAATTCAATCAATTTTTGAAAAGAAAATATACGTGTCTGTATCTGTTGCTTTTGGCGTTACTCTTTCCTTTGTTTTCATACTCTCAGGTTGTGAATATAAGTCGGACGATTGCATGGAATATGCCGTCAGTTTTTTATTTAAATGACAGCCTGGAAAAAAGTATTTCATTTGAGGGTGCCTTTTACCCGGGAATGCATGAGTTGCCTCGATGGAATGAAACGCTGTTTGCTGATGCTATTTCGGAAAATATAACAATAGATAATTGTACATTTTCACCTCTTTCAGCCGAAGAACTTTTTCTTGTTCAGGCTTGTGATACTCCGGTACCGGCAGAACTTTCGTATTCGGCTACAAAGGTCATAAGCCGAAAACAGCAAGGTATTCATATAGAGATACTTCCGTTTAAACGGGATCAAGCAACCAGCCGGATAGTAAAATTGGTATCGTTTAGGATTCAGTTTGTGCAACAGGCCCGGGTAATGAAGAGTTCAGCTACAATTTATGCTGCAAATTCAGCGCTTTCGCAAGGGAATTGGTATAAACTTGCTGTTACACAAACCGGGATTTACCAACTGGGATACAACGACCTCGTGGCTATGGGAATAAGTCCTGCCTCAGTAGATCCTGCAAAAATCGGAATATTTGGCCGGGGCGGCACCATGCTTCCAGAACCCAATTCCATTCCCCGCGCTGATGATATACCGGAGACTGCTATTGAAATTACAGGACAGGGTGATGGCTCTTTCGACCAGGGCGATCAGATTCTTTTTTATGCACAGGGCCCGGTTACATGGCAGTTCAATAGTTCTAACCTTGATTGGGAACACACTATGCATTTGTACGCAGATACCATTTGCTATTTCCTTACTACCGATCGTGGTTCAGGGAAACGGGTAGCAGCGATTGAAAGCAGCATTTTAGCCGAGACGGATATTGTGAATTCCTATGACTTTTATACCTATTACGAAGAGAATAACCTGAACCTGATAAAATCGGGAAGGCAATGGTTTGCCCAGATTTTCGATGTTATTCCCAACAGGTCCTATTCATTTGATATTCCTTCCTTGTCTGCCGGGGGTGAAATTAAAGTCCGCTCAGTCACAGCTGCGAAATCAATTGTTCCCAGTTCATTCACATTTACCATAGGCGGCCAGTCGTGGAATTCTACACTGCCGGCTATTTCAACCTATACAGATAGCCCTTTTGCTACAGGCACAACTTCCTATAAAACGTTGCAATCCGTTTCTCTGCCGTTAAAATTGGATGTGCTGTACAATAAAACCTCAAATTCTGCAGCCGGGTATCTTGACTTACTGGATATAAACGCCCGCTGCGATATACGCTTTGCAGGCGGACAGCTTGATTTTCGTGACAGTCACTCATGGGGCGCCGGTCGCACTGCATTATACCGTGTTCGCGATGCTGCAGGAAAAGTAAGAATTTGGGATGTGACCGATCCTTCGAAAATTATTTCTATCAATGCTTCCACTGATGGGAATGACCTGGTTTTCAAGCGAACTTCTGATACACTCAGGCAATTTGTCGCTTTCGACGGGACTAAGTTGTTAAAGCCCCGTTTTATACAAAAAATACAAAACCAAAACCTGCATGCCTCTGCCGTGGCTGATATGGTTATTGTTGCCCCACAGGTATTTATGCCGCAAGCCATCAGGCTTGCCACTTTCCATGCTACAACATCAAACCTGGATGTACTGGTTCTTGACCCGATAACAATTTATAATGAATTTTCTTCAGGTACCACAGATATAACGGCCATACGTGATTTCATGAAAATGCTTTACGATAAATCTTCCACGGTAAAAATGCCGAAATATCTGCTTCTTTTTGGAGATGCATCCTACGATTATAAAAATAAAATTCCTGACAACACCAATTTTGTGCCTTCCTGGCAATCTCCTGAATCTTACAGCCCGATAAGTTCCCTTGTGTCGGACGATTATTATGGTATGCTCGATTATAACGAAGGTCAGTCGAATGCGGATGTAATCGATATTGGAATTGGCCGCCTGCCGGTCAGAACGCCGCTGGAAGCTGAACAGGCGGTTGACAAGATCATTCACTATTCAGTTTCATCGCCCGCAACTTTAGGCGACTGGCGGAATATGATCACATTTGTGGCAGATGATGAAGATTATAATGATCATATCACCCAGGCTGAAGAAATGGCTAAAAGTGTTGAAACTCGTTACCCGGGAATAAACCTTGATAAAATTTACCTTGATGCCTATGTTCAGGTTGCTACACCGGGCGGTAACCGTTATCCTGATGTGAACAAGGCAATTACACAACGTGTCGAAAAAGGAAGTCTTATTTTGAATTATACAGGTCACGGAGGCGAAACAGGCTGGGCTCATGAAGAAGTACTCACCATAAATGACATCAACAATTGGTCAAATTTTGATAACCTGCCGGTGTTTGTTACAGCTACCTGCGAATTCAGCCGTTTCGATGATCCGGGCCAGCAGTCGGCAGGCGAAATGGTTTTCACAAACCCCAAAGGCGGTGGAATAGCGTTGTTTACTACCACCAGGCCGACATACGGGACCCCGAATTTTGAACTGAATAAAAAGTTTTATGAGTATGCATTGAGTAAACCTGGTGGCCAGCGGCTCAAGATGGGCGATATCATGATGAACTCTAAGCGCGATAAAGGTTCCAATGAAAATGGCCGTAAATATGTTCTCCTGGGCGATCCGGCCCAGCAGATAGCGTTTCCTTCGTTTTCGGTTATTACCAAATCAATAAATGGACACATACCGGGTGATGGTTCTGATACACTTAAAGCGTATATGGAAGTCTCCATCGAAGGTATTATCGCCGACGGACAGGGAAACCTGGTTCCCGATTTCAATGGTACGGTAATTCCATCTGTATTCGATAAACCGGTAACGATCAAAACACTTGCCAACGACGGGGGAGCCGTTTATTCATTCAGTCTGCAGAAAAATCTGCTGTACAAAGGCAAAGTAAAAGTGGAGAACGGCCGCTTTAGTTTCACTTTCATTGTACCTAAAGATATTGCATACCAGTATGGTGCAGGGAAAATCAGTTATTATGCCTCCGATGGGATACGCGATGCCTCCGGCGACTATACAGATATTATTATAGGAGGCTCATCCGGAACTGAGGTGAGCGACAACAGAGGCCCCGAAATAAACTTATACATGAATACCCTGAGCTTTCATGATGGCGGGATCACGGATCAGAATGCAAGGCTGCTTGCCATTGTGAGCGATGAGAACGGTATCAATACCATAGGCAACGGGATAGGCCATGATATCACGGCTGTGCTTGATGGGAACACTTCTGAACCTTATATTCTTAACGATTTTTACGAATCGGATTTCAACACGTTTAAAAGCGGGTACATCTGGTTCCCATTCTCGCTGCTTAGCCCCGGCGAACATACGCTTTCTGTTAAGGTGTGGGATATATTCAATAATTCAACTGAAGCCGAAATTCATTTCGTGGTGTACTCATCAGGAAATTTCATAATCACAAATACGCATAATTACCCTAATCCTTTCGGCGATTATACGGATATTGTATTTGAGCATAACCAGCAAAATGTTGAATTCGCTGTTCGTGCTGAAATATATTCTATGAACGGGCAATTAGTAAGAGTGATCGAACAAACATCTGCGCAGGATGGTTCTGTAAGTACACCTTTGCGGTGGGATGGACATAGTGAACAGGGGAGTAAAGTTTCTGCAGGAATGTATGTTTATAACTTAACTGTCCGTACATCAGGAGGCCTTTATGCACAAACCTCGGGGAAAATGATTTTCCGAAAGTAAATCGTTGACGACTGAATTGATTTTATGAGGAAATATAAGAAAATAGTTACTACAGCCCTTCTGGTACTTATAGCACAAACAATGTTGTTAGGTCAGGGAATTCAGAAAAAAGTGGTACTGAACTGGAATGGAGTACAATCCATTGAAGGGATAAACTACGAACCCTTAAAGGCCTTGTGTGCTGATGGTTTAATCAATAATGCCGCAAAAAATTATACACCCGAATACTTCGAAAAATTCAGACTCCCGGCCAGTGCCGGAAGTTGTGATATCTTAATTACACACACGGAATGGGAACCAGTTACTGTTGACCAGCTCGATTCGCTCACATACAAACTTCAACCTGACGAAACACTTTCTCCTGTTGTTGAAAATGGCACGGAGAGAGGGATAAATATGGCCATGCTTACCATTGTGCCCGTGGTTGTAAATCCTGAAGGCGGAATCATGCGGCTTAAATCCTTTGTTATTGATATTGTTTATATTCCTGTGAAAACGAATGAGGCAACCTTCAAATCAACATCTTATGCAACGCATTCGGTGCTGGCCCAGGGCAATTGGTATAAAATACAGCTTGATCAAACGGGTATTTATAAAATAACTTATGCCGAAATACAGGCTATGGGTGTTAATATGGCCACAATTAATCCGAATACGATCAGGTTGTTTGGAAATGGCGGAGGTCTCTTGCCTGAAGCTAACAGTGTGAGCAGGTATGATGACCTTACTGAAAATTCAATCAACGTTGTAACAGCTAATGCCGGCGTGTTTGCTCCGGGCGATTACATCCTTTTTTATGGAACAGCCCCCGATAAGATTACTTACAACAAAATTACTCGAAGATTTGAGCACACGCTAAATATCTACTCCGATTTCACGTATTATTTTCTCAATTTCGATGGAGGAACCGGTCTGCGAATCGGGGACCAGGAACAGCCTGCATTAGCGCCTACATACACCTGTACAAGTTTCACTGATGGCGTATTTTATGAAAAAGATAAACTCAATTTTATCAGTTCAGGGAAAGATTGGTTTGGCGAACGTATGGACGCGGGCAGCCCGGTATTTGAACTTCCCGAATTCACATTTCCAAATGTAAGTTCCGGCAAACTAGCTTCGATCCGTTACCAGGTAGCTGCAAGATCCGAAAACATTACAGGTTTTACAGTTAATGTCAATGGCGTTCCAGTTGGATATCCTTCGTTCGGTACCTTTGGTAATTATAATTACGCTATCGATCGCACCGAATCAAAAGATATTTCAATTGGAACGGAAAAAGTGAAAGTAGCTTTCCAGTACAATGGCGGAGGGACTTCATTAGGTTGGCTCGATTGGGTCGAACTTAATGTACCACGCAATCTGAAATTTACGGGCGGCCAGATGGCTTTTGCCGATCCGCTTTCGGTATCTCCTGGTTCTGTAACTGATTTCCAGCTCCAGGCTTCGTCAACTAAAGTAAATGTGTGGGAAGTTACCAACCCGGTTAACGTAAAACATGTTACAACTGTCCTCCAGGGAGATGTCAGCAGCTTTGTTCTGAAAACCGACTCACTCCGGCAGTTTGTGGCCTGGGATAACACAAAATTCCTGACAGTTAAATTCACCGAAAAAGTTATTAATCAGGATTTGCATGGAATTGCCTCCACGGATATGCTGATTGTTACCAACAAAGATTTTTTGGATCAGGCAAACCGTCTGGCCGAACACCATCGTAGTTTCGATGGGCTGAAAGTTACCGTTGTAACCAACGAGCAGATTTATAACGAATTTTCGTCTGGATCACCCGATATAGCAGCGATACGCGATTTTTCCCGTATGTTGTACCAAAGGCCAGCCGTTGGCAATAAATTGCGATACCTGCTGCTGTTTGGTGATGGCTCATATGATTATAAAGACCGGGTGCCTAATAATACCAACCGGGTTCCTACTTTCGAGACTAAAGAATCGCTCAATACAGTTTATTCCTATGCCAGCGACGATTTTTATGGCATACTGGATAACAACGAAGGAAATGATGCAAATGGTTTAATAGATATCGGGATTGGGCGTTTCCCTGTAAATACTGCTGAAGAGGCAAAAACAGCGGTTGATAAATGCATCTTTTATGCCGTAAATAGCAGTGCTTCCATGGGCGATTGGCGCAATAAGTTGTGCTTTGTTGCTGACGACGGTAACTCAAATACCCATTTCCGCCAGGTTGAAAAACAGCTTTGCCCCTTAGTTGAAGGTATTGCACCGGTTTATAACGTGAATAAAATATATCTTGATGCATTCAAACAGGTATCAACCCCAGCCGGGCAGCGATGCCCGGATGCCAATACTGCCATTAAAACAAACGTTGAAAACGGTGTACTTATCATGAACTATACCGGACATGGCGGAGAAACCAGCTGGGCCGAGGAGGGGATTCTTACGATTCGCGATATTAACGCCTGGACCAACTTTAAAAATATGCCTGTTTTTATGACGGCTACCTGTGAGTTCAGCCGCTACGATGATCCTATGCGGGAATCGGCAGGAGAGCTTGTTTTTCTTAACCCTGTGGGTGGTGGTATTGCATTGTTTACAACCACGCGACTGGCAAACTCCGGAACTAATATAGGGCTTACACTCTATTTCTATGACACTCTTTTCTCAAAGCATAACGGCGAATACCCTCGTTTTGGCGAAGTAATTGCGTATGCCAAGAATAAAATGGGTGGTAATGAAGCTGCCCTGGTACGTAATTTCTGTTTACTGGGTGATCCCGCTTTGCGGATGGCATATCCCAAAAATAATGTGATCACGACCAGCATAAACGGGTTTGACCCGTCACTGCAGGTTGACACCATTTCGGCTATGAAACCTGTTGAAATAAAAGGTATTGTTGCGGATGCAAACGGTGTTAAACTTAGTGGTTTTAACGGAACCCTGGATGTTAAGGTATTCGATAAGGCGCGAACACTCTTGACTTTAGGCCCCGAGTCCGAACCCAGCGACTATCCCGATACATACACTGTTCAGGATAATTATATCTACCAGGGCAGGGCTTCTGTTACCAACGGTGATTTTAAAGTTAGTTTTATTGTGCCGCGCGATATTGATTATAGTTATGGATCGGGCAAAATTTCCTACTATGCACACGACGGTGTAACCGATGCAAATGGCTTTAGCAAGCAATTTATTATCGGAGGATCAGGAAATGAGAATACTGATAATGAAGGCCCGCAGATTTCATTGTTTATGAATGAGCCATATTTTAAAGATGGAGGTAATACTGGAGATTCACCATTACTGATTGCACAACTGAGTGACAAGAGTGGAATTAATACCATCAGTAATGCGATAGGTCATGATATTGTTGCCACCATTGACGGCGATAATTCTTCACCAATTGTACTGAATAGTTATTACAGTGCCGATCTTGACAGTTACCAGTCGGGAGTGGTAAACTATAAGTTTGCACAACTTGCCGAAGGGTTGCATACTCTTAAGCTGAAAGCCTGGGATGTTTTCAATAATTCATCCGAGGCAACCATCACATTCAAGGTGACTAAAAATATACAGATCAGCATTACAAGCATGAATGTTTACCCTAATCCGTTCAGGGATGGAGTGAATGTTGAATTTGAAACCAACCTTTTCGATACCCCGGTTGATGCATACCTCGAAGTGTTTAACATAAACGGGTCATTAATCAGTTCAACAAGTTCACAGAAGCTGCTCTCACAAGGGTATAAAGCCGGTATTCTATTCTGGGACGGTCGTTCGGCTTCGGGCAATGCTGTTTCACCGGGCGTTTACCTTATCAGTGTCAGGGCAGGCAATGGCAAATCCGATACTGTTAAAGCTGCCCGGCTGGTGAAAGTGAAGTAAATATTGGCTTAAAAGTGAATAATTAATAGTGAATAATGAATAGAGAACAATGAATAATGAAACCCTGAAACCCTGAAACTCCGAAACACTGAAACCCTGAAATTCTTCAACCCCTGAATTTCAAGCCCCTTGTGGAGAAAATAATCCCTTAATACAATAACATTTTATATTCACCGTTACTAACAGAATAGGAATAACAAGTAAAATCGCGACTTTATTTTTTAAAAGCTTATGACACTGAGAAAACAAATATCTCTTACGCTTATTTTGCTGATAGCAGCAACTTTTGCAACATTAGCACAAAGTAATCCGGATAATTATATTGGCCAGTTTAATCCCATTACTACGGCTGTTCCATTTTTAAGCATATCGCCTGATGCCAGGGGAGGTGCAATGGGCGATGCCGGGGTATCTTCGGAACCCGATGCATATTCAATGAACTACAATCCGGCAAAATATGCTTTCATCAAGAAGGAAATGGGTGTAGGGATTTCATACAGTCCCTGGCTCAAAGGCCTGACCAACGATATTAGCCTGGCCTATGTAAGTGCTTTCAAACGTATAGATAAAACTTCGGCTATTGCCATGTCGCTGCGTTATTTTAACCTTGGCGATATTAATTTCACTGACAACAACGGCTGGTCCATCGGGAACTATCGTCCCAATGAATTTGCAATTGATGGAACATATTCACGTTTATTAACTCCTACTCTCTCAATGGGTGTTGCAGGGCGCTTTATTCACTCCAACCTTACGCAAGGGCAGGATGTAGGCGGACAAGCTACTAAACCAGGTAACTCGGTAGCTGCCGATGTTTCTATATTCCAGCGTTTCCCGGTTGAGTTTGATAAGGTTAGCGGTAATTTTTCATGGGGACTTAATATTTCAAATATTGGTACCAAGATCGCCTATAGCGACGACAATACACGAAAAGATTTTATTCCTACCAATCTGAAAGTTGGACCTTCACTCACCCTTAATCTAGATGATTTCAACCAGATGTCGTTTATGATAGATTTTAATAAACTGCTGGTGCCAACTAATGCCCGGAAAAGTGGTGATACAATCGTTAGCGGAATGGATCCGGATGTTTCGGTACCGGTTGGTATGATTCATTCATTTTATGATGCACCGGGTGGATTCAGCGAAGAAATGAGTGAGATAAATATTTCAGCAGGCATGGAATACTGGTATGCACAACAGTTTGCTGTCAGGGGAGGTTTCTTCTACGAAAACAAGAATAAGGGTAACCGAAAGTTTTTTACGCTTGGAGCAGGTTTTCGTTACAATGTTCTGGGTATCGATTTCTCATACCTTATCCCTCTCGAAACAAAGAACCCGCTTGAACATACCTTGCGGTTTTCGTTGCTGATTAATTTCGATTCGCCTTCCGTGCGGTAAATTTCTTAGGTTAGTTATATAATTGCAAAGGTTGCCTGACATGGGCAACCTTTTGTTTTGAATTGCCTGTTCAACGGGTGGCTTTGAGAAACTGGCTGAATTTTAATTTTATGTTTTTTTTTTGCACTTTTTCTCTTTACTCCAGTCTTGTAGGGAGTTTTAAAAAAGGCAGAAAAGAGAAGTTCAATCAGGTTAAAAATGCAAAAGGTCACCTGATTTGAAAATACAGATAACTGTTGAGTAAGGATGAGAAAGGTAAAATATTAGCCATCAAGTAAGACCACGGCATAAGCCGAGATGCCTTCTTCACGGCCTTCGAAACCCAGTCTTTCAGTAGTAGTTGCTTTTACTGAGATCTGCCCCGATTCAAGTCCAAGCAATTCGCTCAGGGTGATACGCATCGATTCAATATATGGAGCAATCTTCGGTTCCTGTATTGCCAGGGTGGCATCAATATTCTGAATGATAAATCCTGCCAACTTAACCAGGTTCCCGGTTTCAACCAGCAGAATTTTACTATCAATTCCTTTGTATTTCGGATCCGTATCCGGGAAATGCTTCCCGATATCTCCAAGCGCTGCAGCTCCCAAAAGTGCATCACATATAGCATGAATTACCACATCCGCATCCGAATGTCCCAACAGGCCTTTGAGGTGTGGAATTTTAATTCCGCCCAGCCAAAGGTCGCGGCCTTCAGCAAAACTATGTACATCATATCCGAATCCTATACGCATTTTTTAAAGAGTTTGAAGGGTTTGAAGGGTTTGGAGGGTTTAAAGGGTTTCTGGTTTCTGGTTATTGGTTTCTGGTTTCGGGTTTCGGGCTCCGCGTTGATGGGTTGATGGGTTGATGAGTTTCAGGGTTATAGAGTTACAGGGCCGACATCCGACATCCGCCATCCGCCATCCGACATCCGCCATCCAACATCCAACATCCAACATCCGATATCCGACATCAGACATCAGACATCCGACATCCGACATCCGACATCCAACATCCAACATCCGACATCCGACATCCGACATCCAACATCCAACATCCAACATCCGACCTCCGACATCAGCAATTCTCTTACCCTTCAAAAAACCGCTCCTCAAAGTTAATAAGAAAAAGTTTCTTTGTGGCACGGGTTACAGCAGTGTATAACCAGCGGAGGTATTCGTTATCAATCATTTCATCTTTCAGGAAACCTTTTTCAATAAATACGGCATCCCATTGCCCGCCCTGGGTTTTATGACAGGTTAACGCACTTGCATGTTTTACCTGTAAGGCATTGTAATGCGCATTCTGTCTGATCCCGGCCATACGCTTGCGGCGTGAGCTTTCGTTCATATAGTCAGCCATTACCTCGTTGAAAAGCCTTTGGTTATCCTGGTAGTTTAATGCCGGGCCTTCGGAACTAATCGTGTCGAGTAAAAGCTTGACATCGAAGGAAGGTTCGCCGGGATAATCAACCATACGCACCGTTGCTTCGGCAAACCTGAAGCCATAAAGTTCTTCTGTTTTTCGTAAGCTCTGAACTTCAATAATGTCGCCATTGGCAATAAATCCGGCTTTCGATTCCTCGGGCAGCCAGAAATAATTGTTACGCACTACCATAAGGTGATCGCCTGCAGCCAGCTCATTTTCATGAAAAAGGATCCGTTCCCGGATGGCTTGGTTAAAAAGGTTAGCCCGTTTGTTCGAACGCGTGATCACAACGGTGTTTTCCCGCCCGAAATCGTGGAAAGCCTGTTGCATGGCATCAGGCATATCAATACCGGTGATGCTTATCACATCCGGAAATTCGTTTTCCTTTCCGAATAGGGGAATAGGCAAGCCGTTTTGGTGATGGTTTATCTTTGCCCTGATTGCGGTAGCCACTGATAAAATCCCCGATTCGAGTGATTGTCGTACCACATCCGAAAGCACGAAAGTATCCAGGTCGAGATAAAAAGATTGCCTAAGCAACTCAGTATCGAGTGCCGGGCTTTGGTTTATGCCTACTGGCGGCAACTGGCATGAGTCGCCGAGGAACAACATTTTACAGCTATCACCTGAATATACATGGCCAATGAGGTCTTCGAGCAGGTTGCGCGACTGAAAAGCACTGCTTTCACTCAAATTACGGTCATCTGGAATCATAGAAGCCTCATCGACAATAAAAAGAGTTCGTACCGATTTATTGGGCAATACCTGGAAGTGAACCTGCCCGTCACCATCCATCGTGGGCCTGTATAATCGCTTATGAATGGTATAGGCCGGCATCTGTGCATACAACGAGAGTACTTTTGCAGCCCTGCCGGTAGGTGCAAGTAATACTGCATTGTATCCTGCTTTAGGCAAAGCTTTAACCAGTGTGCTAACAACCGTAGTTTTACCGGTTCCGGCATAGCCTTCGAGCAGAAATAGCGGGAACTGTCCCTGTTCGGACACAATGAATTCAGCAAGCCTCTTTATCAGATTTTGTTGGCCAGGAGTAGGAGAGTAGGGGAACTCCCGGAAAATAGTACTACTGAATTCTGATGCTGTTATCAAAAGTTTTTATTTAAGGCTGAATTCTTGTTAAATAAAATTCTTTGCAAATTAATTTAAACAGAATATAAAGTTATTTTTAATACGATTAAGTCCTGAAATTCTCAGAACGGGTAGCCTATCCCGAAATTCAAGATCGAATTCCTGAGTTTAAATTCTTCCCTGCTAAACCACTTGTCGGCCACCGCAGGATTATGAAAAGGAACTGCAGCATCGACCCGGAAAATGAAGAATGAAAAATCGAATCTCAATCCAAACCCGATATCCATGGCTATCTGTTTGTAAAATGAGTTAAGGTTGAATTCGCCGTCAGGAAAATCATCGCTTTTTTTACGCAGCCAAACATTACCGGCATCCAGAAAGAGACTCCCCAGCAGGAAACTGTAAATCGGGAACCGCTGTTCGAGACTGGATTGCAGCATAATATCCCCGGTTTTATCATAGCGTGTTACGGAAGAGTAGAAAGCTCCCGGACCAAGTGATCGCAATCGCCATCCTCGCATATCATTAGCGCCACCCAGCCAGAAACTTTTTTCGAAGGGTATTGCCACGGAATTTCCATAGGGCATTGCAATTCCTCCCATTAACCTGAAGACCAATAAATTGTTGAATCGGAGTTTCCAGTATTTCCGGTAATCAACGTCAAGCCTGGCATATTGCGAATACCTTACACCAAATCGCTCAAAATAGGCATTCCCAGTGCCATCGGTTACTGGCTGCTTATTGTCAATTTTATCAATAAAATAAGGAATGTTTCCGGATGTTTCTGTATTTAGTCTGAAAAAGAACTGGTTGTTCTGCTTGGTTATACCCGTGTTGCTGTAAATGAAACTATAGCGGATCATAGTAAGCAGGTGGTCGGTAAACTGCGATTTGTATTGGGGATCGGTAAGTGTATCGAGGTAAAGGCTGAAAGATTCGCTTGGAAATATTTTAATGTAGTTCAGTTCGACGGGAGTAAAAATATTCCTGATGCGCTCATCTTTATTCCATTTGTACGACCATGCCGATGTGGTGATCCTGCGTTTGTATTCAGGTCTGAACTCAATTCCGGCACCGGCACTCAGGGAAGTTCGCCCGTTCTTTAATTGTTGTTTGAAACTAGAAGGGTACGGGAGCAACAGGCGCGGAAAATCAATGCTGGCTTCCATACCGGCTTCAAGGGTATTAAAGAAAAGGAAATAATTAGTGGAATTTGTATTCTGATTATTCAGGCTTCCCTGCAATTCGGCGCTGGCTCTCACTTTAAGTGATAATACTTCGGCACCCCTGAAAAGATTCCTGTTCTGGACGGAAGTATTTAACCCTACTCCAAAACGCCCTCCTGAGTTGGTGCCTTCTGTTCCCAGGCTGAAAGTATTTAGTTTGTTGCGTATCAGCCGTATGTTACAGTCGAGCCATTGTTTTTCGGCAGGATTAATCATTTCAGGATTTCGGATCGACATACTCACATTGGCAGAGCCGATAATGGGCTGGCTGATCAGTTTCTTATATGTAAGGTTTGCTTTCGACTGGCTATAGGCATCGCCTGTTGCAAACTCCATGCATGATGATAAGAATGAGGGTTTTAGTGATAGTTTTTGGTCATGAAGAATAAATAGGGTTCTACCCGTTGTGTCTGATTTATTCAGGTAATATTTATACGATAGTGTATCGAACGAAGATGCCTGGGAAGTATTCGAAGCATTGGTTGTAATGTAAATATTCTTTATATAGAAGCGGGGATGCTGAATTTCCCGGGTTGAATCGGTCGTGCCTGGAATGCTCATTCTTATATTTTTGATATACATTTCAACTTCGGCCGAAAGTCCGGCATTTGAAGTATCAACCTGGTAATAAATATCGCTGAGCGAGAAGTTAAAGTAGCTGTTATTGCGGAGCATATTTGCTATTTTGTCGCGTGCGTCGTCCAGAACATAAGTGTCATAAATCATTCCTTTGCGTAATTTGCCATTGGAAGTGTCAGCCATAATATATCCTTGAATTACTGAATCGGCGATAATATAACTGAAATTGTTAACAATGCAGGGAGGTCCTGAAATGATATCGTATGTTACAGAGGCAGTTTTCCGACTGTATTTTATTGATTTGTTGACAGTTGCATGATAAAATCCTTTGTTTTTCAGGTACAGGCCTAACTTATCAGCAGTACTCAGAACCATAAGAGTATCGAGTATGACAGGCTTTTTACCTAATGAATTGCGCTGGAACAATTTGAATTTTGTTTCATGCCCTTTCAGGCTGTTTTCATAGAAAAATATTCCCGGCCTGAAATAGGGAGCTAATCGTCCCTGCATGGCATTTTGCTGAATAAATCCTTCAAGTTCGTCGGATGGCAGGTAGGAGTTATGTTTTTTGATAGTGTTTTTAACAAGCAGGTACCCGCCACGGCGCTCAACTTTACGGGCAGGATGGCATGCTGCCAGGGATATCATGATTAATATCAGAAAGGTAATATGATTTCTTCTCTTTTTCAATCGTTTATATATTCGTTGGCCATTGGGTAAGCAAAGATAGCAGTAAGGATGGAATGTATGAAATTATTTTATGGATAATATTAAGTTGAAAAAAGTTGTTTGGTAATTTGGACATTTAATATAAATGATTACTTTTGCATCCTCTTAAGAAAGGGAGCATAGCTCAGCTGGTTCAGAGCATCTGCCTTACAAGCAGAGGGTCCTTGGTTCGAATCCATGTGCTCCCACTGAAAATTAAAGAGTTACAAGTTTCTTGTAGCTCTTTTTTCATTTATGCGACCAAAAATGCGACCATATAGCCTAAGCCTAAAGGAAAACGGGCAACAATCAAAAGAAAATAAATAACAGATATTGAATAAGTTACACTTTAATAGGGTGTATACTGAAAAAGAAAAAGCCTGCTCTCTGAAGATTGCAGGCTTTTTACTTTTTAGCGGGTGACTTGCTTATTTTACATTCTTAACAAGATCCGCTCCGGCTTTAAAGCTGATCACTTTCTTTTTAGGAATATATCCATCAGCTTTAGGGTTCGAGGTAGTGTAATCAGTTGTATTGAAGTAAGCGGCAACCATATCGCCAACCCATTCAACCGGTGCAATTACGCTGGCTGCACTTTCCGACCTCAAAGCAACAGCCGGGTAGTTGATTGCTTTGTTCTTAATACAGTTGACCAGGATAATCGAAACTGGTTCATCAAGCTCAGCCTGATTGATTGTGTTTGGTTCCCAGATAAAACTAACTACCTGGTCATCTTCACAAGTCAATTCAACGTTGCGGACATTGCTGCCGGCATTGTCACAGAACTGAACTTTAGTGTAATCAATTTCGTTGGTGCCTTCAGCAAAGATGTTCTTGACATTTAAGCTAACAATCTTGTTGAAAGGGGACATGTTTTTGAGCGAATTGGAATACGCATCATTAACAACGGGGAGTACCTGTCGGATCAGGTCAACAGTCTGAGCAAATTTGCTCCGCTGCCTTACCTGGCCTTCGGTTCGGGGGTTAGCAACCTGGATAGGTTTGCTTCTCATGGTGTTGCTCTCGTAGTGTTTCGAGAAAACTGCAGTTCCGAATTTTTTACGGGTCCTGCCAGTGATTGGATTTTGTACGATAGCCATCGTGCGTGGGTATTAAGGTTATTATTTTGTGAAAAGCGGCTTCGATACGGACTTGGTATGGAATTGATACGGAATCAATATCTGTCTGACTTCTGTACAAAGATACGGTGAAATATAGCTAAAAACACCATAACATGCAGAGAAACAATGTGTTATGAAGTCTTATTACACGTATTGCATGGAATTGCATAACTATCCTTTAAAATAGTTTGAAGTTTGCAGAAATTGCAAAGTTTGCAAAATTTGCAATCTTGCAAAGTCTGCAAAGTGCACAAAAAAGCCCGGGTAAACCGGGCAGGATATTATGAAGTTGTATAAAACCCATCTCACTAAATGATCTGTAAACCTGATCCGGGAGTTTAAGAATTATAAATGGAAAGAGGACCAGTCAGGAAAAGCAACCAATGAGCCGATTGATAAATTCAATCATGGGATTGATGCGGTCCGTTACGTCTGTTTAGCGAAAGTTATGGTAAATAGGAAGAGGATGGTGAAGGTGGGGAGGTTGTAAAGGTTTGCAGCAACCCACAGGTTTCAGCTTAAATTCCAAAACTGTCATATAAGCAAAAGCTCGGATAGAAATAATTAACATTCTAATAGCACCATCCCGCCTGTTTTAGTCAGGTGCTGTTATAGCGCGTTTTTGATTATCCATTCAGTTATTGTATTCGCAATGTCATCAATTACTTTGCTAAACCGGTGATCTGATTCAAACCCTTTTATTGAAATATTTTCCGCATTCAGTTGCTGTAACTTTCGATAGAGCGGTAGTGTGTTTACTTCCAAATAGCTTGTTTTATCGAGCCAGCCCACAATAAACAGAACTTTTTTTATTTTCAGTTTTTCAGCATTTTTTACCAGGTCGTACCGGTCGATATTTTGTAAATACAACTCCATCTGGGATTTCAAGTCACCCCGGAACGGTCCTTCCGGCCCGAATGATCTGGCGATGAACTGTGTATATCCACTACGATAGGCTGTATCGGCAGCTGCTTTTTTCAGGGATACAGAGTGATCGTCGTTACCAATCGAAATGATGTTTCTGATTTTGTCGTTGTTCATAGCGCTTTCAATGGCAATGGTGCCTCCGAAACTATATCCGCATACCACTATCCTGGAAGTGTCAATATTGAACCGCGCCTGATTTCCGGGTTCTGTCAGAAAGTTAAAAGCCGCACCAACATTATTAATGCTGTTGTCGAAACTGAAATTGCCTTCGCTTTGGTAAGATCCCTCATAATTGAACACAAGAATATTCAATCCGGCGGAATTCAGTTTTTCCGCTAATCCTAAAGGGCTGGACTGATTGCCCGGGAAGCCATGCAGAAGGATGACCGTTGGCACCTTATCCGTTTTATTTACCGGATAGAATTTCGCATCCAGTTTAACACCGTTACTCCTTAAATCGATGCTAACCGGATTTACCTGCGATAACAGTTGCAGTGAACTACCTATGAGGATTAAAAGCAGAATAATTTTTAGTGCTTTCATAGTGAGATATTTTATTTTTTATACAGTACCCTGAATGCTCTCATCCAGGCAGCCGGAACGCACGACATGTGCGTCTCATCGGGAAAAACAGTGGTTTCAACTTTTAACCCCGGATAATTCCTTGTCTTCAGTTGCTCGGCCATCAAGTTCACATTTGCGATCATTACCGAATCTTCAGCTCCGCCTGTAGTCATGAAAAGCGTTGCATTCAGGTCTTTGTGTGTGGCGGCATATTCCTTTTCATACGTGTAGAGAACACCTTTGTCGTATTTTATTGAAGGGCTGCCGGCATAGTAAAGGCTGAACAACTCCGGTCGCTTGAATAAAACATACAAAGAAAACAAACCTCCGTAAGAATAACCGCCTAGCCCCCTGCCCGTTGCAGAAACGCGGTAATTTGATTCCATGAACGGGAAGACTTCTTTTTCAATACATTCAAGGAATTTTGCAGCGCCACCGGTCTTAACCTCAATCTCCCTGCCTGCAAATTTCGAGAAGATACCTGCCCAGTAGGTATCCGACGAAGGAACATTGGTCGGCGTCAGATCTCTTGTCCTCCAGGCTCCCCAATCGCCCAAATCCCTGATCTAATATCCTATACCTACAACGAAAATTTCAGGCTCGACAATTGCAGGGACTTCGAAAGAGTTTGCCATATCTGCTATCATAGGGAATGATCGGTTTGCATCAGTACCATAATAGCAGGGATAAACCTTCTGCGTATTGGTTTTATAATTGGCAGGAATCTTAATAAAAAGTACCATTTCCTGATCCAGGATTTTTGAATAAAAGGAGCGGGTTTCAGTTAACGGAACTGTAACCAAAGGGTAGTTGTTCAAATCAGTTTGTCCGGGCTGATTTTGTGATAAAGCATCCGGTAATGTGTTAACCAGCAACGACAGGTATATAGCCAGTCGTGTGCCGAAAAAGTTGGCTGAAAAGTTTTTCATAACGAATAATTTATTGGGTATTTTTACTTTTAATTAAAAGCACAATGCAGCAAACGACCGCAATTATTTCCAGGCCCTTAAACAAGGCGGATAAAGAAATCAATTCGGGTATTCCGAATTTTATCAGCGAAAGCGTCATCCCGATTAACGGTACAATTATCGCAAGGTAAACCGGGTACTTTTTAAAGCTGAACAGGAGGAATCCAACGATGATGTAAATAACTCCAAATGAAAGTACAGGAATACTTCCCGGGCTGTCAGGAGCTTTAAAATACGCAGCGATGTGCAGAATCCCGGAAATTAAAAGAAGTATTCCGGCAAGAAGACGGATTGTTTTCATAGTGTTTTAGTTTCAAATTTTGTTTGATTATGCAAGAAAAAATACATTATTAATTGGAATATATAAAGTTACAACAGATATGAGCCAAAACCACTCATAAAATAAATAAAAATGCCGGATGTTATAAAAAAAGCCAGGACGAGCCGGGCGGGATGAAAGCGATTCCGAATTAACAGGCGAATGGATTTCCGATGCCCTGGTAAACAGCTTCATCAGCTGCAGCTGATAGGAATTGCCTGTACTCGGCTTCACCACAAGATTTACAGTTAAGCCTGCCATCCGATGGCCAATAGTAGGCGGAGGTGCCTGATTTCAGAATGGTGCCACATTCGGCACAATCACCGGGATAACGAACGGTGATGGGGCGGGGATCATTGAAGTACTTTTTCATGATTTTGGGTTTTAAGTGGGTTTTAAGTTTATTGTAAATACCCCTCCTAAATCCTCCTCGGTGGGGAGGACTTCAGGGGTGATGCTTAGGAGTGCTGCTGTATCCAGGTGGATGCATAAGTGCAGAATTTCTCAGTGTTAGATTCATCAAGTGAGGCGAAGAATTTGAGGATTGCATTAGCTGAAGCGTAGCGCTCAGTTGAGCAGAAGCAGTTGATTTTGCTGCGAAGATGATCGGCCATGTACGGGCTGTTCTTCCAGATCTCCTCAATGAAATTTGAGGGGATGTTGTGGATGAAAACAAAAGTCCGGTTGATTACGTCAGATTGTGTCATAATAAGAAAGGTTAAAGGTTAATTGTGGCGGATTGATTAGACCCTTCCTAAATCCTCCCACCTCATCCGCCCTTCGGGCACCTTCTCCAGCAGGAGAAGGAAAGTGGATTTTTTTCTTTTTGGGGGGAGGACTTCAGGGGTGATGGCTAAGTGGTATATCTGTAAAAGGATGGATGGGTACGATAATTGGCGAAAATTGCCTTTTTAGCTTCTGAGATTAGCCAGAGATTGCGGTGGTATTGCTTCTCGTGCTGATCCAGGATTTTGAGGGCTTCGACGGTTTTTTGAAAGCTGGCCGGGCTTGCCTGTGCTTTTTCGGATGTCTGGCTGATTACCTGGTTTAAATCGCGTAAGTGGATAAATGGGATAACTGAGCCAGACAAAAAAGGGTGAAGAGATTTGGATTGCCATAATCCAAAACAGAGCCAGTAATAATGGTCCTTTTCAGACTGATCGGCTGCATTGAAGGTGAAACAATTGGGGCAGGGATGCTCCAGGGGTTTGCCGCTGTTCATTCCCTTATTCAGGATGAAGAAAGCGAAGGGGGATCGCTTTTGATCGGGGCTGTAGGTGGTGATTTTCTGCATAGTGCCAGACTTTTTGGAGGTTAGTCCAATCTTTCCTTTAGCACCTCTTTCACAATTTTTTTAGCAAAAAATAGAAAAAGGGAAAAAAGAAAAAAAGGAAACCATCAGGCAATGAAGCATGGAAGCAAAATCAAGTATGCAGGTCATTATTTTATGTATGAATAAAGCCCTGACGGGCTATAATCATGGTTATGCAGAAAATAATGAATGCACCCGAAGGACAGTCAATACGGTGTTGAAATCAGATATTGCATGTATAAAAATGAAAAGAGCCTAAAACATAATATGCAATGCGAGTCTTTGATACCGTATTGCTGTACTTGAATTTGCTGAAATGCAATAGTAAATTCAATTCCTTTTTTCTTTTCCTGTTTTTCTTTCCTAAAAAATTCCTCCTCTTTAGCCAATAATCTAAATTGATTTGAACGAAGGCAATGCATATTTAAGCTCATCAATACTTTTTGGGATATGGTTTTTGAATAAAAGATTAAAGCTTGTAGGTTATGGGCAGCGAAGGGCAGTATAAATGAGACGGCAATACCTTTAAAAAATAAGCAATGGATTGCCGGTGAATAAATACTGCTCGGGTGGAAAAGATGTAATGCAGAATAAACTGAATTGGAATAAAAAAAAATCCTGAGTTGCTTGACTCAGGATTAACTAAATGGTCTGAACTAAAACTACTGCATTACCGATTTGAATATTTTATCTAAATCCTTGTTATCAGGGATAAAAGCTGAACTCATAAAATCACAAAACCATTTGCCCTTGATATTTACAAGACGAGATACATTACGTACTGGAATTTTACTTGACCAATCATTAATGAAAAATTGTTCTATAACAATTGCTGAGTTACCATCTTTAGCAAGCCGAATTTCACGTTTAACCATTTTAAAACCTGGCATGTGAACTGAAGTATCAGCAGACATCCGTTTAAAACTTTCACTAGAAGCTGCTTTATTCCAAAATTCTTTAGAGTCTGTACCGCAATTAAGGCAATCTTCTGTCATGAAGGCAAGTACTTTTTCAAAATCTTTGGCCTGGTAGTCTGCATACATTTTATCTAAACTTTGAGCTATTGCTTCTTTAGCAGATGATTTACCCCCAGAGGCGGGTTTGGTTTGTGCCTGAGAAACAGTAAGGATCATTACTGATAAAAACATTAAGAAAAGAGTCTTTTTCATGTGATGTGATTTTAAGGGTTAATAAAAAGAAAAAAACAATTAATTTAATTACGAGGAATAATAGGATAGCTTTATTGAGTATTTTATCCGATTGGAGAGATAGAGTGATAAAAGAGGTAAATAGTGACCTTAAATATACAAATAAAATAGATGTATTGAGCATGAAGACCTACAATTTTTACCGCACGCCTGTGGCTTGCGCTGTAACGATCAACCGGAGGGCGATAGCGAATACGAAATACCACTTGTACTTGTGGTGCTGAATTGCTAAAGAAACACGTCAACCGGGAAGTGGGGTGGTTTTAGCAGCTTGCCTGGGCGGACGGACGGGTTACGTTATGTGGGGTTTTCGTGCTTGACGGTCGCTGTAACATGGCATGTGTGTAAGGAAGTGTCCGGCGAGTCGAAAAAAGGTATGGTGGCAGTAACCTGGCAGCCATCCGGCACTGCCTTAGCGTTGGCGTGAAGATTAGTGGAAATGAATTGTAAAGCAAGAAAAAAATAGAGAGAAAGAAAACACTACAACAACCCTGCAAGAACTTGAAGGACTGTGTTAAGGAATGAAGCGGAAATCCTTTTGTTGCGTTAGGTTTTTTGTGTGTGTGGAAAAAAGATTGAAGCAGAAAGCCCGACCCGAGAGGAACTACTGGCTATGCGATGATAATCTGTATTGTCAGACCTGTGGTGAATACGAGTATCAGCAATTCCTCTCAGCCACAGCCAATGAAGATGTTTACAATCAAAACGGCAATCCATTAGTCTGCTGATAAAAGTCCTGATTTTTTAACTAGCCAGGTACTCCCAGGCACTCTCTTTTATTTTATCGAAACATTATTGAACATGAATTGTTTTTCTCAAACTTATTGCAGTCATTCTTATAGCCTAGGTTCTTGAGTGCAAAGTAAGATTTCATTATATGTATCCATTAGTTAGCGGTCATTGTAAGACGACCAGCACAAATAGACGATATATCAAAAATTAAATTCGAAAATGGAACAAAGAAGCGAAAACAAATCCTATCAAAGCCCTTTTGCTCAGACATACTTTCACGGTACAAAGGCAGACCTTAAAATTGGAGACTTAATCGAAATTGGTTTCAACTCGAACTTTGGACAAAAGAAAAATGCAAAATACATTTTCCTTACTGCAACATTAGACGCTGCTATTTGGGGCGCTGAACTTGCTTTTGGAGATGGACGTGGAAGAATCTATCTAGTAGAACCTACAGGAGCAATTGAAGATGATCCTGACTTAACAGATAAAAAATTTCCAGGTAATCCAACAAAATCTTATCGTTCGACCCATCCGTTTAAAGTTGTAGGAGAAGTTACGATTTGGCTAGGACATCCGACAGAACAAGTTAATACGATGAAAGAACATCTTGAACAGCTTAAAGAACAAGGTATTAACTCATTAAACGATTAAACAAAATGAGAAAAGTAATCTTAGAGCTAGCCGTTACACTTGACGGTTTTATTGAAGGGCTGAATGGTGAATTTGACTGGTGCATAATGGACGATGATATGAACTTTGATGACTTTTTAACTACAATTGACACTATATTTTAAAGCCGAGTTAGCTATGACAGATGGGGCAATTTTCAACCCGACATTACAGCAAGTGAAACAGAATTAAAACTTTGGCAAAGTGTTCACTTAAAGAAAAAATATATTTTCTCAAGCCTGGACAGGCAAGACGATAAAGCAACTTTTATATGATCGGACATTGCAAATAAAGTCGCAGAGATAAGAGAACAAAACGGAAAAGACATTTGGCTTTACGGTGGTGCAAGTCTTATCAAAACATTTATTCAGTTAGGACTTATTGACAATTACCGAATTTCCGTACATCCGATAGCTTTAGGCTCTAATCATTTAATTTGATGTTTTTTCTGGCATAATATTCAATAGCAATAAGCTGGAACCATTACTAACTCTTTAATTTTCTGAGCCATAATAATGGTTTCTTTACCGATTTTGGTGACATAATATTTATAAGAATCAGTGGCTTTTTTGATAAGCCCATGTATCCTCAATCGTTTAATCAATCTACTTATTTTACTTCCTTTAAACGCAAGTGCTTTTTGTAGGTTTTTATTTCTGAAGCCGCTAATATTGAATTCACCACGGACAATGGCTATTAATATAGCCAGATCATCATTACTAAAGAAGTTAAAGCCTTTGTAGTTTCGATTATTTTCACTTTTGGATGAAGTAACTTTCTCAAGCCTTTTTCTTCCAACTTCTTTGTTATTGAATGCTGAAATAAACTCTAAATATCTCTTGTTGGCAGATTTCAGGTTGTCAATTAGAAAGGTAAGGCTGTAGATGTTTTTCTTAAGTGAAGCCATTTCATGCGACTTTGACCCGTCACGGTGTACTACCTCCCGGAAGTGTTTAAAAAAGCTTATATCATTGGTTGTTGTT
>JBAZWY010000015.1:0-104282 GCA_041660125.1 Lentimicrobiaceae bacterium
ATAAACATCACAAAAGAAAAACGTTGATAACCAGGTAGTTTTAAAATATATCGCCCAATCACCTCTCCCAAATTGTTAATAACCCGAATTATTATGGATATTAGACTTTTAAAGGGTGAATAGTTACAAAATAATTAACTGTCTCCAGGTAAGCAATATCACTATTTGTAATAGAATTCTCATTAAATTTTAAACTTCCGGTTTGGGCCTTCAGTGTTGTGGAAAGCACATTGAAAAATGTAGTTTTCCCGGCACCGTTCAAACCTACAATTCCATGAATTTGATTTTGCGGAAAATCTATTGAAATGTCGTCCAATACTTTATGGTCCGAAAAACTGAAAGACAGGTTCTGTATATTAATCATTCAGATAGATATTTAAGTTCTTTTTTGCTTTGCCATAAGTAAATACCGTCATCAATAGCGGGATCGGCAGGAAATACGGAATTATTGAGCCCAGGCTTACTATTGAGAGAATCACATTATTTCCGATGGCATTCTTGTTTGGTTCATAGGATGAATACTTTAAGCATATAGAATAACCTACAAGCGACATCTGCAAAGGAATAAATAAAAGATTTAGTATCCAGTATTCTGGATTAAAAATTGTATTTACTACTAAAACAGGCATATACAGGATAAAAGTATATTTCATCATGCGAATAAGTTTACTTTTCAGGAGTTTTGTTGAAGAGGGATCGCCCTCTTTCAGAATATGTAACGGTTCACATTCAGTGTAAAAAGAGGCGATAATTAAAGTAATAAACCAAAGTATTAACAAAGGTAAGATCCTGAACCAGCTAAAGCCAATAGCCAGTAAATAAAGAGGAATCAGGATGCCAAACGACTTGCGAAAACCACTTATCCATTCAAAATCATAAGCTTGAATGACGGTTGAAATAGTTGTAAAATATGTTTTTTGCTTTACAGTAAACTTTAAAAAGGGAATAAGAAGCAAAGCTGCAAGTAAAACCGGAAAACATATCCAGTTGTCGGTAAATAAACTGCTTATCGAAAATACTAATGTGAAAGCAAGGTATTCCAAATACATTTCGAAATGTGGTTTTCGGATATGAACATACACGAATTGCTTATCATTACGGTAAGATTGAAGTGCCACACAAATCAAAAAAAGGAATGCAGTAAGGTAATAAGCATCAGGAGATTTTAAAAAAAATGTATAAGCTGCATAAATCAGATATGACAATATACCGAATATAATCAGTACGCCAAACCCTGCCGAATTCAGTTCTCTTTTTGCCTGAATTAGCCGGATGTATAAGAGAATAGCCATGCTGTTGTTTAGATGCAGTTTGATAAACAGGCGAACTACTTAATATTCACCGTCAGCATTTTCTTCTCTCCGATATACGCTTCCAGTTTGTCTCCGATTTTTACAGGCCCAACACCGGCAGGAGTTCCGGTAAAAATATAATCTCCGGTTTTCAGTGTCATAAACTGGGAAACATATGCTATGATGGCAGGGTAGGAGAAAATCATATCTTTTGTATTTCCCTCCTGAACCTTTTCCCCGTTCTTTTTCAGGCTGAATGCAACCTGTTGGATATCATCAAAACCAGAAACAGGTATAAAACTGCTGATAGGGGCGGAGAAGTCGAAAGCTTTGGCCTTTTCCCAGGGCAATCCCTTTTCCTTCGCTTTTTGTTGCAGATCGCGGGCGGTGAAATCAATTCCAACGCCAATAGCATCAATATAGCTCAATGCGAATTTTTTATTGATACATTTGCCTACTTTGTTGATTCTTAGTACGATCTCACATTCGTAATGCAGATCTTTAGTAAAATCAGGATAAAAAAACGGCCGGTTGCGGGTTAGCAAAGAGGAATCCGGTTTCATAAAGTAAACCGGTTCGGTTGGAACGGCATTGTTAAGTTCTTTGGCATGTTCGGCATAATTGCGACCGATGCAGATGATTTTCATAGTGATAAATTCTGGTTACTGGTTTCTTGTTTCAAGTCACCCCTCTCATTCCTTCAAAGGGCAGGGGGTGAGTTTTTTCATAATCCGACATCCAACATCCGATAATTAACATCCGACATCCGACATCCGACATTTTTCAACCTTTATTAAATCCCCTTAACTTAATCGCAGTTATTGTCTTTTTAGTCGAAAGCGGGAAATCGCCTTTCATCATCCAGTCGTAGTAAGAGGTTTCGGATTTGAAAACATCTTCCACAGCTTTTCCTTTATGCTTGCCGAAATTAAACACTTCCTGACCTTTGGCATTAAAAATAATATGCCCGACCAGGTCGGCGTTACGGTTGTAGTACGAGAACTCATCAAGCGCTTTCATATCATTCACAACCGGAGTCGAGATTTTACCCTCCTTGTCAGCATATTCAATGCCTTCGTAACGTTGAAGTTGAGCCTTCAGCACTTCAAAAGTGGCACGGGTATCAGCTTCGGCACTATGTGCATTGATAAGTTCGGTATTGCAATAAAATTTATATGCAGCCTTCAGCGTGCGAGGTTCCATTTTATGGAAAATATTCTGAACATCAATGATCCGGCGGTTTTTTACTTCAAATTCAATACCGGCGCGAAGAAACTCTTCAACAAGCAAAGGGATATCGTATTTTATCGAATTGAAGCCCGATAAATCACTGTTTCCAATAAACGTATTCAGTGTACCTGCAATCTCTTTAAAAGTAGGCTCGTTTTTCACCATTTCATCTGTAATTCCATGGATAGCCACTACTACTGCGGGTATCGGTATAGTTGGATTGACCAGGTACCGGCGAAATTCCTCATGCCCGTCGGGAAAAACTTTCAGCATGGCAATTTCAACAATCCTGTCGCTGCCGATGCTTACTCCGGTTGCCTCGAGGTCGAATACGATAAGTGGTTTGGTAAGATTAAGTTGCATGATTTATTGTTGAGAGTAAAAATAAATATCTGATTGGCTAAATTATTGAATTTTCTGGTGTAAAAAGAAAAACCGGCTAATAAAAGGTAGCCGGTTTTTTGTTTCAGGTTTCATAGTTTCAAGAAAGTTCCCAATCTTTTTACTATTCACTATTCACTATTCACAATTCTCTGAATTAAATCACAGTATTCACCTCAAACCCTTCGAGAAGCTGCTGAATACGTTTGATAAACATTCCGGCCAGGGCTCCATCAACAAGCCTGTGATCGTACGAAAGCGAAAGCATGCAGATATGACGGATCGCAATTACGTCGCCATCTGCCGTTTCGAGCACCCAGGGGCGCTTTTTTATGGTTCCTATACCAAGTATCGCAACTTGTGGCTGGTTAATTACAGGAACACCGGTTAGGCTGTCGAACGTTCCGAAGTTTGTAATGGTAAAAGTACCTCCGGCAATATCATCGGGGTTCAGTTTGTTTTTGCGGGCGCGATCGGCCAGGTCATTAACATCTTTTACAATGCCTAACAGGTTCTTCTGGTCGGCATTTTTAATAACCGGAACGATAAGATTTCCATCAGGTAAAGCAGCAGCCATTCCTATGTTAATTGCTTTTCGCTGAATAATTTTATAACCGTCGATGGAAGCATTTACATTGGGGAATTCGCGTAAGGCTTTTGCCGCAGCTTCAACAAACAAAGGTGTATAAGTGATTTTCTGACCTTCGCGTTTTGCAAAACTGTCTTTTATTTTATCGCGCCAGCGTACTATGTTGGTAACATCCACCTCAATGAAAGAGGTTACGTGTGGCGAAACCTGCTTCGACATAACCATATGATCGGCAATAAGTCTGCGCATCCGATCCATTTCGATAATTACATCGCCAGTTGAAGAAGTAACTGCCGGAGCCTGAACTTTGGGCTTTTCAGTTGCAGCAGTAGTCTGAACTGCTGGTTTAGATCCGCGGGTTTTAATGTAATCGAGAATATCCTGCTTGGTGAGGCGATTATCTTTTCCCGTTCCCGGAACTGCTTCAAGTTCGCTTAGAGGAATATTTTCCTGTTTTGCTATGTTTCGTACAAGCGGCGAATAGAACCTGTCGCTTTCAACAACTGTTTCTGCAACATTTGCCGGAGCTGCTGTTGGCTGTGCCTCAGTTTTTGCTTCTGCAACAACGTTTTCCGCAACAATCGCTGTCCCATTCGGAGCAGCTTCTTCGCCACCCATGTTAATGATGGCAATCACTTTGCCAACAGGAACGATATCCCCTTCTTTATAAAAGAGTTTGGTGACAATACCTTCTACAGGCGATGGAATTTCAGAATCCACTTTGTCGGTCGCGAGGTCGGCAATCGATTCATCTTCAACAACCTGATCGCCTTCTTTTTTGTGCCAGCGCACAATAGTTGCTTCAATAATACTTTCGCCAAGTTTTGGCATTACCAGTTCAAAATTTGCCATGGCAGGGTTTGTGCTTTTTTGTAAATATTTATGTTTTTTTAATTCTTCTTTAAAAAGTGCCTAAAGTACTTAAAGTGCCTAGAGTGCCTAGAGTGCCTAAAGTGCCTAAAGTTTGGAGTACTTAAAGTTAAGTAAAAACCTGATACTATGAACTTAATTCCAAATCAAAGAACTTCTTTAATCTGAATCCTTATTCACATTAATCCTTTGAGTACTTTATGTACTTAAGGCACTCCAGGTCTTCAAAGCTTAGTTCAATTCTTTATCCTCTTTACCTGAACAAACAAACATATACTTTGGTTCACTGTGAGAGTTGTTTTCGTCCCAAATGTTTGAATCCTTTGTAGAGTAGCCTGAATTCGTTACTTATCCTGTAATCGCGGGCATATAACATGTTTAACCTGCCTATGGTCTGATGATCGGGGTTTTGATTATCCAACCCATCTGTAGGATACAGAATCCCTTGCCTGATTTCAGGAAGTTTATGTTCCTTTTGCTCCACAGGATGGTACCCGGTTATGGATTTGAATCCCAAAAGTACCGTTAAAATATTTTGCAGGTAAGTTACCGGATGAGCCGTGATAAAAACTGATACCGGATAAGATGCAAGTAATATCAGGCTTATGCCAATATCAAATACGCGTTTGTTTCGCCTGTTTTGGAATTTGCCAATGGAGTTAATATCAATCACATATAAATCGCCGGCTGTGTCGATGGAGTTGCTGCCAATTATCGACATACTTTCGGGTGGAGCTATTTTATATCCAACCTGTGTATATTGCAATGCCGACATCTGATCGATTATATTTTCGGCAGGCATATCTTTGGCACAAAAGATCACTTCATCAATTTTATAAATGTTGATAATATCTTTAATTTGCGAAATATTACCCAGGAAGCCGTTCGTGTCAATTTGTTGATTGCCGTTGTATATTAAACCGATAAATGCAGGATTTGACAGTGCTTTATGCAACAGGCCGGTAACCCGTTGCACTTCGGGCTCCTGTCCTACAACGGCAAATCTCTTGCTTTTACCTGCATTGATCCTGTATCCGCCAAACTTCATTACATGAAGCAGCATCCGCGAAAGCGAAAGTGCGAGTATTCCCCAGGCTGTACCGGTTAGTATGAGCGAACGCGAAAACCTGAGATGTTCCGGTAAAAGAGCATAAATTACAAGTATAAGTATGGTTCCGGCTACCAGACCACGATACGATTTCCACAAGCTCAATGGCTTGTCATACCCACCTGAAAAATAAATGCTTGTCATCCATGCTGCTATAAACGATGGTATTACGAACATGTACAGTTGAATGGGATAATGGCCGCCCGATTGATAAATTACGCGCTGTTCCCATATCCATGCAATCAGAACAAGTCCCGCATACAATAATGCAGCATCTGCCAAAGGGAGGATCGTGTTTTTCATTACCCGGCTTATAATCGACAGAAATGCCCTGAAATATATGGCAATGTTTATCAGTATGGTGAAAAGCTGTGCGTTTTTTGCAGTGTAATGCTTACGTGCAAAAATGATCATGGCATTATAAAACACGAAAACATAATTGAGGCTGCCTTTTTTAGTGCTTTCGCCTTTGTAGTGAATAATCCTGGTTTCGGGGAAGTAATAATTATGATAACCGGCTTTTATGATCCGGTAGGAGAGATCAATATCTTCACCGTACATAAAAAATGCTTCATCGAGTAACCCGGTTTCATCAAGTACTGATTTCCGCATCAGCATGAACGCTCCTGCCAGTATATCAACCTGGTGGATTTTGTCTTTATCTAGGTACCCAAGGTGATATTTGTTAAATGTCCTGGATTTTGAAAACAGGCGCGATAACCCGAAAACCTTGCAAAATGCCACGCCCGGTGTAGGCAATCCGCGTTTGGATTCCGGCAAAAATTTTCCGGTTCCATCCACCATTTTAACGCCTAGCCCACCAGCGTCGGCATGGCTGTCCATAAAAGCAATAATTTTGCCGAAGGTGTCGGTTTCAACTATAGTATCCGGATTCAGCAACAGAACGTATTCTCCGGTTGATTGCCGGATAGCCTGGTTATTTGCTTTCGCGAATCCGGCGTTTTCCTGGTTTGCAATACATGTTGCTTCGGGGAATTTCTCCTTCACCATTTTAACTGAACCATCCACCGAAGCATTATCAACCACAAATAGTTCAGTTTCAATTCCGGCACTCGCGGCACGCACCGAATACAGGCACTGTTCGAGGAAGTGCTTAACATTGTAACTTACTATAATAACCGAGAGTTTCAAGGGTAGGTAAAGTGTAGAAAACGCAAATATCTTAAACTTTATGCAAAGTTAACAGGATTTGGTCACTCCAGATTAAACTTTGTTTAAATTAGGCGATACCGGTAGTCGAAATAGTAACCGCTACCGCATCAATACCCATATTTAATGGTTTCTTTCTTGGAAACCCAAATGGTTTGGCATTTAACCCATAACTCTTTAAAAGATGCTCATGAACATAGGGATACGATAAGAATTTCAGAAGATGTACAAGTGCCTCCAGATAAACCATTTATTTACAGCTCAATGTTTTCAATTTGGCCGGCATCTCCAATTAATCTAGGCAAATGAACATTATAAGCCTTCTATTTCAACTTTAAAGTTATTTAAGAGACAAATCTGAAATTATATCATGGAATTTGTCATTTCTGGTCATATACAGACCTGCAAAAAGAAACATAATCCAGATAATCAAATAGCTGAAAAATGTTTCAGAGCTTAAAAAAATGAAAGCTGGTACGAGCAATATCCAAAGATATTTTTCCCCCTTATTTAAAAATATAAAATACAAAAAAACAGGGATCAGATATACCATATAGTGCAACAGTGAACTGGGATAAATCAGGAGCATTAAAGGAATAAACGCCAAAAAGGAAAACTGCGAATTGACTTTTTGGAGATTTTTAGAGGCAATTATCGTAAGACCTGCCATAATCCCGCTCAGACTAAAATATATGAAGTTAATCACAGAATTAGATAAACCATATATTTCCAGATTTCGGTTTAATAACCCAATCAATGATTGATTTACTTCTTGTATATATATTGAATGTGGTAGTCTTTGGGTTGGAGGAGATATAATATAACTTGTCAGATTGTCGGACCCCCATATAAAGCCTGTAACTGAAAGAAGAATTACACTGCTGACTAAAAACCAGGTAACAGGTTTCCACTTTTTATTAATAATGAAATACAAAAGTAATATCCCCGAAATTGGTTTAAATATTACAGAAAGTGCTAGGTAGAATCCTGAAATTGGTTTATCTATTTTATAAAAGGACAACATTATAAAAAACAGAAGAAAAAAATTTGTTTGAACAAGGTATATTGTGTTGTAGGTTCCGGGAATTACCGCAATAATAATAAAGGTCAATAAAAATGAAAATATGGATCTTTCTTTTTTAAGAAAAACAATATTTGCCAATATTGCATTGAGGATAATAAATAAAGCCACCAATACACTGAATACAGTTCTTGATGATTGATAATCAAATAATGCTAAAGGATAAAAAATTAGCATTGTACTTGGAGGAGATAAAAGCCCAACGTTAAGTATTTCATTTTTAATGCCTTCCTTAAAGACAAAGTGCTCTACCGTTGTGTGTTGCTCAAAGATAAGCGGGTAATTCACTTTTGAAAGCAGCATCTGAAAACTATGCGGATCATAGAACTTCATGTTGTGTACCCCAAGTTGGCCTTGCATGTAAAAACACATAAAATCAAATTGTTCATTTGAATTGATTGCTCCAATAGTAAATTTTATGATTGTCATAAAAAGTAAAACGGCCATCCCAATTAAAACTCCTTTTGAATATTGTTTTGTAGAATCCTTTTTCAGGTTATAATAAGAATAGTAGGCGGAAATCAAAATAATAAGACTAATAAAAATTCTACCATCATGATCCTCACGAAATAACACCATTAAAGCCGAAAGAAAGAAAAATACAAGAAAAGCGACAGTTATTGTCTTCGAATGTTGTTTTAAAAACAGTAAAATATTTCTCATGATATACTTAGTAAATTCTATCGATTTCGATTATGATAGATTATGCCAGATTAAATTGTGAGAGCTGGTACTATAAAATTGTTTAATGTAATTATTTCGAATCAGTAAAATAATAATGGCAAATTTAGAGATTATTATAAACAACTGGATTCAGGCTATAGATTTCAAACAAATAAAAGCCATTTATTTGAAAGTTGTATATTGAAATTGATAAAAGGCGATACCGATTTTAAGATTTATTTCCAAATGTCATGTGAAAGTGGAAATGATTGCTCCTTTTACATTGGGATTATGTGAAAAGGGTCATGTAACCTTGATTTCATGCTTATTGATTCACTCAATTTTAATACTAATTTGAAAATAGGCTGCGTGGCAAATTTTAATTCCCTATTTTTGTCCGTGTTGTGGTTTTTCGCAAAACAAATCTATAACATGTAGTCGGAACATTTTGGGTATAATCCTTTATTGTGTTTTATGGTCTTTCAGTAATTTTTTAAAATAAAGGTATTATAATTATTGAATTCATATCCCAACGGTGGATTTTTGCTAAAGAGAATAAATGAATCAGAAAACTGCAATCATAATTGGAGCTGGCCCGGCGGGATTAACTGCCGCTTACGAACTTGTTACCCGAACAGATATAAAGCCAATAATCATTGAGCAATCCAATGACGTAGGTGGTATCTCGAAAACAGTGGTTCATAACGGGTATCGTATGGATATTGGAGGGCATCGTTTCTTTTCGAAATCCGATAAAGTTATGAAGTGGTGGCTGGAAATATTGCCTATACAGGGTTCAGATTCAAAAGAGGATATTACAAAAGATATTTTTTACCAGAAAAAAAGTACTCAGGTCAAGCTTTCACCTAACGGACCAGATCCTGACAAGACAGACCGGGTAATGCTTATCAAAAACAGGTTATCCCGTATTTTCTTCCTGAGGAAATTTTTTGATTATCCAATTACACTTAATACCAAGACAATTTCCAACCTTGGTTTTGTCAGAATAATTAAAATTGGTTGGACTTATATCTGGATTCAGCTTTTCCCGGTTAAAAACGTAAATTCTCTGGAAGATTTCTTTATTAGCAGATTTGGTAAGGAACTGTATAAGACATTTTTTAAAGATTATACCGAAAAAGTTTGGGGTGTTCCTTGTTCTCAAATTTCGGCTGAATGGGGCGCACAACGAATAAAAGAATTATCGGTCTCAAGAGCTTTAATTCATGCGGTAAAATCAATTTTCATAAACAGAAAATCAATTGAGCAAAAGAATACCGATACCAGTTTGATAGAGCAATTTATGTACCCGAAATTCGGACCTGGCCAGATGTGGGAAACCGTTGCTGGCATTGTTGAAGAAAAAGGTGGCGCAATTATCAGGAACGCGAAAGTTGTTGAGTTAAAAATTGTTGAAAATCAAGTGAAAGAATTGAGTTACTTAAGTCTTGCAACTCAACAGAAATCTGTAGTTAAGGGTGACTATTTCTTTTCTACAATGCCTGTTAAGGAACTCATAATTGCAATGGGGGACCAAGCACCATCATTAATAAGAACGATAAGTGACGGTTTGCAGTATCGTGATTTTATAACTGTAGGATTACTCTTAAATAAGCTGAAAATAAAAAATGAAACAAAAATTCCGACCCAAAATGGTTTAGTGCCTGATAGCTGGATATACATACAGGAACGTGACGTAAAAGTCGGCAGGTTGCAAATATTTAATAATTGGTCACCTTATATGTTGGCTGATACTGAAAAGGTTTGGATTGGCCTTGAATATTTTTGCAATGAAGGCGATGAATTGTGGGAGAAGAAGGACGAGGACTTTATTCAATTTGCGATAAATGAATTACACAGTATTGATATTATTGATAAAAAGGAAGTACTCGACAGCACTATAATTCGAATGCCCAAAACGTATCCTGCATATTTTGGAACTTATTCAAAGTTTAATATTATCAGAGGTTTTACTGATAAACTTGAAAATCTGTTCTTAGTCGGAAGAAATGGAATGCACAAATACAACAACCAGGATCATTCAATGCTAACTGCAATAACAGCTGTAAATAATATAATTTCAGGAGAAAAATCAAAAGACAATATCTGGAGTATTAATACAGAAGAAGAATATCACGAACAGAAATAACAATTTGCCTTAAATCCGGAAGATTTAAAATATTTTGGCCTTTATTGTAAACTCAAAATTATTCTATTATTCTATTACTCTATCGATTTCTTTTTAGGGTATTTTAAGAACAAGCCGTGCAAAATGTATTTCCAGCCGTTTTCTGAATTCTGATTTAATATATGGGAAAGAAATATGAGACCACAGCCAATATACAAGGGCGCCAATGGCATTATATACCTGGCTACACCTAATGGTCCTGTTAAAAAGGCGACATAAAAAATCAGAAACAGTATAAACCATTTCAGATATTTATTGATATGACGTTGGAAGATGAATCCAATAAGTAAAAGAAACTTTAATATATTGAATATGAATATGATTGCAAGGCAAAGCAGTAATAGAAAAGCGTGTTTTAGCAGGAATTCAAGTGCGCCTTTTAAACCAACCTGGTTTATTAAATAAAGCAATCCATTGGTTTTCTCGGCGTTCAGATTGAAAAAATTAACCAGATCAAACCTTCCCGGATCAAGGAAAAAGCCTGCAACTCCCTTTGTATGATAGATGAAAAACCTTACAGGTTGTTGCTTAATAACTGTGATAGTATGTTGTTTCTTGAATGCAACTTTTTCCTTATAAGTTCCCTGTAGTGCTGATATACTATCAATGGCTGAGATGGTACTATCAGCCGTTTTCATACCTTTTGTTTGAGCTAAGAAAAAGTTGATATTGAAATCCAGCACGTTAGCAGTTACGATGCTTGATACCTCGAATACGCCGGTTTGCCGGTAATTCCGGTATTGGTAAGTAAAAAGCAATATCAAAGGAATAAGGCTTAGTAAAAGTGGTTTTAATGTAACTCTTTTAATGCTTATCCAGATGAAGAAAAGTACATTCAGGAAAATGAAATAGACGAATACCGGTTTTGTTAAAACGCTTAAGGCAAGTGCTATAGCATATAAAAAGCCATACAAATAACGTTTTTCATTCATGTATTTTATAAAAAACCAAACCAGCAGAATAATGAAAAACTGAAAGAGTGTATCACTCATTATCATGTTGGCATAGATAAACTGTGCCGGAGTAAGAAGAAGAAGAACAATAAAAAGTATATCGTATTTATCCGAATATCCATAGTTCAGAATTATTTTCCGTACCAGAATAATTCCGGCAATGGATAGTATGTTCTGAAGTAAAATAACTAAGACCATGCTTGGTGAAATCAACTGGCAAACTGCCAGAAAGAGCGGATAGATCGGCGGTCGTCGTGTGAAAAGCTCCGGGATTATAGGTTTAGTTATTTCCCCGCTGTACAATAAAAAATCTGATTTCAGATTTGCTGCAGCATGCAAATACTCGTATGAATCTCTAAGAAAATAATTACCATGAATAATCTGCCATATAAAATAGCCTAAGTGAAGTAATACAATAGCTAAAAGGAAAAATCTGTCTTTGCCGGTTTTAATCATGTAATTTATTTACTATCTGGATGAAGTATTAAAAAATCTTCGATTATTTTACAGGATTGTAATCGATATTTTCATTTTATCGATTCAATTCTATCAATATAAACATTTATCAGGCTATGATCTTCAATTTTATTCTCAACCATTCCCATATTTTTAAGATGAAAGAATCATCAATATCTTTAACATGAATAAAATCAGGATTATTCCACAACCTGAAATAATAGGGTAAATTAGCATCTACCAGGTATTTTGCCACTATGAAATTGTGTTGATTGAATATTGATGTCCCATGATATCTGCAGCAAATCGTAAGCATGCGTCAATATCCTCAGGCACAAGCGTAGGATATTGTTTCAGTATATCTTCTTTTGAGTCACCTGCGCTGAGGAATTCCAAGATGGTTTGAACCGTAATTCGTTTACCGCGGATAGTTGGCTTACCGTTGCATATATTAGTATCGACGGTTATTCTTTCTGCTACAAGATCCATTGGACAATTTTTATCAAAATTACTTATTTATTGCTCATAGAATTCGTTTTCATACGTCATTAATTCAGCTGCGCCAACGGGCTTGAGTTTACATTTAAACCGGGGATTCAGACCGGATGGTTTCAAAATCATGCAGCACTGAATGGCGCCTCTGATTTTTATTCCTTTTCAATTACTTCGACAATTTGCTGGTATAAATAGGGAATTTTATTTTTAACGACATCCCATACTATTGAATAGTTTACACCCATATAGTCATGAATTAGTCTATCCCGCATTCCAGCCATATTTTTCCACATGATTGAACTCCACTTTATTTTAAAATCAGCAGGGATTTTCTTGGTTGCTTCTCCAATTATTTCTAAACTCCTAACCACAGCTCTTTTCAATGTCTCATCCCGCATGAAATCATCTTTACTTACATCCTTTGTGATGGCAGATATAATGAAAAAACTCTCGTCGCGAATATGTTGCAGGTATTCAAGCGGTTCTTTAGACATATTGTACTTCGTTCAAAATCTTAGGTCCTATGTAAGGGCTTAATCCATTTTTAGTAATAATTTCAACTTTTTCATTTTTAAAAACTGCCTCAAGTATATCATAAACAGCCATAAAATTATCGTAATTTTCTTTATCAGGCTCAAAATCAATTAAGATATCAATATCACTTTTATCTGACTGTTCACCTCTCAAATAGGATCCAAAAAGTCCGATATTGCGAATCCCAAGTCTGGAAAGTTCAGGCTTAGACTTTTCTATTGAAGTAAGAATATATTCTTTTGTGATCATAATTAGAACTTTAGTACAAATATAGTCAACTTTGAAATTGGTTGCTTGCTATTTTAAATCTTTCACCATTAAGAAACACTTAGAGGCGTAAAAGTACTAAAGTATTCCACCTGCTGAATTCCGGTGCGGGAATAGATTTGTATATGGTTAAAAAATCTTCGGATATTTCACAGGATTGTAATCATGCATCATATTGTAAATGCAATCGAAAACATCTTCGGCATTTGGATTTGAGAAATAATCACCATCCGTTCCATAGGCAGCCCTGTGAGCCTGGGCGGTAACGGTTCGGGGTTCGGCATCAAGGTATTGGAATCCTTTCTGTTCTTCAAGCACTTTCTGCATCATATACGCAGTGGCGCCACCCGGAACATCTTCATCAAAGAATACAATTTTATTGGTTTTTTTGAGTGATTCCGCTATCATTGAATTGATATCGAAAGGCTCGAGCGATTGAACGTCGATAAGTTCAACTGAAATTTGAAAATCACGGAGTTGGGTAACAGCATCCTGTGCAATGCGCACGCATGAACCATAAGTAACCAGAGTGACATCATTTCCCGGTTCAATAATTTCGGGTACACCGACAGCAATGCGGAATTCGCCAATATTCGAAGGCTTCTTCTCGCGTAAGCGGTATCCGTTTAACGGTTCGATAATTAAAGCCGGTTCATCGGATTGAAGCATGGTGTTATAAAATCCGGCAGCGCGTGTCATATCGCGTGGAACCAAGACATAAATGCCGCGTATGCTGTTAATTACCATGCTCAGCGGAGAACCTGAATGCCAGATGCCTTCGAGCCGGTGCCCGCGTGTATTAATGATCATAGGCGCTTTCTGCCCGCCACGGGTACGGTACTGCAAAGTTGCCAGGTCATCGCTCATTACCTGCAGACCGTAAAGCAAATAATCAAAATACTGAATTTCTGCAACAGGCCGCAATCCCCTCACCGCTAATCCTATTCCCTGGCCAATAATCGTAGATTCGCGTATGCCGGTATCAAAAATGCGTGTTTCTCCATACTTTTCCTGCAAGCCTTCGTAGGTCTGGTTTACACCGCCAATTTTGCCTACATCTTCACCAAACATAACAATCTTCTCATTATGTGCAAATTGGTAGTCCCAGTTGTCGCGCAGAATTTCGCGTCCGGGCACCAGCAATGTATCGTCAGCGTATTCAAGAGCAACTGCTTCTATTTTCATTGCCGATTCCGCGGATTCACTGTAAAGAAATGTATTGAACTTTTCATGGCTTACTTTCAGTTCTTCCTCCAGCCAGTTGGTTACATTGATTTTTAAAGAATTAGAAGGATTGCTGCATGAATCACAGATCAGGCGCAATATCTTTTTAGCTGCCGACATAATATCTTTACGGATAGGTTCGGCGACTTGTCTCAAATCGTTTTTTATCGAATTGATCCTGGCTGTTTTTGCACAATTACAAGTCGTAACATCAGCAAGTTTCAGGAATTCGTCACGAAGGCGTAGAAGCGGTTCCTGGTAATTGTTCCATGCTTTCTTGCGGGCCTTCTTAACGTGTTCAACTGCTTCTTTTTCAATGACATTCAGTTCTTGATCTGAAGCTATACTTTGGGAAATGATCCATTTTCGCATCTGTGAAATGCAGTCATATTCCTTTTCCCATCTGAGCTGATCGGCCGATTTGTACCGCTCGTGTGAACCGGAAGTGCTGTGGCCAAGAGGTTGAGTTACTTCCGTAATATGAAACAATACTGGTATATGATTTTTACGGCAATATGCAATTCCTTCTTTATACATTTTGCATAAAGAGTCATAGTCCCAGCCTTTGGCAGTATATATTAGAAAGCCGTCCTTTTCAGACGTTTTTTCAAAACCTTTGAGTACTTCCGAAATACTGGATTTTGTGGTTTGCAGCTTGTTAGGAACCGAGATTCCAAACCCGTCGTCCCATACCGATATGGCCATTGGTACCTGTAGAACGCCTGCTGCATTTATGGTTTCCCAGAAATGGCCTTCACTCGTACTGGCATCACCTATTGTTCCAAAGGCAACTTCATCGCCATTTTTCGAAAGATGAGTTAAATGAGCCAGGGCCGGGTTAGACCGGAATAGTTTTGACGTAAGCGCAAGGCCCAGCAAACGAGGCATTTGCCCGGCTGTAGGCGAAATATCGGCTGATGAGTTTTTCTGTTCTGCCAGGTTTCTCCATTCTCCTTTCTCGTTCAGGCTCCGTGTTGCAAAATGGTTGCCCATAAGGCGGCCAGCATTCATCGGATTAAATTCCGGATCGGTATCGCCATAAATCTGAGCAAAAATTTCCTCCAGTTTCATTTGCCCCGAAGCGAGCATAAAAGTCTGGTCGCGGTAATAGCCCGAACGCCAGTCGCCCTCGCGAAAAACCCTGGCCATTGCCAGTTGGGCAACTTCTTTACCATCCCCAAAAATTCCAAACTTTCCTTTGCCGGTAAGAACTTCACGGCGTCCAAGCATACTTGCCTGCCGGCTTTCATAAGCAATGCGGTAATCACTTATAACTTGTTCCTTGTTAGTAGCTTGTGTATTTGCCTGATGTTGCTGTTTGGTAATGTTGCCCGCCATGCTTTGAGGAGTGTTTGTATCGTATTAATGTTCTATAACAAAGATAAGGGTTTCAATGTTTCGGGGAATTAATAATTCTCGGCAAGTATTTCAAAATAAGCTTGCGGATGTTCGCACCCGGGGCAATTTTTCAATGCACGTTCACTTTCGTAGATCAGGCCACATTTACGGCAGATCCATTTCACTTTTTTATCCTTTATGAAAACCGTTCCGTTTTCGATATTAGCAGCAAGTTTCTCAAACCTTTCTGCATAAAATTTCTTTATTTGCCTAAAAAGCTTCAACTTGGTGGCAACCTGTTTAAATCCTTCGTCCCAGGCTGATTGCTCAACTCCGGCAAATAATGTACTATGTTGCATGTTCTCAGCTTCATAGGCTGTTTTCAGGTTTTCGAGGGTCGTACCTATTGCTTCTGCTTTAAATGTTGTGATTACTTCCAGTTCGCAGCCTTCAAGGAAACGGAAGAGTGTTTTGGCATGCGACTTTTTTTGCTCGGCTGTTTCAGTAAATATAGCAGCGATCTGCTGGTACCCTTCTTTGGTTGCTACTTTTGCAAACCACAGGTATTTCTGTATCGCTTGTGTTTCAACGGCAAAGGCATGCATTACATGCTTTGCTGTAAGTGTTTTGTTGAAATCGCTCATATAAAAATCGTTTAAAATACAAGCTATAAAAATATACAATATTATGAATGTAAATGAATATTTATAAGTATTGGTAGGAAATGGCAGGAAAATGATCCGGGATTCGGCGGGTTGAAATTCATAGAACAATAAAAAAACCGGAATCAGGAGTTCCTGAACCGGTTTCTGCAAAAAGCCTGTTTCTGAAAATCAAATACCTATTTTCCGGTAATCCATTTTACAATCTGATCATCATTCGGACTTGTACGGGGTGAAGCCATATCAACCAGGTTTCCCTTTTCATCAATCATAAATTTTTGAAAATTCCAACTGATAGGTGCATCCATTTTGCCATTCAGTGCTTTGGTTGTCAGCCATTTGTAAATGGGATCAATGTCGTCACCTTTGACTGAAATTTTTTGCATCATCGGGAACGTAACATGATAATTCTCGGTACAGAATTGTTTGATTTCTGCATTTGAACCAGGTTCCTGGTGCATAAAATTGTTGGCAGGAAAGCCGATAATTACAAATTTATTGCCACCATATTTTTCGTAAAGTGCTTGTAAATCTTTATATTGTGGAGTGTTACCGCATTTTGATGCAGTATTTACAACAAGAACTTTTTTGCCTTTAAGGCTGGCAAGATCAAAGGCATTTCCATCGATGGTCTTTGTTTTAAAACTGTAGAAATTAGTTTGCTGACCAAAACTCAACATTGCTGTAACCATGAGTATAAGTGTTAATGAGAAGGTTTTCATTTTACGTGGAATTACGATTTATGTTTAAATTATTTTAGGGATTATTAAACATAAAACACCCGGGTAAACTGAATGTTCACTATTTGAAAAAGAAAGTAATGATGGTATTGACCTGACGGATTAACTAATCCAAATGAAATAATGCTGTTCAATGTAGTGAAGGCAACTTAAAAAATCATTTGGTAGATTCTGTCAATTTTGCTGTGTAACTCGCTGATTGATATATTTTTACTTTCCCTTATATATTCCTTTGCTTCAAAAAATACTAGGATGGTCGGAGATGCAAAAACACCATATTCAGCAGCTGTGGTTAGATATTGCTCTGCATTTATTAAAAGGAAATCCATTTCCGGGAATTCATTTTTAACCAGTTCCTGAACTTTGGGCCTTAGCACTTTACATGGTGCGCAGCTATCGTTATAAAAATAAAGTAAAATGGCTGGATTCTCTTTAATGGCATTCTGGATATCAATAATTTCCATCTTAATGTTTAAGTTTTTTTTGAATAAATTTTTCATTTACTCCTGTCCCGAAAAGTGCAAAATCATACTTCACCGGATCCAGGGGGTCAAAGGTACGCAAATTGGCGGTTAGCTCTTCAACAGCTTGCCAGTCGTTGCTTTTATGTTCAAGCAGCCCGAGTTTTCGGGCAATATTCCCTGAGTGAAGATCGAGCGGACAAAGCAGATCGGAAGTCTTAATGTTTTTCCATATCCCGAAATCAACTCCCTTATTATCTTTTCGAACCATCCATCGCAGGAACATATTAATACGTTTCGCCGCTGAACCATTTACTGGATCAGGAACATGCTTACGGGTTCGATGCTGATGTTCAAAACTAAAAAAAACTTCCCTGAAATGACTGATTGATTCCTTTATGCTCTGGTTAGTTATATAACCGTCGTTAAAAACGGCCTCCATACCGCCATGCTGCCTGTATATGAATTGTAAGGCTTGAATAAAGTTCATGCAATCATCACCCTGAAAAGTCCGGTGCACGAAGGTGGACAAGGATCCGATTTCTTTTTCAGAAGCGTTTATCACAAAAGTGTAAGGAACATTATCCATCCGGTTCATCAGTTCACGGCTTTTATTAATGATAGTTATCCTCTGTCCCCATGCCAGGGTTGCAGTTAAAAATCCCGCTATTTCAATATCCTCTTTTTTAGTAAAAAGGTGCGGAATACGGATCGGATCGGTTTCGATGAATTCAGGATTGTTGTAAAATGAAGCTTTCTCTTCAAGTAGTTCGTATAGTTGCTGATGGTTTAAATTCATCTGGCAAAGGTAAGGGATTGAGGAAATAGTTTTATTGAGAAATTCCAAGTCTCAAATTCCAGGTTCCAAATCCCAAACCACTAAAACAAACATCAATCGAATGACCACAGAATAACTTGTTCAGTCTTGTCCACAAATCCCCTTCCCGAAAATATAAAAATCCGCTTTCCTTCTCCTCTTAGGTTGCCCGCCGGATGAGATGAGGTGAGAGGAGATATAGGAGTGAGGCTTCTTTTTTGAGGAGAGAGGATTTAGGGCAATGTTATATATTAATGAAGGTTAATCTCCCGCTTTTAGAATTTAGAAATACATTCAGCCTTGAGGAATAAAAATGCTGTCGTTTTGAGGCATGCTATTGCAATATCTTAATAAGATTGTGGATTAGCATACTGAATTATTCTTCAGTTTTTCTGCTACATTCTGTAATACCTGCAATAGTTCACTGAAAATCATTGCAGTAGCTCCCCACATAAATTCACCTCCAACCTGAAAGCCAGGAGCCTCAACCTTCACGTTGTTTTTAAACGTGAAAGTTCTGTATTCAATCTTTTCAAAACTGGCTTCGGTAAATATATCAATCTCAATAATCCTTTGAACTTCAAAGGGATCCGGGTGAAACTCAGGACGTTTCGAACAATATGCAATGAAGGGGTACACAATAAAATTGCTAGGCATTACATAAAACCGGCTTAACTGGCCAATGATTTCCATTTCAGCAGGAATAATTCCAATCTCCTCCTGTGCTTCGCGCAATGCAGTAAATTTAAGATCAATATCTGATTTTTCTGATTTGCCTCCCGGAAAACTTATTTGTCCTGAATGAGCTCCATCGTATTCATTTCTTAAAATTACAACAGTATGCAACCGGTCTTCAAATTCGTATAAAATAATCAAAACTGCACTCTCGAGCGCATCAGCATCTGACTTACCAATTTTTAAATCGTTTATTCGGGTTTCGGGAGCCAGTCGCAGATGAGCTTCTACTCCCGGAAGATTAAGCAATAGCTCCGCTTTGAGTTGTTCAATAAATTGTTGAGTTTTCGGAACGGATGCAAAAAAGGAGTTCATTTATAAAAATAATTTGACAACATATTAACCTAAAAAGCTAACAATTTGTTTTATTGTGAGAAGAATTATTTTACCGAAAGAATTTTATTCTTTCAGTAAGTATTATCTTTGCAATATTAGTAAAAATCATGAAAAAGCATCAACTACAATCTACAAACTCAACTTCGGAGTTATTAACCAACCGGAAGGAACTTATCCTGTTCAATGATGATGTAAATTCATTCGATTTTGTGATTGAAAGCCTGGTGGAAATTTGTGATCACGATCCTGTTCAGGCTGAACAATGTGCATTGGTTGCACATTTCAAAGGGAAGTGCGGTATTAAATTTGGTACACTTACCGAGCTGACTCCTATGAACAATGAACTTAACAACAGGGGGATATCTACTGTTTTAGCTTAATTTTAAAATTAAATATGAATACGATTTTCAGAAACCTTTTTATCATCTTTCTTGGCATTGCAATCATTTCCTGCTCCAGAGTTCCTATTACAGGTCGTAAACAATTGAAGTTGCTTCCAAACAGCATGATGATGGAAATGGGACAATCCGGTTATGCTTCATTTTTAAAGGACAACCCTGCGGTTAGTCCGCCAACCCGTCAATCGGCCGAAGTAACTGCAGTCGGGATACGGATCAGTAAAGCCGTTGAGAAATACATGAAGGACAATGGGTTGTCTAAAAGCATCGAAGGCTACAAATGGGAATTCAATGTAGTGGATAGCAAAGATGTAAATGCCTGGTGCATGCCAGGCGGGAAAGTGGTGGTTTACACCGGGATATTACCATTAACCAAAGACGATGCAGGTTTGGCAGTTGTTATGGGTCACGAAATTGCACATGCTATCGCAGATCATGGCAATGAACGCATGAGCCAGGAATTGGCCATCCAGGCTGCCGGGATGGGATTGCAGCTATATATGCAACAAAAGCCACAACAAACTCAGGCAATTTTCATGTCGGCTTTTGGTGTAGGATCCCAGTTAGGTACACTGGCCTATTCCCGTCAACATGAACTCGAGGCAGATAAACTTGGTTTGGTTTTTATGGCTATGGCTGGTTATAATCCTGAACGGGCAGTTTCTTTCTGGCAGGAAATGGCGAAATTGGGTGGAACTAAACCACTTGAATTCCTAAGTACACACCCGAGTGATGATCGACGCATTGCCCAGATACAAGCTTTTATGCCGGAAGCTAAAAAATATTATATTGCAAATCATTGATATTCAGTACTTCATTTAAATAGAATTGAAGTTATGTGTATTTTACAGCAATAGGTTTCAATTAAATAAACTGCATCAGTTCAATAAGCCAGCCTGAGTTATACAAACATATTCCCCAAAACCTAATCCAGATACTATTTCTAAAGTAGTACCGATATTTTTACCGACATCAATATCAGCAATGTCAATCGAGAAGAATTTCAAGTGCAGTTCCGGAATCGAGGCCTTTTGCAAGTACCTAATCAGCACCGTAAAGGCAAAACCAGGAAACAGGGCGATTAGATAATTTTTAATAAAATGAAATCTTAGCTTTAGGCCCGGTAAAATCTCCGGGCTTTTTTTTGCCATTTTCAATGTTCAATTGTTATAATATAGCATAGAAATAAGGAAAGCGATGAATAAACAAGGATTGACAGAAAATAAGAAAATAATATCGCTTTATAAAGAGTTGATAGGTTCGTGTAATTATATTACTGACCGAAGCAACCGTACGCTTATTAAACAGGCATTTATTGAAGTTTTAAGTCATTTTGGCGATGCACGAGACACACAAGGTGAATATAACCTTAACCAGGCTATATCGGTTGCACGCATAACTGCGGATGATATGGGGCTTGATGCAACAAGTATCGTATCAGCTTTATTACAACAAATACCAGTTTTAAATACAGTTGAATCCGATTCCTTCAAAAGGAAGTTTGGGGCTGATACATTAAATATTGTACGCAAGCTGCAACAGATTTCGGGTATAAGAATGGATAAAATTTCTATCATGCCGGAGAACTTCATTCAACTGTTACTTAGTATTTCAGGCGATATTCGTGTTTTATTGATACAACTCGCTGACAGGATCAGCCTGATGCGCAATATTGACCTACTATCCAAAGATGATCAAAAGCAGATTTCTATCGAAACGTATAATCTTTATTCTCCAATAGCCCACAGGCTTGGTTTGTATAAAGTTAAGGGCGAACTGGATGATCTTGCCATGCAGCATACTAACCCGGAGGTGTATCAGGGTATAAAGAAAAAAATACAGGATACAGCTAAGGAACAAAAGAAATATTTTGAGGAATTTATTATTCCTTTACGTAAAAGCCTTATAGATGCGGGGCTCGATTTCGAGATCAAAGCCCGTACCAAGACAATTCCATCCATTTATTCGAAAATGAAAAAACAGGGAATCGAATTTGATGAAGTATTCGATTTTTTTGCTATCCGGATCATCCTAAACAGTACTCCCGAAAATGAAAAAGCCGAATGCTGGAAGGCTTATTCGCACGTAACCGATATTTATCCTCCGAACACTTCACGCCTTCGCGACTGGATTTCAGCTCCCAGGCCTAACGGATACGAATCGCTTCACGTAACTGTCGAAGCTCCTGGAAGCAACTGGGTTGAAGTACAAATCCGTAGCTTCCGAATGGATGAAAATGCAGAAATGGGATTGGCTGCACATTGGAGATATAAAGAACAAAAAGGAGTCAAATCATCATCCGATGATTGGTTGCGAAGCATCCGCGCCTTGCTCGAAAATTATTCACCAGGTGATGACGAAATTGCTAGCTCTGCCGGAATAAAGGCCATGTCCGACCATATTTTTGTATTTACTCCGGAAGGACATTTACGAAAACTACGTTCAGGAGCTACTGTACTCGACTTTGCTTTTGATATTCATACGGAAATCGGACAACATTGCACCGGGGCAAAAGTAAACAAGCTTTTTGTTCCATTAAAATACGTGCTGAAAACCGGGGATCAGGTTGAGGTAATTACTGCGAAAAACCAGAAACCGAATAATGATTGGCTGAATTGGGTTACTTCATCCAAAGCAATTACCAAGATCAAACGAATACTCAAAGATGTTGAATTCTCTCAGTCAGATGCAGGTAAAGACCTGTTAATGCGCAAACTGGGCCAGTTGAAGGTTGATTATAATGATGATATCGGCAATAAACTTGTATTATTTTATAAGGCAGCTAGCGCCCTGGATATGTTTCATGGTTTGGCTGAAGGGAAATATGATATTCAGAAAGTTAAGGAAGCTCTGCAACCAGTTGTAAAAATTGAAGAAGTAAGACCTATACTCAAGCCATTTACTAAAATTGACCTCTCTCAAAGTAAAACTAGTAAGCAAAAGCCCCTGATTATTATTAATGATACTACTCCTCTTGCTGATGTAAAGTTTGCACGTTGCTGTCAGCCGGTTTATGGGGATGAGATTTTTGGCTTCGTAACGGTGTCAGAAGGGATAAAAATTCATCGAGCTAATTGCACCAATGCATCTGAAATGCTTGAACGTTATCACTATAGGGTGGTTCAGGCACGCTGGGCCGAAATGTCGGAACTAACGTCCTATGTCGCTACAATTCGTATCAGTGGAAACTACCAACCGGGAATTCTGAGTGATATTACAAATATGGTTTCGGGCGATTTGAAGGCTAATATTCGCTCAATCAATTTAAACTCTCATAATGGCAAATTTGATGGATCCATTATGGTAAACGTTGATGGAAAAGCACATCTTAATCTTATTATAGGAAAGCTGGTAAGATTAAAAGGAATACGGAAAGTCAGCCGGGAAAACTAATATCCTGTACCATTTAAAAAAAAACACAACATTTGAAACGATTCTTAAATCCGGAAAGTTTAACTTTGATCCCTGGAATTCTATCATTATGCAATACCCCGGCTACCAAACAGGCAATGTAATTCTTTCGGAAGGAGATTGGTTTCCTTTCAGGATTCATAAACTTGTGCAATTGCAGGATGAAAGCTGGTATTATGTTCTCCAGGATATAAATGGCTTGAAACACTTTATGCCTGCTCAAAATTATACAGGCTATGGATTTAACCAGGGTGATGAGATTTTATGTAAGATAGACAAGATCAATTGCACAGGAAGAATATTCTTAGAACCAAAACACCCCTTTTATAAGGAAGGCGAAATCTATCCTTTCGACCTGGTTACATATTTTAATAAGGGTATTGACACGTTCTTACTAGTTAGAGAAATTTTTGGAAATAATATTGAAGTACCTCTTTGCAGGAATAATAATATAGATATAAAAGCAGAAAAAAAAATCACTTGCATTGTTAAGAGCATTAAAAAAGGCAAGTTAATACTTGAAAATTATAAAGATTATCGTTAATTTAGCTTATATAAAATTAATTTAGAGATAGTTACAATAATTTATTGTTATCAACAATTGTTCATAACCCATGTGAATTGAATGTCAGGCGAATTCGTATAAAACACTTGACACAGGGGGTCATAAAGTTGTAATTTTAATTCACCGGACGAGATCATGGTAACCGGCCCTGGAGAGGCTGCTGAACTTCTGAAAAGGAGGGAAGTACTGATCCCAAAGAAGCTGAAGCACTTTACCCGCAAGAGTAATTTACAGAAGCTGAATTGAAAGTTGGAATGCATGAAAGAGTCAAAGGGCAAGTAACCCCTGAACTGAAAGACCGCAAGGAATTGAAGAACAGGTGCACTGCAAGGTGTTTAGGGCATAAGGATTGAAAATGTGAATTGGCAACAAAACACGTCTGAAACCTGAAAACTGCTGAAAATCAGGCTGCAAAGTTTGACAAGTAAAAAGAATGACCCTCGTTACTGTAAGTTCCCAATGATACTCATCATGCAGGGATGTAACAATTAAAGGCCGCAAGGCATTTGAAAGTGAAATTCCCACGATCGCCGAAGCGCGGCACACGGCAGGAAAAATGAAGATGGCAACATTTTTGTTCACTGAGCCGAAGCCAGATGAAGCAAAAAACCGCAAGGCTTTAGACTAATCAGGCGAGCCGGGGTTTCCAGGAATGTAACAGTTCCTGATACCTACAGAAGTTATTGAACCTCCGGGCAAAGTAACAACAACGCTTCGAATGCAGGAACCGACAACGCGTAAGCGTGGCCAATGACCAAAATCCTGAAAAGGACAAGGTTTAAAGCCCGGGATCAATCTAAAAGCTCTTCCTCGTGAAGAAGACTGTAGTTTGAAACCAGTGCCGGAAAAAACAAGGTGTGGTGCTCGTCATCCGCTTTGAACAACAACAGGGCTTTATTGTATGATTTTGCCAATCTGTTAATTCTGCGAAGCAAACGCCGGCCACAATCAATAGCTACGGCTGTTGAAAGTGAAATGGGGAACTATCCGACAGGATTGTTCCCCATTGCTTTTTATAATTCTCAGCACGAAGTAATAGAGACCCATAATTTTTAATTTATATTGATAACTCTTTTATTTTTCAACAAATATTAAGATATTTAAACTCGCATAGCTATTATTGCAGCATTCAGTGTAAATTTGCTTTTCTATAAGAAATATCATATAAGTATGACAGGGAATAAGTATGCAGTTATTGGCATTGGGCAGTTTGGAAAAGCTATTGCAAAAGCTATTTCAGCAAAGGGCTACGAAGTAATGGCTATCGACAGCGACCCTGAAATAATTGACAGTATTGGCGATGATGTAGCTTATGCCGTTACGCTTGATGCAACGGATAAACGTGCCTTACAGGGGCAAGGTATTGAAGAATTTGATGCAGTTGTTGTTGCTATCGGATCTGACTTTGAGCAACGTTTACTCTGTACTTCAATACTGCTTGACTTGAATGTTAAGCGGATCATAACTAGAGCAAACGGCGAAGCCCAGCGTATCATCCTCGAAAAAATGGGTATTACCGAAATATTATCACCCGAAGAAGAAGTTGGAATTATCGTGGCTGAACGCATGCTGAATCCCAGTATTGTGAGTTATTTACAACTACCAGACAATCATCGTGTTGTTGAGTTAATCAGTCCTAAAAACTGTATTAATAAAACCTTTGGCGAAATAGATCTGCGCGACAAATATAAACTCAGTTTAATTACTGTAAAAGAAGAATTAAGGATAATCAAGGATGGAAAGGAAATCATTGAACATCATATAATTGGTGTTCCCGATACAAAACAATCGTTACAGGCAACCGATAGGCTCGTTTTATTCGGGCATGTAAATGATATAGACCGCTTTCTCGAAATCAATACATAGAACATGCTCAGAGATAGTGTTTTCCGTATCCGTGAATTTATTAATCTACGACTTTATAAACATAGGGCCTATGTTATTAATTTTTTACATTTTGCAAGTATTTTTGTTTCTCTAATTGCAATAACTGCAATTATATTTCAGCATGGTTTCCCGCAAACTCCCTATTCATTACACTTTTCTGAATCAATTATTGAATTTAGTCTTATTTTTTATGTTATCAAATTTTTAATACGCTTATTTTATGATTTTCATCCTGGGGTATTTATTAGAGCAAATAAATTAGAAGGCTATTTGTTGCTACTGATCACTATTGACATGCTGTATAGAGTGTTTACAGGAACTCATATCGTACAACAGTTCATGCAGGGAATTGGTTTTCCGGGAATGCATACTTACTATAATCTTTTTGTCCAGTTTTATTTCTTTTTAATTATTGTTGTTGAACTTGGCAAGGCTGGAAGGTTTATTGATTATATTCATATTGGACCCTCAGGTTTACTCGCATTATCCTTTATATTTATTATCATTTCCGGGACAGGATTATTACTGTTGCCCGAGATGACTGTTTCAGGTATCAGGCCAATTGATGCCTTATTCACATCTACGAGTGCATGTTGTGTAACAGGCCTTGTTGTTGTTGACACTGCCACATGCTTTACCCTGAAAGGTAAATCTATCATCATGCTTCTGATTCAGGTAGGCGGATTAAATATTATTTCATTTGCTACTTTATTTGCTACATTTTACCGTAATTCAACTGGAGTAAGGATGCAGTCGCTTATAAAAGACATGGTATCAACTGACAAATTGAGTAATACCAGATTGCTGTTGCGGAAGATTTTTCTATATAGTATTTATATTGAAATATCAGGCGCCTTATTGCTTTTTATTACCTGGCCAAATGAACTCATATTTAAAGGAATAGGAGAGAAGATTTATTTCTCTGTTTTTCATGCTGTTTCAGCATTTAATAATGCAGGTTTCGGTTTGTTTACTGATAATCTTTATGAAATAACAGTACGGCATGCCTATAATCTTCAACTTGTTATTTCTGCACTTATTTTCCTTGGCGGAATAGGATTTATAGTTCTGGAAGATATGTTCGGTTTAAGGAATATCCGGGAACGACGAAAGTTTAAATGGAAAAGACTTCAGGCACACTCACGTATTGCTCTATATACTTCAGTAATATTGATTGTTTCAGGTGCCGTTATTTTTTACCTGGTTGAATACAATAATTCTTTTACCGGTTATGGAATATATGGCAGCATTGTTTCTTCCATATTCCAATCGGTAACTTGCCGGACAGCCGGTTTTAATACGTTCGATTTTACTCATCTTGGCCAACCTGTACTCATTTTCATAATGTTCCTTATGTTTGTTGGAGCTTCGCCGGGTTCAACTGGAGGGGGGATTAAAACAACTACATTCTCGGTAATAATCCGGTCAGCAATCAGCACCATCAAAGGCCGTAAAAATGTAGAAATTGTAAAACATACTATTTCCAATGCTACAATAAGTAAAGCTTATTCAATAGCCTTGTTTTCTATTTCACTGATCTTTATTTCAACTTTTGTGCTTTCGATTACGGAAGCTGATAAAAATTTTCTAAGCCTGCTTTTCGAGGAAATTTCAGCTTTTGGAACAGTTGGTTTATCAACCGGAATTACTTCTTCATTAAGTTTTGCAGGAAAATCAATTATAATTCTTACGATGTATATAGGTAGAATAGGCACACTTACACTGGCACTGGCTATTACAAAACGGATTGTTTACTCGAAATACCGCTATTCAGAAATAAATGTGCTGGTGGGTTAACCAGGCTTATATAATTGAATATGAGCTCTAAATGTACCTAAAGCATGCGTTTAATCCACGCTGGAATACATTAATATAGTTCTGATAATGCAAATTTTATAATGAGCCTTGTCTATTAATTTAGATCCGCTATAATTTGATATGATATTCTGAATGAAGTAGATAGCCTATAAAAGAGAAAAGAGAGGTGGAATCCTCTCTTTTCAGTGTTTTTTAATTATTTGCAGAAAAAAAATGCTGTTTGATATTTTATCTGGGGCTAAAGTATAATTAACTTACAGATAATCCGTAAAAATCATTGTTAAAAGATGTTAATAAAATTAGATCGTCTACTCATCTGAATCCTTATCGTGGGATTTCTCTTTTTCTTCGTCATCATCTTCTCTTTCATCATTCTCTTTCAAATCGAGAGTTGAGTCAAAGAAATCCTCATCTTTATCAGACTTTGTATCAATCTTTACTGGAACTTTGATCAGGTAACTAGCTTCTTCAGTGTCGAGGGTTATAGCAAAAAAAAATGTGCCACCAGCCATAGGAACCTTTATGGTATTGTTGATCCAACCCAATGGATATTTTTTGCGAATGGCTTCCATTAGATCTGGCGTGACATTTGCATAATTGATTATCAGCTTTTTACGATTAGTTTGCATTGTAGTTGCAGTTTTTCATTCGAAATAGGGCGCAATTATACGGAAGAAAAAGAAAATAACATATAATTTTTGATAAATTAACAAAGATTTATCCTTTAAAGAATACTATTTCACTTTTTTGAGTACGATGGCAGTCCGATTGGTGGAGTATATGCTCAACCGGTTGGTTGAAGTGGCTTCATCAAAACGTGTAGTATATAGCATTTCTTCATTTATCCGGCCATGACCGCCAAAATTAACGTGGTCGGTATTAAGAATGATTTTATATTCGCCTGGTTCGGGTACTGTAAATTCATATCCTGGTATTGAACCGGAGGTATGAAAATTAAATATAAATAGTAAACCTGCTCTCTCATAAATCAGGCATTTGTTATTTTCATCACTATTGATCTGGTTGGCATACAATGTACTTAATAATTTGGCATCCTTGATTATTTTAATCATAGCACGATCAAAATCCGACAAGTAGTGATACCTGAGCAGAGGGTTATCCATTAGTGACCATTGGCGGCGCGCATGCTTGTAACTCCAGTCATTCCCTTCGCGCGGGAAATCAATCCATTCGGGATGTCCAAACTCATTCCCCATGAAATTCAGATAGGCCTGTCCGCCGAGTGAAATAGTAATAAGTCGTATCATTTTATGTAAAGCGATTCCGCGATCAACCACGAGGTTTTCGCCTGAAGACTGCATGCTAAAATACATTTCCTTATCCATCAACCGGAATGCTATGGTTTTGTCACCTACCAGGGCCTGGTCGTGCGACTCACAGTACGTTACTGTTTTTACATAAGGTAACCGGTCGTTCAGTACTTTCCACATCTCGGCCATGCTCCATTGTTCATCAGGAACATCTTTAAGGTATTTAATCCAGAAATCAGGAATTCCCATTCCCAGCCTGAAATCAAAGCCTATACCTCCATCTTCAATGGGAGAAGCCAACCCGGGCATTCCCGAAACATCTTCAGCAATAGTAACAGCCTGCGGATTAATTTTATGAGCGAGGTGATTGGCCAGTTGCAAATAGGTCACCGCATCGAACTCAACTCCCTGGTTAAAGTATTTATCAATATTATCAATAGGTTCGTCACCATGGTGAAAATACAGCATGGATCCCACACCATCAAACCTGAAACCATCGAAATGAAACTCTTTAAGCCAATATCGTATGTTTGAAAGCAGAAACTGCAATACTTCTGTTTTGCCATAATCAAATAGCTTTGAATCCCAGTTTGGGTGTTCACCCCTGGATCCTGCATGAAAGTATTGGGTTTCACTTCCGTCAAACTGGTTTAAACCTTCGTTCATGTTTTTTACGGTATGCGAATGTACCAGGTCCATTATCACAGCAATGCCCATGCTATGTGCTGTACTGATAAGGTTTTTCAAGTCTTCGGGCGTACCAAATCGCGATGACGGAGCATAGAAACTTGATATATGATATCCAAAAGATCCGTAATACGGGTGTTCCTGTATAGCCATAAGTTGAACGGCATTATATCCGGCTTTCTTTATCCGGGGCAGAATTTTTTCGGTAAATTCATTGTAAGTACCAAGCACTTCTTTCTCCTGGGCCATTCCAACATGGGCTTCATAAATAAAGAGTTCACCCAGTTTGTGGATATCAAAATGATCGTTTTCCCAATTATAATTGGGAGAAAACCAAAGTTGACCGCTGAAATTTTTAGTATCCTCATCCTGTACTACCCTTGTTATATAGGCAGGAATTCGAAGTTTCTCGCCTATATTACTCTTAACCAATACTTTAATCTTGCTTCCATGTATAAACACAGATTTATAATATTCGGCATTAAGCTTTATCTCCCAAATTCCATTTTCTTTTTTTTGCAAGGGGTGTGAATATTGATTCCATTGATTGAAATCTCCTGTTAAAAAAAGTGCATGTGCAGCAGGAGCCCATTCACGATAAACCCAACAATTCTCCTCAGGAATAAAGTTGATTCCCATAAACTCATATGCCTTCGCGAATTGTTCAATACTTCCGGAAATCGATTCAAGAAAGCTGAGTTTTGACGAAAACCGGTCATGCCTGGCAATTATATCATTTGCAGCCTGTTCGAGCCAGGGATCTTGTTCTATAATCCTTGGTAATTTATCTGAATTTTCCATTATTTCTGATGTGTATTATATTCGGGTGAATATATTTGTTTATGCAAATTAAGAATTAAATTCTTAATTCATGAGATTTTAAAAATCTATTTTTAATCTATTATTTAAAATGCAGAAAATCAAGTATTTGATACCTGAAACCTGCGTTTTGTGGCTTCTTTTTCATAAGCCTGGAAAACTATTTAAAGGATAATAAATATTTGTTTGCCATTTAGTTGAATCAACTTCCTTATTAGGATTTGTTACATATTCTTCCCAGGCCGGGCCGGTTATCTGCAATTCCCTGTCATTTATGTATGTTTGCATCGCATTATAAGCTCCTGATATAAGATCATAGGGCCCAAAATACTTTACCATAATTGTTTTTTGAGCATCTTTTTCTATACAATTCATGCCATTTGGAACTGCAACTATTGATGCAACGGGCATACAGGCTTCAATATCAAATTGCAGGTTTGAGTAATTGTGAAAAACAGCTATTGGAGACCCGGTGGGGGAGAGGTTTCGGGATTTAAGAAATTTGGAAATCCTTTGGTACATTCCGGCAAGTTTTGGTTTAATGGTTTCGGGTGAAGCCGTATCCCGAACTGTAAGCAATATATGGGCAGGAACGATAGAATCTATTATTTCGTATCCATTTACTGTTTTGATGTTTCCTGAATACTGACTAAGATTAAATAATCCTCTTTCTAAATCAGGGCCAACCATATAATCCGAAAATAGTCCAAACCACCTTGATATGGGGTTCATTCCAAGATCGCTGTCAAGGCTACTGGTAACAAGTGTGTTTTGATTTTCTTTTGTAAGATGAAAAGTTGTCGTTGATTTACCATTTTTACCATAATCGAGAAGCAACTGAATTGAATCGTAAGGCACACTCGAAATAATTGATAAACTACCTCTTCCAACACTGGTATTGTTGCTCAGCCATTTAAGCGTTGATCCGACACCCGAAACAGGCCCGGAATACAGAAGTTGCATAGTAGTGTCTGCTTGTAGCCAAGGAGACCATTTTACCCAGTTTTCAAGTACATTCACCTGTTTAAAAATACTCCTTTGCGGTGCACTTATCAATAGCCTGCGCTCCACATGCACTTTCCCCGGAAGCAGAAAGCCCACAGATATCGCGATGAGAGCTATACATAAAATAATAAATAATATTCGGCGTAGCGTTTTCAATATCACAGATCTAGTTTGTTGCGTAAAAATACAAAATATAAATAAGAATACATTTCTGCTTATTTGAGTGAACGATTATACGAAAACGAAAAAAAATCTTGTTTATGGAATGATTATTGATTAATTTTGATTTAAATACTAAAAAAATAATTTCATGAAAAGACTTATATTTATTTCAGTTTTGGCCATCACATTATTTTCAATTTCCTGTACAAAAGATACAGGAGGAAATGCGGATATGTCAACGGTCGATTTTATTGTTCAAAGTTCAGATTGGGTTGAATATGGAACTGCTGGAGAACCGGGATTTGGCTATGCTGTTGATCTGGATTTCCCTGAAATTACAAATAATGTAATCGAAAATGGTATGGTTACACTTTACATGAAAATTGGTGAATCCTGGACCTCCGTTCCGTTTAATTATTTTTATTCGGACTATCAGGGAGGATATTTCTACTCAATGAAATTCAACACATTATCTATTGATTACTATGAAAGTGATCACCAAACGCTTAATCCTGGTACACAAATTTTCAGACTTGTGATTGTTCAACCCCGATAAAATAATGTCGCTATATTTGAAAAGCTTCGCGTTGCGGGGCTTTTTTTTTGTAAGTTAGTAGTTTTAAAAACCGATATATTGATTAACTTAAAAATATTTTAAACAGCATAATAACAATCATATGGAGCGTGAAACTAAAATTGAATGTCCGAATTGTGGTACTGAGATTAATGTGAATGAAATTCTGTATCATCAGCTTGAAGATGATTTCAAGAAACGGTATTCGGCTCAGTTGGCCGAAGAAAAGAAAAAGTATGATGCCGAACTTGAACTCCTGAATGCCCAAAAGGAAGAATTTGAAAAAAAGAAACAAAAGGAAAATGAACTCTTCCAGGAAAAACTCCAGTCGAAACTTAAGGAAGAGCGGCAAATAATTGAGAAACAGCTTAAATTAAAAATTGAAGAAGAACAATCGGAGCAACTTACAATCATGCAAAAGGAGTTGCTTGAACAATCGGAGAAACTTAAAGAACTCAGCCGGAGTAAAGCTGAAATTGAGAGACTTAAACGTGAAAAAGATGAATTGAGGGAAAGCGTTATGGCAGATGCTGAGCGAGCTCTGAATCAGAAGCTTATTGAAGAAAAGGAAAAAATCCGGAAAAGCGAGCAAGATCGTAATGAGCTGGCATTTAAAGAATTACACAAACAATTAGAGGATCAGAAACGCCTGACCGAAGAGATGAAACGTAAGCAGGAGCAAGGCTCTATGCAATTACAGGGCGAAGTTCAGGAATTAGCTATCGAGGAATGGCTGGCTGCCAGTTTCCCGCTCGATACAATCGAAGAGATCAAAAAAGGAGCACGTGGAGGTGATTGCATACAAACAGTAAACACACGGACGCGGCAGAAGTGTGGAACAATTTATTACGAAAGCAAGCGTACCAAGGACTTTCAACCTAGCTGGATCGAGAAATTTAAAAATGATATCCGCGATAAAGGTGCCAACATCGGGGTTTTGGTAACCGAAGTTTTACCTTCGGATTTGGACCGGATGGGTTTAAAAGAAGGTATCTGGATATGTACATATGATGAGTTTAAAGGACTGTGTAAAGTTCTCCGCGAATCCGTTATCCAGGTTAGCAACGCTTTATCAACGCAGGAAAACAAAGGTGAAAAGATGGCTATGTTATACAGTTATCTGACTAGTAATAAATTTCACATGCAGATAGAGGCTATTGTTGAGGGATTTACTCAGATGAAAATGGATTTGGATTCCGAGAAACGGGCTATACAAAAGATATGGAAAATGCGGGAGAAACAACTTGAAAAAGTAATTGATAATACCATTGACATGCATGGCTCAATCAAAGGGATAGCCGGAAATGCAATCCAGGATATCAAGCAACTCGAAATGCCTTATACAGGGTTACTTGCAGAAAACCTTGAAATTTAGCTATAGCATTTTTATTTTTTCCACAAATCAATTTCTGCTGGAATATACGATTCACATTAACTCATGCTTATATAACTATTACGCTAACTATTATGTTGAATTGTATCAGTTTAGCATTGATCAATTTAGCCCATAATTAATATTATGTTAAATAGATTGTATAAAAACAAAGAAACCCGGATTAACCGGGCTCCTTCTATTTAAACCTTATATTGGCAGCTATTATTCCAGGTTGCTAATTTTTTCATTTATTTCCTTTAATTTATCCATCATTTTCAAACGTGCATAAATTTCTTTCAGCGATACAAGTGTTGGTTTATCCTTAGGCTGAAGTGTTTCACATTTTTCGAGATATGGTAATGCTAAATTCAGATAGTTGTTTCCTTCAGCAATCATTTTATCATACTTTGCAGTCTCATTTATAGGAAGTTTATTTGCAACATTAATAACATCTCCGCCCTTATTAAAATAAATTGCGCCAAGGTTAAATAATGCATCAAAATAATTAGAATCTACTTTAAGGGTTTCTTTATAACCAGCTATGGCATCATTAAAATATTCTAATTTTTCGGCTTGAGAAAGTGTGGTATCGTTTTTAAGCAAATCGTAAGTTACCCCAATAGCATATAAAACAGTAACATTATTTGGTTCTTTTTCTTTTGCTAGCATAAGGCTTTCAACTGCCTTTTTATGGTTGTTGGTTGAGATATACATATTTGCTTCCGTAATAACAAGGTTTGAATTACCAGGGAACATCTTTTTACCAAGGTTTATAATTTCAGATCCTTTTTCAAGCTCACCTTTGTCTTTGTATAGGTTAGCCAAAGAAGCATATACATCGACAGCATTCATTTTTATATCAACCAGGTACTGATACTTCGCAATTGCCTCGTCAAGAAATGCTTTATCTACAGATGCTTTCTTTTCGAGGCATAATGCTGCACCATAATAAGCCATGGTATCAATGGTATGGCCTTCTTTACCTATATTAATAGATTTTTCGAATAATGGCAATGCATCATCATAGTTATTCTTTTGAAATTGGGCAACTCCTTCGTCATAGTGTTGTCCCCCTATTGCAGAAATACGCGCCGCTATTTCAGACTTAAAATCCTCTTTTGTGTCCAATTCACGTGCTTTAATGAATGCATCATAAGCCACATTAAGGGCATCAGGTGCTAATATCGCTTTCGCAGGGGATATCTGAATATCAAGATAAATACCGCCTCTGTAATACCATACCTTGGCATCTGTAGCAGCTTCGGGATAAGTAATAGCTTTATCAATAGAAGCTTTAGCTTCTACTAAATCCTTTTTATTCCATGCATTGTATGCTTTAGTCCGGTCTTTCTTAAATTGAGCGAAAGCTGAACTTACCAGCACAATTAGGGCAAATAAAACAAGAGTTCTTTTCATTTCCTTAACTTTTTAGTTTGTTTTTTTTGAGTTAGTATTAATTAATTTATTTTCAGGTATTTATAATTCGATAGTTAAATCTGAATCTCCAATTTCTTCCGTAGAATCAGGGTTTTCGTCAATTTCAGCAGGTTCTGTTCCTTCCAACAACTCAACTTCTTCTTCAATTTCTTCAATTTCAAATTCTACTTTTGCTACAGCGGCTATACCGTCATCTTCTTTCAGATTGATGAGCCTCACTCCTTGTGTTGCACGGCCCATAACTCTCAGATCGCTTACTCCCATCCGGATTATGATTCCTGAAAGATTGATAATCATCAGGTCATTTGTATCTGTTACATTTTTAATCGCAATCAGACTTCCGGTTTTTTCTGTAACGTTTATGGTTTTGACTCCTTTTCCTCCCCTGTTTGTAACCCTGTAATCTTCAAGATACGAACGTTTGCCATAACCTTTTTCCGAAACGACAAGAATAGATTCTTCAGGATTATTAACACATATCATGCCAATAACCTCATCATTCTTCCCTCCCAGTGTAATGCCCCGCACTCCTGTTGCGTTTCGGCCCATAGGTCGGACAGTTGACTCATTGAACCGGATAGCCCTGCCACTTCGCAATGCCATCAAAATTTCACTGGTTCCGTTAGTCATCCTGGCTTCGAGCAATTGATCGCCTTCATTGATATTGATAGCATTGATGCCATTTTGCCGGGGACGTGAATAGGCTTCGAGTGAAGTCTTTTTAATAGTACCTTTTTTTGTACAAAGTATTATGTAATTGTTGTTTACATATTCTTCATCTTTCAGGTCTTTCAGGTTAATAATTGCTCTTACCTTATCGTCAGCCTCTATATTGAGCATATTCTGAATGGCCCTGCCTTTGGAAGTCTTTCCTCCTTCAGGTATTTCATACACCCTTAGCCAGAAGCACTTACCTTTTTCAGTGAAGAAAAGTATATAGTTATGTGCAGTTGCAATGTATAGGTGCTCAAGGAAGTCTTCTTCTCGGATGTCTGAACCCCTTGCTCCTCGTCCTCCCCTGCTTTGACGCCGGTATTCCGACAGTGCCGTGCGTTTCATATAACCCATATGGGAAATTGTAATTACGACTGCTTCGTCAGCAATAGTATCTTCAATTCTGAAATCTTTTGCACTTAGCTCAATGCGGGTTTTACGTTCATCGCCGTATTTCTCCCTGATTTCAGTGAGTTCGGTCTTAATAATTTCAAATTGCAGAGTCTCGTCAGCAAGAACACTTAGATAATATGCAATGATTTTCATCAATTCAGCATATTCTTCTTTCAATTTATCACGTTCGAGGCCGGTAAGACGCTGTAAACGCATATCCAGGATTGCTTTTGCCTGAATTTCACTAAACGAAAAACGCTCCATTAATTTCATCCTTGCTTCATCTGGAGAAGCAGCTGCCCTGATAAGAGCAATTACTTCATCAATATTATCAAGTGCGATGAGCAATCCTTCAAGAACATGGGCGCGTTTTTGGGCTTCAGCCAATTCAAACCTGGTGCGTCGCAAGATTACTTCATGACGGTGATCAATAAAATGGCCGATAAGCTGTTTGAGATTGAGCTGATAGGGTCGCCCTTTTACCAAAGCAATAGCATTGGTACTGAAAGAAGTTTGCAATGCTGTGTATTGATATAATTTATTCAATACAACATTTGATACAGCATCTTTTTTGAGTTCATAGACAATACGAAGCCCGTTACGATCACTTTCATCACGTATATCGTGAATTCCTTCGATTTTTTTCTCGTTGACCAGATCAGCTGTTTTCTTAATCATTTCAGCCTTGTTAACCTGGTAAGGAATTGAAGTAAAAACAATTGCTTCACGTCCTTTTTCGTCGGTTTCAAATGTGGATTCACCACGCATTACCAAACGTCCACGACCTGTTTCATAGGCTTCGCGAACTCCCTCATACCCGTAAATAATACCGCCTGTAGGAAAATCAGGTGCCTTAATATGTTTCATCAGGCCTTCGACAGTGATTTCCTTATCGTCGATATAGGCTATACATCCATTAATGATTTCAGTAAGGTTATGAGGCGGAATATTGGTAGCCATACCAACGGCAATACCCGAAGTGCCATTGATCAGCAGGTTTGGAATTTTCGCAGGAAGAACTGTAGGTTCTTCAAGTGTATCGTCAAAATTCAATTTAAAATCAACAGTATCCTTATCAATATCCGCCAGCAATTCTTCTGCTAATTTGCGCAGGCGAACTTCGGTATAACGCATAGCAGCAGGGCTGTCACCATCAATGGATCCAAAGTTTCCCTGCCCATCCACAAGCGGATATCTCAACGACCAATCCTGAGCCATACGCACCATCGCGTCGTAAACAGAAGTATCACCATGAGGGTGATATTTACCGAGTACTTCACCTACAATACGGGCCGATTTCTTGTACGACCGGTTTGACAGTACACCTAAATCAAGCATTCCGTACAAAACTCTTCTGTGCACAGGCTTTAAGCCATCACGTACATCGGGAAGTGCACGCGATACAATAACCGACATCGCATAATCGATGTAGGCACCTTTCATTTGTGTTTCAATATTTACAGGTAGTATTCTTTCCCCGTCCTGAATGTTATCCATTTCCTAATCCCTTCATTTTTAACGATTTAAGTTATCGTCAATATCTCTACGAAAGTACAGTTTTTTTTGATATAAAAAATGCAATTTTAAGCTTTTTCTATCCTGTTTTTAACATGAGCCTGTTGATAAGATAAAATTACTGAAAATGAAGGATTAAACAAATATATTCATATCATTTCCATAAACTATTTGCGAACTTATGCGTTTATATCGTAATTTTGGAGTGAATTTAATTAATATTCATTTAGTTAAGAAAAGGATTAATATCACATGGAAGCAAAATTTTCACAGAGAGTTAAAGATGTCTTGTCTTTTAGTCGTGAAGAGGCTATAAGGCTTGGCAATGAATATATTGGGGTTGAACACCTTTTGCTTGGAATGATCAGAGAAGGTGAAGGATTAGCGATTCGAATTTTAAGTTATCTGAATGTAGATATGGCTGATTTGCGCCGTACTATCGAAACAGCGATAGCTAATCCGGCTAATCATAACAAGGCAAATGATAACCTTCCACTCGTAAAACAGGCTGAGCGTGCACTTAAGCTTACCTACCTCGAAGCAAAGCTTTTTAATAGTGAGTTAATCGGAACAGAACATCTTCTGCTTGCTATCCTAAAGGATGAAGATAACCTTGTAACCCGTTCAGTAAAAAAATATAATGTTGATTACGATTTATTTAAAGAAGAAGTGAAAACATATTTAATTACAGGAGAAGATTCAGCCCAATCGCCCGGAGACAGGGAAAGGCTCTTTGGTGAAACTGGTGCGAACCCCAAAGATGAGCTATCGGGAAGTTCGCAGGATGATGATCCTGATGAAGGCGGTGGGATAGAAAATCTAAGAAAAACTGCTGACAGTAAGTCGAAAACACCTGTACTTGACAATTTTGGCCGCGACCTTACAAAAGCTGCCGAGGAAAACCGCCTTGATCCTATTGTAGGACGTGAAAAAGAACTTGAAAGGATTTCTCAAATTCTTAGTCGGCGCAAGAAAAACAATCCCATCCTGATCGGTGAACCGGGTGTTGGCAAATCAGCCATTGCTGAAGGACTGGCTCTACGGATAATTCAGCGTAAAGTTTCCCGTGCTTTGTTTAATAAAAGGGTTTATACGCTTGACCTCGCCTCGTTAGTTGCAGGAACTAAATATCGTGGACAGTTTGAAGAGCGGATGAAAGCCGTTCTGAACGAGCTGGAAAAGAATCGGGATATTATTTTATTTATTGACGAAATCCATACCATTGTTGGTGCCGGAAATGCAAGCGGATCGCTTGATGCAAGCAATATGTTCAAGCCTGCATTGGCACGGGGCGAAATTCAATGTATTGGTGCAACCACGCTTGACGAATACCGCCAGTACATTGAGAAAGATGGTGCATTGGAACGCCGGTTCCAGAAAATACTTGTCGATCCTACTTCTCCTGAAGAAACTGTAACTATTCTGAACCAGATAAAAGAAAAGTATGAGGATCACCACCTGGTAAAATATACTCCTGAAGCCATAAATGCATGTGTTACTCTTACAAACCGCTATCTTACTGACCGTTGCCTACCCGACAAAGCAATAGATGCACTCGACGAATCAGGTGCCCGTGTTCATATTTCGAATATGCATGTTCCAGTTGAGATAGTTACAACCGAAAGCCTGATTGAAGATATCCGGCAAAAGAAAATGAAGGCTATCAAAGGACAGAAATATGAGGAAGCTGCACGGTATCGCGATGATGAACGTAAAGCCCAGGCTCAACTTGAAGCTTTGAAACAAAATTGGGAGGAAGATTCAAAAATAAACCGTCAGTCGGTTACTGAAGAAAATGTAGCCGAAGTGGTTGCTATGATGACAGGAGTTCCGGTTCAGCGGATTGCCGAAAATGAAGGTTCCCGGCTGATGAATATGGAGCAGGAACTCGGGGGTTCGGTTATTGGGCAGGAAAATGCTATAAAAAAGGTTGTTAAAGCTATTCGTCGTAACCGAGCCGGATTAAAAGATCCGAACAAACCTATCGGAACATTTATTTTCCTTGGCCCAACAGGTGTTGGGAAAACACACCTCGCTAAAATATTGTCACGTTACCTTTTTGATACAGAGGATGCTCTCATTCGTATTGATATGAGTGAGTATATGGAGAAATTCGCAGTATCACGACTTGTTGGTGCACCTCCGGGATATGTTGGTTACGAAGAAGGCGGACAACTGACCGAAAAAGTACGCCGTCGCCCCTACTCTATTGTTTTGCTCGACGAAATTGAAAAAGCTCATCCTGATATTTTTCATATCCTGTTACAGGTACTTGATGATGGTCAACTCACTGATAGTCTTGGACGTAGAGTTGATTTTAAGAATACAATTGTCATAATGACTTCCAATATAGGCTCCAGGCAGTTAAAGGATTTTGGGGCGGGAGTTGGTTTTAGTACAAGTGCACGCCAGTCGCAAAGTTCGAATATTGCGCAAAGCGTGATTGAAAATGCACTTAAAAAATCATTTGCCCCTGAGTTTCTGAACAGGATCGATGACGTTATTATTTTCGATTCACTTGAGCGTGAGGATATTCACAAAATTATTGATATTGAACTTTCTCACCTTTTTGGCCGCATTCGTACTATGGGCTATGAACCCCGGATTACTGAAAGAGCCAAGGATTACATACTTGAAAAAGGCTGGGATGAACAGTTTGGTGCCCGCCCGCTTAAAAGAGCCATTCAGAAATATGTGGAAGACATGCTTGCCGAGGAGATCATTCTTACTAAACTTGAAGCTGGCGATATTATCAATATTGATTTCGACCCTGAAATAAAGGATATGAAAATTATGGTTGAAAAGCCGGAGCCCCCAAAACTACCGGAAACATCCATATTACATGAACTGCCGGCTGCTACAGAAAACCCGGCTACAACGGATAAAACTGCAGAATAAATTTGATTCAAAAAAACTAAAAAGAACGCCTTATCTGAGCGTTCTTTTTTTGTTTTGGAGAAATGAAAACTGTTGTTAAAAAACTGGAAACTTATTGAAATTATTTCAATCCATCCCACTCATTATAAAACTGATCCAGATAAGTAAGCATAAATGCATGACGATCTTCAGCCATCTTTCTGCCGGTTTCAGTATTCATGCGGTCTTTAAGAAGAAGTAGTTTCTCGTAAAAATGATTCAATGTGGGAGCTTCACTGTTTTTATACTCTTCCTTTGTTAAGTTAAGGTTTGGCTTAATATCCGGATTATAGATTGATCTGCCTTTATGCCCGCCGTAATTGAAAGCCCTTGCAATGCCAATGGCTCCAAGAGCATCAAGCCGGTCGGCATCTTGTATTACATCCAGTTCCGGTGATTTAAATAGTTGTGGAAGTTTGCCCCCTTTAAATGAAATATTGTTGATGACATTCTCAATATGAATTATTATAGTTTCTTCAACCAGCAGCGAATGTAAAAACGCTCTTGCTTTAAGCGGTCCTATTTCTTCATCACCATTATTAAACTTTGAATCGGCAATATCGTGTAACAGAGCTCCAAGTTCGACAATAAACATATTAACCTCCTCATATTGAGCAATAAGTTTAGCTGTTTTCCAAACCCTGTAAATATGCCACCAGTCGTGACCACCTTCGGCATCCGCTAAGGATGTCTTGACAAAATCTATAGTTTTATTAATAATTTCCTGTTTATCCATTTTTTGAGAATAAGAAAAATAAACATGATTTCGACTTAAAACGCTGATCATCAATAAATAACATTATTTGTAATCTTTACATTTTCAAGTACCAAAAGTATTAGAAATACTGCAACCAATCTGCCGCATCAGAAGCTATTTTTGCCACAGTTTATGGAGATTTCAGGCTACGTTCGGCAGTAATACTAATGAGATTTGAGTATGAGTAAATAAAAATAAACTTGAACCTTTTAAAAGCATATAAAAAGAGCGCCCTGATAGGGTCGCTCTTAGCTTGGTTAGTATAGATGGCTGATTAGAATTTGTAAGCATTATTTTCGATCAACCTGTCGGCAATACGACGACGGGCTTCTTTAACATTAATGCCAGCTACGTGGGTAAGTTTTTCTATAGCTGTATTTAGTTTTTCTGATTCTTCGTCACTGGCAAACGAATTAACGGCATCGCGTGCTGATTTACGGATAAGGTCGGCAGTATCGTAAACATATACATCAAGCATATCGCGGAATATTTCAGCATTACCTTTCATGCTTTCAAGTTTTTCGACCCTTAGAGCCAGTGATTCAGCGATATACGTCTCCATGATCATTTCAGATAAGTTATTCATCACTTCCTGCTCTTTCACAAGATTCTTAGCAAAATACGTAGTTATCCCATGGATCCCTAAAAGTATAACCTTTTTAAAATTAGCTAGATAGCGACCTTTTTCGGCATAATAGCTTTCACCATCATCTTTCCCGGAAGTAATATTGCTGAGGTTATTATAAAGTTTTTCAGCCGGTCCGAAAAGGTCGAAATCACCTTTTTGTGCCCGTTTTATCGTTGTATCAGCTATGATAAGGCGGTTTATTTCGTTGGTGCCCTCAAAAATACGGTTGATTCGCGAATCGCGGTATCCACGTTCAACGTCCATTTCAGCTGAATATCCCATGCCGCCGTGAATCTGAACAGCCTCGTCAATTACATAATCCAGTGCTTCGGAACCATAAACCTTCAATATAGCTGCTTCAACCGCATAATGACTGATACCTTCAATAGTAGCACGGCCATGATCCATACCTGAAGCTTTGTTTATTACAATAAGATCATCAATATCTTTACTAACCCTATATGTTGCTGATTCGGCAGCAAATGTTTTTATTGCCTGTTGTGCAAGTTTATGTTTAATTGCGCCAAAAGTCGAAATCAGAACACAGAACTGCTTACGCTCATTAGCATATTTAACTGAATCGTTGATAGCCTTTTTAGCTGCGCCTATAACATTTGCGCCTAACTTGATACGGCCCATATGTAAAATACTCAGTGCAATTCTGAAACCTTCACCCTGCTTACCAATCATATTTCCGACAGGTACTTTTACATCATTATAAAAAATCTGGGCAGTTGACGAACCTTTGATTCCCATTTTTTTCTCATCAGGAGCAATTACTACGCCCGGCATTGTATGTTCAACAATAAATGCACTAAGAATACGATCATTATTAACTTTTGCAAAAACGGTCTGTATATCAGCGAAATTGGCATTAGTAATCCACATTTTTTGTCCGTTCAGGATATAATGTGTGCCATCGTCAGAAAGTCGTGCATTTGTTTTACCGGCATTGGCATCACTACCTGCACCTGGTTCGGTAAGACAATAAGCGCCGATAATTTCACCAGTAGCAAGCCGGGTAACATATTTCTGGCGTTGGTCTTCGTTTCCGTAATATGCAATTGGCAAGGTACCAATTCCACAATGGGCCATATAAGCTACTGAAAATGAATACCCGGCTCCAATCTTTTCGGCTGCAAGCATTTGTGTTACAAATGATTGACCGAATCCACCTACATCTTCGGGTAAAGCTATGCCCATCAATCCAAGTTCGCCTGCCTTCTCCAGGATAGCTCTCATCAGGTTAATATCCGGGCTATCAATTTTATCCAGATTCGGATAAATTTCAGTTTCAAGAAAATCCTGGCAGGTTTGAGCAATCATTAACTGTTCATCATTAAATTCCTCAGGGATAAAAACATCTTTGGCTTCTACGGTGTCAACAAGAAATTCTCCGCTTTTTAATACTTTTCTGTTTTCCATTGTTCGTTAATCGTTTACTATTAATGATATAATAATGATAATGTGTATTTACCAGAATTCCTGCATGGTATATTTACTCATCGTATTTTAATTCTCCAATATACCACTTACCCCTGGTAAATCCGAATACTGGCTGCTGATGGTTCAGAAAATCGGTGGAAAAGTACGAAATTACATCATTTGAATTTATATATGTTAATAAAAATTTAAATTGGAATATATTGAAAAGGGCTGTAAATTAAAAAGAACGCCCTGAAACAAAGCGTTCTTTTTAAAAAGTATTCATAATCAGTAATTTGGAAGATTAAGGAAATCCCCAAAAACTTATTTATTACATTTTGAAGTCATTTACATCCTTGGGGTGAAAATTATTAATAAAACTTACAGAAGCAATATTTTCAGCCCTGCCTTTGCGTATAAAGATATCGGCTGATTTGGAATACACATCGCTTCTGTCGGCATCATAAAGCAGCAAATACCCAATCAGGACATTAGCTGCCATTTCAACCATACGTCGGGCATGGAAGTCAAAGTATTCATTATCATTGAATTCATTAACTTTCTCAATTGTTTTGGCATATTGTTCCGTCATTTTTTCGAGCGTTCCCTTAAGGTATTCCAAATCGGGTTTAACCTTCAACTGACCCCGTTCGCGCATGGTAGCCAGGTAAGTGCCATTACCCACATTACGTATGGCTGCAACTACCTGAAGCTGTGTGGTACCTTCATATATAGTTGTAATTCGCGCATCACGGTAAATACGTTCGATAGGAAAATCTTTCATATAACCGGTACCTCCAAATATCTGAATGGCATCATAGGCTATCTGGTTGCATTGTTCACTGGCATAAAGTTTCACCAGCGGAGTGTACATATCAGCTAACTTCTGGTACATTTTAGCTTCCTGGCGTTCTTCTGGTTCCAGTTTACGATCATGTGAAGTGAAATTATAAGCTTTATAAATATCAACATACCTGGCGGTTTCATAGAGCAACGTGCGCATGGCGTCAATCTTTACCCTCATATTGGTAAGCATTTCGTAAACTGCCGGGTATTTTATAATAGATCTTCCAAATTGTTCACGTTCGTTTGCATATTTAAATGCTTCACGGTAAGCTGCTTCTGCAATTCCAACTGATTGTGACCCAACTCCAAGCCGTGCCGAATTCATAAGCGACATTACATATTTTATAAGGCCTAATTTAGTATCACCCACCAGTTTGGCAGGTGCATTGTGGAATACCAGTTCACAGGTTGGTGATCCTTTAATGCCCAGCTTATTTTCTATCCGACGAACTGTAACGGCTTTATCCTCGCGGTCGTAAACAAAGAGTGAAAGACCCCGTGCATCGGTAGTTCCCTCTTCGGAACGGGCCAATACCAGCGAAATATCAGCATCTCCGTTAGTGATAAAGCGTTTTACCCCATCAAGTATCCAGCGATGTTTATGAATATCGTAAGTTGCTTTTAACTGTACGGCTTGTAAATCGGAGCCAGCGTCGGGTTCGGTAAGATCCATGGCTGCAGTTGCACCTTTATGAAACCGGGGCAGAAATTCAGTCTTAATTTCGTCGGAACCAAACTCATGAATGGTTTCGGCGCAATCCTGCAATCCCCAGATATTTGCAAATCCTGCATCGGCACGCGATACGATTTCGCCCGACATTACATAAGGAACGGTAGGGATGTTGAGCCCATCGTATTCTCTTGGCAGCGTAAAACCAACCAGGCCTGCCTTTACCATTGCGTCATAATTTTCCTGGGTTCCCCGGGCATATTTTACTTCATTATCAATGAGTTTGGGTCCTTCTTTATCAACAGATTCGGCATTAGGTCCGATGATTTCACCGCTGATTTCGCCAATTATCTCCATTATTTTTTCGTAATTGTCGATGGCATCTTCGAAATCAAGGGGAGCAAAGTCGTATTTCTCTTTCTGGCTATAGCCTGACTCTTTCAGTTTCACTATTTTCTCCATCAAAGGATGATTGAGATGAAACTTCAGATGGGGATTGTCGGTATAATAATTTTCCATTATGGTCAGTTGATTTACTTCGAGTTTTTCTTGTAATATTTGATCATTTTCGGGATCACATCCGCTACATTTCCAACAATGGTATAGTCAGCTATACTATTTATTGGTGCATTTATATCTGTATTAATAGAAATAATCTGGGCTGATTGATCCATACCGGCCCTGTGCTGCACAGCTCCGGAAATCCCGCAGGCAATGTAAAGTTTAGGTCGCACTGTAACACCTGTCTGTCCGACCTGGCGTTCGTGTTCAACAAATCCGGCATCAACTGCAGCGCGCGATGCGCCCACCTGGGCTCCAAGGATATCAGCCAATTGGAAGAGGAGGTTGAAATTTTCCTTCGATCCCACACCATAGCCACCTGAAATGATAACCTGTGAGTTCTTGATGTCGATCTTGCTCTTTTCTATATGGCGTTCAATAATGGTGACCGCAAAATCATCATCTTTCAGAATGCTTTTCGCATCAATTTTCTTGAGCTTTCCTTTAAACTTGTTTGAAAATATTTCTTTTTTCATCACGCCTTCCCTAACGGTGGCCATCTGGGGGCGGGTTTCGGGATTGATGATGGTGGCAATGATGTTTCCACCAAAAGCAGGGCGTATCTGATATAAAAGATTTTTATATTCCGTCTGAGTCTTGTTTTCGAAATGATCGCCAATTTCAAGGCTGGTGCAGTCGGCAGTGAGCCCGCAACGGAGTGCTGATGCTACACGGGGTGCAATATCACGGCCTATGCTTGTTGCTCCGAAGAGTGCTATTTCCGGGTTTTCTTTTTTATATAGATCAAGTATTATCGAAGCGTGCGGCAGTGTGGTGTATGGAAAAAGTCTTTCATCATTTGCATAATGAATTACATCAACACCATACGGATATAACAGGGCTTCCAGATTGGAAACATTATATCCGATCACTACTGCTTCCAGTTTAACATTCAGGTCGCCGGCCAGTTTCTTACCCTTCGATAAAAGTTCGAGGCTGACATCAGCAATGGAACCTTCTTCGGTAACTTCGCAATAAACAAATATGTTGTTCACGTGCTTTTTTGGTTTTAGTCAGTAATTTTTATCTTCTCAATATATTAGCCAATTATGTGGCTGTTCATCAGTTCCTGCACCAGGGTTTCTATTTCCTTATCGGAACTGCCCATGACTTTGGAATCTTTATGTTGAAAAACAACATTTTCGATCTTTTTAACTTTGGTTGGCGATCCCGACAAACCAAGCATTTCAGCCTGAGCATTTAAATCATCGGCTGTCCATTCCTCAATGAGAAGATAAGGCCTGTCGCTGTATAATTCAGTATAATCTTTTGTTTCATTCTGTAGTTCGGTTACCGTGCGTGCATGTTTGTATTTCATAAGCAATTTGGCAACCCTCTGCCGACAAACCGGAGCTGAACTATGAACAGTAATGGCTGCAGGTAAGGTTGAATTTACTACTTCCACTCCTCTTTCAAGCCTTCTTTTGACAATTATTTTTTTAGCATCTACCGAAAGAATTTCTTCAGCATAGGTGATTTGAGGGATACCTAGTTTCTCAGCAGTCTGGGGACCGACCTGGGCAGTATCGCCATCAATTGCCTGCCTGCCTGAAATTACAAGGTGATATGGAGCAAGTTTTTTTACAGCCAGCGATAAAGCATATGATGTGGCAAGCGTATCGGAACCTGCAAATTTACGGTCGGTGATCAGGTAACCCCTGTCGGCACCGCGGTACATGGCTTCACGAATGATTTCTGCAGCACGGAAAGGACCCATTGTGAGAAGAATGACTTCGGCTTCCGGAATTTTATCCTTAATGCTTAGAGCTTGCTCCAATGCGTGTAAATCTTCAGGATTAAAAATGGCAGGCAAGGCTGCCCGGTTCACAGTACCATCAGCTTTCATGGCATCTTTTCCTACATTCCTGGTATCAGGAACCTGCTTGGCTAGCACAATTATTCTAAAACGCATAGTTCATAAATCAGTTTGTGACTTTACTTTACGTAAGTCAATAGTATTTTGTGATGGAAAATTAAAGGCGCAAAAATACACATTTAGGGACAAACTCCAAGAAAAAATGCTGTAATGCTTGCAGAATCAAGGATTTAAATATACGATAATCTACATATCTTTCTAAATATGAATGTGTTATCGGACCTATATCAGGAATGTTTTACATGAAAAGTTGACAAAATATACGTAAACCTTCATTGGTATAAAATCGTCCTTGCCAATACAATTCAATATGCCATAATATGCTGATTTACAAAAGAAAAATGTCCTGAAGATTATTCATATAGAATAACATTCAGGACAAGACACCTTTAATTAAGGGGAAATGATCTATTTTGATTTCATTTCCTTTACAGCCGCAACCAGTTGTGGAAGCACCTTAAGGGCATCACCAACAATTCCATATTGAGCAGCTTCAAAAATCGGGGCATCCTTGTCGGTATTGATGGCAACGATAAATTTTGATGAACTCACTCCAGCCAGGTGCTGGGTTGCTCCTGAAATTCCGATTGCAATATACAGGTTCGGAGCAATAATTTTACCGGTTTGTCCTGTATGTTCATCGTGCGAACGCCAACCTTCGTCAGAAACAGGGCGGGAACAAGCCGTTGCAGCGCCAAGTAAATCAGCCAGTTCAACAAGAGGCCCCCAATTATCGGGCGATTTCATTCCACGACCACCCGACACGACAATGTCAGCATCGGTCAGAAGGAGTTTACCAGATTGTTTCTGAACTTCTTTGACCTGTGTTTTCATCAGGTTGCTATCAGGCTGAATATCCGATTTTTCGTAAACGAATGTTTTTGGCGTTTCAACAACTTCAAATGAGTTTTGCGCAAGGGTCAGAATTTTAATATCCGTTTTAATTACAACATCGGCGAAAGCTTTTCCTGAGTAAACCTTTTTGTAAACAACAAACGGGCTGGTACTTACCGGCAATTTGCTTACCCCTGAAGCAACCCCTGCTTTAAGCCTGACTGAAAGTCTTGGCGCCAATGCCTTTCCTGAATTATTGTTGGATAAAACTATTACGCTGACGTGGTTTTTCTGTGCAACCTCGGCTATCATGCGTGTATAAGCCTGATCGTCGAGTGTTTTGATCGTATCGTTTTCAATGCTGATAACTTTTTCAGCACCGAAGAGAGCAAGTTTTTCGAGTTCAGCAGCATCTACTTTTCCAATTGATAGAGCTATGGCCTGATCGCCAAGCATTTCTGCAAGTTTGGATGCGTAAGAAACTAATTCGAAGGATAATTTTTTGAACTTACCATCCCAATTTTCGAGGAATACTAATACTGACATATGATTATTCGTTTATTGACGTGTTAATGACTAAATGGATTAAAAAACCTTGGCTTCGTTCTGAAGTAAAGTGATAAGTTGTCCGGCATCGTCGGCACTTACATATTTGCAGGCAGCGCGTGGCTTTGGCATTTCATATTTAATAACCTCCGTAAGACCATCAATCTGTTGTGGTTCAACAACTTTAATTGGTTTGGTGCGGGCCATCATAATGCCTCGCATGGCAGCAATACGGGGTTCTTTTGCAATTCCTTTCTGCACTATTGCTACAAATGGCGAAGGAACAGCAAGAACTTCCTTGCCTCCATCAATTTCGCGGGTAATAATAGGCTGACTACCTTCAATTTTAACTGAAGAAACCCCGGTTACTGACGGACAATTCATAAATTCAGCCAGCATCCCTCCTACTGTTGATCCATTGTGATCGCTGGATTCAATACCACACATAATGATATCAAAATTTTCGTTCCGGACAGCTTCAGCAAGTTGGGCTGCAATGGTATATGCATCACCTGCTTCGATATTTATACGAATTGCGTCGTCAGCTCCAATAGCCAGGGCTTTGCGGATAGTTGGATCAGAACTGACCAAACCAACGTGACCTACTGTTACAGATTGAACTCCGTTTGATGCATCATCTTTTAACTCAAGCGCACGGGTAAGTGCAAGTTCATCCCATGGATTTATAATCCATTGAATCCCATTTACATCAAGTTTTTTGAAATCGTCCACAAATTTTACTTTGGTTGTGGTATCAGGCACATTGCTGATACAAACTAAAATTTTCATACGTATTTTAATTATTAATTATTAATTCAATTCCCTAAAAACCAAGCTTTAAAATTCCTGTAAACCTTTTTAAATAATACCAGCAAGACTTTTCCCTCAGTATTTTTTCATTTTATAATGCTATATGGTTTGACAAATTTAGCACTATTTGCATACATACGCCAAAAGAAATGGATGAATTTGCAAATAATTCAGAATTACATTTATCATACTGTTAAACAGGTTTTTACATGGAAATTATTCGAACACTCATAACCAGTGAAGAGTAATAGGCATGGATTCAAAAAAATGTTAGTTTTGTAAAGTGAAACATAAAGATCCAAAAAATAACCAAAAGAAGACCTTCCTGAGGATCCCTGCCTTTCCGGGCGGTAAAGAGGCATACCAGAAGTTTATCAGAGAAAATATTGTTTATCCTGAACGAGCACTGACAAATAAAGTGGAAGGGCTTGTTTATGTTGTTTATACTGTAAATAATTTAGGTGAAATTGTAGATGTGGAAGTCACCAAAGGAATCGGGTATGGATGTGATGTAGAAGCTATCCGGGTGATTCGCCTGATGCATTACGAACCTGCACGAAACCGTGGAATCAAGATGAAAGCCGAAATGAAAACAAGAATTCATTTTCAACTTCCTAAAACTGTTCAACCAGAAAATCAGGCTGGTGTGCAATTTAATTATTCATTAAATACTACTTCTGAAAAATCAAACAGCCCGGAACCAAAGCCCCAGGCTATTTACAATTATACGATCAGTATTGATTAAGGATGGGTGCAAACGCTAAGGTTTTACTCATGAAAACCAAAAGTAATTAAAGTTTTACTTTGCTTTCATCATTGTCAATCAGGCAATTATCCGGATGATCCAGGCAATCTCGGCAATCGAGACTTTTGTTGTACATTTCCATGGCTCGGGCGCTCATACCCATGCTTGAAAAACCTCCGTCGTTAAACAGGTTCTGCATGGTAACTTTGCGGGTCAGATCACTAAACAGGGTGAGGCAATAATCGGCACATTCGTCGGCAGTTGCATTGCCCAGCGGCGACATACGCTCCGTGAAGTCCATCAACCCGCCTATTCCTTTTACACCACTTCCGGCTGTTGTTAAAGTTGGGGACTGCGAAACGGTGTTGATACGAATATGTTTTTCACGGCCATAAATATACCCAAAACTCCGGGCTATACTTTCCAAAGCAGCCTTTGCATCAGCCATATCGTTATATTCATACAAGGTGCGCTGGGCAGCAACATAGGATAATGCTACTATTGAACCCCATTCATTCAAGGCGTCGAATTTCTTGGCTGTCTGAATTACTTTATGAAATGAAATAGCAGATATGTCAAGGGTTTTCAGATAGTTTTCATAGCTGAGGGCATCATAAGGGATTTTCTTGCGTACGTTGGGCGACATTCCAATGGAATGAAGGATAAAATCGATTTTACCGTCAAAATGTTCCATGGTTTTTGTGAAAACATTTTCCAGGTCAGGAATACTTGTTGCATCAGCAGGGACAATAATGGCTCCCGTAGCTTTTGCCAATTGGTCAGTATCGCCCAGACGCAATGCCATCGGCGTATTGGTAAGAACAAACTCGGCACCTTCTTCATGGGCTTTTTCCGCCACTTTCCATGCGATCGACATTTCGTTCAATGCACCGAAAATGATGCCTTTTTTGCCTTTGAGTAAATTGTAAGCCATTGTTTTTGTTTTAAGTAATATTTCTATTTGAGGTAATAATAAAGTATGAACCTTTAGGTCGAGATGGGTTTTATGTGTCGATTAAGCTATTGATGAATGAGAATACTATGCAATTGAGATTTGTAGTGCTTAAATGTTTTGTTTCAAAACTTCAAATCTTGATTTTCAGGTATTTAACATGAGACTAATAAAATGATTCCTATTGATTAATTCCTGTAATTTAGCAATTCACGCGCTGTGACCTTGGCTGATTCAGTGATGGTTTCATCACTTAGCATACGGGCAATTTCATTTACCCGGTCTTCATTGGAAAGTATTCGCAGGCTTGATACCGTCGAAATATCACCATCCTCTTTGTAAGCAAGTAAATGGCTGTCAGCCTTACCGGCAATCTGCGGGAGATGGGTAATGGCTATTACCTGCATATTAGCCGACATATTTCGCATTATTGTTCCAACTTTACCGGCAATATCGCCAGACACGCCTGAATCAATTTCATCAAAAAGTATAGTAGGAAGCAAACTGCGATTAAAGATCAACGATTTCATTGCAAGCATCAAACGGGATAACTCCCCTCCTGATGCAACCTTTTGGATTTCGCGAACCTCACCTCCTTTGTTGGCAGAAAAAAGGAAAGTTATTTTATCAGTTCCTGTAGCTGAAAAATACGTCAATGGGTCTTGTTTTATTTTAAATTTTGCTGAAGGCATTCCCAGGCTATCCAGGACCTTATGCATTTCAATCTCGATATTGGGAATAACGGTTTGTCTTTGCTTAGAAATAACAGCGGCAACAGCTAATAGTTCATTTTCCAGTCTTGCCAAAGCTTCCTTTAACTCAACAATACGTGTTTCGAGTGAACCGATCGCATACAGCTTTTCCGACAAAACATTCATGATTTCCATGAGCTCAGTAACGGTCTGTACCCTATGTTTTTGCTCCAGGTGATAGATGAAATCCAATCGCAAACCTATTTTCTCAATCCTTTCAGCATCAAAATGAACCTGCTCGGAGAATGTACGAAGTTCGTTTGCAATGTCCTTTATTTCAATCAGGCTCCCGTTGATCCTTTCAGCAAGTGGAATAATGTGATGACTGAAGCGGGAAGCCTGCTCGAGTAATTGCTTTATTTCCGATAACTTGTCGGAAACATTCAAATCGTTATCGGCAAGTATTCCTAAAGCTGAAAATGTCCGTGTTTTTATTTCTTCGGCATGTGTTAAAATCTCAAGTTCTTCTTCAGCTTCCTGTTGTTCATTTATAAGCAGATTGGCTTTTTCCAGTTCTTCGAATTGAAAATTCAGAAACTCTTTTTCATTTACACTTTGCTGTTCTTTTTTGATACAATCATCCAGTTCGGTTTTCACTAAATTGTATTCGCTGAATAAGTTACCATATGCCATAAGTGTTTTTGCATCCCCGGCGTAAGAATCGACCATCCCAAGCTGAAAAGCAGCGTTATTCAGCTCCAGGGTTTGATGCTGCGAGTGAATATCCACCAACCTGTCGCCTATTTCTTTCAGGATATTGAGATTTACAGGTGTATCGTTTATAAAAGCCCGCGATTTACCTTGCGGGTTAATTTCGCGGCGAAATACCGAAGTAGGCTCGTAATCAAGGTCGTTCGCTTCGAAAATTGAGTTAAGGTTATATCCATCGATTAAAAAACTGCCTTCAACAATACATTTCTGGTTTTTATCCCTGAGCACTGAAGTATCGGCCCGTTGTCCGAGTATGAGCGAAAGAGCTCCGACAAGAATTGATTTCCCGGCACCGGTTTCCCCGGTAATACAGGTAAACCCTTTGTGCAGACTTATTTCGAGCTGCGGGATAAGTATAAAATTTTCGACTGACAAATGCAGTAGCATGTCCGGTAATTTAGCTTTTACAAAAGCAAATGTAAGAAATTGTGATGAATTGGCTTACTTAGGTTGTTGCATGATCTGCTGATACTTCGACGAATTAGCAGGATCAATTTCTTTAAGGATGTTCACAGTCTTGGTTTTATCCATTGGTGCAGCCTGCGAATAAATATTTATGATTTCATCTCTTTTTGCATCAATAAACAATTGAGTGATATACAAGCCCGTTTTCTCCCGGTTGATCTTTTGAAGGTCTTCCAGGCAATCATTTACACCGCTGCGGCCCAGATCCATATTCTCCGACATCAGATCAAGTCCTAAACGATGGTAGGAATACAATCCTTCGCGGAAAGGACTGTATGTATTATTCAAAAGGTTTTCGACCAGCCAGTAACGGTTTTTGAGGCTTTCAAAAGCTTTCCAGCCTCGTTCGGGCGAATTTTGAGCGGCATTTACAACGCCGCGAGCTTTTTCGTAATACGGTGTACCCCCGAATTTTGTGAATGAGTCGGCATCAATTCCCAGCATAACATATAAATAATAGGCAACCACCGATGTCAGGTTCGAGGTATAAGCGTCATCGTTGTAATCAAGCGGTTCAAATTCAACGTATTTGAAATCAAAATCTTTATCGACAAGGTTCAGCAGATTGGTATTATACGATGTTTTGTAAACCGGACGCTGGAGCACCACATTCACCTTGCCTTTGAACTGATCGCTCGATACGCGGTCAGTAATGGTTATCATAATGGAACATTCAATACGTTCTTCGTTTTTGTAAACATAATTGGTCCATTTACGGTTGTTTACAAATTCGTAAAGTTCAGACTGTAAGGTTTGAAAGACTTTTTTGTCAGTTCCCTCAACCTGGGGTGAATTAACAGAAACCTGGCACATGAACTCCTGAGCCGGTGCAAAGGCGGGTAAACAGATAATCAGGAAAACAATTAGTTTGCGATTCATGTGAGCTATAAAAAGAAGTGGATTATATAATTTCTTTCTGAATAACATCAAAAATATCAACTGCCACATCTGACTTGGTTTTTAATTCAAATTCGCTGATAGTCTGATATTTATCAATAATGCTTACTTTATTGGTATCAAAACCAAATCCGGAGCCTGCATCCTTCAGTGAATTAAGAACGATAAAATCAAGGTTTTTGGTATGCAACTTTTTAATGGCATTATCAATTTCGTTCTTTGTTTCCAGTGCAAATCCAACAAGGAGTTGTCCTTTCTTCTTTCGTTTTCCCAAATCAGCAAGAATATCCTTCGTTTTAACAAGGGTTAGGTTAAAATTTTCTTCGCTTTTCTTTATTTTTTCAGGTTCGGGATTCTGTGGTGAATAATCAGCAACGGCGGCAGCCATTATGGAAATATCAGCTTTGGCAAACAATTCAGTGCACCTGGCATGCATTTCACTCGCCGTACTGACTTTAATGACAGTTATCAATGAATGTTCAGGGTAATCTTTAACCGGACCTGATACGAATGTTACTTCAGCACCACGTGCGGCTGCTTCGAGCGCCAGGGCATTACCCATACGGCCTGATGAATGGTTGCTGATAAATCGTACGGGATCAATAGGTTCAATGGTTGGCCCGCTCGAAATGAGCACATTTTTACCAGTTAACGATCGGTGTTTGGCAAAATATCGCTGCAATTGTTCAACAATCTTTTCCGGTTCCTCCAATCGTCCCATGCCGGTAAGTCCACTTGCCAGTTCACCTGCCTGGGGAGCAATGAGTATATTACCATGCGATTGCAGTGTTGCAATATTTTGCTGGGTCGTTTTATGATGGTACATATCAACATCCATGGATGGCGCATAAAACACGGGGCAACGGGCAGCAAGATAGGTGGCCAGCAATAAATTGTCAGTAATACCGGTAGCCATTTTAGCCATGGTATTAGCAGTAAGGGGGGCAATTACAAAAGCATCTGCCCAACTCCCCAATTCAATGTGGCTGTGCCAGGTTCCATCAGCAGGGCTGAATGGTTCAATTAAAACGGGATTTTGCGAAAGCACCGATAATGTAAGCGGGGTAACGAAATCGCAGGCTTCGGAAGTCATAACAACCTTAACCGCTGCTCCTTCTTTAATCAGAAGCCTGATCAGATAGGGAATTTTATAGGCAGCAATTCCGGCAGTAATTCCAATCAGTATTTTTTTACCTTTCAGCATCCGTTAACGGTAAAATATTTTACCAGGTATTTTCTTTTTCTCTCATCGGATTGCGCGAGAATATCTGATCTTTCAGAAATTCGTTGGTAGCAATTAATGTAGGTTTAGGCAGATTTTCGTAATATTTTGCTAATTCGATCTGCTCACGATTTTCAAAAACCTCTTCCAGATTGTCACTGGGAGTTGCAAATTCTTCAATTTTCGAGTTCAGTTCTTCTTTTATTTCCTGAGAAATCTGGTTAGCCCTTTTGGCAATGATGGCTACCGATTCGTAAATATTTTCGGTTGGATCATTCAGTTCCGACATATTACGGGTTATCGTGGTGGTTTCAATTTTCAACTTTTTGATATCCATATATTTGGTTGTTTGTTTCGTAAATTAATTGTTTAATTCTTTAGAGATATTTTTTTTGATAGCCAAAGCCTTATCACTATATTCTCCAACAGGAAAACCGGCAATAAGTTCATCGTAGGCTGCTGATGCGTCGTTGAGTCTTTCGCGGCGTTTATAGTAAACACTATTAATTGCATACTGATATTTTGCGTCAAGAATGGAGTAAAGTATTAACTCTTTTGATTTTGTATCAGGAAAATCTTTTAACACATTATTCAGGGATACAACCGAGGCTTTGTAATCCAACATTTTAAAATAAAGCATCGCAATATCAATATCTTTCTTTTCAAGTTTTGCACGCAGTTCATCAATCAGTTTATTGCATTCAGCTACACGGGTACTCTTGGGATACTGGTTTATAAATATTTGCAATGATGCGATAGCTTCATGAGTAGAAGTTTGGTCGAGCGACGAACGGGGCGAATCGAGATAGCTGCAATAAGCACTCATATAAAGAGCTTCCTCAGCATAACTGCTTGAAGAGAAGTTAGTTGCAAATGATTTGAAATAATAGCCTCCAAGAACATAATCACGCTTTTTGTAATAACAGTTAGCGTTGAAGAAGGCGATTTTTTCAGCCTTATCAGTGCCCTTGAAAAAAGCCTGAATCTGCTCAAAAAGTTGCTGCGCTTTCTGATAATCTTCATTCTCGTAATATTCAATTGCTTTGGTGTACTTTACTTCATTGTCCGAACTTTTTAAAAGTTTCTGGAAATTACTGCACGACATTATCACTGTAGATAATATCAAAACTATGTAGATAACCGGTTTTCTGATCATGCTGCAAAAGTACACATTTTAACCTGAATTATGAAACGTTTATGCATAGAGCATTTTACGAATATTTAGTTAAATATTATTAAAAAGATTGTTATAGGCTGGCTTTATAGGTTTCGATGCAGCGCGAACGGGCAAAATTATGCTCAAGTATCGGGCTTACGTATGATTTTGTACCGTATTCCGGTAGCCATTTTTTTATATAAATATTTTGCGGGTCAAACTTCACTGCTTGTAAAACCGGGTTAAATATCCGGAAATAAGGTACAGAATCGCATCCGGTTCCTGATGCCCATTGCCAGTTGCCATTATTGGAAGACAGCTCAAAATCAAGCAGTTTGCCAGCAAAATAGGCTTCACCCCACTGCCAGTTGATAAGTAAATGTTTAATTAAAAAACTTGCAGTCACCATTCGTACACGGTTATGCATAAACCCGGTCTCATTCAATTCACGCATTCCTGCATCAACCAGGGGGTAGCCGGTTTCACCACGGCTCCATGCCTCAAAATCTTTTTCACTATTTACCCAACTTATAAATTGGTATTTAGGGTTGAACGGCTGATGAACTACATGAGGGAAATGCCATAAGATCTGCATAAAAAACTCACGCCAGATTAATTCATTAAGCCAAACAGTATTAATTTCAATTGCCTGTGCAACTAACTCGCGAACACTTACAGTTCCAAATCTCAGGTGAACACTCGCTCTGCTGGAGGAATTCAATGCAGGAAAGTCCCTTGTTTTTTCATACGTTTCAAGAACCGGTTTATTTAACTTAAACGGTTGAAACATACCTTTAATTTCATTGAAACCAATATCCGTAATCGGTAGTAGCGGTTTAATATCAGTATGAATTAAATTAAACAGATAATTCTCTGATCTCCATGTATGTAAATTACTATCATCCAGTTTTAGCTTTTCAATCCACCGATGGCTGTATGGCGTAAAAACAGTATAAGGCTCACCTGAAAGCTTTGTAATCTCGTTTTTCTCGAATATAACCTGATCTTTAAAAGTATGAAATAAAACGCCTTTTTCTGCCAGCATTTTTTTAATCTGCAAATCTCGTTCAATTGCATAAGGCTCATAGTCATGATTGGCAAATATGCAATTGACAGTATAAGAGGATATTAATTGCTCGAAAATTTTATCCGGGGTTCCATACAACACCTGGATCGTGGTATTATAAGGAATAAGCAATTGGTTCATATGTTCTATTGCCTGATAAATAAAACTCACTCGTTTATCATCAGCATCGAGTTTATTAACTATCTTCTTATCAAAAATAAAAACCGGTAAAACGCTAAAGCCTGAAGTGAGGGCTATATACAGGGCGGTATTATCATATAATCTCAGATCGCGCCTGAACCAAAATACAGCTATAGGTTTAGTGATATTCATTTTTATAAAACCAATCTGCAATTTACGAATTTTTTTTGAGAAGCCTTATAAATTCTTTTCAATAAACAAACCTCATTCTTATAAAGTTTAGTAGTTTTGCAGGACGAAAAAAAATAATAACTTTAAAACACTGGGATTGTGGATCTTTTTGAAAAACGTGTTCGTAATTTGGGGCCACTTGGAATGTATGCCAAGCAAGCTGATGGATATTTTATGTTTCCAAAACTTGAAGGTGAAATTGGGAATGAAATGATTTTTAGAGGCAAAAAACGATTAATTTGGAGCCTGAATAACTACCTTGGATTAGCAAACCATCCTGAAGTTCGTAAAGCTGATGCTGATGCTGCTGCCAAATGGGGTTTAGCCTATCCTATGGGAGCCCGTATGATGAGTGGCCAGACTATTTATCATGAACAACTCGAGCGCGAACTTGCAGCATTTGTAAAAAAAGAGTCGGCTTTCCTGCTTAATTACGGTTACCAGGGAATGATTTCTGTGATCGATGCCATGGTTGACCGGAACGATGTTATTGTTTACGACAGTGAAGCCCATGCCTGCATTCTCGACGGTATGCGACTGCACATGGGGAAACGTTTTGTGTATCCGCACAATAACATGGAAAACCTTCGTAAAGGCCTCGAAAGAGCAACTAGGCTTACCGATCAATCAGGCGGCGGAATCTTGGTGATTACCGAAGGCGTATATGGCATGTCCGGTGACCTCGGAAAAATCAAAGAAATTGTTGAATTGAAAAAAGAATTCAACTTCAGGCTGTTGATAGATGATGCGCACGGATTTGGAACTATGGGACCAACCGGTGCCGGAACGGATGAGCATTTTGGCGTTCAGGATGGAGTAGATATGTATTTCGGTACTTTCGCCAAATCGATGGCCGGAATTGGTGGATTTATCGCTTCAAATGAGGCAATTATTGACTTCCTGAAACACAATATGCGGTCACAGATTTTTGCAAAATCTTTGCCGTTGCCAATGGTGATCGGTGCGTTGAAACGTCTGGAACTGGTTCGTACACAACCTGAACTCAGGAAAAACCTCTGGATTATTGTCGAAGCCCTTCAGAAAGGACTACGTGAGGCAGGGTTCAATATCGGAAATACAGAATCGCCGGTTACTCCCGTAATGCTGAACGGTACTATTCCGGAAGCAACTAACATTACTGTTGAAATGCGTGAAAAATATAATATTTTCTGTTCTATAGTCACTTACCCGGTAGTTCCGAAAGGTGTTATTCTTCTAAGGCTTATCCCGACTGCTGATCACACACTCGAGAATGTAAAATATACTATTGAGGCATTTAAAGAGATTAATACCAAGCTGGTTAACGGCGAATATGCAAATATTGCTTTCGCAGATATTTCAAATCTGTAATCAGTTTTAGTAGTCATTAAAAATGCCTGGTTTTTTAACCGGGCATTTTTTTTATTAGATGCAAAGTTTTAGCTTTGTCAATCATAGTTTATGGTCCAATGAGAATAGAGAAACGCAATTCGCTAAGCATTATCATTAATTCGACAGCTTTTTACCTGCTTTCGTATCTTTTCGTTTTTATGTTATTTCAGTTAACAACAATTATTGCATCCAATATCTTTGATATTCCCAATACGCTGTATTACAATAAAATAGGTTTTAATGTCATTCCTGATGCATGGACTCCTGATTCAGTAAAAGTGATTTATACTTCGGGTAACATCTTATTATTTCTGATTTCCATTTCTTTTCTGGTAATTATAATTAAATCTCTGGAATTTAATGGATTACTCAGGTTATTTTTTATATGGGGTTTTGTTCACTCCATTTCCATGCTTTTTGGATCAATTGTAATCGGAGCTTTCAACTTCGAAGGATTTGGAATCGTGCTTAGCTATCTTTACCTGGCGGATACCGCAAAAATGCTTCTTTTATTTACTGGTCTTCTTATCCTAGTAGGAATAGGGATGGGAATGGTAAAAGTGTTTCTATTTTCAGCAAATAGCTATTTCAACTATCTTTCGCCTGAGATGCGTCCGGCTTTCAGGCGGGATCAATTCGTTTTACCCTTCCTTATATCCACGCTGTTATTGGTAATAATAAAATATCCACTTTCTTTATATGAAACACTCATACTATTTATCCCTATGTTTATGCTTCTGCCTTTGTTTTGGGGAATACGCCGTTACCCGGTATTTTATTTTGAAGAAACAACGAAATCAATAAAAATAAGTACCTGGCTTATAGTTATTACACTGGGCGTGTATTTATTATACCGGGTAGTTTTGGGGATAGGGATAAATATTGGTTAAAAAAGAGTCTTACTCAGCCAATCGGTAAATCAGGATCTATATCGGTGGCCCATTGATATATGCCTCCTTCAAGAATGTAGATATTTCTGTATTTCAGTTTCTCTGTCAGGTATAAATAAGGAGACTGGCTTTTAACGCCATATTGACAGTATGTTATTACCGGTATTTCCTTTGAAATAAGGTGACTCTTTTCAGGCAAATCTATCTGGGGAATATTAATAGCGCCTCCGATATGACACTCATCATATTTATCAGCTTCGCGGGTATCAATAAGTTGGAAACTTTCACCTGCATCCATTTTTTCTTTTAATTCGTATGTAGTAATGTATTTCATATGAGCAAGCAAAACCAACTAGCCATAGCAGTGAATTATTATTCCAGCAAAGATATGTAATGTGATTCTATAAAAAAAGGAGTGCAAAGCACTCCTTTTAGATGTCAATCAAGATGTTAATTACTTAACTTCCTTGATAAGACCTTTAGCGATTGAATCAGCGTGAGCTGTTTCAGCTGCAGCCTTAGCTGTTGAGTCAGCCAAACGAGCTTGTTCAGCAGCTACATTAGCCATTGAATCAGCCATAGTTATTGAATCCTGACGAGCTTTTTCAGCTTTTTCTTCAGCACTGGGTCCGCAAGCTACAAAACCTACCATACCAGCTACTACAAACATTGCAAATAATTTTTTCATATCTAAGTTTAATTAAAAAACTTTGCAAAAGTACAAGGTTTTATAATATGATTCAAACTTTATTTCAAAAAAAATTAAGTTTTTTTAACATATTGCTTAAATATATGATATACAGATATTTACACTGGAATATATTTTTAAAAAGATATCAACACCTCCATAAATATTGTTAATAACTCAAACAAATTGGCATAATGTGTTAGAGCGAGTTCAAATTGTACATCATTTTCTTTTGAAAAATCAATTTTAGCAAATGGATTATTAAACCAAAATAACAGCGATGGTTTTAATTGTTGGGTTTATCAGGGTACTATGAATTATAGAATGAAAATTTGAATCTTTGTTACATACAAATATGTTTGTCACAGATTTCACAGATACATAGATTTTAAACTGCATTCGGCAGTTATTCGAATGAATTTTGAGCATAAGTAAATTATTATTGCCTGCGAAATATATGACAAGTATTTGTTTGTCAAAGATTTAGACTAACTTATTTACCACGAATCTTTTAATTATCTTGTAACCTAAAGCCAACCAAGTAAATACAAGGAAATATTTTTTTTTGGATTTAAAGGACTTTAACCTGTATTATTCGTGCAGAAGATAAAAGATAAAAGTAAAAAGATAAAAGTAAAAAGATAAAAGTAAAAAGATAAAAGTAAAAAGATAAAAGTAAAAAGATAAAAGTAAAAAGATAAAAGTAAAAAGATAAAAGTAAAAAGATAAAAGTAAAACGATAAAAGTCAGGCAGTTGCAAACCATTTTCATAATTTATTTTTTAAAGATGATTTTTATAATTGCCTTCATAATGTTTTGATCCTTTTGTCTTTATCCTTTTATCTTTTGTCTTTTTTGAAGTTTAGGAATTAATCAAGTTAGAAACACTAGGTTTGATTCCCGCTTTTAAATTCTGCAACTCAACAATCTTTTGAAGGCGCTTACATTCTGTTATGGTTTCGGAATCGATAACTCAACTATTTCCATTCAATTGGCTTACATTTGCATTTCCTAAAATTCAACCGCAACATGTCGTTTTATAATCTGCCAGATCTTCCTTTTAAAGAGCCGGTTATAGTTTTTACGATTCTTATTACTATTATTCTGATAGCTCCTATTGCTTTCAGGAAATTCCGGATACCGGGAATTGTAGGTCTTATTATATCAGGAATGATAATAGGCCCACATGGTATTCACCTGCTTGAATCCGGTGAAAGTGTAAAATTATTGAGTACTGCAGGGTTACTTTACCTGATGTTTCTGGTCGGATTGGAACTTGATTTGCGCGATCTGCTCCGCAACAGGAATAAAAGCATTGTTTTTGGAGCCTTAACTTTTTTCATTCCGCTTGTTTTTGGTTTTTTTGTAGCACATTTCTTGCTTTCATACAATTTGCTTGGATCACTACTTATTGCCAGTATGTTTTCAACCCATACACTTATTGCCTACCCTATAGCCAGCCGGTTAGGAATCACCAGGAGTGAAGCAGTTACAATTACTATCGGAGGTACTATTATAACTGATACGGCTGTTCTGGTACTGCTGGCTTTTATTTCAGCAGCAACCCAGGGTTCCTTCACAATAATATTTTGGATACAGATTGTACTCTCAATTTCAGCTTTCTCCTTCCTGATATTATGGGGAGTGCCAAAAATCAGTATCTGGTTTTTTAAAAATCTTGAAGGTGAAAGTGGGGCTCAATATATTTTTGTGCTGGTCATGCTATTCATTTCTGCTCTTTTAGCCAGGGCAGCCGGCATCGAGCCGATAATTGGCGCTTTCCTTGCAGGATTGGCACTTAGTAGTCTCATCCCTCCTACTTCGGCACTTATGAACCGGATTTCCTTTATCGGGAATAATCTGTTTATACCTGTTTTTCTGATCAGTGTTGGCATGATGGTAGATTTTTCTGTCTTCTTTAATGGTTTTGGTGCACTGGTATTTGCACTTACCATGGTAGTAGTTGCTATTGCCAGCAAGTTTACAGCAGCATGGATAATGCAAATGATTTACAAGTACACGGATTCTGAACGGCAGGTTATATTTGGGCTAAGTGTGTCTCATGCTGCAGCTATTATTGCAGTTGTAATCGTAGGGTATAATCTTAAGCTAATCGGGTTAGATGTTCTTAACGGTGCTATAATGATTATATTAGTATCTTGCTTTATAGGTTCATTTATTACAGAACGATACGGCAGAAAACTCGCTATTGCTGAAGCAGAGAAAATTCCTGTTAAAACTGCTTCGCTTGAAAGGATTCTAGTTCCGGTTTCGAACCCCACAACTATCGAAGGATTAATTGATTTTGCGATACTCATACGTGAGACAAATAAAACACAGCCGGTGTATATGCTATCAGTAGTTCCGGATGATGCGTTCGCCGAGGATCAGATTCTCAGGAATAATAAAATGTTTGAATCAGCTATATCGCACGCGTCGGCAGCTGAAACTGATCTGACATTTATATCGAGGGTAGATTTAAATGTTGCCAATGGAATTTCCCATGCAGTTAAAGAACTGATGATCAATAAAATAATTCTTGGATGGAACGGTAAAATTACTACTTCAAATTTCTTTTTCGGAAGCATTATTGAGAACCTGATTGGCAGTACGGAGCAAATGGTATTGGTAGTAAAAGTTACCAACCCTTTAAATTCAACCAATCGTATCGTTATTACTATCCCCGCAAATGCTGAACGAGAAACTGGTTTTAGCGCCTGGTACAATATGCTAAAGAATCTGGCTTCCCGAACCAGTTCGACTTTGTTATTTACCGGGTTCGAAAAATCTTTATCAGAAATCCGAAGCATCTCAGAAACAGAGACAAATAAACTTAAAATTGAATACCTGGCATCGGATTCAACACATCCTATCGTTGACCATGCACAAAATATTAATATTCAGGACATGTTTGTGGTAATTGCCGCCAGACGCCGCACCCTGTCATTCAGTCATTACATTGAACACATGCCCCGCGATTTGGCCAGGCACTACGAAAACAAAAACTTCATCATTATTTATCCTGAACAAAGAGCCGTTGAACTCCAGTCCTTATCCTCATCACTTGATGGGCTTGAGGTTTCAGCTATACAGGAAAACCTGGAACGTTTTACAAATCTGACTAATCCGAAACGAAATTCACCCAACAGCAAGCATAATTCACTTACAGAATAACATTGAAAAATTTCCATTGTGATGAGCATACAGATACCTTTAGCTGAAATTCTACGGCCTAAAAATGCGGATGAATTCATTGGACAGCCGCATCTTATGGCCGAAGGAACTGCATTCAGGAGAATGATTGATGGAGGTTCGGCTCACTCAATGATTTTCTGGGGGCCGCCCGGTGTTGGTAAAACAACGCTCGCCCTCATCATTGCAAATGCAACCGGAAGACAATTCTATACTTTGAGTGCCATAAATTCGGGAGTGAAAGATGTGAGGGAAGTAATTGAAACGGCTCGAAAAGATTCGTCTCAGCCAATTTTATTTATTGACGAAATTCATCGTTTCAGTAAGTCACAGCAAGATTCATTGCTTGGAGCCGTCGAGAAAGGAATTGTCATTTTAATTGGAGCAACAACCGAGAATCCATCTTTCGAAGTAATATCGCCACTTCTATCTCGCTGCCAGGTCTATATTCTGAAACACCTTGAGGAAGAGGATCTTCTCACTATAATGAATAAAGCCATCGAAACTTTAAGTGGTATTCATAGCGTTAAAATTGTAGTAAAAGAGCATGAAGCCTTGATTCGGATTTCAGGCGGAGATGCAAGGAAATTGCTTAACGCGATTGAGATCATTGTTTCGTCCCTACTTGTTTCAGGAAATGAAATTGAAATTGATAATGAAAATACATTAAGCATCATTCAGCAAAACCTTGCTTTGTATGATAAATCGGGTGAAATGCATTACGATGTTATTTCCGCTTTCATTAAGTCGATGCGTGGAAGCGATCCTAATGCTGCAGTATATTGGCTTGCCCGGATGATTACCGCCGGTGAAGATCCGCTTTTTATCGCCCGACGAATGGTGATACTGGCATCCGAAGATATTGGCAATGCAAACCCTACTGCGCTGGTACTTGCAAATAATTGTTTTGATGCCGTTAATAAAATAGGTTTTCCTGAAAGCCGTATCATTTTATCACAAACTGCCATTTACCTGGCTTGTTCGCCCAAGAGCAATGCCTCCTATATGGCAATTGAAGACGCACTGGCAGCAGTTCAGCAATTTGGCGACCTTCCGGTACCTTTGCATCTTCGCAATGCCCCAACGAAGCTTATGAAAAATATAGGTTATGGAAAGGATTACAAATACGCACATCAGTATGATGGAAATTTTGTGAACATTGAATTTTTGCCTGAAAAACTAAGAGGCAAAAAATTATTCGATCCGGGTCATAATGCACGGGAGAACGAAGCGCGTGAGAAATTACGAAAAAACTGGGGTGAAAAATATGGTTATTAATACATTTGATAAAACTGATATGAGAAATACCATGAATATTCTTAGCGAAATACCATACATTAAATATCTTGATTCCGGTAACTTCTTCCTGATTGCCGGGCCTTGTGTTGTTGAAGATACCGAAAGCCCGGTTGAAATAGCCAGGATACTGGTTGAATTGTCGGAAAAATACCAGATACCCTTCATTTTTAAGGCATCCTATCGAAAAGCAAACCGATCAAAAAGTTCCTCTTTTACAGGCATCGGCGACGAAAAAGCGCTTGAAGTCCTTGCCCGCATAAGGCAGATGTTCCAGGTTCCGGTTGTTAGTGATATTCATAGTGAAAGCGAAGCACGGTTGGCGGCTCAATATGTGGATATACTTCAAATCCCTGCATTCCTTTGCAGGCAAAGCGAATTACTTATGGCCGCCGGCGAAACCGGGAAATTCGTTAATATCAAGAAAGGCCAGTTTTCTTCAGCCGAAACCATGCATTTTGCGGTTGAAAAAGTGAGAGAAACGGGAAATAATAATGTGATGCTTACCGAACGGGGAACTACTTTCGGATATACCGACCTGGTAGTTGATTTCCGAAATATTCCTGTGATGCAGCAAGCTGGAGTTCCGGTAATACTGGATGTTACACATTCGCTTCAACAACCCAATCAGCCTGCAGGAGTTACAGGCGGACGACCCGACCTGATTCCGCTAATGGCTAAACTTGGTGTTACTGCAGGGGTTGAGGGATTATTTATGGAAACGCATCCAAATCCTTCGAAAGCCAAATCGGATGGTGCAAATATGCTCAGACTTGATTTGATGGATAATCTGCTTGGAGAACTTGTTAGATTGAAAAAAGCGCTTATGTAGGTTTATTTAACGTATGCTTCCATTCCCGGCATTATCCATCCCAACAACAGACCATAAACATGCTGGGCAAGAAAAATCATAACGAAACCGAAAGCAATGGTGACGATGATAAAACGAAGTTTCTTTTCTAAGGTAATATCAAACAATTCCTGCACTCCATACCAGAAAATGTAAAAGATATAAACAATAAAAACGTAGATCCCTATTGGGATCAGAATCCGGAGTAAAGGATGAAGGTAAAGAAAAAATGTTACTATAAATAACGGTGTAAAGGTATAAACTACCAACTTCAGGATTCGAAGGTAATCTGATTCAATACCTATTTTAGGTAATGTGAAATTGAGCAGATATGCTGCAAATAATATCAGCAGATATGGAATTAAAACCCAGGATAAAAGATTGAACAATAATAAAATAGCAAGATTAAGAGTATAACCCAACACTGATTTTGCGATAAAGAACAACCCTATATCACGACCAATGGCACTAAACAGTATGATAGGAAAAGCAAAGTTCCACATCAACTCTTTTGGTGTCTCCTGCTCATCGCGTATTGCTTTCCACTCAATACTTGGGAGGAGCGAAATGCGCATGGCTTTGATAAATATTTCTTTAAATTGCATTCAGTAGGTGTAAGTATTATTAGAAAGCATAAAGTTTATTCGAGTACAACGCGCCGAAGCGTACCCGTATTGTTGTCGATACTAATATTTCTCAGGCTCGAAGCGGGCAGAAAGGTCACAACTCCTAATTGATTGATAACAAAACGGGTTTCAAGTTTTACCTGCCCACCCACTTTAAAAGCTACAATCGCTTTTTCCGGAATCCGATAAAAGATCCCATGAGAATCACGTTGACTGATAGCCAGTTTTTCAGTTTCAGATTTTAACAGATGGGTTTTATTCAAACTTGTAGCTTCCATCTGAACAAGATCACCGGAAGCAGAAGTTATAGGAAGGATGCCTTTACTTATCGAAAACCTGCATAAAGTCTCTGAGGGATCGTCCTTATGGGCTATATAATAAAATGAAAATGTTTCATTCGAAATGCTTGTCACTCCTTTGAATAATTCCAGGTAATCCTTTTTCATACTATTCATCTGGTTGTACATGAACTCCATGGCTCCCTTGTCATAGTTAACTTCCTGGTAGCCATTGATAAGGTTGTAAATACTTTCATCCAGTTTAAGGATAAATTCAGCTGCTTCACGCGCTTTCTGTTCAACAGATTTTACGGCTGAAGTTTTCCTGAAAAATTTCTGTTCAATATTCGTTGAATCAAGACTAATTCTTTTGATAACGGTATCTGTCCTTTCAACTACACTTGGATTGGCAAATTCCGGAATGTCGATTCCGGATGAAGAAAGATTAATTGATCGCTCATTCTGATCTTTAGTAATTTTCCCTTTTGTCCCAATGCCGGAAATTACTCCTTCATCAGTCAAAAACAATTCAATTGCTTTTCGGTCTTTCTGCTTTTCAGGTATCTGAATGAAGTAATATTCTGTCGGATCAGGCTCCGTGAAAGAAGTTAACCTGACATCTTTGAGTTCATATTCGGTACTGTTAGAAGATGTAACCATCGACAGGCCAAGCATTTGATTGGCGTATTCGGCAAAAGGGCCTTTTACTTTCTGAATTTTTTTTACAATAATATCGACCTGAATTACAGTTTGTGGCAAAGAATAGAATAAGCCATCAGATACAGACGGTATTCCGGAAGAGCCCACTTTATTGACATTAATTTGGGCGTTGATGCCAGAAATTGAAATTATGAGCAGAAAAAACAGAAACGCTTTTTTATACATAGCTGATGTAGATTTGTAAATCAAAGTTACTGCATTTTATCTAATATAATAAAATGGATTATCAATTTGTCGGGTGTTTCGCTTTTATTGGTAATAGTTTATCGTTGCCCTGTCGTTTTTGGAGCTAAATACGCGAAAAAAGTTTTACCCATGGATTTTTATTAATCCGAGACATGAACGATCAAAAAACTGAAGGATTATTTAACCGGATAATTAATCTTTTCGCAGATATCACCGGGATTTCCTGATTTAAAATGCGAAATACAATTACTGAAGCTTTGTATTAAATCCGGATCAATTATTTAAGGCTATGTTGAAGGAAGATTGTTGAAAAGGGCCATATCTGTAACCTTAACAAGATAAAAGTTCCGTGTTCCAGGTTCCGCGTGCCTGTATCAAGCAGAGGTTCTGCCGATTCACAATGTCTGCTTTCAATAATTCTAAAAACAACTACATAAGAACAATCGTAGTTAACAACTGTGGCACCCGGCACATAGCACATGGCACTTAAGATAAAGAGAGTAATCCTACAATGTTTTAAAACAGAGCCTTATTTAATAAAAAGCAGCTCACGGTATTTCGGTAAGGGCCATAATTCATCATCAACCAGCAGTTCCAGTTTATCGACATGATACCTGATTTTTTCGAAATATGGTAGAATTTCCTTATTATAGAGTTCAGCTTTTTCAGTTGTATCTCCTAACCTGTTTGCCAATTTACGTTTTTCAACCATTTCGGCAACCAATTGCCTCACAATCGAAATATGCTCGGAAATCTCCTTGATATTCTGCATCTGGCTGTTCGAAAGTTTTACAAATGTCTTAACATCAAGAACTTCCTTAAGTCCTTTTACATTTTCAACCAGGGTATTCTGATAACGGATAGCTGTAGGAATAATGTGGTTGTGTGACAGGTCGCCGATTATCCTCGATTCGATTTGTATTTTCTTGATATAGTTTTCAAGATCAATTTCATAACGTGCTAATACTTCGCGCTTTGAAAGAACATCATGCTCTTCAAACAAGCGGATCATGTCATCATCGGTCATAATCTTCAGTGCCTCAGGAGTGGATGGGATGTTTGCCAGACCCCGTTTTGTAGCTTCAGCAATCCATTCTTCACCATAACTATTTCCCTCAAACCTGATTCGTTTTGATTCTTTAATGTATTTCCGCAGTATCTTAAAGATAGCATCTTCTTTATTGGCACCTTTCTCGATCAGAGCATCTACTTCATTACGGAAAACTCTTAATTGCTCAGCCAATGCAAGGTTTAACGCTATCATAGGTTTAGCGCAGTTAGCTGAAGAGCCTACCGCCCTGAATTCGAATTTGTTGCCGGTAAAAGCAAATGGAGAGGTTCGGTTGCGGTCGGTATTATCGAGAAAAATTTCAGGTATTTTAGGCAGATTAAGAGAAAATCCTTTAACCGTATCTTCTGCCTGACCAGCACTCATATCACTATTCTCTATTTCATCAAGTGTTTGCGACAATTGTGTCCCGATAAACACCGACATAATAGCCGGAGGCGCTTCATGTGCTCCAAGCCGCAGGTCATTGCCTGCCGAAGCTACAACTGAACGGATAAGACCGGAATGAATATCAACAGCTTTAATAATATTTACAAGGAATGTAAGAAACCGGAGGTTGGCTTTGGGTGTTTTGCCCGGAGATAGTAAATTTTCGCCTGTATTTGTCATCAACGACCAGTTATTATGTTTTCCTGAGCCATTGACGCCCTGATATGGCTTCTCATGCAATAGCAAGGTCAGATGATGACGCTTTGCCACTTTTTCGAGGATATGCATCAGCAGCTGGTTATGGTCAACTGCAACATTTGCTTCCTCAAAAACCGGTGCACATTCATACTGGCTTGGAGCAACTTCGTTGTGACGTGTTTTAACCGGAATTCCAAGCCGATGAGCCTCATATTCGAATTCACGCATAAAATCCATTACACTTTCGGGAATCGTACCAAAATAGTGGTCCGAGAGCTGCTGGTCTTTTGCTGAAGCATGTCCAAAAAGTGTACGTCCACACAAAGCCATATCTGGCCTTGCATGATAAATGGCTGTATCCACAAGGAAATACTCCTGCTCCCACCCTAGTGTTGCAACGACTTTTGATGTAGTCCGATCAAAATATTTACAAACAGCTGTAGCTTCTTTATCGAGCGAATGCAACGCTTTGAGCATCGGTGTTTTGTAGTCGAGCGCTTCACCGGTATAAGAAATAAATATGGTTGGGATACACAAGGTATCGTCCATGATAAAGGCAGTAGAAGTTGGATCCCATGCTGTGTATCCCCGTGCTTCGAAAGTATTGCGGATGCCGCCACTCGGAAAACTGGATGCATCCGGTTCCTGCTGAATAAGTTCACCGGCTCCAAAATGTTCTATGGCTTTTCCTTCGGAAGTGGGCGAAAGAAATGAATCATGCTTTTCGGCGGTTGCCCCGGTTAACGGGTGAAACCAATGCGTAAAATGGGTAGCGCCTTTTGAAATTGCCCACGATTTTATGGCTGTGGCAACCTGGTCGGCAATACGCCTGTCAATTTTTTCGCCTTTGTTAATTACATTTTGCAACTGCTGATATGCTTCCTTCGAAAGGTATTGACTCATAACCGCCTGGTTAAATGTATTCTCACCAAAATAGTCAGATACTTTTCCATGCATTTCAATGTTTCGCTTTGGCCGCGAAATGGCTAATTCGAGGGCTTTAAACCGGATGTTCGACATTGTAATATTACTTAAATTATTTAATGACAAAAGTACCTATTTATCAATGCGGGTATTGGAAAATCAGTTGTTTTTTCAATTTATTAAACTACATATTATTTTCTGACCCGCAACAGCCAAAGCCCGATAAATGTGTATAACCCGTTTATAATAAGCAGTTCAAATCCAAACCTGTATCCATCTAAAAGAAAAACCGAATTATCACTCAGCAGGTAACAAAAAACAGGTGAACTGATGGCCAAATATGGAACATATTTATCGCGAACTTCGAAACGGGTAAATAGCCCGAAAGCGTATAGTCCAAGCAATGGCCCGTAAGTATATCCTGCTACTGTAAACAACTTATCAATAACAGCCCTGTCGTTGATAGCCCTGAAGATAACTATAACCAGTAAGAGCAGGATAGCAAAAGAGATATGTACCTTGTAACGCAGCCTCTTTTTCTGTTCTTCAGACAGGTCAGCCCGTTTATTTAAACCAAGAAAATCGATAGTAAAAGAGGTTGTCAGTGAAGTAAGCGCGCCATCAGCACTTGGGTAAGCCGCTGAAATTAAACCTATTATGAATACCAATCCGGCCAATGGCCCCAGGTATTTGATTGCAATCATAGGAAAGAGATCGTCTGTGCGCGAGGGCAATTCAATGCCGTGCTTTGTTGAATAAATGTACAAAACGGCTCCTAAAAAGAGGAACATCAGATTTACAAATACAAGTACGATGCTGAATGAAAACATGTTTTTCTGAGCTTCACCAATATTACGGCAGCTCAGGTTTTTCTGCATCATTTCCTGGTCAAGCCCTGTCATAACGATGGCAATAAAAGCACCGCTGAGTATCTGTTTCAAATAGAATTGTTTGCTATGCCAATCCGTAACCACAATATTTGAATAATCACTGTTCCAGACAGTTGAAATCAAATGCCTGAAATCAAAATGCAGATCAGTGCTTATAAGGTAAATAGACAACCCGACAGCTAAAAGCATAAATGTAGTCTGAAGCGTATCGGTCCAAATGATAGTTTTAATTCCACCTTTAAGCGTGTATAAGATGATCAGGGCAACAAAAACACTCACTGTAACGATAAACGGAATATTCCAGGCATCGAAAACGAAAACCTGCAACACATTAACTACCAGGAACATTCGGAAAGAAGCCCCAATTGTACGAGACAACAAAAAGAAAAATGCACCGGTTTTATACGACCAGAATCCAAAACGGGTTTCGAGGTATGAATAGATCGAAGTCAGGTTCAGCCTGTAATACATCGGCATAAGAACGGTAGCAATCACGGTGTAACCGATCAGGTAGCCTGCAACAACCAAGAGATAACTGAACTGCGTAGCGCCAACCCAACCCGGAACAGACATAAATGTAACTCCTGAAAGTGAAGCGCCAATCATCCCATAAGCCACCACAAACCATGGCGATGATTTATTCCCGATGTAAAAGGATTCACTGTTAGCTTTGCGTGTAGTTATCCAGGTAACAACAAAAAGCAGTAAGGTGTATGCTAAAAAGCTGATGAATATTAGAGTTGGCGTCAAAATACTTTATTTCTTTATGTAGTTGTTATACAGATATTTATTGAACTTATTTCACGCTTATGATTGAAGGTTATCTTTGATAAAATTTGCGAATGTAATCAAATCAGGAAACGAATAATCGAGGATTCCTGCACTTTGAAATGCCGTATCCTTATCTGCTCCGATCAGTACTGTTATCATTCCAAGCCTGTGACCAAAAAGAATATCGCTGAATGAATCACCGGCCATTATACATTTCTTAAAATTAATGGAAGGAAATTGTTTTCTTGCTTTCAGGCCAAGCCCAACAGCAGGTTTTCGGGTAAAACTTCGTGTATTTTTCAATTCAGGGCTGTAAAATACAGCATCGATCCTGCCCCCGCTTTCCGAAACCTTTCGGAGCATTTTTTCATGTACCAAATTTAACTGTGAATTAGTCATAAGCCCCCTGCCAATTCCTTGCTGGTTAGTAACAACAATGATGGGATTAAATAGTCCGGCGAAAATTTGTAATGCATTAGTTACGCCAGGGATAAATTCAAACTCATCGGGGTGCTTTACATAATCATCCGGAATACGTTGATTTATAACACCATCCCTATCCAGAAACAATGCCCATCCCTCATTTATTGATAGTGTTTTAATCATATTTTTTCCTTGAGTTGAAATCGTGCTTTGAGTTTTAAAATAATCTTCAGTAACTTCAAATAGTCATTCTCTTTGTAAGATCGGGATTTCCTTATTAAAATTTTTTCCTGCTAGTGAAGGCTCTTTTTCAATATCATTTCCAAAATTAATGCCTGATTTGTATGCTAAATGTTATTGATTATATGATAGTTAAAGCAGGCAACCGAAAGTATAACTTGTAATTCAAGCAACTTAACAGATTATAAATTATGTAGGTTGAAAAAGTCAACCTTGTACTAACGCAATACATTTCAGGATATCTGCCTTCTCATAATGAACACCAATCCGCTTGCTTGTACGATCGCTTCTCAGGTATGCACCGGATAACTAGTCTTTAAAAAGTTTTTTTTCAACAAGTTCACAGATAATATGACCGAGCAAAATATGAACCTCCTGGATGCGTGGTGTGTCGGCAGATGGCACATTGAGCAGGAATGTACATTTATCTTTCAATTCTCCACCCGTTTCACCGGTGAATCCTATTGTTTTCATTTCCAATGAATTAGCCTCCGTGAACGCCCTCAATATGTTGGGTGAATTTCCGGACGTGCTTAAACCGATAAGAATATCATTTTTACTTCCCATTGCCAGTACTAGCCTGGCAAAAATTTCATCATAACCGTAATCATTGGCAACGGCAGTAACATACGAAGAGTTGGTATGTAATGCTTCGGCATAAAGCGGATGCCTGTCGAAATAAAACCGTCCGGATAATTCAGCTGCAATGTGTTGCGCATCCGCAGCGCTACCTCCATTTCCACATAAAAGGACTTTCCCGCCATTTTCATAACAATGGATAATCTGCTCAACAACTTTTTGCAACGTTTCAATCAGCACGGTATCATTTAAAACTTTGGTTTTAAGATCGATTGAAGATTGAATGACAGATTTTATTTTTGATTTCATGATGATAATTCTGTTAACATTTAATTAGTATTAGTGGTTTTAATACCAGGTTGCTTTCCCTCTTTTATATTTATTGTTGCCTGGAAATGATTTTTAGCTTCTTTAAAATTATTTCTTCGTTTTACGAATCCATCTTCTGGAATTTATATATGCGATTCAAATTCAAGTGATTACTGATTATTTTGTTTGTGAATATCAACAATCGAATCAATACGATCAAGCAGAATTTCCCAGCTAAAACGTTTCTTCCCCATGGCAACATTGGCAGCGAATTCTTTTTCTCTATTTTCAATAAAAAAGCGAAGCAATGCTTCACTTATTTCATTTACCTTGGGAGCCACAACATAGCCCACCTTTCCATCGGGAACCATCTCCGACAAGCCTCCCACATTAGTTGTAAGCATTGGTTTATCAAAGTGGTAAGCAATCTGGGTTACACCGCTTTGCGTAGCATCTTTATAGGGTTGAGCCACAATATCTGATGCGCAGAAATAATTTACAATTTCATCATTTTCGATAAATTCCGTTCGGAGAACAATTTGTTCCTTAAGACCAAAACTTTCGATCATATCCAGATAGGGGTTGCCGTCAATGTAAAACTCACCGGCGATAATCAGTTTTACGGGTAATTGCCTGAAACGCCCGTCAGCAAATGCTTTGATAAGCAAATCAAGACCTTTGTAGTCGCGTATAAAACCAAAGAAAAGTATGTATTTAGTATTTTCCTCAAGGCCTAATCGCATTTTAGCCTGGCTTTTTGAAATTGCCTTGCCAAAATTATCATACAAAGGGTGAGGCGAAAACAATCGGGGTTTTACCTTATCGAATTTTTCGAGATCGCTAAGCACTGCACGCGACATAGCAATAAAGCCATCACAACTCCTTACGAAATAGCGCGACAGAAGATTAGCCGCCGGCATTTTTTCGTGAGGAATAATGTTATCAGTAATAGCGACAACTTTACTGTGTTTATTGTGCCTGATAATCCGTGCCAACGTACCGAGACAAGGAGCCATGAAAGGCATCCAATACCGGATAATGATGATGTCGGCTTTAAGTTTTTTTATTTCAAGCCCGACTTTTATCCAATTGAATGGGTTTATTGAATTAACAGCAACTTTAATTGTTAAATCGGAAGGTGGAGGTTCATTAGAATATTGCGTTTTCCCTGGAAACAGAAACCCAGGATATTGCAGACTGAAAGTATAAATTGTAACCTGGTCACCGCGCTCCTGGAGAGCACGGGCAAGCCTTTCGTTGTAGGTTGACATTCCTCCTCCCCTGAATGGATAAGCTGTACCTATGATGATAACGTTGCGTTTTGCCATTCGTTTTTCCTGCTAAATAGCTGTCTGTTCGATCTAGAAGAGTTCCTTCTCGATAAGATAATGATTCCGTTCGGGTGAATTCCGGGCAACCATCTCGGCCAGAAACCCGGTGAGGAACAATTGTGTTCCCAATACCATGCTTAGCAATCCGAAATAAAACAGCGGGCGATCGGTCATACGGTATTCAGCCAGGAAAAATTTAGAGTAAGCCAGAACACCGGCTATCGCAAAACCGATCATGAATAATAACATGCCCAGCATACCAAACAAGTGCATTGGCTTTTTCCCGAATTTCGAAACAAACATGATGGATATCAAGTCGAGCGGACCATTCACAAAGCGATTTGCACCAAATTTAGTAATCCCGAACTTCCGTTTCCTGTGTTCAACTACCTTCTCCCCTATTTTTTTAAACCCGTTCCATTTAGCAATTACTGGTATGTAACGATGCATTTCGCCATAAACTTCGATGCTTTTTACGACCTCCTTTTTATAGGCTTTTAATCCGCAATTATGGTCATGCAGTTTAACCCCCGACATCCGGCTGGTCATGGAATTATAGAATTTAGAAGGAATGTTTTTTGTGAGCGATGGATCATGGCGAACCTTCTTCCAACCCGAAACCAGGTCAAATCCCTGTTCTTTAATCATGGTAAATAAACCCGGAATTTCATCCGGGCTATCCTGTAAATCAGCATCCATAGTAATAATAACATCTCCGGCAGCCGTTTTGAAGCCTATATTCAGCGCTGCGGATTTGCCATAGTTCCTGCGAAATTTAATACCTTTTATCCGTGTATCCTTCTGGTGCAATTGCTGGATAACATTCCACGAATTATCATAGCTGCCATCGTCAATCAGCAGGATTTCATAGGTGTAGCTATTCTCCACCATTACTTTCTCAATCCATTGACAAAGTTCAGGCAGTGATTCTTCTTCGTTAAGTAAAGGTATTATTACCGATATGTCCATACACAGATTTATATTACTCCTCCTGCAGCGTTATCAAACACATCAGGATTTTTTTTCATGATTGCACCAATTATTAAAGCAAAAATTCCATTTACTAAAGTGCCAATCAGAAAATTCTTAAGTGTTGTAGTAATAGAACCCATATTGACAGCCTGAACATCTAATTTATCTAATGCTTCTGTTAATTGTTCATCTGACATTTTACCCGCCAGGTAATTCTCCATCCAGGTCTTTTGAGCCTCCATTATATTTTTATAATAGTCAGGTTCTATAAGCTTGATGAATAAAAAAGTAAAAAGTGTTGAAACTAATGATGCAATTACCAAGGTTATAAAACAATACAGGAAAGCATTGCGGAACGATATAAAACCGCCAATTTCAGTTCTGTATTTTTTAAACAAAATAACCAATAGTATGATGCTTATTGCTAATGATGCAAGCATAATTAAAATAGGCACCATAATGCCTACCGGTTTAATATCAGCAACATACATAATAATAAAGACAACTATCGAAACAACTCCGATAATTAGGCCAGATTTTAAAGCTGAATTGAAAAGTGAGTTTTTTGTTTCCATATGGTAAGTTATTTAAGGGTTTGGTTAAGTGCAAAGATAAGAAAGTTGGTTAAAGACTATGAAAAATTTGCATGATGTTTTTTTGATCATAAAAAGTAGTACTTTTGCAGATGGGTAAGTCTTATACGACCAGCTCCTATTGAACTCCCCCAGGACAGGAATGTAGCAAGGGTAAATGGTTGAGCGGTGCGATATAAGTAGCTTACCCATTTTTTATTTTATATATCCAACATTCAATATGCTTCATTTATTTTGGATAATCAGATTTTACAAATGAAACTGATCACGAGTATTCCATTCACGGATTCATGCCAATTCCATTCAAACCATCCGATGTTGCCTGAAAAAAATTAGTCATACACTAATTAAAACGTGCTAACTTTGCGAAAAATACTTTTTTCAACACATAAAAATTCCAATCATGAAGTTTTTTATTGATACCGCTAACCTGGATCAGATTCGTGAAGCCAATGAACTTGGTATTCTCGATGGAGTAACCACAAACCCTTCGCTGATGGCTAAAGAAGGCATTAAAGGCAGGAATAACATTTTAAAACATTATGTGGATATCTGCGAAATTGTAGATGGCCCAGTGAGCGCCGAAGTGTTATCAACCGATTATGATGGAATGATTGCTGAGGCTCATATTCTGGCCGATCTTCATCCAAATATAGTTGTCAAAATACCAATGATTAAAGATGGCATAAAAGCGATCCGTTATTTAACTGATAAAGGCATTGCTACAAACTGTACTTTGGTTTTTTCGGCCGGACAGGCAATACTAGCAGCTAAAGCAGGTGCTACATACGTTTCTCCGTTTATTGGACGGATAGATGATACAAGTGTTGATGGCCTTCAACTTATCGAACAGATAGTTAATATTTATCAGTTCCACGGTTATGAAACACAGGTTTTGGCTGCCTCAATCCGCAATGTAAATCATATTGTAAAATGTGCTGAACTTGGTGCTGATGTAATCACCAGTCCATTATCTTCAATACTTGGATTGCTCTATCATCCACTTACTGATATAGGTATGGCAAAGTTTATTGCAGACACCCGTAAAATGGATATATAACTTCCGGTTATGGCTCTGCTGATTAAAATATATCCTGACAATCCTAATGAACGTCAACTACGTATGGTTGTCGAATGTTTGCGTGATGGCGGTATTGTTGTTTATCCTACTGACACAATTTATGGTATTGGTTGCGATATTTTTAAAAGTAAATCTGTCGAAAAAATCAGTGAGTTAAGAGGAATTAAGCCAGGCAAAGCAACTTTTTCTTTTATTTGTTCGGACCTCAGCCAGTTATCGGATTATTGCAAGCCTATTGAAAATCCCATATTCAAGGTAATGAAAGCTAACCTTCCGGGGCCATTCACCTTTATTCTAAATGCCAGCAATAATGTTCCACGACATATTCAAAGCAAACGAAAGACTGTTGGTATCCGTATTCCTGATAATCCAATCACTCTTGAATTAGTTCGACTTTTAGGAAACCCGATTATGTCGTCCTCAGTTCACGATGATGATGAGATACTTGAATATACAACCGACCCGGAATTGATCTACGAGAAATTTGCTAATAATGTGGATTTAGTAATTGATGCCGGTTTTGGCGGAAATATTCCATCAACAGTGCTCGATTGTACTCAGGGTGAAGTAAATATTATCCGTGAAGGAAAGGGATTATTGCATTATTAACTTGTCTAAAATGAGAGGAATAGCCATTTTGTACAGAAGAAAATTATTGCATATTTTAAAATAATTTGATTCTTAATACATGAAAGAAGAGACTGTTGAAAAGCTTACGAGATCACGGGAAAGTGTAAATATCTGGGGTTCAAGGAGAAGGAATTTATTTTCAATTTAAGTTGCACAATTGAGGGAAAGATGTACCTTTGCACCCTCAAAATAATGAAAATGATTCGCTAGCTCAGCAGGTAGAGCACATCCCTTTTAAGGATGGGGTCTTGGGTTCGAATCCCAAGCGGATCACACCTCTATCAACAAATACATACAGAATCGCTAATTATCAAATAGTTAGCGATTTTTTTTGTGCCCTCGCCTACCCAAATTTTACATTCTTTTTCAAATTTTAGGAGCCGGATTCGGTGCTAAAAAAAGCACCCGAATTTTAGCACCGAATTTGTTGTAATTAATTGATATTCTTACAATTAGATATCAACATTATGAGGTTTTTTAATGCGTTTTTCGTGCCTTTATGGAACATTCGGTGCTAAATATTAACCTAAAAACCTGCTATTATGAAATCGAGAATCTCAGTATTATTCTACCCGAAGAAGAGCAACATGAACATCAAGGGCGAAGTCCCTGTTCAGTTGAGAATTACTATCAATGGGAAAAGACTTGAAATGTCCACCGACCGAATGGTAAATCCTGATCTTTGGATTCAAGGCAGTAACAGTGTCAAAGGCACTAAACAGGAAGGCAGGGTTTTGAATACCTACCTTAACAACCTTGAAACAAATGTTTACAAGGCAATAAATACCATTGAACTTTCCGGTAAGGAAGTTACTCTAAATGCGCTCAGGTCTATTTTAAAAGGTGATGATCAGAAATCACACACCCTTGTCAATCTCTTTAAATATCACAATTCCCGTTTGAAATCATTGGTTGGTATTGATTTTGCTATTGGAACATACAAGAGGTATGTTGTTACTCTGGGAAAGGTGGAAGCTTTTCTGAAGGAACATTTCAAGAAAGATGATATTTGCATTGATGATCTTGATCATGCCTTCATCACCAATTTTGAGTTCTATCTTAAAACAGTGGATAAAGTGCAGAATAACACTGCCATGAAGTACATCAAGAATTTGAAGAAAGTAGTTAAAATAGCTATTGAAAACGAATGGCTCGATCGTGATCCATTTATTCGTTTCAAATGCACATATAAAGACCCAAACAGAAAATACTTGTCTGATACAGAACTCGAAACTCTCGAAAACAAAGTTCTGTCACTCCATCGCTTGGATCAAGTCCGGGATATGTTTGTATTCTCTTGTTATACAGGACTAGCTTATTCTGATATGGACAAGCTCACTCCTGCCGATGTAAAAGTTGGTATTGATAGGGAAAAATGGATTACCATTTTCCGGCATAAAACCGATACACGCTCCAGCATCCCCCTATTGCCTAAGTCCGTTGAAATTATCAATAAGTACAAAGATCATCCTGAGTCCAATAACAGTGGCAAACTATTACCAGTACTGAGTAACCAGAAATTGAATGCCTATTTGAAAGAGATTGCAACCCTATGTGGGATTACTAAGAACCTTACTTTCCATACAGCCAGGCATACCTTTGCCACTACAGTAACCCTTACAAACGGTGTTCCTATCGAAACAGTCAGTCGTATGTTAGGCCACACTAGTATAAAAACCACGCAAATTTATAGTAAAGTTGTTGATTCAAAAGTCAGTAATGATATGCAGAATCTCAAAGGTATTCTCGACCTTCAAAAATCTAAAAAAGAAGAATCTGGAACAGCAAAGCAAATCCTTCAGGCTGTTTAATTAAGTTTGCTGATAAAATAAAATCCCTGGTTAGTGATTCTAGCCTGGGATTTTTTTATTTAATGTTAACAAATATTTTGGAGATTTATAGCTGCATAATGCTGATAGTAAATTTCTCTAATAAGGTACATGTTGCTTTACATGCAGTTTATTATTGCTTAATTATCAAGTATCTCTTAGAAAATGACTATTTATATCAGTATTTCAACATATTTGTATTTTCACTCAAAAATTGCAGTTAAAATTAAAGTAATTAGACGCTGTAAATTTCTTAGGATATTTTCGCCCTTCGCTCCTCTCCTTGTCTTCCCTTACTTTCTCAGAATGTAAAAATTATAATTTTAAACAGACACTTAATCTTTCAGGCACCTTATTGAAATCCCATTATTCTTACTCCCAGTGCCGTAACCAACATTATTATCACCGGCACCACTTAAAAACTGGTAATATGCATCAAGATTATAATAATCAGGCGCATCAGTAGAACTCCACCAGTATCCCGATTGTCCTACATCAATAAATCCTCCATCAAAATAACGCATGCCTCCTGGAAGTCCGGTAAAACCACTTTCGTTCGTTGCTCCATCGTTAATATAAGCCCAATGATTTATGCCTGTTTCTTTCATCTTTCCACCTATAACCTGATAACCGCCAAGCTGCTCAAATAACTTTTCCCATTCTGCATCATTGGGGACATGCCAGCCAGAAGGACAAAGATTACGTGGATCATTAACTGCATGCCAATTATATAGTTTTCCATAAATATCACCTTTATCCGTCGAATTGCTATAATTGCAATAAGCTCCTGTCGTGAGTTTGTACCAGGCTGAATTATCAGCAACCTTTGATATGGAGTCTCCATTGCGATAGCGGGTTACTTTTAGGTTCTCAGCCATCCAAACTTGCGTTCCAATGCTAATGGTTTTATACACATTACCGTCAATGTCTTTTACTGTTCCATAGGTAAGTTTTGGATTAAATAGTATTCCGCCTTCTTGCGAAGAGGAATCTGTATCGTCTTTCTTACAACTGTTTGCAAGGATTAAGGTTAGTCCCATTACTATTAATGGTAAAATCCAGATGTTTAATTTCATTTTCATATCAGTATAGTTTAAAGATTATTTCTAATTTATTGCTGCTCATATTTATTTTGTGTAGCTAACCTATATAGCCTTTTTATATATTAATAGTTGATGTTAGGAAAAGTCATTTAAATAATGAAAATTATTTTAATAAATTCTTTTTTTACATCCTTTTCATATGCTCCTGAGCACTCATAGCCCTTTAATACTGTATAATGTCGATGTTTTTCAAGTTAGCAGAAAACCAATTAACAAGCTGGTGCGCGTTAGTATTGCATATTGGCACTTTTCCGTTTTCTCTTACAAATCAATCCATTAAAACAAATCATTTGGGCGTTCCCCCTCGGGTCAGGCTTTCCGCTGCAATCTTTTTGCCATGCGCACTGAAAACCCAATGCAACAAAAGGATTTCCGCTTCAATCCTTAACGCAGTCCTACAAGTTCTTGTCGTGTTGATTTTGAGTTTTCTTTCTCTTCACGGTTTTCTTGCTTTACAATTCATTCACTCATATCTTTCCGCCAACGCACAGGCAGTGCCGGTTGGCTGCCAGGTTGCTACAACCGCACCTTTTTTCGGCTCGCCGGACGCTTCCTTACACACATGCCATCTCTGGTGTAGAGAAGGTGCCCGAAGGGCGGATAAGGTGGGAGGATTTAAGAGGGGTTTTTCAATCCACAACAAATTCACTTTAAACCCCAAAATCATGAAAAAGTACTTCAACGATCCCCGTCCTCTTACCGTCAGGTACTCCTGCAAATGTGCAGAATGTGGTTCAACCCTCAAAAAAGGCACCTCCGCCTACTATTGGCCATCTGATGGCAAACTATATTGCTTATCCTGCGGTGAATCTGAATACCGGCAGTTCCTCTCAACTGCAGCTGATGAAGATGTTTACCAGGGTATCAGAAATCCTTTAGCCTGGTAATTTGAAAAGTTTCTTATTATCAAATCCTATGTTATTCTTCATAGGATTTTTTTATTGACTTTTTGTAAATATGATTATATCTTTGGGATACTCAATATTTTAAGTTCAATGTGGAGTCCAGAAACCACCTTAAAAAACGGGGCGAAACTGAAAAGCCATACAAGTAGGACAATAAATAAAATATGAAATAATGAGAAAATTAGTTTTACTAATTGCCTTCATGACAACAATGTGCGTTTTTGCTCAGGAGTACAAAGTGGTAACTATAATTGAATCAATTGTACCTATGGGTGCCGGACGTTCAAGAATAGTTGATGCACAAGGTACAGTGGATGTTAATTCCCTGACAACAGTTCGCGAGGGTAATAAATCGAAACAAGACCAGGTTGACAGAGACGATGTTAAGGAAGCAGGGCTGAACATGAAAGAGACTAAGTTATTAAACTTCTATAGCATGGTGGGAATAAATTTCGGCAACATTGCTTCTAATGATGCAGTAATTGCAGCTAAAATAAATGAAGTTGTAAAGGAAGGTTGGTCAGTTGCATTTATCACAAGCGGTGTTGAGTCGGACGCAGGAAAGGATGATGGTAAAGGGATATTTATAACAAGGATATTTTTTGTGAAGAAATAAGCAAGCTTAAACCAGCCCATAAAAGCACATTGGCGAATATTGCGGGGGACATGCGAATAGAAACAGTTGTACAACTAATAAACTTTAGTGCGTGCATACAGTTAAGTGTTCCAAATCCGCCATATCACCAATCTGCAAAACGTTATTTTTTCTTCTGATCTCCCCCTCTCCCCATCGCCTTGTCTCACTCTACACCCTCCCCACCTGCATTATCCTGTTCACTAACACTTTCGCATGGCAAACATAGCGGACCGAATCAATCCCATGATTGAATTTATCAATCAGCTCATTGGTTGCTTTTTCAGTCTGGTCCTCTTTCCATTTATAATTCTTAAACTCCCGTATCAGGTTGACCGATCTCTTTGTGACATGGATTTTATAACGCTTCATTATGTCAAGACCAGCTAAGATGCTATCCTTTTCCTTGAAAGTGGCTACTACATTACGGGGCAAATAGCTTTGTGTATCAGATATCCAATAACTTCCAGGCATGGTTGTGGCAAATCAAAGACCTGACGTTTTTCTGTTATAACCATTTGTTCTTCCGTAAAAACATGTCCACAACTACATGCTCTGGGCAAACAACGTACTATTTTATCTGGATTCCCGATTTGTTGTAATGTGCTACCCGAACGGCCATGCTGGCCGTCATGCTGCCCTTTTACTGCTTTTGGCAGGGCTGGCTTTTTACTATAACCGTCCTGTGATGGTGGCTTAGTGCTATTTTTGCTATTGGTGTTCAACCTGGCTTTGAGTTCAGCATTTTCAACTCTTAATTCTTGCACGTCCTGACGTAACCGATGGTTTTCCTTTTCCAATTGTTCAACTCGTGCTGTCAACTGGTCTATCTTTTGTAATAGCTCTTGGATGAATAGTGTTTTGTGTCCAATCCTTTTTATTACAAATGTAGATCTGAATTTATCTCTAAACCAAATAGTTAGAACTAAACTTATCCACAGAAGCTATTAATATCTGTTTACAAAAGTTGATTTTTATCCTTTGCCCAAAATTAAATGTTCATAACCTTTTTTTTTGTAGTGTTGAGGCTGGTAAACAACTACCAACTCCTTATTTATTGAATAAATTTGCTTCAATAACAAAAGGGAAATCACTGGAATCGAACATCGCATTCGTTTATAACAATTGTAAACTTGGCGCTGAAATAAGTGTACAATTAAAGAAAATTCGCTTATAAATTAAACCTGGTTTCTATTTTTGGATATGGAGTTCGTGGGGCGGAATGATAAAATAGAACAATACCTAGATTATTCTGGATTACGCCTGCCTACTATACTTTCAGGCTTGGCAATTATGATTAAGGCTCTAGCTTTTATTCTGATTGGCAATGGCTTGAGCGACAAAATGGATGTAAGGACTATAGATTAAGTCTGCTTAGAGAAGATCCGAGGTCATGACGTAGTGAACGCATTAAAAGCCTATAACTTTTCAATAAGAATTTTCTAGCAGTTTTATTTCCGAAACATTTTATATTCCTCGATACCGCAATTATCATTCATCCTATTATTCCTGCTATGCCCGCTATTATTACGGCAAAAACCTTTCCGTAATGATATTTTTACACCAAAATAAAAATCCAGCCCTGTAAAATCTTTGTAATGAAAAAACCCGCTGATCTTTTCAGTTCCAACGAAGAACCACATAAACCGGGCACTTAGCCCGATTCGTGGTTGAGTCCAATCGAAGAGTGAAACCGGCACACTTAAATCAAAAAGGGCTGTTTCATAACGTGGTGTTATGGCCAGCAAAGCCGGACGTCTTAATCCGGATTTGGATATCTGAAACGGTAAAACCATTGTCCCGTTTATAAACCAGTTTTTATAAATATTCATGTCAGCCTGAACGCTGAACGCAGTTGGTAACGAAACACTTATCTCATTACCTTGAATCAGTGTCGTGGTATCACCATAAAACTGTTCACCTATCAGATTTGTATAATCCCTAACCGATGAATAATTGTCGCCAGATAATTGAATCCATTGCGTTGATGCATCGGCAAGCACAAGCTTTTCTGCATTTTGTGTATATCGGATACGCCCGATATCAAGCAACGAAATGCCGATTTTGTATTGATAAGGGGTATAATTCTGGGAACAAAGTTTGTCAACTTTTTCTGACCTGACTTCCTCTTTCTTCCTTTCATAAATCACACCCAGATCAATGCCTAAGCCTTTTCCCCTAATGAGAGGATTACTCATAAATTCATTGGTTTCATAATTCAGTGGCAGTGAATATCCTGCTTCTGCATTCACATTATTAATTATCAACGTGTCGCGATGTGGTACAATATAGTCAATATTATCCATGTATATATAACCGCCTGCGTAACCCAGCAAATCTTTGACAGTAATTCCTGCTGCCCAGTAATCGCGTGATTCCTGTTTCAAAACATACGAATAATTGAAACCAATTTCAGCCCATGCCATTTCAGCATTGTACATCTTTTGTTTATCAACATAATTTATATTATACTGAGGCTGGTAGTCAAACTTCTCAAACGCAAATTTCGCAATATCATAAGGAACATTTTTTGTCGATATAAAAGTCCTCGCACCGGTCACAATGCCAAAAGAATGTCTTCCAACAGTTACCGCAAAGGATGGTCCAATAATCCTGTTACTGGAAAATGCCTTTTTATCTTTTGTGTTATAATAATCATATACATATTGATTATTGTTGTCACCATGTGTCGGATAATTAGGATTTTTGCTAAAAAAACGGCTAAAGCGATATTCTTCTTTAGCCAGGTATAAATAGTTATTTTCAGCAAAAAAATCGCCTGCTACAATGTTAATATCCAGGTAAAAAGGGGAAGTGACGGTAACAGCCGGATTAATTACTGAACCCGTAATCCCGGCATAACTACTATTTACAATCCCAAGCATTTCCTGAGCACACAATGGCTTAATACCCAGCAACATGATAATCAGTACAAATGAGTATAATAAGCTCTTGTGCATTCGAAAGAAATCTGATCCTGAAGTCAAATTTGGACAGTTAAAAGGTAGATATTTAAAAAAACGAAGAATCGCTTTGATTATTTCGTAATCGTTATCTTTTATTAAATAATGTTCTTAAAATAATATTTAACTTCGATATATTAAAATAATGAGATATTTTTGCCGCTCATTCAAAATTAAAAAATCTCATGAGTCCTACCCTAAAATCAACCCTTTGGTGGATATTCGCCGTGTTCTTTACTATTGCCATGGCAAGTTATCAGAAAAGGACTGGTCCAACATACCCTATTTCAGGTAAAACCACTTTGAATGGCAAAGAAATAAAATACAAGCTTATACGAACGGCCGAAAATGATAAAGATGCAGAAATTGCACTAAATGTTCCTGATACGAGTGTTAAAGGAACTATTACCTACAAGCGTTTCAAGAGCAACGACAGCCTGACAACGGCCCCGTTAATACGCAGGAATGATACATTATTTTTTATGATGCCCGTGCAACCTGCTGCAGGTAAAATGATGTACGAAATCACCTTAAACAGTGGAAGCGAACAAGTTGTACTTAAAGCAAAAGATGACGAATTTGCGGTAATGCGCTTTAAAGGCCCTGTGCCTTTGTACATATTAATCCCTCATATTTTAGCAATGTTTCTTGGGCTATTATTTAGTACCCGTACTGCCATCGAAGCACTGATCGGTGGATTAAGGACATATAAACTCGCACTATGGACCTTAGCATTCCTGGTTATTGGTGGGATGATTTTAGGTCCCATGGTTCAGAAACATGCTTTTGGTGCATACTGGACAGGATGGCCACTTGCTGATGACGGTTCGTTTAATCTTTTTCGAATGGGCGATCTTACTGATAACAAAACATTTGTTATGGTATTGGCCTGGATAATTGCAATTTTCAAACTTAGGAAAGATCCGAAAAACAAATTCTGGCCGGCATTCGCGGCTATTATGGTACTGATTGTTTATCTGATACCTCACAGCGTGCTGGGATCTGAAATTGACCATACCAAAGCACCTAAACTTTAATACCTGATGTCAGTTACGATCATTATTATTGCAGTTACGGTTATTGTTTCTTTGATGGCATTCAGCAACCGGGAAATTTTCCGAAGGCTTGCATTCAATGCTTACGATATTAAGCATTTCAAAAACAGTTACCGTTTCCTCTCTTATGCCCTGATTCACGCCGATTGGATCCATTTATTCATCAATATGATGGTGTTGTATTCGTTCGGACGGGTTGTGGAGCAATATTATGCGATGCTTTTCGGGGCTAAAGGAATACTATATTTTATTTTGCTTTATGTTGGTGGAACAGCCTTATCAACGCTGCCTTCTTATGGCAAACACAAAGATGATTATAGTTATACGGCAGTCGGGGCTTCAGGCGCGGTATCAGCGGTAGTGTTTGCGTTCATTCTTTTCGATCCTTTGGGTAAACTAACCCTTTTCCCTATCCCGATAGGGATCCCATCCATTATTTTCGGCGTAATGTATTTAATATATTCCGCTTATATGGGAAAGAAGAATATTGACAACGTGGGACATGACGCGCATTTCTGGGGAGCAATTTTTGGTTTTGTTTTCACCATAATTTTAAAACCGGAACTTATCGTAAGGTTATATTCGATACTGTCCAATATTTTTTAAAGCCAATTCACTTAAGTTATTGGACGGTATAGTTCTGTATATTTTTCTAAAAACCAAGTCCCAAATTTATGCCGCCAGAGGCGGGACCAAGCTCAAAGTCCCAAAATCTAAAGAAAAGAGGAAATGGCTTTGAAGCATTGAATTTCAAGGATCTGTATTTTTTTTTGAAATTTGAGTCTTGCCTGCACTCTGCAGGTGGGGAATTTGGTACCTGGAATTTGAAACCCGGAATTTATCCCGCCCTTAATTCATATTCGGATCGAAAGGATAATTAACCCAGGGGGCATATTCATCACCGAGCGTGAGTACTATTTTCTTCCATAAATTAATTGGATGTGATCCGAATACATACCTGTTTAGTCCATCCAATACGATCCAGGAGTTCTCGGTCATTTCCCTTTCAAGTTGCCTGGGTTGCCAGCCTGAATACCCGGCATAAAAACGTATGTCCTTTTCGGTCAGTTTTCCGGAAGAAATTAATTTACGGATTTCATCCATATCACCACCCCAAAAGACACCTTCAATAATTTTCAGACTATCTTTAATAATATCGCCTTTTGAGTGCACATAAAAAAGATTATTAACATGAACAGGACCTCCCAGGTAGAGTTCAGTATCAAAAGAGCCAAATTCGGCAGTTACTTTACTTAATTTAATTTTGGCCGGTTTATTAACTATAAAACCAAAGCTCCCATCCGGTCCGTGTTCGGCAAGCATTACTACCGACCTGTTGAAAAACTTGTCGGTAAGCGAAGGCTGACTAACCAGGATACGGCCACCAGCAGGATTTTGATCGGGTATAATCATGGGTCAGGTTTTAAAAATTAAAATCAAATCACGGAAAGGTAATGAATCACCCGGTTATTAATGTAACGTGAAACTTTGTTTCAGATTGCATGATTGTTTTATCTTTGACGTTCAAATAGATTTAGAATTTACTGGATTTCGCCGACAGCAACCATGAGTATGGAAAAAATAACTGGACAGGAAAAATTTCATCAGTTTCGGGAAGGATTTCCTTTTCTGGAATATAGTGGCTTTGAGGCAAAAATAGATCATGATGGCTTACATGTGAACTATAAATTTAACCTGTCAGACAAATATACGTTTAATCCGGGATTTTTCATACCGAAAAAGAGGTTTTTTATAAACTTCCCCACTTCTGAATCGATCCAAGATCCTCTTTTCCATAATCTTCTTTTTCAGATAGGCCTGATCGAATTAATTAGTTATTGGAAAGCTGCATGTCCGCCGAACGTTATCATTACAGGGCAAAAACTTTCCAAAGAACAGGTTGATTGGTGGAAAAATGTTTACTACCAGGGACTTGGGGAGTTTTTTTATACCAATGAAATTACAACTTCTGTAAAGGAATTCATGACTATTTCTTCGTCTGGCGAAACCATTCCCGCTCAATCCACAGAACTTGACGAAACAGTAGTTGTTCCGGTTGGCGGAGGAAAAGATTCAGTAGTAACGCTGGAACTGCTTGGAAAAAGTGAGCATATCAGGCCATTTATTATGAATCCCAGGGGAGCAACACTCGAATGTGTCCGCGTTGCAGGTTTTGGGAATGAAGGTTTTATTGAAGTTAACCGCCGTCTCGATCCGCTATTGCTGGAATTAAATTCACAGGGATTTCTTAATGGCCATACTCCTTTTTCAGCTATGCTTGCTTTCTACAGCCTCCTGGTAGCAGCCATATCGGGCCACAGGCATATTGCCCTTTCGAACGAATCGAGCGCAAATGAACCCACCATAGCCGGAACCGACGTTAATCATCAGTACTCCAAATCATTCGCTTTTGAATCCGATTTCAGAGACTATGTAAAGAAATATATCTCGGCTGATTTCAACTATTTCAGTTTTCTCCGTCCACTGAATGAGCTTCAGATTGCCCGCATATTTGCCGAGCATGTTAAGTATTATCCTGTTTTTAAAAGCTGTAATGCTGGCAGCAAAACGGATACATGGTGCTGCAATTGTCCTAAATGCTTATTTGCATATACCATTCTGAGCCCCTTTATACCTACAATTGAGTTAGTTCATATTTTTGGTAAAAATCTTTTTGAGTTGCCGCTTATGCTTGGTTATCTTAAAGAACTTACCGGAATCACAGAGATAAAACCATTTGAATGCGTTGGTACTGTTGATGAAGTAAATGCAGCCCTTCATCTTTATACATCGAAGCATCAACATGAGAAATTACCGTTGCTCATCGATTATTACAGCAACACAACCAACTTCACTCCGCACGATCCGAAGCCGGCTTTCAGAATATTGAACGAATTTAATACGGATCATTTCCTGGAACCCAGATTCCTAACTATCATCAAACAGAAATTACAATGATTGAACTGGTTAAAACCCTCTTTGAAGACAAGAAACTTGCTTTGTTAGGTTTCGGGCGGGAAGGACGATCAACATATTATTTAATCAGAAAGGTTTTTCCTCAGAAAACGATTACAATCATTGATGATAACCATGATATCCGTAATGATGCAGACCTTTTAAAAGATTCAAATCTTCGTTTTATAACCGGGATAGGTTGCATGCAGGCAATTGATGATTTTGATATTGCTGTAAAATCACCTGGAATACCATCCAATACATTACCTAAAGGCTTGAAACGGGTGAATTTAACATCTCAAACGGATATATTTCTGCAATGTTATGGCCATCAGTCGATTGGCATTACAGGAACCAAAGGGAAAAGTACCACATCAAGCCTCATATTTCATATTTTACAACAATCAGGCATGAATACCTTATTGGTTGGAAATATCGGCGTCCCTCCTTTTGATTGCATTAACGCTGTCAGGCCTGACTCTGTAATCGTTCTGGAATTATCATCGCATCAACTCGAATATATATCACATGCACCTCATATTGCTGTATTTCTCAATCTCTTCCAGGAGCATTTAGACCATTATTATACCTACCAGGAATATCAGTCAGCAAAATTTAATATTGGGAAATACCAGGATGTTGTAGATTATTTTATCTATAACCTGGATAATGAAACACTTATAAAACTCCTGGAAATTTCAGGGAAACAAAAACATCAATCCATAGCTTTTTCGCTGGAACCCGAAAAAAAGGCAGATTTAAAAATGAATGCTCAGTGGATCGAACTTCAAGATGGCAATGAGTCCATTAAATTATACGACACTTCCGGAGGTCAGCCGCTCAAAGGACATCATAACTTTTATAATATAATGGCAGCGGCTGCTGCATGTTACTTTAGTGGCGTATCGCCCGAAAGTATCGGATCGGGAATCAGGTCATTTAACGGGTTGGAACATCGCATTGAACTGGTGGGGAATTATGCCGGGATAGAGTGGTATAATGATTCCATTTCCACCATTCCCGAAGCAACCATCGAAGCTGTTAAAACGCTTCTAACAGTTGATACAGTGATACTTGGCGGGTTCGACAGGGGAATTGAATATACTCTACTCTATCCCTTTTTAGTATCTTCCGGAATATCGAATATCATTTTTATTGGAAAAGCAGGTTCCCGAATGATGAAGGAATTCAAAGAATACGGGATTAATTCCATCAACCTTCTTAAAGCTTCCGATTTTAACCAGGTGGTCACTCTTGCAAGCGAAATAACAAAAAAAGGAAGGATTTGCCTGTTATCCCCGGCTGCTGCGAGTTATGATATGTTTAAGAATTTTGAAGAGAGGGGAAATACCTATAAAAAAAATGTGAGGAACCTTCGCCCCTCACATAATTAAAACTGTGTAATATCAATGAAATAATATTATTCAGGAGCGTCTTCTGCTTTTGCCTTTTTAACTGCTTTTTTGACAGTTTTTACAGGAACAACTGTCATTTCAGGTTCAGTAACGGCAACTGGTTCAGCGACTTTAAGTTTAGGCTTAGGTTCAGTAATGGCAACCGGTTGAGCGACTTTAGGTTTAGGTTTAGGTTCAACTTTCGGTTTTTCAGCAACTTTTTTAACTTTTATTACGGTTTTAACAGGAGCTGCCTCTAGTTTTTCAGCGGCTTTTCTTTTCGATGGTTTTGGCCTGCGAACACCTGTGGAACCCATTATAATTTTACCCCTACGTGATTTTTTATCTCCTTTTCCCATGATATATATTATTTAATGTTTGTTAAGGTCGTGGCGTAAAATTAGTAAAATTTGACAATCAAAGCAAAAAAAAATATTTATTCTGTGTTATAAAACCTGTTGCCGCCTGGTGATTTTAGTATTTGATGTGCCAGAGACTTGGAAGCTGTCTAAAATTAAACTGTCTTTTGGGTTTGAGTTTGTTCATTTGACTGGCTAAGAGGAGTCCCTGCCTGCATCGGGCAGGGAAGCCCACTTAATTCAACTATTATTGTTTGTTTTTGAGTTAAACAAGGGTATTTCCTAGCCCGATGGAGGCGGGGACATTGCTAAATGTGACAGTAATACAAGTATTTAGTTTTTTAAACAACCACCTTCTCAGAAGGTGGATTTTGTAAAAAAAAATGAGGGCATTTCCCTCAAGCCGTTCTTTCATAAATCAATCTAATTTAAAGTTGGTATTCCCAATTATTTTTAAACTACAGATTTTTTCCCATGAGTTGAATTGTAGTTATAAAGGTAAAGGCATCAGCATATTACCACCTGTTAAGCATGTAAATTTTTAAGGTAAATTAAAGTTGTTTCTATAAATTTTAGACCGTCTCTAAAAATATATTTTTATAAAACAGGTCCACTCACAAAGGCCAATATTATTGTAAATTGTAATCTTCGTTCAGGTGCGTAGCACCGTTATATTTGTAGCCTGATAAGATTCCCCACATTTATAAGGTGCATAGCACCGTGATATTATTTTAACACAATTAATATATTTGTATTGTGATTAACCTACAAATATGACCCATGACCAATACCTACACACAATTTTACGTTCATCTGGTTTTCTCACCAAAGAACAAAAATGCCCTTATAAAAAAAACCTGGAAAGAAAGCTTAGAGAAATATATAACTGGTATAGTCCAGAAAAACAGTCACAAAATGTTAGCTATTGGAAGTATGCCTGATCATATCCATATTTTTATTGGATATAATGTTAATCAGTTAATTCCAGATTTAGTAGAGAAAATTAAAACATCGAGCAACGCCTGGATAAAGGAGAACAGCTTGGCAAAATTCAAATTTGAGTGGCAGCGTGGTTATGGTGCGTTCTCGCATTCGCGGTCACAATTGGATAGCGTAGTAAAATATGTACTGAATCAGGAGGATCACCATCAAAAAAAAACTTTTAAAGAAGAATATCTGGAAATTCTCAGGAAAAACGATGTCAAATATCATGATGAATATCTTTTCGAGTTTTTTGACGGTTCAAACTATTGGGAATAATGTCACGGTGCTCCGCACCTTTATATCTACTTATGTTTATGAAACTACAAAGGTTACGGTGCTCTGCACCTTTATATATTTAGTATGTGTAATATACCGCAATATTATAACAGCCCGTATAATGTTGTATTCCTTTTACCAGCACATCAAATAGGTAAATCACCAATAATAGTTATCCGGTTAATTAAGACAACCGGAGTCAGCCAAATTCGCCTGCCTTTAACAGGAAGAGATTAAAGGCATTCATGAGTTAAAACGTGAAAAACTCATTCATTGAGACTTTTATCCGGCAGAGTATTCCGAACGAAATTTCCGTTCAATCATCTCGCTATTTGTAGTCGTATTACGAAACCATTGAAGGTAAATGTCGGTTTGTTCTTCTTTTGACAATTGCCAGTCCGCTTTTTCGGCCCTGATCCGTTCGGTAAAATGAAAAAGGAAAAGCGAAACAGAAACTGAAATGTTAAAACTTTCGGTAAATCCATACATCGGTATCTTGATAAATTCATCAGCCATAGCAAAAGCTTCGGGAGTAAGACCAAATTTTTCCGTTCCGAATAGCAAAGCAAATTTTCCTTTTTTAACATCGAAATCATGTATGGAAACAGCCTTGGGATCAGGAGAGGTGGCAATAATGCGATAACCTTCTTTTTTTAAGCTATTGATGCATTCGGTTGTATTATTATCCTGCGAATTATAGCGGTATAGATTAAGCCATTGAGCAGCCCCAAGCGAAACATGCGGATTAAGTTCATACTGATAGGAGTTTTCAATAATATGAATATCCTGAATGCCAAAACAATCGCACGAACGAAGCACTGCACTTGCATTATGCGGCTGGTAAATATTTTCGAGGGCAACAGTTATATACCTGGTGCGATCATGTAAAACACGGTCCATTAATTCACTGCGTTTTTCGAGTTTCCATTTTCTGAAAAAATCACAAAGCCTGATTTTATACTCCAAATCTTCGTTGATTCCATTTATATCTGTCATAATTCTTGATGTTAGTAAAGCAATACGGTTTCAAGTCCGTATTCTTATGCTTGTCAATTTATCTTACCGGCAATTCCTTATCCTGCAAACGGCTGTAAGAGCATCAGGAGAAGGCATAAAAACGGAAAAAATAAAAAATAATTCTTTTTGCATACAGTTGCCTGGTTAACAAATGAACGCTTATAAAACCATTAAATCACAATTTAGCATGATATGTTTGTAAAAAATGAACTGTATGATTATTAATTCCTAAAAAAAGGCTACTTTTGCGCCTCAAAAATAAGAATTATGGCCAAGAAAATTGACAATACGGAAGAGAAAATTCACAAGGTTGAAGAAGTTCTGTCGCAATCAGAAAGATTCATCGAAAAGAACCAGAAGATTCTGACTATAATAATCGGCGCTGCCGTTGTTATTGTTTTAGGGGTATTTGCTTTCCAGAAACTTTATATTGCTCCTCGCGAGAAAGCTGCCCAGGGACAAATGTTCATGGCACAAAAGTATTTTGAAGAGGATTCACTCAACAAGGCATTAAATGGTGATGCAAATTATCCCGGATTTCTTGATATCATTGATGATTACAGCATGACGAAAGCTGCAAATCTGTCAAAATATTATGCAGGTATCATCTATTTGAAACAAGGAAAATTCGAAGATGCAATCACCTACCTGAAAAAATTTGATAGTAATGATGAGTTTGTTGGTCCAATGGCAAAAGGTGGAATTGGTGATGCATATATGGAACTAGGTCAAAAAGATGAAGCTATTGATTTCTACCTCAAGGCTTCGAGTGAGCAGGTGAATGACTTAACTACACCGCTTTATCTTATGAGAGCTGCCTTTGTTTACGAAGAAGAAGGAAAGTTTGACAAAGCTATCGAACTATACGAAAAAATTCAGAAAGAACACCCAAAAAGCAACGAAGCAAGGGACATTGATAAATACATTGCTGAAGCCAAGGCAAAGCTTTCAAAATAATTGCCAATAAAAATTACAAGATACCTGGAGTAACTTCAGGTATTTTTTTTGTTTAAGAACATTTCATGAACAGGGAATTACGTATAATCTACATGGGGACACCGGAATTTGCGGTGGAACCTTTACGTGCTATTATTTCGGCAGGATATACGGTATTGGCTGTGATTACTGCTCCCGATAAACCAGCCGGCAGGGGGCAAAAGATACATATTTCACCTGTAAAGGAATATGCTATCAGTAATAATATCAAGGTTTTACAACCCATTCGATTAAAAGACCCTGATTTTATTCTGGAATTAAAGAGCTTAAATGCTAATCTCCAGGTTGTTGTAGCTTTCAGGATGTTGCCAGAGGTGGTATGGCAAATGCCGGAATACGGCACGTTGAATTTACATGCATCCTTATTACCGCAATACAGAGGTGCAGCTCCAATTAATCATGCCATCATAAACGGAGAAACTGAAACGGGTCTAACTACTTTTTTTATTGAAAAGGAAATTGATACAGGTAAAATCATCCTTGTCAGGAAACTTGATATACTACCCACTGACGATGCCGGCACTCTTCACGACCGCCTGATGTTTGCCGGGGGCGATATGATGGTAGAAACGCTTAAATTGATCGAAACAGGAAATGTAATAACAAAAAGCCAGGGCACTATTATCCCGGATCAAGCACTATTAATTCCTGCTCCAAAAATATTCAAAAAAGATTGTAAGATAAATTGGGATAACCCGTGTATAAAGATACATAATCTTATCAGGGGTTTATCTCCATTCCCGGGCGCATTTGCAAACCTTATTGTTAATAAAGAAGTAGTGAAACAGCTAAAAATCTTCAAAACTTCGTTTCGATTATCAGATACAAAAGAGTTACCTGGAACGATAATAACTGACTATAAGAATTCTTTTTCAGTAATCGCCGGCGATGGAATTATGGATATAGAAGAACTACAGATGGAGGGAAAGAAACGCATGACTGCTGCCGAATTTCTAAGGGGTATTCATCACACAAGCCGGTTTCGATTCGAAAATTAAGTTTTTGCAGTAAAAAAATTGCCTATAACCACTGGTATTACAGCAAAGTTATTAACAAAACAGCGTCTTTATTAACAATTTTGGGGGTTATTCGCACACACATGTTGATATCACTGATTTTTACACTATATTTGTATTAATAAACAACCTTAATTATTCACTTAAAAATTATCGCAATGAACAAAGCAGAATTAATTGAATCAATGGCCGCTGAAGCCGGCATGACTAAAGCTGATGCCAAAAGGGCTCTCGATGCTTTTGTTGCCTCTACAAATAAAGCTTTGAAAAAAGGTGACCGCGTAGCCTTGGTTGGCTTTGGATCTTTCTCTGTTTCGAAACGTGCTGCCCGCAAAGGACGCAATCCTAAAACTGGCTTAGAAATTAAAATTGCTGCTAAAAAAGTAGTGAAATTTAAAGCCGGTGCTGACCTTCAAAAGAATGTCAAATAAGCTTCTTGGTTAAAATAAAAAAAATAAAGCGCCTGCAAAGGGGCTTTATTTTTTTACCCACTGGAACCGAAACGGCAACAAAGCATCTTCAGCAGCATAGCCAACGCCAATCCTGGGACCGGTTTTCACATCCTTGTCAGCTACGATAATCGCCTCATCCTGAAGCCATATTCCCTTTCCAAAATTCGAATCAGCACAAAGGCTCAATCCGGAATGAGCTACCTGTATGCCAAGCAGTTTAGTACTATTTCCCGGGCCAATTCCATCCCGGGGACTCAATGTGTCCTTCCCTATACGATTTTTCATAATTTCAATTCCATGCAGCGGTTCAATTCCCCGGATCAGAACAGCATCAGGATCGCCTTCAACAGAAGTTACAATATTGAATAAGGAGTGGATTCCATAACACAGGTAAACATAAGCACATCCTCCTTCACGGTACATAATTTCGGTTCGGGCGGTACGGCGGTTATTATAAGCATGAGAGGCTTTATCGGATACTCCTGCATATGCTTCGGTTTCAATAATTATACCCGCAGTTATTTCATGGTTGAATGAGGTATATATAACTTTACCCAGTAATTCACGGGCAACCTGAACCACATCTGTACGGGTATAAAATTCGGGAGGTATAGGTTTTGATAATTGGATCTGCATTTAGTAAGAATTACTGAATTTTATTTTTCAACCTATGAAGGATTCCCGAGTTAGTAATTTTATACCAGTCTTATTATTTCACCATCTTCCTGTACGCGACCTTCCCCGATAAGCCACCTGAGGATGGCAAGTACATCATTCTCTTTATATTGGTTCATTTTGCCCACAATATCGGTTATTGAAGAAGCGCCATTTGATAAAATACCGAATATGTGTTTTTCTATTTCCAGTGATTTCTTCCCGTTAATTTCTTTGCGCCTCCGATCCAGGCAAACATCACACACTTCACAATTTTCGGGCTTTTTCTCTCCAAAATAAGAAACCAGCATCCGGCTGCGGCATTCGGATTCGGAAGTGGAATACCGGATAACACTCTCCAACATTTCAAAAGCTTCTTTTTTCCGTTGGCTGTAAAATGTTTTTGAAAGGGCAATATCATTTGGATGTAACCGCTCAGTGTTGAAAATGAGTTGCGGTGTATTTTTATGAGGCAAATAGTCCAGAATACCGAGTCTTTGCATCCTGGCAAGCAATTCACTTACTTTCGGCGAATCGATTCCCGAACGCCTTGCGATCTCATTTTCGCTGATACGGGTAAAATCGGTAAAAACGCCGCTATACGACCTCAGAATAATTCTTATTATTTTGTCTGCCTCTTCATTCTCAACCTGGTATTGGTACAGATCTTCTTTCGGACAGATGAATAATATCCTGGAAGGATTGTCCCATGCATCGTTCAACGTTATATAACCATCGCGTTCCAGTATTTTTAATGCATTAAACACCGTAATGGGCTTCATTTTATAGGCATTACCGAATTTCTCCAGATCGAAATCAAACGAAACATCTTTCCCTGCGCCAACAGGAAGTTGCAAAAAATTGCCCAGCGCCTGGTAAACCTGCCGCACTATTTCCGGATCGGGCCATGCCAACTCAAGGTGGTGACGGCTATTTATGATATCATGATCATTGAACAACATCACTGCGTAGGACTTTTCACCGTCGCGTCCTACCCTGCCGGCTTCCTGGTAATAGGCTTCTAATGTTTCGGGTAAATCAAGATGAACAACAAGGCGCACATTTGGTTTATCAATTCCCATTCCGAAAGCATTGGTTGCCACAATGATACGGGTGCGCCCATTCATCCAATCGTGCTGTCGTGATAAGCGCGCCGCGGGTTCAAGACCGGCATGGTAAAATCCCGCGGATATGCCGTGATGTGTCAGTAATTCAGCTATTTCCTGGGTCAGCCTTCGGTTACGAACATATATAATGCCGCAACCCTGAACACCTGTGCAAACCCTAAGGAGCTTTTTTATTTTATCATCTTCTTTCGATACTACATAAACCAGGTTTTTACGGACAAAGCTCTTGCTGAATACATTTTTATTCTGAAACTCCAGTTTTAACTGTATGTCGTCAACCACTCGTGGCACTGCCGTAGCCGTAAGGGCAAGAACAGGAATCTCCGGAAAAATAGTACGCACTTCAGCAATCCGTAAGTAGGGAGGTCTGAAATCGTAGCCCCATTGTGAAATACAGTGCGCTTCGTCAACAGCAATAAGCGTAACATTGATGCCGCGGAGCATTTCCCTGAATTTCCTGGTTTCGAGGCGTTCAGGTGATAGGTACAGGAATTTGGCCCTGCCATCGGCACATTTCTCAAAAGCCATCTCAATTTCCCTAAGATGCATGCCCGAATGCATCTCTACAGCCACAATACCATGTCGTTTCAGGTTCTCAACCTGGTCGGTCATCAAAGCAACCAGGGGCGTAACTACCAGGCATAATCCTTCTTTACACATGGCCGGAACCTGGAAACAAATGGATTTCCCTCCACCGGTTGGTAATAAAGCCAGCGTGTCTTTCCCCTGCAATACTGAATTGATAATCTCCTCCTGCAAAGGACGAAAGGAGTCGAAACCCCAATACGTTTTTAAAATTTCATGAGGAGTTGAGGGCATTGGGGAATGGAGTTAATGGTTAATCGGTGATGGTTTATTGAAAATGGTTAATGGTTAATCGTCTATTAATCTGACATTTATTCTTTTTCTGGAAATATTTTTTTCATTACCATTATGTGTTTGAAGCAGAAATAGAATTAAATGCCATCGTATTAAAGATTTCGCAAAGTACGCAAAGATTGAAATTAATTAAAAGCAGAAAATATCTCCTTTCCAAAGTTAGAATAAATCCTCAGTGACATGAAATTAATGTTTGTATTTGGTAAAGTGAATTAACTTTGCGGGATGAAAATTTACCTGATTGGTTATATGGGAAGCGGGAAGAGTACAATGGGACAAGGTCTCGCAGAGGCTTTTGGCATTTCATGGATCGACCTGGATGATGAATTCGAAAGCAGGTATAAGATCAGTATTCCGACTTTTTTTGAAAAATACGGCGAAACTGCATTCCGCGAACTGGAGCATAAAGTATTGACGGATATTTCTGTAACTCCTGATGTAGTTGTTTCAACGGGCGGAGGGACTCCTTGCTTTCATGGCAATATGGATTTAATGAACCGGACCGGGATTACTGTTTACCTGGATGCATCACCTGAGCTGATATTATCAAGAATAGACCTTTCAGGAAGGAAACGGCCTGTTTTTCTACGTATGAAAGGCCATGATTCCCTGCAAAATATAACAGCACATCTCAATACCCGTGTGATGTTTTACGAACAGGCACATCTTACGATCGAAGCTACACAGCCAGATATACAGGTACTAAAAAATCAGATCCTGAATTTTTCCGGGCATATTATCGTTTAGTCAGGAGCACCACATTTTCAACATGATGTGTATGCGGGAACATATCAACCGGCTGAACGGCTGTAACCTCATACTTTTCAATCATAAGGGCAATATCCCGGGCCTGTGTTGCCGGGTTGCAACTCACATAGACAATTTTCCGGGGCTCTATCTTAAGGATTTGTTTCACAACATTATCGTGCATCCCTGAGCGCGGCGGATCGGAAATAATTACATCCGGCCTGCCGTTTTGCATAACAAAATCCGCATTTAATACTTTGGCCAGATCGCCGGCAAAATACACGGCATTTTCAATATGATTTAATCCGGAATTATTATGCGCATCATCAATGGCTGCTGGTACATATTCAACGCCTACTACCTTTTTTACGTAGGGTGCCACAAAATTGGTTATGGTTCCTGTGCCGCAATACAAATCGTAAACAAGCTCATCCCCCTTAAATCCAGCCAGATCAAAAGCAGTTTTATATAAATAATAAGCCTGCAGTGGATTGGTTTGATAAAATGAAACCGGCCCGATCCAGAACTCCAGTCTTCGGCCACCTTCAACAGCTGCGTCCATATACTCAGTAATATAGGGTTCGCCTTTCCACAACCGCATTTCCTGGTCGGTTATCACATCATTTTGCTTAGTGTTGATCACATAAATAAGCGATGTGATCTGGGGGAAACGTTCAGCAATAAATGTCATCAATTGTGAAACTTCGTCAGGAGCTTCGTAAGCGAAAACCACTATTACCATAAAGTCTCCTGCAAGTGTGTTGCGGATCAGCAGGTTGCGCATAAACCCCTCGTGGCTTCGCGGATTATAGAAACTCCAGCCTTTTTGCAAGGTAAAATCCCTCACGGCGAGCCGTATTGCATTTGAAGGTTCCGGTTGATGGTAGCAATGCTTAATGTCGAGTACCCGGTCGAAAAGCGTTGGAATATGAAATCCGAGGCCATTGTACTGTCGATGTTCGTCGGGAAGAGCCATATCATCCGCGTTCAGCCATCGCCGATCCGAAAAAGTATATTCCAGCTTGTTTCGGTATCCGGTAGTGAGTGGCGATGCTAAAATAGGTTTTACAGGCGGGAACGGAAATTTGCCGATGCGGGTAAATTGGTCGTCAACTTGTTTTTGCTTGTACTTTAATTGCTGTTCGTACGACAGGTTTTGCCAGCGGCATCCGCCACATGTCCCAAAGTGTTCGCAAAATGGCTCTACCCTGAGTTCGCTGTAATGATGAAATTTAACGGCTTTCCCTTCGTAATAGCTTTTCCTTTTCGAAATAACCTGAATATCAACCACATCGCCCGGCACACAGAAGGGAACAAAAACGACCAGTTCGTTTACGCGGGCTACGGATTTGCCTTCGGCTCCGGCATCAAGAATAGTAACATTTTCAAAAAAAGGCAATTGGCGACGGGGCATGGAATAAATTTTAGATTTCGGATTTTAGATTTCGGATTTGCAAACCTGCTTACTCGTTCATGATACGTCTTTGCTTGATATAAACTTAAACAGGTTAACCGGCGGCAAAGGTACAACGAATGTGGTTAAGGTTTAGAATTGCATACTAACCAATTTAAAATTGAGGTTTACTGTCTTTTATGCTAAACAAGTTCACAAAATAAAATGATAATTCAAACCAATATTTAACTATATTTGTCTATCTCAAAAATAATCACTGATAGTTCTAAGATTCTTTACTAATTTAAAATTCAATTCAAATGGATGATACAACTATTTTATCAGAAACAGATTCTTCAACCGAGATTCCACAACTCACATCCGGATCAGTTGCATTTCTGCTTACAGCAGCTAAATGGGGCAAATTTCTTGCCATCCTGGGATTTATTATTACAGGCCTTATCCTGGCAGCTGGCATATTGATGAGTTTTGTGATGAATACAGTCCAGGATGAAATGCTTCCTCTTAACATGCCTTTCTCTCCAAAGATACTTTCAATAGTTTATATGGTAATTGCGGCAATCTATCTGATTCCGGTTATTTTTCTGAATTCCTTTTCGAATAATGTTCTGAAAGCTGTAAACCGATCCAGTACTGAAAATATGACGACCGCGATAAGGAACCTTAAAAACATGTTTGTGTTTATTGGTATTTCAACCATCCTGATTCTTGTATTATACACGCTAGCCTTAATTCTCATCGGAACCGCTGCACTCTTCAGTTTTTAATTTAATCCTTTCCTGTTTTAATTTGTTTTCTATCCAGGAAAACACGGATTGAATTTCAACAATTTACTTCTTTAAAACTTTAAAAGTACTTTCGGAATCTTACAATTCCTTCAAGGTTGTTTTTTCTATTGCAATACAGACTATTTTTGCTGGCTTTTTGTCAAGTTCAACCTACATAACCGGTAGCCTCAATCCAAACTGTTAAATAATGCAGAAATACAGACACTTAAAACTATTCATTCCCACTCTTTCTTTACTGATAAATTCCGTCATCTTTTCAAATAACCTTGATGCCCAGACATTGAACGATAGTTCAATCAGCAGGCAGCTAACCCTGGAGCAAATAATAATTTCAGCCGAACGCATACCAGTTCATTTCGAGCAATTAAAACGAAGTATCCAGGTTATCAGCAAAAAGGAAATTGAACAAATGCCAGTACGAAATATTTCGGAACTGCTAAGTTATGCCCTGAATACGGATGTCCGCAGCCGTGGAGCTTTCGGAATGCAAGCTGATATCAACATAAGAGGAGGATCTTTCGATCAGACATTGGTTCTGCTCAACGGGATGAACATCAGCGATCCGCAAACCGGGCATCATAGCATGGATATCCCTGTTGACTTGACAAGTATTAACCGTATCGAAATATTAAAAGGTCCGGGGGCACGCATCTTTGGACCTAATGCATTTAACGGGGTTATCAATATTATTACTAACGAAAAAGTTGCCGACCAGGTTTCAGTTTCAGCCATGGGTGGTCAATTCGGGCTTTACAACTTTTCTGCTTCTGTCAAAAAGAGCTTTGGTAACACAACCCACAATCTGCAAGTAAGCAAATCCGGTTCTAATGGATTTACCGACAATACTGATTTCAAGGCTATGAATTTATTTTATAGCGGAACTGCAGGTAAAACGCAGAAGTTGGAATACCAGGCGTCCTATATGAAAAAAGCTTTCGGAGCCAACAGTTTTTACACACCTAAATATCCCGATCAATACGAAGCCACCAGAACCATTTTTGCTTCAGCCCGATATAAAACAAATTTTAAAGGATTTGCACCTTCAATTTATTTTCGCCGGCATTACGATGAATTCCGTTTGTTCCGCAACGAAGCTCCTTCATGGTATAAATCAAATAATTATCATTATACCGATGTTATAGGTTCAAATGCAAATATCTGGACTGCAACCGGAACACGGGGAAAATTATCTGTTGGTTATGATGTGCGGCATGAATTGATACGTAGTAATAAACTTGGAGATACACTTTCGAATCCTATTCCCGTAAAAGGGGCTGATGGAAAGTTTTATACGCTCGGAAAAGCCAGAACTTCTGTAGGATTCTTCGTCGAAGAAGCGGTAAATCTGAACAGATTTTCATTTTCAGCCGGATTACTGGCCAGCTACCTAAGCGCACTTCCGGGAAAAGTTGCGCTTTATCCTGGATTAGATGCCGCATACCAGATCAATAAAAATTTCAGGTTTTACGCAACCGCGAACAGAACGCTTCGTTTACCAACATTTACAGATTTATATTATAATGATGCTACCAACAAAGGAGATCCAAATCTTAAACCCGAAGAAGCTGTTACTATTGAAGCCGGTTTAAAATTCAATAAACCCGGAATTATTGCCAATGCAGCAATTTTTAAACGATACGGTAAAAATATGATCGATTGGATTAGACCTCAGAATCAAGATATTCTTCCCTGGCAGGCAACGAATATCACCCAGGTTGATGTGGCCGGTTTTGAAACAAGTATTTCATTAATCGAGGAAGAATTAACAGGACATAAAAGCTTACTGAAGCGTGTAACTTTAAATTATGCATATTTGAAAGCCAACAAATCGAGTGATGAATTTATGTCGCGTTATGTGCTTGATATACTTAAACATAAGACTGATCTTCTGATCTATCACCAGATCTGGCGAAACTTTTCAGCATCGTGGGCATTCAGTTACCAGGATCGTGAAGGAGGTTACATCAAATATATAAACACTGTTCCCGAAACCATTGAAACCCCGTATGCTCCATTCGTACAAATGGATCTTCAGCTCAATTACACTCAAGACCATTGGATGATTTTTGCTGAAGCTACCAACTTGCTTAATAATCAATATGTTGATTATGGCAATGTGCCTCAGCCCGGAAGATGGATCAGAATGGGAGTAAAATTTAATACGCTTCTCAAAACAGCTAAAGCAAATAAAATATAACGATTGTTAGTAATCTCTATTGAAATTTTTTGAATCCCTTATCCTTATTCAATACTCCGTTAAATACTTAGATAAATGTTTGATTTTCAGCAAAATAAGTGAAAATAAATTTGGTTAAACCATTGGAATTCAGTAATTTAGATAATTACACTACTAATTATCTAAACATGACTT
>JBAZWY010000016.1:0-97226 GCA_041660125.1 Lentimicrobiaceae bacterium
AAGTTTACCCCAATCCTGTAACTAATGAATTAATTATTGAAATAAAGGCTAACACAAAAAAAACAAATTTTGAAATATTAAATTCAATCGGACAGGTTGCTTTCAAAGGTAACTTATTAGAAAGGACGGTCGTACAAACAAGCGGTTTTGCTCCGGGTATGTACTTAATAAAATTTGAGAATGGTAAGTCTTTTGAATTTAAGAAGATTATTAAAGAATAATCATTACATATTCCCGCTGGCGCGGATTTGAAATCCCAGCTATGACAGGAAGGTTAAAACTATATAAATCTCAACCTAACCAGTATTGAAGTGAAATCCGGCGAAGAAACAGAAACCAAAAGCACGATGGATAAGGAATAATGAGTTGGAATTAATTAGGGTAAGACTTGAAGACGAGCCCTGACTTGACTCAAGAGTTTTTATCGCACACTTCAAGAGAAAACGCATTGAACCGATGACTTCAAAATCTAAAAATTACTATAAATTAAAAAACGCAATAAAATGAATGGTCAAAATTTATCAACAAATGATAATGGCTCATCTTACGTGAGCATAATAGGATCTTCTATTTCCTTAATCTGTTTTTTTGCACCATGGGTTGGATGCAGTGGAAAAACAATCTCAGGTGCTGACATGGGGGGTGATACGTGGCTAATTTTCGTATCATCAGCTATTTCATTAGCCGCATATATCTTCTTTAAATCATCAAAGACACTTTCAAAAGCAAAACCAATAATACTTATAAGTTCACTTCTTGGGTTAGGGTTTTTACTCTATAAATATTTTAAATTTGAAAGTAGTGAGTTTCATGATGCTCTTGAAATTAAATGGGGAAGTATCGCCACTTTAGTTGGATTTGGCTTATCTCTTTTAGGCGTTTCATTTTTGAAGGATGAACAAACTAATTTAAAAGCGGCTGATAAAAATGACATCTTATTTTGCCCGCATTGTGGATCAAAATACTCAGTAAAACAAGCTGGTGAGTATTGTGAAGACTGCGGAAAAAAAATCTAAATCTAATATGAATAAGAAATATGAAAACTTGTAAAAAATGCAATCTGTCATACGATGATGACAAAATGTTTTGTAAAAAATGCGGATCTGCTCTTATTTCTGAATACAATATAGAACCAAGAGAAATTGCAAAAAAGGCAGTTTATGAGGAGCGGCTTAAAATTGATTCGCTAAACGTGGAGTTGCTCCACGAATACGCACAGTTTTTATTTAACAACCTTTTACTACAGGAATCTATTTCGGTTTCATTAAAGATTTTAGCTTTAAATGAAAAGGATACTGAAGCTAACGAGTTACTATTTAAATCGTATTTGAAGCTTGAAAATTATAAAGAAGCAGCCGAAATCGGAAAACAACTTCTTGTTGATAAACCAGAGGATATTATTATTTTAGAGAATCTGGCAAAAATTTCAAATAACATTAATAATAAGGATAAGGCAATAGAGTATTATGATAAGATTCTTAACCTACAGCCGACAAATGTTTCTATACTTTATAAAAAAGCCCTCGTGTTGCTGGAAATGGATTCCTTAAAGGATGCCATCATAATTTTCGAAAGGCTAAAGGAGAGTGGTCAAAATGACAGAATAACATTAATTTATACTGGAATTGCTAAAGCACTGAACAATGAATATAAAATTGCAGCAGATTTACTAACTTCGGTCTTATCTGCCAAAGAAATCTCGCTCAAAGACAGAGATAATACTCGCGGTTTTTTATACTTAGCCTTTTGCTTGGTTCAGTTAAAAGGAGATTTGTCGGAAATAGATCAATGGTTTTCATTAGTTGATCATCAGGCTATGGAGAAAATATTTAATACATCAGATGAGCATACATTGGCTAATACTGTTTCATATATACTTACTAACAAACTTAATTCAGTTAAACAATCAACTCAATCAAAGTACATAATTGATCATCTGGCAAAGACATATCTTTTCTCTACTGAAAATATTTTAATCAAAAATAACAGTTCTATTTATGCTGACATGTGGCATTCTGTAGCTATGAAGCAGAAAGAATTAGGTTTAAATTCCGACGCACAGACTTCATTAATTAAATCAACAGAATTAATGCCGGGAGTAAGCAAATATGATGATGAGCTTATCAAGTCAACTGTTCTTTTAAAAGAAGCCAATCGGCATAAAAAAAGAAAAACAGTAATAGTTGGGATTTCGATTATTGCTGTTGTTTTAATCACTGTTTTTTCGGTTTATTCATACAATCTCTATAAAGAGAGCAATGAATGGGATTCTGCGCATGCAGAAAATTCACCTGAATCATACCTTGATTATTTAAACAAATATCCTAAAGGCAATCATGCTTCTGAAGCAATTACCCTTAAAGAAATGGCAATTTGGAATAAAACACAGAGCATAAATACCTTAATTGCATATTTTAATTATTTAAAGCTATATCCTGAAGGCAAGTTTTCAAATGAAGCAAAAAGCAAAGTATCCAATGTCGAAACTATCAGGCCGATAGATCAAATACAGACACTTTATCCACGTACTGATCCTTATCTATTTTATTTGCCAAATGTTGGCGATGAAACTCATTGGTTAAATTTTCCTGATGGGATAAAATTCAACTATTCCTTGAGATCATCAGACCAGGGTTTCGACATAATATTTTCTGATGGAGATGTTTTTACGGGTAAAACTATTTCGCAAATACCTTCTAAAAGTCATCCAAGTCTGCATTTTAGGGCAACTACACCTGATCAAATTATTACAATGGTAGTTACCCAAATTTATTGAACTCATAAATTGATGTAATCTTGTTGAAGTTATGAAGTATATTGATCATTTATGAACGAAAGAAAGATGAATATTATTTGAATGCCGTATTTGAATCAGTTTTTTAAAAGATGAAGTTCAAGCTGAAATAACAGGCAGTAAGAGTGAAAAAATCTTTTGTTCTAATTATAGGAAAAGTTACTCTTCAACAGCTACTGTTGAGTTTTGTGTAGAATGTGGTAATAAATTGTAACATAATTAAAGTTAAAATATTATGAAAACATGTTCAAAATGTAATTTATCGTATGATGACGATAAAAAGTTCTGTAGGAAATGTGGTGGATCGTTAATTTCCGAATATCAGATTGACCCTAAAGAAATTGCTAAAAAGACAGTTCTTGAAGATCGTCTGAAAGTTGATCCTTTAAGCCTTGAATTACTTCATGAATATGCCCAATTTCTCTTCAATAATTTGTTATTCAAAGAAAGTATAACAGTTTCATTGAAAATATTGGCATTAAACGAAAAAGATATTACAGCGCAGGAATTACTTTTTAAATCATACAATAAGCTCAAATTATATAAAGATGCATCTGAAATAGGAGAAAAGCTACATACTGAAAACCCAACAGACATTTTTCTACTTGAGGAACTTGCAAATCTTGCCAAGAATCTTGGGAATTCAGAAAAGGCGATTACATATTATGACAAAATTATCACATTAAAATCTACAGATTCTAAAGCTTTATACAATAAGGCTTTAATCTTAATTAACAAAAATCAATTTGAAAAGGTAATTGAAATCTTTAAAAGTATCTATCAAGCAGATGGCCCGAATGATAGAATTATTAATATCTATGTTGGAATTGATAAAGCTTTGAATGGAGATTTTCAAAGTTCAATTAATTTATTAAACCATTTTTTAATTGACGATAACATAGATAGAAATGATATAAGTAATAATCGGGGAATATTGTATTTCGCTTTTAGTTTAAGTCAAAGTAGAAAAAATAGTTTGGAGATATTTCAATTGATTAGAAAGATAGAACTTAATATTTTATCCAAAAATTATCAGGCTCAAGATGAGCAAGTATTATCAAAGACATTATTATTTATTAGTGAGCCTTTATTAAATGAGGCCATTGCTGGTCCAGATGCCTTACAAAAAATTGAATATATTGAAAACACTTTCTTAAACACGGATTATTTTACGAAAAATACAAACCTAATTATTTCAGAAATTTGGTTCAATTTGGGACTAAAACTAGTAGAATTAAAGAATTATGAAAAATCACTCAAATTTTTAAAAGTTTCTTATGAATTAAATCCCAACGAAAATAAATACGCTGAAGAATATGCTGAGATAAAAAGAAAGCTTGAAGTAGAATCTAGAAAAAAGAAAACAAAAATAAATATTAGCATTATTACTTTCATTATTGTAATCATAAGTATTTTTGCAATTTGGGCTTATAATAATTTTCAAGAGAATAAAGCTTTTGAGTTAGCAAACGAAGAACGCACTTTTAGTTCTTACAAATCTTATTTGAATAAATATCCAAATGGAAAGTATTTAAAATTAGCAAAAGAGAGAATTAATAATATCATTCCATTAGATATTGATTGTAATGTTTATCATACTGTAACTATCGGAACACAAGTATGGATGGTTGAAAATCTCAAAACAACTAAGTATAATGATGGTACAACTATACCGAATATAGCGGAAAAAACAGAATGGAATAATTTAACCATAGGTGCTTGGTGCAACTATGACAATGGTACAGGTAATATTTATGGGAAACTGTATAATTGGTATGCTGTAAATACGGGTAAGTTGGCTCCTGCAGGCTGGCATGTTGCTACCGATGTCGAATGGACTGCACTGACAACCTATTTGGGCGGCGAAATGGTCGGTGATAAGCTTAAAGAAATGGGAACTATTCGTTGGCTTGGTCATAATGAAGCCACAAATGAAACTGGATTTTCAGCTTTACCCGGTGGCCAGCGTTACAATGGAAATTTTATAGGTGGTGATAATTATGGAACCTGGTGGAGTTCAACCGAGAGTGAAGATACAACTGCTTGGTGCCGTATGTTGTTCACTGACCGCTCTGTGGGCAAGTTCAAATATTCGAAGAATTATGGTTGTTCAGTCCGTTGTATAAGGGATTTATAACTATTTAGCGATTTGAATATTTTGTCTTTGTTGATTTTAGTATAGTTCTTCCATTACTTTGCAAACATATAGAAAAGATTAACAGAGAGAAAGAACAAAGAGAAGAACGAAGGTATAACAAACTATAACAAATGGCGGGTTTTGGAGTATATTTGAAGCATCGTGGCCTGCACAATCATTCGTGCTGGTTGACAGCTAAATAATATCACGCAATCCGCCACTTGTCATACGCACAAAACGTTAGCTCCAATAATTATGAAAGAGACTAAGTACATATTTTGGTTTGGAGCAGGAATATCCATTCCAAGCAAAATGCCTTCTGGATATTGTCTAACTGATAAATGGCTAAACTATTTCCTGCCAAATGAAGAATATACTTCAATAATTAAATTTTATGAAAAACAAAAGAAAATTGTTGGAAAAGAATTTCCTAGATTGGAAAAAATTATTGATGATTCACTAGGAGTTTTTGGAAGTGAATGTTTACAAGTTCTTGAATTTATGAAAGAGATTGCACCTAATAAAATGCATATTGCTATTTCAAATTATTTATTAAGAAATAAAACATATGCTTTCACTACAAATTTTGATGTTGGAATTGAAAAATCAAATGCCGGAAAAATCAAGACACATTCTTTAACTAAAATAAATTCAAACAATTGGGGTTTAGTGAAAATACATGGTTGTATTCAGGAAAACAATAATAATTGGGGAATTACAATAAAAAATTTACAAAATGGTTTAGCTACGTGGATATCAGATTTACTTATCAACTTACTAATTTCAGAAAGTAATACTTTTGTTTTTATAGGTTATAGTTCTTCAGATTATTTTGATGTTATTCCTTTTTTTCAAAGGATTTATCGGGAAAAAATATCGTTGAATTCAAAGGTTATTTGGGTTCACCATATAGACGAATTGGATAAAAATTTAGATATAACCAATGCTAATTGGGAAGAAGATTTAAGTTGGGGTGCTAAAGAAATATTAGAATCTTTTAAAAAAGAAAATATTATTGTCAAAGAAGGAAAATCGGAACAGATACTTGCAGATTTAATTCCAGATTATTTTATTGAAAATGTATTTAAGACTGAAATAAAATGGTCAGAAGGTTGGGAGAAATACATAATTCCTACATGTGAGCAGAAAAAAAAATTCGCATTCAAATTTTATTCAAGCATCGGTAATGGGAAAAAAAGCTTATCTCTTTTACCTGATCCCAACGAGATAAACTATTACAACTATGAAATCCAAAATTATTTAAATAGTTTGCGTGATTGTGGATATTATGAAACAGAATTTAGAATTAGAAAACAATTAAAACATAAGAAATCAGACTTTTCTAGAATATTTTTTACAAGACACTATATTGTTTCATTTAGATTATCAGGAAGAATTGTTCGAGCATTTTTAATGTACACTTTTTATTTAATCAAGTACTCTAATAGTAAAAAGTTTTATCATGATCAGGATAACAAAAATAGTGTAATGTTGCTCATCGCTGAATCTGGGTTACTATATCAGTCATTTTTACATAAGATTCCAAGAAACTTGTTTATGGTATTATTAACCCTCCCAATAGAGCATATAATTAGGAGATTAATGTTAATAAGTGTAATCCTTTATCAGAAATACTCAAAAAACAATTCTCTTGGGAATGATCCTCATTTAAAAGCAATAATTAATCGGGTTAATGATTTATTAACAATACCTATTTTTCAAGCAAAACATTTCTTTGGACTTTTAAATAGATTTGACTTTAATAATAAAAATGGTCTTGACTTTACTGACTTTACTGACGGATTATATGTTGAAACTGATAGTTTCTTGGGTGTTGTAAATTTTCAAAGAAACAGAGCAAGCAATAATTTTAGATACTTACATTTAGGATTGTTTTTCCCAAAGAAAAATGAATTTAATGAAATTAAATATTCTGAGATTGAAGATGCAATAAATATATCTTTAAAAACTGCAGAATTGATCAAAGACTTCCCAGGACAAATAAAAGCATATCATATGTTATCAATATTAGCTTTGTATAAAAGGAATTTTTCTAATTACTTAGAAAATAGAGAAAAATATAGAAATATGCAAAAAATATTAGAAAAAGAAGAGATCGAATTTCAAAAACAAAAAAAATACTGGAGATAATAAATAAGACATCATGTGGCACCCAAGTTGTCCGTAGTCTTCCATAAAACAAACAAGTGCTATCCTGAGTCTGCGAACTCAGTATACATTATAAAGCAGCCTCCATGTCCTCTGTGCCTCCGTGGTTTTCCTTCCTTTACATACAGCATCGGGAACAAGCAAGATTTCGACTTCCTACCCACAATGAAAAACAGCCAATTCCACTCAATCCAATCTTTCCTCCCACTTATCAACACTTCCCCCGGTTGATAACTTTTTTCCGTATTCTACCTAAATAAATTCATCAAAACCGGTCAGCTTCAGGTGAAAACAAAGTTGCTTATTCGCACATATTCAGCATATTACGAATCCATCTACTTATTTAAGAATGTAGTTACTTAATTTAGAGAAATTCTAAATTACCCTTCTATCAAATTTATTACATATATAATTACAACAATTCAATACTTTTGCGCCCTCGAAACCGTCACAAATAAAGTTAAAATATGGATAGCAGCGCTTTAGTGCTTTTCTTTATTGTTGCCGTGGTACTTGTGGGAGGAGCAATGCTTTTCTCCAGTTTTGTACCGCCAACATCCTATAATCCAACAAAATTTGAGCCTTACGAATGCGGTATTGAAACCATAGGAGGTTCCTGGTTGCAATACACCGTAGGTTATTACCTGTTTGCCATTATCTTCCTGATTTTCGATGTGGAAACCGTTTTTGTATTCCCATGGGCAGTGGTAATGAAACACGCGGGCATGACAGGCTACGTTGAAATACTTATCTTTTTCTTCATTTTAGGTCTTGGCCTTTTATATGGCTGGAAAAAACACGCATTGAAATGGGAATAACATCAAAAAAAGAATTTGAGAAAAACGACTTCCCGATTCTGGATTCATACGAGGGAGGCAGTATAATACTCACACAGCTTGATGCACTTGTTAATTGGGCCAGGTCCAATTCGGTCTGGCCCTTAACTTTCGGAACACGCTGCTGCGCCATCGAATTTATGGCTGTAGGCGCTTCGAGGCACGATATGGCACGTTTCGGTTACGAAGTTGCCCGTGCAACCCCGCGCCAGGCAGATATGATCATTATTTCAGGATCCATCAATTATAAAATGGCTCCTGTTTTAAAACGTTTATACGATCAGATCGCCGATCCGAAATATGTAATCGCCATGGGAGCCTGCGCGGTATCCGGCGGACCTTTCTATTACAATTCCTATTCCATTGTAAAAGGCGCCGATCACGTGATTCCTGTAGATATATATGTACCAGGCTGTCCGCCTCGTCCCGAAGCACTTTTGTATGCTTTCCTGCAATTGCAGAAAAAAATCAAGAGAGAGAAAAACTTCAAGAAGCAGCTGAAAAAGTAGTGAAGAGTGAAGAGTGAATAGTGAATAGTGAATAGTGAAGAGTGAATAGTGAAAAGAGGATGGAGAATTTGTTGGGAAAAGGGAAAGAGAAAACCTGACAGCGTCTGAAGGACCTGTCAGCGTTTTGCAAGAAGGGAAATAAGGAAAGAAAAGAGAAAACCTGACAGCGTCTGAAGGACCTGTCAGCGTTTGGATAGGACGGGAAATAAAGAAATAAGGTAAAAGGAATAAGGAAATAAGGAAATAGGGCACAGTATCGCGGGGAGGAACGACGAAGCGAACTCTGCGCCATCCGAAAATATCAGGCCATGACAAACGAACAACTTATAGAACAACTTACATCTGCAAATCCGGATGCAGTCGTGAAACAAGGCAGCCAGTATCCTGAAATTACTGTTGCCCACGACAAAATGCACGCGTTTATGCAAAATATTAAATCGGATTCCAGCCTGGCATTCGATTACCTGGTTTGCGAATCCGGGGTTGATTATCCTGAATTTATCCAGGTTGTTTACCATCTTGAATCGACCACGCATCAGCATTTCCTGGTTGTAAAAACAAATACCGAAAACAGGGAAACTACTGTTTTGGATACCGTTTCGGATATCTGGCCCACGGCAGAGTTTCATGAAGACGAGATCTTCGACCTGCTTGGAATTAAATTTAATAATCATCCTCATTTGCGCAGGCTCTTCCTCGACGAAACATGGGGATTCCCGCTTCGCAAAGATTTTCATGATGATATTCACGTTGTAGAAAGATAGTTATGGCCGAAATCATTGAAAAAATTGTAACTCTCGATGAGATAAAGACTGACGAGTATTTTGTCAACATGGGTCCGCAACACCCCAGTACACACGGTGTTCTGCGTTTACTTGTCAAACTTGAAGGAGAAATCGTACATAATGTTGAGCCTCATATAGGCTACATCCACAGCGGCATCGAAAAAATGACCGAGGCCCTCTCCTACCCGCAGATCATCCATCTTACCGACCGTATGGATTACTTGTCGGCACATATGAATAACGAAGCCGTTTGCCTTTGTATCGAAAATGCATTACAGGTTGAAGTCCCGGAACGCGTTAAGTATATCAGAACTATTTTTGATGAACTACAACGTCTGGCTTCGCACCAGTTGTGGTGGTGTGCTTCGGGTATGGACCTTGGTGCATTGACAGCATTCTTTTACGGTTTGCGCGACCGTGAAGAAATTCTTGATATTTTTGAAGAAACCTGTGGAGCACGTCTTACTTTAAACTACAGTGTTCCTGGAGGTGTAATGTTTGATATACATCCTAACTTCCAGCGCAGGGTTAAAGCTTTTATTAAAAATTTCAGAAATAAAATACCCGAATACGACAACCTGCTTACCGGAAATATCATTTTCCAAAACCGTACTAAAGGGGTTGGTGTTTTATCAAAAGAAGATGCTATTGCTTTTGGCGTAACGGGACCTACAGGTCGTGCATCAGGATTTAGCTGCGACGTTCGAAAACATCATCCTTACAGTGCCTATCCGTATATTAAATTTGATGAAAAACTGGGTACCGATGGCGATTCGTTTATGCGTTGGAAACTGAGGATGGACGAAATGCGGGAATCACTGAATATTATTGAACAGCTTATCGACAATATTCCTGAAGGAGATTATGCCACTAAAATGAAAGCAGTTATTAAACTTCCCGAAGGCGAATTCTATCAGAGGGTTGAAACAGCACGTGGCGAATTCGGAGTTTATATCGTTAGTGACGGCAAGAAAAATCCTTACCGCGTTAAATTCCGCTCACCCGGATTCTCGAACCTTTTCACTATCAACCATATCGCCAAAGGATGGAAAATTGCTGACCTGGTTGCTATCATGGCCACTTTCGATTTGGTTATTCCTGATATTGACAGGTAGGGAAAGAAGTGAATAATGAATAGTGAACAGTGAATAGTTAATTGAAAATAGCAAATAGTTGTTGAAAATTCTCCATAAAAAAGAAGTCAAACAAATAGTAAAAATATGTCAATAGGTTCTCCCCTCGGGGAGATGTCCGCCTCAGGCGGACAGAGGGGTACAAAAAAAAAGAGTTAATAGTTAATGGAAAATGGAAAATAGTTTTAGGGAAGTTAGCCAGGAGAAGAAATCAAATAAATAGTAAAAATATGTCAAAAGGTTCTCCCCTCGGGGAGATGTCCGAAGGACAGAGGGGTACAAAAAAGAAGTTAATAGTTAATGGAAAATAGAAAATAGGAATCATTTTATTAACTAATGTGACCTATGTGCCTATTGTGGTTATAAAAAATTAATTACCAATTGTTTGTAAAGAATCTACTCCCGAACAGGAAAATCCTATCAAGGAAGTAAAACATAAAGAGTTGATTCCCTTAAATAACAGCAAAACTGAATAAGTTAAAAAACTGATAAACCCATTTAAGAATGGCACTCGAAAAATACGATTTTACGCCTATCACTCAATCCATTCACCAGGGATTGATTGAAAACGTTTCCCCATTGCTTACAACCATTATTGAATGGACCATAATCGGAGTTTTATACCTCCTGTTTATTGCCGTATTTGGTCTGTTCCTGGTATATGCCGAACGTAAAGTTTGTGCTGCTTTCCAACAACGACTGGGCCCAATGCGTGTTGGTCCCTGGGGATTATTACAGACCATTGCCGACTTTGTTAAGTTGCTGATGAAAGAGTTGATCACACCAAAGAGTGTTGACAAATTTCTTTATAACCTGGCTCCATTCATTGTAATTATTGTTCCATTCCTTACCATTTCGGTAATTCCATTTGCCCCGGGATTGCAGGCTCTTGATTTCGACATCGGTATATTTTTCGTTACAGCTGTTTCATCAGTAGGTGTAATAGGCGTATTACTTGCCGGATGGGCCAGTAACAATAAATACTCACTTATCGGAGGTATGCGGAGTGGCGCCCAGATTGTAAGTTATGAACTTTCGGTCGGCATGTCTCTCATTACCATGGTTATATTGGCCGGTACCATGCAGGTTTCCGAAATCGTTGAACTTCAGCGCAGCGGATGGTTCCTGTTTAAAGGACACATTCCTGCACTTATTGCTTTCACAATATTCGTAATCGCCGGTACAGCCGAAACCAATCGCGGTCCTTTCGACCTTGCAGAAGCTGAATCAGAACTTACTGCAGGTTTTCACACTGAATATTCAGGGATAAAATTCGCATTCTTCTTCCTGGCTGAATATATCAACCTCTTTATTGTAGCAGCAATGGCTACCATAGTTTTCCTTGGAGGCTGGATGCCATTCCACTTTGGAGACTGGACAGGATTTAACAATGTGATGGACTTTATCCCAGGCCTCATCTGGTTCTTTATGAAAGTGTTTGGAATCATTTTCCTCATCATGTGGTTCAAATGGACATTCCCCCGCTTACGTATTGACCAGATTTTAACTCTTGAATGGAAATACCTTCTACCGATCAACCTGTTTAACATCCTTTTGATGGCAACCATGGTGTTATTGGGCTGGCACTGGTAGAGAGTGAATAGTGAATAGTTAATAGTTAATAGTGAAATCAAATATTTGTTGCCTGCAATATTAGATCAGGAAACTTGTAAATAATAAATCGGAACGAATGAAATCATTCTTCAATTATATAGCTGAAATTTTTAGTGGCGTCTGGACATTGCTGACCGGAATGAAAGTTACTGCAAAGTACTTTTTTACTCCCTGGAGAAATGTTACCCAGCAATATCCCGAAAACAGAGACACACTTGTAATGTTCGAGCGTTTCAGGGGCGAAGTGGTGATGACACACAACGAAAACAACGAACACAAATGCACAGGTTGCGGTATCTGCGAAATTAATTGCCCCAATGGATCAATTGAAATTATTTCAAAATCAATTGTAAATGAAGAAGGCAAGAAGAAACGCGTTATCGATCAGCATATTTACCACCTGGCCATGTGTACATTTTGCAATTTGTGTATCAGGTCGTGTCCTTCGGATGCAATTGTAATGGCTCAAACCTTCGAGCATGCACATTGGGATCGTACAACTTTAACTAAAGTACTGAACCAGCCGGGGTCGAAGATCATGGAAGGGATTAAGGAGTAATGAAGAGTGAAGAGTGAATAGTGAATAGTGAATAGTGAATAACGAATAGTGAATAGTGGCGCTCAAAAGACATTTTTTGTCAGGCTGAGCAAAGTCAAAGCCAACTCGCACAACAATCGAATGGCCTACTAAATCAGCTAAGAAGCTCAAAACACTCAAACAACAACAATTGAATGACAACTGAATGACCACTCAAACATCTCAAATACTCACAAAACTCATCCCTCAACAATTGAATGACCACTGAATGACCACTCACCCATCTCAAACACTCACAAAACTCATCCCTCAACAATTGAATGACAACTGAATGACCACTCACCCATCTCAAACACTCACAAAACTCATCCCTCAACAATTAAATGACCATTGAATGACAACTGAATGACCTCTCAAACATCTCAAATACTCACAAAACTCATCCCTCAACAATTGAATGACCATTGAATCAAACCAATATCCTAAAAGAGCCTCAATAAACCTAAAATAGCAAAATACAATGAATAGTGAAGTAATGTTTTACCTTCTGGCCGGAATGATCCTGATTTTTTCGGTACTCACGGTTACAAGCCGGAAAATATTGCGGGCAGCAGTTTACCTGTTGTTCGTTCTCATTTCCACTGCTGCCATTTATTTTATGCTCGAATATACCTTCCTTGCTGCTGTTCAGCTTACGGTGTATGCCGGTGGTATTGTAGTGCTGATCATTTTCTCTGTGCTGTTAACCAGCCATATCAGCGAAAAAGCGATTATGGCCGACAGGAAACAGAGTTTACTGTCTGCTTTAGCCGTTGGAGCTGGTGCACTGTTAACACTGATCACTATCATGAAGTTTGCATTCAAGGCTTCTGTTGAACCCGCACAAACTTCGACAGTTACGGATGTAGGTAATGCACTTATATCATACGACCGCAACGGATTTGCACTTCCTTTTGAAGTTATTTCAGTCCTTCTGCTGGCTGCTTTGATAGGCGCAATCATTGTTGCAAGAAAAGAAAAGGACGGAATTATACTTGAAAAAGGAAAGAAATAAATCGTTAATCGTAACACTTCGGCTTCGCTCAGTGTAAAATTGTAGATCGTAGATCGTAAATCAAAACATTTCGCTTACTGAGTAAAATTAATAGAATCACACAAAAATAAAAGCATATATCCCATGACTGGATCCATACCATTGCAAGCTTTCCTGGTAATCAGTACCCTGATGTTTTTTATCGGGATTTATGGGTTTCTTACCCGTAAAAACCTGATAACCATGCTCATGTCAATTGAGCTGATTTTGAATGCTGTTAATATCAACTTTGTAGCATTCAACAGGTATTTATATCCACAGAACCTGCAAGGACATTTTTTCTCACTCATCATCATTGCAATTGCCGCTGCTGAAGCCGCTGTCGCCATAGCGATCATCATCAATATTTACCGGAATTTCAGGTCAATTGATGTTGATAATGTTGATGAGATGAAATTTTAATTAAAGCATTACTAACTGACATATTAATTAGATATGGTCGACTACACTTATACATTACTTATCCCTCTGATTCCCTTTGTGTTGTTTATACTCATTGGAATCATAGGACACAAAATGAAACCTATTGTTTCAGGACTTATCGGTACTGCCGGCTTAGGCATAGCAGCTATACTTTCGTATATCACCGCCATCCGTTATTTCTGGACCGATCACGTGGCTGAAACCGGTTACAAATCGATGAAAGCATTTGAAATTACATGGCTTCATCTCACGGATAACCTTACTATTAAATTGGGGGTATTGCTGGATCCCATTTCTGTGATGATGCTTATAGTTGTTTCAACCGTTTCACTGATGGTGCATATATACAGTATAGGGTATATGAAAGGCGAACGGGGATACCACAGATTCTTTTCATTCCTGTCACTTTTCAGTTTTGCCATGTTGGGATTGGTAATGGCTACTAATATTTTCCAGATGTATATTTTCTGGGAACTTGTTGGAGTTTCATCCTTCCTGCTGATTGGTTTTTATTATGAAAAACCAAGTGCTGTAGCCGCTTCTAAAAAGGCATTTATTGTAACCCGCTTTGCCGACCTCGGCTTCCTGATTGGTATCCTGATGCTTTCATTTAGTACAAAAACATTTGATTTCCAAATACTTAACAGCCTAACCGGCCCGGCAATAACGCAAACCGGAGGAGCCGTCTTTATGGGCATGTCAGTTCTTACGTGGTCAATGATCTTTATTTTTATGGGCGGTGCTGGTAAGTCAGCCATGTTTCCATTGCACATCTGGCTGCCTGATGCCATGGAAGGCCCGACACCTGTTTCGGCACTTATTCATGCTGCTACCATGGTTGTTGCCGGTGTTTTCCTGGTAGCACGACTTTTTCCTGTTTATGCAATCGGAGCTCCTGATGCGCTTACAGTTGTTGCCTGGGTTGGAGGAATTTCGTCGCTTTTTGCGGCTATCATCGCTACAACACAAACGGATATCAAACGTGTTCTCGCCTATTCAACCATGTCGCAGATCGGATATATGATGCTGGCACTTGGCGTTTCAGGTTATGGTGGAGAAGAAGGACTTGGTTTTATGGCCGGTAACTTCCACCTGTTTACTCATGCTATGTTTAAATCCTTGTTATTCCTTGGCGCCGGAGCAATAATCCACGCTGTGCATAGCAATGATATGCGCGACATGGGCGGACTACGTAAATACCTTCCCATCACACATGCTACTTTCCTTATTGCCTGTATTACCATTTCCGGTATCCCTCCATTTTCAGGATTCTTTAGCAAGGACGAAATTATGGCTGCTGCATGGCAACATAACAAGATATTATTCTCTATTGAATACCTTGTTGCCGGGTTAACAGCATTCTATATGTTTCGCCTCTATTACAGTATTTTCTGGGGGAAAGAAACTCATTACCATCACACTCCGATCGAAGCCCCTTATGTAATGACTATTCCTTTGATGGTTCTTGCTTTTGGTGCTATGTTCTCCGGGTTCCTGCCCTTCCACGAATTGGTAACTTCTGATGGAATGCCTTTTGCTTCACATATCGACTGGAGCGTAGCTATTCCTTCGGTGTTGATTGGGTTGTTAGGTATCGGTGCTGCTACCATTATGTATTTGAAATCTAATGGATTACCTGATAAACTGGCAGGTATTTTTGGCCAAACCTACAAATGGGCCTTCCATAAATTTTACATTGACGAAGTGTATATGTTCGTTACTCATAAAATCATCTTCAACCGTATTTCCGCCCCGGTTGCATGGTTCGACAGGCATATTGTTGATGGGTTTATGAATCTGATCGCACGAACTGTTGAAAATACTTCTAAATTAATTAAAGGCTTCCAGTCGGGACGAGTTCAACAATATGGATATGTGTTTGTTACGGGAGCTATTGCTCTTGTACTGATATTTGTCTTCCTGTGGTAAAATATGAAACTTACTGAAAAAGAATAAAAATTTTAAAAGCAAAAAACTACATATGAATATACTCAGCTTATTTGTTCTGATACCTGTACTCACGGTCTTTGCCATCATGTTCACAAAGAATATGAAGCAAACCCGTGTTGTAAGCGCCGTTGGTATGGGAATCCAATTTATCATGGCCGGATTACTCATTTATTTGTACCTCATTGAGCGCCAAGCCGGAAACATGGATGCCATGATCTTTTATTACGACTCGCTTTGGTTTCCGACACTTAATATTCACTACACTATAGGTGTTGACGGAATTTCGGTTGCTATGATTGGTCTTACTGCCATAGTTGTATTTGCCGGTATTTTTGCTTCCTGGAAAGTCGATTACCTGTACAGGGAATTTTTTATATCACTGATCTTACTTTCCTCCGGGGTATTCGGGTTCTTTATTTCACTCGACCTCTTTACCATGTTCCTTTTTTACGAGGTTGCCGTAATCCCAATGTATCTTCTTATCGGGATATGGGGCACAGGCCCGAAAGAATACTCAGCCATGAAACTTACCCTGATGCTTATGGCTGGCTCGGCACTGATACTTGTAGGACTGCTCGGAATTTATTTTTACTCCGCTGCTACAGGAAGCCCGTTAACTTTCAACCTGATGGAAATATCGAAGCATACCATTCCTATTGCAATGCAACGCTTCCTGTTTCCCTTTACATTTGTAGGATTCGGAATTCTTGGTGCTCTTTTTCCTTTCCACACCTGGTCGCCCGACGGTCATGCCTCTGCTCCTACAGCAGTTTCCATGCTTCATGCCGGTGTACTAATGAAACTTGGAGGGTACGGCGCTTTCAGGGTTGCTATTTTCCTGATGCCTGAAGCCGCCCATGAACAAGCATGGATATTCCTTATATTAACCGGTATCAGCGTAGTTTATGGCGCATTTGGTGCTATCTTTCAGAAAGACCTTAAATACATCAATGCGTATTCTTCGGTAAGCCACTGCGGATTAGTGCTTTTCGCGATACTGATGATGAATGAGACAGCTATGAACGGCGCAGTTATCCAGATGATCTCACACGGACTTATGACAGCCCTTTTCTTTGCCCTGATCGGCATGATTTACGGACGTACGCATACACGAATGATCAACGAAATGGGTGGCCTGATGAAAGTAATTCCTTTCCTTGGTGTTGTTTATGTAATTGCAGGTCTTGCTTCGTTAGGCCTTCCAGGCTTAAGTGGTTTTGTAGCTGAAATGACCATTTTCGTTGGTTCCTTCCAGCATACCGACTCTTTCCACAGGATACTAACTATAGCTGCTGCATCGTCAATCGTAATCACTGCAGTATATATATTAAGAGTTGTCGGAATACTGCTTTTCGGACCAATTAAGAACGATCATTACCTTTCCCTGAAAGATGCCGTTTGGTACGAGAGACTTTCGACCTTAACACTCCTTCTTGCAATTGCGGCTATAGGTATGGCACCACTTTGGTTGTCGAATATGATCAACTTCAGTCTTGGACCAATCGTTGAAAAAATCAACGGAGTAGCGACAGTTGCCGGACTTTTTTAATCCATTGTATTAATCACACTTTAGATACTCATTATGAGCATAAACGATTTCATGACAATGCGGCACGAATTAATACTGGTTGCACTGGTATTACTTGTTCTCATTATCGATCTGAACCTGAAGAAGAGTCAGAAACACCGGATCATCCCGATTGCCATTTCACTGTTCTTCATTCATACCGTAGTGGGATTTCTACCGGCACAAACAGGAGTACTTTTCGGCGGGATGTATCACACTGACGGACTTACAATTTTGATGAAAAATATCCTGAACATCGGGGTATTGATAGTCCTGATGCAAAGCGTAACCTGGCTTAAGAAAGAAGAAAACGGTGAGAAAATCAGCGAATTCTATATCCTTTTGCTTTCGACGCTTGTGGGTATGAATTTTATGATTTCCTCAGGCGATTTCCTGATGCTGTATCTTGGGCTTGAGCTTGCAACAATTCCAATGGCAGCGCTGGCAGCTTATACACATCATCAGACTCGTTCAGCCGAGGCAGGTATAAAACTTATTCTATCGTCTGCACTTTCGTCCGGGATCCTGCTTTTTGGACTCTCGTTGATTTATGGCTCAACAGGATCAATCTATTTTGATACTGTCGGAACTCTGTACTCGAATACGCCCATGCAGGTATTGGCATTTATTTTCTTCTTTAGCGGTATGGCTTTCAAAATTTCACTCGTTCCTTTTCACCTCTGGACAGCTGACGTTTACGAAGGTTCGCCCGTTAATGTAACATCCTATTTTTCGGTAATCTCGAAAGGCGCATCTGTATTTATTCTTATCATGGTCATGTACACCGTATTTCATTCCATTGCTTATCTGTGGAAAGATATTATTTACCTGATTGCCGTTATGACCATGTTTATTGGTAACCTTTTTGCCCTGAGGCAGAAAAACATGAAACGTTTCCTTGCATTCTCCAGTATAGCTCAGGCTGGTTTCATACTGCTTGGTATCCTTGGAGGGAATAAACTCGGAATGACATCAACCGTATATTTTGTACTTGTATATATCTTTTCGAATCTTGGCGCTTTCGGCGTCGTGTCAGCTATTGCTGCTAAGACCGGCAAAGAAAGTATGGATGATTACGATGGATTATACAGTACGAATCCAAAACTTACACTGCTTATGATGCTCAGCGTGTTTTCGCTGGGAGGAATTCCGCCTGTTGCCGGTTTCTTCGGGAAGTTCTTCTTATTCGCATCCGCTGCATCAGGGGGATATTACTGGCTGGTGTTTATTGCTGTTCTCAATGCGACGATATCACTATACTACTATCTGCTTGTAGTAAAAGCAATGTTTATCAATAAAAGTGAAACTCCGATTGCCTTCTTTAAAAGCGATACAATTACACGCGTTGCGTTGGTGATTTGTGCAACCGGTATTTTTGTTATCGGATTCTGGAGCCCTATTTATGAGTTTATCGATAAGTTCACTTTTGCAATTGTAAACTAGATGTTGGATGTCGGATGTCGGATGTTAGATGTTAGATGTTGGATGTTGGATGTTTGACTTAGGGTATATTTTCCAAAATCGTAAATCGTAAATCGCAAATCGCAAATTGTAAATCGTAAATCCGAAATTAAAAGAATATTTAGATTAACGCAGCATTAAACCTGAATTTATGCCACTCAAAGCAAAACATATAGTTGAAGAAATTAACGGTGTACGTTGCACAATAGTTGAAAAAGGAGCTGCTTCTGAACGTATTGAGTTCCTGAAAGGCTTGCTCACATTCAATAAATTTGAAGTCCAAGTAGCTGAAGATAAGAAAGAAACCGAGGACTCTCCTACCCTTTTTACCATCGGCGTTACCGACCTGGTTTTTAACCCGGTAATTGCTGTATATGAACTGAGTCTTAAAACACCGGATGACAAGAAAGTTTCTCCTGCATATTGGGATCAGAAAACGGCCGACAGTATTGATGAATACTGGGAATTTGAAGAAAAATAAGAAATTATAAGTCAGCTAAACGCTGGCTTTTTTTTTGTGTCAGACACCCTTCAGGTGTGCAGACACAAAAAAAAGACCATCCGAAGACAGCCTTTATTTCAGGGTGGAATATGGGGTTCGAACCCACGACCTCCGGAACCACAATCCGGCGCTCTAACCAGCTGAGCTAATACCACCGTGTTAGATGCTGCAAAAGTAATCTATAATTTTTGAATTTGAAAGTGTCATTGAATCATTTTTTATAGATTTGCGGCGATTAACCGGTTAATAGTTAATAGAAAATAGAAAATAGTCGTTGCACCAGGAAATTTACGAGGTAATCATCTTATTTCATCCTAAACTTTTACCTTTGAACGCGAAGCATTTCCTGCCTGACTGCGTCAGCAGGCAGGGAACGCCGAAGGCATTTGAATGTTGAACTCATTAAACCATTTTCCATTAACTAATTTCCAATAATCAATTTCTTTAAACCATTTTCCATTAACCATTTTCTATTAACTTATAACTCCTACAACCATGGCAGATGTAATCGATTACAAAATTCACGGTGACGATATGCAGATCGTCGAAATTGAATTGGATCCTTCCGAAGGCGTTCGTGCCGAAGTCGGCGCGATGATGTTTATGGAAGAAGGCATACAGATGGAAACCGGCACAGGCGGTGGTGTTTTTAAAGGCCTCAGACGAATGTTCTCCGGTGATGGATTCTTCATTTGTACCTTTTACAATACATCTTCTGTAAAGCGCAGCGTTTCCTTTGGTGCTCCTTATCCCGGTAAAATAATTCCATTGGATCTACAACAGGTTGGCGGAACTTTTATCTGCCAGAAGGACTCGTTTTTATGCGCTGCCAATGGAATTGATATTGATATTGCCTTTACCAGAAAGATGGGCGCAGGTCTGTTCGGAGGTGAAGGATTTATCCTGCAACGTCTTTCAGGAGATGGACTTGCTTTTGTGCATGCCGGTGGCATGATCATTCGCCGCGACTTACGCGATCGTGAAAAACTTCGCGTTGATACAGGTTGTATTGTAGCCATGGCGCCTACGGTTGATTATGATATACAGTTTGTTGGCGGCTTTAAAAATGCGCTTTTCGGTGGTGAAGGATTATTCCTGGCCAGCCTTACCGGCCCTGGAACCGTTTACCTGCAAAGCCTGCCTCTTTCGCGACTGGCAGATAGAATTGTATCCTCTTCGCACACTAACCGTGAACAATCAAATGGAATCGGAGGAATTGGCGGTGGAATTCTTGGAGGTTTGCTGGGAGGAGATAATAAGTTCTAACGGCAAATCCGGAAAACAAACATTTTTTGGTAAAACGACTTCTTAACTAAAAAAAAAGATGCAGACACTATTCGGAGAGTTTGAGGATAAAAACGAAAAAGCGCTGAAAATTATAGCTAAAGGTTCGCAGGCGTTATCGAAAAACCAGCAGTTATTCAATAAATTGACTAAACGTATCAAAACGCTGGAGGCTGAGATTATCAATGAAAATGAAAAACTTTCGCAATTATTGACAATCCATAGCAAAGAGATCAATCCGCTTCAAATCAAGGTTGCACATCTGAGGGTAAAACTTGCCATGGCTCTTGCCGAAACCGTGCCCGTCAATAAATTTACAAAAAAGCAGGTTGAAAGTATACGCTATGTAATCATTGATCAATGTGGCGAAGCATTCAGTTACATAGAACCTAATCCTGAACAGGAAGCATTCTATGATAAATGGAATGATGTTCCGTACAAAGAAGAAATCGGGCAGCAAGCGGAAGCAACAAAAGAAATGTTCGCCGATTATATGAGCAATATGTTTGGAATGGACATTGATATGGATAACATTGAAGATAGCCCCGAAGGCTTTGCCCGCTTCCAGGCAAAAATAAAAGAGCAGTTTGAGCAATCTCAACAGGCGCATCAGCAATCGAACCATAAAAAATCGAAAAAGCAGCAAGCCCTGGAAGAGGCATTAAAAGCAGAAGAAAGCATAAAAGCCAAAAATATCCGAAGCATTTATATTGCTCTTGCCAAAGTATTGCATCCGGATACGGAAACCAATGAATTCCTTAAAGCTGAAAAGGAAGAAATAATGAAGAAAGTAACTTCAGCATACGATCAAAAGGATCTGCCGGCATTGCTCAAACTGGAAATCGAATGGGTGCACAAAACCTCCGAACACCTCGAAAAACTGACCGATGACAAATTAAAAATCTATATTTCGGCACTCAGGCAACAGGCAGATGAACTTGAATCAGAACGAAACAACCTGAAGTTCCATCCCCGTTTTGCTGCAATTGTTGATTACGCGCACCATCCTTTGAAAAATGCCATGTATGTAATCAGGAAGGAAAAATCTGTGTTGAAAAGTATTTTTGAAGATTTCGGAAATATAATTGCAACTTTTCAGAGGCCTACCACAAAAAAACAAATCCTCGAATTTATTAACACGTATGAAAGAGATGAGGATGACGATGATTTCGACTTCGATCCTGACATTTTATCCATGTACTTCAGGTAAATCTGAAAACAAGTTAATTGACTAGAACAAATCCTTGATAAACAGATTATTATCTTGAATTATTTATCAACAACTCATGGATTTAATGCTTAACTAAACCATATAATAAAAACAATTTGTTCCTCCGAAAACGAAAATACGATAGCACCGGTTCCCTAAGTAAACTGGCATGGATTCGTTTACTGAAAAACAGGATCACCTTCAGCTCGCTGATGCACCGTGTTCAGAATGCATGATTCTGACAACTCAAGGATTAGTGGAAAATATTATCTAAAAGGTGCTAAGCACTAACTATGTACTTTGAAGTTGAAGGAATAAACCCAACAATGTTCTAAAACAGAGCCATTATTATTTACTATTGACCCCGAAAGCAGCAAAACCATCAAATACAGACGCTAAAACCACCCAATAATCCGATCAGAGACTGAACACGTTTGATATCCCGGATTTTTAACCTGAAAATTGGTATCCTAAATAGTTTTATATTTACATGATAATAAAAGCTTTACACCCAGGTATGAAATAAACACCACAATAGAGTTTAGTCACTCGTTATGGACAAGGTTAAAAAAATTCTACTTACTAAGTTTTTAAACATATGAAAATTGAATTATTAAGTTTAGCAGTTCTTGTCTCGGCAATTCTTGCAATTGTTTTCAGGCAACGAGAAAATATTAAAATGTTCTCTGTTTTTAAACCTCTGACAACAGGCTTAATTATTTTAATAGCAATAATAATATTTACAAAACACTCAAGTTCATATTCTGCAATAACCATAGCAGCTTTAGTTTTCTCATTAGTTGGTGATGTGTTTTTAATAAATATGAAATATTTCCTACAAGGTCTTTCTTCATTTTTAATAGCACATATTTGTTTTACAATTGGTTTTGCAAGTTTATATGGCTTTAATTGGAACATAATTCCATTAGTAGTTTTAGCTTCAATAAGCGGTGTATATTATTTTTACCTTCGAAAAGATTTAAAGAAATATTCTATACCCGTTTTAGTTTACATAACCGTAATTGTTGTAATGAATTGGCAAGCTATTGGTTTGGTAATTAATAATAGTGAATTCATTTTCTATGGTATTGCAATAGCCTCAATTCTTTTCTCATTTTCGGATTCTATTCTAGCTTACAATAAATTTAAAAAACCTTTTAAGATTGCCGAAATCTTGATTTTATCATCATACTGGATTGCAATTTTTATATTCTCAATTGCTGGACTTTATGTTGATACAACCAAATAAAACCTAGCTCATGACATACGATCATAATTAATTGCCGGATGATAGTAAAATCAAAGGTTAAAATTGCTTTAAGTTCGCTATCCGGACAGAGAAGCAACCAGCAATCGGCAACTAATTATGATGAAAAATTTTTCCCTCATTCTAAAAAATCCTTTAACCAAACTTCAATCCTATCAAACATGAAATACAAAGCAACCGACGAAGTAATAATTGATAGAATTAATGGGGAATTCCATTAACCGAAAACGATTTATTGCAGGCCTATTGCGATGGCTTCAGTGCGGGATATTTAAACCTTTTGGCAAAAACGAATAAAAGAAATATCATACCATGGCAAAAATAAACGTACAAAAAACAGATGTAACCATTTTGAAAATCAATGAAGACGATTATATTTCGTTGACCGATATAGCAAAATACAAAAGTAACGAACCAACTGATGTTATAGCAAATTGGATGCGAAACCGCAATACGATTGAATACCTTGGAATTTGGGAAACCTTATACAATCCTGTTTTTAAACCCCTCGAATTCGAGGGGTTTAGAAAGGAAGCCGGGCTAAATACTTTTACTCTATCGCCTCAAAAATGGATTGAAGCAACCAATGCCAAAGGAATGATTTCTAAATCAGGACGATATGGTGGTACTTTTGCACATAAAGATATCGCTTTTAAATTTGCGGCATGGATTTCCATTGAATTTGAACTGTACTTTATCAAAGAATTCCAACGCCTCAAAGAAGAAGAGCAAAAGCAAATCGGTTGGACTGCCAAACGCGAACTTTCAAAAATCAACTACCATATTCACACCGATGCCATTAAACAAAACCTTATACCGCAGGAACTTTCGTCAGCACAAACATCAATAATTTATGCTAATGAAGCTGATGTGTTAAATGTTGCCTTGTTTGGAATAACTGCCAAGCAATGGAAAGATGCAAACCCTGGTTTGAAAGGAAACATACGCGACTATGCCACCATCAATGAATTGATTTGCTTGTCGAATATGGAAAATCTGAATGCAGTGTTTATCATTGAGAAAATGCCACAAAAAGAACGATTAATAAAACTGAATCAAATAGCCATTCAGCAAATGAGCATTTTACAAGCTGTTGAAAACCGAAAATTATTGAAATAAAAACCTTAAAGATTAACATTATGATGACCTTAAAAGGAGAATAACCCGTTTGCAGCCAATGCTGCAAACGGGTTAAATTCCCGAATCTCTTATATAACTTAGGTTGAGATTAAGGTAAAGGTTGAGTTTTTATCCGTTCAATCTTTACCTCAACCTTAACCATTTTTGAATTCTCACTCCAGTTATTCTAAGGGATCTAAATCGCTCATATTGAGGGACTATAAGTCCCATCCCGCCGTGGCAAGACAAATTCAAAGCTCCAAATTCCATGAGGGGTTATAAAATCAGTTAACCAAATTTCAATCCTATCAAACATGAAATACATAGCAACCGACGAAGTAATAATTGATAGAATTAATGGAGGAATTCCATTGATAAAAGTTAAAAATGAAAGCGACAAATACCACGGCCTTGGCTATTGCCACGCGTTGGATAGAGGAATGCAATTGATTTTAATGAAGATCCTGGGAACAGGAACTGCATCGGAGCATTTGGCTGCAAGTGATGAAATGCTTGAAATAGATAAATTTTTCAGGCGGATGAACTGGAATAATAATATAGCAGCAGAGCTTGAAAAACTGGATGTAACCGAAAATGATTTATTGCAGGCATACTGCGATGGCATCAATGCGGCTTTCGCGACAAAAAAACCCTGGGAATTTAAAACCCTTTTAGGATATACCGATTTTCACTGGACGAAACAGGATACAATATTGCTCAGCCGGATGAGTGGCTATTTAACCCTGGCCCAATCGCAGGGAGAAATCGAACGCTTGTGCATGCAAATGATTCAGCAAGGCGTTAACAAAAACCTGCTCAATGAACTTTTCCCTGACATATTGGGCAGCTATGATGAATCCATTTTAAAACAGGTAAGACTGGGAGATAAAATTGTGCCGGATGCCGTAAAATGGAATGTTGCCAACCCCACCTTTATGGCTTCCAATAATTGGGTAGTTTCAGGAAGCAGAACATTTTCCGGAAGTGCGATGTTTGCCAATGACCCCCACCTGGAAATCAACCGATTGCCGGCAGTTTGGTATGAAGCAGCTGTTCAGTTGAATACGGAATATACGCATGGGGCTACTATGCCGGGCTTGCCATCATTTATAATAGGCAGAAATAACAACGTGGCCTGGGGTGTAACGTATGCTTTTATGGATGCATATGATTCGTGGATTGAAAAATGCAAGGATGGTAAATATTTAAAGGACGATAAATGGTACAACTTCACTGAACGAAATGAAACCATCAGTCGAAAGAAAAAAGCCCCTGTAACCATAACTTTTTATGAAAATGAACACGGTGTTTTAGATGGAGATCCGTATAGCGAAGGATTTTACCTGTGCTCAAAATGGAGCGGTGGCAAATCAGGAGCTCAAACCCTGAAATCCGGTTTTAATTTAGGGAATGCTAAAACTGTTAAAGCAGGGATGGAAATTGCAGGTAAAATAGAAAGTGCATTTTCATGGATTTTCGCTGATACGAATGGGAATATCGGATTTCAGATGTCGGGACTGATGCCTGAACGTAAAGAGGGCAACAGTGGTTTCGTCGCATTACCTGGCTGGCTTTCCGAAAATGACTGGCAAGGATTTCACGCACCGGAAGATCTTCCCCAGGTTTATAATCCGGAGGAAGGAATTATTATTACTGCCAATAATAACCTGAATCATCATGGGAAAGTTGCACCAAGTAATATGCCAATGGGAGCTTACCGGGCTGAGCGGATTGAACAACTCATAAAAGCAAAAAGCAAGCTTGAAGTGGCTGATTTTCAGAAAATGCAGTACGATACCTACTCTCTTCAGGCAAAACAATTTATGGAAATCATTAGGCCCCTGTTACCAGATTCCGAAGCCGGAAACATACTCAAAGAATGGGATCTGGGTTATAATACCAATTCAAAGGGCGCTTTTCTTTTTGAAATGATTTATCGAAGCCTGCTGAACGAAGTATTTGGCAACGCCTTAGGTAAAAGTTTAGTAGAGTTCCTGCAGAACGAAACAGGGTTATTTATTGATTTTTATCAGAATTTTGATCGGATTTTGCTGTCTGAAAAATCTGCCTGGTTTTTTGATAAGAAACGGGTTGAGATTTATCAAAATGCAATCGATACGGGTTTGAAAACAGAAATTAAGAAGTGGGGTGAAGTAAACCAGATAACCCTCAGCCACATAGTTCTTGGAGGTAAATTTCCTAAATTTTTTGGTTTTGATAAAGGCCCTTTTCAATTACCCGGAGGCAGGGCTACTGTTCACCAGGGTCAGATCTATAAAAGTGCAGGAAGAAAAACCAGTTTCGCTCCTTCCTTCCGTTTGGTATCCGATATGGCTGAAAGAAAACTATATACAAATTATGCAGGAGGTGTTTCTGACAGAATATTTTCCAAATGGTACAACAATGATTTTTCAAACTGGATGAATGGAGGATACAAGAAATTTGAATTTTAAAACTAATCCATTATAAGTAATCGGAGGCTTAAAGTAAAGAAACCACTCCTGTAGTTGTTTACCAGCCTTTTTTACTGATAGTGAAATTATCTCCAACAAATGTATTGAGTAATTCGTTGAATACATTTTAATCATCGACCATATCGAGCCAGGTTGCTATGCTGCTTTTCACCCTCTGCAATATCAATCTTCTTTTCCCTGATCATCCGTTGATAAATGTACTCCACAAATTCAGACACTTTTCTATCGGTAAACAAACTTGGCTGGCCAACAACATTCACTGATACCTGCCTGAATCTGGTTATCTGATCTTGGGTAAACTCATCCATAAATCCAACTGACAACACGGTGCGTTGCCGGACCTGATCCAGAACATTGCGGTAGCTTTCAACCAATCGGTAGTAACAGTCGGATTTGCCTGTTCGAGGATTATGACGAAAGGTTGCCTTGAAATACATGATGCAAAATTCGCTCTCAATATTTTCATAAACAATAGTAAAAATGGCACTATAACGGCATTTCAAAAATGCACCTATTGAATATCAGTACTTAGTTTTTCAAACAATACAAAAACTGTTCAAAATGGGCAACTTTTGCTCAAAAATGGGCTGTTCTTTAACATTTAGACTGAATGGAGCTGCAAAATGAGTTAAATTATTCAATACTATTTATGCATTCTGCTGATTTAAAAGTATTTCAGGTTTATTTTCTGCAATTATTTTGTTTTCTTTTTTGTAGTAGGTTGAATTTAATATAATGAACAACTTTGTAATTTCATTTATAATAGCCTGGATGAAAACACGTTGATCATGACTGATTTTGGAAACAGGCATAATACAGCAAACCATTATGTTTAAATTTTGTGGGTTTGAAACTATCAGAGTGTACCGTAAATCAACATGTTCCTCAATGATTAGTTTATTACTTACATGAGGATAACTAAATGAAAAGCCTAGCCTTGGTTCAAAGTGTTCGCTGATAGTCCGACGTGTATTACTATTGATTATCCGAAATAAAACCCAATCGGTCTGAACGATTCCATGAACGTGTGTACCTAAAAAATGGTAGGTCTTTTTAAAATCTTCTTTCGTCTCGGGATATTTATCCACTGAATTAAAAATCGATTTGATTTCCTGTATCTGTACATTTATAAGTCCAATATAATGATAAGAATCCGAAAGACGTCCCTCAGCCTTTTTTTTATCATCAATGATTTTTTCAATAATTGCTTTATGTTTAACAACCTCCCGTTTGTATAAGTTTAATATTAATATACTCAGGATAAACAATATACCTAGAAGTGTCCCCTCTATAGTTTCTTCTGCGATAATCAATTTTTCAGTTACATGCACAGGGCCGTTAATTAATGCTGGAATGAAAATTATAAATGAAAACAGAGCTAAATAGATTATAAAATATATTACCTGAAGATAGGGTGGCTGAAAGTTTAGTTTTTTCATAAAAGAAATTGATAAAAGTTTAGTTGATGACAATTTTATTCTGACCTGGAAGGGCTGGCCGAAACGTAGTCAGGTTTTTTACACTAATGTTCTCAGTCCAAAACAGTGTGTCGTAACTTATCAGAAATAGTAAACTACAAAAAGATTATTCTATTATTATTGATATCGCAATTTAATAATTCTTAACAAAACTGTGCCTGGTATTCCTCAATAAGTAAAAAAGTTGAGTGATATACCTACAATTGGATTTATTATTTATAGCTTAAGAATTTCTTGAAATAAAAAGAGAGGCCGTCTCTATTTGAATTTGAGATGGCCCCTCCTTGTTGTGATGTTGTTGCAGGATGCTAGATATTCTTAAAAAAGGTCACATAACCTGCCATGTCTACCTGCAGTATAGTCTTTTTGTGCGCCTTTGTAATTTCTACAAAATAACTGTTGGCATCGTCAAATTGCAGACCATAGAGAATCATGTCCGTTTCATTGGCTTCGTTATCATGGTAAAATATAACTGCATCTACGGTGTAATCTTTGTACTTGGTTTTGATTTCCTTCTGGGCTTTAGCCGGCAGATCAGTGAATTTCTCATGTAAGGTTGTACCTACAAGCTTTGCATTTTCATCATAAAATGCTTTCATTGTCTTTCCATCTTTGGTGAAGGTGGCTTCGTCGAAGTTTACTTCTCTTTTCCATTTTACATTAGGTATATTACCAAAGGATTCAACAAATTGTTGTTTTGCAACAGAATTTACTTCCTTACCTTCAAGCTTCCTAAGGGCTTTCCTTTCGGTTTTTAATTCCTTCTTTGTTTCTTTAATTTGTGCATTTTCCTTTTTTACCTGGGCTTGTGTTGGTAAAACAACAATTGTCAACAGGGCTGTCAATGTTAAAATTGCTAACTTTTTCATGATTTAGTATATTTAATTGTTTATAGCCATTAAGACAATATAGAATTGAATAAGTTTATTAAAAACCAGCGTTTTAACAAATTTTAGTATAAGATAACATCTAGCGATTATATTTATTCTTTGGCAGAAAGATGCTTCCTCCATATTATTCGTCTCTCAACCTGGGTGGTGAGTATTCAGCTTTTCCATGCCATCGAAATTACGGGAATACAAAGAACTTGACTATATTTATTTACCACATAAGCCACGGGTAAAAGATTGATGCAGGCAATAATTTAGAGAAAGAATGAATTTATTGAATCAATAGCCTGAAAAGTGTCGATCAAAAAGACTAATTACATTGGCTTTCAATCGGAAAATATAAAATTTGATTGAACTTCAGATTATAAAAAAAAGGAACACACAGTATAGACAGTATTTTAAAAACAAACTTTATTTAACCTATAAAAATGACAGATATTGCCAAATCACACAAAGAAGAACATCTGCGGAGTTCCGATTTTATCACCGATATCGTTATAGGAATGTCCGATGGCCTGACTGTTCCGTTTGCATTGGCAGCCGGCTTAAGCGGTACCGTGCATAGCAATGCAGTGGTTATCACTGCAGGAATAGCCGAAATTGTTGCAGGCAGCATTGCCATGGGTCTGGGCGGATATTTAGCCGGCAAAACAGAACAGGAACACTTTGATTCGGAACTGAAACGCGAATACGAAGAAGTGGAAGTTGTGCCTGAAAGAGAAAAGGAAGAGGTACGGCTTATTTTTGCCGAATATGGATTAAATGAACTTACTCAAAATACGATCGCTGATGAATTAGCGAAAGACAAGCATAAATGGGTTGATTTTATGATAAAATATGAATTAGGCCTCGAAAAACCTGATGCAAACCGGGCCAGGAAAAGCGCGGCCACTATAGGAATCTCCTACATTGTGGGTGGTTTAATCCCGCTGTCAGCTTATTTTTTCACGCAAACTCCATACGAAGGGCTTACGTTTTCAGCCTTGCTGACGATAATTTGCTTATTCCTGTTCGGGTATTTTAAAAGCAAAGTTACAGGGCAGCCTCCTTTGAAAGGGGCTTTAAAAGTAACTTTAATCGGAATAACTGCAGCTGGTGCGGCTTTCATTGTGGCAAAATTATTCAATAACATGTTTTAATCATACTAAAACATCAAATGGTAATAATTAACTTTGGTTCTGTTTAAGGAAATTGTTGAAAAGAGATTAAATTGTAGCTCCAAACAGATAAAAGTTCTGGGTTCCAGGTTCAGCCGATATACGACAAGTTTACTTTCAAATAATAATTCCCAAAACAGGCACATACGGGCAATCAAAGTTGACAACTGGGGCACGCGGCAACTGGAACCCGGCACCTTTGACAAAAAATAGTCCTATGATCTTTTAAAACAGAACTTAAACTTTTAAAATTGATTTATGAATCTTGTTTACATCAAAGTATTGGTATTACTGATAATCATGGCGATAATCGGTTTAATGGTTTATTTCATATTTTTTAAAAAAGATCAACAAGATAAACGCATAGCAGCCCAACCTTTTCCGGAAAGCTGGCGAGGTATATTGAATGAACATGTGAAGTTTTACTCCGAACTGGACGAATCTCAGAAAGCAGGTTTTGAAAAACGTGTACAGCTTTTCCTGGCAACAAAAAGCATCAATCCGGTTGATACTGAAATTGACGATAGCATCCGAATTATGGTTGCCGCGAGTGCCATAATCCCCATGTTCGCATTCCCGGAATTCAATTATCCCGGATTGAGGGAGGTAATTATTTACCCGAATAGTTTTGATGAGGAGTTTCAAACCCAGCGTGTAGATAGAAACGAAGAAAATATTATTGGAATGGTAGGCAACAGGTTTATGAATGGCACGATGATTCTTTCAAAACCTGACCTGATTAATGCTTATGACGGTACAGATCATAAAAATAATGTAGGTATCCACGAATTTGTCCACCTGATCGATAATGTTGACGGGGGAACTGATGGCATCCCCGAAATCCTGCTTCAACATGCGTATGTTGCGCCCTGGCTTCATTTAATTAAAGAAGAGATGTATCGCATCGAGCAAGGTCATTCGGATATCAGCCCTTATGCGCTTATCAATAACGCAGAGTTTTTAGCTGTGGTGAGCGAATATTTTTTCGATAATCCGGATAAATTCAAACGGAGGCATCCCGAATTGTACCAGTATCTGACTACTTTATTTCATCAAAATCCTTAATATCGAAATGTTTCCAGGTCATTTAATTAAAATTAGCAGATTGAAATAACGTTAATAACTTGCTTGCATTGAAGGACTGAAATTACAGGGAATTAATAGGGAATAAGTATCTGCTTAAGTTTAAAGGGATGGACGGATAGTGTAGTAGAGGGAAAAGAAAATATGGATATAACTGGAATGAAATAAAAAAAGGCCGTCAAAGTTGACAGCCCTTCATTAAAAATAGCGTAAGCATTATTTGGCAACAGGTGCAGCTCCCTGGTTATTCTGAGGTATCTGGGCGCCGGTCTGAGCTTCTACAACAGAACCTATGATCCGAAGCTGAACTGCAGTTTCTTTGGCATTGGACATTACAGTAACAGTTTTGTTTATAGGACCAATCCTGTTGGTATCATATTTCACCTTGATAGAAGCTGATTTACCTTTTAGTATCGGTTCGCGTGGCCATTCAGGAACAGTACAACCACAGGAGGATGTAACATTGGATAAAATAAGTGGTTCAATCCCTGTATTCTTAAATTTGAATTCGCAGGTACCATCACCACCTTTGGTTACAGTTCCGTAATCATGTGTTGTCTTGTCAAAACTGATTACAGGGGCATTGGGATTTTGAGCGGGCTGAGCAACATTTTGTGCAAAAGCAGCAAAAGTCATCATGAATGAAATCCCTAAAGTAACAAGTACTCTTTTCATAGTTTGAATTTTAATTATTTTTATTTATTTAACGTTTTTTACTTACCGATAATTATAACCGGATGAACATTCTGCTGCATGCAATTTCTATGCCATCAGAAAATATAAGTGCAAATTTATCGATTATTCATTTGTCTGAACGCATTTATGATCATAATATTTTAAATTTGTTAAAAATTAACATTTCAGTATGAAACCTATAACTCTTTTTTCATTGATCATTCTTTTCAGTACCCTGATTTCGTCATGCTATTCAACAAAGAAGGCAGAGAATGAGAAATTTTCATCTTTCAAGGCCGGTCCTGAAGTGGTTATCTATCAAACCAGGAAAGATTATTCAAGGTTTGTCCCGGTTATTCTAAGCGATGATAAAAAAGCAATAGAATCATACCCTGGTATCAGGGACGTTTATTACGAAGGCCATCTGGCCTACCCCACCCTGCTCCACAAGGGATTTTGGCTCGATAACAGGGGAATTACTAAAAATGTTGCATTCTTAAGCCTCACTTACGAAGAATACTCGAAACTGGAACAAACGCCTTCAGCAAAAGAACTTATTAATCTGATCCTGGATAGTAAGCCACTTACCAGCATGTATCTATGTGGCAACAGGTCATCATACCGTGAAATAGTAAAGGAATTAAATTCTAAAATCGATGAAAATAATTTTTCTTCGTTCGAGAAGATCAAGTAATTTTATCTTATATATTTGAATATCTGTTGTTTATGCAAATAATAAGGATATATTCTATTAACTTATCAGTTGTATTTTAACAAAAAAAATATTTTTATACATATTAAATAGATTGCATACTAAAAATAGATTAATTTTGTATTATTAAAATCTGGAATTGTCTCTAAACAACCGGATAAATAATTCTTAACAAAGCCCTCCATCATTGGAAAATACAATCCCGCTTGTTAAATTACTCGATGGTAGAAGTTTCTACTATGCCTTTCTGGCAGGTGCCCAGCGTATCTTCGAAAACCAGGGACTTCTCAACAAAATTAATGTTTTCCCTGTTGCTGATGCCGATACAGGTACAAACCTGGCAAGCACCATGCGATCCATCGTTGATAGCCCGATTCCAACAAACAATGTTAAAATGGCTTCTGCCGCATTGGCTGATGCAGCTTTAGTCGGAGCACGAGGTAATTCGGGGATCATTTTCGCGCAGTTTCTTTATGGTTTCAGTAATGAAATTGAAAATGAAGAAAACCTGACTGTTGAAAATTTTTCACGTTCCATTTCAAAAGCAGTTACATACGCATACGAAGCCATTGCCAACCCTGTGGAAGGCACCATGATTTCGGTAATACGCGAATGGGCAGAGTTTATCAACACCATGAAAGAATTGATTGACGACTTTGTTGAGTTGCTTATCAAAGCATTACAAGTTGCCAAAGAATCCCTTGCCGATACGACTCGTCGCCTTGAAGTGCTTGCAAAAGCACATGTGGTGGATGCAGGTGCAAAAGGCTTTGTTTTGTTTCTCGAAGGTATGATTGATTTCTTTAAGAACAGGCAAAGCATCCGCCGCCTGGCTATCCCTATGAATGATATGATACTCGAAGAGGTTGAGGTCGATTCGCATGATGATATAACATACAGGTATTGCTGCGAAGCCATGCTTGCTCTTGATATGCATGCCGGCGAAACTAAGGAGACTCTGCGTGAAGCCATATCCGGCTTCGGTGATTCAATGGTTGTTGCAGGTTCTGAGAAACGATTACGAATCCATATTCATTCCGATGATCCGATTAAACTTTTCGAAGCTATTAGTAAACGATCATCAATTACATATCAGAAAGTAGATGATATGGTTATGCAACAGGAAATGTCGCATAACCGCAAATGGCCAATTGCACTTGTTACGGACTCAACCTGTGATATTCCCCAGGATATACTCGAAAAGAACCAGATAACGATGGTGCCGCTCAGCTTGCAGGTCGGAGCATCCGTTTATCTTGACCGCACTACCATCGCCAGCGAACAATTCTACAACCTGCTTGAGACCTCCCCTTCTTATCCTACAACCTCGCAGCCAGCCTATAAAGATTTTATCAATAAATACTCATACCTAAGCTCTCACTATAATTCAATTATAGGCATTCACCTGAGCAAACAGCTCAGCGGCACATTTTCGAACTCTCAGCGTGCAGCAAAAGCTGTGAGCGAGCAAAGTGGTAAGGAAATCAGCGTTTTAAATTCAAACCGGCTTTCTAGTGCATTAGGGCTTACAGTTCTTCGTGCTGCCGAAGCCATTGAACAAGGCAAAACTCACGCCGAAATTACCACAGCCATTGAAAGCTGGAACGATAAAAACCACATCCTTGTAAGCGCATTAACCGTTAAGTACCTGGTAAAAAGCGGCAGGTTAAGCCATTCGAAAGGTATTGCGGGGAAACTCCTGGGAGTAAGGCCTATCATATCAGTAACGAATGAAGGAAAAGCCTATTCTTACGGCAAAACATATTCCGAAAAAGGCAGCATGAAACTGCTGATAAACAAAGCTGCAGAACTGATTGAGAAAGGACCCGTGTGGGGATATTCCATTTCACATATCCGCAACCTGGAAACAGCTCAATGGTATGCCTCGCAAATGGAAATTATGACTGGTAAAAAACCTCTGTTTATCAACGATTGCAGCCCTGTGCTTGGTGTTCATGGCGGACCTGGTACGGTGGTACTTTCAATTATGGAAGAATAATCAAATTTCTTTCCAGGATTTTATATTGCTGCCCGAAGTTAAACGCTTCGGGTAATTTGTTTATAGGGAATTAACTTTTTTAATAATGATATAAAACAGGACAATTATTACTGCTTTGCTATCAGATTATTTATTTAAATCCTTTTTTCTGGTTTCCCGCACTTTTTGTACTTTCGCCGCCTTACCGGAAACGAATTTGATTTCCAGCTTAATTTTGCTTATTCACTGAAAACCTGTTAGTTAATTATGATAACCCAACAACTGATTAATCCCTCAAGCATTGTTATTGTTGGCGGATCGAACGATATAACCAAGCCAGGCGGAAAAGTGTTGAAAAACCTGGTTGACAATCATTTCAGCGGCAACCTGTTTGTGGTGAATCCTAAAGAAGAAGAAATCCAGGGAATAAAATGCTACAAAAGTGTTGATGAACTTCCAAATTGTGATCTGGCCATTTTGGCTATAGCCGCAAAATACTGTCCTGACACCGTTGAAAAACTTGCACGCGGTAAGCAAACCCGGGCATTTATCATTCTATCGGCAGGTTTTCATGAGGAAAGTGCCGAAGGAGCCGCTTTAGAAGATAAGATTGTAGCCACTGTAAATCAATACAATGCATGCCTGATTGGCCCGAATTGTGTCGGGATGATGAATCATAACCACACTTCGGTTTTTACCACACCCATACCGAAACTCGATCCAAAAGGCGTTGACTTTATTTCGGGTTCAGGAGCGACAGCAGTGTTTATTATGGAAGCCTCAATTCCTAAAGGATTGACCTTTTCCAGCGTTTATTCCGTTGGAAACAGCGCCCAGTTAGGTGTTGAAGATGTACTCAAATATCTCGACGAAACCTTTGATCCTGCTACCAGTTCGCCTGTGAAATTGTTGTATATTGAAAGCGTAAACAAGCCTGAAATGTTACTGAAACATGCGTCATCGCTGATCCGCAAAGGATGTCGCATTGCTGCAATAAAAGCAGGAAGTTCAGCTGCCGGAAGCCGTGCTGCTTCGTCGCATACAGGTGCACTGGCAAGTCCTGATGTTGCCGTTGAATCACTGTTCCGCAAAGCAGGTATTGTTCGCTGCCACAGCCGTGAAGAGTTGGCAACCGTTGCCGGGATTTTCATGCATAAGCCCTTACAAGGTAAAAACATAGCCATTATCACTCATGCCGGCGGACCTGCCGTGATGCTTACAGATGCGTTATCCGAAGGAGGTCTTGAAATCCCGCACCTGGAACATCCCGAACTGCTTACAAAATTATTTCCCGGTTCGTCAGTAGCCAACCCGATTGATTTCCTGGCAACAGGAACAGCCGAACAGCTCGGTTACATTATTGATGCATGCGATAATGATTTCACTGAAATTGATGCAATGGCGGTGATATTTGGCAGTCCGGGATTGTTCGAAGTATATGATGTGTACAAACTTCTGGATGAGAAAATGCGGTCGTGCAGTAAACCCATTTTTCCGGTACTTCCTTCCATTATTAATGCAAAGAACGAAATTGAAAATTTTATCGGCCTTGGACGTATCAATTTCCCGGATGAGGTGAATTTCGGTAACGCACTTTGCAAAGTTTATAACACACCAGAGCCTGCACCTGAAAACATTCCTCAGCCGAAACTTGATCGGGCTGCAATCCGCGCGATAATTGATGAGGCTGCTGAAGGATATCTGCACCCGGAGAAAGTTCAGGAACTGTTTGATGCAGCTGGTATTCCACGTGCAGGCGAAACGGTTGTTACCAACAAGGAAGCAGCAATACTTGCAGCTTCAAAATTAGGACTACCCGTTGTAATGAAGGTTGTAGGCCCCGTGCATAAATCGGATATAGGAGGTGTAGTTCTGGATGTGAAAAATTTTGACCAGGTTGTTGTAGAATTCGACCGTATGATTCAAATCAAAGATACCACCGCCATTCTCATCCAGCCCATGTTAAGCGGTCATTCAGTGTATATCGGGGCTAAGAAAGAACCCAAGTTCGGGCATATAGTTCTTTGCGGACTTGGCGGTATATATATTGAAGTATTAAAAGATGTTCAGTCGTCGCTGGCACCCGTTTCGAAGGAAGAAGCGGCTGGAATGATTACGCGCCTAAAAAGCTACAAAATCATCCATGGTGTCCGTGGACAGGAAGGCCTTAATGAAGAGCTCTTTGCTGAAATAATCACTAAGGTATCAGCGCTTTGCATGGCAGCCCCTGAGATTGCCGAAATGGATATCAATCCTTTGATGGGAAATATGAATATGTTGAAAGCTGTTGACGCGAGGATCAGGATAGAGAAATAGCCGGATATTGAATGTCTAATGTTGGATGTCCAATGTCCGAATAAAGAAACAATTAATATTTTAAAATAATGAAGAAAAGTGACATAGTCTTTTCAATAATAATCATCGTAACTTTAGCTATATTCATCTTTATTTCGCCTGTTACAAACTGGTACCTGCAATTCAATAAAGAGCACGGCATGGTAATGAGTTTTTTAAAATTCGCCCTGCTTGCAACACTTGGTGAAATAATTGCATTACGAATTCGCTCCGGGAAATACAACGAACCTGGCTTTGGTATTATTCCACGTATGGTTGTATGGGGATTCCTGGGGTTGACAATAAATATTGCTTTCCATATTTTTTCGTCCGGCGGCCCGATATTTCTTGCATACCTGGGTTTGAGTAACGCACCCGAAGCCATGAAAGGCGGTTTCTCAATGCTGAAACTTCTCGATGCGTTTACCATCTCAACAACCATGAATCTGACATTTGCTCCTGTTATGATGACCTTTCATAAAATCACCGATACTCACATTATAAAAACAGGCGGCTCACTTAAAGGATTGTTCTCCCCTATTCCGTTTGCTGCTATTTTCAGGAATATTAACTGGGATGTGATGTGGAATTTTATTTATAAAAAGACCATACCTTTTTTCTGGATTCCGGCGCACACGATTACGTTCCTGCTCCCGGCCGAATTCAGGGTGCTGTTTGCGGCTATACTTGGCATTGCCTTGGGATTGATTCTGGCAATTGGAAATTTGAAAGCAAGAAACTAAATATCTGGGGATTTAAATCCTGCCAATAATTGGTAATTTGAGATTGATTTTTAAAAAGCATTTAATTGTTGATGCACAATAGTTACCTATATTTTAAAATTCATTAAAAATAGAAAGAACATTAAAAATAATTTCACTTTCCCTTTTTTATCACATTCCCTTTTTTAATCTTTGCGACATATTTATAAATGATAAACATATCGCATAATTAATTCCTATCCAGATGAAAGTAGCAATAAATGACACCCCTATTGATTTTGAAATTGTAAACGACAAGATCAGGGAGCTGAATGTTCCTGTTGTGGGTAAAGCCACGATCAGGGAAATTAAACGTCTTGTCGATAATATTGAATCAGCAACGGGCAAAAAGTTTATCCGTATGGAAATGGGTGTACCCGGACTGCCGCCGGCCCAAGTAGGAACGGATGCTGAAATTGCTGCACTTCAAAGAGGTGTTGCTGCTATTTATCCCGATATAGATGGAATTCCGATATTAAAAAAAGAAGTTTCATTGTTTGTAAAGAACTTCCTTGATATCAACGTTCATCCTGCCGGTTGTATTCCAACCGTAGGTTCCATGCAAGGCGGTTTTGCTTCGTTTATGACGCTTTCGCGAATGAATGTTGAGAAAGATACAACCCTGTTTATTGACCCGGGATTCCCGGTGCACAAGCAGCAACACAAGGTGATGGGATTAAAGTTTGACAGTTTTGATGTGTATGAAAACCGTGGCGAAAAGCTTCGCGCCAAGCTGGAATCCTATTTCAGTAAAGGCAATATTCACTCCGTATTGTATTCAAACCCTAACAACCCATCATGGATTTGTTTTACCGACCTGGAACTCAGCATTATCGGAGAACTTGCAAACCAGTATAATGTTGTTATTTTAGAAGACCTCGCCTATTTTGGAATGGATTTCCGTAAGGATTATAGTAAACCGGGCGTGCCTCCTTACCAACCAACTGTTGCCAAATATACGGATAACTATATCCTTCTGATCAGCAGTTCAAAGGTATTCAGCTATGCCGGGCAACGTATAGGTATGATGGTGATCAGCGATAAGTTATTCAATACCAGGGCCGAGGACTTATTAAGGTATTATATGAGCGATCAGTTTGGTCGTGCTATGATATTCGGAACCGTTTATTCACTAAGTTCAGGGACAGCCCATTCGGCACAATATGCTCTTGCAGCCATGCTTAAAGCTGCTAATGAAGGGAAATTCAATTTCGTTGAAGAGGTTAAAGAATACGGCGAGAAAGCCAAAATCATGAAGAAACTATTTATCGATAATGGGTTCAGGATTGTTTACGACAAGGATATCGACCAACCTATTGCTGATGGATTCTATTTTACGATCATGTACCCGGGATTTGATGGGCCGGATCTGATTGAAGAATTATTATTTTACGGCATTAGCGCAATATCTTTATCGATTACAGGAAGCGAACATACCGAAGGATTGCGAGCATGTGTATCGCTCGTTAAACGCACTCAATTCCCCGACCTGGAGTACCGGTTGAAAAAATTCCACGAACATCATCCGATCGGGAACTAAGGCAATAGGAAAGGGAACGGTGCTGAGCGAAAGGGGAAGAATACCGGATTTGTGATTTTGAATTTGCAATTTTTGAACGAATTACATCCATCAACCGATATCCGGAATCCGAAACAATTTAAACTCATTTTAAATAATCACAAATAGATGTGAATCAGTTTTAAAAAAACCTGTGATTTACAATAAATATCTACCTTCGCAACCACAATTCAGTGAAACTCTTAAAAATATGGCAAAAAACAAAGGCGAAATCGTAGTAGATAACGAAAGATGTAAAGGATGCGAAGTTTGCATTCCGGCTTGTCCCGAAGACGTTATAGCTATGGCAAAACAAGTAAACAAAAAAGGCTACCATTATGCTATGCCGGTAAATGATCTGTGCACAGGCTGCACCAATTGTGCCGTAGTTTGCCCTGACGGAGCAATTACTGTTTACCGCAAGAAATTTATTGACTAAGTTTAAAAACTAACCTAAGGATGAAAGAATTACGGTTAATGAAAGGAAATGAGGCTTTTGCCGAAGCTGTTATCCGTGCCGGCGCCGATGGATATTTCGGATATCCGATCACACCTCAATCGGAAGTAATGGAATACCTGATGGCTCAGAAGACACATGAACGTACAGGAATGGTTACATTACAGGCTGAAAGCGAAATAGCTGCCATTAATATGGTTTACGGAGGAGCAGGTTGCGGAAAACGTGTTCTCACTTCATCGTCGAGCCCGGGTATAAGTTTAAAACAGGAAGGCATCTCTTATATTGCCGGAGCCGAACTGCCTTGTTTAATTCTCAATGTTGTTCGTGGAGGACCCGGTTTAGGTACCATACAACCCTCTCAATCCGATTATTTCCAAAGCACCAAAGGCGGTGGCCATGGTGATTATAAACTTATCGTACTTGCTCCATCATCCGTACAGGAAATGGCTGATTTTGCAGGACTTGGATTTGAGCTGGCTTTTAAATACCGCAACCCGGTATTGGTACTTTCGGATGGTGCAATTGGCCAGATGATGGAAAAAGTTGAACTGGATGTTCAGAAACCACGATTTACTTACGAAGAGATCAAGAAAAATACTCCATGGGCAACCATAGGAAAACCTGCTGACAGAGAGCATAATATAATCACTTCGCTTGACCTTGAATCCATTAAAATGGAACAGCACAACCAGGAACTCCAAAAGAAATACCGTGCTATCCAAGAAAACGAAGTACGCTATGAGAAAATCAACTGCGAAGATGCTGAATATGCTTTTGTTGCCTATGGAACCAGCGCCCGTATCTGTCAGAAAGCTATTGAGATTGCACGTGCCGAAGGTATTAAGGTTGGACTTATGAGGCCAATCACTTTGTTCCCGTTCCCTAAGAAAGTTATCAGAGAAATGGCAAATAAAGTGAAAGGCATTTTATGTGTTGAAATGAGTGCAGGACAAATGATAGAAGATGTGCAGCTAGCTGTTGAAGGCCGGGTAAAAGTAGAACATTTCGGTCGATATGGCGGTATGATACATTCACCCTCAGAAATAGTCGAAGCATTGAAGAAACAAATTATAGGAGGATAGGAAAATGGCAGAATTTAAAACAAACCCTGAGATACTGCAACCGGAAAACCTGGTTTACAAACGTACTGACCTTCTTACTGAAAAAGCACTCAGTTACTGCCCGGGCTGCGGCCATGGTACCGCTCATCGTATCATCATGGAGGTAATTGAGGAAATGGATATCCAATCCGAAACCATTGCTGTAGCACCGGTTGGATGCTCAGTGCTTGCCTACGAGTTCATGAACGTCGATATACAACAGGCTTCACATGGACGCGCTCCGGCTGTTGCTACTGCCATAAAACGACTGTTTCCCGAAAAATTTGTTTTTACCTACCAGGGTGATGGTGACCTTGCTGCCATTGGTACTGCTGAAACCATCCATGCCTGCAACCGTGGCGAAAATATAACCATCTTTTTTATAAACAATGGTATTTATGGTATGACCGGCGGCCAAATGGCTCCCACAACATTGCCTGGCATGAAATCGAGTACATCTCCTTATGGACGCGATGTACAAACAATGGGTAATCCATTGAAAATGACAGAGCTGGTTGCGACATTACCCGGTACTTTGTATGTAACACGCCAGGCTGTACATTCGCCATCAGCTGTGCGAAAAGCAAAGAGAGCAGTTCGTAAAGCCTTAGAAAATCAGAAACTGAACAAAGGACTTTCATTCGTCGAAATTGTATCAAACTGTAATTCGGGTTGGAAAATGACACCTTTGCAGTCGAACGAATGGATGGTTGATAACATGTTCCCGTTCTATCCTCTTGGTGATATTAAAGTGAATGACGACAAATAGCTTTCAGCACTTTTAAAAGTTTAAAATTTTGAAACAATGACCGAAGAAATAATCATAGCCGGTTTTGGCGGACAAGGAGTACTATCAATGGGAAAAATCCTGGCTTACTCCGGGGTAATGCAAAATAAAGAAGTGAGCTGGATGCCATCGTACGGTCCCGAAATGCGGGGCGGTACTGCCAACGTTACTGTAATTATCAGCGATGATCGCATCAGTTCACCTATCCTTCATGAATATGATACTGCCATCATTCTGAACCAGCAATCGATGGATAAGTTTGAAAATACAGTGAAACCAGGCGGGCTCCTCATTTATGATCCGAATGGCATTACCCGTCATCCTGAAAGGAAAGATATAAACATCTATTCAATTGAAGCTGCTGAAAAGGCCGGGAAATTAGGGCTTTCAAAAGTTTTCAATATGATAGTCCTTGGCGGATTCCTGAAGCTCAAACCTATTGTTGATATGGAGTACATACATAAAGGATTGGAAAAATCACTGCCTGCCCGCCACCACGTGATGATACCTGAAAACGAAAAAGCCATCGAAACAGGGAAAGTACTTATTACTCCTGTTCTGGTTCTTAATTAGTTTCTCTAAGAAAACCTGCAATTAACAGATTATCAACACAATGCTATTGAAAACTTGTTTGAATCTTAGGTGGTTTTAGTTTGTTTGAATCATTTAAAATACTGAACTTTAGGGTGTTAATTAAAAGAGATTCACACAAAAGCTCACTAAAACGCAAGGAGATTCGCAAATGAAAGAGATTTGAACAACAAATAAAATAGCACAGTTATTAATTCAGGACACACAAATCTGTCTAGTCCTAAAATATGGTTACAGGTTATACATTCAAATTTACTTGATATTCAAATACCGCTTCGGGTGTTTTATAATTGCTGCTTAAAAATTATCGGAGTATTGTATCTTTGACACAACTTAAAATCACCATCTTTCAGTAAAATCCATGCTGGCAAATGAAATATAATTGTCTGGTAATATGAATATTACACTACTGATGATTGGCAATACATCAGAAGCCTTTGTGCATGACGGCTACGAAATTTTCCTGAAAAGGCTCAAGCATTATATCAAAGTTAAAGAAATAATTATACCTGACTTAAAGGACCGGAAGCACCTGAATGCTGAACAAATTAAGGAAAAAGAAGCTGTGCTGATACTTGAAAAATTGACAGCAGCCAACTATTCGGTATTACTTGACGAGCATGGGAAAGAATTCAGTTCCATTGAATTTTCAGGATTCCTGCAGAAAGCTATGAATGCCGGAACACGCGAATTGTTTTTTATCATCGGAGGAGCTTATGGCGTTTCTGATAGTGTAAAACAAAAAGCCGATATCACAGTTTCGCTTTCCCGGATGACGTTTACTCATCAATTTATCCGCCTGATTTTTGCTGAACAATTATACCGTTCATTGACTATTCTTAAAAATGAACCTTACCACAACGAATAATAAAATGAAAAACGAACTGATATTTGCAACAAACAATCTTCATAAACTCAAGGAAATACAATCGCTTATTGGCATGCAATTTTCAATTAAGAGCTTGCAGCAAATAGGTTGTACAGAAGATATTCCGGAAACAGCGCCTACATTTGAAGGCAATGCGTTGCTTAAAGCACAATATATTTTCGATAAGTATGGTAAAAATTGTTTTGCCGATGATACCGGTCTTGAAATCGAAGCCCTGGAAGGCCGACCCGGAATATTTTCGGCGAGGTATGCAACCGATGGACATGATTTTGAAGCTAACATTGAAAAAGTCCTCGGTGAACTTTCAGATTCAAAAAACCGAAAAGCACGGTTCCGCACAGTAATAGCATTGATTCTTGAAGGAACAGTTCATTATTTTGAAGGAATAGTAAATGGTGAAATTATTACTGAACGAAAAGGCATCAAAGGCTTTGGGTATGATCCAGTTTTTCTGCCTGACGGGTATAAACAAACTTTTGCGGAAATGCCTCTTGCCGAGAAAAACAAAATCAGCCACAGGGCTAGAGCAGTAAAAAAACTGGTTGATTTTCTGAATAGTAATAAATAACGGGCCTCAAATATTTATTGAGCAGAGCAGCGAATTAGCCCGTAGTCCCTGTTTTGAACACTATTGAAAATATATAAATCCACCTCCATTTTTATTATTCATATATTTTCAATAATTTAGAACAATACTTACAACAATATCAATGTTGATGCGTTATAATACAAATTAGATTTACATTGTCCGGATTTTTAAAGATACTGATTGTTTTTTTGGTGAGTAGCATCAAATTCCTGTTTGCTCCTGTACTTTCATTTGGTATGGGATTGAATTTTATTCAAACCTGGCTTTCGACAACATCCGGCGGCATTGTAGGCGTTTTGGTTTTCTTTTTCCTTAGCAAATGGATACTCCTTATGTATTCACGATACTTTTTCTATTATTTCCATTTAATTAGAAAAAGCATTTATGGCCTTTTAAATATTAATATGCCAAAATTCATACCTGCACGAAAATTTACCCGGCGCAACAGGATGATTATAAAAATTGTGAAAAAATTCGGATTAGCTGGCATCGTAATTCTCACCCCTGTATTACTTTCTATTCCCATTGGCACTTTTATAGCCACCAGATATTATTCAACTAACCGATATTTATTGGTTTATCTCAGTATTTCAGTATTATTCTGGTCACTTTTCATGTCGTCGGCCATCTCTTTGATTTAAGAGTATTCTTTCCTACATTTTTTCTCTGTATGGTGTAAATTAATTCATTAATTTTACCCTGTATTTATTGATTTATCAATACAATGATTGTGAATAGTGCAGTCAGAAATTAAAATCAATGTTAGTTATACCTATATAATATTATGAACATGAAATCATTGTCGGGCAGCCTTGTACTTGAGAATCTTCGCATTTCGATGCAATCAGTACGAAGTCACATGATGCGTACAACGTTGACTGTATTGATAATTGCATTCGGTATTATGGCCCTGGTAGGTATTCTTACCTCCATTGATGCTATCAAATATTACCTGAATGATAATTTCCAGATGATGGGAGCCAATACATTTACTATCCGCAACCGCACCATGCAGGTTCATGTCGGCAATAAGCGGAATAAAGCAACTAATTTCAGGGAAATTACTTTTGAAGAAGCCATGCGTTTCAAAGAATCCTATAAATTTCCGGCCACCGCATCGGTTTATATATTTGCCACAAACCTTGCCACAGTCAAATTTGCGAACAACAAAACCAACCCGAACGTTCCTGTAATAGGCTGCGATGAAAATTATATCATCACCTCAGGTAATGAAATTATTCAGGGCCGTAATATGTCGCCTAATGAAGTTTTTTATGGAACATCGGTTGCAATTGTCGGGAGCGATGTTATAAAGAAAGTCTTTAAAAATAAGGAAAATCCTGTAGGGAAATATATCAATATTGGTCCGGGAAGATACCTTGTGGTCGGAGTTCTGAAAGAAAAAGGTTCAAGTTTGGGCTTCAACCCCGACAATGTCTGTCTTATCCCAATAAATAATGCGCGTGAACGTTTTGCCCGCCCCAATGCTTCGTATAGTATCAACGTCCATGTTGCTGACGGCGAAAAGCTTGAAGCCGCTATTGATGAAGCTACCGGCGTTTTCAGGATTGTGCGCCAGGTAAATGTTGGTGATGAAAATAGTTTCGATATTTCAAAAAGTGATAACCTGGCGAATATGCTTTTCGACAGTTTAAGCTATTTGCGTTTTGCGGCTATTATTATTGGAGTAATTACTTTGTTGGGTGCAGCTATCGGACTGATGAATATTATGTTGGTTTCAGTTACCGAACGTACGCGTGAAATAGGAATCCGGAAAGCTATAGGAGCAACCAGTCGCACTATCAGGAACCAGTTTTTAGCAGAAGCCGTCGTAATTGCACAGCTTGGAGGAATACTCGGTATTATTTTAGGTATCGCCATTGGAAATGCACTGGCACTTTCAATTGGTACGAGTTTTATTATTCCATGGAACTGGATTATTTGGGGCGTTGGACTTTGCGTGGCGGTAGCCTTGGCTTCGGGCATTCTGCCAGCCATGAAAGCAGCCAAGCTAGATCCGATCGATGCTCTGAGATACGAATAAAGGGCTTAGGGATTAGTGGTTAGGAATTGATTATCAAAACTAAAATAGCATTGATTTTAAATTAGCTACAAAGTTTTCCATTAGTTTCTTCGACAAATGTCGCTTATATAACGACATGATGCTTATCTTTGTAGAAAATTAACACTTATGGAAACGATGGAAGTATTTGATCCAATGATAACTTCTGGTTCAATAGACGATATCAGTGCTTTATCATTGGTTGAATTAGTGAGGCAAGGCATTGGGTTTGCTGCATTCGACAAGTTTGCCAGCACTAGTCCATTTAGTTTGAGCGAGTGGTCAACTTACCTGCATCTTTCGGAGCGCACCATGCAAAGGTATCGCAGTGAAAAAAAAACATTCGATCCGTTACAATCGGAAAAAATAATCGAAATAGCCCTTTTCTATAATAAAGGGGTTGAAGTTTTTGGTACAGCTGAAAAATTCAACTCATGGCTCAATTCTGACAACCTTGCATTAGGAAAAATTAAGCCCAAAATGCTGTTGGATAATTCTTTTGGTATTAATATGCTCAGAGATGAACTCACTGCAATTGAATACGGTATATTGGCATGATTGTCTTTCGTTTAAGTAAATCGAAATATGCCGATGATCTTTCGGGCAAGGGAGCCGAAAAAATTGGTAGGCGCTGGAACAGCAAAGGAACAGCCATGGTATATACGAGTGAATCAAGAGCTTTGTGCACCGCCGAAATTGCTGTACATACCCCATTAGGCAACCTTCCAGTTGACTATCAGCTAATTTCGATTGAAATCCCTGATGATATTCAGTTTCGGGAATTAGTTCTTAATGAACTTCCGGTTGGCTGGCATTCAATCCCTCATGCGCATGCAACCCAGGAAATAGGAGACAAATTTGTTGCCGACGGTAAATATGCAGTTTTAAAAGTGCCTTCAGTAGTGGTTCAGGATGAATTTAATTACCTGATAAATCCTAACCACAATGAATCATTAAGAATAAGAATACTATCTGTTGAACCGTTTAATTTTGATGAAAGATTGTTTATCAAATAGTTAGCAACCATAATATGATGAAACGAGCCATGCCGATAATTTGTCACACAAAAGGACCCCGTCTTGGCGGGGTGGCGAGTTCCATGTGACCCGTAAAAATCAAAAAATAAACACATGAAACCTATGAACCTTATTAAAACAATTTTAACAATTATTGTACTTTATCTTTCAATACAAGTATTTGCACAAAAAAAAGTTGAAATTTATTCCTCTTTTTATGCATTTAATATTATGAAACCAGATACAGCCTCAGGAATATTAATCGAAAGGAGAACTCGTGGACAAATTTATATGGTAGGTGGCAACGACTATAAAATATATTCGAACGATAAAGTATTGAGCAAAAAATTGAAAAAGTTAAGTTGGGGAATAAAATTAAATGATTCAATATATCTCAATTGTTTCCTATTAAAACTCGGACCTTGGTATGCATATGCCGAAAGATTAAATGATCGGCTATACTTTACAGCAGCTATAACAATGGATAAAGAGGAACGGCAGAAATTAGCTTTAATTGGAACTTTTGCAGGACCAATTGGAGCAGGATTAGCTGGAGGAGATTTAGCATTGAAACGATTTTACTATGTTTTGGATTTGAATACTGGTGAAACGCAATATTTAACTAAAGAAGAAATGTTAAAGACAATTTCGTCTCAGCCTGATTTAATAGAGAAATATAAGAAGGAAACTGAACCAGAGAAAATTGAAACTATTAAGTATTATTTAGCTGAACTAAAAAATAGATTTTAATAATTACGATTGCTAACAAAGCTTTGTAAAGCAGTTTAAAATTTTACTTTCTTTAATTGCTCAATAATTTCAAAAACAGCGGGGCACGTTGCCGTGTTTTTCAAGGTGATATCCAATATTTGTTGCATGCGGCGCCTGTCGGTGTGCGGATAATCACGGCAGGCACGCGGGCGATTTTCATAAATTTTGCAATAATTATCCCTATCCAGGAAAGGGCATGGCATAGATTTAAAAACATAGTCATTGTCCTCATCCATGCGAAGATATTTCGCTGTAAGTTCCGAAGGTTTTATTTTCAATGCTGAAGAAATACGACGGATATCAGCATGGGTAATCCTTGGACCCAATGATTTGCAACAGTTTCCGCAATCAAGGCAATTTACTTCTTCAAAAACGTCTTCATGCAGCCGACGAAAAGCTTCGTCTAGTTTGCCCGGATCTTTTTTGGCAAGTTGTCTGAAAAACGCTGTGTTTTCTTTTAGATGCAGTTTTGCATCTGCCTTAAGTGTTTTTAAAGTCAACGCTGTTATTTCCATCTTTTATTTTGAATCTGATCTTATTAGCTTTCAGTGGAATTTGAATTGTCGTCGTTATTATAACTACGGCAAAGGTAATCATTCATATTTTCGATGTAGGCTATTTTCTCGCGGGCTGACCGGGTTATACAGTACTCATTTTTGATCGGTCCGAATTGAGAATTAAAGTATCTTGCATACCCTAACCTGGACGAGCCAAAACCAAACAGGTAACAATAAAAGTCACAACATAATGTAGCGGTCTCATTCGCCCCTGAAATCAAAATGAGCGAATAAAAGGGGAAAGGTTAAATAAAACTTTTGTTACTTTGGTGTTTTATAAGATAATCATTACGAAAGGCAAAAAAGGTAATCTCAGATCGTAGTTTTGTTCATGTTTCTAAGATAATGGATAAGCCACTACTTTCTCCGATTTATTGAGAAGTGCTATAAAGGAGGATAATTGGTCCATTGATATCATGAATGGTATATATCACGAATAAAAACGACAAACAATAAACAAATACTTCAAAATTGAATTAAATAGTCATCAATTTTTACCTTTTTTTAATAAAACTAGTCCATTGTTTACAACTCTGAACCTGAAAAAACCTGAAACGTATTGGCTGCTGATTATTCTTATAATTGCTGCAGCACTTCGTTTTTATCATTACGGGTCGTTTTCGTATTCAAACGACGAACTTAGTGCACTTAACCGCCTGCATTATAATACCTTCGCCGAACTGGTTCAAAAAGGTTTTTATGTGGACGGACATCCGGGTGGAATCCAGGTGTTCCTTTGGCAATGGGTGCGCCTGTTCGGCGATAACGAATGGGTTGTGAGGCTTTCCTTTGTCGTCATGGGAATTGTATCGGTATGGATGAGTTATAAGGTTGCCAAATTTATGTTTGGAACTTCGGCAGGACTTTTTACGGCAGCTGCACTTTCATTTCTTCAGTTTCCACTTTTATACAGCCAGATTGCACGTCCCTATGGGCCAGGAATGCTTTTCGGATTGATGCTGGTTTACTTCTGGCTCCATATCTTTTTTAGTGAAAACGGTAAAGTAAATCCTGGTAAACCAAAGTTAATTCATCTTGCCGGATTTACACTTTCGGCAGCGCTTTGCATGTACACGCACTACTTCAGTTTCTTGTTTGCGCTTATTATTGGGTTTTCAGGGTTTGTAGTTGCCCGGCGAAATAACATTTTACAATACATTGCAGCGGCTCTCTTTGCTGCTTTGCTCTTTGTGCCGCATATTCCTATAACTCTTAATCACCTGACTTATAAAGGCGTTGGCCTGTGGTTAGGAGTTCCATCAAAGAGCTGGATTTTTGAACACCTGTTTTATATTTTCGACCAGTCGCTGTTTATCCTGACTATTTTCTTCTTCACCCTGGCAACCATTTTGTACTTCAATAAGGACAGAAAAAGCAGGCTTCGGTTCAGGCTGTTCCTTGCCGTATGGTTTTTAATTCCGATACTTATTGGATATGTATATTCTATAAAAGTAAACCCGGTTCTACAGCATTCGGTACTTATATTTTCGTTTCCATACTTTATTATGCTGATTTTCAGCTATGCTGGCAATGAATTCGATAAGAAAAAGCGATGGATACTCACCCTGTTTCTTGCTACCGGAGTTTTAGGAACAACGGTTATAAACCGTTATTATGAAAAACAACATTTCGGCGAGTTTAAAGAAGTTGCGAAGCTCACAACCGAATGGCAGCAAGAGTATGGAGATACTTCCATTACAAAAGTAATCAACGTTAATGCACCTTATTACATTGATTATTATCTGAAACGCTATAAATCTGAGGTAAAGTATAGTCTATATGATATTAATGGCAAAGAAGGACTTCAGGCACTCTCGGAAATAGTCAGAAAGAGCAGTACTCCGTATTTCCTGTGTGCCGTTCCAAAACCAGTTCCCCCCGAAGGTGAAGATATTATCCGCTCAGTGTACCCATACATAGTAGATATGAAGGATTTTGATAATCTTTCATCAATAACACTTTATGGAAGAGAAAAAGGACAAAACTATGAACATGCAAAACATCTCTCGGAAATAAAATCGGTGAGAACAAACCTGCTTATAGATACTCTATTCCCTGAAAATAGTGAAAAGGCATATAAAATGGACGCTTCCACTGAATACAGCCCCGGTATCGAACTTGATCTTGATGAATTTGCAGGTAAGGATAATCACATTATTATTGCCGAAACCGATTTTTACGCTCCCGAAAATTCAGGTGATGCAGTTCTTGTGATCGCAATCGAATCCCCGGACGGGAAAAATATTCAGTGGAAAGGCGCCGTTTCAAAATATGTTGAAAGACCTGGTAATTGGAGCCATGTGATCAATACGCTGAAACTGGATTCTGAAATCCCGAAAGGGGCAATGTTAAAAGTGTATTTCTGGAATAAGGATAAAAAGACGGTTTACCTGAAGAATTTGCAAAGCAGGATTTTTAATTGCAATTAGAAATATGGAAGTATATGCATTCCGGCACATGCCGTTGCTATTTTCATATTTCGGCTTGCTAAATTATAAATGATTCGGCTTCAGACAGTCCAATTATTTATTGGACTTAACCATTTTATGCAATCGTTTGCGGATTCTTATATCAAATTGTTGGAAAAATAAAATTCCTGTTAAAATTCGTTCCATACGATGTAAAAAACATAAATCCTTGTCATGAAAAGACTAAGAGTAAATTAAAAATTTTATTCTGATACATGCATAATTCTCTATAAATTAGCACTAGCAAGCCTTACGGCATTTTTTAAAAGCCTTGTTTGGAATGAAAAAAAATATCATAAAAACGCTCCGTGATTTACTTAAATTTCTACTTTTGCACTGTTATTTCGTTAACAATTTTACGCTTAAAATATAAATATTTAACCTAAATTCCTTTGTGATGGAAGTTGAAAAAATCATGATTGACCTGGAGAAAAAACACCCGGGTGAAGTAGAGTACTTACAAGCAGTTCGTGAAGTATTGGAATCGATCGAACCGATTTACAATGAAAATCCTCAGTTTGAGGCAGCAGGCATTATCAGCCGTTTGGTTGAGCCCGATCGTATTCTTACCATTAAAGTTCCTTGGGTTGACGACCATGGCAAGGTTCACGTAAACCTTGCTTACAGGATTCAATTTAACAATGCTATCGGACCTTATAAAGGCGGACTTCGTTTCCACCCTTCGGTAAACCTTAGCATTCTGAAATTCTTAGGCTTCGAGCAGATTTTTAAAAACAGCCTTACTTCACTTCCTATGGGCGGTGCAAAAGGCGGATCCGATTTCGACCCCAAAGGAAAATCAAATACTGAAGTTATGCGTTTCTGCCAGTCGTTTATGCTCGAACTGTGGAGAGTTATTGGTCCTGAAACCGATGTTCCTGCCGGCGATATAGGTGTTGGTGGACGCGAAATAGGTTTCCTCTTTGGAATGTATAAAAAATTGGCCCGCGAGCATTCAGGTGTTCTGACAGGTAAAGGCCTCAACTGGGGCGGCAGCCTTGTTCGCCCTGAAGCTACCGGTTATGGCAATGTGTACTTTGCACAGGAAATGCTTAAAACCAAAGGCACTGATTTCATAGGGAAAACCGTTGCAATCTCCGGCTTCGGAAATGTTGCCTGGGGCGCTGCATTAAAAGTAACCGAACTTGGCGGAAAAGTGGTAACCATATCGGGTCCTGACGGATATATTTATGATTCAGAAGGGATTAGTGGAGAAAAGATCAGCTATATGCTTGAGCTTCGCGCTTCGAACCAGGATATCGTTAAACCTTATTCGTATGAATTCCCGGGTGCTCAATTTGTACAGGGGAAACGTCCATGGGAAGTTAAATGCGATATCGCATTGCCATGTGCTACACAGAATGAACTTGGAAAAGAAGATGCATTAACTCTCGTAAATAACGGATGCATGTGCGTTTGCGAAGGTGCAAATATGCCTACAACTCCCGAAGCTATTGAGATTTTCCAGGAAAACAAAGTGATGTTTGCTCCCGGAAAAGCTGCTAACGCCGGTGGTGTTGCTACTTCGGGCCTCGAAATGAGCCAAAACTCCATGAAACTCAACTGGACTGCTGAAGAAGTTGATATGAGACTTCACCAGATCATGATCAATATTCACACGGCTTGCCTCAAATACGGCAAAGAACCTGATGGCTATGTAAACTATGTAAAAGGCGCCAACATTGCCGGATTCCTCAAAGTGGCCAACGCAATGCTCGATCAGGGTGTGCTGTAACAGCCAACATTTATAGAGTTTATTTTGATTTGAAAAGCCACCTGTAAAAAGGTGGTTTTTTTTGATTTATCGGATCACTTTTATAAGTTGGGGAGCTTCATTCTGATTTGTCCCGTTAGGGACAGGATATTGGTAGAAAATAAACAAACATTTGGTTCAGTGCCGTCAGGTACGCTATAATCAATATTTACAGGTTTAAGGAGATACCTATCTTCAAAATCCACTTCAAATTCCTTTATCATGTCGTAATATTCTTCGGAAAAAGTTTTTCTTTTATGGTGATTAGTTTGATTAATGATGTATTGGATAATTGTTGGCACTTCAGATTTACTGTAGGAAAATGCGCCATATCCCTCCTGCCATGAAAACTTACCCTGAACCAACTTTTTATCGTTGATCCATTTTGATGAACTCCCTTTAACATTTTGCATTAAATCAGTTATTGATTGTGACGGTCTTAATCCAAACAGAATATGGATATGGTCAGGCATTCCATTAATAGATAAAAGTTTGTGATTATTACTTTGCACAATTCCACTGATGTATTTATAAAGTTCTTCCTTCCAGGAATTACGGATAATACTTTCACTGTTTTGCACTTCAAATACGGCCTGTATATGAATCTGGGTGTAAGTGTTTGCCATGATTTATTATATATACCGTCCCTAACGGGACTTTTTGCAGATATACTAATATCTTTCTACCCCCGCCTGGGCGGGGTCCCTAACGGGACAAATAAGAAACCCGACTCCATACTTTTATTTATAATCCTTTACTCCCAAAATTTTAAAAGTGATCCGATTTATCTAAAACCTTAAGCTAAAAGGGTTGGGTTCAACGCCGTTAATATTTCTATATGATAAATGTTATATATAAGCAGAAACATAAATCATATTTAAGTGTTATCTTATTTCGAATTAATAATTTAACCTAAACTAACCCACTATGAAAAACACATTATTTGTAACCTTTGCAATTATTCTGCTGTCATTCTCTGCCTGCAACAGCACTCCCAAACCAGAGGCAAGCCTTACAAACACTGATTCACTTATGACACAATGGAACGATGCCTGGAATGCTTCGGATGGTGATAAAGTAGCAGACATTTTCGCCGACAATGCAATCCTTGTAGCAAATAATATTACTATTGGAAAGGATTCAATCAAAGTAAAATTTATTCAACGTTCCATTAAGGGTCTGAAAAATCTGAAAACGAAGAAAGTTTATGAATATGTTTCGACTGATTTTGCTACACAAACCGGAACATATACCCACGATTGGGTTAAGAATGACTCCACAACCGAAACAGCTTCAGGTATATATACATTTGACTGGATGAAACAAGCAGATAAATCCTGGAAACTGGTTTTAGTTCACATGTAATAGTTTTTAAAATTCAAAACTGTTTCAAAACAACTTCAAAACCGGGCTAACCTGGTATTCTTAATAATGAAATGATTATTGCCAGAGAAGGATTGGGACTGAGGCTTTTGAAACAGTTTTTTGCCTGCATCGCAAAAGTAAATTTTATATCAGTCTAATATAGTTATCAAACATTTTGCAAGCGTTATTTGAAAGATTCAAAACTAAAACAGTGACATTTGCCTGGATTTCAGTACCGGATCAACAGAGAATTTTACCCTGTTTCCTGCTTTTTCGCCATTTATAAAATAAACCACCGATTCCTGATGCCTTGATGCAATAGCAATATGCGTATCACCAGCTTGTTTTGTGAATAGATCATGCACTATCCGTGGGTCATTATTATCCTGCGAAAGATGCGACAGCAATAAATGACTCATAAATACAGGTTTGTGCCTGGTGAAAAGTTCCAATGACTGAATATTGGATAAATGTCCCAGGTCACTCCGGATACGCTTTTTCAGGTAAACCGGGTAGCTGCCGCTTTCAAGCATTTCTTCGTCATAATTTGCTTCAAGAAAGGCAGCATGACATTGACTGAAATTACGGATCACATCGTCACAAACTGAACCAATATCAGTTAAAACGCCAATGGTGATCCCGTTTCCGGTTACTGTAAAGCTATGCGGCTCCGAAGCATCATGCAGTTTAGGAAATGCATTTACCGAAAGGTCACCAATGCTGGTTGGCTCATTTGAGTTAAAATACCGTACCAGACTTGTATCGAGGTGTAATCGGCTGTTAGCATAAGTGGCCGGAGAAAAATACACAGGAATCCTGTATTTACGGCTGATAACACCAGTACCACGCGTATGGTCGGAATGTTCATGCGAAATAAAAATAGCTTTGATCTTGTTCATGGACAACCCCAATCGGCTGATCCGAGTCTCGGTTTCGCGGCACGATAAACCTGCATCGATGAGCACCGCTTCATGCTGATTACCAACATAATAACAGTTTCCGTTGCTGCCTGAATTTAAAGAAGAAATATAGAGTGACATTGTATTTGCAAAGAAACTGAAAATTCAGCAGGCAATTGCATTTGTTTATAAAATGTATTTGTTTATGGATAGAGGTATATTGGAGTAAGGAGTAAGGAGTAAGGAGTAAGGAGTAAGGAGTAAGGAGTAAGGAGTAAGAATTAAGAAGTAAGTAGTAAAGAGCGCAGCAAAGGGAATATATCTAAAAATAGGATGTATGTTATAATATGTGAGCAAAATGGAAATTTGGGCATCATATAAATCTTTAAAAAAAATCATTAAATCTTCGTTAATAAACAACCAAACACTTGATTGTAAATGTTTTGGTTTCTATCTTTACGTAAAATTATAAACATGGAAATCACAACCGGCCAGTTTAATGATTCCTATTTCCCGATAATGGATGGTGTGGGCATAACAGCTCATAACTATGCACGCTGGCTGAATGAAAAATATGGAAAAAGCATAATCATTACTCCAAAAGCAAGTGCCTACGAGGACCACGTTCCATATCAAGTGTACAGGTTCCGATCCGTTTTACTCCCTGGAATGAATCCATACCGCCTTGGGCTCCCGATGATAGATATTAAATTCAAGAAGAAAATCCAAGATGTCGGATTCGACCTGGTCCACGCACATTGTCCTTTTATCAGCGGGCAGTTGGCGTTGAAACTTTCAAAGAAACTGGATGTGCCCTTGGTAACAACATTTCATACCAAATACCGTGAGGATTTTAAAAAAGCCATTCACCAGGATCTGATCATTGACTTCCTGATGAATTTCACTCTTGATTTCTTCAATTCGGCTGACCTGGTATGGGTTCCTAACAAAGCAACCGGTTTAACACTGCAGGAATACGGATTCAAAGGCCCATACGAAGTTATGCCAAACGGATGCGATATGATTGTTCCCGATAAATTGAAACTATTGGACTATCGCAAAAAAGGGCTGAATATGATTAATGCCTGTACCGACGAATTTGTCATGCTTTTTGTTGGTCAGCACAGGTGGGAGAAAAATGTCAGGTTAATTATTGATTCGCTTAAGCAACTTAAAGACAAAGGGAAACTCTTTAAAATGGTGTTTGTCGGCGAAGGCTATGCTGCTTCTGATATGCAAAAACTTGTCGGGAAATATAATTTACAGGATAACGTGGTTTTTCTGGGTGTAATTACCGATCGAAATGAACTTCAGTTTGTGTACGCAGCTTCCGACTTATTCATATTTCCTTCGGTTTACGATAACTCTCCGCTCGTTATGCAGGAGGCCGCTGCCTTTGGCGTACCTTCAATAGTAATTCGAAACAGTTCATCTGCCGAAGGTATTTTGGATGGGGCTAATGGATTTCTTGTCGAGAATGAATCGGCCGACTTATCGCAGAAAATCCTGGCACTGATGCAGGATCAGCATGCCATAAAGAAAGCAGGCGAAGGTGCCTGTAAATCCATTTATCATCCCTGGGAATCAATTGTTGATGAAGCATATTGCAGATATGTCGAACTTATAAGGTCCTTTAAACACGGTAAAACAAGGAACCAGTCATAGGAATAACTCCTTTCCTTGATTTTTCATGACATTTAGAAGTACATTACGGAATAGTTCCCTGAATATACACATACCATTCTCAGCACCGCTTAAAAATGAAGAAAACACAGGTTCTAGGTATCGGCCTGATCATATTATCCTGGATATTCTGGGGAATGATTATTGTAATTCCATTCTTAAAATTAGGGATAAGGACCACGTCAATCGCTATCACCATACTACTTATCGCGTCAAATATATTCTGGTTAGGAGCTTTTCTGGCGGGAAAGGAACTCTTACTCAAATATAAAGTCTGGTTCAGGTTGAAGCAGTGGCTTAGTAAAAAAAAAATCAGCTAAAAAGGAGCAGGCTTTTATTTCCGTCAAAGTCTAACGTTATCTTTCAACAAATAAGGAAACGTTTGCAAACGCTGCCGCAAAGTCTTCTCAAAAAAGCAGGATTAATTTTCATTTCCTGAGTCTCTAACCTTTAAATGCATGCTTTATCAGGCTAAAGCAATAGCTAAAACCACCAGAAAGGCAATTGATTAAAAAAAATCGCTTATCCCGAACGATGTAAAAGACGCTTCAATCGCTTTCGTTTCGATTTGTCGTAATGTAAGATTTTAAAGATACGCGAAAGTTTTATCGGTTTCTCAAAATTAGCAACTATATATTCGGGGTCTATTTGAACGTACATGATAGTATCCTTCTTTGTTTTATTGAAATAGCTTTAAAGTTTTCCGTTAAGGACCAACATTTTAGCTGTAATATTTTAGGTCAGTATGATCTTCCGGGCATAGAACAACATTTTTCAATTTATGTTCGCTCATTGTAAAAAACATAGAATGACTCTTTTACTTAAATGAATTATTTTCGCAAAGGTAAAACTGCAATACTAATTAAACGTTAAGTTTGCAAATTTGCAAGGTATTTTACAGATGTTGAAGTGTTAACAGGTAGCCGATTCAAGGGATTCAGTTGATAGTCCGGCATTTCTATTTAAAATTTCCGTAACACTGAATTAACAGGACAAAAGAAGTATCAACGAATTAATTCCATAAGCTTATATTTCATGTATTGCAACTAATTCACACATAGTACTTCCAATCAATAAAACCAATAATCATCACATTTACCACAAAAAAAAATACCGATGAGAATCCTTTTCCAAGTCATTATATTTCTTTTTTTTACTGTAGCTGTGAATGCCCAGCAGCATACTTATGTAATATCTGCACCGGCGGGCAACAGAGTTACCCAAATAAATAAAGAGGGGAAATCGGTAATTCCCAATGGGAGGTTTATTGCACCTGCCGGTATAAGTTTTACAGTTGCACCTCATCCCTACGGGCTAGCCATAAGCAACGACGGCAATATTGCCGTTACAGCAAACTCAGGTACAAAACCAATTTCTATTACCATTTTGCGAAACCTGAATTCGGGAAATCCGGAAATACAGCAAGTTCCACCTTCACCATCCGGGGATAAGGGCATCCTGGAATCGGTTTTCATGGGCCTTGCCATCTCGCCCGACAATAAACTAGTATATGTGGCTGGTGGTCAGGCGAATAAAGTATATATTTTCGATATTGCAACTGGCAAGGGAAAAGGTACGATTGACTGTAGTTCGAAAAATGAGAGAACAGACTATACGCACGGGTATATTGGAGATATGACGATTAGCCGTAGCGGAAAATATTTATATGCAGTTGATCAGATTGGCTTCAGGATGATCCTGATTGATTTACAGAAAAAAGAAGTTATTTCAACCATCCCGGTCGGGAGATATCCTTTTGGAATTGCATTGTCGAAGGACGAAAAAACAGTGTATGTTGCCAATGTTGGCATGTATCAATATGGATATGTTAAACGCAAGAAAAAAGGTGAATGGAAGAAATCAACAATTGATTTCCCGGCCTTTGCTTATGGATCAAAAGAATCGGAAACAGGAATTTCGAACGACACCCTGCAAATCCCCGGATTAGGTCCAGTGAATGATGAGAAATCTTTCTCGGTTTGGGCCATTGATGTAAAAACCCCTACACTGCCCGTGATAATTTCAAAAATAAAAACAGGTATGCTTATCGGGCAAATGGTTGACGGAATTCCTGCTGTGGGTGGCTCAAGTCCCAATTCGATAGTAGCTGCTAAAAATTATATTTTCATAAGCAATGGATCCAACGATAATATCACCGTACTCGATAGCCATAACCAAAAAATTGTAACCAATATCAAACTCAATCCTGAGCCAAAATTAGGTTCGCTAAAAGGGATAATTCCTTTTGGGCTGGCCGTTTCACCCGATGGAGAAAGAGTATATGTAGCTGAATCAGGTTTGAATGCCGTGGGTGTAATAGATGTGGAATCGTTAAAAGTTCTTGGTCATATTCCCACCGGGTGGTTCCCGGCAAAATTGAAAGTTTCACCCGATGGTACGAAACTGGTTGTTGCAAATGCAAAAGGCTATGGCAGCGGCCCGAACGGAGGACGCAATTATACCGTTGGCCCGGAAGGCAGCTATATCGGCAGCCTGATGAAAGGCACCGTAGAAGTTATTGATATTCCGAATAAAGAACAGCTTCAGCAATACACTAAACAGGTGATAGCCAATAACTTTGAAATTGATCCGGTAACATCGCCTAAGTTTGACGGGCGTAAAATAAACCCGGTTCCACTCTATCCCGGGCAAAAGGAATCGCCTGTAAAACATATTGTATTTATTTCGAAAGAGAACCGTACATATGATGAAATATTAGGGCAGTTAAAAAATGCGAATGGCGATTCAACGCTTGCCCGCTATGGGACCAATGCTACTTTTACCAATCGTAAAAAGACCGAAAAAGTTGAGAATGCAACCGTAATGCCTAACCATCTGAAACTGGCTCAGCAATTTGCTTTCAGCGATAATTTTTATGTGGATTCGGATGTTTCGGCCGACGGGCACCGCTGGCTTTCAAATACTTACCCAAACGAGTGGGTAGAGTCAACCACGCCCGCAAATTACGGCGGAAACCGCCAATATCGCGAAAACTCCAATGCACCTGGAAATCTGGGCTTCAATGGCTCAGCCGGAGCCGTTTACCCTGAAGATTATAACGAATCGGGGTCCATGTGGGATCATATGGCACGTCACGGTATTATGTATTATAATTTTGGCTTCGGCATCATGTTCGATCCTGGCGATTACCAGGATACTTATAAATACGGAGGAATTAAACAAGTGGCCAATTTCCCCCTGCCTGCCCCGCTCTGGAGCCGTACTTCACATATTTATCCCACTTTTAACTCGGCAATTCCCGATCAGTTCAGGATTGATATGTTTAAAAAAGAATTCCAGGAAAAATGGGAAAGTGGCAAGGACACCCTTCCAGAAATGATAACGGTAATTATTCCCAACGACCATGGCGCCGACGACAGGCCTGAAGCAGGATATCCTTTCCGCGAAAGCTACGAAGCCGATAACGACCTGGCTGTTGGACGCATTGTGGAGTTCCTGTCGCATACCCCTTACTGGAAAAACATGCTGATCGTAATTACCGAAGATGATGCCCAGGGAGGAGTTGATCATGTGGATGCCCACCGTAGTGTGCTGATGGTTATATCACCCTATGCGAAGAGAAATTATGTAGGACATGTACATGCCAGTTTTGGTAGTATTTTTAAAACCTACTGGAACATACTTGGCATACCTTACCTGAATCAGTATGATGCCGGGGCAACCGACCTTGCTGACATGCTAACCGATATTCCTGATTTTACACCCTATTCTGCGCTTCCGGTGGATGTGCGCATTTTCGATCCGCAAAAAGCATTAGATCCCTTTGATGAAAAATTCGATTGGAAACAGCTTAATAAAGGTCCTGATATGGATGACCCGGAGGATATGAAACGAGAAAGCAAGGAACAGGATGGGTGGAGGCTGGAAGAACAGCATAAGTGATGTCGGATGTTCGGTGTCGAACGTGGGATTGAACCAATGCATAAAGCGCATAACTGCAAAAAAAATTGACTTTTATTTTGATTTCTTCTGGTAAAATACAAAGCAGCCTGGTTTTACGGGATATATTGGTATTGATAATAAGAATAATTTGAATGAAGATAAATCATCACTTATACCTGTATGAAATTAAGATATAATCAAATAATGCTTCTCGGGTTTGCCTGGCAGAAAATATTCCCTCTCAAAATAATTTTAAAAATAAGATTATAGAGAACCTACAAGAAATTTTCATTGGATGCTTGTAAATTAAAATTAATTCATGTAGGTTTGAGCGGTAAAACTACCCGGATCACTATAGCCACCAGGAACGGGATTAAGTTTCACACAAGTAGCAACAACTGCTTAATAATATCACATAAAAACAATACATATAAATCAACAAATCAAATCCCTGGAGAATTATGAAACACAAAATCTCATTTATGTTTATTGCTCTGTTGCTCTGCGTTAACATAACACTGTTTGGCGCGGAAAAGAAAAAGGAATTTAAAATTCCTTACGAAAAATATGTACTTGCCAACGGAATGAACGTAATACTCCAGGTTGACAAATCTGATCCGATTGCAGCAGTATATGTGGTTTATCACGTTGGTTCAGCAAGAGAAGTGCAGGGTAAAACCGGGTTCGCTCATTTATTCGAGCATCTCAGGTTCAACGAATCGCAGGATATACCACAGGGACAATGGTTCAAAAAACTACAGACTGCCGGTGCAAGTAATGTGAACGGTTCAACAAGCAACGACAGGACAAACTATTTTGAGGTTATTCCGAAGAATGCTGTTGAAATGGCTTTGTGGATGGAAGCCGATAGGATGGGTTTCCTGTTAAGTAAAGTAAACCAGGAAACATTTGTAACACAGCAAAATGTAGTACAAAATGAAAAACGCCAGGGCGACAACAGGCCTTACTCGCAGAGTCAATACATGTCAACTAAACTGATGTATCCTGCAACGCATCCTTATGGGCATACCGTTATCGGCGAACTGGATGATCTTGCTGCAGCATCGCTGCAGGACGTTATGGATTTCCATGCCAAATACTATGCGCCAAGTAATGCAACCCTTATTGTTGTGGGCGATATTAATATTGTGGAAACTAAAAAGTGGATTGATAAATATTTTGCTGAAATAAAATCGGGACCAGCACCTGAGGCTTTGCCAAAAATGCCGGTTAAACTTAATGAAACTGTAAGATCATATTGCGAGGATAATCTTGCGAACGCTCCACGGCTGGGTATGGAATATCCGACGGTTGAGCAATATACCAAAGACGATTATGCACTCGAATTCTTTGGACGTATTTTTGCAGGAAGCAAAAAATCACCATTATATAAAGTAATTGTAGAAGAAAAGAAGCTTGCCCCTTCGGTAATGGCACGTCAGCGCAGCAGCGAAATAACAGGATCGTTTACTATTATGGTTACGGCTTTCCCAACTGTAAAATTAGGTGATGTTGAAAGTGCAGTGAAAGAAGCATTTCAGCGATTCGAAAAGGAAGGATTTACAGATAAAGATATAGAGCGGCAGAAAGCCGGGATTGAATACAACTTTTACAATTCAAGCGCAAGCGTCTTGGGTAAAGCCAGGCTATTGGGCGATTATAATATTTTTGCCGGTTCGCCCGATTATATGAATACTGATTTCAATAACCAGATGAATGTCACAAAAGCAGATGTCTGGAGAGTTTATAACAAGTATATCAAAGGCCAGAATTATCTTCTCACCAGCATTGTTCCGAAAGATAAAGCAGATTTAGCTGCTCCTGATTCAAAATTATGGGTTGTGGAAGAAGAATCCATCGATAAACAAGGCACTAAGAAGAAGGATATTGTAAATGCACCTTTTGTGCCAATTCCTTCGCGGATCGACAGGACTATTGAGCCTGTTAAAGGACCTGATCCGGTTGTTACTATTCCCAACATCTGGAAAGATAAAACCTCGAACGGAATCCCTGTTTATGGAATTAAACAAAGTGAATTGCCATTGGTCCAGTTTTCACTTATCCTTAAAGGCGGAATGCTTCTTGACAATCCTGATCTGATTGGAGTTGGTTCGCTAACGGCACGATTAATGAACCAGGGAACTAAGACAAAAACACCTGTAGAATTACAGGAAGCAATACAGGATTTGGGCGCAAATATACGTGTGTCCGGCAGCGACGAATCGATTATACTATCAGGGGGATGCCTGGCCAGTAAACTGAACGAAACGTTTGCTCTTGCCAAAGAAATGCTTTTCGAACCCCGTTGGGATGAAAAAGAATTTGAGCTCGCTAAAAGCCAGACAATAGAAGCGCTAAAAAGAACTGAAACTTCACCGACGGCTATTGCTCAGAGTGTATTCAGCAAATTGGTTTACGGTCCGGATAATATCCTGGCAAATGAATCTGCCGGAACGATAAAATCAGTCAATAAAATTACGCTCGATGACCTGAAGAAATATTATGATCGGAATTTCTCACCTACCGTATGCAAAATAAGCATTGTTGGAGATGTAACTGAAGAAAAAGCAATTGCATTATTCAATGGCTTAAAAGACTGGAAAGTGAAAGAAGTAAAAATTCCGGATGTTTCAAGAATTGCATCTGCCAAACCGGGAATTTATTTTATTGATATTCCAAATGCAAAACAATCGCAGGTGTTTGCCGGACATGCAGGACCAAGTTATCCAAATCCGGATTTTTACAATGCGGTTGTAGTAAATTATAAACTTGGCGGTGATTTCAGCGGAATTTTAAATATGATTCTCCGTGAGAGAAAATCCTTCACCTACGGCGCTCGTTCCTCATTCAGCGGGAATACCTATGCAGGAGAATTCATTGCATCATCAGCAGTGCAGGCTAATTCAACTTTCGAATCGACCCAGATTGTAAAGGATGAAATCAAAAAGTATATGGATGGTATTTCGCAGGAAGATCTTGACCAGGTTAAGAGTTCTTTATTGAAAAGCAATACCGGAAAATTTGAAACTTTACAGCAGCTCAACAGTATGCTTGAGCCTATTGTTATCTATGATCTCCCGACAAATTACGTCAAACAGCGTGAAGCCATCGTACAAAAAATGACGACCGAAGAGCACAAAATACTTTCGCAGAAGCTGATTCATCCTGATAAACTGATTTTCCTGATTGTCGGCGATAAAGCCACTCAATTTGATAAACTGAAAGAGCTTGGCTTAGGTGACCCAGTATTGTTGGATAAAGACGGGAAACCTGTAACTCTATAAAAGAGCAAAGTATAGAAAATTTCACTGGCGCGCTCTACTAACTCGCGCCAGTGAAATAACTACCCTCGCTGCTTAAGAAATTTATAATGCCTTCTGAGTTTTTCAGCAGACCCTATTTAATATATCCCAAATCCTAACTCCTAAGCTGTATTATTCGTGCAGAAGATAAAAGATAAAAGTAAAAAGATAAAAGTCAGGCAGTTGCAAACCATTTTCATAATTTATTTTGTAAAGATGATTTTTATGATTGCCTTCATAATGTTTTGATCCTTTTGTCTTTATCCTTTTATCTTTTGTCTTTTTTGAAGTTTAGGAATTAATCAAGCTAAATCCTCCTCTATACTACACCTCTCTTTTTCTTAATCTGATCATAAGCTGCGTTAAGTTCCTGGAACTTTGCATTGGCAGCTTTTTGAACATCATCGCCCAGGTGTGCAACCTTATCAGGATGGTATTTGATTGCCATGCGGCGATAAGCCTTTTTTAATTCATTGTCAGTGGCATCAGGAGTAATTTCCAGAATCCGGTAGGCGCTTGTCGTGTCTTTTACAAACATAGCCTTAATGCTTTCAAAATCGGTATTCTGAATGCCCAGTATCCCGGCAATCCGGGTAATAATCTGTAATTCGGAATCATGCACCTGAGAGTCGGCAGCAGCAAGTCCAAACAGGAAATGCATCAGTTGCAGGCGCGACGAATATTCCATGTATTGTCTTATTTGCATTCCAACTTGTTGCAGGTCATAGTCTTTCTTAAGCAGTTCGCGCAACATAAGCAGCTGCCGTTCAGCTTCTTCTGCACCGAATTGCTGAAGCAGGAAGCGCTTTACAAAATCAAGTTCCGAGCGCAGGACCTTATCATCTGATCTCATAACAGCCGAAGCCAGTATTAACAAGCTCACAATAAAGTCGTTAGGAGTTGTCTGGGGTTTATTGAAAGAAGGTTGCATGTGAGGCTCATAGGCATATGCACCGCTTTGCATACCATCAATCATGGAGCCAAGTGCGAAACCTAAAATTCCGCCAATCGGTCCTCCGGCTGCCCATCCGATACCACCACCAAGCCATTTGAGAAATTTTGCCATTACATTAAAAATTGAGGTGCAAAAGTAATGAAAGTAGTGAAATTGCAGATAAATAAGTCATAACCTTTGTTAAAATGAGGTTTATTAAGATTCATTGAATGTCTTAAAGTCACCTCTTTAATAAAACAGAAAAAGACCACCCGTAAGTAGTCTTTTTCATTCATTACAATTTTTGGTTAGCTGATCCTTTCGCTTAATGGCAGTCCATATTCTTCAACCATGCGGATGTCGAGTTTTTCGAGCTCATCGAGAATAGGGTTATAGATTCCTGGTAATACAGGACGGAAGACACCTTTTACAGTGATTTGTCCGGCAAGAATCATTTCAACTCCTATTGCGGCAGGTAAAGCAACAGTACGGGCTATTGAAGTGTCCGTTGCAGGAGTGCCGAAATCGAGCATACGCGAACGAATAACTTCCTGTTTGCCATCAGGATAAGTAGCAAGGAAAGTATGTTGAAGCACAACCATATCGCGTTCGTTTTGGCCGAGTTCCATTTTCGCTATCATCAAATCGCTGGTCACTTCGAAAGGTGAATCCTCCGTACGGCCAAGCGGTTCGTTGCTGAAGAGTCCCAGCCATTCCATAGCATCAAGGGCATACGATTGCACCTCGATTCCCAAATGTGTAGCAACTTTCTGGCGGATATAACTACTGTCTGATGCCCCTATTTGCTGTGCAATAAAGTCAGCATACGATTTGCCCTCGAGGTTTACCTTTTCATACGAAATCAGGTCAAGCTGTTTCATTACATTCAAGGTTTCGCACCAGCCTTTGTAACGGAAAGTTCCGCGCTGAATGGTTTTTACTTCAGGAATACCATAAATATCGATGTAAGAAATTGAGTCGCGGTTTGGATAAACTTCCATTTGCCCAACTTCAGGGAAACTAACTTTCAGCGGGCTTTTAAAAAGATCCTGGGTTGGAATATAAACTTCAATTCCGTCTTTCATGTATTTGCCGTCGTTATTTCCGGCCATAACTACGCCTTTGGGGCTCCATGAAAATTTGTACTTAAAGGGGTTGTTTGCAGCTTCAGGAGCTGGTAAAGCACCACAAATAGAATAGAATTCTTCAACTTTTCCGCCTTTGTTATGAACGCTGTCGATAATGCGCATTGCCGACATGTGGTCGATACCCGGATCGAGGCCAAGTTCGTTTAGGATAATAATTCCCGCCTCTTTTGCCTGGACATCAAGTGCCTGCATTTCGGGCTTCACATACGACGTAGTAACCATGTTCTTTTTGTGCAGAAGGCAGTATTTTGCCACCAGCAAATGGTGAAGGTAAGGAAGTAAACTAACTGAAAGATCATGTTCGGCAACCATACGACTGAGCATTACTTCGTCTTCAACCATCCATGCAATAGCAGTACCGTTAGGATGGCCGGCAATCATTTCATCGGCTTTACTTTTAGTACGCGTAGCAACAGTTACCTGGATTCCTTTGTTAAGTAAGTGTTTTACGATAGGGCGGACCACCAGACCAGCACCCAAAATAAGGACTTTCTTCATTGTAAGTTATATTTAAATTTAAAACGGGTTTTCAATGTGGGATGTGGGATGTAGGATTGGGGGGTTGTATGATATTGGTCGTACGATTGTCATTTAGTATTGATTCAGTAGCCATTCAGTAGTCATTCAGTAGTCATTCAGTAGTCATTCAGTAGTCATTCAGTAGTCATTCAGTAGTTGTTCAATAGTTGTTCAATAGTTGTTCAATAGTTGTTCAATAGTTGTTCAATAGTTGTTCAATGGTTGTTCAATGGTTGTTCAATGGTTGTTCAATGGTCATTCAATAGTTATCTGACAAGTTGTAAGAGCTGTTTCGAGGAAATTTTAGTATCATGCACTATATTATTTTTGATTTTGGTTCCTGGAGTTTGGTTCCTGGGACTTTTATTTCAAGTACGATTAACCATTTTCTATTAACCCTGTCTGCCGCCAGGCAGGTATTTTCTATTAACTATTTTCTATTAACTATGTCTATTCACTATTCATTATTCACTCAGCAGATGTTCTTCCAAATACTTATACTGAGGCGTAAGTTCGCCCCGGTGAAGGATCAGTGCACTTTTTATTGCCCGTGGTAGATCGAGTGTTTCAAATTCTTCATTAAAATCACAGTCGGCAATGGTTTTTACATAATTAACCAGGACATCAGCAAAACCTAATGAAGAATCACGCGGGAGTTCGCTAGGCAGAATATCAACTGACATTACCAGCAGGCCATCCCCCTTATGCCCCATTGTGTGAGTCCTGGTTCCAGGATGGTAAACAAAAATGGGATCTTCAATTTCGGTACCTTTCTCGGTACATTCAACCGAACCATTAACATCACACGAAATATCACCTATCACTTTCAGTTTAGGGGTTCCTGATGCAAACAGTTTTTCGAGGTAATCTTTTGTTACAAGTTTTGGATACCTTGCATCCCAATAAATACAATTGATAAGCATATCAATATGTGGAATGTATTTTTCGAAAGTGCTTTTAAATTTTTCAGGATGGGAATAATACTCATGCAAATCGAATTCCTCATTTTCATCAATCGGTTCAACGAGGTGTTCTTCTTTAAAAACAATTTTATAGATAAGATTATCAGGAAGTTTACTGCGACGTTTGAGTAAAAGTAATTTTTCGGGCGAAATTTCTTTAACCGGAAGTAGCCCGATAATTTCCTGGGCTCCCTGCGAAACATTACCATAACCGGTGAATGCCACGGTAAACGGGCGCAATTCCGCAGGCATTCCTTTTTCGGCTATCTCCTGCCCTACTGCCGAAATTACGTCACGCACTTCAGCCAGTGAATTGTAATGATGAGCTTGCTTTATTTGGGCAAAAGGAGTTTTATATCCTGCCGCTTTCAGCCTCAGGCCCATCGACCACAAAGAATTTATCATTCCGGCAAGTCCGGCATATCGCCCAAAGAAAATCAGGCGTTTGCCCTGTTCGTCCACAACCCGTTCGTAATCAATCAGGTTACATTTTAATTCCATCATTTTGCGGAGCATTGGCATATTGTATGCCTGTCCTTTAACAATATGCGAAAAGAAGATGTATGTTTTATTCTCTTCGAAAAAAGAAACCGGCATTTCTTTAACCCCAAAGATGACACTGCATTTTTTTAAATCCTTTGCAATTTTAGCCCCGGCTTTGATATATTCCGCATCAGTGAACACTCTTTTTTCGGAAGTCTGAACGACGAAGTCAAGTTTTTTGTTTTTAATCAGCCACTCCACATGTTTAGGTGTAAGCGGAGTCCTGCGTTCCATCAGGTATTTGTCTTCGTGTCGTATTCCAATAAAGTTGCTCATGAGGTAATTTTACATTATGATTAGCGATATATTATTCAGTAAACAGTGATTACCAATAGCTTAACAATATTAAGTGATTCACCGAAAGGCCCGGCAAACATATCAAATATTTAATACATTTGCACCATAAGAGTAAAATAGTTTTTCAATTCACCAGGAGAATGGGCCAAACAGGCAAACCATCACGCGTTCAAAAAGTTAAAAAGCTTATCTACCGGATTATCCGTTTAGGTTTGATATTCTTTTTCGGGAGTAGTATATTTTTCACGTTGCTGTTTCGGTTTATTAATCCTCCTGCCTCTCCGCTAATGATGATTCGCGTTGTCGAAAATATAGCTGATGGTAAAAGACCTTCAATTACCAAAGACTGGATGAAACTTTCGGATATTTCGCCCAACCTGGTGCTGGCCGTTATAGCTTCGGAAGACAATAATTTCGAAACTCATTATGGTGTTGATATTAAAGCCATCGAAAAGGCACAGAAACTAAACGCAAAAAGCAAAAAAATACGTGGAGCAAGCACCATTTCACAACAAACAGCAAAGAATGTTTTTCTCTGGCAATCACGTACTTACCTGCGAAAAGGTATTGAGCTCTACTTTACCGGGTTAATTGAACTTGTATGGGGTAAAAAACGTATCATGGAAGTTTACCTGAACGTGATCGAGATGGGTGATGGAATTTACGGGGCCGAATCCGCATCGCAATACTATTTCCATAAACCGGCAAAAAACCTGACCCGCGACGAAGCCGCCTCAATTGCCGCCGTACTGCCAAATCCACGCCGATGGAGACCTGATAAGCCAACCGCTTACGTCCAAAGAACAAAATCGCGGATATTATGGGCTATGAATAGGGTGGTTAGGCCAGATTGGTAATAACTATTGCCTTTTTTATGTTTTAAAAATCATAAGTCAAAGAATAAAAAGAAACTGCTTATCCGTTTTAAACAAGTTGTAAGGATTTTAAGTGGTTGGTTTTATAGAAATGATTTAAGAACAAGGATTAACGATTTTTGATTTTTGATTTGTGCTGAATATCATTGGATTATGTCAATCTTCATAAATCGTTAATCAGTATTCCTTGTTCTTAAATCAAAAAAAAATCATACTTGACTGAAGGAAATAAGCAGTTAATTTCTTTACTTGTGCGAAGCAGATAAGCAGTAAAATGAATTATATAATAATAGTCCTTGACTTACACATCGAATAGCTGTATTTACTGCCTATTTTAAATATTTACGACTATTAGAAACATTAAATTTATCTCCGTCATACACTTTGGCATAAAAGCCATGCATTCCCAATTGCAAATCGGAAGCATCTACCTAGCCTAGTGCATTCATGGCATGCAGCCAGTGGTAGTTCTGTGCATCTGAGACCCCTAATTTTATTTCACGATCCGAGTAGGAATTTACTTTATCAAAGCAATTCAAAACTATCTCTTAATCTGATATTCTCTGATGAAGCACCTATCATTAGGTCAAAATCACCCGGCTCAGCAACCCACTGCAGCTGCTGATTGTAGAACGACAGTTTTTCTTTATCAATCGTAAATGTTATTGGTTTAGATTCACCGGCTTTCAAGGCTATTTTTTTGAAATCCTTTAATTCTTTTACCGGCCTTGCAATTGAACCTACTTTGTCTCTCAAGTACAGTTGAACAATTTCCTCTCCGTCATATTTACCTGTATTGCTGACAGTTAAAGAGACTTCAATCTTTTCATCAGGAGTCATTTTATTTTTACTCAGTTTCAGATTGCTATATTCAAATGTGGTATAACTTAATCCATAACCAAATGCAAACTTCGGGAAAATGGACAAATCATTGTACGATGAATTGTAATTGCGGTTATTGTCACTGGTGGCCGGGCGGCCGGTATTAAAATGGCTGTAGTAAATCGGTATCTGGCCGACACTAAGGGGAAAAGTAATGGGTAATTTCGCTGATGGATTATAATCTCCAAAAATTACATCAGCAATGGCATCGCCGGCTTCGCTACCCAGCCACCAGGTATATAAAATGGCAGTAGCATTGTCGGCAGTGTAATTAAACACCAACGGACGACCTGCATTAATTAATACAACTACAGGTTTGCCGGTTGCCAGCAATGCTTTCAATAAATCTTCCTGCACACCTGGGATGTCAATATTACTCCGGCTTTTAGCTTCACCACTCATATCCCTCCGTTCGCCAATGCTTAGAATGACGACATCCGCTTTTTTTGCTATTTTTATGGCTTCAGCAAATCCTGATCTATCATTACCTTCAATATTGCAGCCTTTGGCGTAAAGTAATTTTGTTTTTAATCCGACTTTATTTACCAGTCCCTGCCACTGTGACACAATAAAATTTGAATCATACCCAGGTACTTCAACATCCCAAAACCCTTTGTTTTGTTTTAAAGCTTTTACAAGCGGACCAATAAAAGCAATAGTCTTTGTGCTTTTTGATAAAGGTAAAAGTTGATTTTCATTCTTCAGCAACACAATACTTCTGGCGGCAATTTCTCTTGCAGCTTTTGTATGTTCAGGATTATTTAATTCTTTTTGTTCACGTTCCGGGTTACAATACCTGAATGGATCATCAAAAAGGCCAAGTTCAAATTTCTTTTGTAGAATTCTGCGTACAGCATCATCAATCAGATCAATTGGTACTTTTTTATCTTTTACCAATTGAGCTAAATTATTTTTATAGCTGCGACTTTCCATATCCATATCGCAGCCGGCAGTAATAGCTGACAAAGTGGCCTCATATTCATTCTTCACGTTGCCATGATTTATCATCTCGCTTATGGAACCCCAATCGCTTACCACAAATCCTGTGAATCCCCATTTTCCTTTGAGTATATCGCGCTGCAGATACCTGTTCCCGGTTGCCGGGACTCCGTTTAAATCATTAAAGGAATTCATAAACGTAGCTGCACCGGCATCAAGAGCAGCTTTAAAAGGAGGCAGGTAAACTTCCCACAGAAGCCTGTCACTCATATCAACTGAATTATAATCCCTGCCTCCTATGGCAGCTCCATAGGCTGCAAAATGCTTGGCACAGGCCATTACTGAATTAATGTCACTCAGTTTGTTACCCTGGAAACCTTTAACACGAGCAGCAGCAATCATTGAACCCAGGTATGGATCTTCGCCGGCACCTTCCATCACCCTTCCCCATCGTGGATCGCGGGCAATGTCAACCATGGGCGCAAATGTCCAGTGGATGCCGCTAGCACTTGCTTCGGTGGCAGCGATTCGTGCTGATAAAGTAATTGCATCCAGATCCCAGCTGCAGGCTTCGGCCAATGGAATTGGGAAGGTGGTTTTATACCCATGTACAACATCCTGACCGAACAACAAAGGGATTTTTAATCGTGATTGCATGGCGACTTCCTGCCATTTCCTTGTACGTTCGGTACTTACACAATTTAATAATGAGCCAACCTGCCCATTGCGGATTTGTTTTGCCTTCTCGTTGTCAACTGTTATCGGTCCGGTAGCAATCCTGTCGTCGTTGTATTGATTCATCTGGCCTATTTTCTCGTCAAGCGTCATTAAACGCATTACAGAATCAACCCGTTGATCCACAGTTTTTTGCTGGGCCTGGGCAAATGATAACTGATATGCTAATAAAAGCAATATCCAGAGTACTGTATTGAATTTTGTCTTCATATTTTTACGTCTGTTTAGCTAATAAAAAAGAGAGGAATTGTTGTATAAGGTATATGGGTGCAGGGGAATTGACAGAGAATATCTTCTCATGAATTTAGTATATTGTGCTGAAAAACTCTTGCAGTACAATACTCAAAAGCAGTTTCCTTGTGATCAGAAACATAGTTCCAGGTAATTCAGCTAAAAATGGTGTCATACGTTTTCTGTTGTTTAGTTTTCAAGCAAATAATTCGTTGCCAGTTTATTGAAAGACAGTAATTGTTGCTGCGCCCATGTATCATCTTTACCCGTCTGTTCAGCAAGAAGTTGTGCAATCAATGGCGCTGCTTCCATAGCGGCTTTTGCATCCAGGAAAAGCAACCTTATTCTGCGGGCTAAAATATCTTCAACGGTTTCGGCCATTTCTTCTTCGATAAACCATTTTATTTCTGCTTTCGTAAAGGCATAAAGAGGATGAACTTTTTCGGCTAACGAAATATCATTGGTCATCATTTGTTGTATTGCAGTTGCATCTTTTCCATAAACAGATAAATGCGAAGGGTAATCCTGATCAGTCCATCCGTGAATTTTAAGATTATTTGTTTTACATGACGAAAATTTCAATCCGGCTGTTTTAATAGCTATATCAACAGTTTGTTCTGCCATACGTCGGTAAGTAGTCCATTTTCCACCCGTAATATGCACTAAACCAGATGGCAACACTTTTATCACATGTCCTCTGGGCATGATCGAAGTTTTCATCTCATCGTGAGAGTTTGCCAATGGTCTGAGGCCAACAAAAACACTTTTTATATCACTGTATTTTAAATCGGCAGCAGCATACCTGTTAAAATGGTTAATGATAAAGTCAATTTCTTCCGGCAATGGCTTTGGCTCAGTAGTAATGGATTCGACTGGCGTATCGGTTGTGCCTAAAACTAATTTATCGTACCAGGGAATGGCAAATAAAACCCGGCCATCATCTGTTTTCGGAATCATGAGGCCCGCATTGCCTTTAAAAAAGTTTTTCTCAACCACTAAATGAACACCCTGGGAAGGCGTGATTGTTTTTTCGGAATGACCCTCGGCTAACTGAAGCAATTCATCAGCAAAAACACCTGTAGCATTGATTACAACTTTTGCTTTTAGTGTAAACTCCTTCCCATTTATTTCATCTTTTGCATGTACTCCGGCAATGGAATTCCCGGATTTAACAAACCCTGTTACACCACAATAATTAACAACTACTGCTCCATATTCAACGGCTGTTTGCGCCAGATTTATAGCCAGCCTGCTGTCGTCGAATTGCCCGTCGTAATATAAAATGCCACCTGTTAAATTATGTACCGCCAGATCCGGCAAATATTGCAAGGTTTTATTTTTGGAAAGTATTTTTGTTTTCCCCAAACTAAATTTACCCGAAAGGAATTCATACACCCATAGTCCTATGCCGTAATACCATTTTTGCCACCACCTGTATGATGGAAGCACGAAAGATAGAGTATGGCAAACGTGAGGTGCATTTAACAATAGCCTTCCCCGCTCAATCAATGCTTCTTTTACCAGGCGAATATTCCCCTGAGCCAGGTACCTCACTCCACCATGCACCAACTTGGTTGAACGGCTTGATGTGCCTTTGGCAAAATCATTTTTCTCCAACAGCAGTGTATGATATCCTCTGCTTGCAGCATCTATAGCACAGCCCAAACCTGTGGCACCACCGCCAATGACGATAATATCAAACTCCCTATCGATGTTGAGTTTTTCTATCTGCTGCTTTCTGTTCATTTATCGCATGCTTTTTTACGTAATTGACAATGAGGCCTTAACGGCCTTCTGCCATCCTTTGGTCAATTCGTTTCTGTCAGAATCTGCTATTTCTGAAGTAAATACTTTTTCGATTTTCCATTGTTGCTGCAAATCGTCAATACTTTGCCAAAATCCTGTTGCCAACCCGGCCAGATATGCTGCGCCCAGGGCAGTCGTTTCAGTAACTGTTGGCCGGACTACTTTTGTATTGAGTACATCACTCTGAAACTGCATCAGTAAATCATTCTGAGAAGCGCCTCCGTCAACCCTTAGTTCTTTGATTTCGATACCGCTGTCTGCTTCCATGGCATTTAACACATCCATTGTCTGGTAGGCAATACTTTCGATTGCTGCTCTTGCAATATGTGCAGCAGTACTTCCTCGTGTTAACCCGGTGATGGTTCCGCGCGCATGTTGATTCCAGTACGGCGCTCCAAGACCAGCAAAAGCGGGTACAACATACACACCATCTGTTGTTTGTACTTGTTTAGCAAGGTCTTCGACATCTGCAGAAGTTTTAATAATACCCAGACCATCCCGTAACCATTGTACAACGGCACCGGCAATAAAAACACTGCCTTCCAGAGCATATTCGGTAATGCCATTGATCTTCCAGGCAACTGTAGTTAATAAGTTATTGCTGGAAATAATCATTTTTTCTCCTGTGTTCATCAGCATAAAACAACCGGTTCCATAAGTGTTTTTTACCATGCCTGGCTGAGTACACAGTTGCCCGAAGAGTGCCGCTTGCTGGTCGCCAGCTATTCCGGCAATGGGTATTTCTATTTTCCCATCAAGCAAGGTGGTGAAGCCATATACTTCGCTGCTGCTGCGTATTTGAGGCAATATATTACCTGGTACATCCAATAATTTCTCCAATTCACCATCCCACTGGCAGGTTATAATATTGCATAGCATGGTACGGCTGGCATTACTAACATCGGTGGCATGCACTTTACCTTGAGTAAGTTTCCACAACAACCACGAATCAATGGTGCCAAAACACAACTTGCCGTTGGCTGCTTTTTCCCTGGCTCCTTCAACATTATCCAATATCCATTTTACTTTGGTTCCACTAAAATAGGCATCTACAATCAAACCGGTTTTTTGCTGTATGGTTTTATCTGATCCATTTGCTTTCAACTCATCACAAAAGAAGGCTGTTCTCCGGTCTTGCCAAACGATAGCATTATAAATTGGCTCACTTGTGTCTCTATCCCATATTACAGTTGTTTCCCGTTGATTGGTAATGCCAATTGAGTCGATTTCACTCACCGCAATATTCGCCTTTTTAATAACATCCATTGCCGTCGCCAACTGGGTTTCCCAAATTTCGAGAGGGTTATGTTCGACCCATCCCGGGTTAGGAAAAAACTGTGTAAATTCTTTCTGAGAAGTTGCTATAACAGTTCCGCTTTTATCGAATAAAATGGAACGACTGCTTGTTGTCCCCTGGTCTAATGCCAATATATATTGCGCCATGTTTCAAAAATATTATTGTACTATACTGGCATTTTTTCTTAACTACGTAAATAATGATATTGGCCGTCTTATTTAAGGATACTGCAAACTCATTTTCCTGTAAAATGTTTGCAGTGTGAAAAATGCTTTTTTCTTTATTCCTTTATCCGAAATCAATCCTTTCCTGTTAAACCCATCCTGAATCCCTGGCAAATTCCGTCGTGGTGACCTGAAATCAGTTAAAATCCATGGGCTCATGCCACGGATATTGGGCATCTTTTCAAACATTAAAAGGTTTTGCTGATAGAGATATTCCTGGTATTCTTCAGTCCAGCGTTCTTCTTTGGTTCCATGCATGCCTTGCAATGCGCCGCCGCCAAATTCAGACACAACGACGGGTTTGTTATATGGAGTGGTCCATTTTGCATTTGGGGCCGTTTCCAAATTACCGCCATACCATCCTGTATATTGGTTAAAAGCAAGAATATCAACGTATTTCCCGATCTTATCATCAATAATTCCAACGCCATTTTCACTCCGCGTTAACAAGGCTGCACTTATCAACCTTGTATTATCAAGCGCTTTGGCATGCTTAATCAGGTTGACTAAAAAAGTATTCCTTGCTTTTGACAAAGGAGTTTCGTTTGCCATGGACCAGATGATGATACAAGCCCTGTTTTTATCTCTTGTTATTGCTTCGGTTAATTGATTTTCTGCGTTGTTGTAAGTAGCCGGATTCGTGAAATCAATAGTCCAGTAAACCGGAATTTCTTCCCAAACCATAAGCCCCATTTTATCGGCCAATTTCAGCATGAATTCGTTGTGAGGATAATGGGCCAGCCTCACGTAATTACAGCCTAATTCCTTCGCCCAGCTTAAAAGTACCAATGCATCCGATTCACTGTTGGCCCTTCTTCCATTATATTCTTCATGAATACTTATGCCCCGCAGGAAAACCGATTTCCCGTTCAGTAAAATATCGGAACCTTTCGTTGTTATAGTTCTGAAACCAATATCATCTTCCAGGGTTTGATGTGCAGTTTTGATAAAGACCTGGTAAAGTTTAGGAGATTCGGGTGACCAGTATTTTATATTTTTCCGGGTGTTTGTATCTAAAATAAACTCGAACTGAACTTTCCCATCAGCAATTGTTTGCACTTCCTTTTCAATTTTCAGTTCCGGAATGCTAATTGTAACTCTTTCATCTTTAACAGGATTACTCAATGCAACAAAGCCCGCGATAGTAAAATTGTCATTTTTTTTGAGTTGAATCAAATAGTCCTGTATGAAAAGATATGGTTCTTCGATTAACATTACGTCGCGGGTAATACCACCATAATTCCACCAATCGGTGCTCAGGGCAGGCACGCCTTCTTTTATTCGCTTGTTATCAACTTTAACCACCAGATAATTGTCCTGTGATTTGACTACCGAAGTAATTTCAAAATTAAAAGGAGTAAACCCGCCTTCATGAGTACCCAGTTTTGTTCCATTCAGATATACTTCGGCTTTATAGTTAACAGCTCCAAAATAGATAAACAGCCGTTTCTTTTCTTTCAATTGATAATCAAACGATTTTTTGTACCAAACCGTTCCTTCGTAGTAAAACAGGTTTTCTTTCTGTGTATTCCAATCGCCCGGAACTACCAGGGTCGGCGATTTATCAAAATCATATTCAACCAGTTCCGACTTGTTTTTCGCGTGATAATCATTATAAAATGCCGCCGGTGAATGAATATCTTTTTGATCGTAGGGTGCAGCATGAAAACTGTAATAGCCGGTCTCATAAGGATCAACAATATAATTCCAGGGGCCATTAAGGGAAGTAACTTCCCTATTTCCTGTATTTATCAGGGGCTCTTGCGAAAGTACCGCAAGAGGAAATAAAATCACGCCTAAAATCGTTTTTGCTTTATACATTTTATTAGTAGTACCAGGATCAGAAATTACGTTTTTATTGGAATACTCTTACATAATCAACAAACATCCGTTGTGGGAATGTTGTTGTTGCATCAGGTGAACCCGGCCAATCGCCTCCGACCGCTGCATTGAAAATGAAAAATTGTTCCGCATTAAAAGCCGCAATATCTTTAGTTGTCATAGTAAAATATAAATTATCATCAACATAAGATTTAATATTATCCTTTGTCCAGATAGTAGTAAACACATGGAACTGTTGCGAAAAATCACCTGTCGTCAAATTGTAATTCAATCCATATGAAGCATGAGTGCCTGCATTTTGCCAATGCAGGGTGCTGTAAACTCTGCCGGGAAATGTTCCTACTAATTCCATTATATCAATTTCGCCGCATGAAGGCCACCCAACTGATGAAATGTTAGTCCCCAGCATCCATAAGGCGGGCCACATTCCTTTGCCAACAGGCAATTTAGCTCTAATATCAATACGGCCATACTTAAAAGACTTTTTATTTTGCGTGGTCATTCGGCCTGAAGTATAATTAAAGGTGCTGATGGTTTCTTTACGTGCTTCAATAATCAGATTCCCATCCGAAACAAATGTATTTTTAGTACTATTGGTATAATACTCCAATTCATGGTTATTCCCATTATTGTTACCTATTTCCTGGTTCCAGACACTTGCGTCTAATGTTGTTCCTGAAAATTCATCACTCCATATAAGCGTATAGTCAGGATAAGTTGTGGGTGTGGAATAGCCAGTATTATCGGTGGGTAGATAAGTGCCGTTTTCTGATACAATTATACCTTTTGCTATGGTTGTACTGAGCGTACAGAGTTTAGGATTACTTAACTGAAGGGTGAATTCTATGTTTGCCTGGCGTTGGTTAGTAGGATCACCCTTAATTACCACATCAAGAACCACCTGGTTTTGATTGGCAGGGATTGTTAATGTTCCTGAAGTGGCAACGAAATCTTTTGGAGAAGTTGCTGTTCCTGAGACTAAGGTATAATCAACTGAAACAATATTGGTTGACGGTTGGGAACCATAAACGTAAAACCGCATGGTTGCATCAGTGGTTGTCCGCTCCATCACAACGTCCTGAACATTTATTTCAGGAATGACTGCAACAGGCGGTGTTGGCTCTTCGTTTTTTTTACAAGCAAATAAAAACACGACACATGCCATAATGGCAACAATTTGATTAAATCTGTTTAGCTTCATAACGCTCATTTTAACTTTTTAATCTCAAGTTCCGATTTATTCGGAAATATCCAATAACACAGATATATCAGGCTCAATATCGCTAAAATGGAGGAGCTATTACTCCTCCATTTTTTGCGCAATCAATATAACCACAAACTAATATAAATGGCTATACGTTTTAAAGTTTTATTCAACCACAATGAGTTTAACATACCATGCATTAAGATTTGTACCAGGGATATCTGCTCTTAACCACATAGTGGATTCAGTGATTTCCAGAATCATATATTTGTGGAACCCAGCAAAAAAACCACAATGACCTTTCTGAGAAAATGTGATATAGTCTCTTTTAGGTGTGGTAGAAGTAGCCGGATCACCATCATAATCAAATGGCTCAGAATAATCAGGGTAATACAGAATCCATTCGTCACCATAGCCACCATATACACCAGGCGTTGCGGGATCAAAATCCCTGGCAAAGAATTCCTTTAAACCGTACATGTCACCGTTGGTTTGATGAGTGAATGCTTTGGTATTAGTGAATGTGTAAATATCATCATAAATACCTTTCCCAACTTTATCATTAGGCAGGGCTGCCCACCAGGTAGGTAAAAAGGTTTCAGCATTACCATCAGGGCGGTCAGCACCGGGCCCCAGACCTAAATGACCGGCAACATCTTTATCAACTCTCCATTTTTTACCTGTTGGGCTGTCGCCGGTAAGCAAAGTAACTATTTGCGGATCAGGAACAAATGCATAGTACACTTCAATATCCTGTGTGGAGTTTGAGGTCATACCACCCTTGCCCAATGCTGTAACACTAACCCGGTAAGTTTTTGTTCCGACTTTATTGTACTTCCGGGTTACTTTTGACTGACAAACCTGAGGAGCGGACCCATCACCAAAATCAACCTTATACGAAATAGCATCATTTGCTGAAAAGGTGAAGTTTACATTGCCTGAACCATCTCCATATGGCATATCAGCCGTCTTACCAACAATATCTGCTGCTACCACCAGGTTGGTAGGGGTTGGTAAATCACCAAGAGAGTATGTTTCTTTTTTGCAACTATTAAAACTTATTAATATTGTCGCAAAAATTAGTATTGATGTTTTTATATATCCTTTCATAATTTTTGTTTTTTTATTTGGTTAACCTGAAATTATCAACGTAGAAAACAGCCCCGGCTCCATCAAACGTATCATTAAACCGCAAAACGAGTTGATTGAACTTTGCTGTACCGGGTATTTCAGCAATGGTACCAAAATCAAATATCAATTCTTCCCATACGCCCGATTTAGTAAATGGCTTTTTCAATACAGCAACCCCATTAGCAGGAGTGCCTCCAACAGCTGATTCCAATTCAACATTCATCGTTAAACCAATGTTTGCAGGATCAGGGTTATAAACATATACTTTAACCTTTTTACCCTTGGTAAAATCGATAGGAGAATCCAACGGGCTATAGGTTCCACTCCAGCCTTCGTAACCTTTTGTAAACATCCCCACAGTATTAGTTATATTAATACCTGATTTATTGGGATTATCAACTTTTTCAAATTTTTGTCCACCGCCAAATGTGCCGAAAAAATAAGTAACTACAGGATTTTCAAAATCGATAGGAAAAGCAAACGGAATAGAGATTATTACGGGTGTAATAAGTTCGGTATTTGCGGCTCCGCCACTTAAAGCAACCACTTTAACATCAAATGTATCCTGGGTGGCATAAACATGCGAAAGTTCTTCGCCTTTGGCCATAGGAGTACCAACTTCATCGGTTACATCACCATAATAAACCAAAAATGATTTTGCAAAGTCAGCAGTAGCACTTACTTTAATGGAAGGTACCGTTTTTGTAATGGTTACAACCAGGTTTTCAGGTGCCCTGAAAACAACAGACAAAGGGTAAGTATTTTCAGTGTTCAATCCGGTTACTCCTTTACCCACGATTTTAACAGTATAATTTCCTTCTGCATATGAGTGAACAATCTTACCTCCGGGTAATACATTTACTGGTTTGGAGGTAGTGTCGCCAAAATACACATCAAAGGAACCTGAACCTTCACCGCCTGGAGTAAAAGTTACATTACCAGAATTATCGGTGGTTTGCTCAATGATTAAGGTCAGGTTAGCCGGGGCTGTAACTGATTGAACAAAAGATGTATCATCAAATATTTCTTGCGTACAACCTGCAGCAAAAGCCAGTAAAACCAACATGGCCGCAATGTATTTTATTATTTTCATTTTCTTAATTTTTAGAAGTTAAATTAATTACCAATTTGGATTTTGGGTTATCCCTGAAATATCTCTTTCCCTTTGAGGAATAGGAAATACTTCATTCTTACCAACTTGGAAGCCTGTAATTTTGGCAGCAGCTTGTCCGGTTCTTACCAGATCAAAGAAACGGTCGCCTTCCATGCCAAGTTCCAATCTTCTTTCGTCCCAAATAGCCTGCTTCAGAGCTGTTCCTGTAGCTGTAATATTATGCAGTTCATCGCCAAAAGCCCTTTTCCTGACCTGGTTCAAATAACCTTGTGATTTAGCATCATCGGGAGCGCTTGACCTGTTGATTGCTTCAGCAGCCATGAGTAATACGTCAGCATAACGAATTATACGCTGATTGTTTGCATAATTTAATTCAACCTGTCCACTGGTTTGTCCTTTCATAGGCAGGTATTTTTTGTTGTACAAGCCTGTATTTTTATAAGGAGCAACCTGGTAGGTTACGTTAAGCGCCGGGTTTGCAGTTTTATATGCTTCTACATCAAATACAGTTTCATCCTTACGTTTATCACCGGCTTCATATGCGTTGGCCAGATCCAGTGTTGGAAGATTAGTACTCCAGCCAACTCCATAAGGCATTTCCTGACTACCGTTTAATCCCCGTACACCGCATTGCTGAACAGCAAGATTGCCTTGTCCTCTGGTAACTCCGCCCCAATTGTAATAAGGTGAACCATTTGAATATTGGATTTCGAAAACAGACTCAGGTCCATTTTCGCCTGACAATAAAAATATATCGCCAAAATTAGGAACCAGGCTAAACGGTCCTTTTACTACATCATCCAACACAGCGGCTGCCTCATCAAATTTTTCTTCATACAACAACACTTTCCCTAATAAGGCCTGGGCTGCAAATTTTGTAACCCTGCCTGGCTGGCTGTTTGTAGGAGGTAATACATTAATGGCAGCCTTCAAGTCGGTTTCTATCTGAGCATAAACTTCTGTTTTGGAAACTCTTTGCAATGTTCCAAAATCGGCAACACCTAATTTGCGATCGGTAAATAAAACACAATCACCAAAAAACCGGACCAGCATAAAATAATCATAAGCCCGGATGAAGTATAACTCACCATAAAGCGCTTCTTTCCCGCTGAATTCAATTTTTTCGCCAGCGATATTAGCGTCTTTATATTGTACCAGGTAATTAACCCTGTTGATACCCTCATAAGAGGCTTTCCAAATTTCTTCAAGTTGCCCGTTGACAGGTGTTGCAGTATAATCATCTATTTGTTGAAGGTCCAATACATCTGAGGCATTTTCGCCACCGGATACTGCGTTGTCCGAAGCAATATCACCAATAACCATAGCCTGGTTGAGCCATTGCAATGGCGTATAGCAACTCACAGCCATCGTTTTATAGTCGTCAGCGGTTTTTAAATAATCAGCTTCGGTAATCGCATATTCATCATGCGGATTGAAATCAATCCACTTTGAACAACCGGTAAAGATTGATGCTATAAGAACCAATCCCATTAATATTATTTTATTACTTTTCATCGTCTTGGCTTTTAAAATTAAAACTTAAGGTCTAATCCTGCAGAAAATGTGCGTGCCTGTGGATAATTACCACGGTCAACACCTGTATCTAAAATTCCACCGGGAATTTCGGGGTCGTAACCGGTATATTTAGTGAAAGTATAAAGGTTTTTAGCCTGGATATAAACCCTCAATTTAGTAAACACCTTGTTCTTGTGTAAGGAAGTTGGAATTGTATAACCGATCAATATGTTTTTAATTTTAACGAATGACCCGTCTTCAACATACCTGTCGGAAACCCTGATGTTACTGTTAGCATCTGTAAAAGAGTATCTGGGTGTGTTTGCATCATTTGTGGAGCCCGGTCCGGTCCATCGGCCCAGGATACTTCTGAACTTATTGGAGTATTGGGCATTGCGCTCATAAGCTCTGTAAACATCATTACCCACGGAGGCATAAGTAAAAACGTTAAAGTCGAAGTTTTTATATTCGAGTCCAAGGTTCCATCCTAAAGTAAATGTTGGGAACGGATCACCAATTTTCGTTTTATCCAGATCTGAAATTATTCCATCAGGAACTCCATCCGGTCCGCTGATATCAACAAATTTAATATCACCGGGTACTGCACCTGCCTGTGTTGCGCTTGCAGCAATTTCTTCGACAGTTTGAAACAATCCATCCGTTTTATACCCATAGAAATACCCTGGAGTAAATCCTTTTTGAAAACGGGTCACAGTTTGAGATTGCCCATTAAAATAGCCTCCTCCGGTATAAAATTGTGTTCCATCTGAATTGGTTTCAGTCACTAAGTTTTTGGAAGTAGTAAAAGTAGCAGAAGTATTAAAAAGAAAGCCACTGATGAGTTCAGTATTAAAAGACAAAGATAAATCAATACCGCTGCTTTTTGTTGATCCGATGTTGGCATCAACCGGTAATGAAGTACCGGCATAAAAAGGAGATGCTAAAGTAAACAGGAGTCCGTTCACTTTCTTCTGGAAATAATCAACCGATAAGGATAAGTTATTCTTCAGAATGCTCATGTCGAACCCGGCATTCAACTGATTTTGTTTTTCCCATGCCAATTTATCATTTTTAAATGAGTTAACGGTTGAACCATTCAGGAAGGTTGAACCAAAGGTATATCCGTTGCTATTGGCTGTTTGGTTGTAACTTGGACCACCGGTTACAATTGCAACATACTGCGGACTTACATTCTCATTTCCAATGCTACCGTAACTTCCCCTGATTTTCAGATTATTGATAAAATCCACATGGAAGAACTCTTCGTTCGATACAACCCAACCCAACGAACCTGCAAAGAAATCGGCAAATTTATTTGCCGGGCCAAAAGCAATTGAGCCGTCGCGCCGGGCAGAAAATGAAGCCAGATATTTACCCTCATAGTCGTAATTCAATCGTCCGAAATAAGATAAATTCTTCCTGGTTAAACCCTTCCAACTTGATCCGGTCTGCCCATTGAAGTTTACAATAGGAGGATGTACTTCATTGGTTATAGGGTCAACTCCACCAGCGGAAATAATAACGTTACTGCCGGTTGCACCTGAAATATCAGCAAAATCCCATGAATTGTATGGCACATCTTCGCGAGATACATTAAAACCATTTGAAGTTGATTTAGCCATTGAAAAACCGGCAACTACATCAAAATTATGTTTTTCCTGAACGTTGAAACTGTAGTTGGCAAATGCTTCATAGGTATAATTGAAGTTACTGTTTTGGTATTCGCTTACACTGTTGTGCTTCACTGTTTTGGTTCCATCCCAATTTTCTGTATAAACAGCATTTCCATCAGCGCTCATTGTATTTTCTACATTCAAAGGGCCGTAAAATACCAGGGGATTAAAGCTTTTACCAACCTGATCCCATTTTACATAACCAAAACGGGTCGAAAGTTTCAGGTTTTTCATTACATCATACTGCAACTCAGCTTTGCCAAAAAGTTTATTGCCAAAACTTTCGTTATAGGTATTCTCCAATTTGGTAAGTGGGTTAAAAATTTCAGACAATAAAAGGTTACTGAATCCGTATGTTCCCACAGTGTTAGGTACAGTATTTAATACTTCTACTGTAGGGTCAAAATTCAGGGCGCTTCCGATAATTGAATTAAAGGAGTTTTCCTGAACACCTTTACTTGCTATATTCGCATAACTTGTGTTGAGTATAAGTTTTAATCTTTTGGTGAGTTCAACATCAAAATTAGCAGTAACATTAGCGCGGTTAAAATTTGATTTATCAGCCCCACCTACAATACCACCTTGTGCCATATAACCGGCAGATAAAAAATAGCTTACTTTCTCACCACCTCCGGTTGCTGTAAAGTTATTCGAAGAAACTCCGGCTGTTTTAAACACCTGGTCCTGCCAGTCGGTACCTACTCCTAATCCCGAGATATCGGTAAAAATCAGTGGTCCACCAGAGGTAACACTTCCTTCATTTATAATAGCTGCATATTCGCTGGCATTAAGAACACCAATCTTGTTCAATACTTTCTGCTGCCCAAAATTGGAACTGAATGAAAATTCAGCTTTTTGATTCTTTTTACCACTTTTTGTTGTTACAACTATAACACCATTACCTCCTTTTACACCGTAAATAGCTGTTGCCGCTGCATCTTTCAATACGTTAAAGGATTCGATATCAGCTGAGTTAATAGCATTCAAATCGTCCAAAGTCTGAGGAATACCATCAATAATAACAACTGGATCAGTACCTGAGAAAGAAGGAATACCCCTGATTAAAACGGTTGGTTTGCTTCCCGGCGAGCCATTCTGAATTACCGAAACACCAGATGCGCGTCCCTGTAAGGCTTCTTCCACCCTGATAGGTTTCTGTCGTTCAATATCCTTTGCTTTAACCGTTGATATGGCTCCGGATACTTTGGTGATTCGTTGTGTGCCATAACCAACTACCACAACTTCCTGCAGAGTTGATGCGACCTGGACAAGAAGAATGTCAACAATTTTAGAACTGGCAGTTATGGTAACTTCCTGCGGTTCCAATCCGATAAACGAAAAAACCAATACCTGGTTAGGACTGGCTTTTAGAGAATATTTACCGTCTATGTCGGTAGTGGTACCGGTAACAGTTCCTTTAATTACAACTGAAGCTCCGGGAAGAGGTAAGTTATCCGTGGTCGATTTTACGGTTCCACTGATCTGAACTTGCTGGGACCAAGCCCAGAAAGAAAAGAATAAGAAGAATGTACTTAGTAATAATTTTTTTTTCATAACAATAATGTTTGATTACATGTTAATGATTGGTTGGTTGGTTGGTGATTGGATGATTTGGGAAGAAATTTATTTCAGCGTAAACAGTCCATCTATACCTGTTTCAGAAAGACTATTTTCTTAAAGAAAAGAACTAGAGTATTGATTTTTCATAGAATGGTTGTTTTGGTTAATGATTGATTGAGGTTTATTTATTAGTTGGTAGTTTCGTTTGCGGTTTACTTCTATAATGGATTATATATTCTCACATAATCAATCTCCATCTTTGCCGATGTAAGGGCGGGATCAATGCCGTTTCTTATTCCGCCGGCTTCATACTTTGAGTCACTGCCCCAGTTACCTCCCATGGCAATGTTCATAATAATATAGAAAGGTTTGTCGAAAGGCCAGGTAAAAGCATTCATTACTTCCGGTTTGTAAGTGTAAAATAAAGTATCATCTATGCTGAATTCAATCCGGTCGGATTTCCAGTTGGCTTCATACAAATGAAATTCAGTATTACAGTTTTTTACAGCTTTTGACCCGCCATTTATTGAATTGCCATAGCTTGAAGGCGTATGCATGGTACTGTGTAGCACACAAGGATCTTTACCAACATGTTCCATTACATCAATTTCGCCACAGGCAGGCCAACTCACAGTGGAGATATTTTCGCCCAGTAGCCATAAGGCGGGCCAGGTTCCGCTGCCGACAGGTAATTTGGCACGAAAAACAATACGGCCATAGGTAAAATCATGTTTATTGTTGGTTGTAATTTTGGCAGAAGTCCATGTATTCCCTGTTTTAAGAGCTTCGATGATCAGTACACCATTTTCCTGTCTTAGGTTTTGGGTCTGATTTGTATATTCCTGGATTTCATTATTCCCAAAACCACCACTGCCCAGGATGTAGTTCCATTTAGTCGAATCAGGCAAGCCGGTTCCATCGAACTCATCACTCCAAACCCACTTATCCTGCTGGGCAAAGCAAATATTTGAAATCCAAACGAATGCAAAAATGACCAGGTACTTCATTTTAATTCATTTTTAGAATGTTGAATTTTCTATTCATCAGGAGATTAATGGATTTATCAATAAGAATGATAAAATGTTAATTTGAGTAACGGGTAATTTTATTAGGATTTCTTATAAGGTTCATTTAGAATCCTTCTCTTTTAAAAGACATTTGCGACTACTAATATAACGTAAAGTTTTCACAAAATTAATTTCATTCAGTTTTATTTTTGTATTTAAAGTATTAACAATAAGATTAGTAGATTGGTTCCAAGTATTTACAAGTGTTTCATTTTCACTCAGGCATTGCTTTTGCTTTCATCCGAATTTGTAAAACCAATAACCTAGGAGCTATATGATATATTAGATTGATTTACTTTAATCGTGATGCATTTCTACGTCCAAAACTACTTTAACTTTCTCTTTTGACTAAACCCCGTGAGATTCGTTGTAAATAGTAATGTTAGCAAACAAATGAGGAACTTATAATTCATTAAACCCAGGAATTAGAGCACGATAATTATCGCCTTTATCATGACTATAAAGTCATCTAATATGCCTTTTTAGTTGGTGTAATATGAACACGAAGATAAATATATTTATTCCTTAGAAACAAGTAACTGTTAAATAATTATAAACAAATAAATTCATTTTAAATTTATATTTATTTAACATACTGATTATATGACTTATAAAATACTATTTAGAATAATTACATATTACAATAAACGATTATTTTTAGTAGATCTTCCTTTATTTACTTAGTGTAATCTATATACTTATTAAAATAAATTACTTTCCTTTTAAAGGTTGAGCCCAAATCACTCAATTGAATTGTGTAAATTCATTTTAATTAAAACCGTGAGAACATCTATTAAAATTCAATGGTTAAAATGGAAACTTGAGTCCGCTCCGACAAGTTAAATATCGCTATAAAATCATGAAATTATTAAATTTTACCGAAGGCAAGATGCTGGCTATAAGCGTTTAGTATATTTTAACACTTTTGAGTTTTGGTGGTATTTCTTCGTTTTCTAGTTTTCGGAGCGTACTCAAACTTTGGTGTAAAAAAAATATTTCCGGGAACCAACTGCCTTATTTACATTTCAGAGTCCAATGCATGATAAGAAGATGCTCAATTCCAATTTACTTATATATATCTGATATCCTGACCATTAAATGATACTTTTTAACGGAAGAAATAAAAACCATTGAATCCTTTGCATTCTTTCTAATTTATTTCATTATGTATGTTGGTGTTATTAATGATTGTTGTAAATTTACATTCTCTACCAAATTCAACGTTAAAAATAAAAAGATGAATCGAACCTGATAAAATCAGCCAATTTTAACACACAGGCGGATGACCCCGCCATGGCGGGGTGTCATGGAGTTCCATCCCGATAAATCGGGACAAGTAATGCCCCTTAAAAAATAAATTATACCACATGAAAAAGAGTATGTTATTTGGTAACGCTACAGGTGATCCAAGGACCAACAGTTCTAAGAAAAACGGACTTAAGCTATTGATATTAAAAGAATTATATAATAATGGATGTAAATCAATACCTGAGCTGAGCAAGATAATCCGCATGAGCACACCAACCATTACCAGGGCTATTGATGAGTTGAAAGTCAGCGAGTTTCTGACCGAAGAAGGAATTGGAACTTCAAGTGGAGGCCGCCGCCCGAATTTGTATGGACTGAATCCTTCTGCAAAATATGTAATGGGGGTTGATATAAGTCGGTATCATATCCGTTTGGGAATATTCAATTTCAGCAATCAGCCGGTTATTGAGATTAAGGTGATCGACGAAGGACTCGAAGTTTCGACGGATTTTATGAAGAGCCTGAGAGATGCGGTAAATGATTATATTAAAGAATCAGGAATTGATAAAACCAAATTGATGGGCATCGGGATTGCACTTCCCGGCTTGATAGACTTGCATACGGGCATAAGTTATAGCTATCTTCAGGACGAAAAACCAGCTACCATTCAATTCGAAAATTTTTTCAACTACCCCGTATTTGTTGAAAACGATACCAAGGTTATGACCCTGGGTGAACAGGCGTTCGGTATGGTGCAAGGAAAACAAAATGTATTATGTCTTAACATCGGATCAGGTATAGGACTTGGGATGCTACTGAATGGCACGTTGTATAAAGGGCATTCCGGCTTCTCGGGAGAGTTCGGTCATATCCAGGTTGATCCCAATGGTCAATTGTGTTATTGCGGGAAAATAGGCTGCCTTGAAACCCTGGCTTCTGGAACAACCATGATAAAACGCGCTCGTAAAGAAATCGGCGAGGGAGCAACTACAATAATCAGAACCATGGTCGGGGGCGATCTTACCAAAATTACTATCGAAACCATACTAGAAGCAGCTCAGCGCGGCGATCAGTTCGCTATCGGTCTTTTGGCTGCTATCGGTGAGCACCTTGGCAGAGGAATCGCAGTGCTTATTCATCTTTTCAACCCGGAACTCATCATTATCGGAGGCGAACTCACAAAAGCAGAAAACTATATTGTTGACCCGATTCAGCAAAATCTCAACAAATATACTATTGCAAAGATTCGCCGCGATGCACAGATAATTACTTCAAGTTTGGGACAGAACGCTGGTTTAATGGGTACCGTTGCACTGGTAATGAATAAGGTTTTTCAGAATGTATAATTAAAAAGTGGCTCGAAATAATTTGTTTGCCTTGTTATTCCAAATATCTTTTCAAAAATGAATAGCATTAATAAAAAAAGAAGAGGAAGTAACCAAATGAATTGCATATTATCAAAATACAGCAACATTTAAAGACAAAAAATCCTGCAAAACTTTGGGAAAATGATATTTCAGTAAAATAGTCAATAATTCAAAGAAATGAAATTAGCAGATATAAAAGGATATTCCTCAGAATCAAATAGTTCGATGTGGAACGATGATGCATTTGTTACCCGTTACGAAAAAATCCCCGTTAAGGTTTTCCCTTCAGCCAGTGTTGGTTCGGTCGAAATAGCATCAAGAATAGTTGAACTAATAAAGAAACGACAGAAATCAGGCAAAAATGTAGTTCTAGGTTTAGCTACAGGCTCCACGCCACTCAAAGTTTACGATGAACTGATTCGGTTTCATAAAGAAGTGGGTTTGAGTTTTTCAAATGTTATCACATTTAATCTTGATGAATATTATCCGTTAGAGCATGGTCATCAGCAAAGCTATAACCATTTTATGTGGGACAGGCTTTTTAAACATATTGATATTAAGCCTGAAAACATTTATATTCCTTCAGGAAGTATTGATCAGGACGATGTTGCTGCTTTTTGTCGCGATTATGAGAAAAAAATTGCAGAAGCCGGAGGAATTGATATCCAATTGCTTGGAATAGGCCGAACCGGTCATATCGGTTTTAACGAACCGGGTTCGGCTTACAATTCGAAAACCCGACTGGTGGCTCTCGATAAAATGACACGTTACGATGCCGCCGATTCATTTAATGGGGAAGAACATGTTCCCCATTTTGCTATTACCATGGGAGTTGGAACCATTATGTCGGCCAAAGAAATTTTCCTCATGGCCTGGGGCGAAGGTAAAGCCGATATTATTGCAAAAGCCGTTGAAGGTAATGTTACAGATGTGATACCTTCGAGCTTTTTACAAAATCATACCAATACCACTTTTTTTATTGATCCTCCCGCTGCTGTTGAACTCACAAGGTTTAAAGCACCGTGGAAAGTTGGACAGTGTGAATGGACTGATCGAATGATACGTAAAGCTGTTTTATGGCTTTGTACACAAACCGGGAAACCATTACTGAAACTTACCGAACGTGATTATAATGATTACGGTTTGTCCGACCTGATAACAAGCCTTATCTTCAGTAAAATAAATATTAAGGTATTCAACGATCTGCAACATACTATTACCGGCTGGCCCGGAGGCAAACCCAATGTTGATGATGCGACGCGGCCGGAACGAGCCTTGCCTTTTCCAAAATGTGTTGTCCTGTTCAGCCCGCATCCTGATGATGATGTGATTTCAATGGGAGGAACGTTTGCCCGCCTGGTGGAACACGGTCATGATGTGCATGTAGCTTACCAGACTTCAGGGAGTATAGCCGTTAGTGATGATGATGCTATACGCTATCTCGATTTTGTGCGTAATTACGAACAGATTTATGACATTAATGATCCTAAAGCTGAAGCATTATATAAAGAGTCATCCGACTTTTACAGGAATAAGAAAAAGGACAGCATTGAGCCTTCGGAACTGCTGGCAGTAAAAGCATCCATAAGACGCGGCGAAGCTAAAGCTTCATGCCGGTATATTGGTCTTCCTGAGAAAAATGTTCATTTCCTTGATCTTCCTTTTTATGAAACCGGAACTGTAAAAAAAGCTCCTTCAGGAGAAGAAGACATCCAAATCACAATGGATTTTATTCGCTCACTGAAACCACACCAGATATATGCTGCCGGCGACCTGAGCGATCCGCATGGAACTCACCGCGTTTGTATTGATATTATAATTGAAGCACTCGAACGTATGAAAAACGACGCTTGGATGAAAGATTGCCGGGTTTGGCTTTATCGTGGCGCCTGGCAGGAATGGGAAATCGATATGGTTGATATGGCAGTTCCTCTTAGTCCTGAAGAGGTGGTGATAAAACGTAATGCTATTTTCAGGCATCAGTCACAAAAAGACGGCGCTATGTTTATGGGTGCCGACAAGCGTGAATTCTGGCAACGCGCCGAAGAACGAAATAAAAATACTGCCCGTCTGTATGACAAACTCGGAATGGCTGAATATGAAGCCATTGAGGTATTTGTAAGGTATGAGGTGGAGTAAATATGGTAAATTGAAAATGGTTAATGGTTAATGGTAGAGACGCGATGCTCGCGTCTCTACTCCTTACGCGATGCTCGCGTCTCTACTCCTTACGCGATGCTCGCGTCTCTACTCTTACGCGATGCTCGCGTCTCTACTCATTACGCGATGCTCGCGTCTCTACTCCTTACGCGATGCTCGCGTCTCTACTCTTACGCGATGCTCGCGTCTCTACTCTTACGCGATGCTCGAGTCTCGGTACCATGAAACATTATGGTCAAAAAAAATAAATGATTATTTAAAAAAGAATTATCATTCTGAACAAATGAAATAAAACCTGAACAACGCATAAAAACGCCTACATATTAAATGACAACAATCGAAATCCAATCAAATACTTACAAATAATCTAAAAGACTATGAGCACAACATCAACGGCTGTGAACCGTAAAAATTACATCATGTCGCTATCCATTATCGGAGCGTTGTTTTTTATTTTCGGTTTTGTAACCTGGCTGAATGGTTCACTTATGCCTTTTCTTCAAACTGCTTGCGAATTAACACCTTTCCAGGCAAGTCTTGTTACGCTTGCTTTTTACATAGCCTATTTCGTGATGGCACTGCCTTCATCCTTCGTACTTAAAAAAATCGGGTATAAAAACGGAGTCTTTGTCGGGTTATTGATTATGTCTGTAGGCGCTCTGATTTTTATTCCTGCTGCGTATTCACGGGAGTTTGGAGTTTTCCTGGCCGGTTTGTTTGTTCTGGGCACAGGATTAGCACTTTTACAGACTGCTACAAATCCTTTTATTACAATAATCGGTCCACGCGAAAGCGCTGCTAAGCGTTTGGCTATCATGGGTATATGCAATAAAATGGCAGGTGTTTTCAGCCCTCTCGTGCTTACTGCTCTAATCCTGCATGGAATGGAGAAATTCAGCGAAAGTAACCTGGCTCAGCTTACATTCGATCAGAAAGAAGTGCTGCTCAACGGCCTGGCTTCACGGATAGTCGGTCCATATACTGCAATGGCTTTATTGTTGGCACTTTTTGCTGTTTTGGTTAAATTTTCTTCCTTACCCAATGAGATTGATATAGAAGCCGATGATCATGAAACGTTGAAAGGATTTGTTAAACAAATACCTGATGCACTCAAAATCAGGCATCTATGGCTTGGAATCACAACATTGTTTGTATATGTGGGAGTCGAAGTGATGGCGGGCGACAGTCTTACCCAGTTCGGAAGGTCGCTGCATTTGGAATATGCTCCTAAACTTACAGCATTCACTATGGCTTTTATGGTATTTGGATATATTCTGGGAATAGTACTCATTCCAAAAGTTATTAGCCAATCGAAAGCGTTGGTGATTTCGGCCATTTTGGGAGTTCTGTTTGCACTTGGTGCTGCTAATTCATCAGTTACTGATAATACTCTTTTTTCGACTATGTTCGGTTGGTTAAATAATCTTCCCGGTTTTAATTTACCGTTAATCCCGAACGCAGTATTCTTTGTTACATTACTAGGTTGGGCTAACGCACTGATGTGGCCCGCTATATGGCCTCTGGCTCTGAATAACTTGGGAGAATATACAAAAATCGGTTCGGCCTTGCTTATTATGGGTATTGCAGGCGGAGCACTTATCCCACCGACTTATGCTAAACTTGGCCAATCCATAGGCTTTCAGCAGGCGCTGTGGATCATGGTACCGATATACCTTTTTATAATTTACTATGCAACAATTGGGCATAAAGTGAAAGTTAAATGATAAAATTCGTATAAGTTAAGGTCTAGGGAAGAGGTATAAGGTATGAGATGTTCTGCAACAGTTTTAAAGTAAATGCAAACAAAAGTCATTATTATCTAAATATGCTTATCTGAGTGAACCTTTATACCTTTACACCCTTTTACTTTTAAACCTGTTAAAACCCTAAATAATTACAAAGCATCAATAATACCTATGAAACCAACTCTATTAGTCCTTGCTGCCGGCATGGGCAGCCGTTATGGAAGCCTGAAACAGATTGATCCTGTCGGCCCATCGGGTGAAACAATAATCGATTATTCCATTTATGATGCCATAAGGGCTGGATTTGGGAAAGTCGTATTTATCATTCGCAAAAGTTTTGAACAGGATTTCAAGGATATTTTCATTTCGAAGTTACAACCTTATATTCCTGTCGAATACGTTTTCCAGGAAATTGAAAATGTACCCGATGGATTAACTGTATCCCCCGAACGGACCAAACCCTGGGGAACAGCACATGCTATCCTAATGGCCAAAGATGTCATCCATGAACCATTTGCTGTAATCAACGGTGACGATTTTTATGGATCAGGCGCTTTTCAAACCATGGCTGATTACCTAAATGCATTAACGACAACCACCCAAACGCAATACTCACTGGTTGGATACAAAGTTGGAAATACCTTGTCGGATCATGGCACTGTTTCCCGCGGGGTTTGCCAGGAGGATAAAAACGGATTTTTAATCTCAGTTACTGAGCGCACTAATATTCAGTATTTTAATGAAGGAATTGCTTACCAGGATGGTGATGATTCTTTGGTATTTCTAAATCCGGAGACTCCGGTTTCGATGAATTTCTGGGGATTCACTCCGGAATATTTCAAACAAACCGAAGCTATGTTTATTGATTTTGTAAAGGCAAACAGCGACTCGCTCAAAGCTGAATTTTATATCCCGACTGCAATCGACAACCTGATAAACAGCGCAAGTGCACGTGTTAAAGTGCTTCGCAGCGATGCCAAATGGTTCGGTGTAACTTATAAAGAGGATAAACCTCTTGTGATTGAAAAACTAGCTCAACTTATTAAAGCGGGCGTTTATCCTGCAAAACTTTGGAAGTAGCATTATGAAATTAAACATTGAAGAAATTGTATCACATTTCAACATTAAAGCTGAATATCTGGATTTTGAAAAAAATACTACCGGCCATATCAATGAATCATACTTTATTAATACCAGAGCGACAGATCATCCAGGCTATTTCCTCCAGTGGATAAACAACAACATCTTTAAAAATGTTGAAGGCCTGATGGATAACATTAGCGCTGTTACAGGACATCTGGCATTAAAACTGGCTCAAAATAAAGATCTTGCATTTAAAGTACTGGAAGTTATTCCGTGTAATAACGGAAAGAATTTCTACCTCGATCCGGATGGCCAATACTGGCGGCTTTATATCTTCATTGACAATGCCCATGGGTACAATGTAGTTGAAAATACCGAAATAGCCTACGAAGGTGGTAAAGCTTTTGGCCTTTTCATGTCGCTTCTGGCTGATCTGCCTGCCGATGGACTTACTGACACAATTCCTGATTTCCATAACCTGGAGAAACGACTGGCGACTTTCAACAAATCGGTGGAAGCTGATAAAGCAAACCGGGTTAAGGATGTAACCAGCGAAATTGAATTTATAAAAACCAGAACCGACCAAATGCTCACCATTCCTGCTCTTATCAAATCAGGAAAGCTCCCTATGCGCATTACGCATAACGACACCAAATTCAATAATATTTTGTTCGACAGCTCGGACCATGCCTTGTGTATTGTTGACCTGGATACCGTGATGCCGGGAAGTATTTTGTTTGATTTTGGTGATTCGATACGGACAGGTGCCAATACGGCAAACGAGGATGAGAAAGATCTGACCAAAGTTGACATTAACCTGCCGATATACGAAGCATATACACGTGGATTTCTGAAAAGTACCCTTTCCACACTTAATGAAGTAGAAATTAACAACCTTGCATTTTCAGCCAGGTTTATGACTTTTATTATAGGGCTCAGGTTCCTGACTGATTTTGTGGATGGAGATACTTATTTCCGCACCTCGTATCCTGATCATAATCTTGTCAGGGCTAAAGTTCAGTTCCGGCTTATTGAAGCTATGGAACGGAATGCAGCGAAAATGCAGGCTGTCGTTTTGCAAGCGATAGAAAAAGAAAGAGCTTAAAATTCAAACTGCCGCTATCTGGTAGGATCATGCTATAACACAGGCATTTATGTCTTTAAAATTCTGCATTTAATGCTTAGTTTCAATACAACAGTTTCTTAGAAAATCCTTTGCTGTTAACAAATTGTTAAACAATAAAGTACCATTGCATCTGCTGTTAAAAAACAAAGTACCTTTGTATCGTTAAAATTAATTTTCACAAGATTGTTTAATACAACAACCTTGTGAAATTTGATAATTAAGTATGAACTAATCAGGACTAAATAAAATGGAAAAATCAATTTTAAAACATGCAGGACGCTCGTTTTTAACAAGTGCAACCTTAACAAGCCGTAATACCTCTGCCGAAAATGCAGAAAATGCACATGATAATGTTATCAAGACAAATAATATGTTTGGCGCAAAAAAAATCATTCAGGGATTCAACTATTTTATTGCAGTTGTTATTTTTTTAGGAATGATAGCATGTTCCAAGGATAACGGGGGAGGCAATTCAAAAATATCCGGTAGCGTTTCCGATAACGGTGGGAATTTGAAATCATATGGAGATGGGCAATCAGTTAAATCAAGCGAAGCTGGAATTGAAGGAGCAACAGTTATTATTGCCGAAGTTCAAGCAAACGGCTCCTTAAATACTGTTTCAACGCAAAGTGTTCAGACCGATATTAATGGAAAATTTACAGTTGAAACAACACTAAGCGGCGCTAAAAATTTAGTTGTCGTTGCTTCTAAAGGTGCTATGGAATGGAAAACTGTAGTTTCTGCTGAAGTTAAAAGTGGTACAACTGTTTATGCACAACCACTAAATACCGAATCAACAGCTGAAGCGGAAGTTTACGCAAGGTTAAAAGCTTCGGGAAAGTTAAATACTGTTTCACAAGCGGATATGCAGCTCTATATTAATTCTGAAGTTGCAGCACAAATCAAAGGGAATGCAAGCATGCAGGATCAGTTTATTAGCGCTTTAGAGGCCAAACAGCAAGCTCATGCCCAAGCTTCAAGCAATGCTTATTTCGGAATTACAAACACCCAGATGCAAGCAATAACAGATGCAAAAGTTCAGGCACAGGTAGCTTTTGAAGCAGCCTTGTACAATGCCGGCGACTCTCAAAGCAGCGCCGAAGATCAATTTAACACTTATCAAAGCGCTATTATTTCCGCTTATACTAATGCAAATGTTAAAGCAGAGACTTATGCAAAATTATCGGAAATATCTTCCAAAGTTTTTGTAAACGCAACTGCAAGTATGTCATCTCAAACATATTTTGCGTGTGCTAAAAGCAACTATTTGAGAATCGCATTTATTACAAAGCAGGCAATAGACGCTAAATTTCAGGAAACAGGCGCATCAAGTTCACAGGTTAGTGCCATTGCATCAGCCGGTGTTACTCTATCGGCTTCGATTAAGAATTCAGTAAGTATAAGTCAAATAATTAATGCATTTGCTCAATATCATTCAGCAGTTGTAGCGCAGCTAAAACTTACGTTCAGCGCTCAAGCAACCAACATTGACATAATTGAAGCCAGTCTCTCCAGCGTTGGCGGGGCGGCAACAGTTTTAAGAGCTTCTGTCGGAGTATCCGCTTCAACCGATGTAATAATTAATGCTTATTTAAGCTTTTTTAATTCTACTAAAACACTTATTCAGAATTCTTTAACTGGAGTATCGGCAACACAAGTTAACGCTGCTGTAGAGATTTTAGTTATGTCGAATATGAATTAAAGCAAGAGCAAGATCGTCCGAACTTCTTGAAAGTCAATGCCAGGAAACTTGTTTTTGATTCTTTGTTTACCTATGCTCAAGTAGTAGCCTTGTCATTACAAGCAGTTGGCTTTCAAAAAATCGCTTACCATATCCTTCTAAACAAGTGCTATCATAGCCTTTAACTCATGATAGCACTTGTAAATGGAAGGCTATTGATATGGACATTATAACCAATGGCGTGTTGCTGACCGTTTTAAAGTTAATAGGTAATGCTGGGAAGGTGAAAATTTTCAATTATCACTTGACCTGGGCGAAAGTCGTTCGTTTCATTCCATCAGCATAGGTTCCTAATGGGACCCGAAAAGCTGGGTTTTACACCCAACACATGTAACCTGCATGGTTTCTACTGATGGAATTACCTGGGATAACGCAGGTTCCGAAGAAATTAAAGGTGAACAATAAAAAGAAAAAGTAAACCGGAACTATTTTTATTACCGGCAATTTTAACCCATCTTGCAGCCTTACCCATAAAAATGAAGGAAAAGCAGTCAAATAACGGTTATTTTCAGCCTAAAACTTTGGATTTTCTGTTAGTGAATTTTACAAGTGCCTGAAATTCAAAGGTTGTG
>JBAZWY010000017.1:0-93107 GCA_041660125.1 Lentimicrobiaceae bacterium
ACTGCTCGAAATTGACACTGAAGTGTTAATGGAAAAACTAATCTCTGATAATCAAAGAATTATAAAACTAACAAATTACACAACCCTATTGCAAGCAGGGTAAATAGAACTTGCGAAAGTTAAATAACTAATTAAATCGGTTCAATATATGAATGCAGACCAGTTATTAGCCGAAATTCTGGGAATGCTCCGTCGGGTCAAGGAATCAAAAGAAGACCTGCAGAAGATTTATGACTTTATGTCGGAGAATTTCATTGTTGAGAATGAGGAAGAAGACCTGGTTATTCCTGAACAGCACAAGAAAGCAGTTGCCGAAATTGCCGATAATATTCAGTGTGGGTTCATTTGCCATGTTGATAAAAAAACAGTCTCAATTATTTCGATACGCAGGGCAAATAGTTGGGAATACGGAGAATATGAGGAGGATGAGGAGGAAGAGGAAGAAACTATTGAAGAAAATGTTCCTTTGGAAGATATCATTACCTTCAGCCCGCTGGAGTCATTCGAATCGTTTCAAATTATGGAGAATTTCGTAGCCTCTTTAGAGGAAAGTCCAATTAAGAATAAACTCACTTTTGCGTTACAACGCAAAAAACCATTTGCCAACTTTAATGCAGTCATACACAGCTCGCCCATTAAAGAAGAATGGTTCAATTTCAGGAAACTTGCTCTTGAACAGCATGTTGCGGCAATTTTAATCGCTGAATCAGCCTGGGAAAACCAGTAGCCCATTCATGTTTTAAGATAAACGAAACAATATTTTCCTATGGCCTCCCGAAAAGAAATAGAACATTACAAACGAAAAATCAAAGAAATAGCCGGACGTTCAACTATTATTCCCGGCATTCATAACTATTGCGACCGTTGGTGCGAGCGATGTGCCTTCGTTTCGCAATGCACCGTGGGAATATCCGAATTTGAAATCGATGGCCCTGACCTTGATATGAAAAACAAGGAGTTCTGGGAACATCTTTCGATGGTGAACCAGGCTACCTGGGAAATGATAGCTGAAACAGCAGAAAAAATGGGAATTGATCTGGCTGAAAGTCATACGGAATATGTTAAACCGATTCATCGCGAAAGCAGCGCCGAAAAAACTGCCAGAAATTACGGCCTGCGATTGCTCAAATGGCTTGAAAAAAACAATGAGTTGTTTGGACAGAAAACGGAAATTTTAAAAATGACCAACGAAGAGCAAGTGGTAACCTTTATGGATGCCATTGATGTAATACATTGGTACAGTTTGTTTATTGCGGTTAAAATTCACCGGGCAACCCTTGAACCTTATGATTTTGACGATGAAGAAACTGACAGGTACGATAAAAACGGTTCGGCAAAAATTGCACTTATTGCCATTAGCCGGTCACTCGAAGCATTTGCTTTTTTATACAACCATCTGCATGAACTGGAAGATGAAGTTCTGGGTTTTCTTGCTGATTTGTCAAAAATTCAGAGAATGATGAAAAAGTATTTCCCGAAAGCCATGGAATTTAAACGACCGGGCTTTGATGATTAGAGATATAACAATTTCTATGTTTTTTAAAACATAATCTATGCAACCGATTGAACAACTTATTCAAGGGAACTTTTATCATATCTATAACCGCGGAATTAACAGTTGCAACCTCTTTAATGAAGCACCAAATTATATACATTTTTTGAAATTGTATGACACCTATATTTTGCCGGTTGCGGAAACTTTTGCATGGGTGCTGATGCCTAATCATTTTCATTTCCTGGTAAAAATAAAAGAGAATGTTATTTACAAGTATTCAATAACTGACAGGTCTATCAACGCTTTCAGGTTTTTCGAAGAACATAAATGGGAAACGATCACCCCGCCTGACCTGTCAGCGTGCGAAGCACCTGACAGCGTCAAGGCAGGCACCAATCCTGAAAATATTAAAATCCCAAAACCCCACCTTCATTTCTCCCATTTATTCAATGCTTACAGCAGCTATATCAACAAACGTTACAACCGCCATGGATCTCTTTTCGAACGTACTTTTAAACGCAAACTAATCGATAATGAAACCTATCTGAAAAATGTAGTCTTATACATTCATAATAACCCGGTACACCATGGATTTTGTAAACATCTGCTGGAATATCCATGGAGCAGTTACCTGAGTTGCATTTCAGCAGAACCAACATCAATTAATCACGAAAAAATAACAGAATGGTTCGGAAGTGAAGAGAATTACAAACTGGCTCACAATTCTATCCAAGAAATAAAGGGGATAGAGGATTACCTGGGAATATAATTCCTGGCAAAACGCTGAGAGGCAAATCGAATCTGGTAAAACACTGACAGGTCTATAATAAAACGCTGACAGGTCTATCGACGCTGTCAGGTTTTACCAATCTTTTTATTTTTGAAAAATATCAACCCTTTCACTCATACCTTTGCAAAAAACAGACTATGCGTCACACCATAAACCTTCTCCTTCTCTTCTCAGTTATCCTGATTTTTCAATCCTGCGGCTCATCATCCAAACTGCCAACCGAAAAACCAGCCGAAAATTATATTCCCTTCAGTTACGAACCGGTATCTTCAACCGTCACTCTGCCTGTCGAAATGAAGGTGGCTTCCCTGGAATTGATGCTTAATCGTCAGTTGAACGGACTTATTTATGAAGATAACAGCCTCGATGACAATGGCGGGGATAATATTATGGTGAAAGCCTGGAAGAGAGATAATATCAAAATTGGCTTTGAAAACGGGCAATTTATTTATCGTGTTCCTTTGAAACTGTGGATCAAAGCCGGGTGGAAAATAGAACAATTCGGCATATCCCTGTCCGATTACCGCGAGATGAATGCAGAGATCGCGTTGAAGTTTCGTTCGTCGGTAATAGTCAATAAGGATTGGTCAGTAACCACTGTGACTACTTCCGATGGATATGAATGGCTTACCAAACCCACTTTAAAAATTGGTCCGGTTGATCTGCCTATTACTTTCATAGCGGATTTGATTATTAAGTACAATACCAAATCTATAAATTCGGCAATTGATGACGGGTTGGAGCAAAGCCTGGATCTGAAAACCACGGCCAGGCAAGCCTGGATTGAAATGCAAAAGCCTATGCTGTTATCGGAAGAATACGGCTTATGGCTTCGGATAAGCCCGAAATCTGTCTCTGCAGTGCCTATTACCGGAGGTAAAGGCATTATAAAACATACTACATCCATACAAGGTGTTGCAGAATGTTTTACCGGGAAACAACCGCCTTCACGAATAAATCCGATACTCCCGGACCTGACAACTGTTAACAGCCTCAGCGATGATTTCCTGGCTAATGTAATTTCCTATATCCGTTACGAATACCTCGATTCAATCACCCGACTAATGTTGATCAATACCTCTTATACTTTCGGGAAAAAGAAGATTACAATTACAGGTGTATCTGTTTATGGTAACGAAAGCAAGATGATCATCGCCACAGATGTAACCGGAAGTATTAACGGGAAATTGTATTTCGCGGGAATGCCGATGTATCGGGCCACCGATTCAAGCATTATACTGAAAGACCTTCAGTTCTCTGTTCAAACTAGGAATGTTTTGGTTAAATCGGCTTCGTGGCTGGCCACCAGCGGCATTGAAAAAATGATTGGTAAAAAAATGTCATATCCAATTGGTGCCGATATACATGAAACTTATGATATGATGGCCGAAAGCCTGAAAAAATATGAAATCGGTGAAGGATTTTTTATGACCGGCAACCTCGCAGGCATAGATGTACAACAGCCTGTGCTGGCTCCTGCCGGCATTATTGCCCCGGTAAGTATCAAGGGAAAACTCTCTGTTAAGCTTGAATAACAGATTACTTTAAACCTTTGTTAATGTTTTCAATCATATGCTTGTTGAAAATAAAATTACTCATTTCACAGCTAGCCGGGTGCAGCCCGGCTTGAAAACAGAGAGCTTTGGTCTTCTATTCCCACCGGGAAAGATGCCACTCAGCTTATATTACTTTAAACAAACAGGACAATTAACATTCGGATAATGCGTTTTCGTGTTATTATGGTTAAACTACAACCAAAATAATTCATTCAGCTGCAAAACAAAAAAGAACATATCATCCAATCGCTTGATGAATCAAGTATCGAGATGCTCTTCAGGAGTCATTTTTCGGGCTTGTGCTATTTTGCACAGAAATATGTTAAAGATTTTGAAACGGCCAGGGAAATTGTTCAGGATGCTTTTATCAGCCTTTGGGAAAAGCGTGAAACCATTGATATGGAGCGTCCCGTGAAATCGTATCTAACCATGATTATCCATAATAAATGTACCAATTACCTGCGCGATAACCGTAAATTCGATACGTATATACTGAATATTGAAAACCTGCTTGACGTTCCTGAAAACGAGGGATCTGACAGCCTGGTGGAAGAAGAACTGAAACAAAAAATTGAGGCTTCCATAGCGGAACTACCTGAGAAATGCAGGGAGATTTTCGTAATGAACCGCTACGAAAATCTGAAATACATTGAAATTGCAGATAAATTACAGATTTCGGTGAAAACTGTCGAAACACAAATGTCGAAAGCCTTGAAGCATATGCGGATCAGCCTGGCTGAGTATTTAACGGTAGTTGGGACATTGATTTTAAGCTTGATCAACAAATAAAAAAGACTCTAAAGATAGAGCGACATGGTGAGAGGCGAAATGGCGAGGGGCACCAGGGCGAGGGTCGACAGAGAGATGGATGATATCGGAATCAGATTTTCCGACTTTGGACTTCCGACTTCTGGCTTCCAATTCTTAAAAAATAAAATCCACATCAGGGTAAAATCAATCTGAAGTGTACTATTAACAGGAAAGGCAAATGAACCATAACTCAACATATTACACCGACCTCATCACGAGGTACTTCTCCGGGGAAATCACGGAAGAAGAGTTGCGTTTGCTTTCCGGCTGGATGAAAACGGACCCGCAGCATGAAGACCTTTTCAGGCAATACATGAAAACCTGGCAACTGATTGAAGCACAAAATATTCAGGCCACAGTAAATACAGATCAGGAATGGATTGCCATGCAGGCAAAAATGAATGCCGCCTCTTTGGGAAAAGAATCTCCTATCAAAATAATATCACTGAATCAAAAAAGGAACAGTTTCAAATCATCTTTACAAAAAACATGGAAAGTGGCAGCAGTTGTTACCATATTGCTGGTATCTTCTTTTCTTCTGTATTTTTACTTTTCAAAACCGGTAAATATAGTGGTTATGGCCCGGGCCGGGAACCTGGAACAGGTACTTCCTGATGGTTCGGTGGTTTCGCTGCATGCCGGCTCACAAATTTCATACCCCGAAAAGTTTTCGTCGGACACACGAAATGTTGAATTAAAAGGAGAAGCCTATTTTAAAGTAATGCATGACAAAACAAAACCTTTTATCGTTTCCTCCGGCGAAGTGAGAGTTGAGGTATTGGGAACTCAATTCAACGTAAATACCCGTACCTCATCAGGTAACCTGGAAGTTGTGCTTACCAAAGGGAAAGTATCTGTTTATTACAAGTCAAATCCCGCCAAGAATTTTTTACTGGATCCTGGAGAAAAAGCTGAAATTAATACAGAACAGAAACAGATTACGAAATCAACCAACACAGATGCAAATTATATGGCATGGAAAACCCGTGTGTTGGTATTTGATAACGAAACACTTAGCCAGGTAGTAAATACGCTTCAAAACGTTTATCAGACTCCTGTTCAACTTGCGGATCCACAAATGTCCGGTTGCCGTGTAACAGCTTCTTTCAATGATCAATCACTGCAATCGGTACTCGAAGTATTGAGTAAAACACTTGATTTGCAGGTGAAACAGAACGGGAACATAATTGAGCTATCCGGAACTCTATGTAACTAGAATGCAAAGTGTAAAAAGCGCTTTATGGAAATAATTTATAGCAGGCAGAAGATATTTTGAGATACTTTCGTGCCTGCTGTGATTTATTAATTTGAACCACAACAGAAATGAAAGCATGAATAACCTGATTTCCTTTTATGCCTTTTACGCTTGAAACCCTTTTTAAAACTTATAGAAACTAAAGTTCAATAAAACCTGATTTGACCCTCAGAACAACATTATACCGGATTCTGATTACTAGTCTGCTTCTGATTGCGGCCAAAGGTGCTTTTGCCCAAAACCTGGATAAAAAGATCACCCTCAACGTTCAGAATCAACCGCTGGGAGAAGTAATCAGGCAAATCAGCGAAAAGGGCAATATCCTGTTTTCCTTTAATCCTCAAGCCATTCCTGTTGATAAAAAAATCTCACTTTCAGTCCGCAATACACCGCTTTCGGAAATTTTCGAGAGCGTGTTTACCGCCAATGGTATTGAATTTATCAGTTCCGAAAAGCAGGTAATTTTAAGACTTAAGAAACAAGAATCTCCTCCTAAACCGGAGGAACCAAAAAAACAACTTCGTAAATATACCATTAGTGGATATATCAGGGATAAATCTACAGGCGAGGTTATAATCGGTGCCAACGTTTACGATGCTGCAACCATGCAAGGTACAACAAGTAATGCCTATGGGTTTTACTCCCTTTCGCTGCCACCGGCAGAATACACGATAACAAATTCATTTATCGGGTATTCTCCCATGTCGCAATTGGTTAATCTGAATAAAAATATTGAAGCAACCATAGATTTGGAACTATCGGCTGTCGAAATGAATGCTGTTGTAATAACTTCGGATCCGGATGCAGTGGGAATTCACTTGAATCAATCGGGAGCCATGCGGTTTTCACCGGCAGCGCTGAAACAAATTCCAGGCTTTGCCGGTAATGTTGATGTAGTCAAATCGCTGCAGAATGTGCCGGGAATTGTTACGTTCGGCGACGGATCTTCCTTTTATTATGTTCGTGGCGGCAACAGCGACCAAAATTTATTGCTCATCGATGAGGCTCCTATTTACAATCCATCGCACCTGTTTGGGTTCTTTTCGGCCCTGGCTCCTGATGCGATAAAGGATGTACGTGTATATAAAGGTGATTTCCCGGCCAATTATGGCGGAAGACTTTCGTCGGTAGTGGATGTTCGCGCAAGGGAAGGCAATATGAAACGAGTTGGTTTTTCGGGCAACATTGGCCCTTATACTTCCGACTTAACACTTGAAGGACCGATATTGAAAGAAAAAAGCTCGTTCCTGATCTCTGCACGTAAATCGAACCTCAACTGGTTACAGCTACCCAACAAAGATCAAAAAACCTATAAGTTTGATTTTTACGATCTCAATATAAAGCTGAATGTACTGTTGAATAAAAACAACAGGCTTTTCCTGACTACTTTCAATGGAAGTGACGTGTTTGAACGTTTTAACAACGTGAACACAAATACTTTCGGGATCAGTTGGAATAATGTTGCCGGAACTCTGCGCTGGAATCACATTTTCAATAATCGTCTTTTTTCTAACACAACTGCATATATCAGCCGTTACAACTATTTCCTTGATATTTCAAAAGAACTTAAAAACTACTGGACTTCTTCCATTTCGAATGCCACCCTGAAAACTGATTTTTCGTGGTATCTGAATCCTAAAAACACCCTGAAAGCTGGTTTTGAAATTAATGGTCATCAGAGCAATCCGGGAAACTTACACTATTCGGAAACTGAAATACAATTGAACGTTCCTCATATTTCCGAATATCAATCCACCGAATTCGCTATTTATGCCAGTAATGAGTTGCAGATAGGGCAGAAGTTTATTGCAAGCTATGGAGCCAGACTCTCACGATGGAATGACCTTGGACCTGCTTCGATCTATTTTTTCGATGCCAACCATACGGTATTTGATACAGTGTTGGTGGCCAAAAATACCATCTATAAAAACTTCCTGAACCTAGAACCTCGCATCAACCTTAAATATGCTATCACTGGAAATTCAACGATTCAGGCTAATTACAGCCATAACGTTCAGTATTTGCAGGTGTTAAGCAATTCAACCAGCCCGTTCACTTCACTCGAAGTATGGGTGCCCAGTGGCCCGAACATAAAACCACAACTATCCGACCAATTCTCTCTGGGTATTTTTAGCACCCCGGGCCAACACCAGTTTGATTTTTCTGTTGAAGCCTATTACAAACAACTTTATAACCAGATTGACTATAAGGATCATGCCAATATGCTTTTCAACCCTTTACTTGAAGGAGAATTACTTTTCGGTAAAAGCCGTTCGTATGGCATTGAAACTATGTTGCGCAAAAGTAATGGGAAATTTACCGGTTGGATCAGCTATGCATGGTCACGTTCGATAAAACAGTTCGCTGATATAAATAATGGCGGACCATTCCCATCAGCATACGATAGGCCTCACAATATCTGCATTACACTGTCGTATGCCACGGGTAAACACTGGAATTTTTCGTCGCATTGGATGTATCTTACCGGGGCGCCTTTTTCGTCTCCTACCGGGTTTTATTACGTAAACGGGTACACTGTTCCCATTTATGCTGAAAAAAATAACGACAGGTATCCCGATTATCACCGCCTCGACCTATCTGTTTCGTTTGCGCTCAGCAAACCGGAAAAACGATTTCAACATAGCCTGATGCTTACGGTTTACAATGCCTATGGAAGAAATAATCCTTTCTCAGTTAACTTTAATAAAATGATGGACGACAACGGAACTATTGTCGTACCTGTGAATCTTGAAGGCGATGTTGAAATCATTCCGACCTCAATATCTGTTGCCGGTGCAATTCCATCATTAAATTACACATTCCGATTCTGATGTCAAAACGATTGTCATATCTGCTGCTGATCATTTTTCTTGCTTCCTGTGAAAAGCAAACGGCCTGGGATTTGCAGACAACGAACACTGATTTTATTGTGGTCGATGGAATTATTACAAATGAACTAAAGGTTCAGACTATAACCCTATCAAATCAGGTTTCCTTGCCCAACGAACCCTCACAACCTATAAGGGGTGCAACAGTTTTGGTTTCGGATAACCAGGCATCATACACTTTTCATGAGGACCCTAAGTTTCCGGGAACTTATTTGTCGGATAAAATTTTTATAGGGATAAGAAACAGAACCTATTCGTTGCTTATCACAACAGGAAAAAGAGTTTACTCTTCTAAAGCGCTGTTGGTACCTCCGGCCGAGTTTGTTTTTTTACAGTATCGACCTGCCGGCAACAACAAATTTCGTATCACTGCAGTTGCAAATATCTATAATCCCCAGAGAGCGGCCATGTATGAGATACTGCTCGATTGGTCAACAGCCCCGGGTTATGAAAACGAAAATCCTGATTCGTGTAAGGCAAAATTGTTCTATTATACCTTGCCAACTATTGATGTCAGCGAAATTTTTGCACCTGACATGGAAAAGATAACCTTTCCATCCGGAACTATTATTACCGAGCGCAGATATTCCTTAACGGATGAACATGCTGCCTTTATTCGTGCTATTTTACTCGAAGCTACATGGCAGGGAGGATACTTTAATACAGCCTCGGCTAATGTTCCCACCAATCTCAGCGCTGGCGCAGTTGGATTTTTCGGGGCATGCGGGGTAGTGGAGAAACAAGAGACGGTCAAATAGAAATATTTATAGGTCCGAAAGATTAAAGGCATTTCAAGTTATCTGCTTATCAAATCCTTAATTGAATAAAGATGGATTTTTAATTTAATTTTTGAAGATGAGAAACTTAATTTTTGAAATCCCGAAACATCTCATACTCTGAATCTTGCAAAATAAATAAAAAATAATTCAAAATCCAGTCAGGGTAAAAAGCAGATTAAGTGTATAATAGATGTAAACAGTTATTTTTTCATCTAAAAACAAACAAAAAATTGAACACTATGAAAACGAAAAATTTCTTCCGGTTGGCAGTTATTATGGTCTCTGTCATTGCACTCACATTCACTTCCTGTAAAAAAGATGATCTTAACCAGGGGACAACTGATCCTGCAGCGCTTGAGCAATTAGCAGTAGATGAAAATGATGTGGAAGGTATCATGAACGACGCTGAAACGGATATCACCTCCACCTTGGCAGGCAATAGCAGTGGGTTTAAATCAACTGAAGGATTACCTTGTAATGCTACTATCGATTCACTGGCTAATGCCAACGACACAATTACTATCTACATCACTTATAATGGACTTACCTGCAACCACAGGCTGAATAAAACCGGCAAAATTGAAATCAAAAAGAGAGTGGGCTCGATCTGGAGTCAAGCCGGTACAACTGTAATCTTCAAGTACATTGATTTTACAGTAACCCGTGTAGCCAGCGGCAAATCGGTAACTCTTAACGGAACTAAAACCTTTGTAAATGTTAACGGTGGATGTCGCTGGATGGTAGGGACTTTAATTACATCTTATGTTGAAAGAATCAGCGGTTCAATACAAGCCAGTTTCGACAACAGCACCAGTCGCACCTGGAATGTAGCCCGCCAGGTTACCTTCACAGGAACACCCGGACAATATAACCTCTCTATAGATGGTTTTGGTGTAGCCGGCGATTATCAGAACCTGGTAGTTTGGGGGAGCAACAGGCTGGGCAACGAATTCTACACACAAATTACCCAACCCGTTGTATGCAGACAAACCTGCGACTGGGATCCTGTCTCCGGAACAAAGGTTCATCAGGTACCTTCCGAAAACAGAAGCGCTACCATCACTTTTGGTTACGACAGCGATAACCAGCCCATAGTAGGAGACGATTGCCCAACCCGTTTCAGAGTAGATTGGCAGTATAATACTAATTCAGGAACAAGCTATCTTTCGCTCTAACAACTTCTATTTAAACAATTAATGGAAAGGCTGATCCGAAAGGGTCAGTCTCTTTTATTGATAAATCTTACTATAGATAAAAATCCACTCTATATTTGCTGATGCTTAGTATCAACTATATGGTACATACTTCAATCGAAGTCTTATTTAGTCTTAGCAAATAAATTATGAGGAAATACCTCTCAATCCTTGTTCTGTTTGTTTTCCTGTTTAATATAGGAGGGTATTACCTGTGGTTTAGCGCAATGCAGTTCTCCATTCAGGAAAAAATAGAACAGGAAATAAAAGAAGGCATAAAAGATAAGGAGCTTACCCTGATCACGATACCTGATAAAGGCGAATCGGGCATTGTATGGATAAAACAGGATAAAGAATTCCGGTACAAGGGTGATTTGTTTGATGTAGTGAAAATACGATACAAAGATCAAAAGAGGTTATATTATTGCCTGAATGACCATAAAGAGCAACAACTTATTAGCAATTTCAACAAAACGCACAACTCGAAAAAGGAATCAGCTAAAAAGCTAAAAAGAAATTTTAATTATGGTTTTTACACAGAGCGGTTTATAGTTATAAAAAATCTCTTCCCCGCCGATTGTGTATTTTCGTCATCAACGGGTCTATATACGCCGAATATCATTGACATTCATTCTCCGCCACCAAAATCAGCGTAATTCTATCCTTAAACTAAACCTTAATTCAAGGTTTCAGATTTTGAATTTCCCCCAAAAAAACATACGTATAGTATTGTTTTTCTAATGGTTATATGAGGAGAAAATTGAATTGAAAACATTTCTCATCGTCATTTAGCTTGTCAGAAAGTCATTGTCCTTGTTTTTTCAGGGAACACCATTTATTTCTTAAAAAGTGAAACTACTATGAAACTAAAAATATATTTCGCTGCACTTTTAATAGGCAGCAGTGGTTTATTATTTGCACAAAATGAAAACCCCGATTCAACCCGGACAATCAACCTGGGGGGAGTTACCATAACGGCCAACAGGCTGCCCATATTACTAAAAAACAACCCGGGATCTATTTCCCTGGTCACTTCCAGGACTCTTTCAATCATGCCAAAATCAATTGGAATCGAAGAGGCTCTGCGATTAGTTCCGGGAGTGCGGATTGATAATCAACACGATGGGGAACGGGTGCATGTATCCATCCGCGGACAAGGTATTCTCACAGAACGAGGATTGCGCGGAATCGGCGTAATTGTCGATGGTATCCCCGTTAACGACCCATCGGGTTTTACGCCTGATCTTTACGATGTGGATTGGGCCACGGTGAAAAAAATTGAAGTCCTTCGCGGCCCTGCCGCCGGATTGTACGGAGGTGGCGGTGCCGCTGGAATCATAAATATTACCACCAACGATGGCGGGCCGAGACTGATTGGGGGCGAAGTGAGCCAGACACTGGGAACCAATAGGTTTTCTAAGTCTCTTATTCAACTTGATGGGTCACAACCTGATATAGACTATCGCGTATTCTATTCAAGAACCTCAGGTGACGGTTATCGTGACCACCAGGCTTTCTGGGGTAATAAGTTATATGAAAAACTGAATTACCATCCCGGTAAGAAATTATCGATTACTCAGATCATTTCCCACACCGATTATTTTCAACAAAACCCAGAAGGGCTGAGCCTTGAGCAATTAGGCAACCCTTTACAGGCAAACCCTGATGCACGCCCGTTTAATGAATATCAAAAAACCAACCGCACAACAATTGGCTTAAATGGCACATATATATTCAGTCAAAAACAGGATGTGGAGGTATCTTCATTCTTCAGGACATGGAATTACAAGGAAACCAGCAACCGTGCAGCAGAATACAGGACCTACACTGTCCCAGGCGCAAGTGCACAATATAACCTTCACCTGAACAGCGGTAAAACGAAAAACAACCTGAGTTTTGGGACGGATTTCAAATGGCAGAACATTAACATGTATAAGCTGGAAAGTGCCGACAATCCTGACCGTGTCGAGAGTACGGATGAAACCAACATCGAAACGAATTCGTTGTTAGCCAACCAGATCATTTCCCAGAGAAGTATTGGCGTATTTGGATTGTATAACCTGGAGATTGGAAAGTTCAACCTGATGGGTAATATTCGTTATGATGCCATGAGCAATGAATTAACGGATAAATTGGCAGGCACAAATCCGGCCAAAATATCAAAAAACTACACAAAAGTATCTGCCCGTTTAGGTGCAAGTTATTCTTTTTCAAGTATGGCAACGGTATTTGCAAACTGGAGCCAGGGATTTATGCCCCCTTCAACCGAAGAATTAGCAAGCAACCCTGTTGGATATAGCGGTTTTAACACGCATTTGGTTCCGGCAACTTCCAATTGTTTTGAAATTGGTTCCCGTGGTTTTCTTGACGAGAAACTATCCTATGAAATTACTGGGTTTATCATGAAAACGGAGAATGATTTCTTCCGTTTCAAACAAACCGGAAGAGGAAACCAGGAAGTATTCTATGGAAATGCAGGAAACAGCAAACGGTTTGGTATTGAAACATTTATTTCATACAATATTCTTAAAAACCTGAGTTTGCAAGTTGCCTACACATTTGCCGACTACAAATATACCTCAGCAAGTATTGATCCTGTTTATACAGATACGGCTTATGTTCTCACAATACCCCCGGCTGAAGGTCAATGGTTGCCAAATTCGCCTAAAAACCAACTTTATGCTGAAGTTGTGTACACGGTTAACAAACACTTAACCGTAAGTTTAGCAACTGAATACCAGTCGAAATGGGCTATTTACACGGATGCAAAAGCGTATAAGGATGAATTGGATCCAAGCATTTACCAGAATTGGCAGGACGGGTTTAATTTATACCATGCCAGTGTTTCATATCAATGGAATATGGGAAAATTAAAAGGTATGTTCAGTTTATCTGCCCGTAATTTCACCGGGGCAAAATATATGGCATTTACCGAACCCGACCCCGATGGGAATTCGTATCAACCTGGACCTGGAAGGGAGTTTTTTGGAAATATCAAAATCCAGTTCTAACAGGGAAATAATTCAATTGAAGGGCTTCTCCCTGAGATTTAACCCAAAGGTCCCCGAAGTCATTTTGCAAAGAATAGCAGAGGTAAACTTGGTTTACGAATCTCTGCGATTCTTTGCAATGCTTTCGCGAAGTTTTCTTCCATGTTTCTGTAAAGGTTAACTATCAGAAGAACGAACCAGTATCTACTACTAATTTATTTTCGAAACAGCATCAATAAATGCTTCCACCGATGCCGTAATAATATCGGTATTAGCCGAGAAACCGTAATAAAGATTTCCTTTATTTTCCAGTTGAACATGAACTTTGCCAATATCATCCGAACCACGTGTGATGGCCTGGATAAGAAACTCTTCGAGGGTAACTGTTTTCCTGATAATCTGTTTTACTGCATTAAAGGCAGCATCAACAGGCCCGTTACCTGGTGCTGTGGCCGAATATTCTTCTCCGTCAACCTGCATCACTACGGATGCTACCGGCTGTGTGGATAAGCCACAGATAACCTGTAGGTGTTTCAACTGAATACGCCTGTCGTGTTCCGACTGTTCAATACCTACCAGCACAAAAAGGTCCTCATCTTTTATTTCCTTTTTCCTGTCGGCCAATTCAATAAATTTATCGTAAACTTCGTTTAATTCTTCAACATTCAGGGTGAATCCAAGCACTTCGAGGCGGTGTTTTAAAGCCGCACGGCCCGAACGGGCAGTTAATACAATACTCGATTCGCGGATGCCTACATCCTGTGGGTCAATAATTTCATAATTTTCACGGTTTTTTAACACCCCATCCTGGTGTATTCCCGATGAATGTGCAAAAGCATTCCGGCCTACAATAGCCTTATTGGGTTGCACAGGCATGCGCATAAGAGTGGAAACCATACGGCTGGTTTCATGAATCAGTTGTGTATTGATACCTGTTATCAGACCCATATTAGGCCTGGTTTTCAAAGTCATAACCACTTCTTCGAGCGAAGTGTTACCGGCACGTTCGCCAATACCGTTAATAGTAACCTCAACCTGGCGGGCTCCATTTAGAATTCCTGAGATCGAGTTAGCCGTGGCCATACCCAAATCATTATGGCAATGGGTAGAGAGGATTGCTCTGTCCACATTCTTTACATGATCAACCAGGTATTTGATCTTTTCGCCATATTCATTTGGCAGGCAATATCCTGTTGTATCAGGGATATTTACAACGGTTGCGCCTGCACCAATAACGGCTTCAACTACACGGGCCAGGTATTCGTTTTCGGTACGACCGGCATCTTCGCAGTAAAACTCAACATCGTCAACAAAACGACGGGCATATTTTACGGCAGCAATGGCACGCTCAATAATTTCGTCCTGGTTGGATTTGAGCTTATAATTAATATGGTAATACGAAGTTCCGATACCTGTATGTATCCGTTTTCGCCTTGCATATTTCAGGGCTTCGGCTGCAACTTCAATATCTTTCTCCACGGCACGGGTGAGGGCACATATGATTGGCTCATGCACAGCTTTCGAAATTTCAACAACCGATTTGAAATCCACAGGGCTTGAAATAGGAAATCCGGCTTCAATAATATCAACGCCCAATGCTTCCAGTTGCCTGGCAACTTCAATTTTCTCAAGCGTGTTCAACTGGCATCCGGGAACCTGTTCGCCGTCGCGCAGGGTTGTATCAAAAACATAAACTTTGTCGCTCATATTGCTTGGTTTAAAGAATTGGCCTCCTTGCGAATGGCTTTTATTTTTATTTTATGGGTATTACTATACCCCGACCTGAAGGTCGGGGCTAATAATACCCTATCGAATGAAAGGTGATAATGCTACAGAATATTGGAATTCGGAAACCCTAAATCCCAACCCCTAAATCCTAACACCATTTTAATTATTTTCCGGTCTCAATTTCCGCACTGCGGCTCCGGCTACCCACATTTCGGATTCGCGAAGTTCTTTCAGCTCTTCGTCAAGTTTCTCCCGGTAATCAGGTTTGCTGTTCGAATCGATCGAAAGCTGTGCTTCGTTGCCGCTGGCCACTTCTTTGTAGAGTTCTTCAAATACAGGTTTGGTTGCATCGCGGAATTTCTTCCACCAGTCGAGAGCTCCACGCTGTGCTGTAGTAGAGCAATTGGCATACATCCAATCCATTCCATTTTCAGCTACAAGGGGCATCAGGCTTTGGGTTAATTCTTCCACGGTTTCGTTAAACGCTTCGGAAGGACTATGTCCATTGTTACGTAAAACGTTGTATTGAGCGGCAAAAATCCCCTGTATAGCTCCCATCAGCGTACCGCGTTCGCCTGTTAAATCCGAGAAAACTTCGCGTTTAAAATCGGTTTCAAACAAATATCCCGATCCAACTCCAATTCCTAATGAAACAACGCGTTCGAATGCACGGCCTGTAGCATCCTGGAAGATAGCGTAACTCGAATTGAGTCCGCGGCCCTGAAGAAACATCCGCCTGAGGCTGGTTCCTGAACCTTTTGGTGCAACCAGGATTACATCAACATCAGCAGGAGGAATAATGCCTGTCCGTTCTTTATAGGTAATTCCAAATCCATGCGAGAAATAAAGCGCTTTTCCGGCTGTCAGGTTTTTCTTTACAGTTGGCCATAAAGCGATTTGGCCGGCATCGGAAAGCAGAAACTGGATAATGGTGCCGCGCTCACATGCTTCTTCAATTTCAAAAAGAGTTTTGCCCGGAATCCAGCCGTCATTCACTGCTTTGTCCCACGATTTGGAACCTTTACGCTGACCAATGATCACATTAAAACCGTTATCGCGCAAGTTTAACGACTGGCCAGGGCCCTGAACACCATATCCTAATATTGCAATGGTTTCATTCTTGAGGGTTTCTACAGCTTTTGCCAAAGGAAACTCTTCGCGGGTTACTACATTCTCTTCAGTTGATCCAAATTTGATTTTTGCCATTGTTTTGAAAGTTATTTGTTAATCGTTATTAGTAATTCGTTTGTAAAAAGTCGGAAGTTGGAAGAGTTCCAACCGACACATATCTTTTTGGGTTCAAGTTTGTTATTCAGGTATTTAGTGATTGGTTTTCTCTTGAAATAATTTCAATTTCTCCAGCTTTTTCTATAATTCCAACTTCGGACTTCCGTATTCCATCTTCCGTCTTCCGGTCATTTTTTCAATCCTTTCAAAGCGGACTTCTTAATTGGTTTCTGGACTCAACTTTCAAGAGAAGCTCGTCTCTTTCCTTTAAGAATTCAGATAATTTTTCTATCCGTGAACGGGTAATTGCGATCCGACCTGAACGAATAAATTGCAGTACTCCAAACTTGTTCAATTCCTGGAAGAGCCCCTGGGTTTCTTCCTTATGACCGGTTTTTTCGATAACGGTAAATTCCGGGGTTATTTCCAGTATCCGTGCGTTGTGGTTTCTGATCATGGTTTCAATCTCATTGCTCTCCAGCAACGCTTTTGTAGGCACTTTATACAAAGCTATTTCCTGGTAAATCATCTCTTCATTAGTATGATAAAAAGCTTTGAGAACATCCACCAGCTTGTCAATCTGTTTAACGATATTTTTTACTTTCTCTTCTTCTTCGTTTACAACAATAGTAATTTTATGAATTCCGGGAAGTGCTGATTCCGATCCCGTAAGGCTCTCAATGTTCACTTGCCTGCGGGTGAAGATAATCGTAATGCGATTGGTTAAACCGATATGATTTTCACTGTACGTTGTTATTATAAATTCCTTTTTCATTTTAAGTAATTCAGTGCTTACAATTTGGGACGATTGCCTTTGGATTCAATTTTTGCCAGCAGGGCATCTCTTTCTTTCAGAAATTCTGAAAGTTTTTCGATACGCGAACGGGTTATGGCAATCCTTCCGGAGCGAATGAACTGCAAAACACCGAACTGGTTTAACTTGTTGAATAAATCCTGGGTTTCTTCCTTATGCCCGGTTTTTTCAATTACAGTGTATTCCGGGGTTATTTCGAGGATCCTGGCATTATGGCTGCGGATCAGCCTTTCAATCTGGTCGCTCTCCATAATAGGCGCTGTAGGCACTTTGTACAATGCAATTTCCTGGTAAATCATCTCCTCATTTGTATGATAAAAAGCTTTCAGCACCTCAATCTGCTTGTCAATCTGCTTTACAATGTTACTTACTTTATCTTTCGTATCATTTACCACAATAGTGAATTTCGAAATGCCTTTAAGGGCTGATTCAGATACGGTAAGACTTTCGATGTTTACTTTTCGACGGGTAAATATGATAGTAATGCGATTCAGCAACCCGATATGGTTTTCGCTGTATGCTGATATGATATATTCCTGCTTCATTACTTCGGAGTTTAAACTGTTAAACATCTATTTTTTAGCATCTTCTGGGCTCAACAGGATATCGGAAACAGATGCTCCTGCCGGAACCATCGGGAAGACGTTATCTTCTTTTTCAATGTTAACCTCCAACAAATAGGGGCCTTCGGTTTTGAACATAGCATTAATGGCTTCATCAAGTTTTTCCCGACTCGAAACCAGGCTTCCCGGAATACCATATGCATCGGCTACTTTTACAAAATCAGGACTTAAAATTTCAGTAAATGAATATCTTTTTTCAAAGAAGAGTTCCTGCCACTGTCGAACCATTCCCAGGAAATGATTATTAAGGACAACCATCTTTACAGGTAATTTTTCCTGTGCTATGGTTCCCAACTCCTGTATTGTCATCTGAAAACCACCATCACCGGCAAACACAACTACTTCGCGGTTGGGTTGGCCTAATTTGGCGCCAATGGCTGCCGGTAATCCAAAGCCCATGGTTCCCAGTCCACCCGAAGATACGTGGCTTCGTGAATGTGTAAACTTGGAATAACGAGCAGCCGCCATTTGGTGCTGGCCAACATCTGCAACAATTACCGCATCATTTTTAGTATATTCCGAAACCCTGCGGATTACTTCGCCCATGGTTAATCCAGGTTTGGTAGGGAATACATCAGAATGAATAACTTTTTTATATTCAATAGTATCGGCTTGTTTAAATTCCTTAACCCATTCTTTATGCTTATTCGGGTTGACAATATGAGTGAGTAAGCGGAGTATTTTCTTGGCATCTCCTAACAGGGCCACATCTGTTTTTACATTTTTATTGATTTCGGCGGGATCAATCTCGATATGGATAATTTTTGCCTGCTTTGCATAGGTTTTCAGTGTACCAGTAACCCGGTCATCGAAACGCATTCCTACGGCAATCAATAGGTCACATTCATTCGTTTTAATATTAGGGCCATAGTTTCCATGCATGCCCAGCATTCCAACATTTAAAGGGTGATCACTGTTTAATGCCGATAGACCCAGGAGCGTCCATGCTGCAGGAATACCGGTTTTGTCGATGAAACTCTTAAGTTCTCTTTCAGCTTCTCCCAGCATGATTCCCTGCCCAAAAACCAGGAAAGGTTTTTGGGCTTCGTTTATCAAAGTAGCAGCATCAGCCAATTTTTCTTTATTTACAGGGTATTCAGGAACATAACTCCTGATTTTATGACACTTGGTATATTTGTATTTCAGCTTCCCGAATTGGGCATCCTTCGTTATATCAAGTAAAACCGGTCCCGGTCGTCCGGACGCTGCAATATAAAAAGCCTTGGCAATAGCTTCGGGAATATCTTCTGCTGAAGTTATCTGAAAATTCCATTTGGTTACAGGCATTGAAATACCAACTACATCCGATTCCTGGAAAGCATCCGTACCAAGTAAACCCGAAGTAACCTGGCCGGTGATACAAACCAACGGTGTTGAATCAATCTGTGCATCGGCAATTCCGGTCATAAGGTTAGTGGCGCCGGGACCTGAAGTAGCAATACAAACGCCTACTTTCCCGGTAACACGGGCATATCCCTGTGCAGCATGTACTGCGCCCTGTTCGTGGCGGGTAAGGATATGCCTGAGTGCATTGCGATAGTCGTATAACGCATCATAAACCGGCATAATAGCGCCACCAGGATACCCGAAAATAACTTCTGCACCTTCAGCAATCAACGATCGGATAACAGCTTCGCTACCAGTAATTTCATCATCTTGCTGTTGTGATCTGCGGGTTTCTTTTTCTTTAGTCGTCATAATTTGGTCTGCTGGTTATTTTCAATAGATTCATTCTCAGATTCATTCTCGGTTTACTTTCAGTTTTTTCTTTTTTAGCATTATCCGCTAATCAATAATCCTCACTGCACCTTTATCCGCAGATGAAACATGCATGGCATAAATTTTAAGGGCATCCGAAATATTTCTTTCCCTGGCTTGCGGTGTAAAGGCCTCTTTTGCCCTTAACAATTCACTTTCTCTTCGGAGTTTCAATTCTTCTTCACTAACTTTCAGATTGATAGAGCGTGTTGCAATATCAATTACAATGGTATCATTGTCTTTGATTAAAGCTATTTCACCACCTGCAGCCGCTTCGGGCGACACATGGCCGATGGAGAGCCCGGAGGTGCCTCCAGAAAAACGGCCATCAGTAATTAAAGCACATACTTTATCAAGTTTCAGAGTTTTGAGGTAGGAAGTCGGGTAAAGCATTTCCTGCATCCCGGGACCACCTTTCGGACCTTCGTAACGGATAACAACCACATCACCGGCGTTTACCTTGCCACTCAATATTCCATGAACGGCTTCATCCTGCGATTCAAATACCCTTGCTGTTCCTTCGAAATGAAAAAGAACGGGATCGATTCCGGCGGTTTTTACTATACTGCCTTTGGTGGCAATATTTCCGTATAAAACGGCTAACCCGCCGTCCTGGAAATATGCATTTTCAACATTACGTATGCATCCCGAAACACGGTTATCATCCAGTTTTGTATAACGGGTATCCTGCGATCCCATTACCAAATTGATTTTGTGAGCCGGCGCACTGCTGAATATCTGCATGGCTTCGGCAGTAACATCGCTGCTTAAAATATCAAAAGCATTAATTGCCTGGTCCAGGCTTAACCCGTCAACCCTGAAAGCTGAAGTGTCCAGAAGTTTTGCCCGGTTTAGTTCACCCATTAATGACAGGATTCCTCCTGCCCGATTTACATCTTCCACATGATATTGCGAACTGGGTGACACTTTACACAGGCAAGGTGTTTTCCGCGAAAGTTCATCAATATCCTTCATGGTGAAATCAACACCGGCTTCGTGAGCAACCGCCAGTAAGTGTAAGACTGTATTGGTGGATCCGCCCATGGCGATGTCTAGTGTCATGGCATTATTAAATGCTTTTTTCGATGCAATCTGCCTAGGAAGAACAGTTTCATTTCCTTTATCATAATAATCGCGTGCCATTTCGACAATACGGCCGGCGGCTTTTTCGAAAAGCTTAAGCCGGTTGACATGAGTGGCAACCACAGTCCCGTTGCCGGGCAAAGACAATCCCAATGCTTCGGTAAGGCAGTTCATGCTATTGGCTGTAAACATGCCTGAGCAGGAACCACAGGTAGGACAGGCTGATTGTTCTGCTTTATTTAAATCGCTGTCGCTCACTCTATCGTCGGCACCCATAACCATGGCATCAACCAGGTCGAGTTTGCGGTCGCCCATAACGCCGGCTTCCATCGGGCCACCTGAAACAAAAATAGTAGGTACGTTCAGCCTCATAGCTGCCATCAGCATGCCGGGAGTAATTTTGTCGCAATTGCTGATACAGATTAGTGCATCTGCTTTGTGGGCATTAACCATATACTCAACGCTGTCGGCGATCAGGTCGCGCGAAGGCAGGGAATACAACATTCCGTCGTGACCCATGGCAATACCGTCATCAATAGCAATGGTATTGAATTCGGCAGCAAAACAACCCTGGGCTTCGATCAGTCCTTTAACATACTGTCCGATGGAATGCAAATGCGCATGACCAGGCACAAATTGTGTAAACGAATTGGCAATCGCAATCAGCGGTTTGCCGAACTGCTCTTCTTTCATGCCGTTTGCACGCCAAAGACTACGTGCCCCGGCCATTTTTCGGCCTTTGGTTGATGTATCGCTTCGAAGTGGGATCTGCATTACTATTGAGTTAGATTATTATTGAGGGTTGAGATCAATTTTCATATTTATGATGGTTGCTGTCCGAAAATGTTTAAGTCGCTATTTATAAACACTTTTACTTTAAAGATGATTGATCCGAATTAAAATTTGTGTTTTTATTAGTGATTGTTTTACAACAAAAAACCCCTCTCATTTATAGTGAGAGAGGCTTTCTGTTTTATATTTTGCTAAACAACATTCCTAACTCACCTGCTGATTCCAGAGGAGGAGGACGAAGAGGCTAATTATGCTGTTTGAAGAAATGACTGACATACAAATTGTATTTATGATGCAAAAATACAGCCTATTTTTACATGCACAACATTTTATACGGTGTTTCTCCTGTGTTATACCAGTTTTTCAGTAAATTACTTAGTATAGCTTCCCCCCGAAAACAATTATATGTGTCTCATATTGTGTATTTTATATAATTTAGCTGTAAATATAATTTTCACATAACCTATGTCAATAAATAATAGCATGTATAATTATTCATTTTGAATGAATAAAACTGCAAGTGTTGAAAACCTAAAAGCTTTTTGTGATCAATAATCAATAGAATTCTTAAGCTAAGAGAATTAATATTTCTCGAATTAAATGTTTGCTATACATCAGCTGAATGTCTTGAAGAATAGGATTTAAATTAATTCGCCATCAGGTTACAACAGACAATATATCTATGCACACGCTTATGTTCTGCGATACAAAATCTTACAACTTACGGCTTATTATAGACGGCAAGGTAATCTTCAGGTGTATTAATGTTGATAGAAATATTGCCGTAGGTGGTTTCAATATCCAGAATATCAAAGCTTTTCAGGAAAAGATCAATTCTTATTTCAGGATCTTTGGCATTAATAATTCCCGATACTATTAATGGGCTAATAAGTACCGGATGCCCTGGTCTCTTTTGGTAAGTTGGCATTACAACATCAGCTTTAGCTTTATGAATAATCAATTCTCTTAACAGATCTTCAGAAGTTAACGGATTATCAATATTTTGAAAAAAGCAGGAATTGCCGGGTTTCAGGTGCTTTATCCCGGTTTGCAGGGAATAAAACCTGCCAAGTTCTGGTTTGTCATTAATAACCAGAAGAACCTTTTCAGAAAGGGTAAAATTGCTTTCTTTGATCAATTTAAACAATTCAGAATTTACAACTACAATAGCCTGATCAATACCTGCCAGCAAAAAAGTTTCCGTGATTTTTTGAAGAAATGTATTTCCCGAATCGAATTTCAGCAAGGCTTTGTGTGTACCCATTCTGGCTGAACTTCCAGCCGAAAGTATGATGCAGGATGTTTGTGCGAATAAAGCCTCCTCCATACTGTTTATTTCCTAATTTTACGAACGCTAAAATTACTAAACTTACCGTTCACAATGGAGCATTCCACCGCATTTTCGCCTGTTTCAGCAGGAAAACTTTTTACCCTGATCGAAACTGAATATTCGACCCGGAAAGAAATATTCGGCATCCCCGAAAAATTATTCTTCAATCCCGAAAAGCACGAAGGGCTTTCCATGGTAATATTCGGGCAATACCTGAATACTCCTTTAGGCTTAGCTGCTGGTCCGCATACACAAATGGCTCAGAATATTATTTCGGCATGGCTTTGCGGAGCAAGCTACATTGAGCTGAAAACCATCCAAACCCTCGACGAACTTGAAATATCGAAACCTTGTATTGACATGCAGGATGAAGGCTACAACTGCGAATGGTCGCAGGAACTTCGCATCCGTGAATCATTCGAAGAATACTTAAAAGCCTGGGTGATCATTCATTTACTTCAGCATAAATTTGGCTGGGACAAACAGCAAAAAAGAGGATTCTTGTTCAATATGAGTATCGGTTACAATTTCGAAGGCATTCAGAATGAAAACGTGCAATGGTTCCTGAAAAGCATGTCGGATTGTGGTGAAGCTAAACAGAAGATGATTAATGAATTGCTTCCATATTATCCCGAACTGGCGAATATTGCGATTCCCGATAGCATTTCCAATAATATTACTTTGAGCACCATGCACGGTTGTCCGCCGGATGAAATTGAGAAAATCGGGCACTATCTTTTGAAAGAAAAGAAACTACATACACTCGTAAAATTAAACCCAACACTTCTTGGCAAGGATGAACTTCGCGATATATTAAACAACAAACTGAATTTTAAAAATACCATTCCTGATATTGCTTTCGAGCACGACCTTAAATATGTTGATGCCATCGGAATTATTCAACGACTTCAAAAAACCGCTGACGACCAGGGATTATTCTTTGGTGTAAAGCTTACCAACACTTTGGAAAGCACGAATCATAAAAATGTGTTCCCTGCCCACGAGAAGATGATGTATATGAGCGGACGTGCTCTTCATCCTATCAGTGTGAATGTTGCGCGGAAACTGCAAAATGAATTCAATGGCAAACTGAATATCTCTTTTTCTGGAGGAGCAGATTGTTTCAATATTAACGACCTGGTCGAAAGCGGATTGAAACCTGTTACGGTTTGTTCCGATATTCTGAAGCCAGGCGGTTATGGACGAATAGCTCAATATGTCGAAAATCTGTCATCAGAAAAGAATTCGAAAAGTCCGTCTTCACTTGAAAAATTAAATATCTACGCTGACGAAGTTGTGTTAAATGATGATTATAAACGTGATCCGTTTGTACAAAAAAGCATTAAAACCAGCCGTCCACTAGGTTACTTCGATTGCATCCATGCACCTTGCGTAGATGAATGCCCGACCAACCAGGATATTCCCGAATACCTGTATCATACCTCACAGGGTGATTTTCAGAAAGCCTTTGATGTAATCATGGTTAAAAATCCATTCCCTAATGTTTTGGGAGTTGCCTGCGATCATTTATGCCAGACCAAATGCACACGCATTAATTACGAGGAAGCACTAAAAATTAAAGAAGTGAAACGCTTTGTTGCCGAAAAAGGATTTGAAGCTGATATAAGCATTGCCGATCCAAATGGCCGCAAAGTTGCTATTATCGGAGCCGGTCCTTCGGGCTTGAGCTGTGCCTATTTTTTACGGATGGGCGGTTTTGAAGTTGAAATCTTCGAAACTAAATCCATTCCCGGGGGCATGGTTTCGGAAGCTATTCCTGAATTCCGGCTGAAAATGGAATCACTTCAAAAGGATATTCAACGGATTGAGAACCTGGGTGTAAAAATTCACTACAACTCAAAAGTGGATGGTAATCTCTTTGCCAGTCTTCAGGTTAAGTATGATTTTGTATATATCGCCGCCGGCGCTCAGCGCTTCAAAACGTTCCAGATGGAAGGCGAAAATGCAACCGGAGTAATGAATGCATTTGAATTTCTGAAATCAACAAAACAAGGGAAACAAACAAATCTCGGTAAAAACATAATAATAATAGGTGGCGGAAATACTGCCATGGATGTTGCCCGCACGGCAAAACGTATGGCAAAACCCGGAAGCACGGTAAAAGTTCTTTATCGCCGCACCCGTACCGAAATGCCTGCCGATGTAGATGAAATTAAAGCTTTGTTGGCTGAAGGAATTGAGCTGCACGAATTGCTGGCTCCCGAAAAACTGGTGATGAGCGGAAACCGCATATCTGCTGTTGTTTGCGCTAAAATGCAACTGGTAAAGTCTTCAACTGATTCCCGCCTCACTCCTGTGAAAATTGAAGGTGAATTCGTGGAATTCCCGGTCGATTCACTAATTCCGGCACTTGGGCAGGAAATTGATATCGATTTTGTAAATCCGCGCGAACTCACAACTGCAAAAGGCTCATATGAAACCAGTATTCCCGGAGTTTTTATAGGCGGCGATGCCATGCGGGGCGCGGCTACCATCGTAAAAGCTGTTGGCGACGGACGTAAAGCAGCCATCCAGATTGCGGCAAAAGCTGGTATCGTACTTCCTTCCGAAAAGCTTTCTTCGGATAAGAAAATGTCTCACAGCGATTTTATTGTCGGGAAGTCGAGAAGGGTAAAGATAGATAAACTAATTATAGGCGATCATCCTGAATTCACTGAGGAAGCAGCCATCCGGGAAGCCTCGCGTTGTCTGCTCTGTGGTGATGTTTGCAGCGTTTGTGTAACGGTTTGCCCGAACCGTGCCAACAATTACTACCTCACCGAAGCTGCTGATATTCCGGTTTGGAAAGTTAATTTCATTGGGGATAAACCATCGTTTGAGATAGAAAACTATTTGAAAATTGAACAAAAGTACCAGGTATTTAATGTGGCTGATTTCTGTAACGAATGTGGAAACTGTACTACTTTTTGCCCTTCTAAAGGTTCACCGTTTAGCGACAAACCTCGTTTCTGCCTCACCGAAAAGAGCTTCAACCAGACTGAAAATGGGTTTTTACTTCAAAAAAATGGAGCAACTAAAACCTTGCTTCACCGGAATGGAGATAAAATTATGAAATTGACCAAAGGTGAAGATAACTATAAATTTTTCGATGAAGAAATCTCAGTTAGTCTTGATTTGATTGATTTTCACATCATTAACACCGCGAAATTGAAATCTGAAAATACAGAAATCACTTTAAAAAAAGCTGCCGAAATGAAAGTGTTGATTGATTCGGTATCTGAAATCATATAAATAAATATGATGCATAAAACAGTATTAAAATAACGGCTTCTCTCATAAAAATCATATACTATTTTGATATACCTTTGTGGCATAATCCGTAAAAAAAATGAAAACTGTATCATTAAAAATAGACGACTCTATCTTCGGGGAAACAGAAAAAATACTTTCCCGGATAAAAAAATCCAGGAATCGTTACATTAACGAGGCCATTGAATATTATAACCGTCATCAGCGTAGAAGCATGCACGAGAACAAACTTAAAATGGAATCAGAACTAGTAAAAAAGGATTCATTATCTGTACTTCAGGAATTTGAAACTATTGATTATGTTGATTAAGCAGTTTGAAGTCTGGATTGCAGATTTGAGTCTGCAAATAGGAACAGAGCCAGGAAAAACAAGGCCGGTATTGATAATTCAGACAAATCTTCTGAATAAAATCCCGCATCCTTCAACAATCGTATGCCCAATTACCACCAATATCGAAAAAGATGCAGATATTTTAAGGGTTCATCTAACGAAAGGAATGGCAAATTTATTGGAGAATTGTGATATTATGATAGATCAGATCAGGGCTATTGATAATAAGAGATTACAAAAAAAAATTGGCAACCTCCCACAACATTTAGTAGATGTTGTTAAGGAAAATATTGCAATAACACTTGACCTGGAATAATTTAGCAATAAGGATTTTGCTACACGAAAATTGGAGAATATGTGAATACAGTCTGCATCAGTTCAAAATTAAGAAACATAAGTTCCGGTTTCGAAGAAACAAAACAGGTTTCTTGTTGACATTTATAACACTGTAAAGTTAAAACTTAAAGAATGATTAAACTAACTAACAAAATCGTAAACCCGGCAGCCAGGAAAAAAGCCGTTGAACGCTTCCGCGAAAAAGGCATCGTACTTCCTACATTTGCCCAAATGAGCAACCCGGAACTTGTTCCTGAAAAAATCAAAGAACAACTGAAAACCATTGGATTATGGGACCTTCATCCAGCCAACCTTTTCAGAATTACCTGGAAAAACGAACCGGTTGCCAAAGGCGGCCTTTTTGGCGGAGTAAATTTTATAGAAATTCCTTCAGCGATTACCGGCGTTAAAACCCGGATAATTCTACTCGTCGGCAAATACTTCCCAACAGGCGCGCATAAAGTAGGCGCTGCATACGGCTGCCTTGCTCCGCGAATCATCACAGGTGAATTTGATCCATCCTACCACAAAGCAGTATGGCCATCGACCGGCAACTATTGCCGTGGCGGTGCTTTCGACTCGCACCTGATGGATGTTACCGCTGTTGCCATCCTTCCTGAAGAAATGAGCAAAGAGCGCTTCTCCTGGCTTAAAGAAATTGGAGCCGAAGTAATTGCTACTCCCGGCTGCGAATCAAACGTAAAGGAAATCTATGACAAATGCTGGGATATCCGCCGTAACCGCAAGGACTGTGTGATATTCAACCAGTTCGACGAATTCGGGAATCCTGCCTGGCATTATAATGTTACTGCACCGGCTGTTGAAGAAGTTTTTAATTCTGTAAAATCCGAAAAAGGACAATTGGCTGCGTATGTTTCTGCAACCGGTTCTGCCGGAACAATCGGTGCAGGCGATTACTTGAAAAAGCAATTCCCGCACATGAAAATTGTAGCATCCGAAGCGCTGCAGTGCCCGACTTTGCTCAACAACGGCTTTGGGGGACACCGCATCGAAGGAATTGGCGACAAACATGTTCCATGGGTTCATAATGCAAAAAATACCGATATGGTTACCGCCATCGACGATGAAGATTGCATGCGTCTTTTCAGGCTTTTCAATGAACCGGAAGGCAAGAGTTACCTGAAATCCATTGGAATTGATGCTGAATTTGTTGAAAAACTTGAACTGGTAGGCATTTCCGGAATTGCAAATATTTTGTCAGCCATCAAAACGGCTAAATATTACGAAATGAACGGCGACGATGTAATTATTAGCCTTGCCACTGATGCAGCCGAAATGTACACCTCGCGTTTGGAAGAGTTAAATGCAGAAAAAGGAGCATATACTGCTCTGCAAGCCGCAAAGGATATGGAAAAATGCTTGTTCGGGCAAACAACCGATCACCTGAAAGAACTCAGTTATTACGACCGCAAAGCCATTCACAACCTCAAGTATTTTACCTGGATCGAACAACAGGAAAAAGACCTCGAAGACCTGAACCAGCTCTGGAACGATCGTGATGTCTGGGATCAGCAGTTTCAACAGGCTGAACGTTGGGATGAAATGATAAATGATTTTAATGAGGAAACGGGAGTGCTGAAGCGGATGTAGTTGGTTGAAGTTTCAGTTCCGGGTTCCAGGTTCCAGGTTCCGGCCTCACGGCACTCGGAACCCGGCACTTGGCACCCTGTTCCAATACTTTTTTAATACATAAGCAATGACTTCAAAATTCACATACCAATGTTCCGATTGTGGCAAGCAAATTCCCGCTGGCGAAATCATATATCTCTGCCCCGATTGCAGTGAAAAGCAACTGCCGGACCAACCTCCGCTTGGTGTGCTGAAAGTGATTTACGATTACAACTCGTTGAGCAAACTATCATTCCGGGAATTGGAGGAAAACAAATTCCTTCAATTACTCCCAGTTAATGATCAGAAAAGCTTCCCCAACCTGCGAGTAGGTCAGACGCCGCTTTATGAAATCAATTCACTCGATGGACAGACCAACAATTTTGAACTTTATCTGAAAGATGACTCACAAAATCCTACATTTTCCTTTAAAGACAGGGCTTCGGCAGTGGTTTCTGCTTTCGCGAAAGAAAATGGAATTGATACGATAGTAGCTGCTTCTACCGGAAATGCAGGGTCATCCTTAGCCGGAATTTGTGCTGCACAGGGGCAAAAAACCGTGATCTTCGTTCCGGCGACGGCACCTAAAGCCAAACTTACCCAGATCATGATGTATGGCGCCACGCTGGTTCCGGTAGCAGGAAATTACGATAAAGCTTTCGACCTTAGTATCGAAGCTACCAAACGCTTTGGCTGGTACAACCGCAATACAGCTTTCAATCCGTTTACTATTGAAGGGAAAAAAACGGTTTCGTTCGAGTTGTTCAGTCAACTGAAAGAGCAGATTCCCGACTTTATCTTTGTGCCTGTCGGTGATGGAGTAATTATCTCTGGGGTTTATAAAGGATTTGAGGATTTACTTCAAATGGGGATTATCGAAAAAATGCCTGTCATTATTGCTGTCCAGGCTGCCGGAAGCTGCAACCTGATTGAAAATATTGGCAAAGATGAATTCCTGATTACACCATCACATACGATAGCCGATAGCATTTCAGTAAACATTCCCAGGAACTTTCATATGGCTGCCGGATTTATTACTAAATATCATGGGCAAACACTTACTGTTTCTGATGATGATATACTTCGGGCATCTTCCATTCTATCAAAAAATACAGGCATTTTCACCGAACCGGCTGCTGCTGCTGCTTTTGCGGGATTCATTGATTACAAAAACAGGTTCCTGATTCCTAAAGCATCTACTAATGTGGTTCTGCTTACCGGCAGCGGTTTAAAGGATCTCAATGCGGTGCAGCCTTTGTTCGAAATCCCGTTACCGGTTTCGCCGGAAATGACTTCCGTTGATAAGTTTTTAAACGGTAAAATCTGACAATTTATGATCAATTTTTTATTGAATGGGAAGCCCGAAGTTTTCGAAGGAAATCCTGAAATCACTTTATTGAAATTCCTCCGGAACTTTAAAAATATCACTTCTGTAAAAGACGGCTGTTCCTGCCAGGGTGCTTGTGGCGCTTGCATGGTTGAAATTAACGGAGAAGCAAAATTATCGTGCCTCACTCCGCTGAAAAAGCTTGAAAACGCAAAAGTCAATACACTGGAAGGATTGCCCGAGAGTGTGAGGGATATAATGGCAAAAGCATTTGTCGAGAAAGGAGCCGTTCAGTGCGGTTTTTGCACCCCCGGCTTCCTGATGCGCACTAATATACTTCTTCAGAAAAATCCGACGCCAACAAGAGACGAAATAAAGCAAGCACTTACTTTAAACCTTTGCCGCTGCACCGGGTATGTTAAAATTATTGATGCCATTCACGAAACGGCTCAACGAATTCAACAAAATTCACCATCCTTTTCAACAACACTTTCAGGCAATGTCGGCACTTCCTATCCAAAATATGAAGCCTATGAAATGGCTGTCGGAAAACGTTTGTTTGTAAATGATCTGAGATTTAACGGGATGCTTCACGGATCGCTATATTTTTCGGATCATCCCAAAGCAACAGTGCTGGAAATAGATATTTCTGAAGCATTAAAAGTTAAAGGTGTTATCAGAATAATTACAGCAGATGATATTCCCGGCAATCGGTATGTTGGGCTGATTTTTAAAGATTGGCCACTCATGATCAAAACCGGAGAAACAACCCGGTATATCGGTGATGTGCTGGCAGGCGTGGTTGCCGAAACTGAAGATATTGCACGTGAAGCGGTTAAATTAATAAAAGTATCTTATGAGGTTCTCAAGCCGGTTACAGATCCACACGAAGCTATAAAACCAAGAGCGTTGAGTGTTCATCCGGACAAAGATAACCTTTTGGAAACCTGCAGGGTTTACCGTGGAGGAAATGCAGATGAAATTCTGGCCGGTTCCGAATTTGTTGCCAAAGGCATCTACCAGACCCAGCGCATCGAGCATGGATTCCTCGAAACAGAAGGCGCTGTTGCCATGCATTTTGAAGAAGGAGTTCACCTGTATGCAAACGGACAAGGTATTTATGAAGATCAGAAACAAGTAGCTTCAATACTGAATTTGCCGGTAGAAAAAGTACGGGTTACACTCGTTTCAACAGGAGGTGGATTTGGCGGAAAAGAAGACATGACTGTGCAAGGACACGCTTCTTTGTTTGCCTGGTTGCTTAAAAAGCCGGTAAAATTAGTGCTCTCACGAGAAGAATCCATCCGTATGCATCCCAAGCGCCATCCTGTTTATATGGATATTGAAGTCGGTTGCGATAGGAATGGGAAACTCACAGGTCTTAAACTTTATGCCGTTGGCGATAGCGGCGCATATGCCTCAGTCGGAACAAAAGTAATGGAACGTGTTGCCGGCCATGCCAGCGGGGCATATCATTTCCCTTGTGTAAATCTCGAAGCACTTACCGTTTATACCAACAATATTCCAAGTGGAGCGATGCGTGGATTTGGTGCCAACCAGGTGGCTTTTGCCCTCGAAGGCTGCATCGATGAACTTTGCAAGCAAGGCGGTTTCGATCGCTGGCAATTTCGCTATGATAATGCACTTTGCGAAGGCAAAATGACTGCTACTGGTCAAGTTCTGCATAAAGGCATTGGTGTTAGGGAAACTTTGCTTGCCGTAAAACCTTTTTATGATAAAGCCCGTTTTAAAGGACTTGCCTGCGGAATTAAAAACAGCGGAGTTGGTAATGGCATGGCCGATTTCAGCGATGTGATCATTGAAATAAAATCGGAAAAGCAAGTCGTTTTGCACCATGGCTGGACAGAAATGGGTCAGGGTGTGCATACCGTTGCCACGCAGGTTTTGTACGAGGAAACCGGAATTCCTCCAGGAATAGTTGAAGTTATAGTTGATTCAAGTGCCGGCATTCCAACCGGAATGACTACCTCGTCGCGGGCGACTGCTTTGTTGGGGAATGCTATTCTCGATGCCTCGATACAAATTCGTGAAGATCTTAAACATAAAAGTCTAAAGGAACTTTCAGGAAAAACTTATAAAGGAAATTATACCTGCGACTGGACCACAAAACCAGGTGCCGATGTAAAGGAAATTATAACCCATTATTCTTACGGCTATGCTACACAATTAGTCGTTCTGGATGAAAATGGAAAGATTAAAACCGTTTATGCCGCTCACGATGCCGGAAAAATCATGAACCCGGTAATGTTTGAAGGTCAGATAGAAGGCGCTGTGCATATGGGATTGGGCTATGCGTTAACAGAAGATTTACCCATGATTGATGGCCAACTCGTTTCTACAAAAATGCGTGATTTAAAAATACTTCGGGCTAAAGATATGCCGGAAGTGGTGGTTTTAGGCATTGAAGTAAAAGATCCTGTCGGACCATATGGAGCAAAAGGTTTAGGGGAAATCGGATTGGTGCCGACAGCTGCGGCGGTTGCCAATGCGTTATGCGACTTTGATGGGGTTAGAAGATATACTTTGCCAATGAAGAAATTGGATTAACAATACTATAACTATTTATCTTTAAATAATTTTGATATGGTACCGATAAAATTATTTGAACAAAAGAAGGTTCGTACTTATTACGATACAGAAAAGGAAAGCTGGTATTTTTCCGTTATTGATGTGATAGAAATTTTAACGGATAGCAGCATTCCTAAAAGGTATTGGAGTGACTTGAAAAAGAAACTGACCAAAGAAGGAAGCCAGTTGTACGAGAAAATCGTACAACTGAAATTTGAAGCCGCTGATGGGAAAAAGTATGCTTCCGACTGCCTGGAAACAAAAGATTTACTTCGTTTAATTCAATCCATTCCATCTCCCAAAGCCGAACCTTTCAAACAATGGCTTGCCAAAACAGGTTACGAAAGGATGCAGGAAATCTCCGATCCCTCCCAGAGTATTGACAGAGCAAGAGAAAACTGGCAGAAACTAGGCCGCAGCGAAAAGTGGATTCAGCAACGTATGACGGGACAGGAAACCCGGAATAAGCTTACGGATTACTGGAAAGATAGCGGAATAGAAAGATCAGATGAATTTGCTTTTCTTACCAATATTATTCATCAGGAATGGACCGGACTCACTGTTAAAAAGCACAAAGACCTGAAAGGCTTGAAATCCCAAAACCTTCGGGACCATATGAGTGAAGCTGAATTGATTTTTACTGCTTTGGCTGAATTATCAACTCGACAAATTGCAGAATCAGATCACGCTCAAGGATTGAACGAAAATGCCAAAGCAGGTAAAAAAGGCGGAGCTGTAGCGAAAAATGCCCGTAAAGAATTAGAATCCAAAACAGGAAGAAATGTTGTTACAGGCGAGAATTTTTTACCACCGAAAAAAGAAAATAGAAAGCTTGAAGAATAGAATACAGCTTCACTTTCAAAGTCCTACAACACAATAACTCTCATTAAAATAACAAAAATTCAATGTCATTGCTTCTCAAAAACGGAACCTATATCCATCCTGAAACGCTTGAATTTACAACTTCACACATCTTAGTAGAAGAAGGGGTAAATGGGAAAATTAGTTTTCTCAAAGATATCCCTCACGACAATAATTATCCAATAATTGATTGCACCGGTAAATACATCACCCAATCCTTTGTCTGCGGCCATCACCATATTTATTCCGCATTATCCCGCGGAATGGGCGCTCCAAAAAAGAACCCGGAAAATTTTAATGAAATCCTTGAATATGTCTGGTGGACACTCGACAAATGCCTTGATGCCGAAATGATTGAAGCCAGCGCACTTTATACCGCAATGGCAAGTTTGAAAAATGGTGTCACTTTTGTGATTGATCATCATGCTTCGCCAAATGCTATTAAAGGCTCGCTGGAAATTATTGCCAATGCTTTCGAGAAAGTGGGTGCTTCGCATTTGCTGTGCTATGAAATTTCGGATCGTGATGGTTTGAATAAAACGGATGAAGGACTGAATGAGACTGCCGAATACCTTAAAAATAACCAGGGTTTAGTAGGCTTACATGCTTCATTCACAGTTTCGGACAAAACATTGAAAAAAGCTGTTGAGCTTGCCAAAAAATCAGATACCGGAATCCATATCCATGTGGCCGAGGCAGAAAGTGACCAGGATCATTGTGTCTCAACCTATGGTATGCGTGTCATTGAACGTTTACAGAAATTTGGCGCTCTCGAATCAGGCAAAACCATTCTTGGTCATTGTCTTCATTTGAGTGAAAATGAAAAGAAAATCATCAGCAACAGTCCTGCCTGGGTGGTTCAGAATACTGAAAGCAACCTAAACAACAAAGTCGGATATTTCAATGCCGAAGGACTTGGTGAAAATATTATGATGGGTACCGATGGTATGCACAGCGATATGCTCCGAAGTGCCAAAGCCGCATTTTTTGTGGGTCAGAATTTCGATACCATTGGTTACGACAGTGTTTACCGGCGTTTCCGCAATGCCGATAAATACCTGCAAAATAACAATTTCAAAGGTCATGGCTCCAACAACCTGGTAGTACTCGATTATGATACGCCTACACCTTTCAACACCGGAAATTTCTATGGTCATTTTGTTTTCGGAATTGAATCACAGCATGTTCAGCATGTGATTTCTAATGGTCAGCTTGTAGTTGAAAACAGGAAAATACTTACCGTTGACGAGGAGGAAATCCTTGCAGTGACAAAGATTCAAGCAGAGAGACTTTGGGCAAAAATGCGGTAGCGGATATTTTTAGTCTAACTTTGTCACACGATATCAATCAAACTTCTTTTGTGCCTGAAATCTGGAAAAGTGAACCACAAAAGGCACAAAAGACTTCAATTTTGGCCCTTTTGTATCTTTTGTGTTTCAAATACATACACAAAAGGTTTATAAATAAAATATAAGAATAAATGGAAATAAGTTTCTTACAATGGATTGGCTATCTTGCTTCAATAGCCATTGCTCTTTCAATGACAATGAGTTCCATCCTAAAATTCAGGTGGATAAACCTTGTCGGCGCACTGACTTTTTCGACTTACGGATTCCTGATCGGAGCCTTGCCGGTTGGATTTCTCAATGCTTTTATTGCTTTGGTTGACATTTATTACCTGTATTCGATCTACTCAAAAAAGGAAGTTTTTGAAATACTTGAAGTCAGGGCTGATAACCGCTACCTGATTAGATTTCTGCAATTTCATGAAGATGATATCGAAAAATTCTTTCCCGGGTTTTCCTACCGGCCGGAAATGAATACAGTTAGTTTCTTTGTGTTACGGAATATGGCTGTCGCCGGTATTTTCCTGGCACATCGCGATCAAAACCACTGCCTCTCCGTCGGGCTCGACTTTGTACTTCCCGAATACCGGGATTTTAAAAACGGGAAATTTATCTATCTTCGGCTTCGGGATCGTTTTATAAATGAAGGTTTTACAAAAGTAATTGCCGATGGACGAAGCGAAAAATATTCCAAATATTTGGTAAAACTGGGCTTCGAGAAAAACTTAGATGGCCTTTTTGAAAAAGAATTAGTGTCTGCACACCCAACAGGTGTCTGACACTGAAAAAATCGCAGGGCATCTTCTCAAACGCACAGTTGCCAATGGAACCATGTTGAAAGCCGCTTATGCTGGTGGCGGTGGTCGTCAGGTTAGTATTCGTCACAGTAACGGATATACAACATCCTATATGCACCTCTCTGGTTTTGGACCGGGAATTCATCGCGGAGTGAATGTAATTCAGGGCCAGGTGATTGGGTATGTGGGAAGTTCAGGCTTATCGACCGGAGCGCATCTCGATTTCAGGGTATATAAAAATAATGTTGCTATCGATCCGCTTAAGTTGGAGTCGCCACCTGCATTTCCTGTTAATGCAAGGTATATGGCAAAATTCGATTCATTGCGGGTGAACGATGATAAAAATCTGAAACTGATTAAATAAATCATTGGCTTCCCTGGCACTGTCAATGATTTGGAGCGGTACACGCCCGTATTCACTCGATCAATGTAAATCCTCCAGTTTTAACAAATTGGTTCTGAGTGTGAAGAGTTTATTAAATAATATGAGCAAACTCCTTGGTGAAAATTAATATCCCGGTTTCCCGATTGAAATTTCCAGCTTTGCTGCATTAATCATGTATTCGGTCCGAACTCTCAGCAAGTTCAGCCTGCTCTCTGCTTCAAGCGATTCGGAATCCAGTAAATCGAGATTAGTGAGTGAACCGGCTTTATAGCTCAGGTCGGCAAGTCTCCGTGCTTCTTCAGCCTGATCAAGCTGTAATTCCGACTGATCAATCTTTTGGAGCGAGTTTTGAAGGTTATTCACATTCATGAATACTTCTGAAGAAATTTGACGGCGGCCTTGTTCAATATCCAGCTTAATTGAATTAATATCTGATGTAGCCATCTGTAAATAGTTCCTATGGCGGGTTGCTGAAAAAATCGGAACATTAATCCCAAGACCTGCTGCATAATTTGCTTTGGGTTGGTTTAAATCAGGGAAATACCCGTTTTTAATACCACCTGAGAAAAAGGCGCTTACCACAGGATTATTCTCAATTTTAACGGATTGAAGGTGTAATTCAGCTTGTTTTTTTCGAAGATCTCCAAGAATCAATTCATTGCGGTGTTCAATAGCATAATTGATCAGCGAATCACATTCTACATTCAAGGGTTGCAACATCAAACGGTTTTTAACCTTAATCCTGGTTTGTACCGGCAAACCAAGCAGTGAATTTAAACTGGCTAACTGGTTACTCAATGCAGTTTCAGTGTCATATTTTTGATTCTTTGCTACTGATATCCGGACTTTTGTCGATAGAATTTCATAATCCGTAGCCGATCCGGTTTCTTTCTTCCGGGTAATAAAATCGAGGTGCTGTTCCAGAATGCCAAGCTGTATTTCCTTAATATGAACTGCTTCCTGCAGATAGACAAGCGTAAAGTAATTTGAAATCACCAGCGAGGTAAGTTTTTGTTTAACCATATCTATGTTTTTTTCGACAATTGCCTTGCCTGATTCAGCAACCTGCATATTGGTTTTCGTTTTCGAAAAATCATAAACGGTCTGATAAATATTCAATGAAGTATTGTAGTTGTTGGCAGGAGCCATTTCGAAAGATCCCAGTTCGGGTATGGAAATGGCAGGAACAGGTCCTATGCGGGTATAACTGGCTCCAAGCTCAATATTGGGGTAGTAGGCTGATTTAGCCAGGCCAATACCTGCTTCCACCGAGTTGATTGCTTCTTCTGCTTTCAGTACCGATGGATGTGTTTCGAGCACTCTTTTCACAACCTGCTGCAATTCAACTGAATCGGTTGTAAAGTCAGTGATGCTTTTCTGCCCTAAAGCAACCTGCGAAAATAGCAGGGTAGCCGTTAAAAGGATAAATGATTGAATATGGCTAAGTTTCATTTTTATAGATTTGAGCATTCAGCGATAAGTTATTTGAAAAAGGATGGTTAAAATATCATCACTCGGGGTCTGGTATAATTGGTTGTTTGTTGGCCTGCATTTTGAGTTTTTTCTTACTGCCTTTCAGGAAAAAAACGGGTATTACACTGATCAGGGTGATAATAGCAGCCAGTTTAAAATCGTCATCTATACTTTGTATGTAAGCCTGCCTTGCAATATTGGATTGCAGGATATATTGCGCCTGTTTTAACGCGGTGGGCCCAACATTTCCAGTAACGGTGGTAACATAACTTCCCAGGTGGTTTACCACGGAGTGGTAAGTTGGAGAATAGGATTGTAAGGCTTCTCCATACATTTGCGAATGAAAGGTAATGCGTGAAGCAAAAATGGAAGTCAGCAAAGCCACACCAAAACTACCACCTACCTGCCTGATCACATTGCTGATTCCGGAGGCTTGTGCCATCTTATGGCGTGGGATGGATAGCAACGATATAGCGGTGAGCGGACCGAACATCATGCCCATTGCCAGGCCGCGCAAATAAAGAGTCAGCATTATATAATTAAGTTCTGTGAGATACGACATGAAGCTATTCAGGTAGAAACTTAATGTCAATAACAAAGCACCTATGATAATTGGAACTTTTGGATTTACCTTATCGGAAAATATACCTGCAAGCGGTGCTACCAATCCCTGTATCATCCCCAAGGGCAAAAATACAGCTCCAGCCTGAATAGCTGTATATCCCATTGAATTCTGGAGATAAACAGGTATCAGGAAAGTACTGCCAAACATACCAACGCCAAAAATAAAGACGACCAATGCGCTGATCCCGAAATTGTAATCGCCAAGCATCCGCAAATCAATCAGAGGTTCTTTAACCATGAACTCTGCAGTCAGGAAGACAGTAAAAGCGAGTGCCGCAATAGCAAAACAAATCAGAACAGTTGGCGAATGCCATCCTCCTGAATTGGTTGCTGCATTTCCTTCTGTTAAAGCATACAACAATAAAGGCAGGAAAAGGCTGACTGAAACAAATCCTATTACATCAAATGAACGTGTTTTCGTATTTTTGAATTCTTTTTGAATAATTGCAGTTGCCAGCATTCCGGCAATTCCGATCGGAACATTTACATCAAAAATAAGAGGCCAGCTGAAATTATCTACCAGGTACCCTCCGATCAGTGGGCCAAATGAAACGGAAGCAGCCGAAGCAATTGACCAGAAACCCAGGGCGATGCCACGTTTTTCAGGGGGGAATTCCCTGGTAATAATAGCCATCCCAACAGGCATAAGGCTTCCTGCGCCTAATCCCTGGATTACCCGTGAAAAAATAAGGATGTCCTCGTTGGGAGAAATTCCGCAAAGGAAAGATCCCAGCGTGAAAAGAAATAAGCCCATGAAATAAATCCGTTTGTACCCGAATCTATCGGCCAGCCAGCCCGACGTTGGAAGCATTACCGCCATGGCAAGCATGTAAGCAGTAAGCACCCACTCTATTTTATCAAGGCCCACTCCATAAGAAGCCATGATTTTTGGGAGACCAACATTCACAATGGTTGCATCGAGCACGGCCATAAAAGTCCCGATCATTACATTTCCCAATAACCACCAACGATAGGTAGGGCTTGTTGTATCGAATGTTGAATTCTGTTCTTTTACGAATTCAATCAGGTGCCTGATGCCGGGTAATCGCTGCATGGTTAGTCTTTACGGATTTTGAGAAATGCTGACATGCCTGCAACCAGCTTGAGATCAGGATATTTGTCCTTGTGATCCCAGTCCAGGATGGATATACGTACAGGAATACGTTGCGTTACTTTGGTAAAATTTCCGGATGCATTGTTAGGAGGAATAAGTGAAAACTGCGATGCAGTATTGGCAGCTATATAAATTACCTCTCCGTTGAATGTTACATCAGGAAAGGCATCAATAGTAAATTCGACTTTTTTGCCGAGAAGAAGATAGGCAATGCTGGTTTCTTCCAAATAGGAAGTGATATACAATGCTGAATCCTTGGTAATAGTAAAAATAGGCTGACCGGGCTGGGCTACATCTCCTGCTAATTGCCAACGCTTTGCGATAAGGCCCGATGAAGGGGCATAGATTCTTGTATTCCGAAGCTGGGTGGCAATAGTGCTCACTTGTGCACCGGCTGTCTTGATGGTGCTGTTTGCACTTTCGATCATAGCTCTGCTCACATTTAGCTGGGCTTTGGCCGCATCGAGCTGGGCTTGTGCCGATTCAAAGGCTTTACGTGTATGATCGTATTGCTCTTTTGTCAGGATATTGTCTTTATATTGAAGGCTGGCCCTATCCAGGTCTTCTTTAGCTTTTTCCAATGCAACTTCCTGAACCTTTATGCTAAGTTGGTCGTAAGCAAATTTTGCTTCTGATTGTTTAAAAGAAGCGGCCGCCTGGCTTTTCATCGCAATAGCTTGTTGCTTCTGTGCAACCAGGTCGCTGCTGTCCAGTTCGACCAGGAGTTCCCCTTTCGTTACCGAATCTCCTTCGACAGCATAGAGTATGGCAATACGACCCAGTATCTTAGGACTGACAGCCACTTTATCTGCATCTACGTATGCATCATCGGTGGTGATAAAGGTTGTGTACTGTTTGTACCATCGCCAACCGAATACCACCAATGCCACTACGACAATGGTTAATGCAATATAGGCACGGATTCGTTTGCCTTTGTTTTTTTTAGTTTCTTCTGTTGTTTCCATATCGTGTTCTGAAAGGGGTTTCTGACTTATTGGGTTGGTTGCATTAATTTATTGTATTTCAATCCATTAATAAATAAGGAAGTGGCTTCACGCAGCATTTTGATCAGGTGGTTATTTTCTGCTTCTGTCAGTTCCAACCCGTTCATCCGTTTTATTTCCATGATGCGTATGCCCTGAAGGAGATCACTGAACAAAAAGGCCAGCTCCGATGCATCGTCAAACTGAAAAATACCTGATTCCTTCCCTTTATTAAAGACGGTTGTCAGTATTTTTTTCTCTATTTCCCTCATCCGGTTGTAGAGGTCTTTGAGTAATGGGTTCATTGTGGTATTGTCAGATAAACGGAATTTACTAAGGTTTAAAAATTTGCGAAAAAGGGAATGCCTGAGTTCAACTAATTCTATAATCATGGTATCGGCATCAGTTAATTGAGCAATTCGCTTTTCAATCTGAAGAAAAAATTCTTTTTGTTCGTTTTCAATTACTGCTTTGAAAAGGCTTTCTTTATCAGGGAAATAATAGTACAAAGCAGCTTTGGACATCGAAATATCGGCTGCAATTTCCTGCATGGTAGTTTTTGAATATCCATAGAGGCCCAACCTCTTTTGGGCAGCTTTCAGTATATAATCTACCTTCCTTTCCGCTTCTGCGCCTGATGTTACAGCTTCCATGATTCCCTGATTAATGGATTAATAAACAACTATGTGACTATATTGTTTAAAAAGTCAAAGATACAATCTTTGTTCTTATCTTTGAACAGGAATCATGTTTTCAGTAAAAATTATTTTGTAAATATTCAGGTGGTTAAGAAAAGGTATATAATTTGAACAATATACTGTCCATAAAAAAAGGCTGCCCCTAAGGACAGCCTTTTCATATTCCGGTCGGATAACCGGGAAATCTTTTGGAGGATATTAGTATTTATCCCAGAAAAGTTTTGTTGAGGCATTATCACCTCCAATTGCGCTAGCAGCTTCCGAATAATTTGCTGGATTCATCTTGTTTTCATTGTATGGATATGGCATACGCTGAGGAATATCGTTGTATGTCATATTTTCTGGAGGATTAAGAATCGGGAAATCGAGCCTTCTCCATTCTGCCCATGCTTCATTGCCACGGTCGAATAATGCCAACCATTTCTGATCGCCTATTTTCTGTTTCCAGTTAGTGGCAGCAGTGGCATAAGCAACACTGGGTTCTGCCAAATATGTATCAGCATCAGCTTGGGTAAGTCCCCAATAAAGCATGCTTTGGGTTATGGCATTATTGTAATGGGATTCTGCGGAACCTGTTACACCAGCCATGCCTCTTTCGGCAGCTTCAGCCAACAAGAACTCCACTTCAACATAGTCCGAAATAATAACAGGGTAAACAGGATTGGGGATACTGGTAAAGTGGGAGAATTTGCTATAACTGCTTGCCCCAACTTTTCCATATGGGAGGCCAACAAATTCACCAAGGTACTTTGTGAACCATACTGGCATTCTTGGGTCGTTCAATGCTTTCATTTTATCAACAAGTGTGTTGGTAGGGCAAAAATCCTTTCGATTTCCCAACACAAATTCCTGATAATAGGAGTTCACATATGGGGCAGTGCCTGTATATATGAAAATTGCACTGTTCGATTGTGACGTAAAAACACCACTTGTTATTGCTTCTTGCACAGCTTTTGCAGCCTCAATAGGATTTGAGTCAGCCAAACGAAGTCCAATACGCAATTTTAACGAAGCGCTAAATTCCTTCCATTTGGCAATGTTGCTGTTGTACAAAAGGTCGGCTGAACCAAATCCTGCACTTCCATTATCATTTGACAAATCAGTAACAGCTTTTGATAATCTAGAGAGAATATCAAGATAGACTGTCTTTGCATCATCGTATTTTGGTGTGCTATTGGCTGCACCTTGCAATGCTTCAGTATAAGGTATATTCCCAAATGCATCAAGCAGAAGTTGGTATGAATATACTTCGAGTACCTCTATTATCGCTATTTTGTTCAATTTCTCTTGTGGATCGGCAAATGCGGTTGAATTTATTAAACTCTTTGCCTTTTCCAGGTTGGTTAAAACATCGCGGTACAAAACTCCCCAATGGTAATCGGGAATTTGCCTGTCTTGAAAATTGTACCTGCTTTCAGTAACATAAGTCACTTCTGACTGGTATTGAGCCAATAGTCTTGTAACATTTCTATTTACATTTACGCTACCCATTAGGTTGAACAGGGCGATTTCAGAATTTGACACCAGAACATCCGGTGTTACATCTGCGGCTCGCTTAGGGTCAATATTGTCAGGCAATTCACAAGAAGTAACCATTACAATAAGGACAAGGAACCAGGTTTTAATTATTTTTGAGTTCATAGTTTTTTCTAAATTAAATGATTAAAAACCAACTGTTATGTTTACGCCGTAGGTTCTGGTAGAAGGATATGCCCCATCAGCAATTCCTTGGATATTACCTGCACTCATATTTGTTTCTGGATCAAAATAAGGCGTGTTTTTGTGTATAATCCAGAGATTACGACCAGAGATACCAACTGATAATTTTGTAAATGGGGTTTTTTTAATTATTTGTGAAGGCAATGCATAGGTAATAGAAACCTCACGAAGTTTTACATAAGACGCATCATATACATAAGCTGCGGTTGGAATATAGTCGTACAACCAAGCTCCTCCCCAGTCTCCAGCCCAAATATAAATGTCATTTGGTGTTCCGTCTTCTTTAACTCCATCTAAAATAATTCCGCCTCCATCTGCAACGGGATCACGCTTTGGTTTTCCCTTAGCATTCAATCCGGCTGTTTCTTCGAAAAGACCTGTTGCTACACCATATTTCTGATCAACCGAATAAATACTGCCACCATGGGAAATATCAATCAAAGCGTACAATGAAATTCCCTTATAATGGAAAGTATTTGATATACCTGAATTCCAGTCTGGTTGAACATTTCCCAAAATAGCATCGGTAATGAGATTGCCATCAGCATCTTTTGCATACAGATAGTTACCGTCTGCATCAACAGTTCTTTTGCCATTTGTATAAACAAAATTGGTGCCACGAAGCACACCGAATGGCTCTCCAACAGTAATATTTGTACTAATATCCCAAGCCGAGCTAAGGAGAATATTTTCCACACCTTCGTACAAGCTCAGGACTTTATTTTTGTTCTGGAACCAGTTTACCTGAATATCCCAGGAAAAACCACCAACTATGATTGGCGTTGCATTCAAAGCAAGTTCAATTCCTTTATTCTCGACCTCACCAGAATTTACGTACCTTTGATTGTAGCCCGATGCACGACTGATATTTACAGGCATAATTTGGTCAATGGTATTGGTTTTGTAATAGGAAATATCAAAACCGAGCCTCTTTTCGAAGAAACTGGCTTCCAAACCAGCTTCGATACTTCTTGTGCTTTCGGGCTTCAGTTTATCATTTGGGAGAATTGTCGGCATTGCAAAAACACCAATGGATTTCCAATTTGTGAGTTTATTGTAATATGAACGTGTGCTATAAACCGGTGCGCTATTACCAACAGAGGCATAGTTCAACCGCAATTTAGCAAATGAAATTTGTTTTATATCCTTTATCCCTGGAAGTTGCGACAAAACAAAACTTGTTGATACAGAGGGATAGAAGTACAAGTTGGTGGATGCGGGCAACGTAGATGATTTTTCGGCGCGACCACTAAGATCAAAATAAACAAGGTTGTTGTAACCAAGTGAAATATTGCCATACAAACTATTTACACCCGAAAGGTAATTTGTTTCTGTTGTTGTAACCGGAGACTTAGAGTTCATAAGGATATACAAGTCTGGGACCTGCAATCCGCCAATTGTCGAGCCATAAATTGAGGTTGACAAGGTTCTCCTGGAATTGGCGCCTATTACTCCTGTGGTACTCCATTTTTCAGCAAATGCCTTGTTGAACTTCAGCATAAGATCGAAATTCGTTTCATTGAAATTTCTAAGGAATTCGTTGTATTCTGAAGTTTGATTACTCCCAATTGCAATTCTTTCTTCTTGTTTTTCAGAGTAATAGTCAGTGGCACCTCTTGCTTCCAATGTTAATGAAGGTAAAATCTTGTATTGGGCATTTACATATCCGAACAGGCGGTTACGTCCGTCAGTTTCATAATTGACGTTTCTCGTCCAATAAATGTTGTTATGATAAATAGGAGAAAAATCATCATAATAGGCATAGTTCCACGTCCTTTGTGATCCATCTGGATTTATGACATATTTCTTCAAGTCTTGAATATCAACATTTGCCTGAAACCATTGGCCCAATGATTGCATGGGGTTGCCCGGGTCATATCCTGTACCGTAACGTCCTATATTATCATCTTTGACATAAGATGCGCTTGATTCAACACTGAACTTCTTGGTGAAATTATAAGAACCATTGAAACTCAGCATGTTTTTTTTCATTTTGCTATTTGGCATTATACCAGTTTCTGTATTGTTGGTATATGACACTCGAAAATGTCCAAGGTCATTGCCACCATCAACAGCAACACTATTGGTATATTTGACGCCATTCTCAAAAAAGTCCCTAATGTCATGTTTGGCTGCGACCCAAGGCACCTCTCTTAAATAGTTAACCGGGTCCAAAGGATCCAGACCTACCCAATCAATTACTTTAATATTTGGATCGAATTTAGCTCCCCATGAAGCGTCTTCTGAGGTTGGGACTATTAATTGAGGGGTGCCGGTTCCTTTCAAATCGGCATACCAAAAATATCCGGTCGGATCTTCATAATAAGCGCCATAACCACCTCCGTACTCTTTTTGTATTTTAGGTAAAGTTGATTTATCGGCAGTGGTTGAAAAAACGCCCGAATTTATGGTTACCCCAACTCCTTTATTTGTAGAACCTTTTTTTGTAGTGATCAGAATAACGCCATTGGCAGCCCTTGATCCATACAATACGGTTGCAGCAGCCCCTTTTAAAACGGACATTGATTCAATATCTTCGGGGTTGATATCAGAGGCAGTATTGCCATAATCATATCCACCTTGGCCGTTGGCTACATAGGCCGTGTTGGAGATACTATTGTCAAAAGGTACTCCATCAATAACAAACAAAGCCTGGTTGTTTCCGGTGAGGGACTTATTTCCCCTTATGAGAACGTTTGTTGAGCCTCCCATCGTACTGGATTGTTTTATTTGTACACCAGCTATTTTTCCTGAGATAGCGTTGACAAAGTTTGATTCTCTGGAACCTTTTATCTGATCACCACCTATTTCCTGGACAGCATATCCTAAGGATTTTTTTTCACGCGTAATACCAAGAGCTGTTACAACAACACCCTCAATATTTTGTGCTTCACTCTGCATCACCACATCCACTACATTTGTTGCAGTGAGTGCAATTTCCTGTTTTGTCATCCCAACAAAGGAAAACTGCAGGGCAGTTGCATCTTTTAGTACATTGATGCTGTACTTTCCGTCAAGGTCAGTTAAAACACCATTACTCGTTCCTTTTACAAGAACAGTAACGCCGGGAATTCCATTCCCGTCGTCGGCGCTGGTAACTTTACCCGTGATGGTACGTTGTGCCAGTAACTGCGTAGCTGAGAGCAGCAGAATTACCAGCAAAAAACTTAGTTTTCTCATAGGTTAATTGATTTGGTTAGTTAGTGTTTAATTGGTTTGTGTTAAAATAATTATTTATTCAAGTTGTTTTTAATTTAAGAAGTTGTTTTATTATTGGAATTAGTATTGGTGTAAGGTGTAATTGAATATTTATTTTCAAAACGAGCCACAAATATATATTATTTGAAATGGAAATCATGTTTTTACCGCATTTTTTTTCAAACCAGTGAAATTATATATAGTCGCTGGCAAATGCGTTTTAACTGGAATTTCGACACAAATACCTGAAATAATGCATTTTACTGGCAGGTTGTCTGAGTATGGGTTATTTTAATTTTCAACATAGTAAAAGTAATAATTTCTTAATACAGAAAACATTTTCTTTTATTTTTTCTACTTTTTTCTGTTCCTTCACAGGATCAATATACGTGTATCGGAATGCTTAAACTCAGGCCGCTAAGTTTTAAACGAATTTTATCATTTAAACCGGGCCAACGGTTGCAAAGAGAGGCAAAGGGGCAAAAAAAAACCCGGATAACCCGGGCCTTTTTTAGTAACTGATTATCTGAATGCTATTTAGCCCACCATACTTTATCGGTAAAGACATTAATAGAAGGTACGTTAGCTGAATTTGATGAAGTTTCGCTTAATGCATAAGGGAACCTGTTTACAAAACCAGCCGTGGCATTGTTAGGATTATGCATAGTAGGAACGCCTGTACGACGGTAATCGTTATACGATTCAATAGCCTCGTATTCATAGAAAGCGATGTATTTCTGCATCAGAATCTCGTTGAGCTCATTACCTGTAGTAAGGCGTGGTGTTACCTGGTCAGCAAAGTAAGTGCCGATGGTAGCACCGGCGTAAGTAAATGAAGCTTCAACTGCAGCCTGTAACGAAGCTTTCCACGTAGCATCACCGGTGCGGAATTTTGCTTCAGCTTCAATAAACTTCAGTTCATGATAGCTCATCATAGGAATTGGAGCAGTCATACCTGTGGCTGCTGCTGTAACAGCCGAAACCGAATATACGCCACCCTGGGTTTGTGTTGCTGCCCCTGATGGAGCAGGAGCATATACACCGCCGATTTTTGTAAAGTATTTTCTCATACGGCTTGTATCGTTCCTATCGGTCATATAATTAAATAGTGTAGCTGAAGCTGAAAGGTGTGAACGATCGATTGAAAATTGGTACCATGGGTTTTGTCCGGTGGCTGCTGTAGTGAATTTATTGAAAATCAAAGCATCAGCAGCTGAAGCGAATCCTGAGGGAATTTCGGCAAGTGCAGCAGCAGCTGCATTATTATCAACATTAACCAAACGGAGAGCGTACCTGGCTTTCAGTGAGTGGGCAGCTTTTATCCACTTATTCTGATCGCCTGCATAAATGTAGTCGTATGCAGGAACTGTGAGTGTGGTTTTACCCAAATTTACAATAGCATCATCAAGCAATGCATTGATGGCAGTATAGATGCTCTGCTGTGAATCGTATTTAGGCTGCATAACTTTAGCTCCTTGTAATGCTTCGGTATATGGAACCTGGCCCCACATATCCGTAGTTACGGCGAGGTTGTAAGCAAGCAATACCTGTGCGATTCCCCTGGCCCAGAAGTTGGTGGGTTCAGAACCTGAGGTTGGATCAGTTTGAGTGATAATCGTGTTACAGGCAAGCATAACCGAATATAGGTTGTTCCAGTTGTTGTTGAACAGGGATGCACTTTGCTGGCTTAAACGCTGGTCAGCATCATATGATTGCGCCCAGGTACCGGCATCATGCTCAATATATACGGTGGCGTACCAGGCGATATCCGTGCCTGTGGTTTCGAATGCGGAACGGAGTTCCACATCAGGAAGCATATTTGAAGATGGCATGTTTGCCGCGTTATTCCTGTCTTTATTAATGTCGTCCATCACTTTTTCGCTACAGGCAACGAAAAGGAGTGGCAGCAATGCGAGGAAAATTATTTTTATTGTTTTCATATTTCTAAATATTTAAAGGTTAGAAAGTGATGTTTAAACCAACACCATACGAACGGGCTTGTGGTAACGACATATAGTCCATTCCACCCTGCATATTGCCCTGGCCTTGTGACGCTTCCGGATCGAAGTTTGGCAATGGGGTCCAGAGCAGGAAGTTGCGTGCACTCAATTCGAGAGATACAGCCTGAAGTTTTGCTTTTGAAATAATTGCTTTTGGCAAAGCAATACTCAGTGTAACCTGGCGTAATTTCACGAAGGATGTACTATAAATATGAGCTTCGTCCAAAGAGCTTAAAACATTTGCATAAAGATCCTGATATGCCCATATATCGTCGGGACCGCCACGCTGAATGTCGTTAGGCGTGCCGTTGGCTTTGTAACCCGGGTATATATAAGGTGTTACACGGTCCTCGGTTGCTTTTGATGAACCGTATAGATCCATCAGGCGGTTTGAACCGGAATACATCTGTCCTCCGTCTTTCCAGTCGATCTGGGCTGATAAGCTGAGAAACTTATAAGTGAAAGTATTATTGAATACCATCAGGAAATTTGGCGATACTTCACCTATTTTACCGAAATCACCCATCAAAGGCATGCCATACGACCAACTTTCCGGATCTTCATCAACCAGGATATGTCCTTTATCGTCGCGTAAGAATTGATTGCCATAAATGGCCGGGTACGTTTCGCCCGCTGAAGCACGGATGTTCGGGGTAGTATAGCCTCCAAGTGAGATGCTCTCGACTCCCGGAGCAAGTGAAACGCACTCATTTTTATACTTGGTAAACAAAGTATTAAAGGTCCATTCGAAGTTGGTAGTTTTAACAGGAATGATAAACAAATTTAATTCATGGCCTTTAACCGTCATTTTCCCGGCATTCATATAAACCTGGGCATAGCCGGTTGAGCCTGCCATCGGAACGGGGAAAATCTGGTCGGTGGCAACCTGTGACGAATAGGCATAATCAAATCCGAAACGCGAATCAAAAAACCTGAGTTCGATTCCTGCTTCCCAGGTACTCGTATTCTGTGGTTTCAGCATTGGATCGTACAAAGTTGAACTTGGCTCGTAGCCACTTACACCACCTAATGGGAAAGTAATACCATCACTAAGGAAACCGCTGCCGGCACCGCCTAATACATAGGAAACAGGAAAGTATTGACCTGCTTGTCCAACTTCGGCATACGAAGCACGGATTTTGCCAAATGAGAAGATTTTATTATTCTTCAAAGGTTCCAATTGCGTAAAAATAAAACCGGTTGATACCGATGGGTAGAAGAAACTTCTGCTCCCGTTTGGCATAGTGGATACGATATCTTCGCGTCCGGTTGCATTCAGGTAAAGCATGCTCTTATAATCAAGGGAAAAGTTTCCATAAAAGCCTACAGTCCTGCTTTTAGAGATGGATCCACCGGCTGTCTGGGTCGAAGTATTCGACATGTTATTCCAGGCGGGGATAGTAAATCCGGTTCCGGACATCCAATAGGATGTAACATCATTTTCGGTAAAGTCGTTACCAAGGTCTAATAAAGCAGTAATGTCCTGGGTAATTTTTTTGTTAAACGACAGGTTAAGCAGGGAGTTTACAAGCTTACGGGAAATACCGTAATTATCCATTGCTCCACCGGATGGGGCTACATATGTGTAATCAGGTTTGGTTGGTTTTGTATATTGGGCCGCTGTGGGTAATGCTTGTCCATAAGAACTTCCCATTTCATGATAATCCTGCGAAATCGTATTATAGGAATCAAGACCTAACTGATACCTCAGTTTAAACCAATCAACCGGTTTGTATTCTATATAGGCGTTTCCGAATATGCGCTTGGTAGTTTCGGTGAATTTGTTGTTCTGAACGCCCCAGCGTGGATTTTCGCCGACAGTACCGCCGCGGTAACTGATTTGCCTGTAGTCGCCGTTTATTCCTGGCTGGTGGTAGGGAGTTCCCATGAGGTCGAATGATGCGGGAGCGCCATATACAGTAAACAGCCAGCTATCGTTACCCGAAGGAACTTTATCGATTGAAATGTCAGAATAATTGGCAGAAAAACCGGATTTCCAGTTCTTACCCAAATTTGCGTTGGCAGCAAGTTTGGCATTGTAACGGTTCATCCCCGTTTTTGCGATGATACCACTCTGGTTGGTGGAACCAAAACCCAGCAGGAAATCGCCTAATTCGTTGGCCTGGCTGATGCTGATATTATTTCCGAAGGTGGACCCGTTATTGCTGAAAAAGTTTTTAGCATTGTTATATGCCTGGGGGGTAACCCATCCGGCCTTGTAAGGATCCCAGAATTTTCCCGGCTGCCCGTTGGCATCGCCACCATATACCGGATCCAGGTGAAGGTCCGAAATAGCTGGCCCCCAGCTAAAGGAGTTGGATGCGCGAAATGCACGAGTAGTTGCACTTGTATAAACACCCTGGGCATACGTTTGCTGAACCTCAGGAAGCCTGGCAACAACGTCGGTATTGAAAGTGGTTGAGAAAGTTACTACCGGTTTGCCTTTTGCCATTCCTTTACCGCTTTTGGTGGTAATGATGATAACACCGTTCGAAGCCCTGATACCATAAAGAGCTGCAGCAGCCTGGCCTTTGAGCACAGTCATTGTAGCAATGTCGTTAGGGTCAATGTCGATTGCCCTGTCAGCTGATGCTGCCCCGGTAACATTCGAGCCATAGTCGGAAGTGGATTGGATTGGCATTCCGTCAACTACATATAAAGGAGTATTATCGCCGCTGAACGAGCGCGAACCACGGATCAGGATCTGGGCCGGTGCTCCGGGCATACCTGAAGAAGGTTTTACCTCGACACCCGCAACTTTTCCCGAAAGGGCCGTGTTCATGCTGGGGTTGCCACCTCTTGCTATTTCATCACCGGTAACTTCGGAAATAGCATAGCCAAGTGATTTCTTTTCACGGGTGATACCAAGAGCAGTTACTACAACACCTTCAATATTCTGTGCTTCACTTTGAAGCACTACATCCAAAATATCTGAAGCGGTAAGAGCGACTTCCTGTTTGGTCATGCCGACAAACGAGAATTGCAAGGCAGTTGCAGTTTTAGGAACATTAATACTGTACTTTCCGTCAAGGTCAGTTAAAGCGCCAGTATTGGTTCCCTTTATAAGAATAGTAACCCCGGGTATGCCATTCCCGTCATCAGCGCTGGTTACTTTACCCGTGATGGTTCGTTGTGCCAGCACCTGCATGGCTGTGAGCAGCAGTAATACCAGCAAAAAACTTAATTTTCTCATAGGTTAATTGATTTGGTTAGTTAGTGTTTATTTGGTTTGGTTAAAATAATTATTTATTCAAGCTGTTTAAATTTAATGATTATTATGTTAAGAGATATATGTATTAAGAGCGAGGGGAAATTATTTTTTTTTCAAAACCAGCCACAAATATAAATTAATTGAAATGGAAATCATGTTTTTAACGCATTTTTTTCAAACCAGTTAAATTATACATGGTCGCTGGTAAATGTGTTTTAACTGGAATTTCGACACAAATACCTGAAATAATGCATTTTACTGGCGGATTGTCCGAGTATGGGTTATTTTAATCTTCATCATAGTAAAAGTAATAATTTCTTAATACATATTACATGTACTGTTTTTTTTTAATTATTCATTACCATTTTTTATCAATTTATTAATTTAGAAATGTATTTACTGGATTTAATTATAGTCAGTCCGGTTTGCATCCTGTTCATTACATATTCCGCTTATTTGAGCAGACTTAAATGTTTACGCTTTAGGTCAGAGTTATCGCATAATTTCAATTTCTAAATGTCAGAAGGTGGCAAGAGATTTTATGGATATTACACTCTTAGCGCAATCAAGATCAAAAAGCAAGGGAGAAAATCTTATAACTTATTCTAATAAGGTTATCCTATCTTGCAAATAGCCTGTTTTCGATTATATATAACACATTCGAAATCGGCTAATCTTTTTAACTATTTTTGTAAATAAATTAACCTGGATTATTCGGGCAGAAGATAAAAGATAAAAGTAAAAAGATAAAAGTAAAAAGATAAAAGTAAAAAGATAAAAGTAAAAAGATAAAAGTAAAAAGATAAAAGTCAGGCAGTTGCAAACCATTTTCATAATTTATTTTGTAAAGATGATTTTTATGATTGCCTTCATAATGTTTTGATCCTTTTGTCTTTATCCTTTTATCTTTTGTCTTTTTTGAAGTTTATGAGTTAATCAAGTTAAAATGAAGAAAATCACCAACTCAAAAATAATTTAAAATGAAATTGAAAACTATAGTTATTATCGTTCTTTCACTATTCATTGTGGAGACAGCATTTTCACAAAGCAAATTAAAAAAAATCACCGTAAGTGGATTTGTAACAGACGTAAATGAAACTCCGCTTGAAGGAGTGGCCATTATTACTGATGGTGTTAGTTCGAATGTTTTTACAAATAAAAAAGGTTTTTATAAAATAAAAATAAAACCAGATACTAAAACTTTGACGGCGTTTGATCCTAATCATGGCGGAATTGAAGTGGAATTTGATGGGCACACTAAAATCAATTTCAGGCTTTTAGCTGATACAAACAATCCTCAATATATCAAACCTACCGACGAAAAGTTTTACAATTATGGATACGGTACGATAAGTAAAAAGGAAAGTTCTACCGGTATGGCTTCAGTTGACGAAAAGAATATGGATAATAGTAGTTATAAAGATATTTACGATATGATCAGAGGCAAAGTTCCGGGTGTATCGGTAATTGGTAGCACCATTAAAATTAGAGGTATAAGATCGGTAAATGGCTCGTCTGATCCGATGTTTATTGTTGATGGTAATGAAACGTTTACCATTAAGGATATTAGTCCTTCGCGAGTAGAGTCAATAACTGTTCTCAAAGGAACAGAATCGGCGATATATGGATCAAGAGGAGCTAATGGAGTTATAGTTATAACACTTAAGAAATAGAGCTTTTCAGCAATTAATTTGCATTAATAAATACAATAGAAATTCATTTTATTTGGAAAAAGGTTTATTTTGGATATAAAATTTTAGCAAACATAATGTTGAATAGGAGAATAAAAAAGCTCGAATAAATGAATATCCGAGCTTTTTATTTTTAAGAAAATAATATTCTTTTAATAATCTCCAACTGAGATTACATAGGAGTTATTATCTCAGTAAATGTACTCTGGTTAACATATTTTCCTACAAAAGCTACATTAGCTTGAACAAGATTAAAATACAAGTACATTTTACCTTCGCAAGCATTTAAAGTTCCGGTTGCAGATAAACTATAACCATCTTGTGGCGCGCCATTATAAGTTGTTGTCATATATGGGGCCAGAGCAATTGTAAAATTACCGGTTGCGGGGTCAACGACCATTGGCAAAGTTGCCATAGAAGTAATTACTTCACCCCAATAGCCTGTCATCCAGCCTACTGCAATTCCGGTAATTTGTAGTTTGCCATTGGCGTCTAACGAAGTAACAACCTGAGTTGGACCGTCTTCTGGAGTATCTCCACTGTAAGTACCAACAAAATCATTGATATTAAGCGCACAATGTTTTTGAATTTTTAAACTTGCCTGGTTTCCGGTAAATAAATCAGCAGATGGAGTAACTTTTAAACCCAAAGTTACAGGAGCATTGCTAAGATTATTATCAGATACAGTTACAGTTAATGTTCCGTCATTTGAATTTGCAGGAACGGTTACTGTTGCAGGTACAGTATAAGCGGCAGCATTTACTGTAGTTGAGGCTGCAATCACTTCAACAGCAAATGTTCTGTCAGAACCTGTAGTTTGCGTAGTATATAAATGGACTTTTGTATCAGTAGAGCCATTCTTTTCAACTATAATGGTTGGCGTTTTGGGTTCAAAAGATACGTAATTGATGTTTTCGGTAAATTTTGTATCTTTTTTACAATTGTTGAATACAAATACCAACATCGTAAGCAACAATAAATTAGTTATTTTTTTCATAATTTATTTTTTTTAATTAGAAATTTGAAAGAAGAAAACCATCACAAGTGGTGGTTTCCTTCCGAATACAAACTAATTATTTATAAATGGATTGTTTTGTACTTCGCTCTGTGGTATTGAGTAGGTCAATCTTGGATCGTTGTAAGGAATGGGTACCCCTACAAAAGATAAATGATTACTTCCACGTACTATTGTTGCTTTATTACGTTTCATGGCTAAATAGCTTTTGCCTTCACCCCATAATTCAATTCTGGTTTGAAGATAAATCTCATCTTGCAATGCTTGTCCGGAAAGTGCATCAACATAATCTGTGCTTGGTACTCTTAGACTTAGTAAAGCTTTCAGACTTGTTCTGGCTCCTGCGTCGTCGCCACTTTTGGCAGACGCTTCGGCATTTAGCAGATACATTTCATCAACTCTCATATAAAGATAATCATCAAGTGGAGTTCTTGCACCACCCGTTTTCCTTCCGGCATCATAAAATTTACCGGTAGGGCATAAGAGGTATGTGGATGCTGGGTCAGAATCAAATTGGCCTTTTCTGATGTCGTCTGCAGGAATCATATCAAATAGCCCTTTGTCAATACCTTTTCTATCTCCGGCCCATTGGTAACTATAGGTGTATCTGTCCATCTGACCAAACCAGGAAACTAAATCAAGTCCCAGATCAGAGGTTATTTTAACTCCCCACATCCATGCCGGACTAGTCAATTTGTTAAAACCTCCCAGAGTTTTATCTCCGGCATAAACTGCTTCAGTAGCTGTAGTTAGTGAAAAACCGCCATTGGCTATAATATCAGCAGTTAAAGTTTTAGCTTCTGCATAATTTCCCATAGCACCATAAGTATAGGCCAATAATCCTTCTGCTACATATTTATTAATTTCATGCTTATCCGTTCTGTTGAATGTTTCTAGCAAAGAAACAGACTCAGTTAAATCCTTAACTATCAATGCATAAACAGTATCTGTTGTACTTTTAGGTTGATTTTGTTGCAAAGGATCTGTATAGACTGGAAGAATTTTAGCAGTTGGATCATAACTGGTTGCGTAAAATTGTGCTAAATAAAAATAACCATAGGCTCTCAATGCTTTTGCTTGTCCCATCATATATTTATTTGCATCTAATACAGGTATTGCATCGTTACCACCAAGTTGAGCAATAACCGAATTTGCAGACCTGATTATTCTGTAGTAGTATCTCCAGGGGATATAATTGTTATTGTTAGTATAGTCAATAGTGGATGTTAAACGGGTTAAAGCACCATACCAATTATAAACATTAGCGGTTAGAGCCATATCGCCCGACAACATATCACTCTTGATGTCATACCCTTTTTGGCCAAAATCGTCATGGCCAGTTGTGCCACCTGTAAATGTTTGAAACATAAGAGTGTAAATACCGGCTATACTTCCTGCAACTACCGCAGGATTATGCTCGGCTGCTTTTGCAACCTGGTCTTCAGTCAAAAATTCTGTTGGCCGAACCTCCAAAAAATCTTTTTTACAACCAGCAGCAACGAGAAGGAGCAGGGCTGTTAAAGATATGATATATGTTTTTTTCATGATTAAAAATTTAAGTTGTTTAATTTATGTTGTATTAAAACTTAACTCTTAAACCAGCAGTATAGGTGGTTAAAGGAGAGTATCTGTACATATCTGATGCACCAATTTCATTGGTTGAAGGATTAAATCCATCTCTTGCACTTAATAACATTAGGTTGTCGCCTGCAACAAAGATGTTTAAATTAGACATTCCAAATCTTTTTACAAGTTTACCAGGGAATGTATATCCAATTCTGATATTGTTAAATGCCAGGAAATTGGATGAAGTGATAAATCTTGTTGAACCACTATTGACAGTTTGCTCTAATCCGTTTGTTAAACGGGGAACATTCGTAATGTCGCCGGGTTTTTGCCATCTATCCAAAATATCTGTTGACCAATTGTTCCCTCCAATTTGTCCATTTCCCATTAAAGTTGCATAAGCACCATCATACGCATACCCACCTAAACTATAAAGAAATTGAGCGCTTATATCAAAGTTTTTGTAATTACCTTCGATTCTGAAAGCACCGCGTATAAAAGGTATAGCAGATTTGCCAACAAATTTTTGGGTTGCGTTAGCATAGGTTTTTGTTGTAGTAACACTGATAGAACTATCAGGATTTGCTACTTGATATTCATATAAAGAAGCAATACCTTCAGCGCCAACAAGAACACCGTTAACAAGAGTACCGGCATCATAAATACCGTTACCATTAAGGTCATGATAATTTTGATACCACATTGCAGTTCCGTCAGCAGGATCAACACCGGCATACTCTCTTGTATAGAAATCGTATAAAGAATGACCTTGAGATCTTCCATACATGCCCTGGATATCCAATAATTTTTGTTTTCCTGTCATAGTTTCAATAGGCATATCTTGAAGTTCGTTTCTTAGGAATTCACCATTTACGGTAAAATTTAAACCATAATTATCACCTTTTAATATGTGGGCAGTAACATCAAATTCGATACCGCTGTTTCTTAAAACACCATCATTAACAGTTAAAAGTGCATATCCGACTGAAGGACCAACACGTTTGTCAAAGAGAAGATTTTTAGTGTTTTTGATATAATAATCCAAAGTAGCATCAATATATTCGCCTAAACTGAATTCGATACCGGTTTGGAACATTTTTGATGTTTCCCAGGTAAGAGCGGGGTTTCCAATGTCACGTGGCGAAATGGAGATTTGATCATTTAAATTGGACACGGAAAAAGTATTAAATCCGGGATAAAGACCAACACCTGATTGTTCTCCCATTATACCATAGCTAACTTTAAATTTCAAGAAATCAACAAATGATAAATTTTGCATGAAAGATTCTTTAGTCAGTATCCAGGATAAACCAACTGAACCAAAATTGTCCCATTTATTTTTTCCTATAAATCTTGAAGAACCGTCTCTTCTGACAGAAGCAGTAAAATAATATTTACTGTTGTAGTTATAGTTAAGTTGCGAAAAATAACTTTCTAATCTAATATTATCTGTGTAAGAACCCGGAGGAGAAGACACAATAATAAAGTTGTTTAAATCGTCAATATCAGGGACTACAGCCATAGATTTGTTGGCATAGAAATATTTGCTTTCATTCGAATTGGCTTCGTGTGCAGCCAGGATTTCCAAATTTTGTTTACCAAAACTCTTTTTATAGCGCAACAAATTAAGAAAGTTATAGATTAATATTTGATGATCCTGTTTATAAATTGAACCACCTTGTCCGGCAGCCGAACCATAAAATGGATTGTTCAAACTGTTGTATTTTTCGGCAAAGTATTGCGCTCCTAGAGTAGTTTCGAAAGTCAGACCTTCATAAAATCTAAGGTTCAATCCAAAATTAGCGGCAAGTTGATTTGTTTTAGCTCTGCTTCTGTTAAGATGAGCATCTGCAATGGAGTTTGTTAAAGCACCAAAACCCCTACCATTGGAACCATAGTCGTATTGATTTCCGCCATATACTGGATCGGCTACAATAGTGCCATCAGGATTTCTTAAAAATAGTGGATAAATTGGTGGAAGATTATCTACAAACCAGAAGACGCTGTTTGAGTTAGCCTCTTGACCATTATTATTGGTTTCAGTTCCGGAATAACTCATTTTTGCATTAGTTGTTAACCAACTTTTTACTTCGTGCGAAATGTTGATGGTTGCATTATATCTTTTGAAATCAGAATTAATAACATATCCAACATCGCTTAAATAACCGAAGGAAGTAAAATATTTATTTTTTTCGTTTCCTCCACTCATACTAATATTGGCTTCTGTTCTCTGTGAATTTTGAAAACCATAATCTTCCCAATTTTCAGGGGTGTATTTTCTGGTTACGCCGCTTCTTACTTTATGTGTTACAGGATCAATAAGATCAGCCCCGGTTGCAATATTCCACATATTATAATACGGTGCTATTCCGGGTTGTGGAGCTGGAGGTGGTATCGAATTAAATAAATTTAAATCTGCAAATGAAGTAGGATTTGAGTTACCACTTGCTACACCATAATTGTACAAAGATTCCCATGCTAATCCAATATAATCTTCAGGTGATTTTATGGTGCTGTATCTGGGAAGCTGACTCATATTTACTCCTTGTTTCACGTCAACTTCTATTGATGATGTTCCAATTTTACCGGCTTTAGTTGTAAGTAAAATAACACCATTTGCACCACGAGATCCATAAATAGCAGTGGCGGTGGCATCTTTAAGGATTGTTGTAGATTCAATATCATTTGGGTTTATCGAATTGATTGCACCGTCAAATGGAACTCCGTCTAAAACGTATAAAGGATCTCTGTTACCATTAACAGAACCAAGTCCTCTGATTCGGATTGTAGCACTGCTACCGGGTTGTCCTGAAGTATTAATAACCTGTACCCCTGCAACCTCTCCTGCTAAGGATTGGGAAACACTGGATACCGATTTGCTTTGCAAGTCTTTATTTTTAATTGTTGTTACTGTACCCACAAGGGATTGTTTAGTAGAAGTTCCGTAACCTACAACAACAACTTCATCGAGGTTCAGAGCGTCAGTTTCCATAACAACGTCTATTGTATTGGAACTGCCGATATTGATTTCTTGTTTTTTCATTCCAATAACTGAAAAAACAAGCGTTGTAGCATTGGCGGGTACTGTTAATTTATATGCTCCGTTCATGTCGGTAATTGCACCCTGGTTAGTACCTTTTACCAATACGGTAGCTCCTGGTACTCCAAGACCATCTGCAGAACTGGTAACTGTACCCGTGATTGTTCGTTGTGCTAGCACCTCCATGGCTGTGAGCAGCAGAAATACAAGCAAAAAACTTAATTTTCTCATAGGTTAATAGATTTGGTTAGTTAGTGTTTATTTGGTTTAGTGTTATTAATTTTTCTGTGTTTGGCATGTAATTTTTCTTTCATAGGCTGTTTTTGTTATTTAATGAGTTATTTGAATGGATTAAGTTGATTTATTTATGCCTTTTAGCTGAAAAGCGTCAAAAAAAAGAAAAAATAAATTACACTGAAATGGTATTACATTTTCCTTAGAATGCAATAATGATAAGCTTTACATGTTAAAAAGTATAAATTACGATGTAAAAGTAACAAAATTTATTTTGTTAAAACTTCGTAAAAATATATATTATTTTCGAAATAAAAAAAAATGTGAAAGTAAAAGTTATAATTTCCGGATTAAGTAATAATTTCTGTTTTATTTTAATCCGGGATGGTACATTTCAATTCTCAATTATTATTTGCCTTGGATGAGAATAGTATCCCGTATAAAATTATCAGGATTGATGTTATAAGCAATCCAGGGAAATGGAGATGATTGTTGCCAATGAAGAGCACAGGCAGGAAATAATTCAATGTTTTTACAGAGGAATACAGGTAAAATCCAGACTTCTTCATTTGCCACATCAAAATAACTCCGGTTATGCCCAAGCCTGTTAGAAGTATTTGAATACCTATAAATAAGTATCCTGCCTGCAGATATTGCAGAACTATGCCTGGAAACAGATGCGCAGGCACATTACCCGCCAGAGAGAATTGTATCAGTGCAAGGAACATAATGATCCATAAAACTCCGAAAAAACCCGAACCCAGGCAAAGCCAGGTAAGCAGTTGGGGACGGGACTTCTTCTCAGTTATCGACATTTTATACCATATTTAATTTTGAGTTTACCTAACTTGATTAATTCCTAAACTTCAAAAAAGACAAAAGATAAAAGGATAAAGACAAAAGGATCAAAACATTATGAAGGCAATCATAAAAATCATCTTTACAAAATAAATTATGAAAATGATTTGCAACTGCCTGACTTTTATCTTTTTACTTTAATCTTTTATCTTCTGCACGAATAATACAGGCTAAATAGCTTATAATAATATGAGTTTCCAATTGTTTCTTTAGCGTTTTACTTCATAAATTTCAGGAACCCACTGTACCCCCAGATAAATAACAGTGTGAGAAAAATACTTGTTCCGGGCATAGGAAACTGTTTGATATATGCCAATGGTAGTATTAATAAAAGGAGTTGTGATGCTGTGTACAGATGGAATCCTATTTTTCTCATCCGCCATAGTAGTATAGCCCCGGCGAACGAGACAGCATACATCAGTGCGTTCAGGAAAAAGAACATTCTTCCTGCCGAAAGCAGCATTTTGATTAATTCCCGGTTTTGTTCATCCGGGATCAGTGCCAGGTTGCTTGAAAAAAAATCGTGAACCAGTCCTATCACCCCATAGGATAGCAGTCCTAACCCGCTTCCGACAAATGTGATCACACATAAAACTTTCAGCAAAATAAGATTGGGACTCGCTTCAGTAGATTTGGGTGGTTGTTGTTCATCCATTTTTCAAATAGGTGTTAGGTGTTGGGGGTTGGGGGTTGGGGGAGAGGAGTAAGGAGTAAGGAGTAATAAGGAGTAAAGAGTAATTAAGGAGTAAAGAGGTGAGTGTTCATTAGAATGTATATTATCACCGACTATTTTCTATTAACCATTTTCTATTTTCCATTTTTACACTGAGCAGCCTGCCCCGCCAGCGGCGGTGGAAGCCGAAGGGAACCATTAACAATTACCCCAGTCTCCCAATCGCTTTCTCCACTTCCTCTACTATTTCGCATGATTTCACTAATGCTTTCATGGCATTGTGGTCGTTGTACAGGGGGCGGTCAATTTCCAGGAAATCAACGTGACGGCGGATTACTTCCTTGGCTTTAGTTACCCCGGCGCCAAATGAATATTCCCTAAAATCGAGTGCCTGTGCGGCTGCCATCAGTTCGATACCGAGAATTCCGTATGCGTTATCCAGGATCTGGAAGTTTTTTATAGCCGTATTCATTCCCATGCTTACAAAATCTTCCTGGTCGGCAGCAGCCGGAATGGATTGAATACTGGCAGGCGCTGATAAAATACGTTGTTCAACTATCATCATATCCGCAGTGTACTGGCTGAGCATCAGTCCTGAAAACATTCCTGCTCCTTTGGTTAGGAATGCCGGCAGTCCGACGCTCAAGGCCGGGTTATTAAGCCGGTTCATACGCCTTTCGCTTAGTACACAAACCATAGTGATCACCATTCCTGCCATGTCCATAGGTACTGAAACCGGAGAGCCCTGGAAATTTGCACCGGAAAGCTGTATATTTTCTTCCGGAAAGAAAATCGGGTTATCGCCGACGCCGTTCAGTTCAATTTCAACCTGGAAGCGGGCGTATTTGAGTGCGTCGTGTGCTGCACCAATAACCTGTGGCGTGGAACGCATACTGTAAGCATCCTGGACCTTACATTTTACGCGCCCTTCGGAAAGATCGCCACCGGCAACCATTTTCCGGATTGCCTCCGCACTGCGCATTGCACCTGCAAATCCGCGAACTTCATGTATTTTCGGTTCATAGGGTTTCATATTGGCTTTCAGGGCTTCGAGTGACATGGCGGCTGCTATTTCGGCCTGCTTTAAAAAATTATTGGCATCCACAAGGAAAATAGCGCTCATGGCTGTAAGTACATTGGACCCGTTAATGGTTGCCAGGCCGTCGCGTGCCATAAGCCCGGGAATTGGAATCCCAGCCCTGTCCATGGCTTCATTGCCCTCAAGCAATTCGCCATTATAATAAGCTTTGCCTTCGCCTAACAGGAGCAAAGCGATCTGCGACATAGGAGCCAGGTCGCCGCTTGCACCTACCGAACCTTTCTGACAAACATAGGGAGTTACTCCTTTATTCAGCATATCGACCAGCGTTTGCGTAATTTCAGGCCGGCAGCCCGAATTGCCATGTGCATGCACATTAATGCGTCCAAGCATTGCACCCCGCACATATTCCAAAGGCATAGGATCGCCTATGCCGGCAGCATGGTTATAGATAAGGTATTTCTGGAAATCTTTAACCTGGTCGTCATTCAGCACCACTTCTGAGAATTCGCCTATTCCGGTATTGACTCCGTACATGATTTCGTGTGCCTCAATCTTCCGTTCGAGCATAGCACGGCAGGCAATAATCCTTTTCAACGCATCAGGATGAAGTTCGACTTTTTGCTGATGACGTGCAACATTTACTACATTTTCAATGGTGAGACCCTGGCCGGAGATGATGAGTGTCATTACTGTTATAGGTTATTTTTGAAAAGATGGAGATTTACTTTTTAAACTTTAATTCCGGTTTCGAAGTACCAGGTTACTGGTTACTGGTTTCTGGTTCCGGGGCGAGTGGCAATTGGAATATTTTAATGCTTGGTTACTTTTAACTTCAAAGGTTATGTCAGATCAAGATTAGCCGGGCAAAGAGATTCTTATTTTCAGTTTTAAAAACTCTAATCTCACATCAGGATTCTCAACTTTTCAACTTTGAAAGCTGAAACCATGAACCAGAAACAAGAAACCAGAAACGAACACTTTTCCACAAATCGCCGAACAACTCTTTCGCACAGCAAACCTACTGAAAAAATCTTTTATTTGCTATTTATCAATCCTATATTTATTTTACCGAATTACTTGTTTACAAACAGGATATCATCAGGGAAGATGGAAATGGTGTTCGTGAATAAATTGTAGTGAACTATCGATCAATTCATACATCAGTACGTCGTCTTCCACGAAAGGAACTTTCTGCCGGTATTCGTTTATGATTGATTGCAGGAATGGAGATGTCTTATCAATACCCCTGAATTCGAGTGCCTGACAACCGGCCAAAAGTTCTATGGCAAGTATGCTTTCAACATTTTTTACAACCCTCAGGGCTTTAGTGGCAGCATTTGCGCCCATGCTCACATGATCTTCCTGTTCGTTGGATGAAGTGATGTTGTCAACAGATGACGGGGTACAGAGCTGTTTGTTCTGGCTTACCACCGAGGCGGCAGCATATTGCGGGATCATGAAACCTGAATTCAGGCCAGGATGTGCGGCCAGGAATTCGGGTAATCCCCGCTGACCAGAGAGCAGTCTGTAAAGACGTCGTTCAGCAATATTTCCCAGTTCAGCCAATGCTATGGAAATAAAGTCGAGCACAAATGCCAGCGGTTCACCATGAAAATTACCTCCTGACAAGATCAGGTCATCGTCGGGGAAAATGGTTGGATTGTCGGTTACCGAGTTAATCTCCCGAAGAATTACTTCAGCAGCATGTGTAACGGTATCTTTAACAGCGCCATGAACCTGAGGAATGCAACGGAATGAATACGGATCCTGGACAGCTTTGCCAGCACTGGCGATCAGTTGACTATCCTGAAGAATTGCACAGATATTGTTCGCAGTTTCAATTTGTCCGGGATGAGGCCTGATCTGCTGAATCAAGCTGTGAAACGGATCAATGCGGCCGTTATATGCTTCAAGAGAAATGGCGCCGGTAATATCGGCCAGCCTTAGCAATTTAAAAGCTTTGAGTAAAATATGAACTCCATGTGCACTCATGAATTGTGTGCCGTTAAGCAAAGCAAGACCTTCTTTCGATTTCAGGCCAATAACGGGCAAACCGAGTTTGGCCATTACCTGCGCTGCAGGCTGTAAGGTATCCTGGTAAACAACTTTCCCTGCGCCTAAAAGCGGGAGAACCAGGTGTGCTAGCGGAGCCAGGTCACCCGATGCACCTAATGAACCCAACTGGCGGACTTCTGGCAGAACATTGTTATTGAAAAGATCGAGTAAACGCTGAACAGTATCGGTTTGAACCCCTGAATTTCCTAATGATAAGCCATACGCTTTCAGGATTAGCATCAGCCTGACGATTTCAGCATCAACGGGGTCGCCGATTCCGCAGGCATGCGAAATCACCAGGTTTACCTGCAGTTGCGAAAGATCTTCTTTTGATATAGTACGGTTACACAATGATCCGAACCCGGTAGTAATCCCATAGATAGGTTCTTGTTGGGTTTCAATTTTGTGGTCGAGATAATTCCTGCATTTTTCGATTCGCCCAACCGATTCGGGGGATAAGGCAAGTTGATTGTTTTGGGCAAGCATGTTTTCGATCTGCTCAAATGTAATAGGAGCGGGGGTAATATATAAAGTATGGCCTGACATATTGGATGGTACAAATAATTTCACCTTTACAGGCGAAATTTGTTGTGAAAAAATAAATGGATTTCCGGCCCGCAAAAAGCAGGCATTGAAAATTTGTACCTAGAGGCAGGTGCGGTTTATCTGAATAATGAAATATAAATTCCAGTGCATGGAAAGTGGGTATCAGGATTTGGGGCAAAAGTATAGAATAATTGTATGCTATGGCTTTTTTGTGCCTTTTGTGGTTTATTCTTTTCTTTTTTAAACACAAAAGACACAAAAAATAATTATTGGTTGAACTTTTGTGCCTTTTGTGGTTTATGCTTTTTTTGAAACATAAAGATACAAAAGGACATCAAATAATTCGCGCTGAAATTACTCTTCTTTTAATTGTTTGAAGAAATTATTTACGAAAGTTCTTTGCCCTTCTTTGTACAGATTAACAGTATGGAAATTATATAAGATTCCTTTTGGAGCTTCTAAAAGCTTCATGTAACTTAGTAATGTGGCTTCATGGATTGGCAAAATATTTTCAATAGCTTTTAGTTCCAGGACAAGACAATTTTCGACAAACAAATCACAACGAAGTTCAGCTGCTAGATCAATTCCTTTATAGTGAACTGGTACAACCATTTCGGCAGAAAAATTTATACCTCTAAGGTAGAGTTCTTGTTTCAAACAATGTTTATACACACTTTCCAGCAATCCGGGGCCTAGTGTTTTATGGACTTCAATTGCTGCTCCATTTACACGGTAAGTAAGGTCTAATAAATATGATTTTGAAATTTCCATAATCAGATTTTTAGAGGTTCATTTTATTCTGAAAAACGAAAGAGACAAAAGATCAATATTGGTATTGCTTTTGTGCCTTTTGTGGATATTGCTTTTTTTATTTGAAACACAAAAGATACAAAAGTCTAATTATGGCAATCTTTTGAGCCTTTTGTGGTTTATTCTTTTTTTTTTGAAACACAAAAGATACAAAAGTCTAATTATGGCAATCTTTTGAGCCTTTTGTGGTTTATTCTTTTTTTTTGAAACACAAAAGATACAAAAGTCTAATTATGGCAATCTTTTGAGCCTTTTGTGGTTTATTCTTTTTTTTTTTGAAACACAAAAGATACAAAAGTCTAATTATGGCAATCTTTTGAGCCTTTTGTGGTTTATTCTTTTTTTTTTTGAAACACAAAAGATACAAAAGATAATTATTAGTTGAACTTTTGTGCCTTTTGTGGTTTATTCTGTTTTGAAACGCATAAGTTACAAAAGGTTAATGTTAGTAATGCTTTTGTGGCTTTTTGGTTCAAAAATAAAACCACAGAGGCACTGAGAACTCTGAGGAACACTGAGAAATAATGATATACTCTTGTTCCTTATGTGGTTCAAATTTTATTTGACTTGATTAAACCTATTACAGAACAATATAAATATCTTCTCTTAATGCCTAAGCTTTTCAATAATCTCGTCACCTGAAATTTTCTCCTGTTCGCCGGTGAGCATATTTTTCAATTGGTAGATGCCGGAAGCAGCTTCATCAGCACCTATAATAATGGTATAAGGAATTTTCTTATTATCAGCATAGCTGAATTGTTTTTTCATTTTAAGCGGTTCGGGATAGATTTCGGCTGAAATACCTGATTCATGAAGTTTCTGCAATAATTTGAGGCTTGCCATTTCTTCATTTCCACCAAAGTTTACAAGCAGTACCCTGGTAACCTGTTCCGTACCGGCAGGGAAAAGTCTCAGTTCATTCATAACATCATAAATCCGGTCGGCGCCGAATGAAATACCAATACCCGACATTCCTTTTAGTCCAAAAATCCCGGTAAGGTCATCATAGCGCCCGCCACCACTAATGCTTCCCATTTGCACATCATTCGCCTTGATTTCGATAATAGCGCCGGTGTAGTAATTTAATCCGCGGGCTAGGGTAAGATCAATTTCAACCCGGGCTTCCGGATCTAATTCATTTAATAAATTAAAGATGGTCCGCATTTCTTCAATGCCTTGTAAGCCTGTTTCCGAAGAAGCCAGTATCGAAGAAAGGTAGTCGAGTTTTTCAAGGCTGTTTCCCTTTAATTCCAGGATGGGTTGAAGTTTGGAGATAGTGTCCGTACTCAGACCTTTTTCAGCGAGTTCTTTATTCACGCCTTCCTGGCCTATTTTATCAAGTTTATCAATAGCAACCGTAATATCTGTAATGCGGCCTGATTCACCAATAACTTCGGCAATTCCGGAAAGGATCTTTCGGTTATTCATGAGGATGGCGATGCTGATTCCCAATTTTTTGAAAATTTCAGCAGCAATGGTTACCATTTCCACTTCATACAGTAATGAATTACTACCGATTACATCCACGTCGCATTGGTAAAATTCGCGATAGCGACCTTTCTGTGGCCGGTCGGCACGCCATACGGGTTGAATCTGGTAACGTTTGAAAGGAAATGTGATTTCGTTGTTGTGTTGTACCACGAAGCGTGCAAATGGGACGGTAAGGTCGTAACGAAGCCCTTTCTCCGAAATATGTTTCAGCATTTTCCCGGTTTCCTTACCTGCATAAACATCTTCGGGCACATCCGAAAGATAATTCCCCGAATTCAGAATTTTGAAGAGTAGTTTATCGCCTTCTTCACCGTATTTTCCCATGAGTGTACTCAGGTTCTCCATGGCTGGCGTCTCAATTGGAAGGTATCCGTGCAATTTGAATATGCTGCGGATGGAATCGAAGATATAATTTCGGCGTGCCATTTCGACAGGAGTGAAGTCGCGTGTGCCTTTGGGAATGGAGGGAGAGGACATTATTATTTACGATTTACGATTTACGATTTTACACTGAGCGAAGCCGAAGTGTTACGATTTACGATTTATGATTTATGATTTACGATTTACGATTTGGGACTTGGGGCCTGGGACCTGGGACTTGGAATTTGGGACTTGGGACTTGGGACTTGGGACTTGGGATTTTGAAACCTGGGATTTAGTCCCCGTACTCACTTCTCACCACGCATTTCAATTCCTAATTCCTTAAATATCTTTTCAAGAAAACCTTTTGCCCCGGGAGTTCCTTCTTTCGGTGACCAAGGAGCTGAACTTCCTTCGGTATGTGGAACGAACGGGCCTTCTTTTATTTCATAAACAGCTGAACCTGTTTCCAATGCGGTGAGCATGTGGAAGCAGTTTTCCTCAAACTCAACGCCAAGTATTCCTGAAGCCGGACTTAGAATGGCATGATCGCGGATGGTTCCATCATCATTAAAGGCTACAGCTAATAAAGTTCCACGCAACCATACAAATGATTCTTCCTTTGTGGTGTGCTTGTGCGGCCGGATATAGGTCCAGGGTTCGAGTGCATTGAGCAGCCGCTGAACCGGGTCGCTGAGATCTTTGTGAAAATTGTAATTCATCCGTAATCTTTCAGAAGAACGGGCTTGTTCAACTACTTTATCAATGAGTTCGGTGGTTATTTTTATCATTACTTTCTGTGTTTCAATTATAAAATAGTTATAACGCGATGATGAAGTGTCAGACACCCTTTGGGTGTGCAGATACTGTTCAAGATTACTATGCGATCAGTTTTCTGAATTTTATCCGTTTTGGTCCTTCGTCACCCAGTCGCTTGCGTTTGTTTTCTTCGTAATCGGTATATCCGCCTTCGAAAAAATATACCTGAGAATCTCCTTCAAAGGCCAGTATATGTGTTGCTACCCGATCGAGGAACCAACGGTCGTGAGAAATTACTACGGCACATCCTGCAAAATTTTCGAGGCCTTCTTCCAGCGCACGGAGTGTATTTACATCAATATCGTTGGTGGGTTCGTCCAGCAGTAGTACATTGGCTTCGGATTTCAAGGTAAGAGCAAGATGCAGCCTGTTTCGCTCGCCACCGGAAAGTACACCTGCCTTTTTACCCTGGTCGGCGCCTCCGAAATTAAAACGTGAAACATACGCCCGTGAATTGATGAGTTTGCCACCAAGTTGTATGGTTTCATTTCCTTCGGAAATAACTTCCCACACTGATTTTTCAGGATTGATATTGGCATGAGCCTGATCAATATAACCCACTTTCACGGTATCGCCTACAATAAACTCGCCTTTATCAGGTTTGTCAATCCCCATGATAAGGCGGAAAAGTGTTGTTTTTCCTGCGCCGTTAGGCCCGATAATGCCGACAATACCTCCGGGAGGCAACATGAAATTGAGGTTTTCGAATAAAACCTTATCGCCAAATGCTTTGCTGACCCCTTTAACTTCAATAACCTGGTTGCCAAGCCTCGGACCATTTGGAATATAAATTTCGAGTCTTTCTTCTTTTTGTTTTACATCCTCGTTAAGCATTTTCTCGTAGGAGTTCAAGCGGGCCTTGCCTTTCGATTGCCTTGCTTTTGGAGCCATACGCACCCATTCAAGTTCATTTTCGAGGGTTTTGCGGCGTTTACTTTCGGTTTTTTCTTCCATCTCCATCCGCTTGGTCTTTTGTTCCAGCCATTCTGTGTAATTACCTTTCCATGGGATACCTTCGCCTCGGTCGAGTTCCAGGATCCAACCTGCCACATTATCGAGGAAATACCTGTCGTGGGTAACGGCAATAACAGTTCCTTTATACTGTTGCAGATAATGTTCGAGCCATTCGATAGATTCGGCATCCAAATGGTTAGTAGGCTCATCAAGCAGCAGAATATCGGGCTGCTGAAGCAACAACCGGCATAAAGCAACGCGGCGGCGTTCGCCTCCAGAAAGCACTTTCACTGACGTCTCTCCTTCAGGACAGCGTAATGCATCCATTGCCCGTTCCAGTTTTGTATCGAGTTCCCAGGCATCGTGTTGCTCGATGAGATCCGTTAACTGGCCCTGCCTTTCGATGAGTTTATTCATTTCATCGTCGCTCATGGGTTCCATAAAACGATTGTTTACCTCTTCATATTCCTTTAATAGGTTTACAACATCCTGAACACCTTCTTCACCAATTTCTTTAACAGTTTTATTCTCATCCAGGTGAGGTTCCTGCTCAAGCATTCCAACGCTGAATCCGGGTGAGAATACTACTTCACCGATAAAGGATTTTTCGAGCCCGGCTATAATACGGAGAAGTGTCGATTTACCTGATCCATTTAAACCGATAATGCCGATTTTAGCGCCATAGTAAAAGGAAAGATAAATATCTTTCAGTACCTGTTTGTTGGGAGGATGAATTTTCCCTACACCAACCATCGAGAATATTATTTTTTTATCGTCAGCCATGAATTTTTTCTATTTTAATTTACGTTGAGACGCGATGCTCGCGTCTCTATTACCTGAGTTTTTTTGATCCCCGACCTGAAGGTCAGGGCAAATGATTCCTTTATAACTATTTCTATTTTCCATTAACCTTTTTAATTTAAGAAGAAAAAAGCTTTTCCAGCAATGCCGTCGAACCTTCCCAACTGAATTCTCTCTTCACAAAAACATGTCCTTTCTTTGCCAGGTTATCAGCAAACGTTTCGTCCTTCAACAGGCGGATGATATGATTAGCATATTCTTCAGCAGTGGAGCCAACAAGTATTTCTTCATTTTCAATTGCACCCAGAGCCTGGTTGGCAAGAGGCGAAGTAATACAGGGTAGTTCCATTGCCATGGCTTCGAGGAGTTTATTCTGTAAGCCGGTGCCAATCCGCATAGGGGCAATGAATATTCGCGACGAAGCATAGCTTTCGCGGATGTCGGGCAGCCAACCTGTTACGGTGATATTTGATGCCTGCAATGCTTTAATTTTTGGGTGCGGATTTGCTCCAGCCAATAAAAGGGTAGCAGCCGGAAATTGTTTTAGCACCAATGGAAAAATTTCATCAGCTATAAACCGGGCTGCATCAATATTTGGCGGATAACCCATGTTACCGGTAAAAACTATATCATTCTTCTTTTGTCTTTTCAACGGGCTGAAATATTCATGATCAACGCCATTAGGTATAATTACGACTTCTTCGCGCGAAGGGTGTAATAACAAATCGCGATCGGGTAATGAAATGATGGTTTTATAATTAAATTTCCTAAAAACAGTATACTCATAATGGAGTAACCTTCTGTATTCCATCAGGAAGAACTGCCTGATCAAAAAAGATGATGTTTCAGCCTGCCTTTTCGCACCTGTTGAGAAAATATCCTGGTAATCCAGTATTTTAGGCATATTGATGTCTTTCACGTATTCCGAAACTCTGATAAGCTGGCAATAAATATGATCAGGTTGGCATTGTTTTATAATGGCATTTATTTTTTTATGTGCACTTTCGCGGTAAAAATAGCCTACCTGCAAGGGATTTCCATTAAAAAATGCCTTTATCACATTCAGGATCATCCCGGCTTTCCTGATTGGAATGATATGGACTTCACTGCAAAATTCACTAAGAACTTTTTTAGCTTCCGGATTATCGGGTGAGTCGCTGAGAGCACATAAAACAACTTCATTCTTTTTGGCAAGGTAACGGATCTGATGAAATGCTCTAAGCTTATCGCCTTTTTCGATAGGGAAAGGAACACGCGAAAGCAGAACAAATATTTTCATAACCGGTAAAGAAGTATATTAATGATCCAAAATGTATTGTGAAGGCCGTAAAAATAAAGATGCAACAGATGGGTCGAAAAGCTGAACTTATTTTTTTTGCAGCAATTCGCTATAAAATCCTGTTAATTTTTCCATGAGTTTATTATTGTCGTGTTCTTTGGTAATAAGCATCTGTGCATTCTTGCCAAGCGAATCGCGCAAAGTCCGGTTATTACTTACCTTAACAATAGCATCAGCAAAGGATTTGGCATCTTTGGCAATAATCAGGTGTTGCCCGTTCTCATAATTTATTCCTTCTGCTCCTATAGCGGTGGTGATGATAGCTTTACCGGCGGCCATCGCTTCAACAATTTTAATGCGGATTCCGCTTCCTGAAAATAACGGGACTACCATAATTGAAAACCGCTGCATATATTCCCACACATCAGGTACTTCCCCATCAATAGTTACACGGGGAACAGAGAGCTTTAACATCCATTCAGGCATATAGCGACCGGCCAGGTGTAGTTCAATATCAGGAAGAAGCTGTGATACTTGCGGCCATACTGCTGACATCAGCCACTTAATACCTTCTTCGTTTGGGAACCAGTTCATCGTTCCTATGTGAAAAAGGGAAGGTTCTGCAGGCTGAATAGGATTTTCTTTCATTGTATTAAGGTTGATTCCAAATGGAATCGAAATAATATTGGTACTGTGCGAAAGCCTGTCAAAATTTCGTGCATCAACCGGCGTAATAGCAACAATTCCATCTATTTTATTCAGGATGCTTATCTCAAACCTTTTTAATGACTTGTATAAATGGTTCAGATAGATTCTTTTAAAAGGGTTTGGGCAGTTTTCGGCTATACGTTGCCATATCTTGTGTTCAATGTTATGAGCCCTGAGAACAACCGGTGCTTTGGAATGTTTGCGGATAACATCAAGATACGTTGCCATTTGAAGCATTTCCAACTGAATGATATCGAAAGACTCATTCTCGAGGACTTCAGTTATTTTTTGGGCAAAGGCTTTGGTGTAGAAACGGGAAACATGATATGATTTACCTGCCAGGAAATTATAGATTGCCCCTGAAACACTTAGTGAAAGATCAATATCCACAAATTCAATCTGTGTGTTTTGTTTAAAATCAGCAGGAATGGTTTCCGGGTCTATTTTGTATTTATTTGTATTTGCAGCAAGTACTTTAACAGAATGACCAGCCTGAAGTAATCCGCTAATCATTGCGTGCATGGCAATAGGGCCTCCTTCATGTTTTGGCCATGGCGACTTATTGCATAACATCAATATCTTCATCTCTCGGTTGTTGTTTTTTTCTTAATTTGTTAATAACTTTTTTGAAGAAGTGCCTGTAACTTTCGGCATCCATGATGTTTGAATCATTAGCTGCTTTGAATGCCAGAAACATTCCGATCGGTAAAAATATCATAGTGGACATCCACATCCCTTTCCATGGATCGGTTATAGCCGAACGTACTGCTTTTTCTCCGGTAAAGGAAATTACATGATAGGTAACAAACAAGAGCACCGAAATTATCAAAGGCATTCCCAATCCTCCTTTGCGAATAATGGCTCCCAGCGGTGCCCCAATCAGGAACAAAGCAAAACATGCAAATGACAACGTAAATTTACGATGCCATTCGATATCGTAGCGGGCTTTCAATTCTACCTTTTCTTTGATAAGCTGCCGGTTGTATTCAAATGAGCCTTTCACATTGCGAGCCATACTAAGGGCAGAAGAAACAATGTTCTTTTTCTCCGTTACAGGCATCTTATCAAATTGCAAGTCTCTTTTAGCTGGCGGTAAGGTAGCAAGTAAACTATCAGTGAGTTTCGACCTTGTGAAATTGGTGTAATAGCTCAACAATGAACGGCGCAGCTCACCAACTCTCTGGTTCACTTCCTTGCCAAGTGAATCGGATGAATATCTCAGCTGCTTTACATTAAGCATATAATAAGCATTCTTGAAAAAATCATCATCAGAACGGGTCATTTTAAACTGCGAAAGGTTAAATTTTATCACTTCGCTTGAAAAACTAGTTCGTTGAAAAGGAATTTTCTGTGCGTCATTACGGCTGCCGGCTTCTTCATAATTTGTGCCATTATACAAAGTCAGTAACAGGTAAGTGCCATCAGCCGTTTGTTGCATGCGGCCCGAATCGGCCATTACGACTTTATTATTACCCTGTACCTGTGAGTGGTCGTAAATCATTACTTTCCGTATGGTAGTGCCGTCAGGTTCTTTTTTACCAATCCGGATTACATAACCTTGCAATCCTGAATAAAAAATACCTTCGCGAATATTGAGTGAGAGTTTTTTCTGCCTCACATCATATAAGGTTGACCTGAATTTAAGGTTGGCATAAGGAAAGATGATATTTGAATAATAGAATGCACCCACACTTATCAGCAATGAGAAGAGCCCAAGTGGCATCATGATTTTACGAAGGGAAATCCCTGCTGCTTTCATGGCAACCAGTTCATAACGTTCGCCCAGGTTACCAAATGTCATCAGCGATGCCAGTAAAATGGAGATAGGCAGCGCCATAGGCACGAACGTGAACGAAGCATAAAACATAAGCTGTAGAATGATATTCCATTCCAGTCCTTTGCCAACCAGTTCATCCACATACCGCCACAGGAACTGCATCAGCAATACGAAAACTACAATAAAAAATGTAGCCAGTGCAGGTCCCGCATACGAACGTAAAATGAGCACATAGAGTTTTTTCACAATGATGTTTTTTGAACCTGCAAAGGTAGGATTAAAAGTGAATAGTGAAAAATGAATAGTGAATAGTGAATCGGCAACCACCTTTACATTAATGGCACAAACTAGAACTAACTCAAATTTATTACAAAGAGTTTGGTGCTCGTATCTAATTGAATTACAGTTTATAATATTTTAGTTAGATGAAAGCGAATAATTAAAATAGGTACAAGTTATATTGATTAGAAAAGCATATTAAAAGTTGAACGTTTTAAGGTATAAATTTTAATCAAAAAGTGGTTAATTCACCGACCCTCTGGGTGGGAAACAAAAAAATCAATCTGATACTCCGGGGCAGAGCCCCGGAGTAATTCATTATATATTATTGTATGTCAATATATTGCTGGAAATTAATCTTGTGAAACCAAATTGACTATTAACTGTTTTCTGTTGCAAAGCAAATCATTCAGCCAATTTCTGTAACTTCGCCCTTAATTTTCCGTCTTACAAATTAAATCCTAATCCAAACAAATATGAAACAATTTTTCAAGTTCACTTTCGCATCCATGCTGGGATTCCTGTTTGCCGGGATCCTGGTGTTTATTATTTTTGTAGGTATTATCGTGTCTGCTGTATCCATGGGAAAGAAAGAAACCGTGGTTGTGCCTGACAAAACGATCCTTATATTAACACTAGATCAACCTGTAAGCGACCGTTCGTCGGATAATCCGTTTGCGCATTTCAATTTCAACAGCCCGGATATGTCGGCACAACTTGGATTGAATGATATAGTCGGGAATTTGAAAAAAGCAGCTTCCGATTCAAAAGTGAAAGGGATTTATCTTGAACTCACGGATATCCCTTCAGGGCAGGCTACTATCGAAGAAATACGAAATGCACTCATCGACTTTAAAAAATCCGGTAAATTCATTGTAGCCTATTCCGAATCATTTACACAAAAATCCTATTACCTGGCATCCGTAGCCGACAAAATTTACCTCAATCCCGCTGGTGAGATGGTATTCAAAGGCATGGTCGGGCAAGTGATGTTTTTCAAGGGATTGCTTGATAAAATTGATGTTGAAGCCCAGGTGATCCGGCATGGTAAGTTTAAAAGTGCGATCGAGCCTTTTACTCTCGACAAAATGAGTGAACCCAACAAGGTTCAGACGTTGGCTTTCATTTCGGGCATGTGGAATCATATGCTTGCCGGTATATCAACCAGCCGCAGTATCCCGGTTAATGATTTGAATACCATCGCTGAAGAATATAAAATACAATCTCCCTTGGATGCAGTTAGCCTGAAAATGGTTGATAAACTAATGTATAAAGACGAGGTGCTGGACGAACTCAAAGCCAGGGTCAATGTGAAGAATGTTAAAGATATTCGGTTTATGAAGTTGGGCAAATATGCCAAATCTCCTGACTTGGATAAGAAAACATCCAAAAATACGATCGCTGTAATTTATGCAAGCGGTAATATTATAAGCGGCGAAGGCGATGAAGAATCAATTGGTTCGGAACGAATTTCGAAAGCCATCCGTAAGGCGCGTCTTGACGATAAAGTGAAAGCCGTTGTTCTCAGGGTTAACTCTCCCGGCGGAAGCGCCCCGGCATCGGATGTTATATGGCGCGAGATGCTGCTTACCAAAAAAGTAAAACCAGTTGTAGTATCAATGGGGAATGTAGCCGCATCGGGAGGATATTATATCTCTTGCGCCGCTGATAAAATTTATGCTTATCCCAACACCATTACCGGCTCTATAGGCGTTTTCGGGATTATTCCTAATCTGAAAGAAATGTTTAATAAAGACCTGGGAATTACTTTCGACGAAGTGAAAACCAATCCGTATGCAGATTATATTCCTGTAACCCGCCCTATGAATGATGCAGAAAGGAAGATCATTACCCATAATATTGAAAACGTTTACAGCACTTTTACCACCCATGTCGCCGATGGACGTAAAATGACAGTTGCCCAGGTTGATAGTATCGGCCAGGGACGTGTTTGGAGCGGAGTGGATGCAAAACGCATCGGGTTGGTTGACGAATTCGGTGGTTTAAATGATGCTATTGCAGAAGCTGCAAAATTGGCTAAACTAAAAGACTACCGCACCCTGGAACTACCTGAACAAAAGGATACTTTCGAACAATTAATGGAAGTCTTTTCGGGCGACAATACTTCTGTTTTCCTGAAAAAGGAACTTGGTGCAGCTTACCCGTATTTTAATTACCTGAGCCGTATGAGCCGCATGGAAGGCGTCCAGGCCCTTATGCCCTATGATTTTGATATCAGGTAATACATATTTTATGTAAAAAAAAGCCGATACCCAACTTGAGCAAATTACAGTCAAACAGTAAATTAAATGTAATTTCCTGCCTTAAATTGAAACTTTTCATCTTAAATGAAAATATTCAATTTTGATAGACGCAAAAATTACATTTAAGTATAAGCCCGATAAACTTTGGTTCATCCCGATCCGGGCTGAAAGTGTTTTGGCATTGATCATTTAATATCTAATTACCAGTTAAATCAACTTAGTTTTGAAGTAACTTTGCATTAAAATTTACTACAATGACAACGATTATTATTAATGAGAAAACTAAAATTGGTAAATTAATCATGAATATGATTATAGAAACCAATTGTGGTAAGGTCATTGATGAGAAAAAGCCAAATAAGCAAACTATTGCTGCTATCAATGATTCTATTGCAGGAAAAGTTCATAAGGTTAAGTCTGTTAATGAACTTATGCAAAAACTTGCAGAATAGTGTACACACTAAATTTTACAGGTCGATTTAAGAAAGATTTCAAGTTATGCGTAAAGCGTAATATGAAAATATCTCTTTTTGAAAAGGCAGCGGTTATCCTTGTGAAAAACGGAGCTTTGCCTACAGCTTACAAACCTCACCTCTTGCATGGTAATTACAATGGATTAATGGAATGTCATATTTCGTCCGACTGGTTGTTAATTTACCGTGTTAAAACAGAAGAAAAGGAAATAGATTTAATCAGGATGGGTTCACATTCTGATTTATTTTGATGCTTTTATGAATAAGCGGTTAACTCAAATACTGGATGTTAGTCCTTATACTATCACTTGCCTGTTTGATACCGGTGAAAAGCGGAGCATTGACTTTACGGAATACTTGCAAACCAATAAGGCAAATAAAATTATTGCAGCTTTATTGAATAAAGCATTCTTCATGAATGTTGTTATTAATGAAGTTGGCGGTTTGGTGTGGCCTAATGGATTTGATTGTTCAGCCCGAAAACTTTATTACTGGGATGAAAACCTGATACCGGCTTGATCTATATCCTGAACCTGCTAAACCGATTCCGGCTTCTCCTTATTCCATTTCTCCATTTCCCTATCTTTCAGAGTGCTAATAACCTTCGCATAGGGTTTGGGCCAGTCGCCCTCTCCTGTTAATGTATAATCTTAAAAACCAGTTCCCTGAGCAATTCACCCTGATCGGTGGAATAATTATCGATTCCAATAGCACGTACATTGCATTCGCGAAGCCACCCGATAATATCCTGTATTTTATCTGCAGGGTAATTTCGGTAAGCATCAAAATAATCATGTTTATTGAAAGATGACAGCTTGGCTTTGCTCAGTATGGATGCTTCCGATTTGTCGGGTAATGAATGTATAAGCAATACCTTACTGAAAAATGAGAAAAGCATGGGTATCGTCCTGAACAATGGATTCTCATTCGGGTTAAGGGCGAAATGATGTGCTATCTGGTTGGCTTTGAGGACATTTTTTTTAGCAAGAGCTTTCTGAAATTCAAAAATATTATAATCTTTGCTTATTCCAATGTATAATTCGATTACATCCTCGGTTATCACTTTATTTTTAGGATGGTTAATATACAACTTGCCAAGTTCGTTATTGATCTTTTCAAGATTATTCCCAAGGTATTCAACAAGCATATTGGCGGCTTTATCCGAAATCGTATATCCGCTGTTTTTAACCTGAGTGGTAATCCAGGCTGGCATTTCATTTTCGTATTTTCGTTTCGATTCAATAGTTACAGCATTTTCAGAAGCAACTAAAGCTTTGAGCAGCTTGGCAGGTGGAGCCTTATATTTATGACAGATTACAAGGATTGTTGATTGCTGGGGATGATTGATATACGATAGTAAAAGATTCAGGTTTTCTTCTTTCTTCATATCCATATCCTGTGCTTCGCGCAATACTACGAGTTGCCTTTCGCCAACCATAGGAAACTGCTTGCTGCTATTCACCACCAAAGCGGCTGATGAATCGCGGCCATACATAACAACCTGGTTAAACTGTTTTTCAAGTTCGTTCAAAACATGCTCAGTCAGGTAATCGGATAATTCATCAATGTAATAGGGCTCTTCGCCATAGAAGAGATATAAATTGACAAATGCCCTTTGCTGGAAATCTTTAACTAACTGAAAATAAGTTGATGTCATTGTTCCTGGTACAATTCAAGGTTATGATGTATTTATTAGAATTTGAGGTGTTTAACAGTTACACGTTTCTCGATAAGATGTTTGAGTGATTCAATACCGATCAGCACATGTTGCTCCATATAATTTTCAGTAACTATTTTGTCGCTTTTTTCTGTTTTGACGCCGCTTGAGATCATGGGTTGGTCCGATACCAATAGCAATGCACCCGTGGAAATTGAATTTGAAAAACCTACAATAAAAATAGTGGCAGTTTCGAGGTCGATAGCCATTGCCCTTGATTTCTGAAGGTATTGCTTGAAATCAAGGTCATGTTCCCAAACTCTTCGATTGGTGGTGTAAACGGTGCCGGTATAATAATCGAGCCCCATATCACGGATGGTTGAAGAAATCGCCTTCTGAAGGTTAAATGCTGGCAATGCAGGAATTTCGGGAGGGAAATAGTCGTCGGAAGTACCTTCACCTCTTATTGCCGCAATAGGCAGGATATAGTCGCCTAATGCATTGATGTGTTTCAGTCCGCCACATTTTCCCAGAAACAAACAAGCCGTGGGACTAATAGCACTCAAAAGGTCCATTACTGTAGCTGCATTGGCGCTTCCCATGCCAAACCTGATCATAGTAATATTACCTGCAGTTGCACTAGGCATCGACCGGTCCCTGCCTTTTATTTCAACATTGTTAATCCGGGCAAATGTTTCGAGATAAGCCCCGAAATTTACCAATAGAATATACTCTCCAAAATCTTCGATTGCTGTTCCTGTATAACGAGGCAACCAGTTCTCAACTATTTCTTTTTTTGTTCTCATCCTATAATCTGGCTATAAATTAGTAATAATGGCAAATTTAGAATTTTTAAACCATCTTTGCAGTAGTTTCGGACAGGATATTTACAAAATGTTGAAAAAATGCAGCAATTAAACTTTCCCCATTTTGAATTTAAATTCCGGAATATCAAAGGCCGGCAGGAAATATTCGATCCTGTCCGTCATAAATTCGTGAAACTTACCCCGGAGGAATGGGTGCGCCAGCATTTAATTGCTTACTTCACCCAGGTTAAAGGGTACCCGCTTTCGATGATTGGTGTTGAAAAACAACTCCTGCTTAACAATCTTCTTAAACGTTTCGACCTTGTGATATTCAATCGCAATGGGTCCCCGCTGTTGCTTGTCGAATGCAAGGCCCCTGGAATAAAGCTCACTGAAAACACTTTCGATCAGGCTGCCAGATACAATATACTTCTTCAGGCTGAATATTTTATTATCAGTAATGGGTTTGAACACTATTTCTGTCGGATTGATTATGAGCGTAAGCAATATTTATTTATTGAAGATATTCCTGATTTTATCAAGTTGGCCGGGTCTGGTGTTTAATTGATAAAGAACATCCCCCTTGAAATATAAAATCATACTATCGGATTGATGGGAATAAAAAAAGCCGGAACAACCGGCTTTTTACAAGTTTTGAATTTTTTTACTGACATTTTAATACGGTCTTCATCTGATAGTTAGCAGACTGAACATAAGTGCCAAATGCAGCTTTTTTGTAATTTATACATGCATTCTGTGTATCCTGTTTTCCTTCATAAGCTTTAGCTATTTCGTAATAGAAACGTGCCATTTTAAGATTGGTTTGTTCTTCAAGTTTAAGCCCAGCATCTGCAGCAGCAATTGCTTCATCATGCTTTTTGAGGTTATTGTAAGATACGGCTAACAGATAGTAAACTTCTTTATTGGTTGTATCGTAAGCCAGTGAACTATTTAGCTTTACAACAGTTTCAGTATATGATTTTTTCTTAAATGCTGCAGCTCCATTAATATACAAACTTGATGCAACTGCACTTTTTGCAGCCTGAGCAGTAACTGTATCATTTTCTTTCACTGCTGCAGCAATAGCCAGGTCCATATTTTCCTGCATTTTTACATCGTCACCCTTTTTCTTGTATGCCAATGCATTCGCATAATAGGCTTTACTGTATCCAGGGTCAGATTTCAGGGCTTTTTCGAAATAGGTTATAGCATCATCATATTTTTGAGCTTTTACCAGGTTATTCCCTTTAACAGCATAAAGTTTAGCCAAAATCGACTCTGATTTTGCTTTGATGTTGTCATCGGAGTATGTAACGGCCATGTCGCGGCTTTTTTCATATGCAGCTATTGCTTGATCATATTTCTTATCTTTAATAAAATTGTTACCTACATTATATTGCCATACAGGCAGAACGGAAGCAACTTTCATTTTTAGCGTGTCGCCTTCAGTGCCAAGTGCAGTACACATTTTTAACACATCCTGCATCTTTACAACAGCACCGGCCATATTGGTTTTTGAAAGTTCAAGGGCTGCGTTAAATGCATTTCCGGCATCTTCGTAAGTTTGTGCATTCAGGTTTTTCCCGGAAAAAATGGTGAGAATGCTTAAGGCAAAAGCCAGGATCAGAGTCTTTTTCATTGATTTGTAAGGATTGTGTTAATAATTAGGGCTACAGATTCAATTGCAAATATACATATTTAGGTATATGTGGCAAATCTTCTTGTGTAAATTAATGAGCAATAACTGTTCCAAACCTACAGCAATAGTATTTTAGTGCCTTTCAAAAAAATACAAATTCAGTGATATACTGAAACGAACAAGTGAAGAATCTCTAATATATCTGGATTCCTGGGTATATTTTACATTAAATCATGGTGATAATGAATATTTGTATTTTTTTGCACCTTGTGGTAATCCCTAACTTATCCAAGTAAATTCAGATAGTTCAGCCGATGTAAATATTGATTTTTCACTCATGATTTAAGGAAAATTGGTTTACATTTGCAGTTCTATGCTTGCATTCGTATGATTTTAAAAATTGATTTTAAACAATTGAGATACTAATCAGTACCTGAAAAGAACATAACATGAGAAATAATGTCATTAAAATTATTCTGACTGTTGTTATTATAATATTGGGATACCTGATCTTCAACAGCATTAAAAAACCTGTTGATTTTGAGAATACCCTTGCCTCAAGGAGTGATGTAATTGTATCCAAATTAACGGATATCCGTATAGCGCAAAATCTATTCCGTAATCAATTTGGACATTATACCGGGAGTTATGATTCTTTAAAAGCTTTTGTTAAAGTGGGCAAAATACCGGTAGTAAAAATCATTCCTGATCCAACTGATACTGCGTTTACGCGTAATATCTCCGTTACAATCGGGTTTGTCAGTATTTTTGATTCTATTTTTACCAAAAGGAACTATACGTTGGATAAACTTATCGAAGTACCTTTTTCAAACAGCGATCTGTTTTCAATATTAGCAGGCAAAAATAACAGGGTAGGGGTTGAAGTGGCAGTTTTCGAGGTGGCAGCACGTATAGAAACATAAACTAAAGATATGGACAAACAGTTGGTTGTTAATAATGTCCAGGAACTGGAAGATAAATCAAAATATCCCGGACTTCAAGTTGGTTCGATGACCGAACCTTCTATTGATGGCAACTGGGAATAATAATAAACCCTATATCCCTTGGAATGTATTCTTAATCAGGTTGATCCTCAGTATGAAACTGCTCTGGAATTTAAATACAGGCTATCCATTCTGCTCGCCCAGGATGGATTTGCATTTTTAATTACCCATGCAACTTCTAAAAAGGTTCTAAAACTGGCCCACTATAAACTAAACCTAACAGATATTCAATATGATGAAGTAAGTGGCTGGCCAATAAATGGCAGTGATTATTTCGAACTGTTGAAAAAAGCTGATTTAATTAAGCAATCCTATCAGCAGATAGACATTGCCGTTGCTTCGAATAGGATTACTACAGCACCACACGATTTTTTAACAAAAGGCAATGATTTAAATATTATTTCAGCAGCCTACCCGGTTACTCCTCACGAAGAAATACTTACGGAAGCGGTTTCCGATCTGGGACCTGTTACAGCAAACCTTGTACCACTCTATATTTCTGAGTTCTGTAAAATAATTTTTCCCGATTCAATCCTGCGGAGTGCTTCGGCAATTTTTGTGAAAGGTATTCTGCGTAAACATTCCAGGTTAATTGCCAGGCAAATATTCATAAATATTCATCATAACTATTTTGAGATTACAGTCATACATGGATTGCGATTGCTTTATCTTAATACATTCAGGTATTCAGCGCCTTCGGACGTACTTTACTATGTGATTTTCGTTCTCGAACAACTTGGTTTTGTTCCTTCCGAGGAAAGCGTTACTATAATGGGCGATATTACCGAAGTTTCAATTATTTTCAGTCAGATGAAAATGTACTGCGGTTCATTAAATTTCATATCAAATCCAGATGAACTTGAATACAGTGATGCGTTTGCAGGGATTGCCATGCACAAATATTTTACACTTTTTAACATTCCGATATGCGAATAATAAGCGGGAGTCATAAAGGCAGGGTGCTTCATCCTCCCGAAGGTTTACCGGTAAGGCCAACCACGGATATGGCCAAGGAGAGCTTGTTCAATATTCTGAATAATTATATTGATTTTGAAGAAGTTAAAGTTCTTGATCTTTTTGCCGGAACAGGAAATATATCGTTGGAGTTTGCTTCGCGCAATGCAACTATGGTTACAAGCGTGGATGTAAACGGTCGTTGCATCGATTATATTTCGAAAATGGCTGCAGAATTTAAATTTATAAACTTATCGGCAATACGGGCTAATGTATTTGCTTTTCTAGCCCGCCCGGCCGGTAGCTATGATGTAATTTTTGCCGATCCACCCTATGACCTGGGAAATCGGGAACGAGTCCCGGAATTAATATTTGAAAACAGATGGCTTGTTGAGGGTGGATGGTTTATCCTCGAACATGATAAAAACATCAATTTTAAAGATCATCCCTATTTTTCCGAAGAACGTCGGTATGGCAGGATTCATTTTACGTTTTTCCGGAAAACAGCATCCGAAGCTACTGAAAACCCGGCTTAAATAGAAATTTCTTCCGGGATAAACTGATCGATATTGCCGCCGTGCTTATGCACTTCACGAACAATGGATGATGTAACCATCACATATTCAGGTAATGCCAGAAGGAAAACGGTTTCAATGTCGGCAATAAGTTTCAGGTTAACCTGTGCAACACTACGCTCAAATTCAAAATCGGCAGAGGTACGTAACCCTCTCAAAATATAGGGAGCATTCATTCGGGCACAAAAATCGACAGTAAGTCCTTCATAACTTTCAACACTTACCTGTGGCAAGTCAGCAAAAGTCTGGTTCAGCCATTCCAGTCTTTTTTCGAGAGGGAAATACCCGCTTTTTTCAGCGTTAACACCAATGGCAACTATAATTTTATCGAATAATGGCAAGGCCCGCCTTACAATTGATTCGTGGCCTCGTGTTATTGGATCGAATGAACCCGGAAAAACTGCGATCTTCATAGAATGGTTTTGTGCAAAGATAAAAACATAATTCTAAAATGATGTGTTTGGATCCCAAATGAAACTTGTACGCTGGATTAAAAATAAAAATAACTTTCCAGCAATGTACGAAGTGACGAATATGTGTTATTCAAAGGAATATCCAAATCCTTATCGGCAAACCATTTTACCTCGGTAATATCCTCTTCTGTTTGCGGAACAAGCTTTTGATCCTCCTTACAAATCATTTCGAACCAGAATGTTTCTTTTAATACCTGGTTGCCTTTTCTATCGGTATAAATATGGTAGGTCGATGGGAGTTGCTTTGTTATACTCAGTGCGGTGAGGCCGGTTTCCTCTGCAACTTCGCGCAAAGCCCCATCACGGATTGATTCGCCTTTATGCAGTTTGCCTTTTGGCAAATCCCAAACTCCCAACCTTTTGATGAAGAGTGATTTCCCTTTTTGATTTCTCACAATTCCACCTGCTGCTTCAATACGGGTAAACAGGCTGTTAAAAATATCACATGCCTCATGAAAGTTTTTACCTGTTCTTATTTGCAGATTAATGCAACTTGTATCATGGTAAAAAAGATTGTATGCTTCTGCAATGGAGGCTTGATCTATAAAATCCACTATCATTTCATTGGAACCCTTTGCCGGTTTGTTGATATTTTGACTGATGGTAACTGCCCTATCATTCAAAAAAACTATATACCTTTGCATCATGAGAAATAATATTGAAGAAACCGGTTTTATTACAGCCGAATCGCTTTTGCAAATTAAAGCAATTAAGCTTGATAATGCTAACCCTTTTACATGGGCATCCGGTATAAAATCACCCATTTATTGCGATAACAGGCGTACCTTATCATATCCTAAAATCCGTACATACATCCGTCAGGAGTTCGTAAAGCTGATAAATGAAGAATTCGGCACCATCGACCTGATTGCTGGAGTTGCAACCGGCGCAATTGCTATTGGTGCGCTGGTGGCCCAGGAAATGGGCTTGCCTTTTGTTTATATCCGTTCCGAGAAAAAGAGCCACGGGCTTGAGAATCAGATCGAAGGTGTGGTTGAAAGCGGTCAATCGGTAGTTGTAATCGAAGATCTTATTTCAACCGGGAAAAGCAGCCTTAACGCGGTACAGGTATTACGTGATGCAGGTTGCAATGTGAAAGGGATGGTTGCAATTTTCACTTATGGATTAAGGGATGCCGAGGAAAGTTTCAAAGCAGCGGCATGTACCTTGCATACTTTAACAGCGTATGACTTCCTCATTAAGAAAGCCCTGGAACAAAATTATATAAAAGATTCAGATATGCAATCACTGATAAAGTGGCGCGAAAATCCTAAAGACTGGGGGTTAGATAAATGAGCAGGCGCATCGAAAGTGAAAAAATAAGTATTAATTGCGCTGCAGAGAAAGTGTATTATTTCCTGGGCAATTTCGATAATTTTGCCAGCCTTCTGCCCGGGCAGGTCGCAAACTGGCAGTCAACCGGCGATTCCTGTTCATTTGAGGTCAAAGGATTGGCTAAACTCGGATTGCGCATCACCGATAAAATCCCTTTTACAAAAATCAGCATGAAAGGCGAAGGGAAAATTCCCTTTGGTTTTAGTCTGAATGCTTTTTTCATCGAAAATTCATCTGAACAGTGCCAGGTGCAGTTAGTGATTGATGCCGATATGAACCCCTTTATAGCCATGATGGCTGAAAAACCTTTACAGAATTTTGTTGATCTGCTTTTGCCAAGGCTGAAGGAGGAAATGGAGAAGTAAATAAATCTCTTGTTCTTTGCACCTTATCCCAATTTACTTATTAATTCCAATTGGCCTTTATTAATTATCTCAATTTCTTTGCATTTTGCGTTTAATATTCCGTCTTTCTCAAATTTTTTGAGAGTAGATATGAAATTAATCTCCGAGATGCCAGCAAATTCTGATAATTCTCTGCGTGTCATGGATAAAGTAAATTTTTGGCTTTTATATACCGATTCAGATAAATAAAGTAAAATATCAGCTACTTTCCCATTCACATGTTTATGCGCTAAATTAATAAAGTTTAATATGCTGTCTTTCGACATTTCTGACACTACATCAAATAACTGTAGTGCGAGTTGACTATTCTGCATTAGCAACTGCTTCAAAATATTAATGTCAATCATAAATGCTTCACAATCTTCAACGGCAATAACTGAGAATATGTTTTTCCCGTTGTTAAACATATTCGCCCCACCAATCAGGCTTGGTGCACTGGTAATAGTCAGAATCATGTTTTTGTAATTCTCTTTCTGATAGGTATGTTTAATGATGCCTTTAAATAGAAAAACCACATGAGTTGATTTGGACCCTTGCTTTATTAAAACTTCCCCCTTACTGAAAATCAATTTCTGAGAATGTTCTTTAATAAGTTCTATGTCTTCCCTTTTTAAATATTGATCACCGAATAATTGAAATAAAGATGAGGTATCATGTAGATTTGCAAATAATTCATTACTCATACAACCGGTTTTAAAAATTTATTTATGGTTAATTAATTTGATTGTGTTTTAAAACATTGCAGGAGCTGACTGCAATTGAATATTAGGATCAAAAGTATAAATATATTATAAACAAATATAATATATAATAGTATATTATCTATTTAAATATAGGGCCCATCCTTAAATTATTATATTTTAGGGTTTTATCTTTGCGCAACAGCGTATGAGAGCCTAATTACAAAAGTATTATGGGAAAAATATATGAGAGATTGATGCAGGATGTCCGTTTTTTCGAAGGTTTAAAAGCCTGTATTAATTGTGGTACCTGCACTGCCATATGCCCTGCTGCTGAATTCTACAATTACGATCCCCGGGTTATTGCGACCACAGTACAATCTCAGGATGATGAGAAAATACTTGAACTGATTAGCTCTGATGCTATATGGTATTGTGGAGAGTGTATGTCGTGTAAAACCCGGTGTCCCAGAGGCAATGCTCCGGGCTTACTGATCATTGCATTGCGTTCGCTGTCGCAGGATATGGGGCTTTTTACCAAATCCGAAAAAGGCCGGCAGCAACTGGCAGTTAAACGTACTATCGGCGACCAGATTTTATCAACCGGATATTGTGTTCATCCGGGCAGTATTGATCCGGTTATGCATCCTGAACAAGGACCTGTGTGGGAATGGGAACTGGAAAATATTGACTCGCTGATGGAAAAACTGGGTGCGAATTATAATGGGGATGGTCCAGGTGCACTGCGTAAAATTTCGCAGGATGATCTGGATGAGCTGAAGAAAATTTTTGAAATTACAGGTGGTCAGGAAAGATACGACAAAATCGAGGCATTTTCAAAAGAAAAAGCTATTGAAATGAACATGGAATTCGGTACCGATACCAAAAGTGAATACTTTAAACATGTTTATACTGCCAACAATCAAAAACATAATCACAGATGAAACTGGAAGGGAAAAGGCTGATATGGCAGGAATATCAGAAAGAAATTGCGGATGATCATTATTTTTATGCCCGCAGTTGTATCAGGCAGACTTTCTTCCCGGGAGCTGAGGCTGTGTTTATAAAAATTTTAAAGGATGAACTTGGCAAGGATATTCATGATAATCAAAACCATACTTCCTGTACAGGAATAGGTTATCATTCAGATGTGGTTCCTTTTGATACAACCATGACTGTAATTGCCAGGCAATTCGCACTTATGACAGAGGCAGGTTACGAAAATTATGCCGCTTCATGCATTACCAGTTTCGGTTTGTACACCGAAGTTCTTGAGACCTGGCATCATTTCCCGGAAACTGAAGCTAAAATCAGAGAATACCTGTTCAAAGCAACAGGCCGTGAGTTTAACAAACCGAAAAACCTGGCACATGCAAGCGATATCATTTATAAATTCAGGAACCAGATAGCGGCAAAGGGCAAGTTTAAACTGGTCGATAAAAATACTGGAAAGCCTTTGAAAGTGGTTGAGCATATCGGTTGTCATTATTCGAAAATGTTCCCGCATAAAGGCATTGGAGGAGCTGAATATCCATATGTGCTGTCGGGAATGATTGAAGCCTGGGGCGGAGAAGTAATCGACTATCCCGAGCGCCGCCATTGTTGCGGGTTTGGATTCCGCCAATATGTTGTTCAAGCCAACCGGGGATTTTCACTTTCATGTTCCAAAAAGAAGTTTGATTCGATGGAACCCTACGAACCGGATATGATCATAACCAATTGTCCCGGATGCCCGATGTTTCTGGACCGCTGGCAGTATGCACTAAGCGAGATGGAAGGAAAGACTTATGGGAAAAACAACCACGGAATTCCTGTATTTACTTATGAGGAAGTGGCCGGAATGATAATGGGATACGATCCGTGGGAAATAGGTTTGCAGGTGCACCAGGTTTCGGCCGAACCCGTATTGAATAAAATAGGAATACCTTATGCTCCTTCACAAAAGTTTAAAGGAAGAAACGGGGAAGATCTTGGAATGCCTGAATCGCCGACGTACTTGAAATTTTATGCCGAATAATTTACCATGCTTGATCAGGATTCAGAATAAGTAAATCAAAAAACAGGATTTCTGTAATTTTAAAAGCCAACCTATTTCAGGCACTGACAAATACTACCGTCAATCTAGTTGTATGTTTACAAAATATCAATCAGTTGTAATTAGATTCTAACATGCGGAAACACGTTGTTGTAATCGGAGCTGGTCCGGCAGGACTCGAAACATCAGCAATCCTGGCGAAGTTAGGATTTAAGGTTACATTGGTTGAAAAGGAAGAAATTGCCGGCGGACATCTTAAAAAATGGCATGCGCTATTCCCAACCTTGATTTCGGGCCATCATGCGATTGATGCAATTATAAGCGGTTTAAGCGAAGATGTCAGAATCCGGTTTGGAACGAAAGTTACAGGTTTGGAAGTTGTTAACGATTATTTTACAATTTCGGGCCACAATGGCTGGCAGGAAAAAGCCGATGCTGTTGTAATTACTACAGGATTCCAGCTTTTCGATGCACATCGTAAAGAAGAGTATGGATATGGTATTTACGAAAATGTAATTACTTCGTCCGATCTGGAAGAACTATTTGCCTCAGGAAAAGAATTAGTAAACCGTCAGGGTAATAAACCAGGTCGCGTTGGCTTTGTGCATTGTGTTGGCTCACGCGATGAAAAGGTAAATAACCTGCACTGTTCAAAAGTATGTTGTATCACAGCCGTTAAACAGGCAATTGAGGTAAAGCAATTGCTCCCTGATGCTGAAGTATTTTGTTTTTATATGGATCTGAGGATGTTCGGCCGCCACTATGAGGACCTTTATAAGGAGGCACAGGAAAAGTACAATATTCAGTTTATACGTGGCAGGCTGAGTGAATCTGCTGAAGATATCGACGGAAATATTGTAGTGAAGGTAGAGGATACCTTATTAGGGAAACCACTTCGCCTTAAAGTAGGTCTTTTGGTACTAATGGCCGGAATGGAACCTAATTCCGATACAAAATCGTTAACAGCCTTGCTTGGATTGAAAAACGTGTCTGATAGATTTATTCAACCGCTTGATGAATTGCTGCTTGCAAATTGTACTGAAATTCCTGGTGTTTTTGTTGCCGGGACCTGTTCCGGTCCCAAATCAGTTTCCGATACTCTTTCCGACGCCCGTTCAGCTGCATTGGCAGTTGCCGACTATCTTAAATTATAACCAGCTTTTATGAAAAAAATAGCTAAAAACTTTGGTTATACAGTAACACGCGACCGGCAGATTGATTTTGATGCCAACAACCAGGATATCTGCAAAATAGTCGCAAAGGCAGAACCAACGTTGAATCTTTGCATTTCGTGCGGAAGTTGCGCGGCTACATGTTCGGCCGGCCAGTTTACCGACTTTAGCCTGAGGCAGGTAATCCTTTTATTGCGCCGTGGCGAAACCAAAGACCTTGATAAAGAAGTATCAAAATGTATGCTTTGCGGGAAATGCCAGCTGGTATGTCCGCGAGATGTGAGTACACGCAACCTTATCATTCAGATCAGCAAGGCCTTGTATGAACCCCGACCTTCAGGTCGAAGATAAACCCCGACCTTCAGGTCGGGGAAATGCCTGGCTACCAATCACTAACCCCGACTTTCATGTCTGATAAATCCCTAACCCCTAAATCCTAATCCCTGATTTCCATCCATGACCTTTGATCTTTTTGTACTCCCGTTTTTTTTCGGATTATTATTTCTGATAGGTGTTTTGGTTGTTAAATACAGCCGCTGGATCGCCATGATGGATTCATCCGATCGGGTAAAAGCCGGAAAGGCATTATTTTCATACAATCTGGTAAAAACGGTAAAAGAGATTTTCATGGAAAGCCTTTTGCATCGCCGGATGTTTAAGCGAAATCCTTTGCTGGGATTCATGCATATGAGTTTTGCCCTGGGTTGGTTTTTACTGATAGTAATGGGAAACGTTGAATCACGCGTGTATAGCGGTGGCCATATCAATCCTCCATATTACCCGATCTTTCTTAAGTTTTTCATTCACGATAAAAGGGTAATGCCTTTCGAGATATTCACCTTGCCGGGATTTTTCAGGTTCACGATGGATTTATTGTTGCTCTTTGTTCTTTCAGGGCTCGTACTGGCACTTTTCAAACGCACACGTTCCAGGTGGTTTGGACTAAAGCGAACAACGCAGCACAATAGTTTCGATAAATGGGCAATTACCTCGTTATGGCTTATTTTCCCAATGCGTTTGCTGGCCGAAAGTTTTACTGCCGGCATATACCAAGGCGGTGGCTTTCTCACCAATACGTTTGGAAGTTTTTTGGCAGCTTTTCTCCCCGAAAAATATCTTGTCTATCCGGCCTGGTGGGCATATTCCACCATGTTGGGAGTTTTTTTTGTAACACTTCCATGGAGCAGGTTTATGCATATCCCGACTGAAATTATCTTAATCTTTTTACGTAATGCAGGAATTGAACAGGGAAAATATCCGGGGAGTTTCAGCGAAATTGAACTACGTTCCTGCCCCAGGTGCGGAGTATGCATAGATGTTTGCCAAATGAATACTGCAGGACAAACCGGATCAACGGCAGTTTATTTTATACGATCATTGCGTGAAAAACGAACCGATATACAACTCAACTCGAACTGTATGATGTGTGGCCGGTGCCTCGAAGCTTGCCCGGTTGGTATTGATACACTTGGATTAAGGGTTGGAGCTAGAGGGGTAGATAACCAGCATATTGAATCAGATTTTAGCTATCTGTTGAAACAACATGGAATTGAGAATGAGAAAAAGGCCGAAGTAGTCTATTTTGCAGGCTGTATGGGACATCTTACACCAGGTGTTACGCGTGCTATGGTGCAGATTTTTGAAAAAGCAGATATTAATTTTACTTTTCTCGATGAAAACGGTTCGATATGTTGTGGCCGTCCTTTGAAACTTGCTGGTCTGCATGAAGCTGCTTCAAAACTTATTGTTGAAAATACCACAAAGCTTCAAAAAACCAGTGCTGAAATATTGGTTACATCTTGCCCGATTTGTTATAAAGTATTCAATAACGATTACCGGCTGGACGGAATGCAGGTGATGCATCATTCAGTTTATATTGATAATCTGGTAAAGGAAGGCAAACTCGCTCTGCAACCCACTGAACTTCAATCCGTTTATCACGATCCGTGTGAACTGGGACGAGGATCAGGAATTTATGAACAGCCACGTAATGTACTGAATCAAATTACCGAAGTAGCCGGTGTTCAAGAAGAACGGTTAAATTCTTTATGCTGCGGTGGCAGCATTGGCGATCTGTTGATGAATGCAACTCAACGGAATATAATCCGCGACAACGCTCTCGAAATACTGTGTGAACCGCAACCGGATGTATTGGTAACAGCTTGTCCGCTTTGTAAAAAATCATTCAGCTCAGCAAATTCAGTAGTGGTAAAGGATATTGCCGAACTTGTTGCCGAGAATATGACTTTACCCGGAAGTATGGCGAAAGTTTCTGCATTTGCTGAACAGTAAAATCGCTTCAGGGAATTCTGATTCAATTTTTAATTCTTGCTGCCACAAACAATACAACAGCACAACCGACTTTGCCCCTGCAAAGTATAGGATAAAATACCTCCATTTGATCGAAAGTTGTAAGTTTCAGTAATACTGATATATACAACAAATATTGGCATGAAATCATCGTAGTATTTTGATATACCTTCAGAATGTCTTATCTTTAGGTGATTAATTCGGGAATAAATAGGCAGTCTATTTTGGTCAATAAAAGCAAGTTTATTGTATAATCCCTAATAAAAATGCCATGAGAACTAGGTTAATCATTTCCATGTTATTGCTCCTAACAGGAACATTACTGATCCAAACCTGCAAACCTCGCCCAAAAACACCTGTAATTGGTCTTCTTATGGACCAGTACAATGTGGAACGCTGGGCTCAGGATACAACTTTTTTTATCCAGGATATTGAAAAACTTGGTGGTAAGGTGATATGTCTTTCAGCCAATGGCGACCCGGACAAACAGCTTGAGCAGGCCAAACAGTTGATTGATCAGAAAGTTGATGTTTTAGTCATCTTGCCGGTTGATCTTAAAAAGGCGGCAGAGGCTGTTAAATTGGCAAATAATGCATCGATCAAAGTGATCTCCTACGACCGGCTGATCGAAGACGCCAATGTGAATTATTATGTTTCGTTTGACAATGTGAAAGTTGGCCAACTACAAGCTGATTATATTAAAAACAGATTGCAGAAAGGGAATGTTGCCCTGATAGGCGGAGCTTATACCGATAAGAACTCATTTTTGCTCCGGTTTGGGCAATTGGGCGTATTACAGCCTTATATCGAACGTGGAGATATCAAAATTGTTTACGATAAGATGGTTAACGCATGGACTTTCGATGAAGGGTACAAAGCAGCAAAGGAATGCCTTCGGAATAATGAAGTTGATGCCATCATTGCCGGCAATGACCTGCTGGCGCGTGGGGCCATAAAAGCACTGCAGGAAAGGGGATTAGCCGGTAAAGTGTTGGTTGCCGGGCAAGATGCTGATTCGCAGGCCCGCGAAAATATAGTACAGGGCTTGCAATCTATGTCAGTATATAAATCAATTGAAGACTTAGCCTCTAATGCAGCACGAATGGCAATGGATTTGGCCAGGGGTAATACCATATTTAATGCAACCTATACGGTCGATAATGGCTATAAACTTGTATCTTCCCTTTTTATCGACCCTATCTCGGTGAATAAGGGAAATATCGGAATGGAGATCAATACCCGAAAAAAAGCCCAGTGAAACTTATCAAGAAATAGCTTACTATTTATTGAAGGTACGTATAATGTATGATGAATCCCGCCTGGCAAAACTTATTTTCTGGTTCGTAATGCATAGTGATGGTTCAAAAAATGATGTGCTGCGGTTGAAAAATTAAATTTGAAACTTCACTTCCTTTAAATCACAAACGATAATTTCTCCAGTTTCATTTTCCAGCAATAACTGGCCAAAGGCATTAGTCCCTGCAATTCTTGCGTTTATTTTCACGTTGTTTACGATATATTTATGCCACTCCATCAGGCGATAAAGTGCTCTTTGGTAATCAGATTCAACTTTTGCTGTGTTTTTAGGGTTGATATGAGTATATCGCTCAAAAATAGAATGTAATAGTTTCAGAAGCAATTCGTTAAGTTTATATTCCATGCCAGTTATCATCTTCAGTGAAACCGGGTTTGGAGCGTTGCCCGTAAAAAGCATTTGGTTCACATTGAGTCCTATTCCTACAACCACATATTCCAGTTTATTCCCCATCACTGAATTTTGAATCAACATTCCACAAACTTTTTTATCTCCAATATAGATATCATTGGGCCACTTTATGGTAATATCTTCCCGATGGATTTCAGTTTGCAGGAAATCGCAAATGCCAAGTGATATAGCTTTATTAAGAATAAATTGCTGATCGGCAGTGAAAGTCGGGTAAAGAATAAGACTGAAAGTCAGGTTTTTACCCTTCTCACTTTCCCAGGTGTTATGATCAGTACCTTTGCCTTGAGTTTGATGATCAGTAATAATTACGCTTCCTTCTTCAGGCCGGTTTCTTGAAAGCAGTTCAATGGCATAGCTGTTGGTCGATCCGGTTTCGGCCAGGCGGATTATAGTAGCTTTCAATATTTTGGTTTTTTTTAAATATGTGTCTGTTAAGAAGCAAAGTTAAAACAAATAGAATGTCAATGTGTTAAATCAATACTCCGTTAAATTTTAAGCAGCAATTTTACCATAATCCAGTAGTTCTTTGACAAGTTTTTGATTTTTAGCAGAGTTAGGGTTAATAGCAAACACGCACATAAATCGTTCTATCATCAAAGT
>JBAZWY010000018.1:0-72732 GCA_041660125.1 Lentimicrobiaceae bacterium
ACAAAAGATAAAAGGATAAAGACAAAAGATAAAAGGATAAAGACAAAAGATAAAAGGATAAAGACAAAAGATAAAAGGATAAAGACAAAAGATAAAAGGATAAAGACAAAAGATAAAAGGATAAAGACAAAAGGATCAAAACATTATGAAGGCAATCATAAAAATCATCTTTACAAAAAAAATTATGAAAATGGTTTGCAACTGCCTGACTTTTATCTTTTTACTTTTATCTTTTATCTTCTGCACGAATAATACAGGTAAGGTATTTTTTTTCACAATGTGACATTTAAATAATATTCTGCATTTTGAAAACCTATAGTTGCAAGACTGCAAAGAACTAGAAAGAACTAAAAAGAGTGCGACTATTTAATCAGGGTTTTCGCTTATGTTCAGCCATCTTTTCGACTGAAATTCGCTAAATGCTTAGCTATGTGAATAATTTCATGCCTTAATCCGGCAGGTTCAATTGTAGTCGTTGTTTTTCATTTCTTCCTTCTTAATAGCAAAGATCTAAAACTCTCTTTTAACAAAATTTTATCTTCTTATTATCTTTTTTGTTTTAACCTGAACACGCTGACAGTGCCGGATGGATCCATGTGTTTTGTCATCCTGAGCGAAGCGAAAGGGCTGTCTCGGTATTTGCAGAAAAAAGCAAATACACTGTGTCGCGCCAGGAAAAAAGCACACTTCACCACCTGACAGTAACTTTACATCCAATGCAAAGTTTATTACCGAACTGGCAAAAAAGAAAGTAAAACTCCCTCTTACCGATGAAACCGAATGAGAATCCTACTTTTTGCAGGAAGCAAAACAAGCCCTTGTCTTAAAATCCGAAATTGAAAAGACCGATCAGGAAATAGACCGGATGGTGTATGAGTTTTATGGATTAAAGGAGGATGAGATAAGGATTGTGAAAGGCAATAGAAAGCATCAATTCAATAAATGTAAAATCTATACTTTTATTTGAAATAGATATCAACCAACATAATTTCTGATTTTCCAGCTGTCCGAACCGGTGGTCCCCATAAGCGCAGGCCACTGCTTACAAAGAAATGCGTGTTCCTGATTTTTTTATATCCCCAGCTTAGTTCGTAAATGCTACGCGTTATCAGGTTGATCGGAAACATTTGGCCATCATGGGTATGCCCCGAAAACTGTATATCAGCTTTTGTGCGGCTTACTTCCTGTAGTTCGGTAGGCCGATGATCCAAAAGAATTACAGGCAGATCGTTGGAGTCGCTTCCCAATATTTCGTTTATAGCTTTTCTTTGCCTGAAATGCTCATCATATCTTCCGGCCAGGTAAAAAGAGTCGTCAATTCGTACTATAGTGTCGCACAGCAGTTTGATTCCTGCATTCCGAAAGAAATTCCTTGGATCGTTGCCACCATAAAACTCATGATTCCCCGTAACGCCATATGAACCGTATTTTACGTGGATGTTTCTTATAGCTGATTCAATCGCTTCGGTGGTTTCATTTTCCGTGTCGCCTTCCACCATGTCGCCGCCATAGAGTATAATATCAGGTTGCAGGGCACTCACCTTTCGAACAAATTGTTCAACGAACCCCAGGCTTGTATTCTGTTGTATATGGAAATCAGAAACAAATGCCACACGCAGGTGATCGGTACTGGAAAGCCTCCGTGGTATTTCTACCTGGTATTTTGAAATACGAATGGTATTCATATTAATGACACCTGCTATCACTATAGCAACTGATAACAGGATAATCGAGGAGAGTGCATACAGCCTGAATGAAAAGCTTTTCCTTGTTTCGGATGAAACAATCCCGAACAGTAAATTGAACAAAAGGAGCAGGTCGAACAGGATAATAAACAGAAAGAGATAAAGAAAAAATGGCAGGATATAGCCTGAAACGTCAGACAGTACCTGCATTACAGTATTTACTTCCCTATGAGAGTATAACTGTGTTAAGGGGTAAATTGTGGCTGTAAGTATGTAAAACACTGAATATATGAGCCTGTATCCCTTGCCGATAAATAGATCCTTTATGCGGAAAAAGACATAAATATTAGGTATGATATAGGCTAAAGTGATATAAAGGTGAAACATCAGTTATAATTGAATGGTCTAATCCTAGTTCGTGTGAACTTTATTTCCTAATGTTTGCGCAACTGCACAAGTTCTGTTAAACTTTATTTAATCCTCAGTTTGATCAGCTTCGGTGTCATGTTCCTCTGGAACTGCTAATTTATCCTCTTCAATTAATTTTCGCATCAGATTTTTTTTGTCTTTTTGATTCCGCCAGATTAAAAAGATAATTAATGCAATTACTGCTACAATGCTGAGTATTATAATTAACCAGTTGTTTCCCATAGTTCATATACTTTTTATGTTAATAAGCCAGGAATAAGATTTGCAAAGGTAGTAGTTAAATTCATTTGTATGTTTTTATAAAGCATTGAGGAGAATTTCTTAATCTTATACTATGCCGCTGTTGGCAGGCATCTGATTTTAATTTGTGTGCTGATATCATTGGCGTCAATCTGTTGACGCCAAATTGAAACCTTTCTTTTTGCGGGAAACAAAACAACCAATTGCCATTAAATCCAGATTCTTCAAAACCGATCATGAAACATACCGGAAGGTATATGAATTGTATGGGTTGACGGAGGAGGAGATAGGGATTGTGGAGGTGGATAATATTTATACTAACTGTGCTTATTTAACCGGTCTTAATCCATTATAAAGATTATTATTAATTGAATTCTGAACCTCTGACGGTAATGAATCCAAATATTGATTTTGTGTTAGCAAAACAATTTCATGGAATAAATCAGGATATTTTGAGCTATTTCTTCTACTTGATTCGAAAGGAACTGGATACCTTTCCATAAACATCCCGGAAAATGTTTTTTTACAATCTTTTTGTATCAGTTAGATTTGTATATTTGAAGTTGTATTCAGATAATAAGATTTTAGTTTATTTATAAAGTTCCTATTGTAAATGAATTGAAATAGCTGATTTGAATGATATATGAATATTGCAGAAATAGCAAATTTAACCGACTACTTAAATTATAGTGCGAGCAGTACCTTTTAATAAAACAAGATTTCCGGAGTGCTCTAAAAAAGAAAAGGCGAGTTGCCCCGCCTTAAATGTTTTCATACTAATTATCTGATCAATAGTTGTTAGTGGCGTAATTAGGCATAAAAAAAGCCTCCCAGTTATAAAGTCGAGAGGCGAACTTAAATGTTTTCACAACGGAATAATCCTTATTGTGAATTGCTTTAGATTGTGATGCAAATATAAACTATAAAACACATAAATATACATTCTATGAAAAAAATATTAGGACTTGATTTGGGGACTAACTCGATTGGGTGGGCGTTGATTAGTGAATCAGAAGAGAAAAAAGAAATACTTGGGTTGGGGAGCAGGATAATACCAATGAGCCAAGCTATTTTAGGTGAATTTGAAAAAGGGAATTCTGTATCGCAAACAGCAACCCGTACAGCATTCAGAGGAACAAGACGATTGAGAGAAAGAAGTTTGCAGCGAAGAGAGCGACTTTTTAGAGTACTAAAAATTATAGGTTTTTTGCCAGAACATTTTGCAAAGCACATTAATGACTATGGAAATTTTATTGACAATATAGAAATTAAGTTACCATACTCTCACTTTAATGAGGAAACCCGCAAATGGGACTTTTTATTTAAAAAAAGCTATGCAGAAATGTTGGAGGATTTTAGAAAAAATCAGCCTGAATTGGTAGCGAATGACAAAAAAGTGCCCTACGATTGGACAATTTATTTTTTACGAAAAAAAGCTTTAACTGATAAAATTGACAAAGAAGAGCTGGCATGGCTTCTACTCCATTTTAATCAGAAAAGGGGCTACTATCAGTTAAGAGGAGAAGATGAAGAAAATAAAGAAGATGATTTTCAGATAATTTCACAAAAAATTGTTTTGGTCACAAAAGGCGAGAAAGATAAAAAGTATAATAAGTATTGGTATGCGGTCACACTTGAAAATGACATGATTTATAATGCTCCGTTTTATTCGAGTATAGAAAATTGGGTTGGGCAAACAAGAGAATTCATTTTACAACCAAAAACCTTAAAAGATGGTACCATAAAACCAAACTTATCTTTTCTTCCAACTTTTAATGAAATTGATGCAATGGATGCCACAAAGAAGGCTAAGTTTTATTTAAAAATTAAAATCAAAACTGAGAACGAAATAAAGAAATCCAACAAAACTGTTGGTCAATTTATTTATGATTCATTGCTTCAAATGCCTGCCCAAAAAATTAAAGGCAAATTGGTCCGTACAATTGAACGTGATTTTTACAAAGCAGAATTGGAGCAAATTCTTGAAACACAAATTAAGTTTCATTTCAAACTTCAAGATTCGGCTACGTACAGGCACTGTATAAATACTCTTTATCCATTGAACGAAGAGTATAAAAGTAGTATTTCTCAAAAAGATTTCAAATACCTGTTTGTAGAAGATATTCTGTTTTATCAACGGCCTCTGAAAAGCAAAAAATCGGAAATCTCTAACTGTCCACTGGAAGTTAGGAAATACATGGATGATGAAGGGAAAGCACAGACCCAATCTTTGAAATGTATCTCACGTTCGCATCCTTTGTTTCAAGAGTTTCGTATTTGGCAGTGGATGCAAAACCTGAAAATATACGAAAGAACAAAACTGATTAATGGTAAATTTCAGACTGATGTGAATGTTACCAATGAGTTTCTTCAATCAGAAGAATTCTATGTTGCACTATTCGATTTTCTGAATAAAAGAAAAGAGATTGATCAATCCTCATTAATCAAATACTTGTTGGAACCTCAAAAACTAAAAGGCAAAGCATTAACAACTCTAGTGGAAAAATACCGATGGAATTTTATGGATGATGAAAAAAAGAGTTATCCATGCAATGAAACCAGATCACAAATTCAAACGCGACTTGCTAAGGTAGTAAATGTACCAGAAAATTTCTTGACCTATGAACGTGAAATTGGACTGTGGCATATCTTGTATTCTGTTAAAGATAAAGAAGAGATTAAGAGTGCATTAGGAAAATATGCTAACAGACATGGGTTAGACAGTGTAAGCTTTATTGGAAATTTCAAAAAATATCCATTGATAAAAAGTGAGTATGGCAGCTATTCTGAAAAAGCCATTAAAAAACTATTGCCTCTTATGCGAATGGGTAAGTATTGGGATGAAAAATTAATAATTTCCAATATGGAGCTCTACCAAAAAAACATTAAAGTCGTAGTTGATAAAATAAACGCTAGAGAAAATCAAACAAGTAAGGTAAAAGAAAAACTATTGAATTTAGATGCTGATCTTTTAGCATTTAAAGGATTACCAAAGGATATTGCATCCTATTTGGTTTATGCAAAACATTCAGAATTAAGTGAGATTACGAAATGGCGTACACCTGCTGACCTTGAAAAATATCTTAAAGAATTCAAACAACATTCGTTACGGAATCCGATTGTTGAACAGGTTCTGACTGAAACCTTGAGAGTGGTTCACGATATTTGGAAGCACCCAAAGTATGGGAATAAATTGGAAAATTTCTTTGATGAAATTCATATCGAATTAGGCAGGGAAATGAAAAACAACGCTGAAGACAGAAAGGCTATAACAGAAAACAACACTAAGAATGAAAGTACCAATTTGCGCATTAGAGCTATGCTGTCTGAATTTACAAAGCCCGAGTTTGAAATTGAAGGTGTACGCCCTTATTCACCTTATCAACAAGATGCACTAAAAATATTCGAGGATGGTGTCTTGAGTAAATATTCAGAAGAAGAATTAAAAAAGGAAAAGTTAAATGATGTTGACACAACTGCTTATGATATTTCACGAAAATCAAATCCAACATTCAATGAAATTTTGAAATACAAACTTTGGTTAGAGCAAAAGTATCGATCTCCATATACAGGTATGATGATACCATTAAGCAAGCTATTTACAACAGCATATGAAATTGAGCATATTATTCCGCAAAGTGTGTACTTCGATGATTCATTTAGTAATAAAGTAATATGCGAAAGTGAAGTAAATTCAGAAAAAGGTAGAATGTTTGGTTACGAATTTATAAAAAGCAGACAAATTAGATACGTTGACTTAAATGGGGGTGGAAAGGTTAGCCTTCTGAATACAAATGAATACGAAGAATTTATTAAAAATCATTATTCGAAGAACAAAGCCAAGGCAAAGAAATTGCTTTTGGAAGAAGTGCCTGAAAAAATGATAGAACGACAATTGAATGATACCCGTTATATCAGTAAAATAGTGAAAAATCTTCTGTCTAATATAGTTAGAGAGGTCAATAATGATAATGACGTAACCTCTAAAAACATTGTGAGTTGCAATGGAACTATTACAAGTATATTGAAACAGGACTGGGGTTTGCACGATGTTTGGAACGATTTGATGATACCACGTTTTGATCGACTCAATCAGTTGACAAAAACTAAAGATTTTACGGCTTATAACAAAAAATATCAAAAGAATTTGCCTACTGTACCAGATTCACTTCGGAAAGGATTTCAACTGAAACGGATTGATCATCGGCACCATGCTATGGATGCTTTGGTAATAGCACTTGCCACCCGTAATCATGTTAATTACCTTAACAATCAAACGGCGTTAAGTAAAATAAAAACCAAAGAAGAAAAGCAAGTTGACCGAGATGATTTAAAGAAAATTCTTTGCTACAAAACTCAGCCTGATGAACAAGGTAATTACAAGTGGCAATTTAAAAAGCCTTGGGAGAGCATCACCCAAGATGTGAGAAATGAACTTGAAAAAACAGTGGTTAGCTTTAAAGGCAATGCTAGGACTATTACTAAGTCTAATAATTTTTATCAATCATATAAGGATGTAAGTGGTAATATTAGATATGATAAAAATGGAAATCCGACAAAAGATTTGGTAAAACAAAAGGGAAGAAATATTGCAATACGAAAATCGTTACACACGCCAATGCCTTATGGTAAAAAGGTTTATGGATTTGATGTTTTAAAAATAGCTGACAATCTTAGTAAAAAAGATTTGATATTAGATGATGAATTGAAGATCAAGGTAATAGAACTTCTACTACAATTTGAAGGCAAAATCATAGAAACTCAAAAATACTTGAAAAAAACTCCCTTATTGGATAGTGAAAACAAACCAATCTTTGAAACTGCTTTTAAAGTACTTGCTGCAAAATATCGTAAAAGGCAACCTATATCAGTTCTTTCAAACAGAAGCATTCAAGGAGGCATTACTACGTTTGAGCAAATGATAAAATTGATAAATAAGATTGCTGATTTTACCCTGCAAAGAGATTTATTGAAACATTTGACAGATAACGAAAACAATATTGATAAAGCTTTTAGCCCTCAAGGAATTGAATTATTTAACTCAAAAAGGAGAATTCCTATTTACAAACTACCAATAGCTGAAAGCGGGTCGAAGAGATTTAGACTCGGAAATAACAATGGGAATAATCACAAATTTGTGGAAGCTGATACAGGTACTAATTTGTATTTTGCTGTCTATCAAGGGATAAATAAGAAAGGAAAGCAAGAAAGAGTATTTGAGACTTTACCTTTAAATATTGTTATCGAGCGGTTGAAACAAGGTGAAAAACCAGCATTAGAAAAATATTTTGACAAAGACCAATGTGAATTCGATTTGTTATTTACGCTGTCGCCGTATGATTTGGTCTATGTACCAACCCAAGCAGAAAGAGAGAATCGCGCTTTAGTTGATATGAAGAACCTAAGTATTGAACAAGTAAAGAGAATTTATAAGATGGTAAGTAGCACCGAATCTGAATGTCATTTTGTTCCTTTCAGTTACTCATACCCGATAATTAATAATGAATGTGGAACCAATAATAAAAGTGAACGTATTAAACAGTTTTTCAAAGATTCCGATTTAATGGAAACAGATGATAAAAATATCCAGAAACCATTGATGATAAAAAAATATTGTTGGAAACTGAAAGTAGATCGTCTTGGTAATATCTCTATCTAAACGCATCAACCTCAAGATCGGGGCGCGAACTTCAAGTCGCACTCCGACTAGTAGCGGAGAAAGCAAACGAACTGAAATACTAAAATAGTAGTTAACAATATATACTTCGAACCCGGCGGCAAATACCATATTTATAACCAGGACAATAACCGGCAGGTTGAGCTAGTGAGGGTTTCACTTTAAGTGAAGCCCTCACTAAGCCAAGCCAGCCTAAGCCCTCACTAGAGGTTCGGGAACTTTAAAAACCAAAAGCATGTATTTTGAATCCGGCGGCATTTATCATATCTATAACCAGGGCAATAACCGGCAGCCTAAGCTAGTGAGGGTTTCACTTCAAGTGAAGCCCTCACTAAGCCAAGCCACAAGTGAAGCCCTCACTAAGCCAAGCAACAAGTGAAGCCCTCACTAAGTCAAGCCACAAGTGAAGCCCTCACTAAGCAAAGCCAGCCTAAGCCCTCACTAGAGGTTCGGGAACTTTAAAAACCAAAAGCATGTATTTTGAATCCGGCGGCATATATCATATCTATAACCAGGGTAACAACCGGCAGCTGGTGTTTTACAACCATGAAAATTATATTTATTTTCTTCGTAAACTGCGAATTCATATTATGCCTTTTGCCGATGTACTTGCCTGGTGCCTGATGCCCAATCATTTTCATCTGATGGTGGAGGTGAGGGAGGTGGAAATTGAGAGCTTCAGCCCGGCTTTTAGTGAGGGCTTCACTCAAAGTGAAACCCTCACTAAGCCAAGAGGAAGCATAGCCCTATCCGGACCGGAAATAGGAAGCGAACCTTTCATCAAACCCGTCAAAACTACCTTTAATCATTCAATAGGCGTCTTACTTCGCTCATATACACGCGCTATCAACATACAGGAAAACCGCACCGGCTCCCTATTCCGAAAAAAAACCAAAGCCATCTGCCTGAATGAAATCAATGGAATTTCTTCCCATTGGTACACTTCATTTGGTGTCACATTTATGAAAGTAGATATACCTGAATACCAATATCCCCAGGTCTGTTTCAATTATATTCATCATAATCCTGTAAAAGCCGGATTGGTTGTAAAAGCCGAAGATTGGGAGTTCTCCTCTTATATTGACCTGGTAGGTATGCGTGGAGGTAATTTCGTAAACAGGGAAAAGGTGGAGAAACTGGGGTTGATTTGCGGGTAGTCTTCTAGTGAGGGCTTCACTTCAAGTGAAGCCCTCACCAGAATGACCAGCAGGCTTCACTTGCGGAAAGTGAGGGCTTTACTCAGAGTGAAACCCTCACTAAAAAATAAGGCTTATGATAAAACGAACACTCTATTTTGGCAACCCCTGCTACCTGAAGAAAAAGGATATGCAGATGAATATCGAATTTCCGGAAAAAGAAAATAAGCCCCCTGCCTCTGTTCCCATTGAAGATATCGGAATCCTTATACTGGATAATCCGCATATCACTCTCACCAACGCGTTGATTGCTGAGTTTAATCAGAATAATGTAGCTGTGATCAGTTGCGATACGCAGCATTTGCCTTTCGGATTAATGCTCCCAATGTTTTCGCATCATGCGTTTACCGAAAAAATGTACCAGCAGTTAGAAAGTTCCCTTCCTTTAAAAAAGAATCTTTGGCAACAAACTATTATTGCTAAAATCAGCAACCAGGCTGCTATGTTGCGAAGTATAGGAATTAACGATGCCAAAATGCAATACTATATTGGGTTAGTGAAAAGCGGTGATCCTCAGAATGTAGAAGGCCGGGCTGCTGCTTTCTATTGGGAAAAACTCTTTGGCGCAAATGCCTGTTTTACCCGCGACCGCGAAGGGGATGGACCTAACGCTATGCTTAATTATGGTTATGCTATTTTGCTTGCTATAGTTGCCCGATCATTGGTTGCCAGTGGATTGCTTCCTGCGGTTGGTATTCATCACCGGAACAAATACAATCCATGGTGCCTGGCGTCGGATATTATGGAACCTTACCGGCCTTATGTTGATAAGGTAGTTCTACAAATTGCCAACGAGAATCCTGAAATGGAAGAACTCACACCAGAAATTAAAAAGAAACTTCTGCAAATCCCGGTAGTTGATATTTTAATTGGTGGCAACAACAGCCCGCTGATGGTGGGTGTACAACGAACTACAGCATCTCTTTCAACTTGTTTTGAGGGATCGGCGCGAAGGATACTTTATCCGGAATTAAATTTTTAATCGTGGAATCAGACTTAACTGAACGGCTAAACCAATACCGCATTTTGTGGATCTTCGTATTTTTTGATTTGCCAACTGATACCAAAAAGGACAGGCGTAATTATGCATTGTTTCGGAAAAACCTGCAAAAGGATGGTTTTGCCATGATGCAATATTCAATCTATGTTCGCCATTGCAACAGCCGGGAGAATGCGGATGTACATATGCGGCGTGTAAAAGGATTCCTGGCTCCTAAAGGAGAAATTATTGTATTCTCACTAACTGATAAACAGTTTGGTATGATGGAGTTTTTCCGTGGCCGTGATTTGAAAGATCGTCCGGGTACACCCCAACAGCTTGAGTTATTCTGAACCCAGGAATAAAAAAGTCCTTCTCGTTCCGAAGGAGAAGGACTTATCTGAACACTTTTTTTAATCCTGATTTTCGACTTAATTTGTTGCCTGTTAATTGATTGAACAGGGGTATGTTGTGTTCAGTCAATCAAAGATACAATCTAAAAGCAATTCACAACTTTCTAGAAACAATTTAGCGCTTTTAATATGTTGTGTTCAGTCAATCAAAGATACAATCTAAAAGCAATTCACAACTATTTATGATTTCATATTTACTTAAAATAGGTTGTGTTCAGTCAATCAAAGATACAATCTAAAAGCAATTCACAACTGCCTTTGGGTGGCGAACGCAAAAGCGGTAGTTGTGTTCAGTCAATCAAAGATACAATCTAAAAGCAATTCACAACTGTAATCCATTACAAACTGAACCGGCGAATGTTGTGTTCAGTCAATCAAAGATACAATCTAAAAGCAATTCACAACTGAGTTCGAGATTGATAGTTCGGTAAGTTAGTTGTGTTCAGTCAATCAAAGATACAATCTAAAAGCAATTCACAACTCTGCATGGTTTTAATATCCGATTCGCTTTGTTGTGTTCAGTCAATCAAAGATACAATCTAAAAGCAATTCACAACCTGAAGAATCGTATACACTAACTATAAAAGGTTGTGTTCAGTCAATCAAAGATACAATCTAAAAGCAATTCACAACATGAACACTGGTACACCGGTAATCAAAAGCGTTGTGTTCAGTCAATCAAAGATACAATCTAAAAGCAATTCACAACCTCCAAACCAACGGCAACCAGATACTCAATGTTGTGTTCAGTCAATCAAAGATACAATCTAAAAGCAATTCACAACGGCGCTTGCTTGATATACTCCTGTACTTCGGTTGTGTTCAGTCAATCAAAGATACAATCTAAAAGCAATTCACAACTAAATGGGCTTAATAGCTTCGCTGATGAATGTTGTGTTCAGTCAATCAAAGATACAATCTAAAAGCAATTCACAACTGCGGCCAAGCAGCCTGAAAAAAAGCGGGGGTTGTGTTCAGTCAATCAAAGATACAATCTAAAAGCAATTCACAACCATCTATCTGAAGTACTTCTTTTGAATCAAGTTGTGTTCAGTCAATCAAAGATACAATCTAAAAGCAATTCACAACGGCTTCGTCGGCGTTCAGCCATTTTTCTTCGTTGTGTTCAGTCAATCAAAGATACAATCTAAAAGCAATTCACAACCGGGTTATCACTTTTCGCGTCCCTGAAACCGTTGTGTTCAGTCAATCAAAGATACAATCTAAAAGCAATTCACAACGAATATCAGCAGCAATGCATTGCGCAATTCGTTGTGTTCAGTCAATCAAAGATACAATCTAAAAGCAATTCACAACAACCCGCTTCTTGCGATCCGCTTCCGATTCGTTGTGTTCAGTCAATCAAAGATACAATCTAAAAGCAATTCACAACCTTATTCCTATCACAAATATTGAATACATAGTTGTGTTCAGTCAATCAAAGATACAATCTAAAAGCAATTCACAACTAATTGTGGTTGCTGGCTACCTGGTCTTTTGTTGTGTTCAGTCAATCAAAGATACAATCTAAAAGCAATTCACAACCTTCAATGCTATGTCAACCCTTTCCGAGGCGTTGTGTTCAGTCAATCAAAGATACAATCTAAAAGCAATTCACAACTATATTACCATGTTATTCCGTTTTGCGTGAGTTGTGTTCAGTCAATCAAAGATACAATCTAAAAGCAATTCACAACTACCGATATACGGAACTCCTGCTACAATCAGTTGTGTTCAGTCAATCAAAGATACAATCTAAAAGCAATTCACAACTGCATTGTAAGTAGTGGCGTGGTCTTTATTGTTGTGTTCAGTCAATCAAAGATACAATCTAAAAGCAATTCACAACAAACAGATCAAGCAGCTCATCACCGTCATCGTTGTGTTCAGTCAATCAAAGATACAATCTAAAAGCAATTCACAACCTATCATGACTCAGGAGTGCGGTTACTCTCGTTGTGTTCAGTCAATCAAAGATACAATCTAAAAGCAATTCACAACACTGAATGTAAATCGTTCACATTCGGAAGTGTTGTGTTCAGTCAATCAAAGATACAATCTAAAAGCAATTCACAACGTGTTCACCGTTACTTAACGTCTTCATAATGTTGTGTTCAGTCAATCAAAGATACAATCTAAAAGCAATTCACAACGATTCAGAGAATCGTTAACTGCGCCCAATTGTTGTGTTCAGTCAATCAAAGATACAATCTAAAAGCAATTCACAACGAGTGATTCAATGGACCACCGTAACAGATTGTTGTGTTCAGTCAATCAAAGATACAATCTAAAAGCAATTCACAACATTCTTGATCAGGAGATCAATGACAGAGGTGTTGTGTTCAGTCAATCAAAGATACAATCTAAAAGCAATTCACAACGAGTGAAAGAATTTCGTGTTTTGAAATACTGTTGTGTTCAGTCAATCAAAGATACAATCTAAAAGCAATTCACAACTTATTACGTGGTACGGGAAAAGTTTTAACAGTTGTGTTCAGTCAATCAAAGATACAATCTAAAAGCAATTCACAACGATATTCACATAATAGTTTTCGATTTCAGAGTTGTGTTCAGTCAATCAAAGATACAATCTAAAAGCAATTCACAACCTGAAGCGGATCCTGAAGCTATATGAATTGGTTGTGTTCAGTCAATCAAAGATACAATCTAAAAGCAATTCACAAACGCTGCTTGTGCGCAATTATGCAACTACAGGTTGTAAATCAGACTGGAACGACCTCCGGAAAAAACTTAACAGTTGTTCGAAAATGATCCGGCTTCAGATTGATCCATTTATCATCTTTAACGAAAAGGAGTTTCCCGATCTCTATAAGGATTATATGCTGGTAAGAGGTAGCCGTAAACGTCGCAAACGCATTTTAATGCATGATCCGACTACCGGTGAAATCTCTGGAACTATTACTGATTCCGTTTCCGGATTACCACTTGGCAATGTTACTATTAACCTGTTGGAGCATGAATCTGCTTTCACAACAGATGCTGACGGTTATTACCTTATTGATGAAATTGAAGCAGGCAATTACACAGTAACTTGTCATGCAAACGGCTACGAAGTACCTCTACCTATAACAGGAGAACTCATTGCAGGAGAAGCACTGGTAATCGATTTTAGTCTGAAACCCTTAGTAAGCCCAATAATTAATTAATCAGGATTTAACTCTTTAATGAAAAGAGAATTGAAATTATTGTGTTTGAAACAATGCAATAAAAAAAAGAGCCCGGGAATTTCCTGGGCTCTTTTTTAATAACGGTATTATTACTATTTCTTCTTTTCAGCTAATTTCAACTTTTTAGCCTGGCGGTTTTGTTGCCAGATAATCAGGTCGTAAGCAATAGGTGTAGCATTCAGAATTGATGAATAGGTTCCAACTGCAACCCCGATCATCAAAGCAAATGTGAATCCACGTATTACCTCACCACCAAAGAGGAACATAGCCAGCAATACCATAAAGGTAATACCTGAAGTATTCAGTGTACGGCCTAAAGTGCTGTTGATAGCTGCATTCATAGTATCCTTCACGTTACGTTTCGGGAATAGCGCAGTGTATTCACGGATACGGTCAAAGATAATTACGGAGTCCATAATTGAATAACCGATAATGGTAAGGATAGCCGCAATGAAATGCTGATCAATATCAAGGCTGAAAGGAAGAAATCCGTGCAATACCGAAAATATCGTCACAACAATAAACGTATCATGGAAAAGTGAAACAACCCCACCTAATCCCCACTGCCATTTCTTGAAGCGGAATACGATATATGCGAATATAATAATCAGGGAAAAGAAAACGGCGTAATAGGCTTTTACCAGTAAACTGTATGCAATGGTAGGCTCAACTTTTTCTGAACTCATGGTTCCCAGCGCTTTCTTATCCTTATGTGCCAGGAAATCCGCTTCTGAAATATTGGACTTGTAGAAAGGTTTAAGCCCGGCATATAATTTAGATTCAACAACCGAATCAACTTTGGTTGAATTATCCTCAATCATATATGATGTGGTAATCTTAACCTGATTTCCGCTACCGAAAGTTTTTACTTCAGGCTCCTGCCCGTATTGTTTTAGCAAAGCTTGCCTAATGTTGTCAGTACGTACTTCCTGGTCGAAACGTACTACATAAGTACGTCCACCCTTAAAGTCGATGCCATAGCTGAGTCCCCTTACAAAAAGAGAAACAACCCCGATAATAACAAGACTACCTGAAATTATGTAGAAAGTTTTCCTCAGACCGATAAAGTCAATTTTGGTGTTGGTCAGAATATGTTCCGTGTATTTGGTCCATAATGTTATTTTTTTGTTCTTGTCCAAAAGACGGATAAAGAGCAAACGTGTGATAAAGATTGCACAGAATAGTGAGCTAAGGATACCGATGATAAGCGTGGTAGCAAATCCCTGAACCGGTCCCGAACCAAATATATAAAGTACAATACCGGTAAGAAGTGTTGTCACGTTACTGTCGATAATGGCTGTGAGCGCATGATGATAACCATCATTGATAGCCAGCCGTATACCTTTCCCCGCTCGGATTTCCTCCCGGATACGTTCATAAATAATAACGTTCTTATCGACGTCCATACCTAAGGTAAGAACAATACCGGCAATACCGGGAAGTGTAAGTACTGCGCCTATGGATGCAAGAATACCGAATACAAAGAACAGGTTTACAAACAACGCTATATTGGCAATAACTCCGGCCCTGTTGTAATAGAAAATCATGTACATCATGGTGAGCAAGAAAGCTATAATGAAGGACCATAACCCTGAATTGATTGCTTCCTGTCCAAGTGTAGGACCTACGATAGCTTCCTCCACAATATGGGCAGGAGCAGGCAGTTTACCTGACTTAAGAACGGTAGCTAAATCCTGTGCTTCTTCAACTGTATAAGTTCCTGAAATAGATGAGCGTCCGTTGGGGATTTCATCATTTACATTAGGCGCTGAATATACATAGCCGTCAAGAACAATGGCAATCTGTTTGCCCACGTTGTCGCGGGTAAGGTTTTTCCACACTTTTGCACCTACATTATTCATTCCCATCGAAACTTCAATGCGTCCGTTCTGATCGAAATCCTGTCGGGCTTCTTCGATAACATCACCAAAGAGTGCAGCTGTATTTTCGCGGTTGGTTGATTTCAGCGCCATCAGTTCAAGTACTCCGGGAGTTGCTTTTTCCGGTTTTACAGTCCAGGCAAAAAAGCAGTTACGTGGAAACATGCCTTTTACCTTGAGCATCATGGCATTGATGCGCGCGGTATCTTTAATGGCAGCATAGCCAACTGTTGCGCGGTTGGTGGCAAAGGTTTGTCCGCCCTGTTGTGAGTAAGCCGGTTGAAGGTAAGCGAACAGCGGATTTTCTTTCCTGTATTTGTCAATTTGTTGCTCCTTGCCTGCAGAACCTACAGCGGTTGTATCTTGTTTCAGTTTCTCGGCAAGACTTGATTTTTTGGTGGTATCAGCTTTTACAGCTTTTGCCACTTTAGTGGTATCAGGTTTTGGTGCAAGTGAATCAGCAGATTTGGCTGTAGTATCAACCAAGCTCATTCCCGCCAAACGTTTATTAGCTTCGTTAAAGATTCCGGCCAGTTCGCTGAATTTATAGGTTTCCCAGAATTCGAGTTTGGCTGATCCCTGCAGGAGCTTACGAACGCGCTCAGGATCTTTGATGCCAGGCAGTTCAATAGCAATACGGTCGCTGGTGGCTAACTTCGAAATATTTGGCTGAGAAACACCGAAACGGTTAATACGATTGTTCAGGATATTAAAAGTCCGGTCGAAAGCATCGTTACATTCGGTACGGATAACATCAAGTACTTCTTCGTTGGTTGAATTTGGTTTGATTTTTTCACGCAATTCCATGCGGCCGAAAATAGCTGATAGCTTTGCATTTGGATCAACCTGGGCAAATGATTCACCGAACAAGGTAACAAAGTTTTTCTGGCTGGTTTTCTGTTTCTCAGTAGCCATCGCCATAGCTCTGGTGAAAACAGGGTTTGTACTGTTACCTGACATTCCTTTTACCACGTCAGCAACAGATACTTCCAGCGTAACATTCATACCACCCTTGAGGTCGAGACCGAGGTTAATTTCACGGTCGAGACATTCTTTATACGTATATTTACGTATAAGTAGGTTATAGACTGGCTGATCAGCGACCGAATCAAGGTAGTAGGTAGTACGGGCTCTTTGAATGGAATCGACCAATCTGGCTTCAAGTGTGGCATCGTTTTTTGCTAATTGTTTAGCCAAGGCAATTGCCTGTTCGTTTGTGGCGTAGCTTTTAGCTTTCTTTTCGGTGATTTTAGTCATCACAGTGAAAGAAAGCTGGAAAGCACAAACCAGGGCGAATGCTATTGCAAAGAAACGTATTGCGCCTTTATTCTGCATGTGTTTAGAATTTAGGTAGTTAGATAAACTATATTTTTTGAGCCTGCAAAGATAGAAATCTATTGGCAAATAACAAATGAAGGCGGATAAAGAAATGGCTGATTTATAATCTTATTATTAACAATTTACCTCTTCTTGCAAGCTATCATTGGAATCCTGAAGGTTTATCATTTCTTTTAATAGTTACTTTCATCAGATTAGCATTATTCCGATCTTTGTCAAAAAAAAACAAAAATGCTTCGAAAATCTATTTCGGCCAATTATAAGCTCATGCAAATATCACATACGCCTATATTAAAACTTGCAATACCTGCACTTATCCTGGTTCTGGGTTTAGCTTTTAATCCGTTTGCCGTTGGAGCCCAATCAATTACATTAAATGTACTTACTTATAATATCAGGTTGCTGAATCCCGGCGACGCACCCAACACCTGGAGTGCAAGAAAGCAGAAGGTGTTTTCCTTAATCAGTGCGGCAAAACCTGATGTGTTTGGATTGCAGGAACCAGTTCGTGAACAGGTTAAAGATATAGAGTATGCATTTCCTGACTATGCCTTGGTAGGAGTAGGGCGCGACGATGGGAAAGAAGCCGGTGAATATTCACCGCTCTTTTATAACGAACATAAATTCAAATTACTTTCATCAGGTACTTTCTGGCTTTCGCAGACACCAACGATAGCAGGAAGCCGTGGGTGGGATGCTGCATGTAACCGGGTAGTAAGCTGGGTGCAGTTGAAAGACTATAAAACAGGGAAAGTTTTTTTTGTTTTCTGTACCCACTTCGATCATATGGGTGAGATTGCCAGGCGAAATTCGGCCAACCTGCTCTTACATGCAGTGGATTCATTATCAGGAAATAACCCTGTGATTGTATTAGGTGATTTTAATTCAAAACCGGATTCAGAGCCATACCAGATCATTACTGATAAATCAAATCCTAATCATTTGCTCGATGCGCGCGAAAATTGCAAAAAACCTACCGGACCAAAATATACCTTTACGGGTTTTAAAGTCGGTGCCCAGCCGGGAGACCGCATTGATTATATTTTTCTGAAAAATAAAATTAAAGTTCTGTCATTTAGGGTAAACAATAAAAACGATGGCAATTATTATCCCTCGGACCATTTACCTGTGAGTGCGGTATTGCGTTTTTAGGATGTCGGATGTCGGATGTCGGATTTCAGATGTCTAATGTCGGATGTCGGATTTCAGATGTCAGATGTCGGATGTCGGATGTCGGATGTTTTTAGCTTCTTACTCCATGCTCCATGCTCCTTGCTCCATGCTCCTTACTCCATGCTCCTTGCTCCTTGCTCCTTGCTCCATGCCCCATGCCCCTGTCAAATTCTCTAAACTTTACAAATGCATAAGATTATCAATTTAAGGCAATTTATCGTTATATTTCTGCTGCTTGTAATTACAGCTCAAACCAGATTATTTGCTCAGTTATCTGCTATTCACGATTTTACCAGGATCGACAGTATAATGCTGATCAGTGAAAATAACGATACGCTTCTTTATCCGTTTGCCGGTGGGCTCAATAACTGCCAGTTTATGAATATCGATATAAATCTCGATGGGATTGACGATGTTGTAGTATTCGACAGACATGGAAACCGGATTTTACCTTTTATTGTTTCAGGTACCTTGCCGGCAAAACTTCACTTTGCACCTGAATATGCTGCTCTTTTCCCGCCAATAGAACAATGGATGCAAACTATTGATTACAATAATGATGGCAAAAAGGATATTTTCACCTATACCACCGCTGGGATAAAAGTGTATCGGAATGATTCGGAAAGCATGCTGAAATTTGAGCTGGTTACTCACCCGTTCCTGCTTTCGCTGCAGGGAACAACGCTAACCAATATCCTGGTTACGTATGCTGATTATCCTGCCATTGCTGATGTGGATGGTGACGGGGATTTGGATATTCTTACTTTCTGGGGATTAGGTTCTTTTGTCGAGTGGCACAAAAACACTTCAATGGAGCGGTTTGGAAACGCTGATTCGCTAACTTTTGAGAAATCATCGTCCTGCTGGGGCCATTTTGCTGAAGGGAATGAGAATAATGTCATCATACTTGATACATGTGCCAGTTCAAATAAGTCAGCACATTCAATTGTAAATAATGCAGATGATCCCAAACACACGGGTTCCACGTTGTTACTCAATGATCTTAATAACGACGGCTTGCCTGACCTGGCTATCGGCGATGTTGATTTTAGTACACTTATTCAGCTTACCAACGGAGGAACCCCGACTGATGCAAAAATGGTTGCTCAAACAACCAACTTCCCTAATTCAACCGATCCGTTGAAAATGAACTCTTTCCCTGCTGCCATGCTGGCAGATGTGGATAACGACGGGCAAAAAGACTTACTCGTTTCTCCGTTTGACCCTTCGCTTGTTAAAAGCGAGAATTTTAAAAGTGTTAGTTTATACCATAATTCGGGAACCAATGCTCAACCTGAATACAACCTGGTTTCGAAGAGTTTTATCCAGGATCAGATGCTTGACCTGGGTTCAGGCGCTTACCCTGTATTGTTTGATTACAATGGTGACGGGCTTTTGGACCTGCTGGTTGGAAATTACGGGTATTCCGATACTTGTATTTATTCACCGGTAACCGGCTTGCAATGTTCCTATATTGCGAAAGTTGCTTTATTGCTGAACGAAGGAACTCCTTCGAAACCTGTATTCAGGTTGGTTGACCGAAATATTGCCCAACTGGATACGTTACAGATGCAATCACTCATCCCAGCCCTTGCCGATATGGATGGTGATGGTGATATGGACCTGGTTTGCGGAAACTCAAAAGGTAAATTAGTCTATTGTGAAAATATTGCATCTCCTGGCCAACATGCTGATTTTAAACTTATTGATCCGGCATGGAAGGGGATAGATGTAGGCGATTTTTCGGCACCGCAGCTTTTTGATATCGATCAGGATGGATTAACGGATCTTGTTATCGGGAAAAAGGATGGTATGTTAAGCTTTTATAAAAACTCAGGCACGGCTCAGCTTGCAAATTTCACACTGGTTTCCGAACAACTTGGAGGTGTAAATGTAAATGACCCCCAGCTATCGAATTACGGTTACAGCGTCCCATGCTTATATACAGATAAGCAAGGGAAAATCGTGTTATTTGCAGGTTCTGAATTTGGTGAAGTTTTTGTTTTTGACCAGATCAATAATAACCTGGATGGTGATTTCCATTCCTTAGGAACTTTATCAGGTGTCAATGTAGGTTGGCGTAGCGGTGTTACTATCGGAAATCTAAATAATGATACACTTGCTGATATTGTGGTTGGCAATTACAGCGGCGGACTGGGCCTGTTTTATGGGAAACCGGAAAATACTTTTGGTATCGGGAAGCAGGTTCGTAAAACAAATTCAATACTTACTATAACACCAAATCCTGCCGACACCGAAGTTTCATTAGAAATTAAAGGTGATCTTGCAACCAAACCTTTAGCCTTGGTTATTCAAGGTCTTGATGGGAAAATTATCAGGCACTTTACGAAAGTTGATTTCCCAATGATGCTTGATGTTTCCGGCTTTAAAAATGGAGTTTACCTGGTTTCGGTGCAAACAAATAAAGGAATGGCAACGGGTAAACTTGTGGTATGCAGATAAAAACCTTGGATAACTCTATTGCCAATACTATTTTAAAAGTTCAAAGCCCTGGCAAAAAATTGTCTGAAACTCTGATACGGCTCAGCTAAACAGAAACATTTATAAAATAGAAAATAGTCTATTTAACCCGGATGTCTCAACCCTCTCAAGTCCTCCCCTAAAACGCAAGAAAACCTATTTCCTTCTCCTCAAGGAGAAGGTGCCCGAAGGGCAGATGAGGTGGAGGATTTAGGAGGGGTCAACCAGTAACCAGAAACCAGCACTTCGGCGCCGCTCAGTGCCCGTGAATCCAGAAACTCTTTTTCTACTTACAAATAGCTAAAACTACTCCCGCCTAAAAATTCCCTTAAAATTGATGTTGGCGGAATCTCTGTTGGTTTCAACGGCTTCAGATATCGGAAGAATCCTAAAAGTCTTGTTGCTTCCGAATATTCCGGTTGATTAGGTTGAACTTCGAGCAGGATTGGTTCGGCGAATGGCTTCAAAACTGCCAGTTCATATAATAGGGCTGAGTTAAACATGGTGTCGGCTTCTTCCTGGAAAGGGAAAATATGCTTTTCTTCTCCTTTGCGCACACTAGACCATCGGGAAATTGTGTCCTTTGCCGAATATTTCCGGTAGCGGTAGTCGCGTACAATTCTGCGGATCAAACGGTTATCGGTTGTGCTTACCCGGTTATGATCATCAATATTTAATGCAGCCAGGGCTGAAACATAAATTTTAAATTTTACCTCCGGTGGAATAGAGTTGGTTAGCTGTGGATTTAAGCCATGAATACCTTCAATAATAAGTACATTTTCTTCTCGCATCTGCATGCTCTCCCCATTATAAAAACGGGTGCCGGTTTCGAATGAGAATTTAGGCATTTCAATCTTTTCTCCATTCAAAAGTGTCAATAAATTTTCATTGAACAAACTGATATCCAATGCTTCAACAGCTTCGTAATCATGATTGCCATTCTCATCCAGTGGCGTTTTATCCCGATCCACAAAATAGTTGTCCAGCGATAAATTAAGGGGTTTCATTCCGTTAACAATTAGGTGTATGGCCAACCTTTTTGCAAAAGTCGTTTTCCCGCTCGACGAAGGGCCGCTAATCAGGATTATCTTAACCTTATTGTTTCTTGAACGGATGTTGTCGGCTATTTGCCCGATTTTCTTTTCGTGTAAAGCTTCGGCAACTTTTATAAATACTTCGGATTTGCCATTTGAGCATGATTTGTTGAGGTCGCTGATATTGGGCACTTCGAGGATATTGATCCATTGTGAAAATTCCTGGAAAATTTCGAAAAGTTTATCCTGGATTACCAACTTTTCGACTAGAGCGGGGTTATTGGCCTGTGGAACCTGCAGCAAAATGCCATTAAAATATTTGTTAAGATCAAAGACCTTTAAAAATCCGGTTGAAGGCACCAAAAAGCCATAAAATGCGTCCAGATGACCATCTAGTTTGTAATAACTTGAATAAAAACGTCCCCTGTATTTCAAAAGTTCGATTTTGTCGCTCAGACCATGGGATTCGAATTTGCGGATTACTTCTTCTGTTTCTTCTTCCATGCGGATAAAAGGAATGTCAGCATCCACAATCTCATGCATTCTGCGTTTAATAGCTTCTATATCAAGAGATGTAATCTCATAATCCGGAACCGATATTTTACAGTAGATGCCTTTTGAAACGGAATGATCTATTCGCAGATGAGAACCAGGGAAAAGCTCATTTGCCGATTTATAAAGAACAAAAGAAAGTCCCCTCACATACATTCTCATTCCATCAGGGTGTGTGATATCAATAAACTGAATTGAAACCGGATGAAATACAAGAAAAGTCAGTTCTTCAAGCACATTGTTAACCAAAGCCGCAAGAATAGGATATTTCATATTCACTCCAAATTCTTTGATTACCTCATAAAGCGAAGTTCCTTTGCTTACATCTTTTACAATTCCCGAGTTAATGCAGGTTATAGCTATTTTTTGATTCATGATAGTACTTTGATTTATTTGAAAAGCTTTTTTTTAATACCTTCTTTGCCTAAGGTTTTATATTTAATGACTATAGATTAATAAACAATTGTTGGATTTGTAATTTCTGGAATTATAGTTCTGAGATGTGATTATTGGGAGATCGTATAATGCTGATTGACAAAGATTATTGAAACAATTTTTTTCCCCTGCTCGCTTTTGCTTCAGTATTAAAAATGATCAGAGTATGTTTCTGAAGCAAATATATTAGTATTGTTTTATATTCGCAATGTTAATATCAATATTTATATTGTGGTAAATTAGAATTAATGCATGAACTGAAAAATCTGTGAAAATCCGTTTTTTAGTGTTATCCGCGTTCTATCAGTATGTTCAACGCTTTAGTTTCATTATGAACTTATACATCCTGATAAATGTTTTATGATTTGTACATTTGCCCGATCATAAATTGTATTTGCCAATGAATTACGAAGTACCCAAAAAGAAAATCACGTTGCCTGGTTTACGCAAGCTTTTCAAGCTCTATAGCTACATAAAACCTTACAAATACGAATACGGTCTTGGATTGCTTTTCCTACTTGGTTCCAGCAGTGCCAGCCTTATTTTTCCTAAATTATTGGGCGAACTGGTTGACCTGGGAAACCAGGGAAAGCTTGCACAGGAAATAAACCGTATTGCATTGATCCTTATTGCAGTCCTTATTGGGCAGTCTGTATTTTCCTATTTCAGGATTTTTCTTTTTGTGCGTGTGGCCGAAAAAACGTTGGCCGATTTGCGCCAAAGCACTTTTAACCACCTGATCCGCTTACCCATGAAATTTTTCCAATTCCGCAGGGTAGGGGAGTTGAACAGCCGGATTTCGTCGGATATTACTCTTTTGCAGGACGCGCTCACCAGTACATTGGCCGAATTTCTGCGGCAAATTATCATTATTATCGGCGGTGTAACGCTAATGATGATAACTTCTCTGAAACTAACGCTTTTCATGCTTATGATATTGCCTGTAATTATGATTCTGGTTGTACTCTTCGGGCGGTATATACGTAATCTGAGCAAACAGGCGCAAAAACAGGTTGCCGATTCAAATACCATTGTGGAAGAAACTTTGCAGGGAATACAAAGCGTGAAGGCTTTTACAAACGAGTTTTTCGAAATGGCTCGCTATAAAGGGAAAACCATTGAAATTGCCCTGACAGGTATCAAAAACGGAAAGCTTCGCGGAGCGTTTTCCTCGTTCACTATCCTCGGGCTCTTTGGCGCCATGGTGGCGGTGATCTGGAAGGGATCGCACCTTCTGGCAACCGGGGAATTGGCAACCGGGGAATTGTTTTCATTCGTCATATACTCCATGTTTATTGGAGGTACTATTGGTGGCATGGCCGATGTGTTTGCCCGTGTACAGAAATTTATCGGAGCGACCGAGGATCTGCTCGAAATATTTAACGAACCGGTTGAAGAAGTTGAAGAAGTTGCATCACTGTCTCCTGATCAGATTCTTCATGGAAGCATACGGTTTGATAATCTTTCTTTCTTTTATCCTACCCGAATAGAATTACACGTGCTAAAAGAAATCAGTGTAACCATAAAACCAGACACATTGGTTGCGTTAGTGGGTCCAAGCGGGGCTGGGAAATCTACGATTGTTTCGCTTTTATTGAGACTCTACGAACCTACGCAAGGCCATATTCTGTTTGATGAACGTGATAATCAGAGTATTCCTGTTTCGGCCTTACGTAGTCAGATGGCGATCGTGCCTCAGGACATTTTCCTTTTTGGCGGCACCATCCGCGAGAATATCGCTTACGGGAAAACCGGCTCAACGGAAGAAATGATAGTGGAAGCTGCACGAAAAGCCAATGCCTGGGATTTTATCAGCCAGTTTCCTGAAGGATTGGAAACGCTTGTTGGTGAACGCGGTACACAGCTTTCGGGTGGTCAGCGTCAGCGGATTGCCATTGCCCGTGCTGTATTGAAAGATCCGAAAATTTTGATCCTTGACGAAGCAACTTCCTCATTGGATTCTGAATCGGAACGCCTGGTGCAGGATGCGCTCGAAAAACTGATGAAAGGACGCACTTCCATCGTGATTGCTCACCGGCTTTCAACCATCCGGCAAGCCGATAATATATTAGTACTCGAAAATGGCCGGATTATTGAACAAGGAACGCATGAGCAGCTATTGCTTGTAGAGAATGGATTATATAGGAACTTGAGTGGGTTGCAGTTTGCGGGATAAGAAACCAATCCTTTTTAAAATATTAAAATTGACTCTTTATCCGGAATTGCAAATTCCAGACTCCTTAGAGCGGGATTGCAAATCCCGCTCAGCCTAAAACGATCTATATTGCTTCTTGCCTCCTTACAAAACTCCCCCAATGACTGTCTTCCTTATAGTTTGCCAGCACTAAGGTTGTATTTGCAAATGAATAAGCCGTCATCAGGTTATTGAGCTCCTGCTTCATCATACTGATACTGTTGGCAATTAATTCAGGGTTAAAACCTTTAAGGCCCAGGTCTATAACCATTTCCATGGATACGATACGTCCCAACACTTTGCCAAGCTCAACAAGTTTTCGCTGCGGGAGTTGCATATCGAGATTGAAATTCACTAACTCTTTAATATGTTCAACCGATTTTTTGGTCAGGGAATAACTTTTCAGGAACTGGAAGAGGTTACTTTCTTTTGCCTGTTTCATTAGTTTTACTACTCCTTCTGTAATCTGGGCGTAAAGCATATCATTCGATCCTTCAAAAATCTGGAAAGGGCGGCTGTCAACAATGGCACGTCCGGCAATGTGATTTTGCTTGTATGCTTTGGCTCCAACCAATTGAAAGAGATGTTGTGCTGCTTCCTGCATCAGGTCGGTTACAACGGTCTTTACCGAATTGGCTTTAAGCCCATGTGGTGCCAGGTCCACTTCAACACCGGCATTGTCGCTGCTGTGGGCGCAAATAGCAGACGTAACAGTAAATGCTGATTGTAAGCTTGCTAATCGATGCTGAACCTGGTCGTAGTTAAAAAGACTCTTTGCCCCGACAAAGCGGGTTTCGCAATGTTTAATGGCTTCGTCGAGCATACGCTTGATAAACCCCATAGCCATTGCCGGGATTTCCAACCTGCTGCGATGCAACGTATCCAGCATCATTGAAATTCCTGTGGTCTTGGGTTCAAGGCGGAATAAGCGGGGTATCTTAATATCAATTTTATTGCGGCCATAAGGGATCATGTACAAGCCCAGGTTTTCAAAATACTCTTCTACCTCAATCATCTGACCGGTCTTGTTGTTATCGCTGATAAAAAAATCAATATCACGCATCAGGTCGCCACCGGGTGTTTTCCGGCGAGCTGTCAGCAGCCAGTAATCGGCAGTGCCTGTTAATCCCGCCCAGTGTTTGGTGCCTTTAAGGTGATAGTAATCATCACTCTCAGTAAATGAAGTCTGCATATTTAATGCATCACTGCCAAAGTCAGGCTCAGTGATCATTAGTCCGCCCATTTTTTTATCAGTTAAGAAACCTTTAAAAATGGCTTTCTTGATTTCATCATTGGCATATTTATTCATGGGTTGGAGAAAGAGCCCCCAATTAATGCCAAAAGTGAGTCCCAATGCAAGGGATTCATAGGATGCAGCTGATACAATTTCAATACCTTCACTTTCATATGCTCCTCTGCCTCCAAATTCTTTGGGAATAAAGGCTGCAAACGGATCGGCCGAAAGAATCTCACGCATCACATAAGGAGGTAAACCACGTTGCGTTTCGAGCTGGTTGATATCAGCCCGATGGTGAAATACGTTATCAAGCCTGTTGGTGAAATTTTGAAGAAACTGGTTGAAAGGCAGTTTTACACTAGCTGAAGGCCTTTTTGCCTCAGCATATTGATTGGAATATTCCATGGAGGGGATTAAATCAGTGATTGTAAATTCTATTATTCTGCAACATGTGTACCGCGAAAACTGACTGATAAAATGATCTGATTACTTGAAATGGTGCAGGATTTTATACAGGAAACAATTTTCCTGTATTGTTTTAACAATTGAACCTGACGATTGTTTATCTGACTTTTTAAAAAAAATACGATCCTGATTCTGAATGATTGATTTTATGTAATGCATTTTCAATCTGGCTTTATTCAACCTCTTACTGGCATTAGCTTATAGTTATCTCCTGATTGTTTTTATACTATCCTCGTTTTTATATACTTTTGCCGTAAATGAAACGTTAAGAAATTATAAAATTAATGTTAAATGAAAAAGACTTTTCCTGTTTTACTTGTGATTCTTATCAGTTTTACTGTTTTTTCCTGTTCGAAAGAAGCCGGCGATGGCGGGAATTCAACCATCTACGGCAAAATTATCGCATATAATTATAATGCAGAATTTACTAACCTGAGGGGAATTTATCCTGCCGCTGACGAGGATGTTTACCTTATTTACGGTGAGGATCGCAGTTATAGCGAACGTATCAGGAGCAATTACGATGGCATCTATGAATTTAAATACCTGCGTCCGGGCGATTACACAATTTACGTATATTCAAAAGACTCGACACTAACCCTGGTATCCGGAATATACCCCGTGATTAAAAAAGTTAGAATTGATAAAAACAGGCAAACTGTGGAGGTGGATGATATAAAGATATTCAGATAATCAATAAGTTACTATTGGTCAAAAGAGTTATTAACTTATTGAACTAATCCCGGGTTTTATTTCAATTTTTCTACTATGAATGAACTTTCTGCAACCTTGTCGAACTTTTCCCCGATCAGCCTGGAAGAAATGGATCATGTAGCATTACTTGACCGAATAGATACAAAATATGTTATTCATGAAAATCAGTTGCGTGAATATCTAACAGCTGTGGCCAGTAATTACAAATTATTGGTAATCAGCGGGAAGACAATTCATCCCTACGAAACACTTTATTTCGATACAGCGGATTTTCTTCTTTACCATATGCACCATAATGGAAAACTTAACAGGTATAAGCTGCGCTACCGAAAATATGTCGATTCGGGTATTTCTTTCTTCGAAATTAAATCAAAAATCAACACCAGCCATACGGTTAAGATAAGAATGCAGGTAGATGATATTCTTGAAAAGCTGGATGAACCGATGTATCAATATATCAGCGAGCATACTCCCGGAGATCAGCAAAACTTTGTTCCTGCGTTGCGTGTATTTTTCGACAGGCTGACCCTGGTTAATAAACAGGCAAACGAGAGGTTAACCTTTGATTTAAATCTACGCTATAAATTTAATGGGGTGGAGAAAAAGATGAGGGATATAGTGATTGTAGAAGTAAAACAGGAAAAATACACCATCTCACCTTTCAGGGAACTAATGAAAATGTACAGGTTACCCTCGAATTACCTGAGTAAATATTGTATAGGATTAACATCCATACATAAAGAGCTGAAGATGAATAATTTTAAACAAAAAATAAATACCTTAAGCAGTCTTGGATATGACTTATATTAAACACTTACTCACTTTTCTTTTTTTCTTTGGTTTGTTTATTGGGGTTATCCCGGTTTCTTCTCAGGTAAATCAACAAGCAGCAAATGAGACTAAAACAGAAGTAAGTGCTGGCAAGAGTAAAGTTTCGTTAAGTAAAATTGAAAATGACCCGGAGATTGTTATTATAAACAAACGTTTCGCGTACGGTATCGGGATTGATATTACAACCATGCTGCTTATTTTCGGGCTCATCTATTTCCCTAATTACCGGAATAAGGAGTTTATGTTTACATTCTTCCTGTTTAACATTATCATATTCATCATCACTTTCGTTCTGAATAAAACAAATATATCGATGGGCGCGGCATTCGGGTTGTTTGCTGTATTCTCGATGCTGAGGTATCGCACCGAAGGCATTTCAATGAAAGAAATGACCTACCTGCTGATTGCCATTGCCCTTGGACTCATTAATGCCATTGGATTAAACCTTGTGCCCATCGTTGTATTTAATTCCATTTTCATTGCGTTTATATTTGTTCTTGATCATCCAATAGTTTTCAAACAGGAGGTTTCGAAAACAGTGGTTTATGAAAACATTGATCTCATCCGGCCCGAGAATCATGAGTTATTGATGGAGGATCTGAGAAAACGTACAGGATTTAATATTCACCGCATTTCGATCATGTCCTTCGATTTCCTGAAAGATGCCACCAATATAACAATTTATTATTACAAGAATCAATAGGTTGATTATGGCATCAAAGACCGCGCGATTACTGGGTTTACTCTTTTTCACAGTATGTATGTTTTCAGTGACTGGTTTAGAAGGCCAGAACAGGGATGCGGGTTTATGGACTTCCGTAAGTTTTGAGGCTAAACTGGTTAAAAAATTGTCTGCCAGTATTTCGCAGGAGTTTCGGTTTAATGAAAATATAACTGAACTTGGAACTGCTCTTACCGATGCCGGAATTGACTATAAACTTAGTAAACACTTCCAGTTTAGCGTGAATTACCGTTATATCCAGAAACATTTGAGTGATAACAACTACAGTGTCAGGCACAGGTTTTATGTGGATGTAAAATACGAAAAAAAGAAAAAACCTTTTCAAATACAGTTCCGTAGCCGTTTACAGGATCAATATGCCGATATCGGAAGAGCTTCTGATGGTGGAATCCCTGAATATTATCTGCGGAATAAAATGAGTTTGAATTTGGATATGGATAAAGCGTATTCGCCGTATATTTCGATTGAGCTGTTTTCGCCGCTTAATTTTCCCCGCACGTATGCTTTCGACAACATCCGAGCTTCGGCCGGAGTGGAATATTCAATTACGAAGCACCAGAAAGTGGATATGTACTATATGATTCAGAAAGAATTGAATGTGAGCCGGCCGGGGACAGGTTTTGTTGTTGGATTAGGATATTCGTACAAATTATAAAATCACCACTGGATTATCGGGCTTTGAAAATTAATTTCCTCGCTGGAATATTATATCCCGTTTAAACATAGTTGAAGAAGCCAATCCTTTTGATGAAGTGTAAATAAGGCAGTAAAAATCAGGGATTTCCGCCTTTATTTAAAATCATTTAAATCGATTTTGAATTATCAGCAACCTTTAGTAGGTAAAAATATCTTTACTTGCTATTGATGTTGAATATTTGTACTTTAGATGTAAAATAAACCGAAAATATGGCAACAGATTTCAAATGCCCTCATTGCTCTAATCTGCTTAATGTTGGCGAAAATATTGTGTTTACAGCCCGCAACAAATGGGGAAAGGAAGGCTTAATAATGCTTCATCCCGAAATCGGCAACTACACTGTGCTTAAGCACCCTAACTTTGAGGTACATGAAGGCGAAATGCTTGATTTCTATTGTCTTTATTGCAACAAGCAGCTTCTTTCGGAACGGAATAAAAACCTTGCTAAAATACTGATGATCGATGAATCAGGCCTGGAATATGAGATTCTCTTTTCACGCATTTCCGGTCAGCATGCTACTTATAAAATTATTGGTGAAAACTTTGAGATTTTTGGGGAAGATGCTGATCAATATCTTGATTTTCTGAGAGATTGGAGCCTTTAAATTAATTTATCTGCACACAATCAGTCTATCTCTTTTCTCAATTATGAAGTTCTCTGTACTTCTGACTACTGCAATATTTTATACTTATTATTTGAAATAAATCCGATATATGCCATCTTATTCCAAAACGATCTGGATAATTCTGTTTGCAATAGCTATGGGTTACCTTGAATCTTCGGTTGTGGTTTACCTCAGGGAATTGTATTATCCTGAAGGATTCAACTTCCCATTGAAAGTGATGGCTCAGGAGATTGCTGTTACCGAATTATACCGTGAAGCAGCCACACTTGTCATGATATTTGCTGTAAGCGTTTTGGCTGCAAAGTTTTGGCTGCATCGTTTTGCCTGGTTCCTGGTGGTTTTTTCCATTTGGGATTTAGCCTATTATTTTTTTCTGAAAATACTTGTCGGCTGGCCGGAATCACTTTTTACCACCGACATTTTATTTCTTTTACCTAGCATGTGGACAGGGCCTGTCATAGCTCCCGTTATTAATTCGCTCACAATGATCCTGCTTGCCCTGGTAATTCTGAATAGCAGAAAAGGATTGCATCCTGTTTTGCACCTTTCAAATGTGCTCTGGACTTTACTGATTCTCGGTTCAGTGATAGTCCTGATTGCATATATGAAGGATTTTGTAAGTTATGTGATTGAATACAGGCGGTTGCAACCAATGGCTGTGATTAGCAGTCAAGAGATTATGCTCATTCTGCCTACGCAATTTATTCCCCGATCCTTCGATTGGTGGCTGTTTGGAACCGGAGTAGGCATGCATCTCACAGTAGTATTTGTGCTTTTTTTCAGGAAAAGGCAAATGATTGGGCAGCATTAAGTTCAATGTATCCCGGTAATCTATTTCTCCTTAATTAAAGGAACGGATAGAAAGTTGAGGTGAATCTGAATTGATTAATCAATAGTTTAATATAAAAAAAGCCACGTTATCCGCAGCTTTTTTAATTTTAAAGAATTCTTTCAGGTCTTCTACCTGCTAATCAGAACTTTCTTCGAATTTACCTGTGTCCCGGTGTAAATCAGCAGTATGTATATCCCGGGATTTAATCCTTCGGTAAGAATATGAAGATTAGTGCCTCTCGTATTGTTGCTGTAAACAACTTTCCCAAGGCTATTGATCATACGCACTTCGTTGAATTTCACCGGCGTAGTGATATTAATTATTTCGTTAGCAGGGTTTGGATATACCTTGTAAGAAGCATCATCAGGATTTACAATTCCTAATGCAATCGTAGTTGTGGCACAGCTTCTGGTTGATTCGCCCTGGTAATAAACTGATGTTACACAATATTCCTGTCGTCCTTTAGATACCGGGGAATCGAGGTATTGAACATCTGTTGTATTTTTAATCAGTGTATCGTTACGGTAAATATTATAGCTGATAGGCGCAATTACAGGTGCGGTCCATTTTACCAGAGCAGTAAGTTCAATGGCTTCGGCAGTAAGTTTTGTAACAGGGTTTCGTACTGATGCGGGGACCAGGGTACCGTTATATTTAAATATGCCTTTTTGGAGTGAACTGTTATTACCCCCCCCTGCCCATCCGCAGGAATTGTTAACAAAAGCAACCGAAGGGAAAGCCGAAAACTCTGTCCCACCTGCCTGTGACCAGGAATGACCTCCATCGAAACTGTACGATGCACCTGATCCCACTGAAACAAATGTGTTATCGGTGCCTGGTACAAAGGCCAGATCACTTTTCTGGAACGGCCCTAGTGGTTTAATGGTTTGCCAGGTTGTCCCGCCATCATGTGTTTCTCTGAGAACGGTTGCTGTAGTTGTTTGAATTACCAGTCCGTTCAATTCATCTTTAAAACAAATTTTCTGCACACCACTTGTAACTGGTGTAATTCCGGTGTTTGAAATCACCCAGTTCAACCCTTTGTCATGCGATATATATAGATTTCCCATGTTTGTGCCAAACATAACGGTGTTATCACCAACTGCCTGAATTACAGATGTCCACCCACCTTCGCCTGAAGCCGCATCAGCACCGGCACCTATATTTGCTTTTGGGACGCGGTTCCAGGTAGTACCGCCGTTGGCAGTGGTGTAAATCTCAAAACAATTGGTACTGGCATCGACATCACCATGGCACATTCCTTCATTTTCGTTCCAGAACCATACATTATCTGCAAATGAACTGGCACCCTGCAAAGCACCTGGAAGCTGGGTCCAGGTGGTTCCTCCATTACTGGTTTTATAAATCCCGCAGGTATTATCCTGGGCGGCAGTGCTGAAAACCGAAACGAATGCAACATCCTTATTTATGCCGCAAATATTGCCAAGTCCATATACAGTGCCACCCAGAACCTTACCAGGTGTCCATGTAGCCCCTCCGTCGCTGGTTTTTGTAATTTCATTAATTTGCGTGGATAAAACCGGATCATTATCCGAAGCTATAGCCCATACAACTAAAGAATCTACCGCATGTATATTTGAAATGTACCTGAAAGGTGATGTAAATGCCGTGTTTTGTGATATCCATTCACTCAACCCGATATTAGCTTCCTGGTAAACTGTATCCAGAGCATTGATAGCTTCAACGCGAATAACATATGTGCCTAAAGCAGCTGCTGAAGTATTCCACGCATAAGAAAAACTGGTTTGAGTTGTGGTATATACAAGTCGGTTGTCAATAAAGAGCTTTACAGCAGTAGGTGCACCCTTGACAACTGAGCATTTAATGTCGAATGAAGGTCCGGCTGTTACAGAATTATAGTCTTCCAGGTCAGTAAACCGGACTATTAAATCAGGATTTCCCGGTTTAATACCATATACAACGGCATTACCTGTATTGAACTTATAGGAGCTGGGATTGAGAGTACCGATTGCATAGTATCCATTCGCAGATCCTGACCAACCCCAGTTCATATGAAACATGTTGTCGGAATTGCGGTATCCGTCGCATACCCATGCATGACCGCCGGCATCGCCGGATCCGGAATAATACAAAGGACGGTGTGCATCCAGTTCTGTTTTAAGTAATGCGATCCATGCGACTGAAGTATAGTCAGCGCTGTAGGCTTGTTTTATTGTTGAATTATCATAGTTGAAATATTTAGTCATTGCACCCGGAACATCTTCAGAAAAAGCACCTGATCCGTCTGTTGCATCTGTTCCATAAGCCATGTTCACTGAAACTCCGGCATGATATAATAATTTCGCAATTTCAAGGTAACTCAGACTTGTGGCTGAATTACCCATACTTCCAAAGTTGTAACTGGTAGCGCCAAAATCTGCTGATTGCAGCCCGTATTTACCGTCAGTGTATGAATGAGATCCTACGCCGGTTGCCGGGAAATTATAATATTTCATAATCTGTCCCATAGCCGTTGCTACACATCCGACATATGTTTTTCCCGCCGGTCCGGTCACATCAATAGGGCAGTAATAATTATAATACCCGGTCTGATCCCATGTAATTGATAATAAAGGAGCAACATCGGCCATAGAAGACTTGATCCCAGTGTTAAGAATCTGGTTCCATTCAGCAACGGATTGAGTGTTATCCACACCGCTTGCAACTATTTCAGCAATTTGCCTGCTGTAATTTTCGAACCAATAGCGGACTGAGGGGTTGGTAATCTCTGGTTCTACAAAACCTTCGTCTGATTGTGCCAGAATAGGAATAACGGCATCATCTGCCGATACTACAACAAACCCGCCACCTGTATAATTAAAAACATAATAGGTAGTTATCCCTTCGTAGGACTTACTGAAACTGTTTGCTATGCTGAGACTGGATTTCAGGGAGTTTGCCGAAAAATATTTATTCGCTACCTGGCTGGCTTTTTCCATGGTGACTGATTTGCCAAATGCAGCGGTAATGAATAAAAGGCTGAGCAAAAGAGCAGTTGTTTTTCTCATAGTTTAGGGTATTGGGCCTGATTGATTTTCTTCTTATAGAAAAAACGGACAAAAATGTGAATATTGAATCAAAAACTGGTTATTATGATGCAAATATAATAGTTTTACTTTTATAAATGGTTGCCTGGTCAAAATCAATCGGAATATCTATACTTATTCCCAGTACCGTCGTTATCGACAAATTATCTGCATTCGTTATAAGATGATCATTGTTTGTCCATGTCTGCAAACGTATTCTTGTTTGAAAGCAGTCAATAGTCAGATTACCTAAAAATTACTACCTTTGCACCCCTGCTTTTGAGCAGCTTTTTATCAATCTCCAAAAATACCGGAATACGATGTTTGAAAGTCTAAGCGACAGGCTCGACAGAGCGTTTAAACTACTTAAAGGCCACGGTTATATTACCGAAATTAATGTGGCCGAAACCCTTAAAGATGTACGGAAGGCATTGCTCGATGCCGACGTGAGTTATAAAGTTGCCAAGGAGTTTACTGATATTGTAAAAACCAAGGCGCTGGGACAGAATGTATTAACTTCGGTTTCGCCAGGCCAGTTGATGGTTAAAATTGTTCACGACGAACTGGCTGTGCTCATGGGCGGGGAGAAAGTAGAAATTAACCTTAAAGGTAGCCCGTCAGTAATATTGATGTCAGGTTTGCAGGGTAGCGGAAAGACAACTTTTGCAGCTAAACTGGCTAATTACCTGCACACCAAAAAAGGAAAAAATCCTTTGTTGGTTGCTTGTGATATTTACAGGCCGGCTGCTATCGACCAGTTAAAAGTGCTGGGAGAGCAAATCGGGGTTGAAGTATATGCCGAGCCTGAAAATAAAGATGCCGTAAAAATTGCACGCAACGCACTCAACCATGCCAAAGATCGTGGTTTCAACGTGTTGATCATCGATACTGCCGGCCGCCTGGCTATTGATGAAATGATGATGAACGAAATTTCGTCCCTCAAATCGGCTTTAAACCCGCACGAAACGCTTTTTGTTGTGGATTCCATGACAGGCCAGGATGCAGTTAATACAGCTAAAACGTTCAACGACAGGCTCGACTTTGATGGTGTTATCCTTACCAAACTCGATGGTGATACACGAGGAGGAGCTGCGCTTACCATTCGTTCAGTAGTAAATAAACCTATCAAGTTTGTTGGTATAGGCGAAAAGATGGATGCCATTGATATGTTCTACCCCGAACGTATGGCCGACCGCATCCTCGGTATGGGTGATATTGTTTCACTTGTGGAACGTGCGCAGGAACAATACGATGAAGAATCAGCCCGCAAACTTCAGAAGAAGCTTGCCAAGGATCAGTTTAACTTCAATGATTTCATTGATCAGATCAGGCAAATCAAGAAAATGGGTAATGTGAAGGACCTGATGAGTATGATTCCGGGTATGGGCAAAGCCATCAAGGATATTGATATTGATGAAAATGCTTTTAAAGGTATTGAAGCCATCATCCAGTCGATGACACCCCTTGAAAGGGAAAATCCTTCCGTTATCAATGGCAGTCGCCGTAAGCGTATTGCCCAGGGTAGCGGTAACGAAATTCATGAAGTTAACCGCCTGATCAAACAATTTGATGATACACGGAAAATGATGAAAATGCTTACTACCGGTGGCGCTCAGAAAATGGCGCAACAAATGAAAAACGCGAAGAGAAGATAGTGATTTTTAGTAGGGTTTGAAGATTGAGTGATGGGGAGAGTGGGAGAGTGGGAGATGGAGAGACGGGGGAACTTTGAACTAAGAATCATAAACCATTTTCTATTTTCCCTGCTTGCATCAGGCAAGCATTAACTATTAATTTTCCAACAGAACCATGCAACTAATAGACGGCAAACAAATTGCTTCCGAAATAAAAAAGGAACTCGCAGCTAAAAGTGCTGCTATCATTGATAAAGGCAATCGTGCTCCGCATCTGGTTGCCATTTTGGTTGGAGAAGATGCTGCCAGCCAGACCTATGTAAACAGCAAGGAAAGAGATTGCAAAGAAGTAGGTTTTACTTCAACTATTTACCGCCTTGAAGCTGATACCAAAGAAAAGAAGCTGCTCGAAATCATTGGTTTTCTGAATAATGATGATGAAGTTGACGGATTTATAGTTCAACTGCCTTTACCGGCTCATATCAATGTTCAGAAAGTGATTCAAAGCATTAATCCCTTGAAAGATGTGGATGGTTTCCACCCGGTAAGTCTTGGCCGCATGATGCTTGGCGAACCGACCTATCTGCCGGCTACACCTTATGGAATCATCCAGTTACTCGAACGAAGTCAAATCGAAACCAGCGGCAAACACTGTGTGGTACTTGGCAGGAGCAATATTGTCGGCACTCCCATCAGCATAATGCTTTCACGAAAGGCTAACCCGGGCAATTGTACGGTAACGGTTTGTCATACAGGTACAAAAAACCTGAAAGAAATAGCTAAAACCGCTGATATACTGATAACTGCCATGGGACAACCGCATTTTGTAACCGCTGATATGGTTAAAGAAGGCGCCGTGGTTATTGATGTGGGTATTCACCGTATGGAAGATAACAGCGAGAAAGGATATCATATTATCGGTGATGTGAAATTTGACGAAGTTGCTCCCAAATGTTCATTCATTACCCCAGTGCCAGGTGGCGTAGGCCCGATGACACGTGTTGCATTGCTTATGAATACTTTTAAAGCGTATAATAAGGAAGTATAGCGGTTAGTTGATAGAAAATGGAAAATGGAAAATAGAAAATAGGGAATAGTAAATAGGAAATAGAAAATAATACATCCTCTTTTTCATCGACCCATATAACAAGTATCCATTAACCAATTAACCAGCAACCAGTAACCAGTAACTGCAACTAATAAAACGCCACCATTTTCCATTAACTATTTTCTATTTACTCAATCTCGTGAAGACAGATCCAACACAACAAGGTAAATTGCTTCCGCTAATGGAGGATTTCTACACCATCCAGGGTGAAGGATTCCACACGGGTAAGGCTGCTTATTTTTTACGCGTGGGAGGTTGTGATGTAGGTTGTTACTGGTGTGATGTGAAGGAATCGTGGAATCCGAAATTACATCCTCTCACCGACACAGATGAGATTGTTAAACGTGTAATTGGTAATCCGGCTGCGACGGTGGTTGTTACCGGTGGTGAGCCTTTAATGTATAATCTTGATTACCTGTGTAATAAACTTAAGAAACAAGGCCTGCAGGTTCATCTCGAAACCTCAGGTTCACATCCGTTCAGTGGTACATTCGACTGGGTTTGTCTTTCCCCAAAAAGAAAAGCACCTCCGAAACCCGAAATTTTTGGCAAAGCAAGTGAGTTAAAAGTCATCATTTTCGATGATACCGATTTCGAATGGGCCGAAGAAAATGCAAAACTTGTCGGCCCTGAATGTTACCTGTGTCTCCAACCCGAATGGAGCCGCATGCAGGCTGTATTGCCTGATATTATTGATTATGTGATGAAAAATCCCCGCTGGCATATTTCGCTCCAGGCGCATAAGTTTATGCATATTCCTTAAATGGTATTTTGTCTTAACATCAATATAAAGTGTGGCATAGTATTAGTAGAGTAAACTACAAATAATTCCGATTTTATAAGGAAGTTATGTATTTTAGCATTTCAATACTCCAGATCGATGACATTTTCAAGGTTTATATCTGCTTTGGTTCTATTCTTAATATTGAATATCCCATTATTTGGGCAACAAACTTCCAAATCCAGGGCCGACAAACAATTCGATAAAGCAGTTCAGCTGTATAACCGTCATGACTATGCGGGTACTTTACATCAATTGAATGAGTTGCTTGGAGTTGAACCTGATTATGTAAAAGCATGGCTTCTGAAAGCTGATATGTATAACGATCTGAAGGATTTTCCCAATGCTGTTGAATCCTATCGAAAGGCTCTTGAAATTGATTCCGCTTTTTTCCCGCCGACATATTACATTTTGGCAAACCTCTATTTCGATATGGAAAAATATCCTGATGCCAAAGTCAACTACCTGAAATACCTAACTTTTAAACCTAAAATACAGGCCGAACTTAAACGCACTGCCGAAAACCTGGTGTTGTGCGATTTCAGGACGAAAATGATGATGAACCCGGTACCTTTTAACCCAATAAATATTGGGTCAAATGTAAATTCGCCTGGTTATGAATACATTAACGCTGTCAGTCTCGATGAGGGTCAACTCTATTTTACCCGCAAAGGTGCTGATCCTCGCAGCGATGAAAGTTTTTTTAGATCAGTATCCGCTCGTTCAGCTTCAGGACAGTTAAATTGGAGTCCTGCGGTTGAAATTGGTGCTCCTATCAATACTCCGGGAAATGAAGGTGCACTTTGTGTTTCTCCCGATGGCATGACCATTATTATTACGTGTTGCAGCCGTATCGATTCGTATGGAAGCTGCGATTTATATTCATCGCGTAAAGTTGGGAATAACTGGTCGGAACCGGTAAATCTCGGGCCGGAAGTCAATACAACAGCCTGGGAATCACAGCCTTGCCTTGCTGCCGATGGCCGAACTCTTTATTTTGTTTCCACCCGTCGGGGAGGTCATGGCGGCTCGGATATTTGGAAAAGTATCTTACAAGAGGATGGTAGCTGGAGTGTGCCTCTGAATCTCGGTGATTCAATCAATACCTCTGCCGATGAAATGGCTCCTTTTATCCATCCGGATGGCCGGACCTTGTATTTTTCCTCAACGGGGCACCAGGGAATGGGAGGGGCTGATCTTTTTGTTTCACGATTGGATAAAAATGGCAACTGGATGATTCCCGAAAACATAGGTTATCCTGTGAATACCAAACTGGATGAAATAAATCTCATCATAAATGCCAAAGGTAACGAGGCTTTTATTTCTGCTGTTCGGGCAAACAGTTATGGAAATACTGATATCTATCGTTTCGAATTACCCTCACAATCCAGGCCTGCATCTGTATCATATGTTCATGGTAAAGTATATGATAAAAATAACTTAAATCCTTTAGCTGCTTCGTTCGAACTTATTGATATGCAAAGTAATACGGTTGTTGTAAGTTCTTTGTCAGATGCGGTATCCGGTGAATTTATGATGAGTTTGCCTGTAGATAAAGATTATGCGTTGAATGTATCCTGTAAAGGTTACCTGTTTTATTCAATGAATTTCAGCCTTCTGAATGATCACGATGCAACCAACCCTGTAAAACTGGATGTCCCGATGCAGCCAGTGGCAGTTGGGGAGAAGGTGGTTTTAAGAAATATTTTCTTTGATACTGATAAATACGCTTTACTTCCTGATTCAAAAGCAGAACTCGGAAAGCTGATTGTTTTTCTTTTGAAAAACACAGCTTTGCATATCGAAATCGGGGGACATACGGATAATGAAGGCAGTGAAACACATAATATGATTCTGTCGCAAAACAGGGCAAAAGCTGTGTATGACTACCTTATTTCAAACGGAATAAATACTGAAAAACTCTCCTACAAAGGATATGGCGAAACCATGCCTGTTGCAGGCAACGATACTCCCGAAGGACGTGCTATGAACCGCAGAACAGAATTTAAGGTCATAAGTAAATAAATTCCAAGTCCCTCCCGCCACCAAAGACGGGACCAAGTCCCAGGTTAAAGACTATAACATCAAACATCCGACATCAAACATCCGACATTCGACATCCGACATCTATTTCGCTGTCCAAAAACACCTTATCGGTGAAATTATTTTTTCATCTTTCTTTAAAATCGACATGGCTTTGTCAACCACTTTCCTGTCGAGACCGGTTTTTTCTACGATTTGTCCTGCACTCATAGGTTTTTCGCTCTGTTTCAGCGTTTCGATAATCTGATCTTCTGTGTTCATATTTAAGATTTTAGAATGGGTAAAGATTAATGCCTATTGATTTGTAAAGTTAATTTAGAGAATTGATATCATGTTATCATTGACTTAATATTAGCAGGTAGTTTTTGTAATTGCCATTCTCTTTCAGCTTTTGGATCAGAAGACGCTTTAATTGCATAGGCTGCTGCATATTTAGCATGATCCGAAACGTGCGCCGTTGCAGCAGCATGACCTGCCGAACGGGCAGCGGCTATTGATTCAGTATTAATTGCATCCCGCGCTGCAGCATGAGCGGCAAATGCTGCTTCACGAGCTCTGATGGTAGTTAGTTCTCCAAGAACCCATGCACGTGCAGCTTCGATAGCTTTTCGGGAGCGCTCATCATCGGGATGTTTCAGCTCAAACAATGAAAGTACATGTTCAGCACAATCAGCTGCCCATAAAGTGAGTAATTTATGTTCCTCTTCGTCAAGCTTTTTCATATCGCTTACATGACACTTAATTCCAAAAATTATCCTTCCCAAGTCAGATTTGTCTTATGGAAAGTTGGCTTGTTCCATTTGGTTATTTGCAAACCCAGCTGCATTTTGCTTTAAAATGCTACTGATTATTAAAATACCTAAGGTCCTGAATATTTTCAGAAGTATAAAAGTAGTGAAATAAAAGCCAGTGCATCTGAAAATTGATATTATATGCCAACCCAGGCTGATGAAAATAGATAAGATGGGACTTGTAATTCTTACCCATAAATTCACTACTTTTGCACACTTATTTGCGAATATTACTGAACTACATGATAAACATTACATTACCAGACAATTCTGTTAAGCAATTTCCTGCCGGAGCTACTGCCATGCAGGTTGCACTAAGTATCAGCGAAGGACTGGCCCGCAATGTATTAGCTGCCAAAGTGGATGGACAGGTTTGGGATGCTACCCGCCCGATTGACCAGGATATACGCCTGCAACTTCTCACCTGGAATGATCCGGAGGGAAAGTCAGCCATGTGGCATTCATCAGCCCACCTTATGGCTGAAGCAATTGAGTTATTATTTCCAGGTGTTAAATTCGGAATAGGACCTGATATTGACAATGGATTTTATTACGATATGGATTTCGGTGCTTACCAGGTTACACCTGAGGATTTACCACGTATCGAAGCTAAAATGCTTGAACTTGCCCGCCAGAAACAGCAATACATCCGTCGTTCAGTTTCCAAAACAGAGGCGTTGGATTATTTTACCAAAAAGAAAGACGAATATAAGATCGAACTTATATCTGCATTGCAGGATGGCGAAATCACATTTTACGAAACAGGCGAATTCACTGACCTTTGCCGTGGACCACATTTACCTGATACGTCATCAATAAAAGCAATTAAGCTTTTGAATATTGCCGGCGCCTACTGGCGAGGTGACGAAAAGCGTAAAATGCTTACCCGCATTTATGGCATTACCTTCCCGAAGCAGAAGGAACTTGAAGAATACCTCGTATTACTCGAAGAAGCCAAGAAACGTGATCACCGTAAGTTAGGCAAGGAACTTGAATTGTTCACTTTCTCACAGAAAGTCGGGCAAGGATTGCCGCTTTGGTTGCCCAAAGGAGCTCAGCTTCGCGAACGGCTCGAAAATTTCCTGAAGGGCGTTCAGCGTAGAGGAGGATACCTTCCTGTTATCACACCTCATATTGGAAACGTTGAATTATACAAAACCAGCGGGCATTTCCAAAAATACGGGAAAGACTCCTTTCAACCTATACACACACCTATCGAAGGTGAACAGTTCATGCTGAAACCCATGAATTGCCCTCATCACTGCGAAATCTACAATGCAAAGCCCAGGTCATATAAAGATTTGCCGATCCGCTTTGCTGAATTTGGAACGGTTTACCGTTATGAGCAAAGTGGTGAACTTCACGGACTTACGCGCGTGCGGGGATTTACACAGGATGATGCTCATATATTCTGCCGCCCCGATCAGTTGAAAGATGAATTTATATCAGTTATCGATATTGTTCTGCATATCTTCCGCATACTTGATTTTGCGGATTTTACAGCACAGATTTCACTGCGCGATCCTGAAAACAAGGAAAAATATATCGGAAGCGATGAAAACTGGGAAAAAGCGGAAAGCGCTATTATAGAAGCCTCTGCTGAGAAAGGGTTGAAAACAACTGTTGTACTTGGTGAAGCCGCATTCTATGGGCCCAAACTGGACTTTATGGTGAAGGACGCCCTTGGACGGAAATGGCAGCTGGGTACTATCCAGGTGGATTATAACCTCCCTGAGCGCTTTGAACTTGAATATACTGGTAACGATAATCAGAAATATCGCCCGGTTATGATTCATCGTGCACCTTTTGGCTCGATGGAGCGTTTTGTTGCCGTACTTCTGGAACACACTGCCGGCAATCTCCCGTTATGGCTTACTCCGGACCAGGTTTCAGTTTTGCCGATCAGCGAGAAATATATTGATTATGCAAAAAAAGTTGCAAAAGTGCTGGATAATTCCGAAATTCGCGCCCTCGTTGACGAACGCAATGAGAAAACCGGCAAAAAAATCAGGGATGCAGAATTAATGAAAATCCCTTATATGCTTATTTTAGGAGAGAAAGAGGAAGTTGACGGTACGGTATCGGTACGTAAACATGGACAGGGTGATCTGGGAACATTCAGTCTGAGCGATTTTACAACACTTATTACTGAGGAAACCAGGAAACAACTGGAATAATTTATTGATGCTTACAAAAGAGTAAACATATCTATTAACCAACAGGAAGGAGTTATAACCATAGCAACAACTAACTACAGCAGCGGCGGTGCACACCAGGATCGCAGATTTCCACGTCGCGATAAAGAAGAGCTGCATAAGATTAATGAAAAGATTAAATCACCCGTAGTCAGGGTGGTCGGCGAAAACATTGAACCAGGCATCTATAATTTTAAAGAAGCCCTTACTATGGCCGAAAATCTTGAACTTGACCTTGTTGAAATTTCCCCTACTGCCAATCCACCTGTTTGCCGGATTGTGGATTACAAGAAGTTCCTTTATGAACTGAAGAAAAAGCAGAAGGAAATTAAAGCCAAAACAGCCAAAGTTGTAGTAAAGGAAATCCGGATGGGACCCCAGACGGATGATCATGATTTTAATTTTAAATTAAAACATGCTCAGAGTTTCCTGCAGGAAGGCGCTAAGGTTAAAGTGGAAGTATTTTTCCGCGGTCGTTCAATCGTGTATAAAGATCAGGGCGAAATTATCCTCCTGAAATTTGCACAGGAATTGATGGAATTCGGAAAAGTTGAAAAACTCCCGTTGCTGGAAGGCAAACGCATGATCATGATCATTGCTCCTAAAAAGTCAGCTGTTTAAAAAAGGTTATATTAAACAAATTGGAGGAAAGGATTAGGTTTAAACTCAATAATGAAAAGGTTCCGGGTTCCGGGTTCCGGCCCTAATTTAAGTTTAACCTGTTTTCAATCAGCAATAAGATCTAAATGAATAAATGAATAATCAAGTTTAGCATAGGGCACCTGGAATTCGGCACCCGGCACATTTAGCTAAAAAGGGTTATTCTGCTATTATTCTAAAAAATACTTTTAAAAATCATTACTGAATACGCTTTATATTTTCGAATAATCACAATAATCACCATAAATAAATAATGTATCATGCCTAAAATGAAGAGTAAATCCGCTGCCAAAAAGAGGTTCACCCTCACCGGCACGGGCAAGCTAAAAAGGAAGCATGCATACCACAGTCACATCCTGACAAAAAAATCGACCAAACGTAAACGTAACCTCGGTTATACTACGCTTGTCGATAAGGCAGATGTGAAGGCGGTTAGGGATATGCTCCAAAACTAAATTAATGTTTAACCTTACTTTCAGCTCCGTAAGAATCTGCTAAACAGTAGGTCGCTGAAGTAAAAAAACCAAGTAAAATGCCAAGATCAGTCAATGCAGTCGCCTCGAGGGCCCGCAGGAAAAAAATCCTAAAAGCGGTTAAAGGCCAATTCGGCAGGCGCAAAAATGTCTGGACGGTTGCCAAAAATGCATACGAAAAAGGTGGCGTGTATGCATACCGCGACAGAAAAACCAAAAAACGCACTTTCCGCGCACTTTGGATTACCCGTATTAATGCAGGTACCCGTGAGTATGGAATGTCGTATTCAGTATTTATGGGCAAACTTCACGCCCGTAGCATTGAACTCGACCGCAAAGTACTTGCCGACCTGGCTATGAACAACCCGTCAGCTTTCAAAGCGATAGTTGATTTGGTAAAGTAGTCCAATTCGCAATACAACATGAAGAAGCCACCGGTGAGGTGGCTTTTTTGCGTTTGGGGGAAAATGGGAAAATGGGAAAATGGGAAAATAGAGAAATAGTAAATGGTACGTGAAAAGTGGAAATGTCTGTAGCTTTGAGGTGACGGAGATTTTACCGGCACGCACCAGTAAATAAGATACACGCCAACCAAGTTTAGTAAGACGTTATTTGAAAGGTAAGTACGAAAATCAAATAAAAAACGTTACCCAAATGATTCCCTAAGTAAAGGAGATAAAATGGCAAAGGCTGATGAGACAACCATTAGCTATCAAAGGCTAATGGCATTCGGGAGTTTTGTGCGGCCCTAAAGAACTTACCTTAAGCGAAATTTTTACCCGAACGAAAGCTTTGTCCTCTGCAAAACCCACCTGCATTTAGCTTCGTAAGTTGGAATTAAATTCTTAAAAAGATGATTTGATGATAAAAGATAAACCGACATACAAAGAATTAAAAAATCAGATTGCTGAACTCAAAAAGCAAAATGAATTTATTCGATTGAATTCTGACATACAGAAACAGGAGAAAGAAAAACGCGCAGATGAGTTAATCATCGCAGATAAAGAACTTGCCTTTCAAGAGGTTGAGAAAGAAAAAAGAGCGGATGAGTTAATCATAGCTGATAAAGAACTTGCCTTTCAAGAGGTTGAGAAAGAAAAAAGGGCGGCAGAGTTGATAATTGCAAATAAAGAACTTGCTTTTCAGGAGGTTGAAAAAGAAAAAAGAGCGGATGAGTTAATCATTGCTGATAAAGAACTTGCCTTTCAAGAGATAGAGAAAGAAAAAAGGGCAGCCGAGTTAATCATTGCAAATAAAGAACTCACCTTTCAAAACAAAGAGAAAGAAAAAAGGGCAGCAGAATTAATCATTGCAAATAAAGAACTAACTTTTCAAAACAAGGAGAAAGAAAAGAGAGCCGATGAGTTAATTGTTGCCAACAAAGAACTTGCCTTTCAAAACCAGGAGAAAGAAAAGAGAGCAGCCGAGTTAATCATTGCCAACAAAGAACTTGCCTTTCAAAACCAGGAGAAGGAAAAAAGGGCAGCCGAGTTAATCATTGCTAACAAAGAACTTGCCTTTCAAAACAGAGAGAAAGAAAGACGCGCCGATGAATTAATAATGGCAAACAAAGAGCTCGCCTATCAAAACGAGGAAAAAGAAAAAAGGGCTGATGAGTTGGTTATTGCCAATAAAGAGCTTCTCTTCCAAAACGAGGAGAAAGAAAAACGGGCAGCAGAATTAGCTATTGCTAACAAAGAACTTGCTTTTCAAAACAGAGAGAAAGAAAAACGGGCAGATGAGTTAAGGATGGCTAACAAGGAACTCGCCTATCAAAATGAAGAGAAAGAAAAAAGGGCTGATGAGTTGGCTATTGCCAACAAAGAGCTTCTCTTCCAAAACGAGGAGAAAGAGAAACGGGCAGCAGAATTAATCATTGCTAATAAAGAACTTGCTTTTCAAAACAGAGAGAAAGAAAAACGTGAAGATGAGTTAATAATGGCTAACAAAGAACTCGCCTTTCAAAATGATGAGAAAGAAAAGAGGGCAGATGAGTTGGTTATTGCCAACAAAGAGCTTCTCTTTCAAAACGAGGAGAAAGAGAAACGGGCGGCAGAATTAATCATTGCTAATAAAGAACTTGCTTTTCAAAACAGAGAGAAAGAAAAACGGGCAGATGAGTTGATTATAGCTAACAAGGAACTCGCCTTTCAAAACGATGAGAAAGAAAAACGGGCAGATGAGTTGATTATCGCCAATAAGGAACTTGCCTTTCAAAACAAAGAGAAAGAAAAACGGGCAGCTGAGTTAATCACAACTAACAAAGAACTTAAGCGATTACTCCGATTAAATGCCGACAAAGACCGTTTTATCACAATTCTTGCTCACGATTTAAAAAATCCTTTTAGTTCGATATTGGGATTTTTAGATTTACTAAGCGAAAACATCCGTACATATAGTACTGATGAAATTGAATATCAGGTAAGTATCATTAATCATGCAGCACAAAGCACATTCAATTTACTCGAAGATTTAATAAAATGGACGCAATCGCAATCAGGTAAAATACCATACGAACCACAAAATCTGGATTTTAAAGATGTTTGTGTAAATGTTGTCGAAATTCTTAAATCCAACGCCAATGCAAAAAACATGACAATAAATCATTGTAAAAAGGAAACGATAACTGTGTTTGCTGATATTAATATGTTAAAAACAGTTTTGAGGAATCTTGTTTCGAATGCTATTAAGTTTACCTACCCCGGCGGGCGAATTGATATTAAAGCCGAGAAAACACAATCAAACATAACTATTTCAGTATCAGATAACGGAATTGGAATAGCACCGGAAATATTGAACAAACTATTTAGTATTACGCAAATACATTCAACACTTGGTACGGCAGCTGAAAAAGGGACCGGTTTAGGATTGGTCCTTTGCAAAGAATTTGTAGAAAAACATGGCGGAAAAATCTGGGTAGAAAGCGAACTAGGGAAAGGCAGTACATTTATATTTATGTTACCATTAGAAAAAAAGTTTCTGGCTCTAATGAATTGAACTTCCTATTGTCGGCACGACCTGGGATGTTTCCGGGTACAATCAGAACCATGCTGAATAAGATGCCAATATATTACCGGAATATAATCTGAAATCCTGCTGCTGAGAGGTAGCGGGGATTTTTGTATGAACCAAGGCTTTACTGGCACGTGACAGAAAATAAGATGCGCGCCAGCGGGGTAAAACAGATAAATTACAAAATGTAAAAATCACTGCGATAGAGTTGTGGCAGGGTTTTTTTATCGGCATTTTTATAGATTGTATGAACCAACCTCAGGCCCATCTCTATTTCTTCTCCACCTTGTCAATATTCTCCATCCCTTCAATATCCATTGCTTTCGAGAGTTTTGAAATGGATTTGAGGTCGATATTGCCGGTTATACAAATCAGTACGTTATCTTTTCCACCGCCAATCATCAGGAATTCAGTTATCATACTACCTTTTTTACGGATAAGCATTTTAAAAACCTGGTCCTTTTCCTTTACACTCATAAGTTCCTCGTACTGCGACAGCGGAAGGCTTTTACTTATTTCATTATAAAAGTTAAGTTTTCCTTTCATCTGGGCTTGAATGGCTGAGTCGGGAGCCAGTATGCGTATGGATTCAAGCCCTTTTACCGCCTTGTTGAATTCGTCCTTACTTTCTTGCTCGCTTGCAAAAAGGCTGAACATTGCCTTAGAAATGGACACGGTGGTAAAACCATCTTTGTCGGTATATCTGGCGAATAACTGATCAACGGCCGAAGTTTGGGCATTTGCCATGAATGATAGCATGATCAGTATTACAGGAATAATTATTCTTTTCATTTCTCTTGATTTTTTACTGAGTTAACAATTTGATCAATTTTGGCTACTTTTTGCACCTGTTCAAAGGATTCGTCCACTTTCGACAGGTATTTCAGGTTGGCCGTATTCCTGTTCATTACTTTGGAGACCATCATCAGGGCTTGTTTGGTTTCGATGTATGCCAGTTTTGGGTCTTTGAAAGTGTCTTTAACAACTGGTTCAGGCTTATTAAGGTATTGAAAAAGCCCGAATGAAATTACGAGAACCGCTGCTGCACTTCCAGCCCAGGCCAACACCCGCCTGAACCGATTTGCAGATTCCTTTTTCCATTCATTCTCAATTAGCGTATTCATCTCCTGAGTAAAATTGAATGGAGGAGCCGTCTCCTGCTTTGCTTCTGCAAAATAGGAAAACATTTCCTGCATTTGACGTTGTTGTTCAGGAATGCCAGGCTCGCTGAAATACTTTTTCAGCATAATTTCCTCTTCAAGAGTAGTTTCTCCTTCGAGGTACCTGTTCAGTAAATTTTCAATCTCTTGATATTCCATAATTGTAAACTTTCATTAATCCTTCTTTAACACATCTCCGGGCTATGCACAACTGGACTCTGATATTGTTTTCTGAAGTATCAGTAACTGTTGCTATTTCTTCAAAAGTACAACCGTCAATATCCCGCATCTGCATAATAAGCCTTTGCCTTTCGGGTAATAGTTGTATCACTTTCCTGATTTCAGAGATGCCTTCATTATGATCAAATGCCGCTTCGGGATTATTCCCCTGTGAATGAAGTATTTCAACATCAACCATAGGTTTTTGAAGGCGGAGTTTATCGAGGCATTTATTTTTTAGAACGGTACAGGCAAAAGCATCAATACTCGATAATTTGTGCAGTTCGTCTCGTTTTTCCCAAAGTTTGAGGAACAATTCCTGGAGTACATCCTTAGCTGATTCCGAATTCCCCAACAGCCTGTAGGCCATCCGGTACATCTTGTCGCCCAGCGGTATCACCTCCTTCTGAAACTCCTCTTTTGTCATCTTTTAACTATGTGCCGTGAATCATATGGTCTTAAAACTGGTCATTTATTTCAATCTTTCAGTTTTGTATTTTGCGTATTTTACATTCACAGGATGAGACGCGAAGCATCGCGTCTCTACTGTTCATTTTAATTATCTTCATCTTTATCATCGGCTACCTGGCTTGTCATTTTCTTTGCCTGTTCCAGCGACATACTTCCCGTTATTTCTACCAGTACATTTTTATCGCCACCTGAAACAAACAGCACTTCGGTGATACGCTTCCTGTCCTTTTTACATAGCAGGATCGCTTTTTGGCCTTTATGTTTTACGGTCATTAATTCTTCGTAACCCGAGCGGTTGATTTTGGGTACAATTTCGTTATAAAAATTCAATTTAGCATTAAGTAACGTATCCTGAACCGTAAGTACTCTCAACGAAGAGATCCTGAGATCAGGGTCATTTTCTCCTGAGTTAAACATTTCGACTGGCAGGTTTGATAATTTCACTGTCAGGAAGCCGTCTTTATCAGCATATTGGTCAAAGAACCGTTCGAAAGATTTGTTTTGTGAGCAAGCGCTTAGTGTTAAAAACAAGCCCATCATACAGGACAAAAATAATGTTTTCATAGTCATGAGTTATTAAGTTTATATAGGATATACAATCATGACGAATGATGCGGTATTTTATTAATAAATACGTATAAATAGTATTTAGTTTATAAGCAGAATCTACTTGGGTAGCTTATAAATCAGTACTTTTTTTACTTTTACAACAAACTTATATAATGAGAATACTCCTCGTACTAACTGTAGCAATAACGCTGGTAAGTTGTAACACTAACCGTAATCCAGGAGTAATTATAGCTACCCGTCTTGGAAATATTGAAGCAGAAATATATTTAGATAAAGCGCCGGTTACTGCCACGAATTTCCTCCGGTATGTCAACTCAGGAAAATACAATACCGGCCTGGCAAGTTTTTACAGGGTAGTGAGACCAGATAATCAACCCGGTAAAAAGATATTGATTGAGGTGATTCAGGGAGGTTTCTATCAGGATTCCATGATTGAAAAATACCAGTTTACTCCAATCTGGCATGAGACTACAAAGGAAACAGGCGTTCTGCATAAAGACGGAGTTCTATCGATGGCACGTAATGAGCCGGGGACAGCCTCATCGGAGTTTTTTATCTGTGTGGGTGATCAGCCGGAACTGGATTTTGGAGGCAAGCGAAATCCCGATAGACAGGGTTTTGCTGCTTTTGGCAAGATTGTTAAAGGAATGGATATTGTTCGGAAAATTCAACAAATGAATGACAGTGGCCAATACCTGCAAAATCCTGTTAAAATTAGTGGAATAAGCAGGATTAAAAATTAAGTCACTCTGCTCAAAGGTTAAAAATCTTTTTAGGTGTATTAGGCATTTAAGGTTGTTAACGTTGTCAGGCTGTCAGCTCTATTTTGCGCCAACAATTATTTTAGCCACCTTATCCCTCATTTCCTGGAATACAGGTCGCAGTGGACTATTGCCATCGGTGCCGTAGTTTACGATCATCGACATAATGGCATTGTGTTCGGGGAAATAGAAAAGATCGGCACTATAACTCAGGTCGCGACCGCGATGGCCCCAGGCATAATCTTTTGTAGGATCACCGATATCGATAAAATCTTTAAAACAAGAAACGCCTAGTTGCTTGCGCGATTCTATAGTATGATGAAAAACCAGCATTTGGTCGAGTGAGGCCTGGGTTAGTAACGTCTTCTTCACAAATAAAGCATCAATAAACTGGTACATGTCCCAAACTGTGCTGTAAACACCTCCATATCCATTTCCGCTTCCGGTATTCCAATTGGTCAGGTTCTCGAGCCTGCCATTGTTGTACAGATCATAATAGCCTTGTGCTATCCTGTCCTTAGGCAAATCGTCGTGCCAGAAATAATACGTATCCTGCAATCCAAGCTGATCGATCAGTTCCTCATGCAGTACCTGTGAATGCGGTTTACCGGTGGCAGCTTCAACTATCATGCTTAGCAAGGTATAATTGGTATTACTGTAACCGGCTGTATCAGCCGGATGAAATGCAAACATAGCGTCCTTATTGTACACATATTTCAATAAATCATCTGCCGTCCAATGTTTGCCAGGGTTGTTGAGTACCTGAAGGTAAAATCCCTGGTCATCAATAACATCGTATATACCACTGGTATGGTTCATCAGGTTGCGGACGGTAAGGGGTTCGTTGCCATTCGAAATTTTATCCAGTTTATCTTTTGCGATGTACTTACTGATAGGATCGTCGAGAGACAATAATCCTTTCTCCTGCAATCGCATAATAGAAACTCCCAGCATAAACTTGGTAATACTGGCAATTTTAGAAATATGGCAGGGCTGGAGTTTGATGCCTTCCTTAATATCGGCCATTCCTGCAGAGCCAATATAAAATCCGTTATCATCTTTTACAAGCAATATAATACCCGGAAGTCCTTTCTTTACATACTCTTCAATCAATGCCTGGTATTGGGCACTTTTTGGATTTACCTGGTAAACAGCTTGATCTTCGAGTGGACAGTTCAATGTTGTTGGTCTGCTGATATCGGCCTTTTGGCAGGATTGGCTGAAAATCAGGATGGAAAGAAACAGGCAACTGAAATATAGTGAGTGACGCATATGTTTTTGATTGAAGGTATTGATGGTAAAAAGTATTTATTTACTTTTCCTTTTCGCTTTTAATTATTTGCTATTTAATATCCGCTGCAATCACCCGGATCGGCAAAATGACCCAATGTAAACTGCATCCCTAATGATAGTGCACCATTTGGAAGAAGCGTAACATAACTTTTTACAAATGGCATTTGAAGGCGAATGTCATAATTCAGGAAGATACGGCGAATCCGTTTTTCATCGCCCAGGTTGTATCCAATGCCTGTTCCCACGCCGGCGATAAACTGTGGTTTACCAAAGCCTTGTTTTTCCTTGTACGTTCCATCCGACTGAAGAACAGCACGATCGGTGAGCAAAAATGCATGCATATAACCGGCCTGCAGGTATCCTTCAACCGAAAATTTATTAATTTTCCACCGGTAACCGGCTTGTGAATTAAGCAGTATAGCCTGATAGACAAAACGATGGTAGAAATAGCTAATTCCTGCATTTTGAAACCATTTGTGCTTATCGGTCTCCTTCCAGCCAAATTCATAAGCTGCTGTTAATCCCGGGTGAATTGGCTGATTAAAAGTAGCCGTAAGTGATGCCGGCGGAAGCATGGTAGCATTATTGAAAATGCTTATTGAAACAGGGTTGGACTTCCATGATTGGCTGAAAGCTAAAACCGGAATCAAAACTGTGATTATTAAAAGCAATCTTCTCATAATGAATTGAATTGAGCCTGATTAATATCCAAGTTACATAATTACCCTAAAATCTTTAGTGAGCTTAAGTCTCATTTCTAACACATAAGCCAACTATTTCCGACCCGTAATTTTCAATGATGAAATGTGCCAAAGAAACCGCAATAATTGCTTGAAAAAGAAGCAGCGCCTGATCAAATTCTAATCGATTACTTCCATTACAACTTTTTCTACTTTTGAAAGATCTTTTGCATAATAAAATGAACCAGCAAAAAATAATGCTGAAGCTAACAACAGTGCCAATGGCAGAAAAGTAAATGCTGTCTGAATATTTGTTTTATCAGAGATAGCTCCCATCACAATCGGTCCGAGCGATGCCCCGAGAAGGTTTTGAATTATAACCGCAACAGCATACGAAATCGCCCTTAGTCCGGCATGAACCACATCCTGTGTAACTGCTGCAGCTGCTGCAATAAAAGCTGTAATTGAAATACCCATCGACAATAGGATCATATACTGGATTTGCCCTCTGAAAACACTGAACGACAGGAACATAAGTACTGCTGAAAGCAATGACGTAAGGGCAGGCACAAGCAATCGGGCGTTAATTTGTTTCTTTCGCCACCTGTCGGCAATATAACCCCCTAAAGGTGCGCCGATTATTGCAAAAAGCATAATAGCACTCGATTTTATGCCGGCCGGACCTATTGGCATATTCTGAACCCGGTGGAAATAAGTCGGAAGCCAGGTTAAGAGTGAAGTTGTAGTAAAAATAACAGCAGCCATTCCAAAATAAGTAAAGATCAGGGAGGGCTTTTCAAGGAATTCTGTTACCATATCTTTTATTGACATCCGGACTTTCTTTCGTCTCTCAGCTTTATCAAGTTTTACCTCTGTTTTCTCTAAACCTATAGTTTTATAATCCTTAACAAAGAAAAAGAGGATAGCAATGATAAATCCCGGTAAAGCAACAATTCCCATAGCATGACGCCATCCCCATTTCGCAGCGATTATTCCGCCAATAGCTACACCAATCGCACTGCCAAGCGGGATGGAAGCATTCCAAAGTCCCATCATCCACGAACGTTTTTCCTGGGGATACAATGCCGACATCATGGCTGAGCCTCCCGGTGCATAACCGGCTTCGCCTACTCCAATTACGGTACGTGCCACAAAGAGATGCCTGAAAGATCCGGAAAATGCGCCAAAACCGGTTGCAAAACTCCATACCACTGCCATCAACCCGATGGTCTTACGACGACTCCAACGATCAACTAGTATAGAAACCGGAAAAGTAAACAGTACTATTGACCAATAAACCGCCGAAATCAACATCCCGCATTGTGTATCAGTAAGGTGCCAGTCAACTTTAAGGAATGGGAACAAAGAGGTAATCACCATCCTGTCGATATAATCGAACATATAAAGCAGAAAAAGTAGGATAAAAATATAGTTGGTATATCTTTTTGTAAAGAGATAGCCTTCGGGCTTTATCTGATTCTTCATACAGCAGGAATTAGTGATTGTTTTAATGATCTTGTGACCAATCATGTTTTCCTGACAAATATAATTACATTTAGCAATATAAAATATCAGATGTTCTCAGAATCTTAGGTATTTGTTTGAAATTAACCAAAGGAGCGTTCTGTTTATGATATAAAAAGCGTTTACTTCCTGGACTATTGGTCAGCAATAAATTTATATCTTTTGAGTTTTTTTTTGAAAAACTGCCAGGAAAGAATAATATGAAACGGCGGCGGTAGGTATAGCCAGAATTATCCATGTGAGAATAGCATACAGATGGAAAATGCCAACGGTTCTGAAACCTGAAATCACGCCATTGTGAAAAGCATTATTGATTTGCACCAAATTGATTTGAGCATCCTGGCTCAGCAGGTATGCGCCAAACTGCATAAAAGGTATGATAAGCAGTACCTGGAACAATGCCAGAATCCATTGCACCGACTGAACGACGAGGATGTTCTGACGAAACACCATGGTAAGTATCAAACTGAGCACGGTGGTCATGCCGAGCACAGGAAATACACCTGAAATTATCCCAATGGTAATTGAGAGAGCTAATTTTTCAGCAGTAAGACCATCTTTGGGAACCAGGCGGAATGGGATGAGTATCTTATTTGTGAAGTATTCTGCGATTTTTAATTTCATATTCAACAGCCGAAGTACAGGTTTGAAAATGTGTAACTCATTTTCATAAAGCAAATATACAAAATGATAAACATGAAGGTATTAAATTTGTATGAAAGATGATTTTAAAGAGAACGGACAGAATGATTAACATTTCATGTTTTTTTTTGATTTTTACGGTTCACTACTTGTCCCGATTTATCGGGATGGAACTCGCCACCCCGCCAAGGCGGGGTCCCTCAGTCTGACAAATTATTGGCACGGCTCGTTTCATCCGTATTTTTCGACACTTGGTCAACTTCTATTATGAAAGTGGATTTTCTGAGCGCACATTTGCAGCATTAAACTGATACTTACCAAATGAAAACATGTGTTATTGCCGTTTTATCAATATTATTAAGCTTGCAGGTTTTAAGCCAGACCATTATCACAGGGACAGTTTCCGGCAAGGATGGTTCCATCCCCGGTGCCAGTGTTTACCTCGAAGGAACTTACGATGGAGCTTCGACGAATGAGAAGGTTGAATTCAGTTTCATATATAGTTTCCATCCAGACTTGTACCCACATACTTGCCTGGACCAATAACAGGTTGCATTTGAAAATTGATGGTATCAATGATGAAGATATAATTGTCTCCCGCGAACGGGTACAGGATTTTAAGGAATGGCTCGACAGGTAATCTAATAGTCAGGGTTTGACTCAAATTCAAACCCTGACTAAAATACCCAGGTTAAAAATCTATTTTCCCCCTGAACGCAACTGTTTTATTCAAGAGGTTAGTTCCTTCAAAACAGAATTGTAAACCGTGGTTATTTTTTCGAATAATATGGATCGAATCACCAGGCAGGGTTTCTTTCATAAAATTAATTGATATTTTTTTTGGAAAATTATTGGAATGGAAATCAACCGGGAAAGTGTCCATCATCCAATCAATATAGCGTGTTGACGTAACATGCTTATTCAAATCAAAATCGAAGTAGCCTGAATGTACAGTAAATGAATCGCCTTCATGGGTAGTAGGAAGTTTTTCGGGTAATTCGTTGATGCCATGTTTTTCTTTAAGATGAACAAACATTTCCGCCTGGAGTCCATTAATGATTTTAGGCTTTTTTGTCTGTGTATCAATAGCAAGCCATCCTGAAGTAGCTCTTGCAATAATATTTTGTTCAATGTCTCTGATAATAAAATCGCGTGTATAAAGTAATCTGTCAATCGTTTTTGGCCAGGTTTCGACCTCGGTTTCATGGTTCAGGATAAGCGGGTTATTAATTTCAATAGTCAATCGACTAAGAACCCAGAAAAGTCGTTGCTCTCTAAGCTCATCGAATCCAAACCCCAGGCTTTCAGCTGAATTAATTGCCGATTGGATAAGCAGGTTAACAAAAGCACCGGCACGAACCCGTGAAAACATATCGGTGTCGGCAGTAGTTATTTTAAACCTGGAATAAAGTGTAAGATTCTCTTCACTAAGTTCTTTCATCATACTTTAAAAAGTAAATATACAAAAAAACGGATGATGTTTTTTTATTTTAACATCATCCGTTTTTTAATTCTGTATTTTTATCCATGTTGTGGTTTTTTCGCAAAACAATTCTACAACATGGCGTGAAACCTTCAGGGAGTAACCCCTAATTTATTTTAGTCGTTCAGTAATGATTAATTGTAGTAAAAATGCAAAAAAGTTTAACGAACGATAGCTTCATGATTATTCTATTTTATTCTTGTTAAAAAGAGCGTACTGCGCGAACATTAAAGCCTAGGTGCTTAATAAGATTGTCGTTACCGCCACCAACAATATACTGAATCCAAGCATAGTTTGTTCCCGTTTCAGAAGAACTCCAATAGCCGTAATTTGTACCATATTTGCCATCGTATTGAACGAATCCACCAATAGTTCCACTACTCAGGTAAAGTTTATTCAGTTCATCCCTGCTTGGTAAATACCAGTCGCTATAGCCACCCAATACTAAATCAGCACATAATTTAGCTGCATAACTTCCATCTCCCTGAGCAGCAATAATAGCATTGGTGTTTGCATTCCCAGTACCTAATGCCGTTGCAGTTGCACCTGTTGAGATATAGCTTCCATTCCACCAAGCTATTCCTCCGCTCTGGTCAGTAGGGGCGGCAATTAATCCTTTCATTTGTTCAGCATTATAATCAGGGTCACCAGGTTGTAAAATATAGGCAATAATACCTCCTTGATAGCTTTTACCTATAGCTAGTACTGATGTAAAGCTCAATTCATTACCATAAGCGGTACCTACACTATTTGTTGCATAAGCTCTTACATAATAAGTGGTGACAGGTGATAATCCGGTTATTGAACTTGTAAAAGCTCCTATTCCTGTACCATCTGAAGTTTTACTGTCTGCAATAGTTGGATTTGTTGAGGTACTCCAGCAAACGCCACGCGCAGTAACCGCTGTGCCACCATCATTGCTTATATTTCCACCTGAAACTGCTGAAGATGAGGTAATATTAGGAATTGAAGCTGTTGTAATTGTCGGTAGAGTTATTGCATCGCAAAGACAGCGCGCAGAAAATCCATCTTCTTTGTTGTTGCCTGTCCTGCCAACAGCAGTGTTATTGCTGTTTAAATTTCTAAGCCAGCCATATCCATAGGTACCACCACTGCCATAAGTAGATGTACTCAAGAAATGACCATTGGTACCATCGTTGTAGAATACGCCATCACGGTAACGGCTTCCTCCGGGGAGAGCTGTAAACCCGCTTGAGTTAGTGGCATCTTCATTGGGACTAAGCCAATGATTTGTTCCAGATTCCTTTAATTTACTGCCTGAAGTGGCTTCACCACCCAAGTAAGTAGTCAGTATTGTCCATTCTTCATCGGAGGGTATGTGCCATCCTGTTGGACATAGTTTTCCGGTAGTCACTGTAAACCATTTGTACAAAGCACCATAAGTGTTTTTGTAGGTTGCTGGATCATTGTCAAGCCAACTATATGCAGGAGTATCGTTTCCCCAGGTTCCAGTCGTAACAAGTGTTATTGGAGTATTGTCATTGTATTTTGTTGTTCTCAAATTTTCTGCCATCCATGATTGGGTGCCGATTTGGATGGTTTTGTATTCATTCCCATCAATATCCGTAAGTGATCCATAAATCATACTGGGATTAAATATTATTGATGGTGGTGTAAAACTTACTTCATTGCCATAAGCGGTACCTATGCCGTTGGTAGCATATGCCCTTACATAATAAATAATGCCAAGGGTTAACCCGGTTATTGAACTTGTAAAAGCTCCTGCTCCGGTACCGTCAGTTGTTTTACTGTCTGCAATGGTTGGATTTGTTGTGGTGCTCCAACAAACGCCACGAACAGTAACTGCTTCATCACCAGCTGAAGTTACATTACCGCCACTTATTGCGCTGGTTGATGTTATCGAACTTATAGCGACTGTAGTGAGTGTGGGAACCATTGGAAATGAACGGACCGCACGAACTGCTAAGCTCATAGACTTTGGTGTCCCACCATCATAACCATACGGAAATATCAGTTCATAAGCAAAGTCAGAGCTATAAAAATCTTCTGAAGAGGTCCAATATTCACGCCATTCTGCCGGAAAACCGCCAATTGCTACTTTATTCAGATAAAGTTTATACAATTCGTCCTTGCTTGGTAGATACCAATCACTATAGCCTCCCAATACTAAATCAGCACATAATTGAGCCGCATAGCTCCCAGTTCCCTGAATTGCAACAATGGTATTGGTATTTGTATTCCCAGTACCTAATGCCGTTGCAGTTGCACCAGTAGTTATATTGCTTCCATTATACCAGGTTATACCTGTGCTTTGGTCAGTTGGGGCGGCAATTAATCCTTTTGTATGCTGAGCATCATAACCAGGGTCACCAGTTTGTAAGATATATGCTACGATTCCACCCTGATAGCTATCACCAATAGATAGTGCTATTTGTCCACTCTTATTCAGCTTTGGAACGCTTCCAATTTTGCCGTTTTTACTAACAAAATTATTGCCTGTAGTTACACTCTGGCCGAAATTAGTAATACCTTGTGCAGATATATCTAATATTGTAAAAATGAGCAAAAGAAATAAAATGAATAATTTCATGGCTCCCAACTGTTAATATGAATAATCAAATTGAATCCGATCACCTGCTGTTAAAACGTATGATCCATTATTTGTAGGATTATAGGTTAACGAAACACCGACAAAACTGTACGCTGTATTGCTTATTCTAACCCCGTTGATATACATTTTAACCTTACTATTTGATGATGGAGTTTGAGATAATGTAAAACTTGATTGTGATGCAGTTGCCGAAAATTCATCAGCGGCTTCCCGAACAGAAATCATATACGTATTTGCATCAAGGCTTCCATCAGCTTTTAGAAATTGCGTGGATGCTCCACCCGTGATTTTTATTTGTCCGTTGACTTCTAATTTAGCTCCGGGGCTTGAAGTTCCAATTCCTACATTTCCGTTTGTTGATATTTGTATTGCAGTAGTTCCATTAGCTCGAAACCCAACAGTACTCCCACTAAATTCAATTGGAAGGAAAGTACCAGTACCCCGGTTATAGCCCTGCAAAAATGCATAACCACCTGTGGTAAAATACCCCATTTCAAGGGCATTTACATTTCCTGTTGGAACGTTATCACTTGCTTGAACTCTGATAAATCCACCTGCTACATCCAATACTCCACCCGGGTTTGTTGTTCCAATACCGACATTGTCAGTAGCATCCTGAAAAATAGCTCCGGTAACTAAAGTTGTACCATTCCATTTTGGTGAATATCCAGCCGTATTAGTGCCAATTTTCGGATCAGTTTCTGTGTAACTGGTTAAATATCCTGCACTTGCATGATTTCCCCAGCTAAAGGCAGTGTTCCAGTTTGTAGAATTACCTCCTGTTGCAGCAATAACACCATTTACGTCTAGTTTTGTTGAAGGACTGGTTGTCCCGATGCCAACATTATTAGCCGGGTTTATCCGAAGAGCTTCAGTATTATTAATTTTCATTGAAATAATCCCGGGACCGCTGGAGATATCATTGCCTGTATTAAGGGTAATATTTCCGGCTCCCCCAACACTGGCACCACCATTTCCAGCTTTTAGGTTAATATCTCCCCCGTTTCCTGCTCCAGCATTTCCTGCCTGAAGTGTAATACTTCCGGCATCAGCCCATGAATTTCCACCCGAAAGTGTAGCGCTTCCTCCTCCATTGCCCCCCGGATAACCTCCTAAAACGAGACCGGCTCCATAACTTATACCTGTCCAGAGTTCTTTTCCTGCACTTAAAACAATATTGCCTGTTGTACTCCCATTAGTAAATGTATTTCCTGTTTGAATAGTAATACTTCCGCTTGAATTTGGTGTACCGTTGGTAGTGGTGTTTCCTGTATTTATAGTCAATCCGCCTGAAGCAGATGCTGCATTATTTGTCTTAATAGCAAGCGTAGTGCCATCACCGGGCAAAGGCTGAATAGATGGCGTAAGAATAGAGGTCGAAATATCTGCGCTTCCTGTTATAGAAAGCCGATTTATTGGGACAGTTGTGCCGATACCAACATTACCTGAGGCATCCTGATAAATAGCTCCTGTAACTAAAGCTGATCCATCCCATTTGGGTGAATACCCGGTGGTATTTGAACCAATTTTCGGATCAGTTTCAGTAAAACTTGTCAGAAAGTTAGCTGTCCAGTTCTCCCATCTCCCTGAGGTTGAATTGTATTTCACCAACTGGTTATTGGCTACCGAAGTAAACACAAATGGATTTGAGATTATCTCACTCCATGCAGGCACATAACTGATTGGGCGGTATAGCCCTGCATGATTCCCCCAACCATAAGCTGAGTTCCAGTTGGCGATGTTTGTTGAAGTTATTCCATAGGCTGCATGGGCGGTTGTCATAGCATCCAGGATTCCATAACCGGCAACTGATGTGGGTTTGTTGGTTATGTTATTGAAATGTAGTTGTGATGCACCGCTTGTTTGCATGTTTGTTTTGGTGTAATAATTTGTACTTGCAGCAGTCCATAAAGGATCCGTTTCCGTAAAACTTGTCAGAAAGTTAGCTGTCCAGTTCTCCCATCTCCCTGAGGTTGAATTGTATTTCACCAACTGGTTATTGGCTACTGAAGTAAACACAAATGGATTTGAGGTTATCTCACTCCATGCAGGCACATAACTGATTGTACGGTACAGACCCGCATGGTTTCCCCAACCAAACGCAGTGTTCCAGTTGGTGATGTTTGCTGAAGTGATTCCATAGGCTGCGTGCGCGGTTGTCATAGCATCCAGGATTCCATAACCGGCAACTGATGTGGGTTTGTTGATTAGATTATTGAAATGCAGTTGCGATCCACCGCTTGTCTGCAGATTGGCTTTGGTGTAATAGTTAGCACTTGCAGCAGTCCAAACAGGGTCAGTTTCAGTAAAACTTTTCAGATAACCTTCGGTAGCATGATTTCCCCAACCGTAAGCTGTGTTCCAGTTGGCTATGTTGCCTGTAGAAATGGTATTGGCAGGGGAAGCAACAAAAACAGGATCTGTTTCGGTGATATCCCCGGAAATGCTTTCTGCGGTTTTGGAATGCAATGCATAAGGTACACTCAATAATTGACTGGTACCTGAAATGGTATAATTTGTACCGCCTGCTGGGTCGGTTTCAGCCATTATAAAAAATGGGCCGGTTGACCAATCAATAGCATCAAAACCAGCTCCTCCTATTTCAATACTAATCAATCCATTGGCGTTAGTAGTTGGGGTCTGGATTTCAGAATACACTGCCGTGCCACTTGCTGAGCCTTGTAAAATACTGATTTTCATTCTAACCGGAGTATTGGTAACCAGCGCATTACTGCTGTTCCTGATTACGGCCTGGTAGCTCATTTTTGCGGGACTCTGTGCCCATAACGTTGCAGTTACAATTAAGCATGCTAAAAGTGTAAAGAGCTGTTTCATGTTTTTGTTTTTGTAAGAATAAAATATTTTGATTAAGAAGAAGGATACTATCCCGGGACAAGATCTATCAAAATGGCTTTTGATTAATTCTTGATGATACAAAATGTTTTAACAACGGTATTGTTTTCGCTGATTTTCAGATAATAAGTAGCCATCGGAAGACCTGACATCTTGATTGAAGTTACCATATCCGTAATCTTCCTGTATTCCAAAGGCTTGCCGTTTATATCGAAAAGCTGGTAGCTCATGGATTGAAGGCTGAGCGAAGTTGGAGCATCAATTTTCAGGTTAAGCAGGTCAATTGCCGGATTGGGGTAAATCGAGCATTCTAATGTGATTCCGTTGGCTGTTTCAAGCCCCGTTACAATTGAAATTTCGTACGGCTGTTGAACGCCTTGTGCTACCGAGCCATTGGTTCCGGTATCGGTAGTATATACAACTTGTCCAACGGAAAAACTTGCCGTACCTCCGCTGCCCGTAGCATTACCTCCTGAGGCCGGAATGGTTTCCTGTGCTTTTAGTGCTGTGAGTCCAATGAATAACAGAAATACAGCGGTTAGTTTCAACTTTTTGAGTAACATTTGTTTTCCTATTTATGGGTAGATTATTCGTTTCTGCAACTTTTCTGTTTGTACCTATAATTCAGGTGTATAGGTTGATGCGAAAGTTGTGAGAGGTCCACTACATTTTTATAGGTAATATTTTCGCTTGTTATCACGATCTATCTTCTTCCCTCAACAAAATCCGCATCTAATATATGGTATAATATGCGATTTGATACCAGTAAAATCAAAATGATATTAACATTATGGGTTGACAACCATATCCTTAACCAATTTATAATATTATAATAAACCGGATTTCAACTTTCATTTAACTTGAACTATAATAAATACAAGAGATTGGCAATTTATTCCAGGAAAGTTCCCGGAACTAACAATAAAAAACACGATGCGATAAGGCGGTTTATAGATCAAAGGCGCGTCCCTGTGAAAAGGTGGTAACATAGTCAGGCTTTGACTCCAGGTTAAGCCATAACCTCGAAAACAGTTGGAGCCAATTACCAGGTTGCACCCAAGCCAGAACAATATTTCCCTTATTAATCACTATCTTTACAAAAGAAAAATAAACGCTTCCACAACTAATTCCCTAGCCTGCCTTTTGTATGAAACGAATCTTCACTTTATGTTCACGGGTTCTCATCTTTGTTCTGTCTTTCATGCAATTCCCCAGCCTGGTAACAGCACAGTCGTATAATTTGGGGTGGAGCGGAACGGAACTGGTGCCTAAAACCACCTTTTTAAATCCGGCAAACTGGACTACCAATGTCCCTGACGCCGGGCTGGGCGACAAAAGCATAGTTGCTGCCAATGGTGATACTTTGATATTAAACTGGACCTTTGGTCCAGGAAACCGGTACAAATGGGCGCAGTGTTACCTTAACCTACCTCTGGCAATTTCATTGGCAAATTACGATCTCTTTGGATTCGATCTGAAAGGAATGCCTAACAATGGTTATGTTGGCTTTGAGCTGAAATTCGAAGATGGTACTCACCAGGCTGTGGTTCGCTGGGATGGACTGGCAGGGCTTAACCGGTGGGCTCACAAAATTTCGGCTGCAAAAAAACAATTTGAAAATTCTGCATCCATGGACTGGAACAATGTGCGTGTGATATCGCTTGCCGTATACGCCCAGGCTTCGGATCAGTATATTAATACCGATCAGGGTTCAGTAAGTATCTTCAACCTGGTTGGTACAAAGATGGCCGATTGGAAGCGTGCAACTTCAAAGGAATTTATCAATCCCAATGATTTTGAACCAATTAAACAAAATGCCATCGATGCGATTATAAACCGTCAAACATCTACCGGGCTTCTTACTACATGGACCCAGGACAACAGTTCCTGGCTTTACGGGCAAGGCCTAGCTTTAAAGGCTTTAAGCTGCGAAGGCAGTTGGAACCAGGGAGTGCCTTCCAACTCATCAGCCATGACAGCTGAAAAGCTGGCACTTTTCCTCGCTGCTAACCAGCAACCTGAGGGATACTGGCCCAGGGCATGGAATTCGGAATCAGGTGCGATTACAGTTCTCAGGGAGGCCGATGGAACGGTATGGATGGGCGATTTCCCATGGATAATAACCGGGTTGCAGGCGTATTACAAAAAAAGCGGAGATCAGCGGGTTAAACCTGCTATACAGAAAGGACTGGATTTCCTGATGAACCTCATAATGCCTGATGGTAAATTTCTTACAGTTAATCCACAGACCGGCATTACAACTGAAGTTGCCAGTTGTGAGGCTTATGCGGCTGCCATCCTTAGCCTTTATGAATCTGGCGAAACAACCCTTGGAGACAACCTTTTTAACTATATTAATACGCATGGCTGGGATCCGGAATTGCGCTGCTGGCGCGAATCCACTTATTCAGACCGTATTGTTTTGTTTGCCAATACCTGGATGTCGTATTATAACTTTCAAAGGGGAGAAACACAAAAAGGCCTGGATGCGCTGTCGCTGGCAGGAAATGTGTTATACACACATGGAAACGGAGAAATGGTTGGAATGGATGGTATTGTACCCCTTGCTGTTTGGATAGAGGGAACACTTTCCTATATTGCCGACGGTGGTCCTGGAAGCATTTTGCTTTTTGAAGAGGTGCAAAAACAAATCAAACCTGACGGCATGGTTCCTCATTATAACGAAAACCTGGGAGGGATGGGTGGTATATGGGCAGTTGACTGGCACAGCCTCGACGGGACATCCTGGCTTTATTTTACCTCAGCAGGGAAATCTCCTTTCGATGTTTTAGAAGGCAGTCCTGTTGGGTTGAACCTGTTTCCTGCAAAGGAAAATCAAAAGCATTTCAATGTTACCTTAATTCACAGCGGCGAACTGCTCATCACTCCACTTGGGCCTTTTCGGGAAAATATTGAAATCCGGGTATTTCAAACGGATGGCCGGATGTTAATGGAAAGAAAAGTACCGGCAAATTCAGGGGAAATTAAGCTGTCATTTTCTGAAAACTATCATGCTGCTAAAGTTATACTGGTTCAAATTAGTAGCCGTAACGATTCGGAAAGCTATCCTGTTGTATTGTATTAGATAAAATAAAAACTGTACGAAAACTGAGACACAGCACAAGGCTTTATCGGGATTCTCTTACAGTTTTTATTACAAAATCATGAATTGCAAATTCATGCAAAAATTCTTGCCTTTATAAACCTGAGCTTATTTTTTATCCAGTTTTTTATACAGCATATAGCCGGCAATATCATATAAACCAGAAGGTTTTACTTTGTTAGGATCATAATAATCAACTGATTCAGGATAAGGCAGCAGCACATCCCCTCCTGGTTCCCAATTGGCAGGTGTCATCACCGTATTTTTATCGGCAGTCTGCAAAGCAATAACAGTACGTTTAATTTCATCCATATTCCGTCCTACCTGACTCGGGTAAAAAGAGATAGCACGGATTTTGTTCTTAGGATCAATAATAAATACTCCTCTTACGGCATGCCTTGAATTTACATCAGGTGTGATCATACCATATTCCCAGCCAATATTTAATTTACTGTCATCAACCAGGGGAAAATTGATTTTCACGGACTCATTTTTTGTTGTTAAAAGGATATCTTCCATTGATTTTACCCACAACTTGTGCCTTTCAAGATTATCAGTGGAAACAACAACAAGTGCAACATTGAGATCCTTAAAGTCTTGCTGCATAAGGGCAAGTTCCGTAAGTTCAGATGTGCAAACCGGGGTAAAGTCACCTGGGTGACTGCAGAGGACTTTCCATTTACGCCCATAATCAGATGGGAACTCTATCGTTCCTTTGGTTGATTCTGCCGTAAAAGCAGGAGCATCTTCGCCAAGAAGGGGTATGCGACTGTTAACAACACTTTTCTTAGCATCACTTTGAGCCCATAACTGAGCCATTGCAAAGAATGCTACGGCTACTAAAATGAGTTTTTTCATTGTTTCAGGGTTTTTAGTTAATGATTAATGGAAATTATTTATTTACTTTCAAAAAGCTTTCTGTCACTTACGATCAATAAAAATGGGCATGTTGTTGCAGAGACTTCTATCGTGACATACAAGCTTATATGATTTTATGATACAAATTTAAATTCCGAAAAATGACAACAAAAGCAGGAATTAGCATTTGGTGGTTTCTGATTGCCAACCGGTAGGATTTATCCGATATATGAAGGATAGTTGAAAAATGATATTTGGGAATGAACTGAAATGAACTTAAAAAATAGATATAGATTCAATGAAAAAGAGGGCGAATCCAATTCTTTGAATACGCTCTCCTATTCTATACAGTATCCACCAGGTATGCTTTGGTCCCTGATTTTTCATGCATTTCATCAGTCCGATTAAATATTGGGTAGGATCCAAAATTATAAAAGACATTTAAAGTATATCAGCCTTTTTTAGCGTCATACCTGTATAAGCTTCTTATTTTCTTTTTTTATCGCGCCCTTTGAAGGTTTTATCGCCTTTGGTTTTAGGCTTTTTATACTTACTTGCTAATTCCCTTTTGTACGATCCGCCCTGGTTTGTTTTCTTGTTTTTTTTCTTTTTCTCGTGAAAGCCAGGTCCAAGTTCAACCTTTTTCTCGTTACGGTGAGGATTTTTAGTATCACCGGATGTAGCTCTTTCTTCAGGTGTTTTTTGAGTTGAAATCTCTACTTCCTCAGGAAAACCGATAAGCGGAATTTTGAACGACATCAAGGTTTCAATAGCATCTTTTGACAGTTCTTCTTTCTCTGTATAAAACAAAATAGATTTCCCTTGTTGTTCAGCACGACCAGTCCTTCCAATCCGATGCATGTAATTTTCAGGAAAATTGGGTGTATCAAAATTAATTACATGAGTAATTTTATCAAGGTCAAGGCCGCGAGCTATTATATCAGTAGCAATCAATATTCTGTTTTTGCCTGCATCAAACTCTTCAATGGACTTAAACCTGTAATTCTGGGTTTTATTTGAATGTATTATGCCGATTTCGGATGCATGTTTTTCCTGCATGGCTGTAAATAACCTGTCAGCATTGTTTTTATTTGATACGAAAACCAATACTTTACCAAACTCACGCTTATCGGAAAGCAGGTGGGATAACAAATTTACTTTGGTGTAAAAATTAGGTACTTCAAAACATTGCTGTGAAATATTATCCAAAGGAGTGCCACTCAGTGCAATTGAAATCTTGGCTGGAGTTACAAAATCATCGTCAATCAGGTCAGCAACTTCGTCGGTCATGGTAGCCGAAAACATAATGTTCTGGCGGCGTGCCGGCAGAAGTTCAAAAATATTAGCCAATTGAAAGCGAAACCCCAGGTCAAGCATTACATCAACTTCGTCAATAACTAATTTATTAACTCCTTTTAGTTGTAAAGCTCCGCTTAAAGCTAAATCATATAATCGTCCGGGAGTTGCTATAAGTATATCCGAACCTTGTGCAACTCTTTGTTTTTGAGTATTGATATTAACTCCTCCATACACACCTAACACGCGTATATTCATATATTTGGCAAAACTTTCGGCCATTTCAACCACCTGGATTACCAATTCACGTGTTGGAACCAGTACCAGTATTCTTGGGTTAAGTTGTTTCGAAAACTTGATGTCTTGCAAAATTGGGAGCAAATAGGCAAGGGTTTTCCCGGTGCCGGTTTGAGCAATACCTACCACATCTTTGCCTGATAGTATTACGGGAAAAGCTTCTCCCTGTATAGGGGTTGGACTGTCAAATTTTAAATTAGCAATTGCACTTTGTAATTGCTTTGACAGGTTTAAATTTTCAAATGTATTCATTAAGATATATTAATTCAAATGGTTATTGGAAAATGGTCAAGGTAAATGGTTTATCAATGCTCCTAAAAGGGAACTGTTCTCTATTTTCCATTTTTACCCTGAGCGACGATGACTGAGCGAAGCCGAAGCCAGCCGAAGGGAACATTAACTTTTTTTGGGAACGAATTGGTAAAGTGCTCAAAGATACTGCTTTCCGGGTATATGAGCACTATAATGTCGGTATTTAATTGAACTTATCAGGCACAAGTATTGCAATGAGCCTTATTTACATGTGTGGGCTAACAAACTGATCTTTCAATAAAATGTGTTGCTTTGAAAGATAAAAAATGATTTGAAGCAAGGGAAATTCCTGAAATAAATTAAGCAGTATAATTCATGTATTAACTAAATATTTCTAAATAAATTATTCAAATGCACTTAATTCCAGCTTGTTACAGAGAATTTTCAGCTCTGTTTCTGCTGAATCGAATGAATCGTTTTTTTTAAGAGCCATAATCTCCTGCATATCCGAATCAAAAAGAATCAATCTGAAATCATGGTTATCAACGTCAAGTGTTCGGTTTCCCCTGCTATATGCACGCCAGGTTGTGTTTGATTCTTTAATACCAATTTTCATGTTGGGTTCAATCTGAATCCAGTTTCCGGTTCGAATAATTCCAAACAGGTTATTCGAAAATTTAATTCTTCTTTTATTAAAATCAATTACTGCACTGGTGGAAGAAAATCCTACCAACGCTCCGAACAGAACCAGGAAAAGTCCGTAGAATGAAGAAACGGTAGTTATAATTCCAACAATAAACATAAAAATTCCTGCGTAGGTTCCAGAGGGTCCGAATGATTTATCAAGCTTGTTGTTTATGATCATCGTGTCTATTGTTTTATTAGTTGCAAAAAAAAAACAGCAGCTTAGGGAACCTGCCCTTACCGTTGTTTTCATAGTTTGGGTTTTCGGTTAAAACAAAATTATTTTAATTAATCCTTAGTTGAATAAAACAATTCTGGATTTGAAATAAAATTAGCTCCATTTCAAACCAGATTAGTAACCACGTTTGACCACTATATCATTAAAGCACTCCAGACCATATTACCCAGCATTGTAATCAGGATAGCGAAAAGCGTAAGGAATCCAAGTGCAAAATACTTCAGAAATGTTGTCTTCCAGCTTTGTCCATAAAGCTTTTTCATAGCCAGGAACAAATACAATACCATCCAGTAAACAGCCAGTGTTGTAAAAATATCGGTACCGAATATTTTATCAAGCATATATTTGCAGAATATTAGCAGGATAAAAATTAAACTGAAGTAGTGCAGACTAAGAATGGCATGATCGACGTAATAAAATTGCTTTTTGCGGAAATAAAGTAGTTTTAAAAAAAGTGCAAATATTGGCAACAGGAAAAATAACATTTTCGGAATATTATGGAAAAAGGTTTCGGCTAGTTTCTTGAAAAATTCTTTTTTCCCTTCTTCACCAGCGAGGTTAATTCTCAATAAACGGAGAGTAATAATGCGCTCAAAGAAACCTGCTTTTTTCTTATTGTAGGGCGATTTCTGCCATTTAATATATTCTTCCGGAGTAACTTTTTTATTTAATAATGAGTCAATATATGAAGTGACAGTTACAGAATATTTGGTGTTAGAATCGTTTAGAATTACAAACCTTTTTTTGTCTGACACAGAATTTGCCTTCGGTAAAGATGTTCCCTCTTGTTGCTTGATAAGTGTGTCGCTTATATTCAGAACAACCTGGTTCAATGAATCTTTCTGAACTGCCATCCCCGCTGAGTCAACAATAAATGCAGTTGGATTCCTGTTGCTTTCATTTGATTCAAATGCCTTATCTACATTATTGAAATAGAAAAAAAGGAAGAAATAAATAAAACTGCTGAAAAGATACAGCCTGATGGGATGAAACTGGCTACGCTGCTTACCGTCATTATAGTTTTTTGTAAGTTTCCCTGGCTGGAAAATTAATGGCAATACAGTTTTGAAAAAACGGGAATCGAAATGTAAAAAATCGCTTACAAACTCATACGCCAGCTCTCCAAAAGATTCTTTATGATCATGATACCGCTGCCCACAGAAATGACAGAATTGGCCTTCTACCGGGGTTGAACAATTTTTACATTCATGAGTAGAATTTTCTTCCATGGAACCTGAATTAGTGAACTGATTTTTTCTGTGCTTTGATTCTGTTTCGAACTCAAATATAGAAAATGTAAATTTAACAAAATGTTAGTAATAATTTCTGAAACACATAAGGCATAAAAGATATATTTCTACCAAAATCCTTTTGCGCCTTTTGTGGTGTAACTATCTTGAAATCAAAAAGAGCAAAAAGCAAATTTATTGCAATTACAATTTAATATCTGGCAATTCTAATAGGTTGATTATCACAACATACTGAAGGAATAATTGTTGTTTTTGCCTGATATTCTTTTCTTCATCACTTTCCACGTGCCTGTTGTCAGAAAGCTTTCATCCATATATCCAACCAACGTTTCGAACCGTTTCATTGGAATGGCAAATGAAAGTATTCCAGCTTGTACATAGGGTCGCGCTGATGAATCAAACATTCCCAATATACAATCCGGGTTTTCGCTGTTATTTTCCAGTAATGGGTATTGAATTATAGAGCCACATCCTGCGCTGAAAGGAGATTTAACTCCGTACAGGTCAGTGCGATCGAAATTGGCAAGCGTAAATAAACCGGCAAGCACATCCGGTGAAGCAAAAAACAAAATTATTTCAGGATTATCTTCAGTATCAATTTTTTCAAACGGTTTAGCTATAAGCCATTTGGCCGATGCCTTTAACGAAGGTGCTTTTTTCATTAGCTCAAGAACAGTTTCCGGATCTTTTTTATAGCGTTCGCCTTCCAATTCGCCTTCGATTCCGTACGAAAGAAAAAATTCAAATCCTGACCTCAGATTATCAGTAAATCCACAATATCGCAAACCGCCGCCGCAACCTATATTTGTTGCATTAAAAGCCAGTGACTCTCCATTGAAAACACGTGTAATATCAGCGATTATACAATGATGGGAAGCATGTTTTTGTGCAGGTTCAGCATTGTGTAAATCATTGCTGTAGAATAATGTAACCGGTAACGAAACATTGTTAAAGTATTTCTTCCAGCGACTGATAAAATCCGATTTAAGTAATTCGTTCATTTTGCAGGTATTTTAAAGAAAAATTGGCTTAACTAGATTTTCGAATAGTTTCAAGCCTGGTTTGAGCTTCGGGATCAAGTAAGAAATGTTTTTTGAGTCTGTCACAAATATAATCCGGACAAAATGCACAGCTTTCTGTTTTTCTCAGGATGGCACATTTCCTGATCTCACAATTTAAACATCCGGAAAATAATCTTCCTGAACCAGACCTGCAACCATCACAATCTGTAATATCTTCAGGTTGAAGATTCAGTCCGTAATGGATTCTACATTCTTCGGCAATTGATATTTTCAAAGCTTTTTGGCGGGATTCATCCTGTTCAGAAGTTGCTAGATAAATCAGACATTGGCCACATGCCAGGCCACAATAAGCTAACATTTTTCTTAGTTTTAACAGGAGTTAGATCTGATCACATTTTAACAATTTATCATTCATTGACTGCAACAATCCAATTGTTTTTCAAGCACGAACTATATACCTTTCAGTTAGTCCTGGTTTCAGGTGTTTTTAAATATCATGGCCAGGATATGTAACTCTGCATTCTTTCCTGATCGAATCCATCATGCCGACCAGTTGCAGACTATCGTTCCAGCTCCACATATCACTCTGAGTTTTCCCGGCGCGTATGCATTGTGCAACTTCTTCCGCTTCATATTCATAGCCGTTACCTTTCACTTCAAATTCAAATAGTTTTTCACTGCCATCAGGATATATTAACCTGACATTACCCGGGCAAAACCATAAATGATCGAGTTGAATCTTTCCTTTAGTGCCATGAATCTCTGCAACAACCGCTGATTTTGCGAGGAATGATGAATACATAACTGCTAATGTATCCTTATTATATTGAAAGGTGTAACTGCTACTTTTATCAATGCCTTGATCGCTTAATCCAGCAATGGCTGAAAAGCTTTTTGGTTCACCGAGAAGCAGTAAAGAAAGAAAAATATTATAAATCCCGATGTCCAAAATGGTTCCGCCACAGAGATCGATGTTGAAATGCCTGTGTTCCGGTCCATTTTCGGATTTAATGGAAAAGAAAGCCGTTAGCAGTTTTATCTCTCCGATTTCGCCCGAAGCTATCAGTTCTTTTGTTTTAATGATGTTGGGAAGAAACCGGCTCCAAAGCGCTTCCATCAGGAAAAGATTTTTCTCTTTTGCCTTTTCAATCATTATATTTTCTTCTCTGAGATTAACTCCCATCGGCTTTTCACAAAGCACATGTTTGTTATTATTGAGGGCGAGAAGTGCATTTTCCAAATGAAGATTGTGCGGTGTACCGATATATATCACATCAATGTCAGGATCATAAACAAGTTCTTCATAACTGCCGTATGCTTTTGGGATGGAGAATTCTGAAGCAAATTTCAAAGCTGTTTCAATGTTTCGTGAACCAACAGCATATAACTCGGAATCAGGCACTACCTGAAGAGCTGTGGCAAATATATGCGCTATCCGGCCTGTACTTAAAATGCCCCACTTAATTTTTTTGCTTTCCATTTGATGTTTTTTGTTTTAATTAATCAGTACGCTGAGATTCCAATGATTTTATCGCATTAATTTATTTAGTCTTTAACTTCAATTCAATTAGTTTTATCGCATTTACAGCATCATCTTCATCATTCATTTCTATAGATATACCACGAATGGTATTAAATCTTTTTGCATTTCTGAAATCAATTTTTATACTTTCAGGCAGATCGCTTTGCTCAATAATCGGTTCGGCTTTATCACCAAAATAAAATCCTATCCTGAAAGTATCCTCCAAAACCCGGATCCAGAATATTGTTTTTCCCTTTTTCAACGTTCGGAAAAGCCAGCTTTTGCCATCATTGTAGAATTTCCAAACTTCAGTGATATCACTGTAATTATCGTGCAGATAATTAATGATCTGTTGCCAGAGAATACGTTTGTCTCCAATAATAGAAAACACCAGATCTTCGGTTGGTGTAACCGATTTATCAATTAATATGATGGTTTCCATAAGAGGATTATTTGATTTTGGATGACCTTTCAAATATAAGAAATGATTTCAGTCCATTTCCTTTGGCTTCAGCCAACGGATAAGCTATTTCCTCTATTTCTGCCCGATTTCCTTTCATCATCTACAATAAAACTCCATCCATATTTTTCCATAAACTCATTTACCTCTTCTTCAAATGAGTTTTTTGAATGATGATGTTCCTGATTGTGAATATAATCCCTTACTGATTTCACATGGCTTTCACTAACACCTACAGCCCAATAATCGTCCTGCCAGGTAAATTTGTATTCTGTAAGGTTGTTTTGATTTATCCAATATGAGGATTCTCCTTTTATAAGTTGAGCTACTTTACTGATGCTTTGTTCTCTGCCAAGAGAAATCAGGCAATGAGTATGATCCCTCCAGCCATTAACACAATCAAGCCAGATTTCTTTCTCTTCCGCATTTTGTTTGATATGTTGAAATACTTTCTTTCTTAATTCAGATGAATTCAAATAATGGATTCTGTTTTTTGTACAGAATACCATATGAATATAGACTCTTACCCAGCTCATGATACTATTTTTTATTTGGCTGAAGCCACTTGATTAATTATTTTTTAATTTACTAGAAATCAGTCAGATAAATCTGACTGCAATAGAACGGCATCTATTCCAGTTAGGCTTTAGCCGACTGACTGAAAAACTAAATTATTTCTTTTTTTTAAATCAGTCAGATAAATCTGACTGCAATAGAAC
>JBAZWY010000018.1:72832-90418 GCA_041660125.1 Lentimicrobiaceae bacterium
AAATCAGTCAGATAAATCTGACTGCAATAGAACGGCATCTATTCCAGTTAGGCTTTAGCCGACTGACTGAAAAACTAAATTATTTCTTTTTTTTAAATCAGTCAGATAAATCTGACTGCAATAGAACAGCATCTATTCCAGTTAGGCTTTAGCCGACTGACTGAAAAACTAAATTATTTCTTTTCTTTCAAATCAGTCGGCATCTATTCCAGTTAGGCTTTAGCCAACTGACTGAAAAACTAAATTATTTCTTTTTTTTTAAATCAGTCAGATAAATCTGACTGCAATAGAACTGTAACTATTCCGGTTCGGCTTTAGCCAACTGGAAATCTAAAGATGTGTTAAATTTAATTCATTTTTGAATTAATATTGCATTGTCTGGAACAAATTTCATTTCTTGTGTTTCATAAATCAAGATTGGTTATAAAGCAAAAGAGGCCGCCTCACGGCAGCCTCTATCACAAACTATCAATTATTAACAGAATTACTTTTTCTTTCCTGCTTTTTTACCATCACCTTTTTTATCGGCTTTTTTGGCTTTAACAGGAGCTGCGCTATCTTTAATAGCAGCCTGTGCAGCAGCCAAACGTGCGATTGGGACACGGAAAGGTGAGCAACTAACGTAGTTCATACCTACTGTATGGCAGAACTCAACGGATGATGGTTCACCTCCATGTTCGCCGCAAATACCAACTTTCAGGTTTGGACGGGTTGAACGGCCTTTTTCAACAGCCATTTTAATAAGCTGTCCAACACCTTCCTGATCCAGAACCTGGAACGGATCGTATTTCAGGATACCTTTTTTCAGGTAAACCGGGAGGAACTTGCCAGCATCGTCGCGAGAATAACCGAAAGTCATTTGGGTAAGATCATTGGTTCCAAACGAGAAGAATTCAGCAGATTCAGCAATTTTATCAGCAACCAAAGCAGCACGTGGGACTTCAATCATAGTTCCAACCATATAATCCATGCGGTCCTTGCGTTCAGCAAATACGGCTTCAACTGTATCGCGGACGATTTTTTCCTGCATCTGCATTTCGGTAAGCGTACCTGTGAGCGGAATCATTATTTCAGGATGAGTTTTGATGCCTTTCTTCTTCAGGTTCATGGCAGCTTCGATAATAGCACGGGCCTGCATTTCTGAAATTTCAGGATAAGTGTTACCCAGGCGGCATCCACGGTGTCCAAGCATTGGGTTGAATTCGTGAAGTGATTCAACTTTTTCCTTAACGGCTTTTGCCGAAATGCCCATTTCTTTGGCCATTTCTTTCTGGTTTTCTTCTTCGTGAGGAACAAATTCGTGCAAAGGAGGATCGAGCAAACGAACAGTTACGGGTAAGCCTTCCATAGCTTCGAAAATACCTTCGAAGTCAGCACGTTGCATTGGCAGAAGCCTAGCAAGAGCAGCACGACGACCAGTTTCATCATCAGCAAGGATCATTTCGCGCATGGCTTTGATCTTAACGCCCTCGAAGAACATATGCTCGGTACGGCAAAGGCCAATTCCTTTAGCCCCGAAGTTACGTGCAACTTGCGCATCGTGAGGAGTATCAGCATTGGTACGAACCAGCATACGTGAATGCTTGTCGGCCATTTCCATCAATTTGCCAAAGTCGCCACTGAGAGCAGCCTCCATGGTTCCGATTTTCCCTTCATATACTTCACCGGTTGAGCCGTTGAGTGAAATCCAGTCGCCTTCTTTCAGGTTAACACCTGAAACTTCGAGAGTGCGGGTTTTATAATCAATTTTAAGGCTACCAGCTCCTGATACACAACATTTGCCCATACCACGGGCAACAACAGCTGCGTGTGAAGTCATACCGCCACGGGCAGTAAGAATACCTTCGGCAACAACCATTCCTTTAAGGTCTTCAGGAGAAGTCTCAACGCGAACCAGAACAATTTTGTTTCCTTTTTTTGCCCATGCTTCTGCATCGTCGGCAAAGAAAACGATTTGTCCGGTTGCTGCTCCTGGCGAGGCAGGTAAGCCCTGCGCAAGCACCTTGGCTTTTTTCATGGCAGCAGTCTCAAAAACAGGGTGAAGAAGCTCATCCAGTTTGTTAGGCTCAACGCGTAGAATAGCTGTCTTTTCGTCAATCAGTTTTTCCTGGTGCATATCCACCGCCATTTTTACCATGGCAGCACCGGTGCGTTTTCCGCTACGAGTTTGCAACATCCAAAGTTTCCCATCCTGAATAGTGAACTCTATGTCCTGCATGTCTTTGTAATGTTTTTCAAGTTTTGTCTCAATTTCCATGAGTTCCTTGAAAATCTTCGGCATGGCTTCCTCCAGGGAAGGGAAGTTGTTTTTACGGTCTTTTTCGCTTACACTAGCTAGTTTAGCCCAGCGTTTTGAACCTTCTATCGTAATTTGTTGTGGTGTACGGATACCGGCAACTACATCTTCGCCTTGAGCGTTGATAAGGTATTCACCGTTGAAAAGATCTTCGCCTGTACTTGCATCGCGTGTAAATGCAACACCGGTAGCTGAGTTTTCGCCCATGTTACCAAATACCATGGCCTGGACGTTTACAGCAGTTCCCCATTCTTCAGGAATGTTGTTGAGTTCGCGGTAGTAAATAGCACGTTCGTTCATCCAGCTATCGAAAACTGAAGTTATAGCGCCCCAGAGTTGTTCCCATGGATCGCTCGGGAAATCGTGACCGGTAACTTTCTTAACGGCTTTTTTGAAACGGGCAACCATTTCTTTCAGGTCGGCAGGTGAAAACTGATTATCAAGTTTCACGCCTTTTTCTTCTTTCAACTGATCAATAATTTCTTCAAACGGATCGTGGTCTTCTTTCGAAGCAGGTTTCATGCCTAAAACCACATCACCATACATCTGAACAAAACGACGGTATGAATCCCAAACGAAACGTTCGTTATCGGTTTTTTTTACAAGGCCTTTAACTGATTCGTCGTTCAAGCCCAGGTTCAGAATGGTATCCATCATACCTGGCATGGAAGCGCGTGAACCTGATCGAACTGAAACAAGACAAGGGTTTTTACTGTCGGTAAATTTTGAACCCATGTGTTTTTCGATATAAGCGATGCCATCTTCAACTTCGCTTTTAATCATTTTTAAAACCTTTTCCTTACCTTCCTTGACATATACGGTACACATCTCAGTAGTAATGGTAAATCCCGGAGGAACCGGTACACCAATAAGGTTCATTTCAGCCAGGTTGGCACCTTTGCCACCAAGCAGGTTTTTCATGGAAGCATCACCTTCGGCTTTTTTATTGCCGAAAGTATAAACGCTTTTAACTTTAGATTTGGCCATAACAGATTGCTGTTTTTGTATTTATGCGTTAATAGTTATAAGTCGGGTATTGCTAATTTTTGAGGGTGCAAAAGTACGAAACTTTACTAAATATTTATTGAACCTTCCAGTTAAAGTTATAACTTATTTAACTGGATTTTGTTAAAAAACGCTAATTAAGCGTTTAGATATATGAAGGATTGTACCTGGCTTTTTTACAAAGGAGTGTTTTTTTGAAACTGCTGTTTACCGGAATTTAATTGAACAATTTCATCCAGCATCTTTTCAAAAACTTGATTGTTAAACTGGCAGCAACTTGCTTTTTGCAGCATTTCGGAAGGATTCTGAACGAGTTGTGTCCCGTAAATAATTTCTGGCGTAACTTCCCTGATAAAGACCGGTGCGTTTGATTCCGTAATCTCAAAGTGAAATTGCAGCGCAAAAACAGTATTCCCATATCTGAAAGCCTGCACTGGAGTAACCAAACTTGAGGCCATGGCAACAGCTCCCTCCGGAAGGTCGAAAATATCGAAATGCATATGCATAACTTTTAATTCAAGGGGAAAGTGCCTGAAAATGATGTCAGTATGTGCATCCTGGTTAAAGATTACCGGGAAGAAACCCATTTCGGGTTCCGTATTTTTAGTAACACGGGCTCCAAGTGCATTTGCCACAAGTTGTGATCCAAGGCAAATGCCCAGAACGACTTTACCCAATGCAATGGCTTCTTTAATGAATTTAATTTCAGGGGTAATCCATGGATACTGATCTGAATCATTTACACTCATTTTACCTCCCAGAACGACTAACCAATCGTAATCATCATGAACAGGAAACTCTGGTTTAAGATCAAAGCGGGTAACAGAAATTGTGTAATTGTGACTCTCTGCCCAGTCACCTATATAACCTAAATCTTCGAAATGGTCGTGCTGGAAGTAATGAATGTGCATATAAATAACAATAGATTAGCGGCAAATTTAAGCATTTCTCAACAAATCCTTCAGATAAGGAAAACAGTACGCCTTTCCTTTTTGTGAATTTCAAACTGGATCAACGGAAACCGTACCCCGGAATTATTAACTTTGCGACCTTAATTACGTTGAATGAAAGTTACTGGATTCACCTTTATCCGCAATGCTTTAATTTATGACTACCCTGTTGAGGAAGCCATCCGGTCCATATTGCCAATTTGCGATGAGTTTGTAGTGGCAGTTGGTAATTCGGATGATGCAACACTGGAACTTATAAGCCGGATTGACCCATTTAGAATACGGATTATTGAAACCGTGTGGGACAATTCGCTACGTGAGGGCGGTCGCGTGCTTGCATTGGAAACAAATAAAGCGTATCAGGCCATATCCGGTGATACTGACTGGGCTTTCTATATCCAGGGCGATGAAGTAGTGCATGAAAAGTATTTGGAACCCATTAAAAGTGCCATGCTTAAATGGAAGGATCATCCAGAAGTGGATGGTTTGCTTTTCGACTACCTCCATTTTTATGGTTCGTATGATTATATTGGTTCTTCAGGTAAATGGTACCCGCACGAAATCAGGATTATACGCAAATCCGATCATATTTATTCATATCGCGATGCACAGGGATTCAGAAAAGGTGATAACCAGAAACTCAATGTTAAACCGGCTAATGCAAGTATGTTCCACTATGGCTGGGTAAAAGACCCTTCGGCCATGCAGCGTAAACAGGAAAATTTCCATAAACTATGGCATCCCGATAACTGGCTGGAAAAGAATGTAGTGAAAGCGAATGAATTTGATTACTCAGGGATTGATGCGCTGGAATTATTCAAAGGCTCTCACCCGGAAGTTATGCGCGACCGCATTGAAAAAAAGAACTGGAAATTTGATTTTGATATTGCTTTCAGTAACCTGAGCCTGAAAGACCGGTTTAAGTTATTTCTCCGGAAGTATATCGGAATTGAGATTGGGTACAAGAATTACATTAGGATTTGATAAATATCTTAAATGGAATGGTAGAAATCTGGTTATTTGGATATCCTCTATTCAAGTGGAGATGTCCGAAGGACTGAGGAGTACATTCTTTGAGAATAAACCAGGTTCCAGCAGACATTTGGATTATGATTCAAAATTTAAGATTGCATCTTGTTTATTAAGTAATGCGCTGTATGTGATGCATCTATCTTTAAAAGATCTTCCGGAGTACCTTCGAACAATACATATCCTCCTTGTTCGCCGCCTTCAGGACCAAGGTCAATCACCCAGTCAGCCGTTTTGATCACATCCAGGTTGTGCTCAATAACAATTACCGAATGTCCTTTTTCAAGCAAGGCATTGAAAGCTGCCAGCAATCGATTTATATCATGCATATGAAGTCCTGTTGTTGGCTCATCAAATATAAACAGGGTAGGAGTGTCGTTGACACCTTTGGTTAAAAAGGATGCAAGTTTGATTCTCTGGGCCTCACCACCTGAAAAAGTATCCGATGATTGTCCGAGTTTTAAATAACCTAATCCTACATCGGCAAGTGGTTTAAGCTTGGAAGCAACGCGTGAGGCATTGGCAGTTTTTTCAGAAGTATGTGAGAAAAAATCAATGGCTTGTTCAATAGTGAGATCCAGGATGTCGGAAATCGTTTTTTCGTGGTATTTAACATCCATGGCTTCCTCTTTGTAACGCTTGCCTTTACAGCTTTCGCAGGTTAAATGCAGGTCGGCCATAAACTGCATTTCCACGGTAACAATTCCTTCGCCCTCGCATTCTTCGCACCTTCCGCCTTCAACATTAAAAGAGAAAAATCCTGGTTTGTATCCACGTAATTTTGACAATGGTTGCTCAGCAAATATACTTCGTATATCATCAAATGCTTTAACATAAGTTGCCGGATTCGACCGGGATGAACGGCCGATTGGATTCTGGTCGATAAGTTCTACTGAAGTTATTAGGTTATAATCACCTTCCAGGCGATCGAATTTGCCTGAACGTTCACCATATCCGCCATAAATTTTTTTCAAGGCCGGGTATAGAATTCGTTTTATCAGAGTGGTTTTCCCTGAGCCACTCACTCCTGTTATAACAGTCATGGCCTTGAGCGGAAATTTGACATTGATGGCTTTCAGGTTATGTTCACGGGCTCCGCGAATTTCAATATAATCATTCCATGGCCTCCGGCTTGCAGGCAATTGAATGGATTTTTTACCCGAAAGATATTGACCTGTCAGGCTATTTTCATCTTTTAAAATTTCATCAAATGTTCCCTGGAAAACCAGTTCTCCACCATGACTACCGGCCAAAGGGCCTATATCAATAACCTGGTCGGCAGCTTTAATAATTTCTTCCTCATGTTCGACAACAATAACCGTATTTCCCATATCCCTGAGTCCTTTCAATACCTTGATCAACAGGTGTGTGTCGCGGGGATGCAACCCAATGCTAGGTTCGTCGAGTATATAGAGCGATCCGACAAGACTGCTGCCTAAGGAAGTTGCAAGATTAATACGCTGGGATTCGCCACCGGAAAGTGAGTTGGAAAGCCTGTTCAGTGTAAGGTAAGGTAACCCGACATTGCACAGAAACCCAAGCCTGTTTTTTATTTCAACCAGCAAACGATCGGCAACTGTATGTTCATATTCAGTTAGCTGAATAGTTGAAAAAAAATCAAGTGCATCTTCAATGGGCATCAGAACCAGATCGGTAATGGATTTTTTATTGATTTTCACATAATTGGCATCTTTTCGCAGTCGCGTTCCAAGGCAATCCGGGCAAACCGTTTTACCGCGATACCTCGAAAGCATAACTCTGTATTGGATTTTATAAGTTTGGCTTTCGACCATTTCGAAGAAAGTATTTATCCCTTCAAAATATTTATTCCCTGTCCATAACAATTTTCGTTGATCAGGAGAAAGTTCATAATACGGACTATGAACCGGGAAATCAAACTTATGAGCATTTTTAATCAGAATATGTTTGTATTCACTCATCTTTTCACCCTTCCAGCAGGCTACAGCATCGTTATAAACCGAAAGACTTTTATCAGGTATTACCAGGTCTTCATCAATACCGATAACACTGCCGAATCCTTCGCATGTTTTGCAGGCTCCGAAAGGATTATTAAAACTAAAAAGATGTACCGAAGGTTCTTCAAAAGTGATACCATCGAGTTCAAAGCGGTTCGAAAATTCAAGATGCTGGTCAGTTCCATCCTGACTGAGACTCACCAGGCACGTTCCATTGCCTTCAAAAAATGCTGTTTGTGCTGAATCTGCTGCCCTGGATGAAAGGTCCTCATCAGTTGGATCAACAGTAAAACGATCGATCAGCACAGACATATCATTGTAACCGAAATTTCCTATATCAGCCAGAATATCTTCTATTTTTAATATGTTCTGCTTGTAAAGAACCCTGCTGAAACCTTGTTGAAGCACCACTGTAAGATCATCTTTTAAGGTACGGTCTTGTTTGGGCGACAAAGGGCTATACAACATTACAAGAGCTCCGGCCGGTTGTTCCTTTATCGCATTAACAACATCAGTAACAGTATGTCGTGTAACCAGTTGTCCCGATACAGGCGAAAATGTTTTACCGATACGCGCAAAAAGCAGCTTTATATACTCGTAAATTTCAGTTGATGTTCCTACAGTAGAGCGGGGATTTCGGGTATTTACCTTTTGCTCAATAGCAATGGCCGGGGCAATTCCTTTGATATAATCAACTTCAGGTTTGCTCATTCGTCCCAGGAACTGGCGTGCATATGAACTTAAACTTTCAACATAGCGACGTTGCCCGTCGGCATATAAAGTATCGAAAGCAAGCGACGATTTTCCGGAACCCGATAAGCCGGTGATAACCACCAGTTTGTTGCGGGTAATGGCAACTGATATATTTTTAAGGTTATTAACCCTGGCGCCTTTAACTAGGATGTATTTTTTAGGGTCTAACTGGTTAATGTCGTAAAGGATCATGGCATGTGCTTCAAAAAAAACTAACAGCCCGGAGTTAAGGTCTCTGAACAGTTCAATCGGCTGCAAAGCTACTTACATTTCGAATAGATAACGTTGAAAAAGATTCCATTAACAGCCAAATGCCTTGTGTCACATATTTTTTTGCTCCATTATTAATCATCGTATATTGCATAATATCAATTATATACATAAATATCGATTGAGGCCAGAGTCTGTTTTTTTTGTGCATTTAACAAAATTTCACGATTTGATAAACATAAGTTGTATATTTGCCCAACGTAAAGTATGAGTGTTTATTATAAAGCATATTACTTTTCAACGCCTGATACATTAATCTATAACTAAAGGGAACCATTATCGACAGATTTCTACGCTATTAAACTCAAATTAATTACTAACCAATACGGAGGTAACATGTCAACCCCCATTGTTAGCGATCAGGAGCTTATAAGCAACTATCTCGCCGGTAATGAATATAGTCTTGAGGTTCTCATAAACAGGCACAAGCAAAAAGTCTATTCGTACATCCTTCTCGTCGTCAGGGACAAGTATCTGGCTGATGATATATTTCAGGATGCTTTTATAAAAGTTATAAATACGCTGCGCTCAGGTATTTATAAAGAAGAAGGAAAATTTATCCAATGGGTAATGCGGATTTCCCATAACCTGATCATTGATCATTACCGCAAATCGAAACGACTTCCGGTAGCAGACAATAATTCCGAGGATGGAGATATCTTCGACAACCTTAGGATTACCGATGATTCCATTGAGGATAGGATGATTCTTGATCAGATTTATGAAGATGTTCGTAAACTTATCGATTACCTACCGGATGAACAGCGTGAAGTTCTCCTTCTGCGTCATTACAGCGACATGAGTTTTAAAGATATTGCCGAACAAACGGAAGTAAGCATAAACACAGCTTTAGGACGTATGCGGTATGCGCTTATCAATTTGCGTAAACTCATCGATAGTAAGGAGATTATTCTGAGTGTTTAGCGTAAATTATTTTTTGTAACTATACAATAAGCGATAGGTTTTGACGTTTTTTGGGTATTAAGTTCAACTAAATCCCAATAGATGATACAAATCTCTACACACCTTATTTTATCTTCACGGACAACCAATACGGGAAAAAGTGGGATTTTAACACCCAACCCACAAGCAGTGAAGATGCTGATTAGTTATTCAAAAGCCTTGCAGGTGATACATTGTACTGAATTCAAAACCTGCCATATTGTGCTTAACTAGATCAGCCTAATGAAAGTACGATATGATCCCGCAAGTTGCGGGATTTTTTTTTGTTTTAACCCAACGCTTTATTAATTTTGACATAATACACAAAAGACAGAATATTTTTTTAATTATGCCTTAAATACAAGTGTTGACACAAAATACATAGTAGCATTATCTATGTTACTTCTTGCTGAAACTTAATCCTGTTTAACATAAATGTGCATGCAAAAAACAATTTCAAAAAAGGACCGGTATAAAGCAGTGATAAGCTACTTTGAATCTGCCATGCCTGTTGCTGAAACGGAACTGGTATATAAGTCCCCATATCAGTTGTTGGTGGCTGTTATTTTATCCGCTCAATGCACTGATAAGCGGGTTAATATTCTGACTACACCCTTCTTTGAAGTATTTCCTGATGCCGAATCACTTTCAAAAGCCACGGAAACACAGGTTTTTAATCTCATAAAAAGCTGTTCATATCCCAACAATAAAGCTAGAAATCTCATAGGAATGGCCAGGACCCTTGTCAATGAATTTAAGGGTATTGTTCCTTCCGACATCGATGAACTTCAAAGAATGCCCGGGGTTGGGCGCAAGACAGCAAATGTAATCGCTTCGGTTGTTTTCAAACTGCCTGCAATGGCCGTGGATACCCATGTTTTCAGGGTGTCGAACCGAATCGGGTTAACAACCAATTCGCGCTCTCCGCTTGAAACCGAAAAACAGCTTGTAAAATTCATACCCGAAGATAAACTGGCAATCGCTCACCATTGGCTTATTTTACACGGAAGATATGTATGTATGGCTAGGAAGCCCCAATGCGCCGAGTGTGGAATAAGAGGGTTTTGCAGGTATTATGCAAAACAAGTACCTAAAACTGTTGATTAACATGTTTGAGTTGTGTAAAGCTGATGAACTATTTGTAACCTCCCCTGTTTAAATATTGCACTTTTAAGTTAAATAATCTTTATAAAATTAAAATGACAACATTAAAACCCGGCGATGCAGCACCTCATTTCGCTGCATCTGACCAGCATGGAAATGAAATTTCCCTTGAATCATTGAAAGGCAAGAAAGTAGTACTGTACTTTTATCCGAAAGACGATACACCTGGCTGCACTGCAGAAGCATGTGACCTGCGCGACAATCATTCAGCTCTTATGAATAAAGGTTACGTGGTAATTGGTGTAAGTCCTGATCCACTTAAATCGCATGAAAAATTCACAACAAAGTACGAACTGCCGTTTTCGCTGCTGCCGGATACAGATAAGAAGATTATTCTGGATTACGGAGTTTGGGGCCCCAAAAAATTTATGGGGAAGAGTTATAATGGTGTATTCCGAACAACCTTCGTGATCGACGAAAAGGGGATAATTGAAAAAGTTTTCACTAAAGTTGATACCAAGAATCATACAAATCAGATACTTAAGCCTTAATAAGACTGGAGAGTATTGTTAGTTTAGGTTCCTGAATGCCAAGGTAATATTTTAATATTTCACTTGGCATTATATTTTGTTAATAAAAATACCTGTCAAACTCAAACTATATTTTTGTATCAAAACGAAACTAAGTAAATTTGCTCATTAACGAAAAAATCAAATTATAATGGCAAAGGAAGATAGCAACCAGGAAAAACTGAATGTTCTGAAGCTTACAATGGATAAGCTCGAAAAAACATATGGAAAAGGCACGATTATGAAACTGGGCGACCAGGCTATTGATGATACACCTGCGATCTCAACAGGCTCTCTGGGTTTGGATATTGCATTGGGAGTAGGCGGTTTACCCAAAGGCAGGGTTATCGAAATATATGGACCTGAATCATCAGGTAAAACCACGCTTGCATTGCATGTAATTGCAGAGTCGCAAAAGAAAGGCGGCATAGCGGCATTTATTGATGCCGAACATGCATTCGATCGCTACTACGCACAAAAACTGGGGGTTGACATCGAGAACCTCCTTATTTCACAACCCGATAATGGCGAACAGGCACTCGAAATCACCGAAAATCTTATTCGTTCAGGAGCAATTGATGTAATAGTTATCGACTCGGTTGCGGCGCTTACACCACGCAGCGAAATTGAAGGCGAAATGGGAGATTCCAAAATGGGATTACAAGCCAGGCTGATGTCGCAGGCACTTCGTAAACTTACTTCAACCATCAGTAAAACAGGATGTTGCTGTATTTTTATTAACCAACTCCGTGAAAAAATAGGTGTTATGTTCGGCAATCCTGAAACAACAACCGGAGGTAATGCCTTGAAATTTTATGCATCGGTTCGCTTGGATATACGTCGTCAGACTCAGATAAAAGATGGTGATGTTGCTATCGGCAACAGGGTGAAGGTAAAAGTTGTAAAAAATAAAGTAGCTCCACCTTTCCGCCAGGCAGAATTCGATATAATTTATGGGGAAGGAATTTCAAAATATGGTGAAATTATCGACCTTGGAGTTGAAAAGAATATTATCAAGAAGAGCGGATCGTGGTTCAGTTATGGTGAAACCAAATTAGGACAAGGACGTGATGCACTTAAGAAATTGCTTGCCGACAATCCTGAACTATGTGATGAAATAGAAATAAAACTGATTGAGGCCTTGAAGGCTTAATAACCTTGATAACACTGATATTATCAGGAAAAAACTCCGGCTGATTTATTAGCCGGAATTTTTTATACCCAAATTTAAAGTTGTAGTCGGATTTATAAATATAATCTAAAGAGGGATTTTCAAATACCTGATTTCTTACTCAATAGCTCTTTACGCATTGTTTTTGCATCGCAACTGCATCCTCCGGAACAACCATGCTGGTTGATTTTATCCCTGGAAGGGAAAATTGTACCATACAGACTGTACAACACAAATGCACTTGCAATTGCTATTATCAGATAGGTTATAATTTCCTGTACCATAATGTGCGTCAAATCAGATTTTTAACGGATGGGAAATAATTTATCACCGAAAGCCAGGAGATAAACAAGGTAAAAAGCAAAAGTAGTATTGCCCAAATTACAGCCGGTATCTTCGTGGTCTTTTGCAGGTTGGTAGCATCACCGGCTTTTTTCGGGTTTTTAATCGATAATATTAACAAAACAAACGACGAAATGATTGCATCAATAAAAATAATGACTGAATAAAAAGCCGCAAATGCATACATGAATGTTTTATTGTTGAAGTAAATGAGTAACAAATTAAGTACAACAAATGTTCCGGCCCAAAACAATCCATACGCATTTCGGAGTGACAGTACCATGATTATCAATGTAATACTTGTTAGAATAAAAAGAATATACAGATTATATCCATTGTGCAACAGGAACAGGCAAAGCCAGCCTGCAAGAGCAGAAACCGGATATCCTGCCAAAGCAATTATTGCCTGTGGTATTTTGCCCTTGGCTCTTGTTAAGGTCGTACCCGATGTATCGGCAAAAAGATTTACAGCAATAACCTCACCACTTAGTAATAGCGTCGTAAAAACATGGCCTGATTCGTGAACCAAGGTATTTACACTCCTGAAATATTTTCCCAGCACAGGAATCCTGGTGAGTAAAAGAGCTGTAATCAGCAGGATATAGAAGACAATATGTGGATTTGAGGCAAACCAGTCCATTATAATTATTTTAGAAAAAAAGTGAACCTATCTGGAACAATGCCAGCGAACCCAGGTAAGCCAGCACTGTTGTATAAACCACTACAAACATGGCCCATTTCCAATGCCCTGATTCGCGACTGATGGCCGAAACTACACCAATACATGGGAAATAGATTAGAATAAAGAGCATGAAACTCAATGCAACCAGCGGTGTAAAAACAGGTTTCCCGGCTTTTATTCCTGATGTATATTTTTGCTTCTGTAGTTTTTCCACCAGGGTTTGAGTGCCCTTGTCTGAATTTTCTGTTTGATATAAAACGCCCAATGTTCCTACCACTACCTCCTTGGCCGAAACGCCTGTGAGTAGTGCAACGCTCATTTTCCAATCAAATCCCAATGGGCGCATCACGGGTTCAATAAAATGGCCGATCCTGCCAATGTATGAGTTTTTTTGCTGAGCCATACTTACAGCAAATGTAAGTTCTTTTATTTTTGAAGATACGGCTGTGTTAAGTGAATCTTTATCTTTTTGCGAAATAGTTATTGACTTGTTGGATAAAGAATTTTCTGTTTTCAGTTTTGTAATTTGCGATTCAATATGTTGCTTTTCGGAAAAATGTATAGGAAAATACCCTAATGCCCAAATTATAATGGAAGATATCAGGATAATTCCTCCGATTTTCCGCAGGTATTGACCGGTACGGTGCCACATGTGCCTAACAATGCTTCTCAGGGTTGGAACGCGGTAGGGTGGAAGTTCCATTACAAAAGGAACATCTTTTTTTCGGAAAATAGTTGCACGGAATATCAAGGCTGATCCGATAGCAAGGAGTACACCTGTAAAATAAATGCCAAATAATATGGTACCCTGGTAGGATTGGAAAAAAGCCGTTATAAAAAGGATATATACCGGTAACCTTGCACTGCACGACATGAAAGGATTGATCAGCATCGTAATCAGCCTGTCGCGGCGGCTTTCAATAATCCTTGTGGAAAGTATCGCCGGTACGTTACAGCCAAATCCCATCAACAGCGGAATAAATGATTTACCATGCAGGCCTATCTTATGCATTGCCTTATCCATAATAAATACTGCACGGGCCATATAGCCGGTATCTTCCATTAATGAAATGAAAAGATACAACAACAGTATATTGGGTAAGAAAATGATCACACCTCCTACACCTCCTATAACTCCCTGAATCAGAAGGTCTTTAAGCATCCCCCCAGCCATATTCAGCTCGATAAAAGACGAAACTTCCTGCACAACCCATTGAATCCACTGCATTGGATAGTTGCCTATTTTAAACGTTCCATAGAAAGTGGCCCACATCAATCCGATAAATATGGGAATACCCCAGATTTTGTGCGTGATAAAGGTGTCAATTATTTCGCTGTTGCGACGACGTGTTTTGGGACTTACTTTAAGCGTTTCGGCCAGAGCGCCGGCTATAAAACCATATTTGGCATCGGTTATCAGAGTTTCTGTATCCTCCCGCTGTTCAAGTTCTATTTTTTCCTGCTCTCGCCTTACAGTTTCGGTTATCTCAACTGCATTTTTAAGCTTTTTAGCTTTTTCGAGGGCATCAGGATCTTTCTCCAGTAATTTGATTGCCAGGAAGCGTGAAGAGATTTTATTCAGAAAATCATTATTTTCGGGAATCCGTATTTTCCTTTGAACCGCTTTAATTCCTTCTTCCAGCGAGTTGCCATAGTTGATATGTATATGCCTCGACACTTGGTCGCTACCTTCACATACTTCAATAATTTTTGAAAAAAGATCGTGAATTCCTTTTCCCCTGGATGCAACTGTAGGAATAAAAGGAACCCCAAGCATCTGTCCTAAATAAGTATAGTTTAAAACATCGCCTTTCCGTATCAGTTCATCATACATATTAAGGGCAACTATTACCCTGATATCCATATCGATAAGCTGAGTTGTGAGGTACAGGTTGCGCTCAAGGTTAGAAGCATCCACTACATTTACAACCACATCAGGCATGTTCTCGTTAATGAAATCGCGAACATAAAGTTCTTCTGGTGAATAGGCCGTGATGGAATAAGTTCCGGGCAGATCGGTAATAATAAATTCATATCCTTCCTGCTCAAACTTTGCTTCTTTGGCATCAACAGTTACACCGCTGTAATTGCCTACACGTTCACGCGAATTGGAAGCATAATTAAATAGAGTTGTCTTTCCCGAATTCGGATTTCCAACAAAAGCTACATGAATGATTTTATTCTTTCCCGAGTACTGCATGTTCTCGGAATCTTCAGTCAGGGTTCCTGAATAGTTTGTTTCCTGGTCAGCCTTGTTAAGCGGGTCAATTTCAATAAGTTGCGCTTCGCTTATCCGGAGTGTTACATTATATCCCAGTATATTGTATTCAACCGGGTCCTGTAAGGGTGCCTTCTTTATAACTGTTACTTCTTTACCAACAACAAACCCCATTTCAGTGATCCTTTTACGAAAAGCACCACGTCCTTTAACTCTAAGGATAGTTGCTTTACCGCCAGGATCCAGTTCACTCAGGTTCACGTAGTATTGTTATTAAGATTAAATAAATATTAGCACAAAGATACTATGTTTACCTTAGATTAATGCATCAATTATTTATAATAAATGAATCTGTAGTAAACTCATAATATTTGACAAAAATATATTCCTGAATGTTGTTAATAAAGCAATTCTTCATCCTGTTCGGGGCGAAAAGCGATGGCATGCAATGCTGGCAGAAGGGCGGCAATGCGCGATCCCCAATGCGAAATAAATAGTTTCCGGCATTCATGGACTGCATTTTGCTTTGCATAGGTATGATTTTTCTGGTATAGAAGCACAAAATCTTTTAGGTCCTGGTAAACGTCTGCCAGGTGTTCCGAAATACTTGCTTTCAGAGGAAAATTGTCAGCATTTTCATAGGATAAAGTAAAAAACTCATCATTACCAGGGAATGCAATTAACAAGGAATTGTAGATATTTTCCCACTGATCTTCATTCACAAACCTTTCGCCGAAGTATTCTTCATCAGCTTCTACAACAGGCAGAATTGCACCTTTAAGATATAACAAAGGACAGATCTTAACATAATATTGCAAAACCTCCTCCGGATTATATTTTTCAGCTTTTTCAGTAAAAATACAGAATTCATTGGCTACCGTAAACATATCGATTACATTGGCCGAAATTGAAGGATCGGGGTTTGATGCAGTTGTCATAGGAAATTGTTCTGAATGAAAAGATTTTTAGGCGTCAAAGGTACTAATTTGATCTTTGATTCATGTTGATTCTGCTCATATACTCAAAAAAGTGCCACATGGATATATTTTAATCATAGTATGATAGCATGACTTTATAGTTTTTTGAGGATGTACAGTCTGGTTTCTGAAGTTCCGTTATTTTTGAAACCACGCTCAGTGTTTTTACTGATTTCAGCCACATCATATATAGAAAGATGGGTTTGATGGTCTCCTGTAGTCAGGGTAACTTCTCCCTGAACCTCGCAGACAACCACATCGAATGGATTTGAATGCTGTGATATTTCCTGGCCAGGTTGAATAAAAAGGTGAATAACTTCCAGTGGGCAAATGAATGCAGGATATATCCTTTAAGCTCAAATGGAATTCGGGGAGCCTCGGATATAGAGATTTTTTCATTCTTTTCTGGTTCCTTTGATAGTAGATTTTGCTTTAGGTTTTGATGCTGTAAAATTATCAATCATATGTGTGAGAGCGAAAAACGGTTTCCTGAAGATCATTCTTGGACCAGCCCAGCGCATTACCAGCCTCATTTGCTCACGCATCTGCGGCGAATAACAATGAACAGGACAAACTTTACAAACAGGTTTTATATCACCATACATACATGATAGCAATCGCTTTTCAGCATAATCCGACAGATCCAAACATTCCCTGCATAAAGTACCTTTGCTGTTATGATTTGCTTCACAAAACATACGTATCATTGACCTGACAATGGCAGTTTCCCTTTCGCGTCGTGATTTTAACAGGAACATATTGTATTCATTTATTCCCTGATCATGGTGAGGAGCATGATAAACCTTCCTTTAGCATTCACCGCATGAGGAATGTTTGCAGGCATTATAATGCTTTGTCCGGCAGTGAGTTGGCTGGGATTGCCACCTATAATGACTTCTGCGCTTCCCTGCATTACCTGAACCAGTGCATCGAAAGGCGCTGTATGTTCGCTTAGTTTCTGCCCAGCATCAAATGCAAATAAGGTGATGTTGCCTTTTTCTTTCTGTACAATTTTTTTGCTTACGATTCCGTCTGACTGGTAGCTGATTGAATCAACAAAAGCAAAGGGAGTTCCGGGTTCAATTTTTTCGTTTTCCATTCTTTTGAGTTAGTTAATAGTTAATACGAAAATAGAAAATAGTATTTGCAGCATGGTTTTATAGAATGAGGCTTAAATAGGGTCTGCTGAAAAACTCAAATACATCAAGTAGTAGGAACCAGTTGAGAATCCGAAATTTGATGCTGAAAAAGCTGAGTGTTCACAAAATGATGTACACGATGAATAACTGCACACAAAATTCT
>JBAZWY010000019.1:0-89360 GCA_041660125.1 Lentimicrobiaceae bacterium
AGCATAGAGTATGAATCAAACTATAACTAATTACACAACAAAAAATTTAATTATCAGATATACAGCATTATAGCCACAAAGCCCGCTAGGCTACATATTATTTTGATGTGCTGGAAACAAATTTTAATTTATGAGATTTAAAGAATTTTGATTGTTTTTGTTAATATCGTTTGAATATTTTTTTTCTCTTACTTTTTGCTTGAACAAAAAGTAACAAAAATTCAAGGCTTTCGAAAAATATGTTGCGTTTCTAAGCCGGAGGTATCTTCTCGCAATACAAGGCATGAAAGATTTTTACAAATCCAGAAATTTGTCGTTGCTGTGTATCCCCGCAAAATGCGGGGCAAAACCATTCGCACATACCTCCGTCAAGAACCGCTAACATATTTTTCTAATGCCGGTCCCTTCTAAGAAAATTTACTCTAACGGCGACATTCAGGAATAACTTTGCCTGATGCAAGCAGGGGTTTGGCTCATGAGCACAATTTTCAGGGTGTAGAGACCGGCCTAATAGAAATTTTACAACAGCTGTAGACGAAGGTAAAACGCGAGGGCATGTGCGTAGCAAAACACCAGCTTCACGTGCTTTCAGGATGTTGTTCCCAAATTTTCAAGCCTTGTTTTGCGAGCCTTTACCGAGGCATACAGATGTGTAAAATTTATATTAAGCCTAGACTTTTTGGTTCTTTTGTGTCATGACAAAAGAACAAAATCAAAATCAATATAGAAATTTTACTTCAGGTGATAATATATCCCAGCACATCAAAATATTATCTAGCCCCCGCTAAGATGTCATAAAGTGCAAAATAAAAAATAAACTGCTAATATTAAATACTTTCTGTTCTTTGTGATTTACCATTGTGTCTGTGATTAAATCAATAATCTTTTTATCAACACATTAAACAGGATGATTAAGTACAAAAACCCTAATATTTACTCAAAGTTCTCAATCCCGTTTGCTAAGCGCCAGGCGCTTTTGGTTAATAATTAATTCCAACAATATTTTAAAATACAATCAAAAAGAGTTACTTTTATTCTGAAACTAATCACACTTGATGCGATTATTCTATTTTCTGTGTTTTCTATTTCCATCTTTTTGCCTTCAGGCACAAAGCACTGTCGAAATGTATATCAGCAAGTTCGATTCGCTGGCAATTGAGGTTTTTGATTTATATGGAATACCGGCCAGTATTGTTCTTGGTGTTGCACTTCATGAAAGCGGTGCAGGCACCAGTAAACTTTGCAGGGTGAATCACAATCATTTTGGCATAAAGGGATTTGTCAAGTCTTCACAATCAAAGTCGGGCTATGTATATATGTATCGAAAATTTGACTCTGATGAAGCTGCCTTCCAGTATTTCGGGGAAATGGTCTCAAAAAAGAAATATTATCCCGGGTTGAAAGGTAACATAGATTATCTGAAATGGCTTAAAGCGATGAAAGCAGCCCATTATGCCATGTCTCCTCATTGGATCAGCCGCGTTGATCAAATTATAAAACGGTATAATTTAGCCCATTTTGATTCGCCAGTGCCTGATCCGATTAGAGTGTATCCTTCAACATCTGATTCTACCCAGGTTTATAAGAATTGATTTCCGGCAGCAATTAATCAGGCAATTTTGCCGCAACCGGGTTTGCTAATCCTGAATAGGATACCAGTTCAATCCTTCCGCGTCCAACCGATTGTTCCGATTCAATGAGAATAGGGAGCCGGTTTGCATCATCGGTCAACCAAATTGTAATCGGGTAGGGATCATCGAAGGCATAACCGGTGGCAACCATTGGCCTGAAAGCAATGCATCGGAATTTCCCCAGCTTGATCTCCACTGTTTCGCGGCCTTTGAATATTACCCTCGAATTGTAAACCGAATCATCCAGGAAGAACGGGATATGTATGACCCCACCAGGTTCCAGATTCGAAATGTCGAGTGTTCGTGCATAATAGAAGGCTGAAATAACATCTTGCATATTGGCTGGCACTTTCATTATTTTTGTCAGGCTGACAGCCAATAGATCCTCCTGGCGAAAAACCACCAGGTCGTCTTTTTTATATTTGTTTTCGCGGGTCCGGCGTATAAACTTCCTGGCAATCAAAGCGTCCTGGTCGAAATAGCTTTCGTATCTGTCGCGGACTTTATAAAACAATTCAATAAAGCCAGTTGTCTTCCCTTCGCCAACCACGTGATAGGTGCTTCGGTTGTTCAGGGTTTTATTATCATCCTTCACTTCCAATGTTGCTTTACCTCCTGTAATGCTTCCGGTAAGTGCTGAATTAAAGGCAACCCGGAAAGTCAGTTTCTCACCACGCACAAATGCTGTGTTTGGTAGCGTACGATAGTTTTGGGAGAAAACCGAAATGCTGTAAAAGAAAAGTGTAATGAGGGTTAGCCTGGGCATCAGTTGTTTTTTTATTCAGTAACGTTCAAAAAACGTTCCAAAGTATTTTTAGTTCGTTGTACTTTCAGTAGAGATGCAAATTGATGTGGGTTGGTATTGAGCAAAAATAAGCAAATTCTTGCTGTTTAATCAACACAACACACACAAATATAAATACTTGCGTACAGTTTATTTTGAGTTTCACTAATTAACAACCCGGAATAATTCAACAGGACACTGGCATATAAATAATTTTTATTTCTGGTCAGCAAAACGCCACCATGCCAAAGTGCCAGCAAATCCCAAAATGCTTGTAGCGAAAAGAATAGTGTAACTGGCAATACTTAATTGCAAGCCCTCAGTACCTGCGGGAGCACTGTATAAACCGGGAATAGCCCAGGGAAAATAAGGACCTAAGCCTACTAATCCAGTGAAATTTGCCATCAGCAGAGTAAGAATTACAAAGCCCATAGGAAGTAAATACCCACGGCTATAACTGGCAAAAAACGCTACCGGTGTACAGAGCAATAAGGTGAGAAGAGACGTTATCCAATATGTTTTTGTGTATTCAACTATTATTTCACCCGACCAGCCTGAAATATTGATCAATCGGCCTAATGCTATGCCAGATATAAAAAACACCAGGATCAGCAGAATGCACCATATTGCAATAACAATCAATTTTGAAATAACAATGTACGACCTTTTAACAGGCAAAGCAAGTATGTCTTTTATCGTGCGGTCCGAATATTCACGTCCGAAAACCCAACTGGTCACAAATCCAAACCCCATTAAACCAATCCCCGCCATTGCCTGGGTAAGAAATCCCAGGTAGGCTGACCAATCTGCCTTCCCAAGCCTCAACATGGATGCTTTTGTGCCAATCAGGCCCAGTTTAGCTGCTATTTCAGGATGTTTTTGTACAAAAAACATCAGGCACATCATTAAAGGGATAAAAGCAAAAAGCAGGATTGTAATCCAAAGTATTTTTGACCTGCGGAGTTTCAGCAGTTCAGTTACAAGAGTTGCCTTTAAACTTTTCATTTTACACCTCCGTCTTTATAGATAGCCCTAAGAAAATAAGATTCCAGATCTTCTTCCTGAACCTGCAATAAAGTTGGCGGACAAGCGGCATTTACCAGGATCGTGGCTATGGTATCGGGTTTTGAAATTGCCTTTTCTTCGCTGAGTTCCAGTATTCCTTCATTTGTTTCAGTTACAGAGTACCCGTTGCTATTAAGAATTGAACGGGCTGCAATAAGGTCATTTGACTTTATTAAAAGTCTTTCCCGGCTATAGGTATCTAGCTGATTCGCATCAACTTCCTGTACTAATTTCCCTTCATGAATAATCCCTATGCGTGTTGCAAATCTTGATATTTCGCCTAAAATATGACTTGAAATAAATATTGTAACTCCCTGGTTATTGGCCATGTCGCTAAGCATCTCCCTGATTTCAAAAATACCTGCAGGATCCAAACCGTTGGTTGGTTCGTCCAAAATCAGAATTTCAGGGTTGTGAATAAGCGCTTTTGCAAGTCCGAGACGTTGAGCATTGCCCAGAGATAAGTTTTTCGCCTTTTTATCAGCATATTGGTTCAACTGAAATTTATCAATGACCTTATCAATTGATTTTTTATCCGCGATAAAGCGTAAACGACGGATTATATCCAGATTCTCACGAACGGTAAGATCAGGATAAGAATATGGTATTTCAACCAGGGAACCTATATGTTTCCATATCGCGGTGTTGTCAGCATATACCCTGTTCCCTTTAATATATGAAGCCCCGGAAGTAGGGCGTATCATACCCAGAAGCATACGAATAGTCGTTGTTTTCCCTGCCCCGTTAAGCCCCAGGAAACCGTAGATTTCGCCTTTCCTGACATTCAAAGATACATCGGAGACTGCATGAACATCGCTATAATTCTTTGACAGATTCTCAGTTCTGATGACATCATCCATGATTTATCGGATTTTAAACACACTATCTTTTACAAAAATCATCAATCGGTTCCTTATTATCTTTTCTTCCGAAAAAAATCTTTCATCAGTTCACCACATTCATTGGCAAGCACACCACTTGTTACCTTTGTCCGGGGATGCAGAACAGAAGAACTGAGTAAGGAGAACCCGCGTTTTATATCGCTGGCTCCATAAACGATCCTGCTGATTTGTGTCCAGAAGGAAGCTCCGGCACACATAACACATGGCTCAACCGTAACATACAAAGTACATCCTTCGAGGTATTTTCCGCCCATAAACCCTGATGCAGCAGTAAAAGCCTGCATTTCGGCATGAGCTGTAACATCGTTCAGTTGTTCGGTTAGGTTGTGTGCACGTGCAATGATACGGTTCTCGCATACAATTACAGCTCCGATAGGAACTTCATCTTTTCCAAGGGCTTTGCGTGCTTCTTTCAATGCCTCACGCATAAAGGATTCGTCGGAGAAAACGGTAAATTCCATATTTCACTTTTTGGTATAGCAAAAGTACCGGTTTTGGTGCACCGGTTAGTCAGGTTTAAAAATTAACTTTCTGATTCCATAAAATAAATTGATTTTATACCGGATTAATAAAGCTCTGATTACGAATCTTTCATTAGTTTATTTTTTAACTCAAATAGCATTTAGTACATAAATCCCACGATACTTAAGTTTTACGTACTAAATTTCAAATGAATTCGTATTTTTGAAATGAATACACGGAAATTTTCATGAAATTGTAGTAATATTGCACTCCAATCCGAAAACAGGCTAATGATCAGAAAGTTATTACATACAGTCAGGTTGCAGATCGCTATATTTGCCTTGCTTATTACAGGGCTTTCCTATGGGAATACCGTTACACACGATACCCTTACAAGTCCGAAGGTTCCGGCACACGAACAAACCGGGAAAAAGGCTTTTGATGCCGGCGAAATGATTATTGATCATGTTCTCGATAATCACGAATGGCATATCTTAACCTACAATGATTTTCATCTCACCCTGCCATTACCGGTAATTTTACTCGATAATGGAAAGTTGGTTTCTTTCAGTTCAAGTCATTTCCACCATGGCAGCGAGGCTTATAATGGTTACCGGCTGATGACTGAAGGTAAAAATAAAGGTAAAATTGTAAAGGTGCTTGGAGATGGTGAAACCCTGGATGCCTCCACAAAAATACCTCTTGATTTTTCAATAACAAAAAACGTTCTATCCCTTTTTATCAGTGTTTTGTTGCTGTTGCTTATCTTCATTTCGATAGCCAACAAGTATAAGAAAAATCCGGATAAAGCGCCCAAAGGATTGCAGTCTTTACTTGAACCGATCATTCTTTTTGTGCGCGACGATATTGCCATTCCCGGCTTGGGTAAAAAGAATTATGCCCAGTTCATGCCCTTTCTACTGACTATATTTTTCTTTATTTTTTTCAATAACCTGCTTGGACTCGTTCCCATCTTCCCAGGAGGAGCTAACCTTACCGGTAATATTGCTGTTACCATGGTGCTGGCACTTTTCACATTTGTAATAACGTCGTTTAACGGGAATAAAGCTTACTGGTCGCATATCATTAATGCTCCGGGTGTGCCCTGGTGGCTTAAATTTCCTATCCCGCTTATGCCTATCGTTGAAATTATAGGTGTCATTACCAAGCCCTTCGTATTGATGGTCCGTTTATTTGCCAACATGGTTGCCGGTCATATTATCCTGCTTGGATTTATGAGCCTGATCTTTATCTTCGGCAGTATGAATATAGCTGTGGGATTAGGAGTTTCGGTATTCTCATTAGCATTTGGCGTATTTATGAGCCTTCTCGAATTGCTGGTAGCATTTATCCAGGCTTATGTATTTGCATTGCTTTCGGCCATTTACTTCGGGATGGCGATGGAAGAGCATCATACTTCCGAAGAACATACAACTGAACATTAAATCTTTTATTAATCACTATAATTCCATTCTTATGTCCCTCTTAAGCGTTTTATTACAAGTAGCAGCAGATCTGGCTCCCGTTGCAAAAATGGGTGCCGGTATTGGTGCTGGTATTGCAGCTATCGGCGCAGGTATCGGTATTGGAAGAATCGGAGCTTCCGCTCTTGAATCCATTGCCCGCCAGCCTGAAAGTGTAGGCGATATCCGTTCAAACATGATTATTGCAGCCGCTCTGATCGAAGGCGTAGCTTTCTTCGCTATTGTGGTTTGTCTTTTGATCCTGTTCCTGTAAAAACAAATTCCGCTGCCGTATCCCTGCAACTGGCAGGGATGCTGCAGTTGCCTGATTTTAAACCGAAGAAAGAGTAAATAAATTATAAATTATTTATACCCAAGACTATGCAATTAGTAACTCCTGGTATAGGCCTGCTGTTCTGGATGTTGATTTCGTTCAGCCTGGTACTCCTGATATTAAAAGTATTTGCCTGGACGCCTATCATGAAAGGCATACATCATAGGGAAGACACCATTGAAAAAGCCCTGGAAGCGGCAAATGATGCAAAAAAAGAAATGCTGAAGTTAAAAGCCGGCAATGAACAACTGCTGCGTGACGCTAAAGACGAACGTGATGCGCTTATGCGTGATGCCCGTAAGGTGAAAGAAGCAATCCTGGATGAAGCCCGTGTAAAAGCAAATGAAGAATCGGCACGGATTGTTGAAAATGCCCGTGAAAACATCCAGTTCGAGAAAATGGCTGCCATCAACGACCTGAAAAATCAGATTGCCACCATTTCGATCGAAATTGCTGAAAAGATCATTATGAAAGAACTTGATGATAAAAAACAACAGCAACTGCTCACCGAAAAACTTCTGAAAGAAATTAAAATCAATTAAGCAGTTTCTATACCAAACTTCAAATGAGTTATACCAAAATTACCCTACGTTATGCCGCTGCATATTTCGATCTTGCCGAAGAAAAAGGCATTGTTGAAAATGCGCATGAGGATATGACGCTGCTTGGTAAAGTATGCACGACGAACCGTGATTTTGTGCTTATGTTGCAAAATCCGGTAATAAATGCTGAAAAGAAAAGGAAAGTAATCGCAGCTATCTTTGGATCTTCAATACATCAGATATCACTTAGTTTTATGGGTCTCATGATCCGTAAGCGCCGCGAACGTTACCTGCCTGCAATTGCCGAGGCATTTAACGATCTTTACAAAGCATCCATGGGAATAAAAACAGCTTATGTAACATCCGCTGTCGGCCTGGCTTCAAATGAAAAGGCCGGGGTACTGGAGATTCTTAAAAAGCTTACTGATAAAAATATTGACCTTGTTGAAATCACCGACAAAACGTTGCTTGGCGGTTTTGTATTAAATCTTGATGACTTCCAGATCGATCAGAGTATTTCAACAAAAATTAAAGCATTAAGAAAAGATTTTGAAAAAAATCTGTTTATAAAAGGATTTTAACAAAAAGGTTTTAGGTGTTAGGGATTAGGGTTTAAAGATAATTACAGGCTAATAACCATTTTCCATTCACCATTCACCATTAACTTACATTAACCACTATGGCAGAAATTAAACCCGCAGAAGTAACTGCAATACTGCGGCAGGAATTGGCCGGTTTTTCAACTGAAGCCGAAATTAAGGAAATAGGATCCGTGTTGCAGGTTGGCGATGGAATAGCCCGGGTTTATGGGCTTTCAAATGCGCAATCCGGCGAATTGGTTGAATTTGTTAAAACCGACACCAAGGGGATAGTACTCAACCTCGAAGAAGATAATGTAGGAGTAGTACTTTTAGGAGAATCAAATTATATTAAGGAAGGCGACAAAGTTCAGCGCACCAAACGTATTGCCAGCATCCAGGTTGGTGAAGGCATGCTGGGCCGTGTTATCAATACACTGGGCGAACCCATCGACGGGAAAGGCGAAATTAAAGGCAAGCTTTACGAGATGCCCCTGGAGCGAAAAGCCCCCGGAGTTATCTTCCGCCAGCCTGTAACTGAACCGTTGCAAACCGGTATCAAAGCTATTGATGCTATGATTCCTATCGGACGCGGACAACGTGAACTTATCATTGGCGACCGCCAGACCGGGAAATCAGCCATTGCTATTGATACCATCATTAACCAGAAAGAATTTTACGAAAAAGGCGAGCCGGTTTTCTGTATTTATGTTGCCATCGGTCAGAAAGGATCAACTGTAGCCAATATCGTGAAAACATTCGAAGATCATGGCGCTATGGCATATACCGTCATCGTTATGGCTACTGCCAGCGACCCGGCGGCTATGCAGTTCTATGCGCCTTTTACAGGTGCTGCCATCGGTGAATTTTTTCGTGACACCGGGCGCTCGGCTTTGGTAATTTATGATGATCTTTCGAAACAGGCTGTTGCATACCGTGAAGTTTCATTGTTGCTGCGCCGCCCACCAGGACGCGAAGCCTATCCCGGAGATGTATTTTACCTTCACTCACGCCTGCTCGAACGTGCTGCAAAAATCATCAAGAGCGATAAAATTGCCAGCCAGATGAACGACCTTCCTGAATCAATCAGGTCGCTGGTAAAAGGCGGAGGTTCGCTTACTGCACTGCCTGTTATTGAAACACAGGCCGGTGACGTTTCAGCCTATATCCCAACTAATGTAATTTCCATTACCGACGGACAGATTTTTCTTGAAACAACGCTTTTTAACTCAGGTATCCGTCCGGCTATCAACGTAGGGATATCAGTTTCACGCGTTGGTGGAAATGCGCAGATCAAAGCAATGAAAAAAGTAGCAGGCACACTGAAACTCGCCCAGGCTGAATACCGCGAACTCGAAGCGTTCTCAAAATTCGGTTCCGACCTGGATGCTGCTACCAAAAACATCCTCGATAAAGGAGCACGTAACGTTGAAATCCTGAAACAACCCCAGTATTCGCCGGTAGCTGTTGAAAAACAAATTGCCATCATTGCCTGTGGTACCCGGGGATTGTTGCAGAAAGTGCCTACAGAGTCGATCCGTGATTTTGAAGCTGAATTTCTACACCACCTCGAAACCAGCCATAAAGATCTGCTTGCCGATCTGCGAAAGGGGAAACTCGATGACCAGATACTTGAAACGATTGACAAAGTTGCCAAAGAAATCTCAGCAAAGTATATAAAATAAAGTTCCGGCACGTTCATGTATTTGAATGTATGTACAATACGGTAGTTTTTAACTCAAATTTATGCCGAATTTAAAGGAAGTAAGAATAAGGATCGCTTCGGTAAAATCGACACAGCAGATCACCAGCGCCATGAAGTTGGTTGCAGCTTCGAAGTTGCGCAGGGCTCAGAATGCCATTCTGAAAATGCGTCCCTATGCTGCAAAACTGAAAGATATACTGCAAAACCTAAGTGCATCCCTGGATTCAACAGATGATAATGTATTAGCTCAGCAGCGCATTCCCGAAAAAATCCTGCTTGTTATTGTTACATCCAACAGGGGATTGTGCGGGGCATTTAACACCAATATATTACGCACGGCAGTTCAGCGGATTCAGGATACTTATGCAGCACAATTAAAGGCAGGCAATGTTAGCGTAATGACTATTGGTCGTAAAGGAAGCGAGTTTTTCGCCAAAAGGAACTTTAAGGTGATTTCCTCACACGATTCTATCTTCGATAATCTTTCTTACGATAATGTATCGGTTATTTCATCCTCAGTAATGTCTGCATTTGTAAATAAGGAATTTGACAGGGTTGATTTGGTTTATAATCAATTTAAAAATGCTGCTGTTCAGCGCATTACTGTTGAACAATTTCTCCCGGTTGAAGCTCCGGTTGAAAGTGCTGTAGTTTCGAAAACCAACAATGATTATATTTTTCTCCCCTCAAAAAAAGAAATCGTATTGGAATTGATTCCTAAATCGCTGAGAATCCAGTTTTATAAATCTCTTCTCGATTCATATGCTTCCGAACACGGGGCACGTATGACAGCCATGCACCAGGCCACCGACAATGCCGGCGATCTGATCAAGGAGTTGAATCTTGCATACAACAAAGCCCGCCAGGCATCCATAACCAAGGAAATTCTTGAAATAGTCAGTGGCGCTGAAGCGTTAAAAAACCAATAGCTTCAATCAGGCAATTTGGTTGAAGCGTTTTCCGTTATACCCGTCTCAATGTTCCCTTGCCTCTTTAAAAAAATCATTCAGTATCACTAAAACAAACCGTTATGATAAAAGAAGCAGTAGAAAACGCAATCATTAATCAAATCAAGAATGAAGAACATTCTTCGAGGTTGTATCTCTCTATGGCCTCCTGGTGCCAGGTAAACGGTTATCCCGGTGCAGCAGCATTTCTTTTTAAGCAAACGGAAGAAGAACGTATGCACCAACTCAAGTTTATTCATTATCTTAACGACAGGAACGGGTACAGTAAATTACTTGCCCTTGATAATCCCACCGCGGAATACAAGTCATTACTTGATTTATTTGAAAAAGTAATGATTCATGAAGAGTTTATTACCGCTTCGATCAACGACCTGTACGAAATTGCCCTTAATAACAAAGACTATACTACCGGCAACTTCCTGCAATGGTATATAAATGAACAGATTGAAGAAGAAATTACCATACATAATATTCTTGACAAGATGAAATTAGCCGGGAACGAATCCGGAGGTTTGTTCCTGATCGATAAAGAGCTCGCAGCTCTTGCGGCAGCCAAAATTATTGCTGCGCTTCCTGCTTAATGTTGTCGGTAAATTAATTTTGTGGGCTGCTTCTTTTCAGGGAGCAGTTTTTTTTGTAGTTTTGGATAACAAATGCATTAAGATTGCAGCACTCGAAAATGTAGCAGAGAGGTAATATTAAGCTTATTTTTTAAACCGGTCTTTATGTTGAATATTGCATTATTTGGTCCTCCGGGCGCAGGCAAGGGAACACAGTCGGAATTTCTTATCAGTAAATACAACTTGTTTTACATTTCAACAGGCGATTTGTTGCGCAAAGAGATTGCAGAAAAGACCCGGTTAGGAATGGAAGCACAGAGTAGCATTGCTTCGGGAGGTTTGGTGTCGGACGAAATTATCGTTCAGATAATTGAAAAAACTATAACCGACAATCCTGATTCCAACGGATTCCTGTTCGACGGCTTTCCGCGTACCTACATCCAAGCCTATATTCTCGAAGGTTTGATGCTGAAACTGAACACCTCGTTAAATTGCCTGATAAGCCTTACCGTGCCTGAGGAAGAATCAGTGACCCGGCTTTTAAACAGGGGGAAAACCTCAGGCCGCAGCGATGACAATGAAAAGATTATCAGGAACCGTCTCAAGGAATATAATGAAAAGACGCTTCCGGTCCTGCAGTTTTACAGGGATAAAGGCATACTTGAGGAGGTAAATGGAATGGACAGTATCGAAAATGTAAACCTGACTATCACAAAAATCATTAATCATGAATTGAGTAAAAGTCTTTTCAATATTGTACTCTTTGGCTACCCTGGTTCCGGTCGGGGGTCCCAGGGTAAAGCGCTGGCAAAAGAATTTGGCCTCGAATATGTAGCAACCGGCGCCATGCTCGAGCAGGAAATAGCTTCCAATTCCATAACAGGACGAAAAATCAAAGATTTATATGAGAATGGTCAGCTTGTACCTGACGAAATCGTGGTTCAGCTTATCGAGAAAAAATTGGCCAATTCTACCGGTGTGAAAGGCTTTATTTTTAAAGGATTTCCCCGTACCTTAGTACAATCGTATATCCTGGATGGTCTGCTTAAAAAATACGGTTCCTCTATTTCGAAGATTATTGAAATAGAAGTGCCCACGCTGGATTTGATCAGCCGGCTCGATGAAAGAAGTAAAACCGCTAACTGTATGCCTTACGACAACAGCACGGCCAAAATTGTAAAACGCCTGCAGGAGCACGAAACTAAAACCGTTCCCGTAATTGAGAAATACAACCAGTTGCATGGCGTCATCAAAATTGACGGGCTTGGCACCTTCGATGACGTTTTCGCCCGCATCTCAGCTGCTATGGAAAACGGTTTTAAGAACTTACGATAACTTAGGTTTTATTTGTATCCAGGTATTTAGCGCCTGCCTGAATTTCCATAAGTCTGGCATAAACAAAAAAAGGCGGGAGTTACCACCCACCTTTTAAAAACCACAGCTTGTAACTGTGTCTCCCTTTGCCAAAAGAAATGTTTTAGTGTTGCCCAAAAACAACAGATTGCCTTATGATTGAATAAAAACCATGCTAATAGTTAAGGTGAAGGGCAATACGATTAAACAAGCGAAGCTAGGAGGGGCACTAAAACAATTAACAGGCAGACAGATAATAAGTTATAGATAATTAATATTTTATAAATTCTATTTGAACGCAGAGTATAAATTGATAAAAGCAAAATGAATGTTCCAAAAAGGGAAAACATGTCCGTTTTAGAAGCGTACAATTTTTAAAGCTTTCCCTGAATTAAGGAATCCTTTGATGATTTGCTGAATATCACGGTTGTCGTTATACCGCTTAATATTATCCCTGATCTGTATCGGGTCTTCAATCCGGTCTTCCTTGTTCATCCATCCAAACCCGGCAAATACATTATTTTCGATAAGTACCACGGATAATTCATCTTCGTTACGTCCATGATCAATAATAGCCATATCTGACCATTTATGTTGAAATTCAGCTAATGCAGCTTCAACCCGCAGGTTATACGATTCTGCTGGTTCAAGGCCAATGCAGGCACCGGAACACTGCCCAATGGAATGTTGAAAGCAGGCGCCGTGATTCTGGTACAAACTGCATAATTTCTGGCAAAGATTATATTTTGCAACTATTTCATGAACCAAGACAAGTGCTTCATCAAATGATGAAAAAACAGTATGAGGCTTTCCGGTCGTTTTAATTTTTTCAATCTGAATAACATGATATCCTGCCTGCGTTTTGAAGGAGTATAATCCATATTTGTAGAGTGTGCGTCGCTGGAGCCTGTTATGCAATGGTTTATGCTTCTTTATTTCGTCCGATTCAAGCAAGAGGGCAATTAATTCACTACCGGTTTCTATGTAACTTATGCTTGCCGTATTCGACCGCATTTCGATGGCCCTGTTACTACTGCTGTTTTGAAAATGTGCTAAAACCCGGGCATGAATATTTTTACTTTTCCCGATATAGAGTAACTTCCCGTTCTCATCATGAAAGTAATACACCCCTGCGGATGAAGGCAATCTGCTGAATATGGACCGATCCAGTGAAGAATGCAGGCCATCGGTTGGAATCTGGCTCAGTGTGGGATCAACGCTCAGTAAACGCTCGAAGAGCCGTACCGTTGCCAATGCATCGCCTGAAGCACGGTGTCGTGAAGTAATCTGGATACCAAGGCTGTTACAAAGATTTCCGAGGCTGTATGATTTATGCCCGGGAAGCAACTTGTGCGACATCTTTACCGTGCATAATACAGGTCGTTTATACTTATAGCCAAGGTTTAGGAATTCCTGTTTCACAAAACTATAATCGAAAGCAGCATTATGAGCGACAAAAGTACAACCTTCTGTAATTTCGACTATATCGCGGGCAACTTCAAAGAATTTTGGTGCATCGGCAAGCATTTCATTTGAAATACCGGTAAGACGGGCAACAAAGGGAGGCACTGTGCATTCGGGATTAATAAGTGTTGAATACTCATTCACAACTTTGGTCCCGTCATGTATAAATATGGCTATTTCAGTAATCCGTTCACGGCTGGCATTGCCGCCGGTGGTTTCAATATCAATAATCGCGTACACTATACTTTAATTGTAAAGTCCCAAAGATACTCTACAAAAGCATTCAGTCGGCAACTATTTTATTCATCAAGACCTTCAATCTTTAGCGAATAAATAATTATTCGATTAATAATCAGCCGGATACATAAAAATATTTTCAAATACCTCTTGCCGAAATCAAAAAAAACATACCTTTGCAGCTCCTTTCAATAAGAATCACGGATCATGGCACATGAGGTTAAAATTTTTTCAGGCAGAGCAACACGCTACCTGGCCGAAAATATAGCACATAGCTTCGGAACAAAACTTGGCGAAGTTCAGGTTATTGTTTTCAGCGATGGTGAATTTACTACCTCATTTGAAGAAAATCTTCGCGGGAACGACGTATATATAGTTCAATCCACTTTCCCGCCGGCAGAAAACCTGCTTGAGCTTTTACTTATGGTGGATGCTGCCAAACGTGCTTCGGCAAGGCAGATTACCGCGGTGATTCCTTATTTTGGTTTTGCCCGCCAGGATCGTAAGGATAAACCACGTGTTCCTATTTCAGCAAAACTTATCGCAAACCTGCTCACGGCAGCAGGTGTGCAACGACTGATAACCATTGATCTGCATGCCGACCAGATACAGGGATTTTTTGATGTTCCTGTTGATCATTTGTATGCATCTTCTATATTTTTGCCTTATATCAAGAAACTCAACCTGCCAAACCTGGTTTTTGCATCACCCGATACCGGTGGTACCCGCAGGGCAGCCTCCTATGCCAAAAACCTTAATATAGGGTTTGTTATCTGTTATAAACAGCGTTCGAAAGCCAACCAGGTTGACTCTATGGCACTGATTGGTGATGTGACTGGCAAGGATGTGGTATTGCTGGATGATATTATTGATACGGCCGGTACCATTTCGAAAGCGGCTCAGGTTATGATGGATAATGGAGCAGCAAGTGTACGTGCCTTCTGTACTCATCCCATACTATCAGGAGAAGCCATGGAACGCCTTGAAAATTCAGCATTTACCGAGGTAATTGTTAGCGACACTATTCCTTTAAAGCATGCCAGCACAAAAGTTAAAGTGCTCACTACGGCCTCACTACTGGCTGACGTCATCAAGAGGGCCCACAATTATGAATCAATTTCGTCTCTTTTTAACATTAAATAATAATAACAATTAAAAATCAAATCACATGAAAACAGTATCTATGAGCGGTTCGCTTCGCGCGAACGTAGGGAAAAAGGATGCTAAAATGAACCGGGCCAGCGGCAAGGTACCATGCGTAATCTACGGTGGTAAAGAAGAACTTCATTTTACGCTTGACGGGAAAGTCCTCGACACCATTATTTTTACCCCGTACACTTTCCTGATTGATCTTGACATCGATGGCAGAAAATTTACTGCGACACTTCAGGATATTCAGTATCACCCGGTTTCGGGCAACACATTACATGCCGATTTTCTTCAGGTAACTGCTGGAAAACCTATTATTGTAAGTCTTCCCATCCGTGTTGAAGGGAATTCACCCGGAGTATTACGCGGAGGTAAACTTGTTAAGAAATTCCGTAAACTGAAAGTTAAAGGACTTGCTGAGTATATGCCGGAAGAAATCGTTATCAACATTTCGAAGATGGAAATTGAAGATAGTCTAAGGATTAGTGATATCAAAATACCTAACATCGAAATTCTTGAAGTTATGGGTAACCTCGTTATCCAGGTTGCTTCAACACGTGCTGTTGAACCAACTGCTGTTCCGGGAGCAAAATAACCGGATACTGCAATACATTGCTTAATGAAAGGTACAAGGTGATGAACTTTGTACCTTTTTTGCTTTTTGATCAATTTGGTAAGGGGATTTTCCTTAAGTAATTGGAAAGAAATAATGAACCATTTTAATTTTTTAATTTTCTTTTTTGACCTCTAAATCTTCCCAATTGGAAGATTTAGAGGGTTGGTTTGATTCACATCATAAAATCTCCCATAAGATAGCATCTTTATTAATCTTTAGCTATTCTTATTTTGTTTTTTAATGGTAATGATAGCCTGGCTGCTGAGAGCTGGGGTTCCATTATCCAAAACTTTAACAGTAAGAAAATAACTTTTAATCATTTATTAAATACTTTCGATTGTTCATATCTGCCAAAAGGAATTTATTTCGTGAGAGTGACTGATGTCTCTAATGGATTATTCAAAACCCAAAAATTATTAATTCAATAATCCTCTGATATAGCTATGGCTTCACTCGAAGTGAGGCCATGGCTTTTCCGGAAAGCTGCTATATTTTCTCATCCAGCAACTCTGGATTTTTAACAATCTTTTTCAGGTAACGGAACAACAATCCGCCATGCGAAGCATCCACCACCCGATGATCGAGGGCGGCACCAAGAGATAAAATGGTTCGGGGTAAAATCTGGTCGCCAACCACAGCAGGTTTCCGGTTTACTCCACCAAGGATGAGTACAAATGACACATTCGACGAAGGAAACAGGGCTGGATACCCCATGTCGAGCCCAACGTTTCCGATATTGGACACAACAAATGAACCGAAACTATTTGCCGAAAGGCCAAACGCAGGAATAGCAAAGCCCCAGTCGAAAGTTACCGTTTTAAGCAAACGGAAAACCCAGGCACGCATTGGCCAGGGAATTTGCGCCAGTTTGTCTTTCATCTGCATGGTTTTATTCTCTAAACCCTGACGTGAGCTTTTAACTTCATCATTCATAACTTTTATCAACTCTTCAAGTGTTAGCTTATCAGCATCTCTAATAAGCACTGAGCCCATCTGCGATTCACGCAACAAAACACTTACCATCACATCAATATGATCACGCAAAATCACATTTCCACGTTTTATATACGTGTTAAGTTCAGGAACTTCCTCTTTAAGTGCACGTGCGGCAGCGAGTATAAAAACGTGTGTCAGCGTGGCTTTAACGCCATTTTTTCGCTTTTTGGCTATATATTCTTCAAGGTCTGTAATATCAATTTCAACCGATCCGAATATTTTTGAATCCGTTGGCCTGCGGTATATGGATGATGCCACTTTGCGCCATCCCGAATTGAGTTCTGCTGCTGTTTTCATCCAGTAAAAATATGGTATTTCTGTAATTTTTCAATACCAAAAACGGATGAAAAAGACAATTTTAAAACCTGCCGGATAAAAATCATGGCAGCTCAGAACAAATCAGTATAATATTCACTATCTTTGAATAGTTAAGGCTAACCATTGTGAAAACTGCCTTTTACAGAAAAGGTAAAATCATATTAATTCCCGTTTTACTCTGGCTGGGAATAAATTCCTGCGAGCCTCCCGCCACCGGGTTCGATGATACCGAAGATGCCATTTTCTGTACCAAAAGTAATGCTGTTTCTGCACCGCAACCCGATTCTTCAGTGCTTATAATGGCCTGGAACATCCGTTTTGGTATTGGCCGGGGCTCGTGGTTTGGTGATGCCTGTGGCGATAAAGTAGTATACTCGGAAGATACGATTCTAGCGAAATTACAGTCTATTGCAGACCGGATTAACCAGGTGAAGCCCGATATCCTGCTTCTGCAGGAAGTTGACATCAACTCCAAACGATCAGCTTACGTTGATCAGCTTCAATGGATTTTGGACCATACTTATTTTAATTATGCAGTTTATGGATTGCAGTGGAAGGCGCAGTTTATTCCCAGCGATGGCTTGGGGCGTCTGCACGAAGCGAATGCCATTCTCTCGCGTTGGCCGTTTGGCAAATCCATTCGCATCCAATTGCCTTTACGTAAGGATCAGGGTGCTTTGACACGTTATTTTTACGAGCGCTGCTGTATGGTAAAAGCAAATATCGCAATTCCAGGTGTTGCAGATTTTTATGCAGTAAATATTCACGCATCGGCATTCGCAACCGATGATACCAAGCATCAGCATATTGTTGCTTTTCAAAAAGAGCTTGACAATATTGTGAGCGATGGAGGCTGGTTTGTTGCCGGTGGCGATCTGAATACACTTCCTCCCGGTTCTGATTCAACCGATTATTGCCTGGAAGACATGTGCCCCGGCGAATCGTTTCATCATCCGGGCAATAATCCGATGCATAAAGATGGTAGCAACTATACACCTGAGACAGATTGGCTTTCCGGTATGTATAACAAATACAACTGCGCTGTTGCACTGACAGATTACCAGCAGAACCAGGAAGCCTGTTTTTCACACACAACGCGACCTGAACATTTCTGGGATCGGACATTGGATTATCTTTTTACAAACAGCCGCTGGCAAAAAGGATCTACTGTTACTCACCAGGATTTTTTATACGATTCCGACCATGCACCCGTGAGTTCGGTTGTAATTTTAATAAAAAAGTAGCCTGATACCCGAATATATTGGTTCGGCTTGTCATAAGCAATTTACAAGTACTGTCTTCTTTATACAAAAATAGCAGGCAACCATATTGTTAATAGAATGAATTCATTACTTTTGACAAATACAGTTTGCTAACTATGAGAAACAACCATCCTAAAAAGCGTTCCCCTTTCCTGCTGGTAATAGCCGGTACTTTGATTTTATTGAATGCCTGCGAGCCATTAGCTACCAGTTTCAACGATGTGGAAGATGCCATTATATATACTAAAAGTGTAAAGGTCGCTCCCCCATTGCCAGATTCTACACTTAAAGTTATGACCTGGAATATCCGCTTCGGGATCGGCCGTCAGCCCTGGTTTGGTGATGCCTGCGGGAACAATACTGTTTTTAAAAAGGAAGAAGTTATGCCTGGGCTTGAGGCCATAGTTGCACGGATTAAAGAAGTAAACCCAGATATCCTTTTCCTTCAGGAATGCGATGTAAAGTCGAACCGCACAGCTTATATTGATGAGCTTCAATACATCCTTGATAATACGTATTTTAATTATGCAGCTTATGTTTCGGAGTGGAAATCGGAGTTTATTCCTAGTGATGGGCTTGGCCGCATGGATATGGGTCTGGCGATTCTTTCGCCCTGGCCTATTACCGATGCCAAGCGCATCAACCTTGCATCCCGTGGCGACCAGGCTGGGATAGTAAATTATTTCTACCTCCACTCCTGCATTGTTACCGGTAATGTTCAAATCCCTGGGTTTAAGGAAATTCCATTACTTAATATTCATGCTTCGGCTTTTGCTACCGACGATACGAAGCATAAGCATTTCGAGGAATTTAAAGCCGAAATGGATAAACTGAATGCTGCCGGCAAGTACTTTATTGCCGGTGGCGACCTGAATGAGTTGCCACCCGGAAGCGACTCCACTGATTACTGTTATGAGGATATGTGCCCCGGTGAATCGTTTCACCAGCCTGGCGATAATCCGCAACATAAAGCAGGCAGTGATTACACGCCTGAAGCTACATGGCTTCAACCCCTTTATGATACTTATTCGTGTGCCGTTCCGCTCAGCGTTTACCAGGCAAATCAACCGGCTTACTTTACCCATACTACCCGCCCTGAACATACCTGGGACCGGACTCTGGATTATTTATTTACTAACTATCGCTGGCGCGCTGGTTCAACGGTCACTCACCAGGATTTTTTCAGCGAATCGGATCATGCTCCGGTTAGTGCTGAGTTTGTTTTGCGTACCAAGGGAATGGAGATAAAGTGAGGAGGGATGGGGGGAAGATCGAAACACCCAGAATACGGATTTCAATATATACTAAATCGTTAAATCCTTGTTACGGATAAAAATATAAACGCAATGATTAAAAATATACTTGCCAGCCTTATAATCCTCTTTTGTGCAAACGCAATTCATGCACAGGACGAGCCCTTGCTGAAAAAATGGAGTTACAACACAGCCTACCTGATGCCGGCAGGGAAATGGGAAAGTGGCCTTTTTCAACCATTCCGGTATGGAATTAACCCCAAGCTGGAAGTCTTTACAAATGTGCTGATGCTCCCTTTTATTCCGGAAGCGGGTGTGAAAATGGCATGGGGAACTAAAAGTAATTTTGTTATTGCAAGCGAACACAGCCTGAGCACACCAACTCCTTTTCTTAATTTTATCAGCCGCAAAGGAATCGGCGGGTTGATTTCGCCTGAATATGATTTCCCTTTTATCTTATCGGTTAGCAACGCTATTATTGTTTCGCGAAAAATAGCCCCATCTGCCATACTTTCGGCCAACGCGGGTCTTGTCTTTGCGTTGAGGGGTAACAAACCCGATCTGCAATCAACCATTGACATGCCGGTTTTTTACCCCCGGATGGCTCATTATTACAAAGGAACTTCCATCCGGTTAGGCACGGCAGTCAAAGGCAATATTGGCACCAAGTGGTTTTACGAAGAAGGTGTAAAAGTCTTTGTTATTACCCGTAAGGAGAATAATTTCTTTTTCGAAAACGCGGGAACCATTATGTGGGCGTTGGGCAAATCACTGAGGATCAGGGGTGGATATATCCTTGCATATGGGAAATATCCCTATGTAACACCGAAGTGGCAGATGTGGCCGACACTGGATTTGGTGTTTGGGAGCAAGTAAGTTGATATAAATCTGCAAAAGTGACAAAAGAATGTTTTATTCAATCATTACTGTACTCATACCACTTGGCTGAAAAAAGAAATAGGGTTTATCATTTATAACAAACAATTCTCGGCGCGGTATTTCTGGGCTGACGTTATCAGAATACTCATATAACTCAATTACATTTTTATTCAATATATCAATTTCGCTGAGATAGCAGGCAAATTCAGAGAATATACGTCCTTTCACATTAAAAGCATTTCCACCACTTCTATCCATGTTATTAAGATATATCTGATCAAACTGAGATATTGCAAGGTTATATTTATACATGTAGTTTAAATATAAATCGCTGAAAAAATAATATTCCCCATTGAATATGAAATTTGAAGAAAAATCATGAAGCCTGGGGACATTACAGTTTGATATGGTCCAGGAATTTGAGACCGGATTGAATTTCGCTTTTTGGTTGTTCCATTCTGAAAAAACATATACCGCATTCTGAATATTGGCACCAAATATCGAAACTCCATAGTTACTTTTAAAATTTAAATCAGCACATTTTGACCATGTGTTAGCTACCGGGTCATATTTCCATAAATCAGTCATCAACTCATAAAAAGTATTGTTTTTCTTGCCTAAACCACAATAAATAATCCCGTTGCATTCAACAAAAACTGGGTCAATACGGTAATTACCTGGAAAAGAAGTCAGTTTCGTCCATGCGTCAGTCTGCGGGTCATATCGCCAAAAAGGGAATTCATTGGAATTAGCCTGGAATTGAATTACATAGCCTTTGCCATTACTTGAAAGTCCTTTATCAAATGAGGTAAAAGGAGTGTTTTTAAGTCTTAACCAATTTCCAGTGCGTTTTATACTGAAACCTGTATTCAAATATTTAAACATATCATAATCGAATTGTTTAAGCCTTAAATAAATCCGGTAAAGAGAGTCACAATACATATAAGTGCCCCTTTTAAGAATGATTTCATCATCTGCATATTTTAGAACAGTGTATTCAGGATAATCATAATCTGATGCCTTTTGTATAGGTATGATTAGATTTTTGTACTCGCTATGAAATTTACCTTTAATGGTAATCTCACCATTTAAGGTCATTGCCTGGGGAGACACTGAAAAAACTTCCGGTCGGTAGTTTTCAACTTCTGTTTCCTGTGTTTTTTTACCTAAGACACTTAATGCTATTTTCACTTTGCCGCCGGTTTCAATATCTGGCATGACTATACCGATCTTGTTTTCATTAGCAAAAACCACTTGACACTGAATATTATCTATTTTCACGCTGATCCCATTATTATTGGAGTTCTCAGTAAAATACCTTCCATAGATATAGAATGTCTCACCCCAATATGCATAACTTTTACTAAGTGAAGTTATCTCTGGATCAGGATAGCCCAATCCTGTAAATTGGGTATAACCGCTATAAAATATTTTTTCACCCACCTTAACCCATGCTCTGACTTTATATGTGTTTGCTTGACGGAGCGCAGTATCTATTTGCAAGGAAAATTCTCCGGAATTAGTTGCACCGGCAGTGAACATTTTAGTATTAGTTCCGTACTTTTCACTCCATTCAAATCCAATGTTTTCATTTGAAGAGGTATTCTGCTGTGTAAAGAAAGCTTTTAATCCAATCTTGGTTTCTGTAACATTAACCTCAACATTGCTGCTGAATATCGGCAAATATTCAGTTTCAAGTTCCGGCGACTTTTTACACCCCAACGCTAATACTAATGTTGCTATTCCTATAAATGATGATATCCGGCTCATGACTTATTTCCCCTTTTTAAAAACATTATATGTAATTCCGGCTTTAAAGGCCGATTGACGTTCAGTACCTGACTTGTTGGGTAGCACATTGAAAACGCTGCTATATCTAAATTCCGAATTAATAGCCAAGGATTTACTTAATTTATAGCTAAACCCAAATCCTGCTGTAATACCAGACTGAAATGTACTGTAATTCATATATTCAAAAGAGGAGCCATCATAGCCCGAAATAGCATCACCGCTAAGTATTAACCATCCAACATTGTTTTTATTTAAAGCAATGTCAATCTGTACACCGGCATTAACAACTGCTTTAAATTTCTTCCGGTCTAAAGTATAGCGTACCATTGCCGGCAGGCTGATAACAGAGAAATCCTGGATAAACTGATCCTCGGGCGGGTTTGATCCACGCCTGTAATCGTTAACGAATTTATTAAAGCAAATTTCCTGGTGGTAGGTAACCGGCCAGTATTTTATTATGGGAATATCTGCAGCCAGGCTATAAGTAATGCTGTTTCCTTTAAACTCATCCCAGGTTGCAGGAAGACCAACCTGGAGATCAAGCGGAAGTTTCTGTACTGTAAGACCTGTTTGAAGTGTAATACTCACTAGAGGCCTTACTATACGCATCCTTCTCTTCTGCTTTATTGTCAACGCCTTTTTTTCGGGAATTATAGTTTCAGAACCATCACTAACAACTTCGAGACTTGATCCTTTCATGAGTTTTACAGTTTGGATCACTCCACTACGGGTAAATCCAAAATGAATACGTGGAATAATTTCGGCAGGTGCTTCAAAATAAGCTGCCAATTGCTGCTTGTACTCGTCATTATCCTTTACCAGTTCAACCAGCTCTTTTTTATCGTTCAGTATATAAAAATGATTTCCCGATTCGTCTGCCAGGTAATAGACAGGTGAATCACCCTGCACAATGGCGTCTAAAAATCTTTTGATTGTATCGTTTCCCAAAACTATTTTAAGTGAATAATAGTCGGTTTTGCCATACCCATATGCATGTATCTGTTCCGGTGTATATGTAATTACCTGCGATGTGTTTTTCAACCTGACCATGCATGTTTTGGACGATTTTACTTCACTTTGCGGATAAATATCACATGAAATATAAGCACTATCATTTTGGATATATCCAAGTTCCTGAGCAGAACCTACTAAACTAATTCCTGAAACAATGAAGTATAAAAATAATTTTCGCATAGTTAATAGTTATATAGCGTCCAAAAAGTTGATTAAAAAATTGAAATTATGGACTGAAAATCAATATCTGTAATTAGCGTGTAAATTTAGAAGAATAAATATCAAAAAGAAGCCATCGTAAACAAAATGTGCAAACATATTGTTCTTGTTCATTAAATGCCTGTCAAACAGCGAAAATAAATTAGCCCTACTGAATTATTACATTTAAACATTTTATGCTTGAGAATAGAATAAACAAAGAAATACTTAAACAACGCCTTGCCAATGAAGCGTTTATCAGGAAAACACTTTCATTTTACCGGTATGTAACTATTGAAAATCCTTCTGAATTCCGTGATGATTTGTTTCGCAAATGGTCGGAACTGAATTGTTTTGGGCGTATTTATGTGGCCCGCGAAGGCATCAATGCACAAATGAGTGTGCCTGAACACAATCTGGAGGAATTCCTTCTTCAGCTCAATTCGGTACCAGCTTTGGCAGAGGTTCCCATAAAATATGCGATTGTCGATGACGGAAAATCCTTTTACAAGCTTACTATAAAAGTCCGGCCTAAAATTGTTGCCGACGGGCTTGATCACAATACCTACGATCTATCGAAAGTTGGGAAACATTTGTCCGCATTTGAGTTTCATGAGTTAGCAGGCATGCCTGAAACTGTGGTAATTGATATGCGTAACCATTACGAAAGCGAGATCGGCAGGTTCGAAAATGCGGTTTGCCCGGATGCTGATACGTTTAAAGATGCCATTCAAATGGTTATCCGGAACTTTGATCAGGCAAAGGATAAAAAAATCCTGCTTTACTGTACTGGCGGAATCAGGTGTGAAAAAGCCAGTTCATTCCTTATCCACAATGGATTCACTGATGTGTCACAATTGCATGGTGGAATTATCGAATATGCCCAACAGGTAAAGCACCTTGGATTGCAATCGAAATTTACCGGCAAAAATTTCGTTTTCGACGAACGTCTGGGTGAAACTATTGACGGACAGATAATTTCCCATTGCCATCAATGCGGAAAACCCGCCGACACGCACGTTAACTGTGCAAACAACGACTGCCACCTGCTATTTATCCAATGCAATGAATGTGCTTCAAAATATGATAAATGTTGCTCTGAAGAATGTGCAGAGATTATTAAATTACCTTTGGAAGCCAGGCGCGAACTTCGGGTTACAAACCACCGCAAATATGCCGGCAGTAAGATTTATAAAAGTAAATTATCTCCTTTTCTGTTGAAAGCAAATTCAAATATTGAGCAAATTACCTTTAATGGATAATTTCTGGCAAACACTGAGAAAGCCAATCCTAGCGCTTGCACCAATGGAGGATGTTACCGATACTGTTTTCCGTGAGGTTGTGCTTTCGGTTTCGGGAATTGATGCATTAAATGTTGTGTTTACCGAATTTACCTCCACGGATGGTTTGTGCCATGAAAAAGGCCGGCCGAAAGTAATTGAACGCCTGCTTGTGAATACCAGCGAAATGCAGTTGCTGAAATCGCGAAACACTAAGCTGGTTGCCCAGATCTGGGGCAGCGATCCCGAAAAGTTCCGCCTGAGCGCCAAACTTATTTCTGAAATGAATCTGTTTGATGGCATCGATATCAATATGGGTTGCCCGGCAAAAAAAGTAGTGAAAAACAAAAGCTGCGCCAACCTGATCAATTACCCGGAACTGGCTAAAGAAATCATCTATGCCACAACCGAATCCACAGATTTGCCTGTTAGTGTTAAAACCCGCATCGGCTACAGCCGGATAAATACCGAAGAATGGATCAGCCATTTGCTTGAAACCAAACCTAAAGCCATCACCATCCATGGCCGCACCCGTAAAATGATGTCGAACGGACCTGCGCTTTGGAACGAAATAGGTACAGCCATTGCTTTGCGAAACCAGCTTGGCTGCCAATCGCTGATCCTTGGTAATGGCGAAGTTACAAGTTATGCCGATGCCCTGGCTCGCGTTCAGCGATACGGCGTGGATGGCGTAATGGTGGGAACCGGTGTTTTTAAAAACCCATGGATGTTTAATACCGAACCTGAGGAAATAACTGTTTCGCATCGTATTGAGCTGATGCGAAAACATATAACTCTTTACCGGAATACATGGGGAAATGGTAAGGACTATAATGTATTGAAACGGTTTTTTAATATATACCTGAATGGATTCGGCAATGCAGCCCACTGGCGCGATGGGTTTATGAGGGCGCAAGGGTATGAGGAAGCATTGCTACTGCTGAGAGAAATGGAAGAAGTTCATACTTCAGAACTTATTTAGATAGTAACAACCATGAATTGTTGATTACCAACATTCTTTCGATTTGTTAGCTTGTTTGGGCAGGATATTATTTTGATGTGCTGGCATATATTACCACCTGAAGAAAAATTTCTATTTTGATTTTGATTTTGTTCTTTTGTCATGACACAAAAGAACCAAAAAGTCTAGACTTAATATAAATTTTACACATCTGTACACCTCGGTAAAGGCTCGCAAAACAAGGCTTGACACTTTGGGAACATCATCCTGAAAGTTCGTGAAGCTGGTGTTTTGCTACGCACATGCCCACGCGTTTTACCTTCGTCTACAGCTGTTGTAAAATTTCTATTAGGCCGGTCCATACACCCTGAAAATTGTGCTCATGAGCCAAACCCCTGCTTGCATCAGGCAAGGTTATTCCTCAATGTCGCCCTAAGAGTAAATTTTCTTAGAAGGGATCGGCATTAGAAAAATATGTTAGCGGTTCTTGACGGAGGTATGTGCGAATGGTGTGTGCGTAGCAATACACAGCAACGACAAATTTCTGGATTTGTAAAAATCTTTCATGCCTTGTATTGCGAGAAGATACCTCCGGCATAGAAACGCAACATATTTTTCGAAAGCCTTGAATTTTTGTTACTTTTTGTTCAAGCAAAAAGTAAGAGGAAAAAATATTCAATCTGATATTAACAAAAACAATCAAATTTCTTTAAAATCTCATATATCAAAAATTGTTTCCAGCACATCAAAATAATATGTAGCCCTTGTTTGCATTATTCTTCCTTTCTGCAACTTTAGTACCTTTGCACCTTCTATTCTCCATCAGAAATAAAGACTCTTACTAAAGATATATTTATGTTCCCAACTGTAAATCCCACAACCACCGCAGCCTGGAAAGAGCTCGAGGTGTATTTCAAAACCTTTAAAGGAACACAGATGAAACAGCTTTTTGCAAGCGATGAAAAGCGTTTCAATAAATATTCATTAAAGTTTGAAGATATCCTGGTAGATTTCTCAAAAAACATTGTCGATGATCATGCCTTGGCGCTCTTAATGAAACTTGCCCGCGAATGTGGCTTGAAAGATGCCATTACCAGCCAGTTTACGGGCGAACGGATCAATAAAACCGAAAACCGGCCTGTACTTCATACCGCCTTACGCAACCGAGGAAATTCACCCGTGTTTGTTGACGGGAAAGACGTAATGCCCGATGTTCACGGCGTGCTGGAGCAGATGAAAATGTTTTCCGAAAGCATTATTTCCGGCTCTTGGAAAGGCTATACCGGAAAACCAATTACCGATATCGTAAACATTGGTATCGGCGGTTCCGACCTGGGCCCGCTTATGGTAACCGAAGCGCTGAAACATTATCAGAATGAAAACATTAATCTGCATTTCGTTTCCAATGTTGACGGCACTCATATCGTTGAAACACTTAAGCAATTGCATCCCGAAACAGTCCTTTTCATCATTGCATCCAAAACATTTACTACCCAGGAAACTATGACCAACGCCGAATCAGCACGCACCTGGTTCCTTGCCAAGGCTGGTGATCCGGAATTTGTCAAGAATCATTTTGTAGCTCTATCGACCAATGCAAAAGAAGTAGCCGCATTTGGTATCGATACCCGGAATATGTTTGGATTCTGGGATTGGGTTGGTGGACGTTATTCGTTGTGGTCGGCAATCGGACTTTCAATTGCATGCGGTATCGGGTTCGAAAATTTCGAGGAATTACTCGAAGGAGCTTATGCGATGGACAAACATTTTGCGGAAACCGAATTCGAAAAGAATATTCCTGTAATTCTGGCTTTAATCGGGATATGGTACAATAATTTTTACGGTTCCGAAACCGAAGCCATTTTACCTTATGATCAATATATGCACCGTTTTGCAGCCTACTTCCAACAAGGAAATATGGAAAGCAACGGCAAGTCTGTGGATCGCAATGGCAAGAAAGTTACTTATCAAACCGGACCAATCCTTTGGGGCGAACCCGGAACCAATGGTCAACATGCTTTTTACCAGTTGATTCACCAGGGCACGAAAATGATTCCCTGCGATTTTATGGCGCCCGCCATCAGCCACAATCCGATCGGCGATCATCACCCGAAACTTCTTGCAAATTTCTTTGCTCAAACCGGCGCCCTGATGCTTGGAAAAACCGCTGCACAGGTTGAAACTGAGTTGAAAGCTGCAGGCAAAAGCCAGGCAGAAATTAATGAATTGCTTCCTTATATGGTTTTTGAAGGGAATATTCCAACCAACTCTTTCCTTTTCAAAAAACTTACTCCACGAACATTGGGCTCATTGATAGCCCTGTACGAACAAAAAATATTTGTCCAGGGCGTGATCTGGAATATTTTCAGTTTCGATCAGTGGGGAGTGCAATTAGGTAAACAACTCGCAAATATAATTCTCCCCGAACTGGAAGGGGATGCCGAAGTTAAGAGCCTTGATTCATCAACCAATGGACTGATTAACGAATATAAAAAGATGAGATCGGCTTAAAGTTTTGCCTGCAATCATTTTAATGTCAAATAATTAAAAGCCCCCTTGGAAAATCCCTGGGGCTTTTTAATACCTGTAGAAGAGTGGCTTATCCCCTTTCCAGATTACTGCTTTACAAAATCCTTTTTAATTGTACTTTTATCAAAATTTAAACCCACTGTTGATATGAGGAATTTGTTTTTGATCTTAATATGTAGTTTTGTTTTTACGAGCAACATTTTTTCACAGGAAGCCTCACAATGGCGGGGTAAAGATCGTGATGGGATTTATAATGAGAAGGGCCTGCTCCTTTCATGGCCTGCAAATGGGCCGAAGCTTTTATGGCATTATGATAATATTGGCGAAGGCCACGCTTCGGCCTCAGTGGTTGCGCACGAAAAAGTTTATACCGCCGGAATGATAGAAGGAAAAGGCCATGTTTTTGCTTTTTCGCTGGATGGCAAACTTATTTGGGATACGCCTTATAGCGAAGAGTGGACTGAAAGCTATCCCGGATCACGATCAACCCCGCTTCTGAATGATGGAAAAGTTTATGTGATGAGTGGCTTCGGAAAAATCGTCTGCCTTTCTGCTGATAAAGGAAAAATACTTTGGTCCGCCGACATGATGAAGGATTATGATGGGCGCAATATTACCTGGGGTGTAACCGAAAACCTGCTTATCGATGGGGATAAACTTTTTTGCACTGCCGGAGGAAGTAAAAATAATGTGATTGCCCTGAACAAGAACACAGGAAAACTCATCTGGAGCAGTGCCGGAAATAGTGAAACAAGTGCTTACAATTCACCACTGCTGATTAAGTTGCCTGCGCGAAAAATACTGGTTACCATGACCGAAAAATCAATCCTCGGAATTGATGCTGAAACCGGCAAAAAGCTATGGAGTTACGGGCAGGTCAATCAGTATGCGGTTCATGCCAATACACCACTTTACAGCAATGGATATCTTTATTGTGTTTCGGGATACGGTACCGGCGGCGTAATGTTGAAGCTTTCCGCTGATGGATCATCAGTTGAAAAAGTATGGAAAAATGCTGCTATTGATAGCCGTATGGGTGGTATGGTTCTTCTTAATGGTAAAATTTATGGTTTCGGTGATAAAATAAAAGGCTTACATTGCCTCGACTGGAAAACCGGTAAGGAACTTGCATATAATAAAATGAATGGGAGGATGGGCAGTATTATTGCAGCAGAAGGCTTGCTTTATACTTACGACGAAAGTGGCGAAGTTGCTTTGATTGAACCTACTCTGACCGGGTTTAAAAAAATAAGTGGATTTAAAGTGCCATTTGGTTCTTCGCAGCATTGGGCTCACCCGGTTATTGAAAACGGCCGCTTGTATATCCGCCATGGCAATTCGCTGATGGTTTACGATATCAGGAAATAGGCATTGGTATATTCAGTTTGGGGATTCTTTACAACTTTAGAAAGATCCAAATTCCAAGTCTCAAAATCCAAATTTCAAAATCTCTTTGTCAAACCCTCTTGAGATTTGGATCTTGGAATTTGAGACTTGAGTCTTTGAGGCTGGAAATCCATTTTTATTATTCTGCTTTTTATCCGGCAGGAAATCTGTCAGGCTTGCACTCTCTTTAAAGATAGTTTTCTGTGTTTTAACGACTATTTCCGGACATTTATCAAAACAATATCCAACCTATCCATCTATAGTATATTTTTACCTTGCCAATTGTGACTTTGCTGGCTGAGCCTGGTTAATAAACCGACCTTAAATCAAGAAACCTTAATACTCTCTATATGATCCGTAAAGTATTTTTTCTGGCGTGCTTCATTATTTTCACCTCAGCGGGCATACAAGCCCAGGTTACTGCACAATTTCGCGGACTTAACCGTGATGGCGTTTATCCTGAAAAGAATTTGCTGGCTTCATGGCCCGAAGGAGGTCCGGCCCAACTTTGGATCAATAATGAAATTGGCAACGGCTTCGGCCCTCCGGCAGTAACTTCCGAACGGGTTTATGTAACAGGAGAAATAGATACGGTTGGTTATCTTTTTGCTTTTGATCTGAAAGGGAAACTCCTCTGGAAATCGGATTATGGAAAAGAATGGGTGAAAACATTTCCGGGGTCACGCTCCACTCCTACTATTGTTGGGAATCTGATTTATGTTTGTTCCGGTTTGGGAAATCTTAGCTGTTTCAATGCTGCAAATGGCTCTAAAAAATGGATGGTTGATATGAAGAAAGACCTTCATGGGCAGTTTACTTTACACGGCCATGCCGAATCGCCGCTCGTGGATGGCGATCAGGTTTTTCTTACACCGGGTGGTTCAGATACTAATGTGGTTGCCTTAAATCGCTTTACAGGAAAGTTGAACTGGACTTGTAAAGGATTTGGAGAAATTCCGGGATACAATTCACCCATAATGATCAACCTGCCTTCACTAAAAATACTAGTTACATTCAGTGCTTATCATTTGATGGGAATTGATGCCGAAACCGGAAAATTATTATGGGCTCATGAGCAAATCAATGTTCCTCTCGCTGAACGCAAACCCGGAATGGGCGATACACACAGCAATTCAGCGTATTACGAAAACGGGTATATCTATTATGTTGCAGGCGATAATAATTGTGGCACAAAACTGAAACTTTCGGAAGATGGCAAACAAATTACCCAGGTATGGAATAACAAAGCGCTTGACAATTTCATGGGCGGATTTATAAAAATTGATAATCACATCTATACCGGAAGTGAGTCAAAACGTTCCCTTATTTGTGCTGATGCCAATACCGGCCAGGTAGTTGATTCCCTTAAAATCGGTAGCGGCTCACTGGCGCTTGCTGACAATATGCTTTATTACTACAACCAACGCGGTGAGATGAATCTTGTAAAACCTGCTCTATCCAAAATGGAATTTATCAGTAAATTTAAAATCACATCCGGAACAAAAGAACATTTCTCGCATCCGGTTATAAAAGATGGTATTCTGTATATCCGGCGAGGAAAGGCCTTGATGGCTTATGATATCAGGAAAAATTGATTTTTATATGGTTTCATATGTTAATTTGAATATTTATCAGTTAAATCCGGCAGAAAACTCAACGTCTGATTAATTGCAAATCACAAGAGTATCACTCTTAATAATTACTTTTGTTTTGGATTATAATGCTAGCTCCATAATGCTCAAAACCTATATTTACAGATATCTGCTTCCCACTTTTATAGTAGCGGGTATTGGTATAATGACCTGGTGGCTGATTTATAATCCTGTGAATACATTCAGGGAATCAGTTCCGGGAATGGACGATCGGAAAGCCGGTGCAGTTGCCGCCCAAAAAGTTAATATCGGCGAAACCTTCACTTTTTTCAAAACCTGCGACGATATTCCGGGAACCCGCTGGCCGAGGTTTCGTGGTGCTGATTTTGATAACGTCAGCAAGGAAAATATCCGCCTGATTGATAAATTCCCCAAAGAAGGGCCAAAAATTCTATGGAAAATAACGCTTGGTGAAGGGCATGCCGCACCCTCTGTTTATGATGGCCGTGTTTATATTCTTGATTATGATGAAGCATCAAAGCAGGATTTGCTACGTTGTTTCTCGCTGCTAAGTGGTGAAGAACTCTGGCGGCGCGGCTATCATGTAAGGCTGAAACGAAACCACGGGCTTTCACGGACAATTCCGGCTGTAAGCGAAAAATATGTGGTAACAATTGGTCCACGTTGCCAGGTAATGTGTGTTGACCGGCTGAAAGGTGACTTTTTGTGGGGTCTCGACCTGGCAAGTGAATACAAAACTGAAGTGCCTTTTTGGTACACAGGCCAATGTCCTTTAATCATCAACGACACTGCAATTATAGCCACAGGAGGGAAATCACTTCTGATTGGTATCGACTGTAAAACAGGTAAAAAAGCCTGGGAAACGCCCAATCCGAAAAACTGGAAGATGTCGCATTCCTCAATTATGCCAATGACTTTTAATGGGAAGAAAATGTATGTGTATTGTGCCATTGGCGGGATATGCGGAATTTCTGCCGAAGGCGCTGACAGAGGCAAAATCCTTTGGGAAACAACTGCTTTTTCACCAGCTGTTATTGCTCCATCTCCTTTGATACTTAATAATGGACTTGTGTATATGACAGCCGGTTATGGAGCCGGAGCCGTGCTAATTCAGGTAAAAGAAGCAGGTGGCGCTTATTCTGCCGAAATTGTTCAGCAATACAAACCGCTGGAAGGTTTGGCTTCGGAGCAACAAACACCGATCTACTATAACGGTTATCTTTTCGGGATTTTACCCAAAGATGCCGGAGAACTTCGCACTCAATTTGCCTGTTACAAAGGCAGCGATACAAAAAAAGCAATTATGAGCAGTGGTAAAACAGATCGCTACGGACTTGGGCCTTATATTTTAGCCGATAACAAATTCTTTATCCTGAACGATGATGGAGAAATGACCATAGCAAAATATTCAACTTCTAAATTCACAGTTCTGGATAAAGCTAAAATCATCGACGGACAGGATTCGTGGGGGCCGATAGCCATCACTGGTGGTTACTTGCTGATGCGGGATTCGAAAACAATGCTTTGCCTTGATATGAGAGCGAAGTGAGACGGAATTCAGTTGTTGCAAAATTTAAAACAACTGAGAAGTAAATAAACTATCACTTAAAAGACTTCCTATGAAACAAAAAATAATAATCATTTCCGCTATAATTCTGCTTCTTGCCCTGGTTGCATTTATGGTTATGGACTTTTTCTTCAGTAAGCCCAAAAGCCTTAATCCTTATGAATTCGAACTGAATACTGTCAGGACCGGTGATACAGCTATGGTTGCCTATTCAGAAACCAGCCAGATTAAAACTACGCTGGAAGAAATTCATAGCCTGGCAACTGATGCTTCAGGAAAGATTTATGTTTCTGGAAAAGATGGTATTGAAATTTTTAATCAACAGGGAAAAGAAGAGAACAAATTTAAAATTGATGGTATTGCACAAAGTATCGCTGTTAGTGACAATGGGGATATTTTTCTGGGAATGCAGGATCATCTGGAAATATGGGACAACTCCGGCAAGCAACGCTCCACATGGGCTCCATTCGGACCAGATGCTTTTATTACCAGCATTGCCGTAAAAGGAAATGATGTTTTTGTTGCTGATGCCGGTCAGAAAGTAGTTTATCACTGCGATCTTAAAGGAAATCTCATAAATAAAATCGGTTTGAAAGATCCGGCTACAGGTGTTCCCGGATTTATTATTCCGAGCCCGTACTTTGATCTTGGCATAAGCAAGGATGGATATCTTTGGGTTGTAAATCCCGGCCGGCACAGCTTTGAAAAATATAATTTTGAGGGTGCACTGCTTACTTCCTGGAGTAAAGCATCTATGGCTATGGAAGGATTTTGTGGCTGTTGCAATCCATCTAACTTTGCTTTCCTGAACGACAGCCTTTTTGTAACCAGTGAAAAGGGAATTGAACGGATCAAGATTTATAATACCGACGGGACTTTCCTGGCTGTTATTGCCACTCCTGAGCAGTTTGAAGCAGGCACCAAGGGTCTTGATCTGGCTGTGGATAAGCAAAACCGAATTCTTGTGTTGGATCCGGTTAAAAAGATGATTCGCATATTTGAACTAAAGTGATTTTCAGTGTCTGCACACCCGCAGGGTATCTGCACACTGAAAATAGTGAAATAAAATAAATTAAACTATGCAGAACCGAAGAGACTTTCTGAACTTGCTCTGCCGCGGAACCATTTTAACCGGACTGGCTGCCACTACCGGAGTTCTGGCATTCCGGTCTGTTAAAAGTGGAAATTGTGAGTTGGGTTCTTCCTGTGCAAATTGTGGTAAATCGGATAGCTGCAATCTGCCCGAAGCCTCGCTTTACAGGCAAACCGTCTGGCAGCTCGATCCCACCAAATGCATACAGTGCGGTCGCTGTGCCGAAAACTGTGTAATGTCACCTTCAGCAGTAAAAGTTACACATGTGTATGCCATGTGCGGCTATTGCGATTTATGTGGCGGTTATCTGAAACCTGATACTAAAAATATCTCAACAGCAGCCGAAAATCAGCTATGCCCTACAAGTGCTATTAAACGTAAGTTTGTTGAAGATCCATTTTACCAATACACCATTGACGAACCCCTTTGTATTGGATGTGGCAAATGCGTTAAAGGCTGTGGAGCTTTCGGAAACGGATCGATGCAATTGCAGGTCCGCCACGACCGATGTGTGAACTGCAACGAATGCTCCATTGCCCGGAATTGTCCTTCGGATGCTTTCAGCCGTGTGCCGGCAAATAAACCCTATTTGTTGCAGGGAATTGAAGAAAAACCTGTGGAAAGGGTTTAGGTTTTAGGGGTTGGGTTTTAGGGGTGGAAAAGTCGGGTAAAAAGTGCATTATGTTATGCTTTACAGGCACAAAGCACAGTGCACTAAGCACAAAAAATGACTAAATGAAAAAAACGCTTGCAATTGTCTTTCTCGTTTTCCTGTTTGCAGTTCAGTTTATGAACTCATACGGGATTCAACGTTTTCCAAAGCCGGAATTTGAATCAGGATATGTGCAGCCCGAAACCCTGATGCCTAATCCAAGGGCAGAAGTGCTGGCCATTATGGATATTGCAGTTCTGATTATTTCTTTGTCGATAGTTTCATGGCTGGTTATAAAAAAACGTTCCCGCAACAACGTTTTCTGGATGTCATTATTTGCACTTGCTTATTTTGGATTTTACCGTGAAGGATGTGTTTGCGCAATTGGTTCCATTCAGAATGTGTCGCTTGCTTTATTCGATAAATCCTACCTGATTCCGCTTTCCGCGATCATATTCTTTGTGGCACCTTTGGTTTATACATTATTCTTTGGCCGGACTTTCTGTGCCGCTGTTTGTCCGTTTGGGGCTATCCAGGACCTGGTGGCGTTCAGTCCTCAGAAACTTGGATCAAGGTTGAATGCAGTGCTCGGGGTAATCCCATACATTTATCTCGGACTTGCGGTGTTGTATGCAGCCACCGGAACTGATTTTATAATTTGCCGTTACGATCCGTTTGTCGGAATCTGGCGACTTAATGCCACTTTCGGAATGTTTGTGTTTGGAGGCGTTCTGCTTATTGTTGGCATTTTTATAGCCCGGCCTTATTGTCGGTTCCTTTGCCCTTACGGCGTTTTGTTAAACTGGGCCAGCCGCTTTTCGCGAAAGCATATCACCATTACTCCAGCAGAATGCATTCAATGCAGGCTTTGCGAAAATTCCTGCCCGTACGACGCAATTGATATGCCGGTTACTGCAAAGAATCCTGAGGACAAGCGCACTATGGGCCGAAAGCTGATCTTTATCACCATTCTGATCCCAATCCTGGTATTTATTGGTGGCTGGACAGGTTCGCGTTTGCATGAACCATTGGCAAGTGTAAATGCAAAAGTGCGCCTTGCGACACAAATCCTGAATCCGGTTACAGATAAAAATCAGGCAGAAACCTTCGAAATACAGGCTTTCAAATCACAAGGAAAACAGCAAAGCCAGGCTTTTTCCGAAGCAGCAGTAGTTCTAAAGCAATTTTATTTAGGGGGCTGGATTCTTGGTGGTTTTATAGGTCTTGTTTTCGGTGGATTAATCGCCGGAAGAATGATTACAAAGCATCGTACCGATTATACCCCTAACAAAGGAACATGTTTAAGTTGTGTAAGATGCGTGGATTATTGCCCTGTTAAACTGCCATAAAACGTAAAACGATAATATTGAAATTGAAATGATCACTAGACATAAACCACAGGATAAGACCATCCGACTGCTTCAAAGCATTGCATTTGCTGCTGCATTGCTTGCATTTGTGATTTGCATATTAGTTTTGGTGAACTATTTCCAGGTTAAAAGAAGCGATCCGCTGAACTCTCCTGTAATGAAGTCATTGGTTGAAAAATATAAAAGCAATCCCGACGACGAGCAACTGAAAGCTGAAATCCGGGAACTGGACCTGCTTGCCCGAAAGGCTTATTTTACTTCCCAATGGCAAATACGCACGGGTGGTTACCTTTTGTTATTCAGTGTTCTGGTTGTTATAATTAGCCTGAAGACAATAGAATTATTGTCAGCAAAAATTCCTGAGATTCCGGGAACAACAACTTATAATTTCTGGGATATACGCACAATCAACCGGAAATGGGTTGCCTACTCCGGGGTATTCCTGGTTTGTATTTCTTTGGTCTTTGCGTTTCTCACTCATAACGATCTTGGTAAAACGCTTATGCTACCAGCAAAATCGGCAAGTTCATCCTCCGATTCCTCTAGGTTAATTACAGCCAATGAACTAGAAAAAAAAGACTCTGCAACATCTGTTCAAATTATTACAGCTACAGGTCAGGATTCAACCACGCCGTCAAAATCTATGGATGGTTTCCCGACGCAGATGGAAATCAACAGTTATTCCCCGTCATTCCGCGGACCGGGAGGTTATGGAATTATTTATCAGCACGGGTTTCCTACCAGTTGGAATGGCAATAGCGGGAAGAATATCAAATGGAAAACGTCCATTCCGTTACCGGGATATAATTCACCCATAGTTTGGAATGATAAAATTTTCCTCTCAGGTGCAAATGCCACTAAGCGGGAAGTTTATTGTTTCAACCTGAATACGGGTAAAATTCTTTGGCAAACTCCGGTTGAAAAAATACCGGGAAGCCCTGCCAGTGTACCAAAAGTGAGTGGCGAAACTGGTTTCGCTGCCCCAACCCTCACAACAGACGGACGGCGGGTTTATGCCATCTTTGCCAATGGTGACCTGGTTGCATTCGATTTTGAAGGGAAACAGATTTGGGCTAAAAACCTGGGACTTCCCAAAAACCATTACGGGCATTCTTCTTCACTGATCATGTATCACGATCTTCTTATTGTTCAATACGATCAGTCAGGAAGCGCCAATGTAATAGCACTTGCCGGTAAAACCGGTGAACAAGTCTGGAAAACCAGCCGGGATGTGAAAATTTCATGGTCATCACCCATACTTGTCAACACCGGCAAACAATCAGAGGTTATGTTAGTAGCTGAACCTTTCGTAATTTCGTACAATCCTGCAACAGGCAAGGAACTTTGGCGTTTTAACTGTATTTCGGGTGAAGTCGGTCCTTCGCTTGCTTATGCTGACGGCGTGGTATTTTCGGTGAATGACTATGCGAAACTGGCTGCTGTTCAAATAGGAGCATCTCCAAAGTTGCTATGGGAAAACGACGAATACCTTTCTGATATTCCAAGTCCGGTTGCAACTGAGAAGTACCTGTTTCTTCCCACAAGTTACGGAATGATGGTTTGTTATGATGCCAAATCAGGTGAAAAATATTGGGAGAAGGACTTTGGAACACCAATTTTTGCTTCGTCCGTTTTGGTGGATGGAAATATATACCAGATGGATAAAAAAGGAGTGATGCATATCTTTAAAGCTGACAAAACATATGCTTCTGTAAATGAATCCCCTTTGGGTGAAGGTTCGGTATGTACACCGGCTTTCGCTGGCGGGAAGATCATTATCAGGGGAGACAAGAATTTATATTGTATAGGAAAGTGACCTTAATGCCCAAACATATCATCCAAACTGTTGAACAGATTGTTGCAAAGCGCGGCACTTCTGCTGATGCAGCTATACCCATTTTGCAGGATATTCAGCAGGAATTCAATTACCTGCCCGAAGATGCTTTGAAACACGTTTGTGAAATCACTGAAATAACACCCGCCCGGATTACAGGAATATCAACATTTTATACTCAATTCCGCCACCAGCCAGCCGGAAAACATATTATCCGTGTTTGCACCGGAACTGCTTGTCATGTTAAAGGCGCTACAAGAGTTTATGATGCCATTGCCCGAGAGCTAAAACTTACCGATGGACAAGAAACAGACAAAGATGGCATTTTTACTCTCGAAACAGTGGCTTGCCTCGGATGTTGCACTCTGGCACCGGTTATAAAAATTGATGATACAACATATGGTCATGTTTTACCGGAAAAAGTAAACGAAGTAATGCAGGATTTCCTGTTGAAAAGCCAGCATACGAGTCATCAAAAAGCTTCTGTCAGAGTAAATGAATCTGAAGCAATGGGCGAAATACGCATCGGCCTGGGATCGTGTTGTGTGGCTAGTGGGAGCGAAGAAGTTAAGCAGGAACTCGAAAGAGTGCTTGCCGAATCTCATATCCATGTCAACGTGAAACAGGTGGGTTGTGTGGGTGTTTGCAACCAGGTCCCGATTATGGAAATCATCAAACCCGGCCTGGAACCAGCTTTTTATGCAAAGATCAAACCTGAAGAAGTCAAAGAAATTGTACTGAGTCACTTTAAGCCGGTTGGATTTTTCAATAAGCTGAAAAGTGGTTTCATAAACAGTTTTGAAAAAGCAACCATGGAGGGTGAACCCAAATCGTTCCGGAAATATAACTCTGATCAACGCGACACACCCATTTCCGAATTTCTTGGTCCACAAATGGCTATCGCTTCCGAAAACCGCGGTGTTGTTAAACCCTGCGATATTGAAGAATATCGGGCTGGTGGAGGTTTCAAGGCTTTACAGAAATGTTTGCTAGAACTAACACCCCAGGAAGTAGTGGATGAGATCACTAAAAGTGGTCTTCGTGGTCGTGGAGGCGCCGGCTTCCCGACCGGACGCAAATGGCAAATGGTTAAAGACCAGAATAGCGGCGAAAAATTTGTAATTTGCAATGGTGACGAAGGTGATCCCGGTGCATTTATGGACCGGATGTTGCTCGAATCCTACCCTTTCCGAATAATCGAAGGAATGCTGATTGCAGGATATGCAACCGGTGCAAATCAGGGTATTTTTTATATCCGTGCCGAATATCCGCTGGCGGTGAAACGAATTAACGAAGCATTACAGATTTGCAGGGAAAACGGCATCATTGGAACTTCGGTAATGCAAAATGAGTTTTCATTCGATATCAGGATTTTTGAAGGTGCCGGTGCTTTCGTCTGTGGAGAAGAAACCGCACTTATAGCCTCTATTGAAGGGGAGCGTGGAATCCCGCGAATGCGCCCTCCTTATCCAGCAATAAAAGGACTTTGGGGTAAACCAACATTGGTTAACAATACCGAAACGTTTTCGCTGGTATCATGGATTTTCCGGCATGGAGCTGATGCTTTTGCCAAAATTGGAACGGAAGGAAGCAAAGGCACCAAGGTTTTTGCCCTTGCCGGAAAAGTGAACCGTGGCGGACTTATTGAAGTGCCGATGGGTATTACCTTACGACAGATTGTGGAGGATATAGGCGGAGGAATTGCGAACGAAAGGAAATTTAAGGCCTTCCAGATCGGCGGACCTTCTGGTGGATGCATCCCTGCTTCCTTGTATGATCTGCCTGTTGATTTTGAGGAACTTGCCAGAGTCGGTGCCATGATGGGTTCCGGTGGATTGATAGTGCTCGACGATACTGATTGTATGGTTGATATCGCCCATTATTTTCTTTCTTTCACCCAGGATCAATCTTGCGGAAGATGTACTTTCTGCCGCATCGGCACAACCCGTATGCTTGAACTTTTAGATAAAATCCGTAGCGGCAAAGGAAAACCCGAAGATATAAACCATCTGGAAAATCTTGCCGAGAGTACTCGTCTGGGAAGCCTTTGTGGGCTCGGAAAAACGGCGCCGAACCCGGTTCTTTCAACTTTGCGATATTTCCGGGAAGAATACGAAGCTCATATCAATGGCCATTGTCCTTCCGGGAAATGCCTGCCTCTTATTACATATAAAATAACGGAAGATTGTATAGGTTGCACCAAATGTGCCCAACAATGCCCTTCTGATGCCATCGGTTTTAAACCTTATGAAATCCATACCATAGATACGGGAAAATGTATAAAATGCGATATCTGCAGGCAGGTTTGCCCCGTGGATGCCGTCAATGTTTTTTAAAATGATAAAACTCACCATAGATAACACACCAATTGAAGTTGTTGAAGGTACAACTGTTCTTCAGGCTGCTGAAGTATTGGGTATTGAAATACCAACGATGTGCTATCTCGAAGGGCATTCGTGCCACCCTTCGTGCATGGTTTGCATGGTGCAAGATGCCGATAAGGGAAATTTCTTTCCTTCCTGTGCGATGCCGGTGAGCGAAGGAATGAATATTATCGCCACATCAGAGGAAGTTATTGATATCCGCCGTGAGGCGCTTGAACTGTTACTTAGTGACCATGTAGGCGATTGCGAAGCGCCATGCACCCTGAGCTGCCCGGCAGGGATGGATATTCCACTTATGAACCGGCTTATTGCGAACGGTGAATTCGAAAAATCACTCGAAATTGTCCGGCAGGAAATCGCTTTGCCTTTGATCCTGGGTTATATCTGTCCTGCTCCCTGCGAAAAAGCCTGTCGCCGTCAGCCTATTGATGGCGCGGTTTCCATATGCCTGTTGAAACGCTTTACTGCCCAGGACACCGAAAGAAGAAATCCTCATCTGAAACCAGAAATTATTAAAACAGGAAAGAAAATTGCCATTATCGGGACCGGGCCTGCTGGCTTATCGGCAGCTTTCTATCTATTACGGGCTGGACACGATTGTACGCTTTTCGATAAAAATAAACAGGCTGGCGGAGCCATGCGATACAGTATTGACGAAGAAAAACTTCCCCGCGAAATGCTGGATGCTGAAATTGAAGGTATTCATAAAATGGGCGCAGTTTTTCAATTAAACACTCCAATTACTCCTGATTTTTTTGAATATGACATTATCCCAAAATTCGATGCTGTGATCCTGGCAACCGGGAACAGAAGTAACCAGCCTGTAGAAGATTTCGGTTTGATTGGTGATTCAGGACATGATATCGCTGATAAAAAAACGTTTCAGACCCATCGCCCAGGAGTATTTGCCTGTGGAAATATGCTACGTGAACATGAAATGGCGGTGAGGGCTTCAGCTCAAGGAAGAATCGCAGCTACCGAAGTCAGTATCTATCTTCAGACACAGTTACCTGCTAACAAATTGCATTTCAATTCTTCTTTCGGGCATCTTACACACCCTGAACGCAGGGAATATCTGAAGGAAAGTTACCTCGGTTTCCCAGTTGAACCGGCAGGTGGTTTTATTGCTGGCTTTAACGAAGAACAAGCAATTGCTGAAGCCAAACGCTGCCTGCATTGCGATTGCCGCAAACCGGCTTCCTGCAAACTTCGCATCTATTCCGATCAATACGGCGCTAACCGTAAAAAACATCTCGGCCCCGAACGTAAACACTTAACAAAATCAATCCATCACGACCTTATTGTTTACGAACCCGAAAAATGCATCCGCTGTGGATTGTGCGTCGAAATCAGTGGCAAGGAAGAAATTCTGGGGCTTACCTATATCGGCCGGGGATTTGATGTGCAGATAAGCGTTCCATTTAATGAAACCATAGCCCAAGCATTGAAAAAAACAGCCGTTGCCTGTGTAAATGCCTGCCCGACAGGGGCAATGGCGTTTAAGAATCAGGAAGAAAGGCTGTTGTAAAGACGCGATGCTCGCGTCTCAGGGTAAAGACGCGATGCTCGCGTCTCTTGATAAAGACGCGATGTTCGCGTCTCTTGATAAAACAAAAATATACCTCGTTTAGAGACGCAAGCATTGCGTCTCTATAGGTTAAAAACATAAAAACCATAAAAAATGAATCCCCTTCTCCTCATATCATTCCTTTATCTAACAACATCCCTGACGGCTACTGCACAGATTGCCGGTGCGGAAAACTGGCCATCGTTCAGAGGGAATGCACAACTTACAGGTGTTTCTCCGGCTAAAATTTCTCCTCCGCTTAACTTGCTTTGGTCGTTTAAAACGGATGATGCCATAAAATCTTCACCTGTAATTTTTAACAATACCATTTTTGTGGGTTCTGATGACGGATTTCTTTATGCTTTAACTTCCAAAGGCACATTAAAATGGAAATTCAACGCCGGTTCATCCATTGAGGCACCTCCGCTGGTTATTGATAATGTTGTGTATGTCGGTTCTCTCGAAGGTGTTCTTTTTGCGGTTGATGCCATAAGTGGAAAACAGAAATGGAAATACGCAACAGAAGGGCAGATATCCGGTTCATGCAACTGGACACTTGGTCCGGATGGAAAACAGAAACGTATTCTTTTCGGCAGTTACGACTATTTCCTGCATTGCGTTGATGCAGCAACCGGTAAGCTTTTATGGAAATATGAATCGGGAAATTACATAAACGGGGCTGCAGCTATTTATGGCAAGAAAGCTGTTTTCGGCGGTTGCGATGGTATTCTTCATATGGTGAATACAGATACCGGTAAAGCTTCAGGAAATATTGATCTCGGCACTTACATCCCAGCCTCAGCAGCGATCAACGGTAATCTTGCTTATTTCGGCAATTACGACGGGGTTTTTTATTGTTTGGACATGAAACTCAGGAAGGTTAAATGGAAAGTTGAAGGTGGTGGCCCATTTCTGGCATCTCCGGCTATTTCGGGGAATCGTGTAATTACAGGTTCACAAAACAAAACTGTATATTGCTATGATACCCGTAGCGGAAAACTTCTTTGGAAATTCAAAGCTTTAAATAAAGTGGATGCCTCACCAATAATAGCTGGAAATTCCGTGGTTGTAGCTTCAGCTGATGGCAGGTTGCGATATCTCGATATTGTATCGGGTAAAGAAATCTGGAAATATGAAATCGGAAGTCCGATTAGTGGAACACCTGCTGTAACTTCAAAAATAATTGTGGTGGGAACTGAAGATGGAAAAGTATATGCATTCGGTCCCAAATAAGATCATATTAATAAATTGAAATAAAATTCATCATCTAATGAAGATTGTCCATATTGTCCCTGGTTTCGGGGGAACCTTTTATTGCGGTAACTGCCTGCGCGACAGCGGTGTAGTAGCTTCTCTGAAAAAAGCAGGCCACCATGCCGTTACCATTCCCATGTACCTTCCACTTACTTTAAATGGGAATGAAGAAGATGATGATATCCCTGTTTTTTATGGCGCCGTAAATATTTACCTGAAACAGTTCCCGGTCTTCAGGCATATGCCGAAATGGTTTGAGAACCTGATGAATTCACCGGCGGTTTTAAAATTTGCTGCTAAAAAATCCAGCTCCACCAGGGCTGAAGGTCTTGAAGATCTCACCGAATCCATGCTCCTGGGTGCCGAAGGTCACCAAAGTGAAGAGCTTCAACAATTGGTTGATTTTCTGAAATACCACGAAAAACCTGATATAGTTCATGTCTCGAATGCGCTATTGCTTGGTATGGCAACAAAAGTTCGCGATGAGGTTGGCGTTCCTGTTGTTTGCTCACTTCAGGATGAGGATGTTTGGGTGGATGCCATGCACGAAGATCACCGCGAAAAAATGTGGCAGTTGCTGGCCGAAAAGGCAAAAGATGTGGATACATTTATAGCAGTAAGTGATTATTTTGCTGGTGTTATGCAGAAAAAAATGAATATTCCTGATGACAAACTTCATGTACTTCATGTTGGAGTTCGTCCAGATTCATACACTTATTCAAAACCGGCAAGCGATCCGCAAGCAATTGGCTATGTATCAAGGATGTGCGAGGAAAACGGTTTCGAAGTACTCGTGGATGCATTTATACTTCTGAAAAAGAATCCGGTTTTCAGCAAGGTAAAACTAAAGGCTACTGGCGGTCAAACCGGCGATGATAAGGAATTTATTCACAAGCAAATCAGTAAGTTAAAACAGAATAATATTGATACGGATTTTGAAATAACAAACGATTTTACTCAATCAGCATTGCAGGATTTCTTTAAAGCGACAACAGTTTTATCCGTTCCGGTTTTAAATGGAGAAGCATTTGGCCTGTATCAGCTCGAAGCTCTTGCCTCAGGCATTCCATTGGTTCAACCTGATCTCGGAGCATTTCCTGAAATAAGTAAAGCAACCGGTGGCGGAGTTATCTACAAACCCAATACAGCCTCTGCCCTTGCTGAAAAGTTAGCTGAAGTTCTTTCAAATCCTGCCAAACTTGAAACAATGAGCCTTGCCGGTCGAAAAGCAGTTGAGGAAAAATTCGACACTAGTAAACTTAGTGAAAAGATGGTGGAGATTTATAAAACTCTCATTTAGAGGATTTTTTCTCTTCGGCAAACTCTTTAATTTTATCTATCTTTCAAAAACTATTCCTGTTTGTTATAAATCTGTGCAATCTGTGGCACTATTGGCTAATAAAAATGTTTGATGGTTTATAAAAAAACCGCTCCGGCTTTCTCCGGAGCGATTTAGTGGTTATTGAACCTGGTTGGTTGATTGTTCGTTTATCTTGACAGAGGTGTTTCTGAACCCTTATCCAGCTTAATACCTGAGTATCCTTCAACTCCCATTTCAGGAATATCAAGACCTTCCATTTCAGCTTTGGCTGGAACCCGGTTGCCTACAACTATATCAATAAGTTTGAAGACTATCCACCCAATTGCACCGATGTATAAAATATTAGCAGCAATACCAATCAACTGGGCCCACAATTGTCCTGGATTGCCGTAAAAAAGACCTGTTACATTGCTTGCAACACCATTCAGTCCACCTCCGTATGTTCCATCGGCAAATAGCCCAAGAGCAATAATGCCCCAGGCACCATTCACTCCATGTACCGCTATGGCACCAACAGGATCATCAACTTTCAATTTTCTTTCTATAAAAAAGACTGCCTCAACTACTAATACACCGGAAATCAAACCAATAAGTGCGGCACTCTGAACCGTTACAAATGCACAGGGAGCTGTTATAGCGACCAAACCGGCCAACATTCCATTCAGCATCATACTTGGATCAGGTTTTTTAGTCCTGAACAACCACATATAAAGTACTGTTGCCAGGGCACCAGTGGCTGATGCTATCATAGTATTTACAGCAACTACAGCAATTCGTAAATCACCGCCCGCCAGGGTTGAACCTGCATTGAAGCCAAACCATCCGAAGGCAAGGATAAATGTACCAATTACAGCCATAGGTATATTATGCCCGGGAATAGCATTTGCCGATCCATCTCGGTTAAATTTACCAATACGTGGACCTAACATTTTTGCACCGACAAATGCGAGTACACCACCTGTCAGGTGAACTACCGAAGATCCGGCAAAATCTACTTGACCGTTTCCTAATCCAAAATTATTTCCCAATTGTGACAGCCATCCACCGCCCCATACCCAGTTTCCGTAAATAGGATAAATGATTGTACCAACGGCCAGTCCATAAATAAAGAAGGATGAGTATTTCCATCTTTCAGCCATTGAGCCTGTTGGAATAGTAGCGGTGGTATCCATAAATACCATCTGGAAAAGGAACAAACCAAAAACAGCTACATCATAGGTTCCGGAAAGGAAAAAGCCCTTTGTTCCAATCAGTCCGAAAGTATGCCCGAACAATTGTATGGTAAATTCCTGATCCAATCCGCTAAAACCTCCGAGGGTAACTAATGGCCCGACCCCTCCAAACATAAAAGAAAAACCAACGACAAAAAACCCTATCATTCCAAGGGGGTATATCAAGAAGTTCATTGCCATGGTATGCGAGATGTTTTTAGCACGGGTTAATCCACCCTCAACCATCGCAAAACCAGCCTGCATGAACATTACAAGGAATCCGGCAATCAAGACCCAGATCATATTAATGGCAATTTTATTATGGCCGGCTTGTTCAGCAACTTCCGAAAGAGTTGGTTCGCCTGCTTTTGCAGCAGATATATCAGTAGCATTCCCAGTAGTGGTACCGGAAGGATCTACGCTTGTTCCTGCGTAAGCGATATCGCTGTTCACTATTGAAAACGAAAAAGCTAAAAACAAGCTAATCAATAATATATGTATCTTTTTCATAATTTCTTTTCTTTTAATGTGAGTACCTTATATCTCGGCTTCGCCTTTGAGGGAATCATCGCCATTAACTTTTGTCCGTATTTTCCAGGCCTCTTCGACAGGGAGAACGAAAATCCTTCCATCTCCGGTTTCGCCTGTATAAGCTGATGTTAAAAGACAATCGACGGTTTTTCTTAAATTTACATCTCGAACTACAATCGATAACGCTCTGCGTGGAATATAAGCGGAATCGTAAACAGTTCCCCTGTACGAATGGTCAGCTTTCTTAATTTCATTTCCAACACCTACTACATCATAGTAAGAAAAGAAAGAGATATCGATTTGATGAAGTGCTTCTTTTACCTCATCGAATTTCGATGTTCTGATTATGGCTTCAATTTTTTTCATGGAGTTTGTTTTTTTAATGTGAATGAAAGTTCTTTTGAAAAATTAGTGCCGTATTCTTAAAAACTGATTCCAACAACAAGATTTAATTCTTCTTTGTCAGGATTTACCGACAGTGCTCCTGTAACAGGCAATGAAAATTTATCTGTAATTTTCAACTCTTTAGCGGCTTTAATCCCGATATTACATACAGCGAAAACATCGTCGCCATTATCTTTATAGGTAGTATGCCATCCATTTCCTGCTCCAAGAAAAACTCCAAAGTTTTTAAAAGCATAGTTAGCTTCAAAATACATATCGCCACCGCCAGGTTTATTAGCGGGTCCTCCCATTGAAGCATCATTGAAAATATAATTTCCAGCAATTGAAAAACTTTTTATTGTATAACCGACATTTAACTCGAAAGCATGACTTGCTGAATCAGTTTCATACCGGAAATAAGGATAACCTTGATAATAGTAATCGGTTACTCCAATAGTTAATCCGAATTTGAAGGCGTAAGATGTATAAAGATCCATTTCTGCCAAGTCGCCGAAATCATGAAAACTGGTTGAACCCCATGCTCCAAGTGTGAATCCGCCCTTGGTAAATTTCATCCATGGCTGGATATTCGGTCCGGTTCCAATTTTAGAACCTCGCCATACATAAGAGCTAACTACATCCGCTCCTAACGAAAACGGGGATTTTTTTTCCTCTTCCTGGGCATATAGTGATACTGTTATTAATACCATCATTAGAAGAACAAACATTTTTTTTGAAAGTAGTTTTGTTATCATAATCATTAATTTTAAGGGTTAGTTAAACAATTAATTCTTTGCAAAAATACTTTTTATTTTAATGCACCCCCTATTTTTCATTACTTTTTTATATTTTATATGATATTTAAATAACACACCCCCTATTTTTTTAGATACAATTTTATTTTTTATACACTTTTATAAACCACACCACCAATTTGTGATTTTTTGAAAATTAACATTTCTTACAGTAGTTACCGGTTATGGGAACAAGCATTTTAAGCCTTTCTTTGTTTAACACAACAGCGTGTGATTGACTTCTTTTCAGGCTTCCGGCGTGTATTGATTGCCATATCCGGCATCATTGAAGATAAAATCATAATTTTACACAGATATTAACACACCAGTTTATGCTTGCGGAACTTAGTCAGATAACAAAATACTTTGAACAACAGGGATCTTCTGTCCGAAACCATGTTCTTCAGGAGATATCGTTGCAGATTGGCAATAATGAAAAGATTGCTATTGTCGGGCCCTCGGGTTCGGGCAAAAGCACTTTACTCAATATCCTGGGCACTCTCGACAAACCATCATCTGGTAAAGTTATTCTTGATGGCGTTGCTGTTGACCTAATGCCGGAAATCCAGCTGGCGGAACTTCGAAACACTTTTATAGGTTTTGTTTTTCAGATGCATCACTTGTTACCACAGCTCACGTTGCTCGAAAATGTATTGCTTCCGCTCTTGCCTCAGAAAAATAAAAATATCCGGAAAACAGCCAATGAACGAGCTATGCACCTTATTAACCGGGTAGGATTGTCGGGCCATATCCACCAATATCCTTCCCAGCTTTCGGTTGGCGAATGCCAGCGGACTGCTGTGGTAAGGGCTCTTATCAATCAGCCAAAACTGCTGCTGGCCGATGAGCCTACCGGCTCGCTGGATGCTGCTAATGCGGCTCAACTTGCCCAGCTGCTCACCGAGCTCAACTTTGAACAAAATGTTGCAATGGTTGTAGTTACTCATTCCATGGAGCTGGCCTCAAAAATGGATAAAATTTACCAGCTGCGGGAGGGGAAATTGGCGATAAGATAATAGAAAATGGAAAATAGTTAATGGTTTCAAACTCTGAACATACTTTCAAAAGGAAAAAGTAACCTGGAAAGCAAAAATAATTATTTTACATCCAATCATTTTGATCTTTGCATTTTGACTTTTTACTTTCATAACCATAACAACTAAATCCCATCCATAAAACCTTCCATGACCATTATTTCCCTGATCCTCCGCAATCTGAAATATTACCGGAAATCCTACCTGTCTATCCTGGCTGGTACGGTTATCAGCACTGCTGTGCTAACCGGGGCGTTAGTTGTTGGCGATTCGGTACGTTACAGCCTTGAGCACTTATCGGATATCCGGCTCGGGAAAATACGGTTTGCTATTCAGTCGGGAGATCGTTTTTTCAGGCAACAACTTGCCACAGAGTTAGCGGAACAAACAAAAAGTGCTGTTGCCCCCGTTTTACAACTCGAAGGCATCGCTGTAAATACAGATCAAAATACACAGATCAACAAGGTTGAAGTGTTGGGCATTAATGATCAGTTTTTAAAATTGTGGAATACAGCAATTCAGCAACCCGGCGAAGATGAAGCTATCCTGAGCCGGAATACAGCTGAAAAGTTAAACCTGGAAACCGGTGATGAATTTCTGCTGAAACTGCATAAAAAAGCAAAAGCCTCTGAAAATGCACCTTTTGTTTCAGAAAAAGAACCATTAGTATCTTTCCGTTTAAAAGTAACAGCTATTGCTAACGATAACGAAATGGGGCGCTTCAGCCTGAAAAGCAACCAGTCGGCCCCTTTCAATATTTTTATTTCGCTAAAAAGTATGGCTCGCAAAGTGGCTCTGGAAGGGAGCGCCAATTTATTGCTGATAACCGGAAACGAAGAAAAAAGTCAGACCGCGCGAGAATTGGATTCCCTCATACGCATTTGCTGGAAACCGGCTGATGCCGGGCTCACAATTGGGACTTTAGATGGGAATAATTTACATGAAATCAAGTCGGATCGTATTTTTATAGATGATAATACGGCTAAAGCCTTTCAAACTGTTATTCCGAATGCCGAACCCATATTTACATACCTTGTAAATGCTATTTCCATAAAGGGAAAATCTACACCTTACTCGTTTGTAACAGCAACAAATAAGAGTGACTCCCAAAATCAATTATCCAGGAATGAAATAATCATCAGTAGCTGGCTTGCAACCGATCTGGCCGTTAAGCCAGGCGATTCACTTCAATTACGTTATTTCAAAATGGGCGATTTGCGAAAACTGACTGAAGACAGCAGCTATTTTTGCGTAAAAACGATATTGCCAATAACAGATCCTATATTTGACCGGACATTGATGCCCGATTTCCCGGGAATGTCGGATGCCGGTAACTGCCGCGACTGGGAAACCGGAGCTCCTGTTGATCTGAATAAAATCAGGGATAAAGACGAACAATACTGGAATACATACCGGGGAATGCCAAAAGCCATTATTTCATTAGCTGCCGGTCAGCAAATATGGGATAACGCTTTCGGTCATGCAACAGCTTTTCGGTTTGAGGTTGACAGTGCCGGGTTAAAGGCCCTGACAAAACAAATAATGGATAAACTTCTTCCTGACGGAAATGGTTTGAAAATTCAGAATATTTACGCCGAAGGCAAAAAGGCCGCAGCAAATTCCACTGATTTCGGAGGCCTGTTTCTTAGCCTAAGTTTTTTTATACTTGCAGCAGCCCTGCTTTTGACTACTTTGCTTTTTTCGCTTCATGCACAAAAGCGGATGGCAGAAACAGCGATTATGGCAACATTAGGCTTCCGGAAAAAGGAAATTATCAGTGTTTTAATTATCGAAGCCGCATTCGTTGTGGTTGCAGGAAGTATTCTCGGTTCTGTTTGTGGCATATTTTATAACAAACTTATGCTGTTGGGTTTAAATACACTTTGGCAGGATGCGGTAAGAACTTCGATGCTGCAGATGCATCTAGCGCCGAAAACATTAGTCATAGGATTTGTTGCGGGTATGATAACCGCTCTGATTGCTTTATTTTGGGTGTTGATGCGGCACTTTCGAAAACCCATATCGGTAATGGTAAAAGGAGTGGAAATAACATCGTTGCAAGTAAGAAAAGGATGGAAAAATTTCAGCATGACATTAGCTTTTTTCTTTTTCGGTATCGTATTAACTATAGCAATTTATGCTTTCTTCACGCCACGGGTTGAGTTTTCTGGATTTTCACTACCTGCCGGAGGAATGATCTTGTCGGGTGGAATTGCTTTAGTGTATGCAATCCTTCTTAATGCAGGTTCAAAAATATCCGGTTCTGTTCCCGGAATATACACTATCATCCTCAGGAATGTAAGCCTGAAAAAGCGCCGGACAGTTACTGTTATTGCACTTCTAGCCATTGGAACATTCACCGTAATTATTACCGGGGCAAACCGAAAAAGTTTTTACGGAACTGAGAATACACGGCAGTCGGGTACGGGAGGATTTCTTTTATGGGCCGAATCAACGGTTCCGGTAATGTATGATCTGAATTCACCGGAAGGCAAACAAAAATATGGGCTTACCGATGAAAAAGAATTGAAGGATGTGCGTTTCGCCCAAATGTTGAACCTCGACGGTAACGATGCCAGCTGCCTTAACCTGAACCAGGTTTCGCAACCCAAAATACTCGGAATTAACCCTCAGTTTATGGATCAGCAACAATCCTTCAGCTTTGTAAATCTTGAGCCATCAGTGAATAGTAAGCATCCCTGGCTGGCAATAAATCAACAACTGGCTCCCGGAATTATTCCCTCTTTTGCTGATCAAACCGTTATTACCTGGGGCCTGCAAAAAAAAATCGGAGATACCCTTTTGTACACGGATGAAAGTGGTAAAATCTTAAAATTGGTACTTATTGGCGGCCTTGGTAGTTCTGTATTCCAGGGGAATATCCTGGTTTCGGGAAAGTTGTTCAGTCAGTATTTCCCTTCGGCAGCGGGTTCAAGAACGATGCTCGTTGATGGTGAATTTGCCCGGCGTTCCCAAATTGCACAACGCCTCGAATACCTGTTTCAGGATTATGGAATGATTGCAACCCCAACCTCCCAAAGGTTGGCTGAGTTCAACTCCGTTTCCAACACGTATCTGTCGGTATTTATGTTGCTGAGCGGACTTGGAATTATTATTGGTACCATTGGACTTGGAATTGTGCTTTTGCAAAATCTTGCCGAACGTAAGAAAGAAATTGCACTTTACAAGGCAATTGGTTTTAAGAATAAGTATATCAGGAAACTTATTTTTACCGAAAACCTCCTGATCTTGCTTACCGGTATGGGAATAGGCATAGTATCAGCTTTTACCGGAATTCTACCTTCTTTTTTCTCATCGACTTTTCAACTACCGACAACATTTATACTTGTTATTTTGTTATTGATCTTACTTAGTGGATTTGTTTGGATTTATTTCCCGGTGAAGTCAGCTTTGAAGAAAAACCTGGTGCAGGCACTTCGGAAAGAGTAAGTTGTTGAAAATTTCAAAACTAATTGTATTATATTTGTTGTATTAAAATTAAATGTTTCTCCGGGTTTCATCTGAGCGAAGCCCAGACTTGCAAAAATGACTGAATTTATGATAAAACTCAAAACCATATACGAACGTGTTATTCTATTGCTTTCCATATCAGCAATTATATTCCTTTTACTTTTTACATCTCTGTATGTATATACCCTGATTCAGGAAAAACAGGTTTACGATTCGGCTAAATCTCAATTTAGTAACGAAGTGGAATCCTTGCTCGACCTGAATTCTGAATCAATGCGAATTGCAACAAACGACTTTACAAGTTCGGACCAACTGGTTGAGTTTACTAATACCAGGAGCATCAAATGGTACAACGAACATATTAAAGGGGCTATAAATAGCTTAAAGGTCGATTATATCTGTGTATATGATACTGCATTCAACATTATCAGCGAAACCTCATCTCTTAAAATTTTATCCCGAAGTTTTATTCCCCGGGCTGCTGTATCTGAAATGTACAAAAAACATTATTCAAATTTCTTCCTGGTAACAACCGAAGGACTTGTAGAGGTAAGTGCTGCTTCCATTCATCCCACTTTAGACCGTTTCCATAATAAAACTGAACCTTCAGGCTATGCATTCCTGGTGCGGTTATGGGATCAGTCGTTCCAAACCAAATTAAGCAGGATAACTAGTTCCCGTGTTGATTTTCAGCAATTATCGGGTCAAAAGGATATTGAAGATCATAGCGTCCTGTCGGTTTCAAAAAACTTAACCTCTGCTGATAACAGAACCGTAAGGCACATTGTATTCTCCCGGAACTTTAATCTTAATTTCAGGACATCCAAATCATTATTACTTATTACAGTTATCTCATTTATATTGGGCATGTTTGTGTATATTATCTATGCCCGGCTTTGGATCTATCAACCGCTCAATTTAATTACCCGGATTTTGGAATCAGAAAACAGCGAATCTATCCGAAAGTTACAGCTATCAGCAGGCGAATTCAGCTATATAGGCATTTTATTTGAGGATTATTTCAATCAGCGGAAAACACTTGAACTAGCCAAAAAGAAAGCCGAAGAAAGTGACAAATTAAAGTCGGCGTTTTTATCGAATATAGCGCATGAAATCCGTACCCCCATGCACGGAATACTTGGTTTTGCCGAGATGCTTAAAACAGCTTCCCTTTCAAATGAGCAAATGCAGGAATATATCGCTATTATTGAAAAAAGCAGTGCCCGCATGCTAAATACAATTACCGACCTGATCGAAATTTCCAAGATCGAATCCGGTCAAACGGAAATAAATTTATCCGTATTTGATATTGACGGGCAAATTGATAGTATTTATGCCATTTATAAACCTGAAGCCGACAAGAAAGGAATTCAGTTAACCGTTAATAATACGCTGGAAATAGGGGATTCACACGTTCGGACCGATCGAGAGAAACTAGATACAATTTTAACCCAATTACTTAAGAATGCCATAAAATACACCAAGAAAGGCTCCATAGAAATTGGTTACCTGCACAAAGGTGCATTCATTGAATATTACATTAAGGATACTGGCATAGGCATTGAAATAGACAAGCAACAATCCATCTTCGGCCGTTTTACACAAGCCGACAATTCCTTATCCAAGATTTACGAAGGTGTGGGACTGGGATTATCGATCACCAAGGCTTATGTTGAAATGCTGGGCGGCACAATTTGGGTTGAAAGCGAACCGGCTGTAGGATCGACGTTTTATTTTACGCTACCAGCCGAGAAGGAAACCTAACGTCTCAGTTAATCCGTAACCTGGTGACCTTTTGCAAGGGCCTGATCGGTTAATAGGGCGCCGGTTTTACCGTTGGCACCGAAAATGACTATATTCATATGTTTTCCTTGAATTATACCTCTTCAGACGATAGAAGCATTTTTTCGGAATACTAATATTCGCCCGGTTTAACATAGTTAAAACATTAAAACAGCCGAAATGTTTTCATTTGCCCGACATCGGTATTCACTGAATTATTAGATTATGAAACCGTCTTTTGTCGCTGTAAGAAAATCATTTGGTAATTCTACATAAAATTTGCAAGGGACATTTTTATCACCAGCCGAAAATGACACCGCCATAGCTGGTTATAAACCTTTTAGCTCATCGCCAGCCCAGCTAATAGCTGGGTCTATTTCGTCATACCCATAAACATACCGCCAAAATACGGAACCAGCCAAATAAGCCAAACTAATAGGCTGTATCTGTGAAATCCAGTTCTAACTTTTTCGCTTCCTTTTCGTACGACATACGTTGCCCAAATGGCATGGGCAAACATAAGCCAGAGTGCGATCTGCCCTGTAAGTGTATGCAATGCCAGGAGGTTAAAGGGACCTGTTGCAAGCCTGCTCATTGCATAAGTGCCCGAAATATCAAAAGTGAAACCTATCCAGAAGGCTGAAACATGCCAGGTTTTAAGGTACCTGGATATTCGTTCGGACCAAACACCTAGCGAGTAAAAAATCAGAGCCAGGTTAATAAGTATTGTAGAAATAATAAGTAATCGTGTCATATTATCGGTTTTCGCATCTGGAACTTAAACATGTTTATATTATTGGTAAATTGCATCGTATTAGAATACAGGGAAAGACAAAGGTAAGCCTCTTTATGATATGCGCTTTCTCAATTAACTTACATAAAATGAAAAAAATACTTTTATCCATTCTTTTTTTGAGCTCTATTGGGAGTGTGATTTCACAGAACTGGGTACCACTTTATACCGGGTCTTCAATACTGATCGATGCAGAAGCATTGAAGATTAATAAAGCGAATCTGCAATTGCAAAACGGGCTTAAGATTAAAACAAGCAATTGGAACGGATATCTGAAAAATCTTGTGCTTAGGTTTCCCTCAGCTACCGGCGATTCAATTCTTGATGGTTTAACAAGGTTCTATTATGAATACGACAAAGTTGAAAAAATGATCCGGTTTGACGCGGATAGAAATGCATCAGATTATTTGAATAAATCATTTATATCCTTTTCGGGCTATATAAAAGATGCTAAAATATATCCATTTGTAAAATTTAATTATACCGGTGCTGATTGGGTTTATGCAAACAGGATAAAACTGGTGTGTGATGATGAAACGTTTGAATATGACAGTTTGAAGTTTTATACATACGGCACTTCAGATTTTGTTTCCGAATACGTACTAATCCCGTTTAATGAAAGCATGCAGGAACTCATTCCGAAAATTATAAGGTCGAAGGAAACCATCATACGGTTTTATGGCGATCCCATTTACTCCGATCTGTTTGTTACGGATAAAATGAAAATGGATATGAAAATGTTTTTAAAAACTATAAAAGCAATGCAATAACATAAGGGGGTTATCTCCTGATTCTTATTTTCATGCATTTCTAAACAACTAAAAAAATAAAGAAGGCTTAACTCCCCAAAGGTTTCACCTGCCATCCTCTAACTGCAAACCAAAATTGCTTTTTAGCTCGGGCTGGCTATCGAAGAAGTAAAGTTATAAATTGATTATCATACATTTACGATGAACACATCACCAAAGTGAATTTTAGTCGGATAACAATGATAAAAAAAAGAGACTGCCATTTTTGCAGTCTCTTTCGTTTCTCATTTACTTTTCTAAAGTCTATTTATGGGCAATGGGATCTGGATTACCGTCAGGATCGCCATTTACAAAACCATCAGTCGTAACATGACCGCCTGTTAAAAGCAATAATCCACAAACATGGGGTGCAGCCATTGATGTTCCGCTCATAGTGGCGTAAGCATCACCCTTGTATGTTGAATAAATATTTACACCAGGGGCGCAGTAATCAATCGGTGGATTTCCATAGTTAGAAAAAGATGCGAAATAATCATTGATATCCATTGCAGAAACTGTAAATATATTTAGTCCATTTGCACGGGCCGGAGAATGCAGGTTGGCATCATCCGATTCGTTACCTGCTGCCAGAGAAACAAATACACCTGTTGCACCTAAAGCTACCACAGCAAGATCAATAGGTTCATACACGCCGCCACCAAGACTCATATTGGCTGCGTCGCCGGGAGTAGCGTGGGCAGCAACATAATCTACGCCGGCAATAATTTGCGAATACGCGCCCGAGCCTCTTTTGTCGAGAACTTTTACAGGGACAACAAGAGCTCCTGCAGCAACACCTACAACGCCTATATCATTGTCCTTGGCAGCCGTAATACCTGCACAATGTGTTCCGTGTCCATTGTCATCTTCGGGTGTAGTCGTACGCAAAACAAAAGTTGCCCCACTGGTTTGATCTACATTTAAATCAGGATGATTCATATCAATACCCGTGTCGATGATCCAGGCTTTGTGGGTGCCTGTATAGGTAGCATAACCGGTACGAGCTACTCCATATGGCACTACTTCTGCCGGAGGAACAACAGGAATAGGAGTCGGCTTGGCAAGTATAACCATTTTATCAGGATATACACCAATTACATTAGATTCTTTACTGATTCTTTCGGCTTCTGCTAAGGACAATTTCACGGCTATTCCCTTAATAGTTGAACCATAAACATGGGAAGGTTCACGCATTTCAACTCCAGCACTTTTAAAAACTGCATTTGATACTTCTAGTACTATTTTATTTCGCCCGGCCATATCTGCCGGTGCATTTTTAAAACCTGGGTCTGTCTTATCATATAAAACAATAAAACTTCCCGGAATCACAGCTTCGCTGTATTTAACAAAGGAATTATCTGTTGTTGTTTGTTCTACTAATGGTTGTCCTTTTTCACAAGCACTAAATCCAATAGCAATTACAATAGCTGCAAGTAATACTGTTCTTTTCATAGATTTTAGTTTTATTTAGTTAGCACTTAATTTGTCTAGATAAAATTATAACTTTTAATGTATATATTTTCACTTTACAAATAAAGTTGTTAATAAAATGTTAATATGGAAATAAAAACAATAGACGGAAACTTATTCTTTATATTATATGTGTATAATCTTGAATATTTGTGCTTAACAAAATAAACACAAGCTTTATGCACAGAAGAAGCAATGGTAAAATATTCGGGAACGCGAAATATTTATTCAGGACAAGTTTGTAGTAGGGTGAAGGGATTTATAGACCCCATAACATAGTATAGTATCGTCTCTAACTGGTAAATTTCTCAAACCGCCATTCGCACAATTGTTTTAACCTGTTCATAATATGAGTTGTTACCCTGTTATGAATAGCCTCCCATGTTTTATTGATGATATTTACTTTGGTCAGTGTTCTGTTTCCATAAAAATTAAAACCCACCACCAGAAAAAGCTGTGCCATCTCTTTCTCTCCGCGTTCGGGAATAGAAGATCGGACATACAATAAAAATACGCCAATCGGGTAGCCTCCACTGCACTTATACAATAGGTACCGGGCATTATCAAAATCAAAAGACTCGGGTGTTGATTGTATTTTTATCGCGTTCATATCGAATAGTTGAAACAAAGGCCGGCGTGTAATTCCTTTCCTGGCTCGAAAAGGGTCGGAAGCCAAGCCAAACAAATTTACCTTAATTTCCGCAAGGTTTCCATCATTTAGCGTAAGTTTTGCAATATGGTTGGGCCAGCAACTCGAATCGCCGTTCCACTTTAGCAACTCATCGAATACAAAACCTGCAGGCGACTCAATTCCAATGCGGTGAATATTCAGCACCCTGTATTTATCAACCCCTATACCGGTGCGTTGCAGGATATTTTTGCTATAAAACACTCTTTCATCTTCCGAATGAAATTTAATTGCTGTTTCGACTTTAGGTTTATCCAATAAGAAAAACCTTATATCCGACAATATACCCGTGCTTTTTGAAGGAGGTTGTTTTGACATTTGTTGTTCAGGTTGCAAAATGAATGATAAATGCTCTTTTAGGATCGGCATAAATCATAAAATGCGGGTTTCCCCTATTGTAAAAGTAACAAATTAAATAACTTCCGATGCAAGAGCAGAGACATTTAAAAGGTATTTTGAATGACTAAGTGTTGTATATTTGATTTGAATTTTTGTTAAAAATAAATATTACGATCAAGGCGTTGGCTCAATCAGCTATTTTATAAAGCCGAAAAATGGAAAAAATTATAACCTTACTTAAAAAAATTGACAGGGGAAACAATAACACCCTTAAAAATCTATACGGCACTGATTCTGAAGTCTTGCAAAAACAAGCTCTTCGTTATACAGAATTGTTAAAATCCTTTCAGGAAACATATCCTGGCGATCAGGTTTCTTTGTTTAGTTCACCGGGGCGCTCCGAAATTGGCGGAAACCATACTGATCATAATCATGGCCGTGTGCTGGCTGGCGCTGTAAACCTCGACAATATTGCTGTGGCAGCCAGAAACAACTCCAATATTATCCATATTTTGTCAACTGAGTATCCGCCGTTTAAAGTAGATCTTTCCCTGTTAAATCCTGATAAAAACGAGTTTTATACCTCCGCCTCCCTGGTACGAGGAATATGTTCCCGCATGAAAGAACTTGGCTACTCAATTGGCGGTTTTAATGCAGTTATTGACGGAGAAGTGCCCAAAGGATCAGGACTGAGTTCATCTGCTTCTTTCGAAGTATTGATAGGAACCATACTTAGTCACCTTTTCAACGAAGGAAAACTCGACCCAATTACAAATGCAATTATAGGGCAATATTCCGAGAATAATTTCTTCGGGAAACCTTGTGGCCTGATGGATCAGACTGCCTGTGCAGTGGGTGGGTTTATTACTATCGATTTTAAAGATCCTTCAAATCCTATTGTTAAAAAAGTAGATTTTGATTTTACCAAAACCGGGTTTTCATTGGTAATAACAGATACCGGTGGAAATCACGCTGATTTAAATGATGAGTATGCATCGCTTCCCGTCGAAATGAAATCTGTTGCCGGGGAACTTGGGGGCAATGTTCTTCGTGATGTTACTCTCGAACAGGTCGTAGAAGCCATACCCGAACTTCGTGAAAAAACCGGTGACAGGGCTATTCTCCGTGCTTACCATTTCCATGGCGACAACCAAAGGGTTGTAAATCAGGTGGAAGCTCTTGAACGAAACGATTTCCCGGCTTTCCTGCAAATGGTTATTGATTCGGGCTATAGTTCTTTTATGTACAACCAAAATATTTACCCGGTAAATAATGTAAAAGAACAAGGTGTATCTCTGGCGCTGGCCTTGAGTGAAATGATCCTTAAAGATCAGGGTGCCTGGCGTGTTCACGGCGGAGGTTTTGCCGGGACTATACAGGCGTTTGTACCACAGCATCTGCTCACTAAATATATTTCAAGTCTCGAACATGTATTTGGCGATGGATCATGTAAAAAACTATTTATCAGGAATACCGGTTCTGTGAACGTGGTTTTGTGATAAATTTGACCGGATATTCCCCGCCTGAAAAGTAATCACTTGATTAAGAATTTGAATTCTCCAATTATAACTAATAAACAACGTCTGCATGGTTGACACATTTTCGCTGAGTATTATTGATTATGCCATAATGGCGATCTATTTCATTTTCGTGCTGGGCATAGGCTGGGCACTGAAGAAATACATGAAATCGAGTACACAGTTTCTCGAGGGCGGGAAATCAATTCCATCCTGGATCACAGGGCTTGCTTTTATATCGGCTAACCTGGGCGCCCTGGAAGTTTTTGGAATGGGTGCCTCCGGAGCCAAATATGGCTTGATGACTGCTCATTTTTACCTGATCGGCGCTATTCCTGCTATGATATTTCTTGCGCTGTTTATGATGCCTTTTTATTATGGTTCCAAAGCGAGGTCGGTACCGGAATATCTTAAACTTCGTTTTGACGAGAAAACCCGTGGATTCAACGCATTTTCATTTGCTATTATGACGGTTTTTGCCTCCGGAATTTCGATGTTTGCACTTGCCAGGCTTATGGAAGTAATGCTGCACTGGAATTTCAACTACAGTATTATTGCTTCGGCTATAATTGTGCTGATATACACTTACCTGGGAGGGTTAAAGTCGGCCATTTACAACGAAGTTCTACAATTCTTCCTGATTGTTATCGGATTCCTGCCGCTTGTTATCATTGGATTGCAGGATGTTGGCGGCTGGCAAGGCCTAACACATCAATTGGATATAGTTGCCGTGAATAAAGGCTATGCTGCCGGAACCTGGACCAGCACCTGGAAATACCTTGGATCTGCATCTTCCAACCCCATGGGTGTGGATTGGATTGCCATGTTCATGGGTCTTGGTTTTGTGCTGGCGTTTGGATACTGGTGTACTAATTTCCTGGTGGTACAACGCGCAATGGCTGCCAATTCAATGTCGGCTGCCCGTCGTACTCCGCTTATAGGAGCATTGCCCAAAATGTTCCTGCCGATACTGGTTATTGTGCCCGGCATGATTGCCATGGCGCTTATGAGTATGCCCGAGAAAGGATTGCAGCTTATTGGCAACAACGGACAAACGGATTATAACATGATCATCCCAACAATGTTGGTCCACTATTATCCAACTGGTTTATTAGGCTTGGGAATTACTGCGCTTATGGCTTCATTTATGAGCGGTATGGCTGGCAATGTAACAGCGTTTAATACGGTGTTTACCTATGATATTTATCAATCGTATATCCGGCCAGGAAAATCAGATGCACATTACCTGAAAGTTGGTCAATTCGCTACTATTTTTGGTGTAGCCGTTAGTATTGGTGCGGCGTATATCGCGGCTAACTTCAACAACATCATGGATTTGCTCCAACTTATTTTCGCGTTTGTAAATGCACCTCTTTTCGCAACATTCCTTTTGGGAATGTTTTGGAAACGGACAACCGGGCACGCCGCATTCTATGGTCTTATTACAGGTACTTTTGCTGCCGCTTTGCATTATTCACTTACAATTTCCGAAGGCAAAGGCGGCTGGATTGCTCACCTTGTTGAATACCCGAGTGCTATGGCACAAGGTTTCTGGACGGCAATATATGCCTTTACTATCTGCTTGGTTCTCACCATAATTCTTTCGCTTTCGACAAAGCAATTGAAAACGGACGACGACCTGCGTGGTTTGGTTTATTCGCTTACACCTAAAACAAAAGACGAACCCGGAATTCCGTGGTACGAAAAACCGGTCGTAATGGCTGTGATCATTGGCGCAATTAGTATAATTATAACAATTATTATCTGGTAGGAGGAATAATTATGGATATGGACATTAGAATTCCCATTGGACTGCTGTTTGCAATCCTCGGTTTTATACTTTTCGCTTTCGGGCTTTATTCAATGAATGATGCTGAATTGTATGCCCGATCGCTGGGGAAAAACATTAATCTCTGGACAGGAGTTGCCATGCTTGTATTTGGCGGAATGATGCTGTTTTTTTCGCTCAAGAAGAAGAAGACAAACTAGTTTTTCTCTGAACCTGATTATTGGGGAACAGTATTTCTCTCTAAGCAGTGAATGCTGACTGATGTCAGATACTCCTTTAAAACATAAGGCCCGTAAACATAATGTTGACAGGTTTTTATGTATAATTAATGTAGAGCGCTTGGGAGTCAAACCCTTGACCTTCAGACTGCCAGCCCGTTACAAATTATAACTACATATTCACGAGGAGAATTAATAAAATACAACTGATCACATAGACTGTTTTAAACTTGATTGGATTCTCTTCCTAAAATGCTATATGGCTGAAAAGTTCTTTCTTCCGGCCTATATTCTTGAGACACGTCTTTCTCCTGTTTGCAAGCGAATCTTCCGCAGACGAGTTCTTTCATTAGATAATGCAATAAAATAATATAGTTATGAATTTCGAAACCCTGATTCAAAATCTTCAGCTTACCCATAATACCCTTTTTACTTCAGCTTCTAAAGCTATTAATACTGCTATGACTATTCGTAATTGGCTTTATGGGTATTATATTGTGGAATATGAACAAAATGGTGAAGACCGGGCTGGATATGGTGATAGATTGATTCGTTCAATTGAAAAGCGATTGAAAGCTACGGGTCAGAAAGGTATGTCTTTTACTAATCTAAATATTTATCGCCAGTTTTATCTTACATATCCTCAAATTGGAACTGCTCTTCCTCATTCTCTTAATAACCTTGCAATTATTCAGGCAGCGCCTGAACAATCACTTGATGGTTCAGATAATAAAATTATTCAGGCAGTGCCTGAACAATCTACAGTTACAAATGAAGATCCAATTCGTCAGGCAGCGCCTGACGAATTAAGAGTACCAGATATCAAAGCCATACAGGCTACATGTCAAACTAAAGGTGTTGAGCCTAAACCCGGACTTAATCCGGCACGATTGCTTCAAACATTATCATTTACACATATAGTTGAACTGATTAAAATTGATGATCCTTTAAAGAGGGCATTTTATGAGATTGAATGTGTGAAAGGCACATGGAGCACAAGAGAACTTCAACGACAGATCGAATCACTTTATTTCGAACGGTCCGGCCTTTCAAAAGATAAAAAGAAACTTTCCGAAATGGTTCGCCTGCAAGCAGTTCAGCTCACTCCCCACGATGTCATCAACAATCCTTTCACAATCGAGTTTCTTGGCCTCAACGACCGGGCTTTGGTAACTGAATCTGATCTGGAACAAGCCTTACTTGATCATCTCCAGGAGTTCTTGTTGGAGTTGGGATATGGTTTTTGCTTCGAGGCCCGACAAAAACGAATATTGATTGACGGCGAATACTATTTCATCGACCTGGTATTTTATCACCGTATCCTGAAATGCCATGTACTGGTTGATTTGAAAATAGAAAAGTTCAAACATAGCCATGCCGGGCAATTAAATGCTTACCTGAATTATTATCGGAATGAAGTGATGCAGGAAGAAGATAACTCTCCGGTAGGCATCCTGCTTTGCACCGATAAAGGTGAAACAATGGCAAAATATGCTACTGCCGGGTTGGAGCATAGCGTTTTCGTGCATAAGTATCAGTTAGTTCTACCAAGCAGAGAAGAATTGGAAGAATATATTTCAAAAGAAATTAGCCATGAAAGTTAAAATCCTGCTCTTGAAAGCAGACTCTTATTCTCTAACTTAGTTACATTCACCAAGGCGAAGAGGCTTTACTAAGTATTACATTTCATATGTACAATAAAAAAAGAATCAACACTATTAACTTTGAACTTCTTTGTTCTGGATTCAAATTGCTATTAATAGGGAACGATGTGTTTTACAGATCGAATCACCGCTGGATCAAACAGAAAAACCTTTTATAATCGCACCTTTAAAGAACTAAAATTTCTTTTCGTTATGATATCAGTACCAAGCATAATGCAAACATCAACCTTTGGGTGTTTTTTAAATCATTTTACAATTTTACAGACACGAATTAATCCATATTTTATAAAAAACAAAACGCCATATATCATTAATATACAGCGTTTTGTAATTGTTATTTTGGTCAAATTGTGGAGCGTATGGGAGTCGAACCCATGACCTTCAGACTGCCAGTCTGACACTCTAGCCAACTGAGCTAACGCCCCGAAACAGAGGCGCAAAATTAAGAAACTTTCCTAATTTTACACAAAATATGATGATTATTTATGAAGCGCCTGTTTGCAGCCATTAAAGTCCATCATTCACCGCGATATATCAGCGTGTTTAACGAAATTTCCTCAGCACTAAGCCACGAGCGTATCCGATGGGTTGAACCCGAAAACATGCACCTGACTTTGAAATTTTTCGGTGAAACAGAGGAAACTAGAATTCCGGCCATCTGCCGGGCAATGGAAACTGCTGTAATCCAATCAAGGCCATTTAATCTGAGAATTGCCAATACTGGTATTTTTGGAAGCCGCTACAATCCAAAAGTGATTTGGTTCGGAATTGAAAAACAGGCTGAACTTGATGTCCTGGAGCAAAATATCATTGATGAACTCGCAAAATATGGCTGGCAACGGGATCGGCAGAATTTTATTCCACATCTCACTATTGGCCGGATCAGGTCTTTACAGGATAAAGAACTGTTTCAGAAAATTATAGGCAGCTTCAGCACAATTGAAATACAGGAAGAAAATGTGACTGAAATTACACTTTTTGAAAGTATTCTTCGGCCAGAAGGCCCGTTGTATGTGAATGTGTTTACAGCTAAACTTTAATACGGTTGGAACGCAGATCACAGAGATAGACACGAAATTCGTAACCGTAGTATAACTATTTGAACTGCTGATTATAAACAAAAACCCTCCGGAGAATCAATTCCGCAAGGCTTTTGAGATCAATCTCTTTTAATTTAGTCAGCTTTGGTTGGTTCGGTATCTTCGGCTTTACGGTATTTCTCGATAAAAAAATCGATGATCAACGCCATTCCGCCAAAAATGGAAGCCATTGAGAAATATGCAGCTTCGGGTGACATTACTTCGTACTTAGCCATAAATTCGGCAATCAGAAGTCCAAGACCAACGCCAAAAAGCAGCAAACCCCATTTCAGCGAAGAATAACAACGGCCATCTTCTTTCAGTATGGATGCATCGCGTCCACTCTGGATAAGAGCCATGCGTTCTTTTTTGCGGTACGACATATATACAATGCCTAGTATCATTGCAAAGAACGAAATCGGGATTAAAAATTCAGCATTATGCATATCTTGAGAGTTTTAAGGTTTTATAATTTGTTCTCTGCTCTTTATGACGTAACTTTGTTATAGAGGTTACAAAAAGGATAAAATTTGTTGTATTTTTACAACTACGAATCTAATGCGACGTTCCGGCATCCCGGAACCTGGTACTTCGGCACCCGGAACCACTCATTTCCGCTCCATTTTCTCTGTAACCTTTTCGTACAATAAGCGTCATATTATCACATGAAAGAACAGGACGACATTTTTCACGTGCAGAGCGTGCTAGCGGGAAATACTGCAGCATTTGCGATTCTGGTTAACAAACATAGTGATATGGCGTTCACAATTGCAAATAAAATAGTGCGCAGTCGCGAAGATGCAGAGGAGATTGCACAGGATGCATTTGTAAAAGCTTACCAGTCGTTACGTTCTTTTAAAGGCGAATCGAAATTCAGTACCTGGTTGTACCGCATTGTTTATAATGCTGCCATTTCGCATACCAGGCGCAAAAAACAGGATTTTACGCAACTCGACGAACGCGTGGTTAGCGATACTACAGAAGACGAAATCTTCGAAAATCTTGATACACTGGATGCTGAACTCCAATCGAAACTGGTAAATGAAGCCATCAACAAACTGCCTGCCGATGAAAGCGCCATTGTAACTCTCTTTTACCTGAAAGAAAATACCATCGACGATATCAGCCAGATTACCGGGCTGAGTGTGTCGAACGTTAAAGTAAAACTGTTCCGCATCCGCAAAAAGCTGCATGACGAATTGCACATGATGATGAAAATGGAACCAGTAATATAAAATTGTACCTTTGCACTTCAACAAGCTCAATGCCCGTAACCGTTGAATCCTTGAACTTTTGAACCCTTGAACTTTTGAACCATGACAACAGATAAAAACAACCACGATGAAGCAATCCGTCGCATTGTAAGCCGTACCAGGCTTGACAAGCCTTCGGAAGGTTTTACGGCGCGTATCATGGATCGTCTTCTCATACAACCCGATCCCGTCAATAAATGGATGATCATTTACCAATATGGCATACTTGCCATTGCAGCCGGCATTGCAATATTAATGTTGATTTTTCCTGCCTGGACCGTATTTGATTTCGATGTACGGGCAGCCGGAACATCAGTACTGCAAATGGCTGGAAACCTGATTTCCGAAGGATTGGTTTGGATAGGACAAATGTTCAGCAAAATTGGCACCTTAGGCAAATACGCGTATTTTATCCCGGTATCGGTAGCCTTGCTTATTATTTCGATGTTCGACCAGGTAATCTCTCACAAACCTCAGACTCATTTAGTAAAATAAAAATAATAGTTGAACATTGCCCGTTTTGAAAATCATCATGTGACCAAACATATGATGATTTTTTTTATACCTTCACTTCATAAACCAAGCAAATATGATTCCGGATGAAGTGAAAAAATCTGTTGAATCAGCCCTGTCCGGAAAATCGGGAAATGCAGTACAAATTTCAGAAATACGGCCTGTAGGTGGCGGATGCATTAACGAAGCTTATGCTCTGAAAACCAACATAGGTAAGTACTTCGTAAAATATAATTCTGCAACTATATTTCCGGGTATGTTCGAAAAGGAAGCCAAGGGACTGAAAATACTCGCAGATACAAAAACACTTGAAATTCCCATTGTAACCGGTACATCCGAAACTGGTAAGTATTCCTATCTGCTGCTACAGTTTATTGAAAGCGGCTATCCTGGACGCAATTTCTGGAATGAATTCGGAACAAAACTGGCTGGTTTACATCGCAATACAAGTGAATATTTCGGACTTGATCATGACAATTATATCGGGTCCCTTGTTCAGAAAAATAATCCTTATACCGATTTTTTTAGTTTTATTATCTCTCAGCGAATTGAACCACAGCTTAAAGAAGCGCGTAATAAAGGTGCTTTTAGTCAAAGCGACATGCGTTATTTCGATTCACTTTTCAACACACTGCATAATATTATCCCGATTGAAAAACCGGCCTTGATCCATGGCGACCTTTGGAATGGTAATTTTATGATTTCCGAAAAAGGGTCTCCATGCCTGGTTGATCCTGCCGTTTACTTCGGTCATCGCGAATCGGATATAGCCATGACACAACTTTTCGGGGGATTTAAACATGAATTTTATGCTGCTTACAACCTGGCCTGGCCGATGGAAAAGGGCTGGCAAAAACGTATGGATATTTTTAATCTTTACCCGTTGCTGGTGCATGTAAACTTGTTCGGTGGCAGCTATGTACAACAGGTTTTGCAAATTATCCGTCAATTTTGAGTAATTTCGCGCCCGGTAAGAAGTGATGATAACTAATGTCCGACAAAAGCTGACTGTTGAAAATGTTAAATCTAAAGTACATATCATCGAAATTCTAATCCTATATCCTGATTTAAATGCTTATATTTATGTTTTTAAAACTATTTTCGAATCATGGATAAGGACACAGCTATTAAGCTTTTCGAATCGAAAAAAATCCGTTCCGTTTGGGATGATGATAAAGAAAAATGGTATTTTTCTATCATTGATGTTGTTGAAGTATTGACAGGAACAGATCGTCCCCGAAAGTACTGGAGTGATTTAAAGTCTAAACTTAAAAAAGAAGGTAGTGAACTGTCCGAAAAAATCGGACAGTTGAAAATGGCAGCAGAAGATGGCAAGATGCGTATTTCTGATGTTGCCGATACTGAGCAACTTTTCAGGCTTATTCAATCTATCCCATCACCCAAGGCTGAACCATTTAAAACCTGGCTTGCAAAAGCAGGTCGCGAACGAATCGATGAAATTGAAGATCCTGAAATTGGATTCGACCGTTTAATGGTAACTTATCTTAAAAAAGGATATAGTAAGGAATGGGTTAACCAGCGCTTAAAAAGCATCGAGATACGAAAGGAGCTAACCGATGAATGGGATGAGCGTGGTGTTAAAAAAGGTCAGGAATATGCCATCCTTACTGATGAAATTACAAAAGCCTGGAGTGGACTAAGTGTAAAACAATATAAAAATCACAAAGACCTGAAAAAAGAAAATCTCCGCGACAATATGACCAACCTGGAACTGGTATTGAATATGCTCGCTGAGGCTTCAACAACTGAGATATCAAAAGATAAAAAGCCAAAAACATTTTACGAAAATAAAAACGTTGCCCGAAAAGGAGGCGAAGTAGCAAAAGCAGCACGAGTTCAATTGGAAAACACAACCGGCAAAAAGGTCGTAACAGCCCAAAATGCAAAATCACTTCAGCCAGCAAAGAACAAAAAAATCAGTGAATAAACTTCTGTCGGAAACAATTGCCTTACCTGCACTAAGCATAGTCAACGTGTCGTCCTTCGCCTTGTCGCCCCTCGCCCCTCTCTTCATTAAAAACAACAATTTAACTTAAATACATTGAACTTTTCAACATTCGGCTTCAGCCCCACCTTAATGGAAGGTATTGAAGCAATAGGCTACGCGGAAGCAACACCTGTTCAGGAAGCAACAATCCCTGTTATTCTCGAAGGGCGCGATCTGATAGCTTCGGCACAGACCGGAACCGGTAAAACAGCTGCTTTTTTACTTCCTGTCATCGAAAAACTTTCGGCCATGCCTCACGACAACCAGGTGAAAGCCATGGTAATTGTGCCGACCCGCGAACTTGCCCTGCAGATCGATCAGCAGATGGAAGGCTTTTCGTATTACACAAAAGTCAGCTCAATTGCCATTTACGGTGGAACTGACGGAACTGTATTTTCGCGTGAAAAACAGGCGCTTACCGAAGGCGCCGACCTTATTGTCTGCACACCCGGCAGACTAATGGCTCATTTAAATATGGGGTATATAAAATTCCCTGAACTGAAATTTCTGATCCTCGACGAAGCCGACCGCATGCTGGATATGGGATTTCACGAGGATATTCTGAAAATATTATCGTACCTGCCTAAAAAGAGGCAAAACCTGATGTTTTCCGCTACTATGCCTTCGAAAATACGCTATTTGGCTAAACAAATCCTTCACGATCCGTTCGAGATCAATATCGCCATGTCGAAACCGGCTGAAAAAATTGTTCAGATAGCTTACGTGGTTTACGATACTCAGAAAATTCCATTGATTAAAATGCTGCTGAAAGAAACAGTTATGAAACGCGTTCTGATTTTCTGTTCCACCAAGGAGAAAACCCGCCAGCTATACCACGAACTAAAGAAAACCGGCATTAAAGCAGAAGAAATCCATTCAACACTCGAACAGGCAGCTCGGGAAAATGTAATTATCCGTTTTAAAAGCGGTGATATTCCTGTACTGGTGGCTACCGATATTGTTTCGCGTGGTATTGATATCGAGGATATTGATATGGTGATAAACTATGATGTGCCTCACGATGCCGAAGATTATATTCACCGTATCGGACGCACGGCCCGCGCTTCGGCTGAAGGTACGGCTGTTACTTTTATTAACGAACGCGACCAGCAACGCTTTGGCGCCATCGAAACTTTGCTTGAACGGGAAGTAGAGAAATCTCCGGTACCTGAAGAGTATGGTGAAACTCCCGTTTACAATCCGAAAATCAGGCGGAAAAGCGAAGGAAGGAGTTTTGGGGGGAAAAGGAAGGGTGGAGGAAAACCGGGCGGGTCAAGAGGAAAAAGCAGATAGTAGGAAGTCGGGAGTTTCCTATAACACCATTTCACTATTAACAATTAACCACTTTATTTCTTCCCTTCTCTTCTTTCGTCCCAGAGTTCTTTAAAACTCTTAGGCGCAACTTCGGGCAATTCACGGCGTGGGCCCCAGGCTGTGGCAAAAAACTTTTTCAACACCCAGTTCTTTGTTTTACCACTAAACATATCTATATACTTCCGTTTTCCCATAGTGGTTTTATAGGCGGACATAACGGTTTTGTCGAAACGACCTGCAAGACCTTCCTTAACCGAATCGCTACGGTTGTATAAAAGTTGCTCATGAAGATTAATTTTAACCGGGCATACCTCGGTACATGCCCCGCAGAGCGATGAAGCGAAACTCAGGTGCTTGAACTCTTTCATCCCACCCATCCAGGGTGTGATAACTGACCCAATTGGTCCGCTGTAAGTGGTTCCGTAAGCATGACCTCCGATGCTCTTATAAACCGGGCATACATTGAGGCAGGCGCCACAACGGATACATCCCAAAGCACGACGCTGGTTTTTATGTGCCAGTATTTCGGTGCGGTTATTGTCGAGCAGTATTACATACATTTCATCCGGGCCATCACTTTCACCGTCCTGGCGCGGACCGGTTACGATGGAGTTATAAACCGTTATATTTTGTCCGGTTCCATGTGTTGCCAGCAAGGGCCAGAAGAGATCCAGGTCTCGGAGTTTGGGAATGAGTTTTTCGATTCCGGCTACTACGATATGAACTTTGGGAAACGACATCGTCAGCATAGCATTCCCTTCGTTTTCAGTAAGACATACTGCTCCTATATCAGCCACAAGGAAATTAGCTCCGGTAATTCCTATATCGGCATTAAAAAATTTCTCACGCAATAATCTACGAACATAAGCAGTAATTTGTTCAGGTGTGCTATGGGCATCCATACCAAACTTCTCGTTGAAGAGTTCGGCTACCTGCTCTTTCGATTTGTGCATGGCAGGCGTAACAATATGGTATGGTTTTTCACCGGCAAGTTGTACAATATATTCACCCAGGTCCGTTTCGAGTGATTCAATTCCTGCTTTTTCGAGGTGTTCGTTCAGCGAAATCTCTTCAGTAACCATGGTTTTGCTTTTCACCACTTGTGTTGCCTGTTGCTTTTTCACTATTTTAAGCACTTCGCTTACTGCCTCCTCACCATCCTGTGCCCATATCACCTTACCGCCCCTTGATTGAAAGGCTGCTTCGAAATCTACCAGGTATTGGGACAAATCCGTAATTACTTTGTATTTAATATGAGCTGCGCGTTCCTTTGCCAGTTCAAGGTTTATATATTGCTCTTTTCCTCTGACAACGGCAGCATCGTAGCGCGAAATATTAAAAGCAAGAGTTGCGCGATGATCTTTATCGAACGCTTTCTTTTCACTATCTTCAACAAACCTGGTATAGGAATCATTCATTTAGTTTCGTTTATAGGGTACAAGTTAACTGTGAAGTGTTGAACACATAATTTTGAATTTTGTTGAATTCGGATGCTACCTTAAAGGTATCTTTTCTACCCTTGCTTTATGGCGGCCCCCTTCGAAATCAGTTGTCAGAAATGCCATTACTGCGCTAAGTGCTTCATATTCTGATATAAATCTGCCTGGAAGACATAATATGTTTGCATCATTATGCATTCGGGCGAGTCGGGCAAGTTCCGTATTCCAGCACAATGCCGCCCTTATTCCTGCATGTTTATTGGCCGTCATACAAACACCGTTTCCACTGCCACAAATCAGGATTGCCATCGAATATTGACCATTATTAACAGCCGAAGCAACCGGATGCGCTACGTCGGGATAGTCAATGCTGTCGGGAGTATAACTACCAAAATCACGAACCGAATAGCCTGATTCAGCGGTTTTTATCTTGATATATTCTTTCAATTCAAAACCACCCTGATCACAGCCTAAAGCTAAAGTTTTCGATTTGTCAACCATTGTTAATAAATTATTATTAAAAAATTAATGCAGTGTTATGCAATGTTGCTCATTTACTTTCATAATTAACAACTTACATCACGAAACAAAAGTACGTCCAAAAACAAGGTCTTTCATTATCAGGTGAATAGATTTATTAAACAATTATTGTTAATAAGTGATTACTTTTGTTATTAAAATGTGCATAGAATATGCTTGCTCTTAACAGTGCATTCACAGGTGCGCCGGTAAGGGGTTGCCAAAAAAAGTTTGCCTTACTTATGAGCTGTTTTACAACAAGATATAAACACTTTTTACTTGTTTGTAACTGAGTTTTTTATTACCGGGCACGATACGAACAGAATGTTAACAACCTAGCTAAAATGATAAATAACAGAACATAATAATCCGTCCGGTTGTTGAAAACATGTGTATAAACTCCTGCTTACTTAACATGAAAATAAAAAACTTAAATTATGTTAACACTATGAACAGGCTAATAATAATAACATATTAATAAATTAAAATAAATAATTATTATTTACTGGATAAGGAAAATTTGAAAAATGGATAATGAAAAACTGATAAATAAAATTGAGGAACTCAAAAAAGAAAAAAATGCTGTGATCCTTGCGCATTATTACCAGGTTCCTGAAATTCAGGATATCGCCGATTATATTGGCGATAGTTTGCAGCTTTCGCAAAAAGCAGCCGAAACCCATGCCGATATTATTGTTTTTGCCGGCGTTCATTTTATGGCCGAAACTGCTAAAATACTTTCGCCTTCTAAAAAAGTGCTCTTGCCTGACCTGGAAGCTGGTTGTTCACTAGCTGCCAGTGCGCCCGAAAAGGAGTTTTCTGACTTTGTTAAGCTACATCATGATCATAAGGTAATTACATATATAAATTGTACCGCAGCCGTTAAAACCTGGTCGGATGTAATTGTTACTTCCAGTAATGCAGTAAAAATTGTAGAATCATTCCCCAAAGACCAGAAGCTTATTTTTTCGCCTGATAAAAACCTGGGTGCATACATAAATGGATTAACCGGGCGAAATATGCTGCTTTGGGATGGTGCCTGCGAAGTACACGAAACTATTAAAACCGAAAGTATTCTTAATCTCAAACTTCAGCACCCGGATGCAAAACTTATTGCTCATCCCGAATGCAAACAGCCGGTTCTTATACTGGCCGATTTCATAGGATCAACCTCCGCAATGCTCGAATTTACTGCTAAAGACAATTGCAAAAAGTTTATAGTCGCTACCGAAACAGGAATTGTTCACCAGATGCAGAAACTTTCGCCGGATAAAGAATTTATTGTAGTACCTTCGGACGAAACATGTTCATGTAACGATTGTCCGTATATGAAACTGAATACGCTGGAGAAATTATATCTTTGTATGCTTCACGAGAAACCTGAAATTAAATTATCGGACGAAGTAATTGAAAAAGCCCGCAGGCCGATTGTGCGTATGCTCGAATTGTCAAAGAACCGGTAGTGTTGGAAAAGAGAAAATAGTTAATAGAAAATAGTTAATAGTGAAGACCATTGACAAATGAAGTTTAAGAATTTAAAATCAATTAAAAGTTAATTGTAAAATCTTTCAAAATGCAGTCTATTTTCCATTTTCCATTTTCTATTAACTTTAAAAAGATTTTACAAAAATACTCTGTATTCACTTCTAAAAGTGCATTGTTGAAAACTCTGGTTTTAGTCGTAGTTTCTCTATTATTTGTTATTTCTGCACAAGCCCAGGAACAGCAAATCAATACTGTTACTAATGGTTTTGCGAAATTCTATTATCCTGGCGGGAAACTTTCGAGTGAGGGAACTATGCGCGATGGAAAACCGGATGGATATTGGAAGACCTATTACGAAAACGGTGTGCTGAAGGCTGAAGGAAACCGTAAAAACTTCCTGTTGGACAGCGTATGGAAATTTTATGATGATTCGGCTACGCTCCTGGTTTCCATTACGTATGCATTGGATAAAAAAAACGGGTTGAAAACCACGTACCGGCAAGGTGAAGTAACATCCGAAAATTATGTAAATGATATAAAACAAGGTCCTACAACCTATTATTATCCCGACGGAAAAGTTCGTTTGGTTATTAATTTTGTTGATGGGCTCGAAAGCGGCATTGCCCGCGAACTGGATGAGGATGGCAACGTAATAACGTATATGGAATATAAACGCGGATTCCTGGTAAGCCGCGAACGTATTAACCGCAAAGACAGCAAAGGATTAAAACAAGGGCGATGGAAATACTTTTATGATAACAATGCAATTAAACTCGAAGGCGTTTATAAAGACGACAAAAAGAACGGGTACTTTAAGGATTATGATGAGAATGGAAGCCTTCTTTCGGTTAAGAAATATGTGAATGATGTTGAGCAGGTTGAAGCGCAGGAACTCACAAGTTTGAAATTAAAAACCGATTATTATCCCAGTGGAAAAGTGAAAACCGTGGCCAGTTACAATGGCGATGTTCCCGAAGGTGTACGTCGCGAATACAACGAAGAAGGTAAAATTACAGCAGGATATATTTTCACAAAAGGTGCTCTAACCGGCGAAGGTGTTGTTGATGAAGAAGGAAATAAAGAAGGCGACTGGCATGAGTTTTATACGGATGGAACCTTGCGATCAGTAGGTGCCTATGCCAAAGGAAAACCAATTGGCAGCTGGAAATATTATTTCGAAAACGGCAAACTTGAATCGGAAGGAAAATATACAAAATCAGGCGCATTGGATGGTACCTGGCGCTGGTATTTCGACGACGGGAGCATCAGGCGGATACAATCGTATATTGCCGGCATGGAAGATGGCGAATATGAGGAACACGATGAAACCGGAAGACTTATCGTAAAAGGGCAATATGCCGAAGGGCTTGAGGAGGGTGATTGGATGTATGATTTTGGTAATTATCGCGAATTGGGAAGTTACCGTGGAGGTTCGCGTTTCGGCAAGTGGAAATCGTATTATGCCGATGGAACCTTGCGTTTCGAGGGCGATTACATCGATGACAACCTGAACGGCCGTGTAAACTGGTACTGGCCAACAGGGAAATTAAAAGACCAGGGCAATTACCTCAATGGAAGCCGCGAAGGCGACTGGATCACCTTTAATGAGGATGGTACTCCATTCCTTATCATAACGTATCGTGGTGACGTCGAAAAGCGGTATGACGGGATTGCTATCAAGCCGGCTTTTGAGGAATAAAATTAAAAAGGCTGTTCTAGATTAATCTCAAAACTGGGAATTTATTAACTATTTTAACGAAAAAAATGTTTTATGGATATAACTCCGGTAGATATTAAACAAGATATTTCGGAACAGATTTCAAAAACAAATGAATCTTTATCCAATCGCTGGGGCAACCCTTGGTTTGAAGGAATATTAGAAGAAAATCCGGATCTGCTTAAAAAATTACTTAAAAAAGTAACGAGGTATTATAAATTCCATTTAGTTATGTCGGTTATATTATCAGGCATCATGTTGATTGTGCTTTTATTAAATGCGTTGGAAGTTATGCATAAAGATTTGAACAAAGCAGGATTAGTGATTTTATTTAGTATCACATATTTTCTTGGTTTTTACAGGTATTACCAGGTAAAAGTCAATCTCGAGCATAAAATCTATTTACTTGGCCTGAGAGAAAAGATAGATCAGGCATAAAATAGAATTCAGTATACACTTGAGAAATTCCGGAAATACTTAATTAAACAAATCGTTTAGCCGATTATTTTTATTTACCGGTTCAGTTGCTATATGCAAAATCCTGCCTTATATTAGTGGCATTGAAATAATTACAGCCTGTTGTGATCAAAACGCTTGTTAATACAACATTTTCTAATTATCACTATGACACAGCCACAATCGCCCGATCCTGTTCAGGACACCAATCTCCCTCCAAAGAAAAAGAAAAAACACGGATGCTGCTTTGGTTGCAGCATGATATTGGTTTTACTCCTTGTCTTCGTGCTTGGAGCCATAGGTTACTTCGTGTACCAGAGTTTTCCTAAAAAATCAGCTATTGAAAAGGAGTATAATCAGGTACCCGACTATTTCGAAAATTAGCAGGCTATGAAGAAGATACTTTTAAGTACGATTTTAGTTCTGCTGGTTTTGCAAGGAATATCGCAGCAGAGTTTCAGGTTGCATGTTCAACCCGGGAAACCTCAATTGGCAGGTGATGGTGACGATTATACCACACTTGTTATTACCGCACGTGATAAGGAAGGCGAAGTTATAACTTCGATGAACGGGAAAGTTGCTGTTAGGGTAAGTTCAGGATTTTGCGAAGCAATTGAAGTTAATATGCAGGATGGCGTAGCCATGGTGAAATATACTTCACCGATGTTCGGAACTCCAATAAAAGCTTCGCAACGTATGGTATATTTCATGTTTAAGTTTATGCAAAAATTTATTGCCCGCTCCGGTGGCTCAACTGATAGCCAGGCAAACCAGAAACTGGCCACCGATATTACCATCGAAACTTTTAAGGAAGGTCTGATCCCTGTGACCCTGATCGCCAAAAAAGACGGAGATAATTTTGCCTACATTGTTTGCGAAATGAACGGTGTGAAGGGGAAAGCCAAAATTGAAATTCTAAAAGCCAGTGAAGGCCGCAACGGCAGTATTGTTCAGGGAGTTTATTACGGACGTGATATTACCGGCCAATCGGATTGGAAATTAAATATATTCAGCGGCGGAATGGGTACCTGGGGAGAAGCCAATGCATCAGAAGATGATTACAATACCATTATGTTCAGTAACGAAGTTTTTACCGAAATGAATGATGTTTTGGGTAAAACTGCCGGTATGACCGGGTTCCTGAAAGCCTACATCGGGCCCTCGTGGAAAGAAACAAAATACATCGAAAATTTTGATATTATCAAACAGGGCATGGGATTGGCTTATATGCCAATGCCTGATAACGGAGTTTTTATATACATTCCGCCCATACTTTTTGAATACCAGGGCCGGCAGGTGAGTTCAACTTCAAGTTCAGAAAACAGGCCGGAAGAGGTGATTAAGACCGATAAATCGGGAATTGTTTTAAGTCAGAATGAAATCATAGGCGATGGTAAAAGCCGCACGCGTGCAGTATTTCATTACCAGGATGAAAATGGTATCCCTGTAAGCGGGAAAAGCATTTCGTGGTCAATTCCCAATGGCATTAAACAAATTTCGGTACAAACAGTAACCGATGCCAACGGCAATGCCGAAACTGTTTTGGAAGCACCCGTTTTAAAAGCCACCGGTGAAACCCGGGGCGAAAACACAGGCCAGATTATTGATAATTATGACTTGTATAAAATCACCGTTAACTATGCTTCGCCTAAGCGTGCAAATGATTATACCCAGGCCTATTTATCCGTTTATAAAACGATTGAAAGAAATATCAGGATTCTGAAACCGGGTTTTGAAGAGAAATCATTTAAAATATTGCTTCCCCAGCTTGAACAGTTCAAACTGCAAAGCAGCGTGTATGCTTTGATTGAAATGATCAATTCACCTTCTATTCCGGATAAGACTGAGGTTAACGATGCAATAGTTTTGATTGAACGTAAAAAGTTTGATCAGGAAAATTATAACAGGAACTACGAATTGTATTTTAAAAAGGACAGGAAACTATTTCTGGATTTGCTTGATAATGATAGGGGTGGATTTTTTGCCATCACCAACAGTGAAGGAAAATTCGCGCTGAACATAGGAATAAATCCGGATAAAAAATTGTCGATGGAACCGCTACAGGCAAAGCTTTCGGACCTTACCGGGAAAAGGAAAGGCTCACTGGGCAGTGCCCTGAAACTCTTTCAGGATGATGTGTTTACCAACCAGATGATAGATGCATTGTTTGCGATTGATAAAGGACTTTGTTCGCTCGATCATACAAAAAGCGTGTACCTGGAAGAAAAGCTCCATATTCTTGGAAACCTGATGGCGAACACCAATTCCACATCCGGAATGCTTGATGAAACAACGGGAGAAATAACGTCCGCAACCTGGGAATTATTAGGAGTCATCTGGGGTTTTGCCAACGATCATTATAAGATCACGGAAGGATTATCGAAGAAAGTGAAACTGGATGATTTGCAGGGATGGGCCGGTGGAAAAGGAGCGGAAGCGGTTAAATATATTTACGCAAAAGTGAATGGAGAAGAAATGGCTGGTGGTGTTAAAGCAAAAATGTACAAAGAGTTGTATAAACGGATTTTTGCTGAATCAGATAAGGGAAAAACACTGGGTACCAAATTTTACTATCAATCCATGGGCGAGTCGGTGTACAACGGCATCAGCCAAATGTTGAGTGCTCAGCTTGGAGCTATATCCGAATACTTTGGTAACCTGAATCCTCTTCCCGGCGGACTGAAGGACTTCATGAAAGCCAGGTATTACGGTAGTCTTAAAAATGAAGTAACTGCATACATGAATACTCCGCCCGAAAAAATCCATGCCGTATATGAAAAGATACAACCCATATTGCGCGACCGGAGTACCGAGCTCAGGGATTATTATTCCAAAGTAGGTAAATTCCGTATGGATATGGGTTATTATAAAGCAGATAAGGATCTTTTCGCCGATCTGTCGAAAGGGGTTATTATAATTGGAACTGTGCTTATTACAAGGGACTATGCACGTATGGTCGATCTCCTCGATAAGCTGGATAAAGGTTCAAAAGTGATTGATGGTTTATTTGCAGCAAACAATATGGCTAACGAGATGTGGAGCTATAGCACCATGCTGGCCGAAGTGAAATCAACCTTTGATTTTGTTAACCTGAGTACATCGGGTGGGAATGTTACACTAACCCCAAAGTATGTAAGCAATGGATTTGATTTAAACCTGTTTCCCAGGGCCTACGCACAGGAAGTTCCGTCGGGCAAAGCAATTCCGGGCATAAGTGCATTGTCTGCCGGCGATCTATCATATGGAAATCCATCGCTCGATAAATTATACATTGGTTACCCTTATTATGAAGCGTGGTTTGACAAAAACAAGGAGAACCTCCTCAAAGCCGGAATAGATAACAATGCCCAGGTAGCAAAATTGATGAAAGCTTCCGACGATTACGACCGGAACCTTTTTGCCATAACTATGATTGATGCAGCGCTTTATAACAACCCGGCTGACCCGGAATTACTGCAACCAAGAGCGGCCAGGTCAAAACAACTCGCCTCCGAAATCGGAAGTCTGATAGCCGAAGGTTCAAAAACAGTGGAATTAATCGATCGACTGCCCAAAGGGAATGCGCTTGGTGAAGTGGAATCAACAGAAAGTAAAAAAGCAATCGCTTTTACCAATAATGAAATTTTTATTTATGGGGGCGCAGGTCTTGGTGGAATATTGATAATTATTATTTTGGTGATTCTTATCCGGCGCAAACGAAGATCCTCAATATCCCAAAATCAATACAACTTATCGCCAGATTCTCAATCGCCAAATCACCAAGACTCATCCCATAACCATAATATACCAAATTTCCGAAATCCAAAATCCGCCATTCAAAATCCGCCATCCGAAATTGTTACACCTAAATTTTGCCCCCAATGCGGAGCAACTTTTAAACCCGAAGCTAAGTTTTGTGGAAAATGCGGGTTTAGAATTTAACACATAATTGATAAATAGATAAATGCATAATAAAAAGTGTTATGATAGCTAACACACAACGTCGGATTGTTAACCTCTGGTATTTATTGGGAATACTATTTCTGGGTTTGGTATTCCTTCCGTCTATCATTGGCCTCGATGGTATGAACGGCGGATTTGCCCTGAGTTTTGTTTCGGGATTTATGGTAATCAGCAGTTTTATTGTAATTGTTATCTACCGTTCGCGAGCCCGTCAATTCGATAAAATACTTTCGGGCGAAGGCCGGATTGCCTTATGGCGTTATTCGCCGGAAGAATGGATGAGTTTTGTTTCTAAAGATTTCGAAGCAGAAAAGAAATTGAAAGGCATGCTTTTTATGACAATAGCTGTAATTTCCATTGTAATTGGAATTGTGCTCATCCTCTATTTCAGGGACCTGATTTTTATTCCAATCATAATGGGAATTATTGCACTGATTGCTATCCCTGCAATTTGGGCACCACGATATCGTTTCAGTAAACTTAAACATTCCGACTCAGAAGTCCTGATCGCCGAAAACGGTGTAATTGTAGGTCGGATGTTTCATTTATGGGAAAGCACCGGCACCAGTCTCGATAAAATTTCACTAAATATAAACGGAAATCCCAATGTTATTGAATTTGTTTATTCGGCTATTACGCGAACCGGGAGACAGGAAGAAGTAGCCCGCGTACCGGTTCCAAAAGGGAAACTGGAAGAAGCAATTAAGCTGGTGGAATACTTTAATGGCAGCCGGCAAAAAGATACATAACCAATTGGTATTGATAATTTCGATACCGAATTGGCAAACAATCTTTTAAGAATTTTATCCCGTTTCACCTATATTTGTATCAACAAAACCCCCATTTATAAATAATGCACCTTAAACCTCTAGTTATGAAAAATCTGATGGTCTTTCTTTTTAGCATAACCATGCTAATGTTTATCCTGTCGTGTGAAGATCTTTTTAATAAAGATGATCCGGGAACCCTCAATGGTGATCCGTCGCCAATGGGTGAAGTTGGTGTTACAGTGGAATCAAGCTCAGCTGAAATTGCAGGTATCAGTAATTGTACAGCCGCTGTAGTCTCAATAAAGGATGGTGTGTCCTCTTATAGCGGTTCTGCTACCGTTAAAAATGAATTACTGAAAAACATGGTAGCTAATATACCGGGAATAACCGTTAATGGGGATCAGGTAACGGCTACCAATATACAGTTTAAGTTAACAAGCGATGGCTTTGAATGCAAGACAGGTCCCGGAGCCGGAATAATGGTCAAGTACGATTCCAATGTTGGAGATACCTACCCGATTGGTACAACCGGTAAAGTGAGGACTGTTGTAGCAAAAACCGGGGTTGATGATTATCCATATGGTTTTATGCTGATTAAAGTAGTTCAGGTAGAGGAAATTCCAAGTTACCTCAAGAGTAGTGCCGGCGTTTCGAAGATAACTTACGTAGCAAATCATAAATATGGACTGGTAGGAGTTAAAGTTGCTTTCGATGATGGAACAAATTCAACATTCCCAATTTATACCAGCACTCAAAACTAACCAATAGAATTCATCAAAGTGTAAACGAACCAAAATTTGGTTGTTTATTCCTTTAGCAAACGGATTAAATGAAAAATTTTCTGATACCTTATACCTGGAAGTTATTCGGCTTATTTCTTACTGTGTCAGGAATTATATCGGCAGTATTTTACCTCTGGTTCGATTTTAGGTTTACGCTACCCGTATTTGCTGTATTTTCCTCATTCCTTGAAACAAAAATGTTCACTACTTTCCGTACTAATTTTGCCGATGATCTGATTTTGTTACTTCTTATTTCCGGGCTGGCATTAATTGTTTTCTCAAAGGAGAAAATAGAATCTGAAAATCTTAATTCTTTCCGTGCGCGGGCATTAGTCAAAGCTTTAATTGTAAATAATTTATTTCTATTTCTATCAATACTTTTTGTTTTCGGAACCGGGTTTATTGCCATTTTGGTTATAAACCTTTTCTCTTTTTCTATATTCTATCTGATCTTTTATTACATAATGAAACAAAAGGAGAAGGATCGTTTTAATCTCAATAAATAAAAAGAAAACAGTATGGGATATAATTACCATTCTGTTTTCTTTTTCCGCTATACTGATACTGCTGCTTACGAATTTTTGATCTGCATCACCCTGCGGTGAATGCTCGACAGGTAATTGATCATGGTAATATAGCGGTTGGCAGCTGGTGCGATCAAAACTTTGCCTGTTCCTGTAAATGTATTTACAATGCCTTCCCCCGAAATCATAGAGCCGAAAATTCCTTTATTGGCTTTTGAAACGGTAAGCTGTACGGTTGATTCACGGGCCACGGCGAAAGACCCATCCACAACAAGTTTTCCGTTGTTAAGCTCAATGGTTTCAAGAGGGCCGTTCGATAATATAACTACTTTACCCGAACCGGATACTTTAGTTTGAAAGAATCCTTCGCCTGAGAACATTCCGGAAATTGATTTATTGGTAAACGAACCGATTTCAATATCCATTTCCGAAGCATAATAAGCTCCTTTATCGAGTATCCACTCTTCGTTTTTAAGTTCCATAATGGTAAAATTGCCAAACGAAGGTTCGAACCATACCGTGCCGCTTCCACGGATTACAGGTTTTACAATACTTTCGCGAGTAACCATCGATTTCAGAAATCCTCCCGCCGAAGGTAAATTGGCCTCCAGTTCAAGATCACCCTGCATATAATACATACCGCCTGATTCGTAGCGGACTGCACTATGTACAAACTCAGCTTTCAGAAATTTTAAGGTTTCCTTTTCAACCACATCGAATTGTACGCGTTCAAATAGAACCTTTTGTGGTTGTGGTGGTATCTGGAGTGTAGGTTGGTAGGCCGGTTGTTGTACTGGCGGTGGCACATAGTTTTGTGCCGGTTGTGATTCTGTTCCTGAGAATAAATTTTTAGTCCCACATTCAGGACAAAAAGCGGCACCCTCAATTAGACGAGCCCCGCAGTTGCTGCAATAAGCCATATGTATTTGTTTAAATTATTGAATTAAAGTTATTTATTGGTTAATCGTTATTGGTTAAAAGTTAATCATCTTTATAAATCGTAAAGCTAATAGATGATGAATATAGGATAATTTCCTTTTAACTTAAAATCCTACTTAACCTCATAACCTTCAACGATAACAAATCCCGTGCCCACGAAATTTTTCGACCATGTAGCTTGGTCGGAGTCCTCTATCAAATATGTGCCTTTCTCCAGCTTTATATTCGGTTCGACAACCCATTTGGAACTTGGCGTATTGTTTTTACCTGTCTTTCCCATTGCTTTGTAACTGCCGATTAACAGACCATTTCGGTCTGTAATTTTTATGATACCTCCATGCGGAGTCCCCATTCCATTGTTGTAATGATCGGTGATAATCCTGACAATCACTGTAGGTTTTTGGATCAATAGTTTTGTGGGACCCTTCGGATTTTTACTCTTAGGTTCTTCCTTTCGGCCTACCTCGAGGATGACTTTAACCAGGTTTTCGTTAACGGTAGTGTTTGCCGGTTCTTTCTCGTTTTGTTCCGGGTTCGTTTTTTGTGCCGGAGGGGTAGCTTGTGGAACAGATTTCTTTGGCTCTTTGGCTTTTTGCCTGGCAAGTTCCTGGTCAATTTTACTTAAAGGTTTGGCCGTGGTTTTTGCCTCTTCGGGCTCAGTTGCTTCCGTTTCTTCCGCTATTTCAGTTTGTTTGGCACTGGTGTCGATGTCAGAAACCGGAGGAAGTACCATATTCGAAATAGTATCAGGAACTATGTCATTTTTGGATCCGAAATAATTAGTATAACCAAACCATCCTGCAACGCCTATAACAGCAAGTCCAATAAGGATCAATGCGATCCAAAGCCAGGTTATTTTTCTTTTTTGCTGATTCGGAGGAGTTGTTGTCCTGGTTGGAGGAACGTTCGCAGGTGCCTGGTACCGAATAGGTTCAGCGGGTGGTATAATCACCGGCTTTATTTGTTGTGAATGTATTGGGGGTTGTATAATCTTTGCTTCCGGCTGATCAACAGGTTTAAAATTTTGATTTCTTCCAGAAGTACCAGGTGTAATATTATACCCGCACTGAGGGCAAAAACGTTCACCGACCCCAATATCTGAACCGCAGAACGGACAAAATTGTTTATCTGCCAATGATAATACCGGTTCAGCAACAGGGATTTCGGGAAGTGGAATTTCATCATCAACCGGAGGTTGCTTTGGTTGGGCAACTTCGGCAGCACCCAAGGTGGAAGTATCAAAACCGCACTCCGGGCAGAAACGATCGCTTGTATCTAAAATTGTACCGCATTGAGGACAGCCTGGTTTCACTGCCGGTGGAGGTGCGACTTCTATTGGAGTAACAGGGATGTTCTCGTGTTCGGTAACAACCACTTCTGGTGCAGAAGAGGGTCCTGTTTCAACCGGTTCAACAGTTGATTTATCGAAACCGCATTCGAGGCAGAAGCGAGCCGTGGGTTCGAACGCTGTTCCGCATTGAGGACAAAATTTCATTGCAAATACGTTTTAACTTAATGACTAAATGAAAACCTTTCTGCCAGTTACCCCGTAAATCCGGAAATTAGCAGAAAGGCTTTTAGCTGGTTTCCAGTGTTCTGAGAGGATTAAAATCCATATCTGCCCGCACTTCCAACAAAGAAAAGTCCGAGAATGGCTGCAAGTATCAAGGCTAATACAAGTCCAATAACTATCATGGCCACAATGGTTAATGCAACATATCCGACCACTTTATCTTTCGGAGTACTCTTTAACACAGGCATTCCAACAGCAAGAAGGTATATGGCATACAAACCGATCACCATGATCAGCACACTCAATGTTGTTGAGAATAGCAGCAGTATTCCTGCGACCCATTGAGGAGTTGAAGAATATACGGCTAACTGAAGTGAGCGTCCGAAGTTTTTCTGCGAATCGAAAGATGAAGCCAAAAGGTCGATTACCCATGCCAACAAGTAAACTCCAATTACGGCTGAAAGTAACTGTACAAGACCTGTTTGAATTCCGGAACCAATACTACGGGAAGTGTATCCCATAAATGACATTCCAATAATCCCATATTTGATAAATGCAGACAATGCCGGAATAAGTGCCAGTATCAAGGCATAACCACCGATAAGTTTCATCGCATTAGGCTGTTCTGTAGAAATTACCTGCCATTCATCTTTCGGTTTGGTAATAATATTGATTACGCGCTGCACAATGTTTGTGTTTCCGGTAATAGTTTCTTTAAAAGCATTTGTGGCTTCCTTTGCATATTCATACACCGGTTCCTGTTGTTGATAGTTGGGTTGTGGCTCAATGGGTGGAGGCGTTGCAGCACCAATAGATGTTCCGCAGGCTGCACAGAATTTAGCATCTGGTTTAAGCTCTGCTCCGCAATTCGGACAAAATTTCATAAGCGTTTTGTTTTTGTGGTTAATAATTATGGATTATATAGATCACGTAATTCCATCAAAAGCAAGAAACTATAACTGTAGAGTAGCAAATATATAATTATTTGTAGCGTAATACAAAAAAAAATAATGATGATTAACATCTCAAATGTTAATCATCATTAAATTAAATGATTATCCTATTTAGTCCGGGTATTACTTAGAATGTAACCCTGACTAATTGGATGCATTTCGTACCAGGTCAAAATCCATCTGTTTTTTCTGTAAATCGATCTTTTTTACCTTTATCCGTATTTTGTCGCCAAGGCGGTAAATTTTACCCCAGCGCTGTCCGATGATACGGTAGTTTTCTTCATCGAGGTAATAAAAGTCGTCGTTCATTAAACGGAGCGATACCATGCCCTCGCATTTGCTTTCGACCAGTTCGACAAATATTCCCCATTTGCTTACACCCGAAATCAAACCATCGAACTCCTCCCCTATTCTATCCATCAGATATTCAGCTTGTTTGTACTTTACACTGGCTCGTTCGGCTTCCATGGCCTTGCGCTCCATATCCGACGAATGCTTGCATTTTTCTTCGTACTCCTCCTTCGAAGCACTGCCTTTTTCATCGAGATATGATTGAAGAAGCCGGTGAACCATCAAATCGGGATAGCGGCGGATAGGCGAGGTAAAATGCGTGTAGTACCTGAACGATAACCCGTAATGCCCTATATTGTTTGTAGTGTACTCAGCCCGTGCCATAGTGCGGATGGCAATGGTTTCGATCATGTTCTCCTCCCCTTTTCCAAGGATCTGATCAAAAAGTGAATTAAAGGAAGCCATTATGCTTTTTCGGCTGGTAGTTTGAAATCCATAGCCCAGCTTTTGCAGAAACTCTGAAAACCGGATCAGCTTTTCCGGATTGGGTTCATCGTGCACCCGATAGACAAAGGTTTTGGCATCACCCTCTTTGTTTTTACGGGTGGCAATACGTTCGGCCACACGTCGGTTTGCCAGCAGCATAAAATCTTCGATAAGGTAATTAGCTTCTTTTTGTTCCTTGATCATAACTCCGACCGGTTTGCCTTTTTCGTCGAGTTTAAACTTCACTTCCTGTGATTTAAATGCTATGGAACCTTTCTTAAACCGGTCTTCCCGCAATTTCGACGAAAGATTATGTAAGGTCATCAGCTCGGTTTTGTAGTCTCCTTCAGCACCTTCGATCATTACCTGGACCTCTTCATATGCATACCGCCTGTCGGATTTAATCACGGTGCGACCAAACCATTCGTTCAGAATTTCTGCTTTATCATTAAGTTTAAATACGGCTGAAAAACAAAGCTTCTCCTCATCGGGCCTGAGCGAACAAACCAGGTTCGAAAGCTGTTCAGGAAGCATAGGAATGGTGCGGTCAACAAGGTAAATTGACGTACCGCGCTCATAAGCCTCGGTATCAATGGCGGTGCCCGGTGTTACATAATGCGAAACGTCTGCAATATGTACACCCACTTCCCAGTTTCCATCAGGTAGTTTTTGCAGCGAAAGGGCATCGTCAAAATCCTTGGCATCCACCGGGTCGATGGTACAGGTCCAGATATCGCGGAAGTCGCGGCGTTTAGCTAATTCTTCGGGTTCAACGATGTTTTTAATTCGTTTGGCTTCGGCTTCGGCAGCTTTGGGGAACTCAAGCGGAAAATCGAACTCAGCCAGTATGGCATTCATTTCCACATTGTTATCACCCGGCTGACCGAGTACATGAATTATTTCACCTATTGGATTTGTGGCTTTTTCCGGCCATTCGGTGATATGGGCCACAGCTTTCTGCCCGTGTTTGGCACCTTTTAAGGCAGTAAGCGGGATATAAATATCAACATTGATAAGCTGGCTGTCAGGCACCAGGAATGCAAACCGCTTGGAAACGTGAACTATTCCGACAAATTGTTTTTTTGCCCTTTCCACAATTTCTACAATTACGCCTTCGGGCTTATGGTTTTTACGTTTAGGGAAAAGATGAACCTTTACCTTATCGCCATTCAGTGCGTGATTGGTATTGTTTGCTTCAATAAATACATCTTCGGGCAGGTCGGGACTTATGATATATGCCTTGCCTGTTGATTTCATATCTACGATTCCGGTCACTGTATTGGCTTTTGCAATGGCCGTAATAAGTTTGGGATTCAGTTTATACTTGCCCCGGTTCATTTCGATCAGTGAACCCTGAATGCAAAGTTGCTCAAGGATAGATCGTACCTGGTCTTTTTCCCGTTTATCAGTAATTCCAAGATGTGAAGCTGTTTGCCTGAAGTTGTATGAATTCTCTGAATTCTCCGAAAACAGGTTAAAAACGCGGTTTGTAAATTCGTTGCGGGCAATATTCGCCTGCGGACTTTGTTTCTTTTTTGACATTTTAAATATTTTAATTCATTTTCCAGACCATATTAGCCAGAATATTTTTTTATATAGTATAACAACACTTTTAAACTACTAAAGGCGTAATTACCTAATTTATTTTCTTTTGTACTTTTCTATTTCTCCATTCTACTGGCACTTTGTCGCCCTCACCCGATCACCCTTCTCTTTGACTTTAACAACTCATATGAGAATCGCATCAAGCAGTAAACGAATATACTCCGATAGCGGATTAATGTAAACCTCGTCGGCTTAATCTATTTCCTGGTTAGTTTAGCAAGTTTAAATCAGACCTTTGATAAAGGCCAGTTGTATAATGATATCGGCAAGTTCTTTTTCGGTAAAGCGGCTGCGGTTAATTTCAATATCATACGTTGAACTGTCGGTTTTCCCCCCAAAAAGTTTAGTCACCAGTAAATCCCGTTCTACATCACGCTTCCGCACATATTCAGTGGCATAGGCTTTGCTGAAATCCAGCCGGCGAGCAATTTCCAGGATACGCCATTCCTCAGGAGCAACGAGTTTAATATGCAGCGCCAGCTTAATATCTTTACAAATGTGAGCTCCTCCCCGCCCAATGATGATTACTTTTCCGTTGACAGCGAACTGCCTGATGACGTTTTGCACCGTTTTAAGGATTTTCTGATCACTCTTGTGCGAATGGGTTGAAAGTGCACCAACGATCTGATCCATTATACCACGATTTTTATCGTCGATAATACTTTTTAATGCTGAAGGATCAAGGTTCAATTGTTCGGCAGATTCCTGAAGAATTTCGCGGTTGATATATCTCCATATCCCCTCCGTTTTAATCGTCGGTTTTCTTTTGTTGAGTTCTTCGCAGATAGCCCAGGCAATTCCTCTTGCTCCGCACCCGGTTTGCCGCGAAATGGTTATAACCGGCCCAAGTTCCGCAATGGTGCGGGTAGGAATAAAATCACCGCCAATTCGCCGGTTCATGTATTCAAAAAGCCTGTTATCCATAGCAATCTCCTTTCGATTTTAGGTAAGTGTTTCAGGTATATAGACGCGATGCATCGCATCTGTACTTCATATATCTCCAAGGTTTGTGAGGATTGAAGAGCTTCCCGTTTCCTAATTTAGCTTGAATATATTTGATTTGCCTTCTTAAAATTGCCACACCTCGACTCTCTCCCCTTCGCCATTTCCCCCTTTCCCCCTTCTCTCTATTTTATTCTTCATGTATCCTTGCCCTGATGGCTTCCGTTTCATTTTCGAAGCCCGGTTTGCCGAGTAATGCAAACATATTATTTTTATAGGCTTCAACCCCTGGCTGATTAAATGGATTTATTCCTAATAGATATCCGCTAAGACCGCAAGCAAACTCAAAAAAATAAATCAGTTCTCCTAGTGCGCACTCATCAATAACCGGCAGAAAAATGTCGAGGTTGGGAACTTCCCCGTCGCTATGTGCCAGGGTAGTTGCAAGAGCAGCCATATCGTTTACCTGTTGAAGGGTTTTTCTGGCAATATAATTAATTCCATCCAGGTTAGATTCATCAACTGGAACCGTTAGTAATTTTTTTGATTTACGAATATGAATTACGGTTTCAAAAAGTAATCGCTGCCCCTGCTGGATATATTGCCCCATAGAGTGCAGATCGCTGGTAAAATCAACACCGGCAGGGAAAAGTCCTTCGTTTTCCTTGCCTTCGCTTTCTCCGAAAAGTTGTTTCCACCATTCAGTAACATAATGCATAGCGGGTTCATAATTTACCAATATTTCAATCTGGTTGCCCAAACGGTACAACAAAGTGCGGATGGCAGCATAGCTGGCAGCCGGATTATCGATCAGCGAAGAGGTTTCAGTGCATACTTTCCGCATTTCGTTTGCCCCATGAAGCAATTGCCTTATATCGAAGCCGGCAATGGCGATAGGTAACAACCCAACAGGAGTCAGCACTGAATACCGGCCACCAACATCTCCAGGAATTACATATGTTTTATATCCGTGTTTTTCCGAAAGGCTTTTAAGAGCACCTTTTGAGCCATCTGTAATAACAATAATACGTCGGGCAGCCTCTTCGGGACCATATTTTTTTTCGATATGATTTTTTAACAACCTGAAGGCAATTGCCGGTTCTGTGGTAGTTCCGGATTTGGAAATTACAACAATGGCATATTCCTTTTTATCAAGAAGCTGAAGCAATTCGGCATGATAATCCTGGCTTATATTTTGGCCCGCATAGATAACAACCGGGTTATTATTGTCAGTATAAAAGGAAGAAAACGGAGAAGAAAGCGCTTCAATAATTGCCCGGGCGCCCAGGTATGAACCTCCAATCCCAACCACGACCAGGATTTCAGCGTTTTTACGAATGGATGCTGCGTCTGCTTCAAGGCTAATGATCAGGGTTTCATCTGTTTTTACAGGCAAATCGATCCATCCCAGGAACTGGTTTCCTTTTCCTGCTTTTTCGACCAGAAGGCTGTGACTAATATCAATCTCTTCCTGCATTAAAAGAATCTCTTCTTCCGAAAGAAATCCCGATAGGTGCTCATATTGGAATTGGAGACTGATCATTATTGCAAGATGTTAATCTTATTTAGCTTACTTGATTAAAGAGTATAAAATTACGAAAAAAAAAGAGAAGAGCATATAGTTATTGGTAATTTAACAGTTGTATAGTTGTTGTTTAATCTGGCCAGTTTCTGGAATATACCGGGTTTGATTGAATTAAATAAAAAATGCGGCTCAGTGAGCCGCATTTTCCCAAACAAACAACAAAACCAGTTATGAAAATATCTCTATATCGGTAGAGATTGAATAGTATAACTTTTTGTTCAATTAACCGATACAAAAATACTATCAGAAATGCGTGTTGTGTGTTAACGAAAACTAAAGAAAGTTAAAATATGTTAAGCAGCTAAATAAATTATTCAACTTTCGCAAGTTCAATAAATTGTTGAAAATGAGATAAAAAGCAGCATATTTATTTTGTTATGTTATTGATATTCAATAACTTTGTTTTGCCAAACAAACAAGATAAGATATGCTGCCAA
>JBAZWY010000020.1:0-88160 GCA_041660125.1 Lentimicrobiaceae bacterium
TATATGCAGTCCTACAAGATTAACATACAAAAGAAGCTTGTCAGGTTGAATAAGAAAATAATCGACTTGCAAAACCAGCTTTTATATGTTCCTGAAAAACAAGTTTTTGCAACTACTTAGATAAAAGTAAAAAGTAAAAGAAAAATATATCTAATCGGTAATTATCAAAAACAATCCAATTTCTTTAAAATCTCATACATCACTATTTGTTTCCAGCACATCAAAATAATATGTAGCCGGAAATTGGGTTAAAATATAGGACATTGTATTATATTTGCTTGTCAGGGCAAACAAAGCAAACATGAAAATAACAAAAACTAAAAAGAGGTGGGGCATCATTTTGTTGTTGCTTGCAATACTTATCAGCCTGGCCATTTATCCACTGCCGCCTCAGGATCCCATTCAATATTATGTAAGAGAAAGCGGGCAACTAAAAACCGAAAAGGTTGCCGGAGAAAAGTGGCTGGTATGGTTGTATTACAATCCAATCGGAGAAGCAACCTTGTGGGCGTTGGCGAAAAGAAAGCTGGTTTCAGCTATCTATGGTACTATGATGGATCGCCCTTCTTCAGCGAAAAAAATACATCCCTTTATTGAAGATTTTGATATTGATATGAGTATAGCTCAAAAACAAGAGTTCAACAATTTCAACGATTTTTTTACCCGGAAATTAAAGGCTGATGCACGACCGGTTGATACCAGTTCTACTAGTGTTGTATCACCTGCCGATGGGAAAATTCTGGCTTATGCCGATATCAGCAACTCCGATTTTATCATAAAAGGATATCGCTTTAATGTATCCTCCTTTTTGGATAATCCCGATCTTGCACAAAAGTACCATGATGGCGCCCTGCTTATCATCCGGCTGGCCCCGTTCGATTACCATCGTTTTCATTTTCCAGTCAGTGGTAATGTATCTCTAAATAAAAAGATTGATGGTGACTATTATTCAGTCAACCCCTTTGCTTTGCGTAAAAAGGCTGAAATATTCTGTTTAAACAAACGAGAATATACAATCCTTTCAAATCCTTTGTTTGGTGATGTTGTTATGGCCGAAGTTGGCGCCACCATGGTAGGAAGCATCGTACAAACTTTTAAGGGAAGTTATGTAAATAAAGGCGAAGAGAAAGGCTACTTTAAATTTGGAGGATCAACGGTAGTACTGCTGTTTGAAAAAAGTAAAATCCAGGTTGATAAGGATTTATTGATCAATACAGCAAAAGGCTATGAAACTACTGTTAAAATGGGAGAAAGAATTGGAGTGGGAAAATAAAAGAGATATTCAATGCGTTTGCATGTAAAAATTCAGACCACCTTTTGATGGTGTGGATTTCCCTAAGCGAAACTGTAACATTTACAGATATTACAACCATGAAAAAGTATTTAATCAACGATTTTGATCTCGTAAAATATATTGATGTAGCCGATGAATTACCGATTTGGTCTGCTCCATTTGGACTTAAATTGCTTGATTACATCAATTATAAAGTAAATATTTCAGTAGTTGACATCGGATTTGGAACAGGATTCCCTTTGACAGAGATTGCATTGAGACTTGGTGCTGGCTCTATAGTATATGGAATTGACCCGTGGAAAGATGCAATTGAAAGAGTAAATAAAAAGGTTAATTATTATGGATTAACAAATGTCAGGATTATTGAGGGAGTCGCTGAATCTATTCCATTGGATAACGATTCGATCGATTTAATTACCAGTAATAACGGGATTAATAATGTTAGCGATATTGATAAAGTTTTGACTGAATGTTCAAGGATTATAAAACAAGGTGGGCAATTTATCCAAACGATGAACACGGATTTGAGTATGTTTGAGTTTTACGGGCAGTTAGAGCAAGTTTTATCGGATTTACACATGGATAAAGAGATTGATTTAATGCGTCAACATATTTCGTATAAACGTCCGCCGATTGATAAAATGATTTCAATGATTCAAAAACATGGATTTATGATTAAGGATTTGAAACACGACCAGTTCAATTATAAATTCGCTAACGGTTCAGCAATGTTAAACCATTATTTCATTCGTTTAGCATTTATGGATTCATGGATTAAATTATTGCCGCTTGATAAGGTTGAGCAAATATTTGATACAGTTGAATTGCGACTCAACGAACAATCACTGATATTTGGAGGAATTACACTTAGTATTCCGTATGTAATGATAAATGCTATAAAAAAATAATTTACGCTGTTACCGCACGAAACTCCGGTTGGCTCGCGGCTCTTGACGCGTGTCGGAAACAACTGCCCTGGCATACTAATTTTAATGATCCTGAAAAGCACATGCGCCGGAAGGAATTATAAGCTGTTTGCAAAATATTTATATATGGAATGCTTAAACGCGAACTAAATATAAAATTCATTGTTACTACCCGGAACTAAGGCAGGTAAAACAGGAATAAAAAAAAACAACTTTAAAAAATATAAATTATGGCACTTATCAATCCACACATTAACTTCAACGGAAATGCCGAAGAAGCATTCACATTTTACAAATCAGTGTTTGGCGGGGAGTTCGCTATGATTATACGCTTGAAAGATATGTCGAGCGATGAATTTCCGGTAGCCGAAGAAGATGCAAATAAGATTATGCACATTGCTTTACCAATTGGCAAAAACGTTTTAATGGCCAATGACGTTCCGGAAAGTATGGGGCGGGTTAATGAAAATGAAAACAGGTCTAAGATATCTGTAAGTGCAGAAAGTCGTGAAGAAGCCGACAAAATATTCATCGGACTTTCAGCAGGTGGAAATATTGAAGTGCCTATTGGCGACAGTCCCTGGGGTTCATATTTTGGAATGTTCAGAGACAAATTCGGTATTGAATGGATGGTGGATTTTGACCCAAAATATAACGGGAAAGTATAAGCGGACAAAAACAACGAACACCTGACAGCGCCTGCCAGTAACTGGCGCGGAAGAGGTAATAGAAAGTTTTGTAGCTTTAAACAACCATTTGTGGATATACACAGTTGAGTGTTCCAAACCGCCAACTACTGGTAGGTGCAAAACGTTATGCATAAGAGTACAAAAAAGGCCCTTGACAAAAATGTTGTATCTTGGTATTCAATCTTTTGTGAGATGGTTGACTATAAGAAAATTATAACAATAGAACCTGGCAAACGAGGAGGTAAGCCTTGTATCAGGGGCTTGAGAATAACCGTCAGTGATATTCTTGGCTGGTTAGCCTCGGGCATGTCTATCCCTGACATATTAGCAGATTATGATGAGCTTAACCCAAATGATATATATGCGGCATTAAGCTATGCAGCCGATAGAGAGAATAGGATTTATCAGATTGCTGTATGAGATTCTTATTCGATCAAAATATCTCGCATAGAATTATATCACTTTTACCGGAGCAGTTTTCGGGCTCTGCATCAGTTTAAAAGGAGGGTCTGATTAATGCTTATGATAAACAGATTTGGGATCATGCAAGATTACATAACTATATAATTGTAACCCAAGATTCAGATTTCAATGATTTGAATACTTTATTCGGTTTTTCTCCTAAAATTATTTGGATTCGAACTGGCAATCTCAAAACCAAAGCAATCATGGGATATATTGATTGATAATTACCCTGATATAGAAAAGTTTGAATCAGATAATGAATCAGGTTGCTTCGAAATCATCAAATTGCAATAAACATCTACGCACCTGATTGCTTTGTGCCACCTCGGCCACAAAGCGCTTTGAATCACGCAACGGCTCATAAACGCGGACATTACCTGCTGGCGCGGATTTGTAATCCGTGCCGGTACAAATTTCTCGCTGACGCTGATTTGCAACTTAGCGCAGCGTTCCTATCAGCCAAAACCAGATAATTAGTGCCGACATTATTAACAATCGCAACACTGCCCCGCTTCGCGCATTCTTGCTTTCTGTCGCGTGCGGCACAAAGCGTGCTTGAAAGCAAAATCCCATCGGCTGAGAGATGGTTTGGATTTTTAAATTTGAATTTAGTCATTGAAATTAATCTATATATTTACATGATAAAATTATCACTGAAATTTATTTACCACATCAAATTACGATATTTACGACATAATGGTGTTTAGCCACTCGTTTGGGGCAAGTGTATGGACACTACAAAAGAGAATTGAAAAATGACAAGTTATAAATTTACCGGGAAATTAGGAGAATTGATTGAAAGAGCTGGCCTTGGAAATGAAAAAGATGTAGATTACATTATGAGCCATTTAACCAATAATTCTTCTTTGGCAATGACACGATATGTTGATTATGCCCTAAGTTTAGTGGAAAACAAAAAAGGCATAAATCGTTTAGAATATTATTTATTTTATGGAACCCTTATACAACGTAATTACAGTTCTTTATTTTTTAATAGAAGATTGGATTATGATATTGTGGACCGTGCATATAAAGAAGGACGAATAGATAAAATTCAAGCATATGCAAGGTAGATATTATTGCAGAAGAACACCAGCCCCTAACAGCACATTTGCAATAGGCGGGGTTTCGTGCTCCGTAGTCAGTTTTGTAGTTTCAGGAAATGCAGTGCTCCGAATGAACATTTGAGCTAAAAATCCCACTCATCGCAAATCTGCAAAACGTTAGGGCCAATGGTAAAACAAAACACCGATAGCAGGAAATAACATTTATACTTTTTAACAAATAAATTGTACTTTTGACTTATGAAAACACTTCGCGATATAGAACTCACATTAGGAAAACATAAACAGTATCTGTTTTCCGAATATCCGATTAAATCATTAGCAATTTTCGGTTCATATGCCAGAAGAGAGCAGAAAGAAGAAAGCGATCTTGATTTATTAGTTGAATTTAACGACAAGATAGGCCTGCGTTTTATAGACTTGGCCGAAGAACTTGAAAAACTAATTGGATTTAAAGTCGATCTGGTTTCACGAAAAGGTATTAAAGATAAATATTACCAAAAAATTCAATCAGATTTAACTTATGTCTAATCGGGATATTGTATTACTTCTTGAGGATATGCATGAATCTGCATTGAAAATCAAGCGTTAAACGAGAAATCTTGACTATGATTCATTCTTGAGCGACGATAAAACCATAGATGCAGTTGTTAGGAATTTTGAAATAATAGGTGAAGCCGCCAACAGAATAGATTCTGATTTTAGGATAATGAATTCAGAAATTGAATGGAACAGAATCAGGGGTTTCAGAAACAGAATTGTGCACGACTATTTCGGGATAGACTAGGAAATTGTTTGGACAATAATCGAAAATGATTTGGAGAATCTCATTGGACAAATTGAATCTGTAATTTTGAATTCTAAGACAGACAACTTACCCGAATAAACCACTGGCTCCAATAAATAAGACTCTTAGCGGTGCGCAGCACCCGGCGATGAGTCCAAGTTGAACTACATCCCAGGTTCGACTATGTACTTAAAACCGGTTTTACCTGTTTTCGGAAAGGATTTTGATTGGATTCCGGAAGAATACTTCGGCGTTTCTTGTTTTGGAACCGGTATCTCCGTTCATGCGCATCTTATTTTCTGGCGCGTACGGCACAAATTATAACTCAATTGACTTACATATCCTTTGTCGCCACGAAGCATGATTGAAAGCAAAATCCCATCGGCTAAGAGATGGTTTGGATTTTAAAATTTGAATTTAGTCGTTGAAATTAATTTATACATTTACGTGATAAAATTATCACTGAAATTTATTTACCACATCAGATTAAGATATTTACGACATAATGGTGTTTTGCCATTCATTAACATTATATTAAGAAAAGACACTACAAAAATGAAACGAATATTTTTACTCATAACAACCACATTCTTAGTAAGTACAATTACAGTTGGACAAAAATGGAACCCAGAAACAATATGTTCTTCTGACACGTTGATTGTTGAACCTTATATATCAATGAAATATAATCCTGAAAATATAGAAACCATTAATCAGAAACCATACAAAATTGTACAATGCCGAACTCGTTCAAACGTAGGATTTAGATTTGAAATTGCAGTTTCGAATTATTATTATGGAGAAAAAACTACAAGCTGGCTAGGACAGCATGGTGGACCGAACTTTAATTTCATTCTCGCAGTTGATAAGCTGAACTTTGGCTTTAGATTTAAACCTTGGTCTATTGACCCTAAAAAAGAAATGGATTTTAATGGACACACGCTTCCATCTACAGCCAGACTTAATGTTATCAAACTAGATTATTATTTAGGTTATTCACTGGATTTTGAAAAACTGATTTCTGTTGAACCCTATATCGGATACAACCGTTCATCTTTCATTGTGATTAATGAGGATGAATTAAATGAGAAGTTTACTTTTGGCAAGACAGGAGGACTTATTATCGGATCATCTGTGAATAAATACTTTAAGATAAAGGAGTATGAATATTTATCCGTGTTTGGAACCGTAGGATATGGATTTGTAAACTACGAAAAAGTTCATTCTGCTTTGGATAATGGATATTTTGAGTGGAATTTAGGAATCGCATATAAAGGTTTTGCAACAAAACGATTTAATAAAAGAGTTGAATAAAATTCAAAGGTTAAGAGAGTAGTCAGACCCGCCACCAAAAACTGATGGGGTTCGCCTCTCTCACACCGGTATTGTTCGCGCAATAATGTACGGGACTCAAATATTCGTTCCTTGCTAATTTTAAATGAGCCTATGATATCTCTGCATGCATCAGGCAAGCCTGCCCGGTGCAGACGGGGCTTTGTTCAGTTCCTTGTTCTTAAATCAAAAAACTTTCAATAGTGAGAAGATAGTCTGCCACAAACCAACATTTTTAATCATCTCTTGTTATTTTATGCGACCTATATAACTTTTCAATGAAAACAGAAATCCATCCTGCCAACGAACGTGGCCATGCCAATCATGATTGGCTCGAAACGTATCACAGTTTCAGCTTCGCCACATATTTTAACCCGGCCCGCGAGCAATTCGGGAGCTTGAGAGTGCTTAACGATGATACCATAGCCGGCGGAACCGGTTTCGACCTGCACCCGCACAATAATATGGAAATTATCACTATTATACTCGAAGGCGAACTCGAACACCGGGATAGCATGGGAAATACACAAGTGATTAAACCGGGCGAAGTACAGGTAATGACAGCGGGTACCGGCATTTTTCATGCCGAATACAACCATTCGGAAACAGAACCGGTAAAATTGTTTCAACTTTGGATTTTCCCGCGGCAAAAAGGCCTCAAACCACGATATGATCAGAAATTTTATAATGAACTGCTAAACGGGAATAAGCTGGTTATCTTAGTGACTCCTGATAACGATCCACAGGATGATACGCTCTGGATTCACCAGGATGCTTATGTCTCAACTATTAGGTTACAAAAGGCAAGTGAATTCGAATACCAGGTCAGGATTCCAGGAAACGGACTATTTGTTTTTGTTATTGACGGGAAAATCGCATTAAACGAATATAATCTGGCTGCAAGGGATGCAGCTGGCATCACCGAAACAACATCAGTTGAAATCCAGGCAACTGAAAATTCAAGGTTACTGTTTATTGAGGTCCCGATGAAATAAATCCCCTCGTTGATAAATGGTTTTATTTAAATCTTCAGGTTCCTGTATCAGCATTATCTTCTTTAAAGAAATCGAAAAGCGTCAACTGGTTTGCACTTACCTCATGATGCCCATTGTCGATAAGATGAACATTTCGCTGTAGAAATTCGCGTAAGGCTTTACGAAAAACCTTGTTCTCGGTAGTATGGTGAATAGCGCAGAATTGCCTGAGCGACTTATTCTGAGCTCCCGGAATCTTCAGGTTCTTTTTGTAATACTTTATCTTACAGGATTTCTTTTTCCCACGCTTCGGCATAGTATTCCGTTTTTTAACTAATGACAGCTAAAGTAATGCATTATAGTTCATTGTAGCTATTGAAAAATAAAATATAATCCACAATTTATGAACAGGGGGAATAATGTCGGATGTCGGATGTCGGATGTCGGATGTCGGATGTCGGATGTCGGATGTTGGATGGTGGATGGTGGATGTTGGATGGTGGATGGTGGATGTCGGATGGTGGATATGAAACCGTGAAACTGTTCAACCTATCAACCCATCAACCCATCAACCTATCAACCCATCAACCCATCAACCCATCAACCCATCAACCTATCAACCCATCAACCCATCAACCTATCAACCCATCAACCTATCAACCTATCAACCCATCAACCCATCAACCCATCAACCTATCAACCTATCAACCTATCAACCCATCAACCCATCAACCCATCAACACTTTAACTCTAAATCAACTCTTTAATATCCCGAATTATCCTTTCGGCCAACTCCTCCGCTTTGGCTGCAGAAACACTTTCGGCATAAATACGGATAATTGGTTCGGTATTGGATTTGCGGAGATGCACCCATTCGTTGCCGAATTCAATTTTCACTCCGTCGATCGTGCTATTGGGCTGATCTTTATACTTTTCCTGCACTTTTTGTAAAATCAGATCCGTATCCATGCCTGGCGACAGGGTGATTTTGTTTTTGGAAATGGTATAATCGGGATAGATAGCCCTGAGTTGTGAACAAGTTAAACCTGTTGTGGCCAGGTGCGTCAGGAACAAAGCAATACCAACCAGGGCATCACGGCCATAATGCAATTCAGGATAAATAACACCGCCGTTGCCTTCGCCACCAATAATGGCATTGGTATCTTTCATCATCTTCACCACATTCACTTCGCCAACTGCTGACGCTGAATAGCTGTTTCCTTTGCTTTCGGTAACGTCGCGTAAAGCACGGGTTGACGACATATTGGAAACCGTATTTCCCGGAGTGTGGTTCAGCACATAATCGGCTACCGCAACCAGGGTGTATTCTTCGCCGAACATTTTTCCATTTTCGCTCACAATAGCCAGCCTGTCAACATCCGGATCCACAACAAAACCAACATGAGCCTTGTGTTCAACAACGGTCTTGCTCAATTCGTGAAGGTGCTCAGGCAAAGGCTCGGGATTATGCGGGAAAAGTCCCGTAGGTTCGCAATAAAGCTCAATCACATCATTAATTCCCAACGCCTGTAAAAGTTCAGGAATTGCTATCCCACCCGTTGAATTTACAGCATCAATTACTACTTTAAAGTTTGCCGCTTTAATGGCATTTACATCTACCAATGGCAGATCAATTACCATTTTTATATGCTTTTCAATAAATGTATGATCGAGCGTATAGCTACCAAAATTTGCAACTTTACAATATTCAACATCTTTCGATTCAGCATTATCAAGCACTTTTGCACCGGCGCCGGCATCCAGGAATTCACCTTTGGAATTCAGCAACTTAAGTGCGTTCCATTCGCCTGGGTTATGACTTGCTGTCAGAATAATACCCCCTTGTGCTCTATAGCTTGTAACAGCAATCTCAACGGTCGGAGTAGTTGAAAGTCCAAGGTCTATTACATCTATACCCAATCCCATTAATGTGCCGCAAACCAGGTTACTAACCATGCTGCCCGAAACACGAGCATCACGACCTACGATCATTTTAAGTTTGTCACCCTGGTTCTCACTAATAATATATGTTGCAAAGCCGGTAATGAATTTTACAATATCCGGGGGAGTAAGGTTGTCGCCAGGTTTACCGCCAATGGTGCCTCTTATTCCTGAAATACTTTTAATTAATGTCATATCGATTTTTTTCTACAAAGATACAATTAGAAGGGAAATGGAAAAATGTTGTGATTCTAAAAAGAGTCGGAAGTCGTAAGACGGAAGACGGAAGACGGAAGTAGAGAATAGGAAGTAGGGAGACGGAAGATGTAAGTCAGTATTGCAGGAATGTAGGTTTTGGGAATCATAACTTTGGATATAAATCTGAAACCCTTAAACTTTGAAACCTGAAACCTTTAAATTAAAAATTATTACCTTTGCGGAATTAAAAATTGATTGAATACCTATGGATAATTACGAAGAAGATCAAGAATACCTGCGCGAACTGCTCGAACGCTTCGAAAGCGTTTCCGGGGAAGGCGGATATTCCTTTTTCGATAGTGGTGAGCTTGAAGATATTATCTACTTTTATTTTAGTGAAGCCGAATTAGTAAAAGCCCGCAAAGCCATTGACTATGCCATTGAACAGTTTCCCTCCGAGGTAAGCTTTCAGGTATTTAAAGCACAATATTTCCTGAATAACGGTGAGCCGGAAAAAGCCCTTGCCCGTCTCAACAGCCTGGAAAATGTTGACCCGCACAACCCGGATATCTCGCTTACCCGTGCTACGGTTTACAGCACCATGCACAAGCATGCAGAAGCCATAAGAGAATACAAGAAATCCCTTGCCAAAGTTGACGAGGACCTCGACGAAATTCATACCAGCATAGCTTTCGAGTATCAAAACCTGAGGAATTATAAAAAAGCTGCTGATCATCTCAAAAAAGCGATTCAGCTTAACAGGGAAAATGAAAGCTTATTGTATGAAATTGGCTATTGTTATGAGATGGGCGATTTGAGCGAAGAAGCTATTGAGTTTTTCACCCAGGAGATCGACAAAAGACCTTATTCGCTTGTTGCCTGGTATAACCTGGGGATAGCATACAGTACGCTCGAATTATACGAGAAAGCAATTGATGGGTTCGATTTCTCCATTGCAATTGACCCGACATTTATATCGGCATATTTCAGCAAAGCCCAATGTTACGAACAAATGGAAATGTACCAGGAAGCCATAAATGTTTATAAACATACTTTCGAGCTCGAAAAACCGGATGCCATGACCAACTACTATATTGGCGATTGCTATGCCAGTATGGAAAAATATAATACAGCCATTGAATATTACAGGAAATCGATCAGTCTCGAAAGGCATTTTTCGGATGCCTGGATGGGAATAGCGCTTTGCTTTATAGAACTGGGTCAGCACAGTGAAGCTTTATCACATATTGAGCAGGCCCTAAAACTGGAGACTGACAACGCTGAATATTATATTGTTCTTGCCGAAACACAACTTGCACTTGGGATGTACGACCAGGTCGGGTTAGCCTATGAGAAAGCAAGTGAACTCGAACCTTATCACGCCGAAATATGGCTCGATTATTCTGATTTTTATGCCGATGTAAAAAATGATTATGTTAAAGCGCTGGAAATACTTGAGGATGGGATCTATTACCAGGGCGAAAACAGTGCTTTGACATACCGTCGTGTTGCGTATCTATATGAAGCTGGCAGGAACAAAGAAGCTATTCTGGAGCTTTTTATTGCATTAACAATGGATTACGATGCCCATATTCAGTTGCTCGAATATTCAGAAAAAATTAAAAACTCTGATGAAATCCTGGCTGTTATTGCATCATACAAAAATCAATAAATATTCAGGGAGAAAATTACTCTTATTGCCCCGAAATCCTAACCCCTAAAACCTAAACCCTCCATAACATGGGAATTACTGAATGGATTGCTGAAAATGCTGTACTCTTTATTACTGCTACATCTTATCCGGGAATATTTTTACTCATGGTTCTCGAAAGTATGGTTTTTCCTGTACCCAGCGAAGCGGTTATGCCTTTTGCAGGATTTGGGGTTTTTGATGGAAAGTTCACCTTTTCAGGCGTTATTATTGCCGCTACTCTTGGCAGTATTGTCGGCTCACTTGGTTCATATGCCATGGGGTATTATGGTGGCAAGCCATTTATAAAAAAGTTTGGCAAATACCTGCTTCTGGATACCCATGATCTTGAAATCACTGAACGATTCTTCGATAAAAGAGGTGAACTGACTATTTTTATTTCCCGGTTTATTCCCGTGATCCGCCATATGATTAGTATCCCTGCCGGTCTGGGTAAAATGAAACTTTGGAAGTTTATTATTTATACTATTTTAGGCGCCGGATTGTGGAATTCATTTTTGGCTTATGTTGGATACAAGCTAAAAGAAAACTGGACAGAAGTAATGAAATATAGTCATATCATTGATATTGTGGTTGTTGGCGTACTTGGTATGGCATTTATGTACTATGCCTACAAAGTATATATCAACCTGACGAAGAAAAACACAGTCAGCTGATCATGCGGTTGTTCGGACTAATCGGCTACCCGCTATCGCATTCTTTTTCAGCAAAATATTTTGCTAAGAAGTTTGCCACCGAAGGTATTTCTGACGCTGATTACCAGCTTTTCCCTCTTGAAAATATCTCTCAAATCACTTCTCTCATTAATCTTCTGCCTGAATTAAAAGGTTTTAATATCACTATCCCTCATAAGGTTGCTATTTTAACCTACCTCGATCATATTTCAAAAGAAGCATCCGATGTTGGGGCTGTAAATTGTGTGAAAATAAAAAGGGATATATCCGGTGCAATACTTATTGGCCATAACACCGATATTTATGGCTTCAGTGAATCATTGATCCCTGAATTAAAACCTGGTCATCAAAAAGCCCTCGTGCTTGGAACAGGTGGCGCAGCCAAAGCTGTCTGTTATGCGTTACGAGAACTGGGAATCGCTTATACTATGGTTTCAAGGACAAGTCAGGACAATACAACGATTTTATACACACAGCTTACTGAAAAAGTTATTAGCGACAACCGTCTTATAATTAATACTACTCCTGTTGGCATGTATCCCGATACCACCGGTTATCCCGACATCCCATATGAGTTTCTTAATAAAAAGCATTTATTGTTTGATTTGATCTATAACCCGGCTGAAACCAGGTTCCTGCAATTGGGCCGTATTGCCGGTGCTACTGTATTGAATGGCGTGAGGATGCTTGAATTACAGGCTGAAAAGTCGTGGGAAATCTGGAATAGTTAGGATGTCGGAATTATGATTTAAAAACCTTTCAATTCTGATACCCTTTAATCAAAAAAATATGCAGTAGGGACGCGAGCATCGCGTCTCTACTGAAACTCTTTTAACCCTTTAATCCATGTCAGTTCTTATGCAATTTGCCATGTTCCCAACCGATAAAGGAGCAAGTGCCAGTCCCTATGTAAGCCGTATAATCGGGATGATCCGCGACAGCGGTTTAAGGTATCAGTTAAGCGCCATGGGCACTATTATTGAAACTGAAACGCTCGAAGAAGCACAGTCGGTGGTAACCAAAGCCTATGCTTTACTAAAAGAGGATTGCAGCCGTGTTTACTGCACAGTAACATTCGATATCCGTGAAGGTAAAACCGGAAGGATGAAACAAAAAGTTACATCCATCGAGGAAAAAATAGGCCCGGTTAATCACTGATCCCTGCGGATCACTTCGATGGTAAAATCGGCTGCCAGTGCGGCCAATGCCCCGACTGCAGCCAATACCGGTGCAACCAATGCTCCAATCACACCAAGAGTTACCGGTATTTCGATATACACTTTGCCTGTTCCGTCTTTTATGATGATCCTGTTCACATTACCCTCGTCAATCAGTTCACGGATTTTACGCAGCAGGTCTTCGCCTTTGACTTTAAATTCGGATGTTGTCATGGTTGAAGTATTTCTATACCTATCAGACGAAATTCCAATGATTGGGTTACATTGATCAATAACAGATCTTGTGGTTAAGGCTGTAGGCTATTATTGATTATCTCTGACTTCAATGAAAATAATATCCAATAGTAAAAAATTACAGTTTCCAAAACCAGAATTCAATTTTTCGTTAAGAGCCATAATTCGTACTTTTGCACCTATGTTACGAAATATTTTTACCGTTTTTATCCTGTTTGCAGCATTATTAATGACTTCGTGTCAACGCAAACCTGCAGAAACTCAGAAAATGCAGATTACCGTCAGCATTATTCCCCAGGAATACCTGGCTAACTTTATTGCCGGAGATAAATTCGATGTCCAGGTTATGCTTCCTCCCGGAGCAAACCACGAAACTTACGAGCCCGCTCCGCGGGATATGGAAAAGATTTCGTCTTCAAAGCTTTACCTGGCTCTAGGAGCCCTTGATTTTGAACTTGCATGGCTCGACAGGTTCAAGGCATCCAATCCCAAAATGCAGATTATCAATACCAGCCAGGGCATTACAATGCTGAGCGGTCATGAGCATGATCACGACAGCGATCCCGGTCAAAAAGAGCATGGAATTGACCCACACATTTGGCTTTCGCCGTCCTGCATGAAAATACAGGCAAACAATATTTGCAATGCACTTGTGAATATTGATACGGCAAATGCAAAAATTTACAAGGAAAACCTGAATAAGTTTATTCTCTTAGCTGATTCCGTTGACGGTAAAATTCGTGAAAAGCTTATTGGCTCTGAAGGCAAATCATTTTTAATTTATCACCCTGCACTTGCTTATTTTGCACGCGATTATAACCTTACGCAGATCAGCATTGAGCAGGAAGGGAAAGAGCCTTCACCAGCCAACCTGAGTGAACTTATAAAAACTGCAAAGCAAAAAGGGATTAAAACTGTTTTAATCTCTAAAGAATTTGATACGCGTAATGCCGAAGCCGTCGCCCGCGAAATTGGCGGGAAAGTTGAGGTTTTTGACCCGATGGCCTTAAACTGGCCTGAAAATATGATACACCTGGCAGAACTTATTGCCGGTAAGTGATCCTAATTCCGAAACTATGAGCGAACTCATTAAATTAAACAACGTTACTGCCGGTTACGACAACGGGATTGTGCTGCGCGATGTTTCACTAACTGTTTCGGAACAGGATTTTATTGGGGTTATTGGTCCGAATGGCGGCGGGAAAACTACGCTGATTAAATTGATACTCGGCCTCATCAAGCCTGTGTCAGGTACTATTCAACGGTTTGACAACCAGGAAGGTAGTTTTATTGGTTACCTCCCACAGCAATCGCAAATCGACAGGAAATTCCCGATCAACGTGCAGGATATCGTACTTTCAGGCCAGATGTCGTCGGGAAAGCCAATGAACAGGTATTCATCAAATGATAAAAAGCAAGCTCTTGCACTGCTCGGGCAAATGGGGATCGGTCACCTGGCCAAACGCACAGCTGCTGAGCTTTCGGGCGGACAACTACAACGTGTATTTATTAGCCGTGCTCTTATTTCATCGCCCAAATTACTGATTCTCGACGAACCCAATACCTTTGTTGATAATCGTTTTGAGCACGAAATGTATGAATTGCTTCAGCAATTCAATAAAAAAATGGCTATTATGATCATATCACACGATGTGGGTACAATCTCTTATTTTGTCAAAACGATCGCCTGTGTTAATACTTATCTTAATTATCACCCGTCAAATATCATAACTGAAGAACAACTTGCCGGTTATAACTGTCCGCTGCAAATAATAACACACGGAGACGTGCCTCATACGGTTTTACAAAAACACGATCACAGTCACGATCATGAACACATTTATTTACAGGATCATAAGCACGAATAAAATGGCAGGAATTCTCTCATACAATTTTGTAATCCATGCCCTGGAAGCTGCTTTCCTGGCCAGCGTTACCTGTGGTTTTATCGGCGCCTATATTGTTGCCCGCCGCATGGTTTTTATCAGCGGTGGAATCACACACGCTTCTTTTGGGGGAATAGGGCTGGGATATTTTCTTGGAATAAATCCCATATTTGGTGCAGCCATTTTCAGCATTTTATCAGCTTTTGGAATCCGGCTGGTTTCGAAACAAGCAGATATCCGCGAAGATTCTGCAATCGGAATCTTATGGTCGTTCGGCATGGCTATAGGTATTATTTTCATCTACCTTACACCTGGATATGCACCCAACCTGATGTCATACCTTTTTGGAAGTATTCTCACGGTTACTCCAACCGACCTGGCTTTTATGGGAATTCTTGCTGTGGTTACAGCTACGGTTTTCCTTTTGTTTTACCGGACAATTCTTTTCATTTCATTCGACGAAGAGTATGCGCGTTCACACAATGCCCCGGTTGAAACTTTCAACTACCTGATGCTTACCTTAGTCGCATTGGTAATTGTAATTAATATACGAGTTGTAGGTATTATACTTGTAATTTCGTATCTAACAATACCACAAAGCACGGCTAACCTGTTTGTTAATGATTTGAAAAAGATAATCATCCTCTCAATGATCATTAGTTTTACCGGTAGCATTACCGGGTTGTTTTTATCGTATTACTGGAATATACCATCGGGAGCCACCATTATTTTTGTATTTGTACTAATTTTTATGGTTGCCCGGGTTATTGTTTATATGCGTAATATGAAACAAAGAAACAGTTCAACCTCTAACATATAGTATTATTTCCATGTGTTTATATTCAATTTTTTACGGGTCACTACTTGTCCAGTTAATCGGGATGGAATTACTCACGTCTTGCTTATTTTTATTGGTTTTCCCCGCATTTTGCGGGGCAGGCAGTGAGCTAAAGGCACGCCATGAATAATCATTACTCTGTATGACAAAATTAATGCCATGGCTCGTTTCATTAGCCAAAATTCCGACATCTGACAATTAAGTTTAACTACTCATAATTAAACCAACAAAGGAGAAATATCTTAACTTTGTTATTATAAGATTAAAAAGCAGATTTATCCAACGTAAAAACGGAGGTAATTTGTTCCAGGTATTTGTTGTTTCCGATGGCACAGGACGAACAGCCCGCCAGGCACTTAATGCCGCACTTACCCAGTTCCCGGGAATTGAAATTGATGCAATTGTTCACTCGGATGTCAGTACACAAAAAGAAGTAGAAGCTATTGTAGCCGAAGCCCAAAAATCCGGGGCCCTTATTGTGCATACCCTTGTAACCCATTCGCTGCGCGAACTTATTATCCGCGAAAGCCATAGGAACAATGTGGAAACAATCGATCTGATGGGGCCATTGCTTTCAAGGCTTTCGAGCCAGTTAATACACGAGCCTTCCCAACAACCCGGACTTTACAACAAACTCAATAAAGATTATTTTCAGCGCATTGATGCCATGCAGTTTGCATTCAATCATGATGACGGTCAACGTACAGATAATCTTGCTGAAGCAGACGTAGTGTTACTTGGCGTTTCGCGAACTTTTAAAACCCCAATCAGCATTTACCTTGCTTATAAAGGATGGTTTGCGGCAAATGTTCCAATTATTATGGGTATTCCACCACCCGAAGTTCTGAATGAAATTGAATCATCAAAAGTCTTTTATCTGACAACCAATGCTACGCGCCTTTCGGAGCTGCGAAAAACACGAAATATTCGCCTGGGTGGCGCCATTGAGAATTATTCGGAGCCGGAGTATGTAACCCGTGAGATCAATTTTGCCAACAGGTTCTATCAGATGCACCCGGCTTGGACTCTGGTGAATGTAACAGACAAATCAATAGAGGAAATAGCTTCGGAAATACTGGCTATTATGGCGGGAAGAAAGAAGTAAAAAGAAAATGGAAAATAGTGTGATGGAAAAATGGAAATAAATTGCCTTGTAAAATTTATAGTACAGTTATACCGCGAACAAAGTTACTCAACCTTTATCATCTTATAGTCCTGAAGCTTAACGATTACAATATCGTGATTTTGAAGGCCATCACCTGGACTAGCAGTGGAAAAGTCAAAATTATATTGCAATCCCTTTCCTTTCTGATAAGGCAGGCACGAAATATCTTTTTCACCATACCACATTAAAGAAGTGAGAAAATACCAGCCGATATCATAACCAAGGAATGCATGTTTGGCTGATAAAGGAACAGCACCATATTTATTGCGGAATTGAGTTACAAATTGTTTAACAGCATCACTTTCGTAATCGATATAGTTGGATGTAAGCTGGTGGTAATTGAGATTAACCAGAAACTCAGTCTCTAATTCGAGTTCATCCCAGCCATCCATACCAAAAAGAATTATATCATTTGAATTTGACAGAGGATTAAGCAGAGATACAAAATTGGGGACATTAGTTTTATTGTTCGAAAAGAAAATTACGATATTTTTAACATTCGTTTTAAGTTTTTTCGAAACTGCCGGCATCATCCCGGTTGAATAAGTAGCTGCCTGCAAGTTGCCTTTAAATGAGTGATTGGCAAGGCTGATTTTAATTTGCGCTTCGAATTCATCTGCAACTGACTTAAGCTCTTTGTTGTCATTACGAATAACAATAATATTTGCATTTGGATAGCGTGAGCGGATGAATGACGAAAGTTTAGTCGCTGTTGCAGAATCTGAAACCTGTGCTTTTACCACAAATGGATTCCTACTGACAATATTTTCGCGTCGCGATAACGGATTTATTATCTCAATTTCATTTTTTTTGGCAAAGCGGGCTGCAACCGAGAAGGAATTCGCATACATTGGCCCGACGATAAGATCCATCTTATCCATACCCGGTTTGCGTAATGTTTGCCTGATAGTGAGCGTATCATTCAATTTATCGCCATCCATCACCTGAATACGTGCATGAAGTCCATATTTTTCGAGCGAATCGGCAGCTAGCATGAAACCGGCATAAAACTGGAAGTAGTCAAAATTCTCAAAATCTGACGGATTTTCTTGTTCCGGCGCTTCGAGAGCAGCATCGGCATCCCCAAGCAAAAAAGGTAACAGTAAGGCAATTTTGAAAGTTGTCTTAATATTATCAGGATTATAACAGTATGCGGGGACAACAGGATTAATAACTACAGCAGGTTCATTCTTAAACAGAGGTTTTGAGATGTTCAAAGAATCAATGTTTCGTAATTTTAATACCATACCGGCTTTAAGCCCTTCGCTCAACTGAGGATTTAACTCAATAAGATTGTCAACGGTAGTATTATACGCTTTGGATATACTATAAAGAGTTTCGCCTGTTTTTACAATAATTTCACCAAGGCTATTTTGTGTATTATTCCCTATAACTGTGGACACTTCATGGGTTGAAATTTTATCTTCCGGCTTTTTTTTTGGAATTTTTATTTCCATACCTTCCTGCAAGACTTCCAATCCCGGGTTTGCATTCCGAATATCGTCAATTGTTATGTTATACATACGGGATATACCATAAAGAGTCTCCTGCTTCTTAACCTGGTAAATTATAAAATCCTGATCTTCAACAGGCTTTACTTGTTCTTTTGGTTTTTCAACAGCTTTGACTTGCTCATTCCGGGTTTCTGCTTTTGGCGCTACATCTTCAGGAATTGCCACTGCATATTTTTGAGGAATACGCAGCACCATATCTACTTTCATTCCTTGATTGATTAAAGGATTTTCGGCGATTATTTCTTCAATACTAACATTGTAGGCTTTGGCAATTGCATTAAGCGTTTCGCCCTTTTTAACGAAATGGATATAATTTGGTTTCCCCTTGTAACTCTCAATTATCGTAGAGCGCTTTACAATAACATCCTGTGCAAGTGCGTGTTGAGTAATTGTAAATGTAAAAACAAGCAAAAGCAACGTAAACAAATGGAAACGCATAGTAATAAATATTTTTAAAAAATTGGAGTCAGGCATTGGGTGTAAATGTACGTAAAAACCAGATTAGAGCCGATAAATGTTAGCATAAGAGCGGGATTTTCAAAACCGGCATCCGGCCAATGCTGAATTTACTCCCATTCAATAGTTGCAGGTGGCTTTGAACTGATATCATAAACCACACGATTAATGCCTTTAACCTTATTGATGATTTCGCTCGAAACAGCCGATAGGAATTCGTAGGGCAGATAAGCCCAGTCTGCCGTCATTCCGTCGGTAGAAGTAACCGCCCTGAGAGCCACAACATTTTCATAAGTACGTTCGTCGCCCATCACCCCGACTGACTGTACCGGAAGCAGCATCGTACCGGCTTGCCACACTTTATTATACAAGCCGTTATTTTTCAATCCGTTGATAAAAATTGCATCTGCTTCCTGCAGGATAGCAACTTTCTCAGGAGTAACATCACTAAGTATCCTGATTCCTAGCCCCGGACCGGGGAAAGGATGCCTGCTCAGAATAATAGGATCAATAAGCAAGGTATTACCTACACGGCGGACTTCGTCCTTGAACAGGCTTTTCAGAGGTTCAACAATTTTTAGCTTCATAAAATCAGGCAGGCCCCCAACATTATGATGGCTTTTAATAGTTGCTGAAGGACCATTAATCGAAACCGATTCAATAACATCGGGATAAATGGTGCCCTGAGCAAGCCATTTTACATCTTCAATCCGATGTGCTTCTACATCAAAAACTTCAATAAAAGTTTTGCCTATTGCTTTCCGTTTAGCTTCAGGATCAGAAATTCCTTTCAGCGCATCCAGAAAACGCTTGCCTGCATCAACACCTTTTACGTTCAATCCCATTTGCTCATAAGAATCGAGCACGGATTGAAATTCATCCTTGCGAAGCAACCCGTTATCGACAAAAATACAATACAGTTGTGTACCGATGGCTTTATGCAGGAGAACAGCGGCTACCGTGCTGTCAACACCTCCCGAAAGGCCAAGAACAACTTTATCATCACCAAGTTGGCTCTTCAAATCAGCTATGGTGGTTTCTACGAAAGCTAGTGGTGTCCAGTCCTGGCTGCAGCCGCAGATGTCCACGATAAAATTTCGCAGCAGCACTGTACCGTCAACACTGTGATACACTTCGGGATGGAATTGAATCCCATAGGTTTGCTCTCCTTCAATACTAAAACCTGCAACTTTCACATCGGGCGTGCTTGCAACTATCTGAAAACTCTCAGGAATTTCGAGAATGGTGTCACCATGGCTCATCCATACCTGACCTCCATCTGTCATACCACGGACGAGTTCATTCTGATGATCGATAAATGAAAGGTTAGCGCGTCCGTATTCCCTGTTTTCGGAAGCAGCTACAACACCACCATCGGTTATTGATAAATACTGTGCTCCATAGCAAATCCCAAGCAATGGAAAACGCCCCCTGATGGTAGTCAGATCGGGTGCCGGGGCATTTACATCACGAACCGAAAACGGGCTTCCGGAAAGGATAACACCTTTGACATGATCACCCATTTCGGGAATATGATTAAACGGATGTATTTCGCAATACACATTGAGTTCGCGTATTCGCCTGGCTATGAGTTGAGTATATTGTGAACCGAAATCGATGATCAGAATTGTTTCATGCATGGCGCAAAGATAAAAAGAAAGCAGGAAACTATAATGTCAAAATCACTGTTTAGCAAAATAACCTTACACAAATAGCCTTAGCAAAATGATATTAGCTTCTGAATTTATTTTCCTAAGTTTGAGACCATCTCAATTTAACTTGATTAATTCTTAATTCATAAACTTCAAAAAAGACAAAAGATAAAAGGATAAAGGCAAAAGGATCAAAACATTATGAAGGCAATCTTAAAAATCATCTTTACAAAATAAATTATGAAAATGATTTGCAACTGCCTGACTTTTATCTTTTTACTTTTATCTTTTTACTTTTATCTTTTATCTTCTGCACGAATAATACAGGTTAAAGAAGATGTTGCAATTACCAACAAAATTATATTCCTGTATGATTCCCACTGAAAGCAAAATACTAATTTCCCGGCTTAATATGCCAGAAAATGAAGCAAAAAAATATTCTCTCCTTCAGGCAAGACGGACTTAAACTTGCAAAAGGAAGTTAATATCGTCTCCAGGCTGAAATTCGACTGGTTCTTTACCAGCCTGGAATAATCGCATCGGCCTGTTTCCGAGCAAATCTATTTTATTTTCATCAACCAGCAATGCTGTGGCTTCACGCAAACCAACTACGACCACTTCCGTATTCAGGGCCTGATACTCATTGATCCGTTGTTCGCGGGTTTCACCGCCATGTCCTTCGGGATTGGCATCCAGGTAATGTGGATTGATCTGGAATGGTACCAGGTTTAAAGTGTTAAAGGACGAAGGCTGAATAATCGGCATATCGTTGGTGGTACACAATGTAGGGCAAGCCACATTCGAACCGGCACTCCAACCGATAAATGGCGTTCCGGCAAGGGCTTTCTCCCTGACTGCAGACATAATACCACTTTCATGCATAACCTGTACCAGGCGGAACGTATTTCCCCCTCCTACTACGATGCATTTTGCGTTATTTATAGCTAACACGGGATCTGGCATAATGTGAATTGATTCAAGTTTGCAGCCCCATACACTGAAAACAGCCCTAACACGCGTAACATAATCGTCCCAGGTTACGGTTACGCCGGCATAAGGCACAAAAACACATGATTGAATTTTGTTTTTTTCAATAAACTGCCTGATGATTTCGCGGGGCCAGCCCAAATATTCTTCACCTGAATTGGTTGAATTGCTTAAAAGTAATAGTTGCATAATGAAATGGTTTTATGGTTCAAAGTTAGGAAATTTGAATGAAATTAGTAATTGGGATAATTAGAAGTTATTATACCTCACCCCTACATCCCCTCTCCGGAAAATGGAGAGGGGACTTGTGGACAAGATTTAACAAGCTATTTGGCACTTCACCCCTAAATTCCCTCTCCCGGAAAAAGAGAGGGGACTTGTGGATTAGCCCTTACTGTCTATTTTTGTGTTCATTCGATTGTTGTTTGCAATTTGGTATATGGGATTATATCCTGACAGGAATTGGAATTTGGATTTGTAGCTTTCAATTTCAGTACATTTGCGTGTAATAAATTTCAATATGTATAAAGGTGTTTACAATCGGAAGGCTATCCTTATGCTGTGGGTTACTGCAGCCATTTGGGGCTTTGCTTTTGTGGCACAACGTGCAGGTATGGAATTTATCGGACCATTTACGTTTAACGGTATCCGGTTTTTGTTGGGAAGTATTTCATTGCTTCCTTTGTTGCTCTGGATGAAATACAAACAGAAAGGCCCATCCGTAAAGCAGAAAAATATTCTTAAAGGAGGTTTACTGGCAGGCCTGGTACTTTTTATAGCAGCCTCATTACAACAGGCAGGCATGGTTTATACTACGGCTGGAAAGGCTGGATTTATTACAGGTTTTTATGTGGTACTTGTTCCGTTGATCGGTGTTTTTATTGGTCAGCACATAACAAAGCTACTTTGGATGGGTGCTATTTTAGCACTTGCCGGGCTATATATGCTTACTATTAATGGGCCGTTTGAACTGCAAAAAGGAGATTTGCTAATTTTACTTAGTGCACTATTCTGGGCTATACATGTGCAACTCATTAATAAACTGGTCGAAACACATTCAGCCCTGCCCCTTTCAGCATTTCAGTTTGCTATTTGCGGAATACTGAGTCTGGCAACAGCTTTTACTATTGAAATAATCTCGCTTGAAACCATCTTTCAGGCAATATGGCCATTGCTGTACGGTGGATTAATGTCTGTGGGGATTGCTTACACTCTTCAGGTAGTGGCTCAGCAACATGTTCATCCGGCTTATGCTTCCATTATTTTGAGTTTCGAAACTGTTTTTGCTGTAATCGGAGGCTGGCTTCTCCTTCATGAAATGCTGAGTTTGAGAAGCCTCGTGGGTTGCCTGCTGATGTTGGCCGGGATAGTAATTGTGCAGGTCTGGGGAAGTAAAAGATAATTACACTGCCGGTAATTCTATCGCGTAGCTTTAATTAAAAGCAATTTAAGCCATACTTGATTACCAATTCAATAACTTTGAACTTTTTAATTTATATTTGCTTAGTACATAGAGTGATTCACCTTTCAACGCAATAATCTGAAACATTTATCTGCCGGCATCCAATCAAAACTTAACGCTCAAATAAACCGATTTTTATGTTTTCAAAAGAAATTTACATTCAGCGACGCGAAAAACTTATAAAATCTATAGGATCAGGATTAATCTTGTTTTTAGGCAATGATGAAAGTCCGATGAATTATGCTGACAACGGTTACCATTTCAGACAGGACAGCAGCTTTCTATATTTCTTTGGGTTGAACCACCCTTCCCTTGCTGGCATACTTGATTGTGATTCAGGCGAAAATATGGTTTTTGGCAACGACCTTACTGTCGAAGATTTTGTTTGGATGGGACCGCAACCTACAATTGCAAAACAATCTTTACAAGTTGGTATTACAAAAACCGGGGATATTTCTTCATTGGTGGTTCTATTGGAAGAAGCAAAGGCTAAAGCAAGGAAAATACATTTTCTGCCACCTTACCGCCCTGAAAATAAAATTAAACTCTTTGAATGGTTGGGTATAAATCCAAATGAATCTAAAGCCAGGGCTTCAGTTGAATTGATTTCAGGAGTTGTTAACCAGCGGAATTATAAATCGGCTGCAGAAGTTTCAGAGATTCAGAATGCTTGTAATGTCAGCGTTGATATGCACACCCTTTCGATGCGGATGGCAAAACCAGGAGTTTCGGAAGCCCGGATTGCAGCCGCTGTTCATGAAGTTGCGCTGGCATCCGGTGGACAGATTGCCTTCCCTGTTATTGCAACTATCAACGGGCAAACGCTTCATAATCATTATCATGGTAATATTTTAAAGGAAGGCGACTTGTTTCTGCTTGATGCCGGAGCCGAAACAGCCATGGGTTATGCAGGCGATCTATCAAGTACAACCCCGGTGAACGGGAAATTCACTGCAAAACAAAAAGATATTTATACTATCTGTCTCGACAGCCATAATACGGCGATAAGTTTATTGAAACCCGACATTCCTTTTAAAGAGGTTTATTTTGAGTCGGCAAAAGCTATTATTCGTGGACTGAAAGATATTGGGCTCATGAAAGGAAATATAGATGATGCTCTGGTTCACGGGGCACATGCGTTGTTCTTTCCATGCGGGCTGGGACATATGATGGGACTGGATGTACATGATATGGAAGACCTGGGTGAAGTGTATGTTGGATATGGCGGGGAGCCAAAGAGCACGCAATTTGGACTTAAGTCACTTCGCCTGGGCCGTAAACTTGAACCCGGATTTGTACTTACAATTGAGCCCGGGATTTACTTTATCCCCGAACTTATTGACCAATGGAAAGCTGATAATCATAACAGCGACTATATTAATTATGATAAAGTTGAGGAATACAGAACATTTGGAGGCCTCAGGAATGAGGAAGATTTCCTGATCACTGAAACCGGATGCGAGTTATTAGGCAAGCCAAAACCGAAAAGCATTGCTGATGTTGAGGCCGAATGGGCAAAAGGATAATTATAGAGAATTTGATTTTCATTTTACTCAAAAAGTCACTGGTTCAAAGTCAAAGGTTTCGGGTTTCAGGATAAGACATTTAGAAAAAGTATAAATAACATCATCACATAGTGGAGTTTCTCAATTTTATGTAATTTTGTTTCTACAAACTTCAACTTATTATCCGGCAGGTTTTGCCTAAAGCACAGTGGAATTGATGGAAACGACACTTTATTTTCCGACCCTGTTAAAAAACTACAGACGCTTGTTCGAGTGCCTGATGTTTTATAATTAAGTTTTCCCTCCTCTTTTTATTACTTTCTCAAGTGATCACTGTTTCGTATTTCTGCTACGGACATTTCATCCTATCTGCAATCGTATTTCTATACAAGATTTCCTAAAAAGCATCCCATGTTTGAAAAAATAAAAACCCATACTTCAGCTCCTGAAAGGGCTGCAACCTCCGAAGGAAATTTTTATGAACCAAAGAACAACAGGATCGGACCCGGGATGAATGAGCGGGTGCAGAAACTCCGCAAACTGAGTTTCGAAACTGAACCTTCTCTATCCATTGAACGAGCCCTGCACGAAACTGCTTTTTACAAAGAGAACTTTGGAAAATATTCAATCCCGGTATTAAGAGCGCTGAACTTTCTGGATCATTGTCAAAAGAAAACTATCTATTTAGGCGAAGGTGAACTTATTGTCGGAGAGCGCGGGCCAAAACCAAAATGCGTACCTACATTCCCCGAATTAACCTGTCATAGTGTCGAAGACTTTCATGTGCTGAACACGCGCGACATGCAGCGTTATACCATCAGCCCGGAAGATATTGACCTGTATGAAAAAGAAGTAATTCCTTACTGGCAAGGCAAAACCCAGCGTGAACGAATCTTTAGCCATGTTCCCGACGAATGGCGGGCTGCCTACGAAGCCGGATTATTTACCGAGTTTATGGAGCAGCGTGCGCCGGGACACACTTCACTAGACGGAAAAATTTATCGTAAAGGGATGCTGGATTTCAAAAAGGAAATTAAAGCGAACCTGGATGCATTGGATTATTTAAACGACCCTGAAGCCACCGATAAAGCGGAGCAATGGAAAGCCATGGATATTTCGTGCGATGCGGTTATCGTTTTTGCCGAACGCCATGCTGAATTAGCCGAAAGGCTCGCGTCAGATGAAAGGGATCCGAAAAGAATAGCTGAACTGAAAAAGATAGCCGAAGTCTGCCGTTGGGTGCCTGCACATGCTCCGCGAAATCTTTGGGAAGCCATACAAATGTATTGGTTTGTGCACCTGGGCACCATCACTGAACTTAATGGCTGGGATGCCATGAACCCTGGGCATTTCGACCAGCATCTTGCCTCGTTTTATTACAGGGGAATTACTGAAGGCACGCTTACCCGCGATGAAGCCAAAGAACTGATATCCTGTTTCTGGATCAAGGTGAACAATCATCCTGCTCCGCCCAAGGTTGGTATTACCGCTCTTGAAAGCGGCACCTACAATGATTTTACAAACATCAACATTGGCGGAGTAAAAGGCGATGGCACCGATGGAACAAGCGAAGTTTCATACATCATGCTCGAGGTAATTGAAGAACTTCATGTTTTACAACCGGGCAATTCGGTACACATCAGCGCAAAAACACCTGATAAATTCCTTCACGCAGCGGCACATGTTATCAGGCAGGGACATGGTTATCCATCGGTTTTTAACCCGGATATTTACATCCAGGAATTACTGCGCCAGGGGAAATCGCTGCAGGATTCACGCGAAGGAGGTTGCAGCGGGTGTATCGAAGTGGGTGCCTTTGGCAAAGAAGCTTACCTGCTTACTGGTTACCTGAATGTGCCGAAAATACTGGAAGTTACACTTAACAACGGAATTAACCCTGTAACTGGGAAAATGGTCGGGATACAAACCGGAGATCCCCGCAATTTCATATCTTATGAAGAACTCTACACCGCTTTCCTGAAGCAGCTCCGGTTTATTGTGGATCAGAAAATGAGGGTGAGCAACTATATCGACAGTATGTTTGCCAAATATGCTCCGGCTCCATTCCTCTCGGTGGTTATTGAAGATTGCATCAGCAAAGGGAAAGATTATTATGATGGCGGTCCAAGATATAATACCAGCTATATTCAGTGTTGTGGCCTGGGAACCATTACCGATAGCCTGGCAGCATTGAAAAAACATGTTTACGAAGATAAAACATTCAGCATCGGCAGGGTTTTAAATGCGGTGAAGAAAAATTTTGAAGGTGAAGAATTACTACGTCAGACTATCATGAACCGGACGCCATTTTTTGGAAATGATGATGATTATGCCGATACAATTGCCGTTAAAGTTTATGACGATCTTTTAGAAACTATTGATGGCAAACCCAATATCAAGCCAGGCGGTAAATACCATCTGAATATGCTTTCCACTACCTGCCATGTATATTTCGGCAAAGTAATGGGTGCAACCCCGAATGGCAGGCTCGCCGGAAAATCAATTTCGGATGGCACATCGCCTTCACATGGTGCAGATACGCACGGGCCTTCGGCAGTTGTGAAATCATTAACCAGGATTGACCAGGTGAAATCGGGCGGAACGCTTCTGAACCAGCGGTTTTTGCCAAGCCTGATGCGCAAAGAAGAAGATATCAGGAAATTAGGTCATCTGATAAGGAGTTACTTCACGCTCGGTGGTCATCATATACAGTTTAATGTTGTAGATACGGCTACGCTGCTGGCAGCACAGACCTGCCCGGAGGATTACAAAGATTTGATGGTTCGCATGGCCGGATACAGCGATTATTTCAATGATATGAACGCTGACCTGCAGCAGGATATCATCGAACGGACAGAGAATGATTCGTTTTAAAAGTGCTATGTGCCTGGTGCGTAGTGCATAGTAGCCGTTCTACACCAAGCACTAATCACAAAGCACAAAGCACTAAGCACTTTAATTCCTCATTCTCATTTTTAAATTATACAGTAAATGTCCGAAAGCCTGATTTTTGATATAAAACGCTATGCCATAAACGATGGACCGGGTATTCGTGTAGTTATCTTTTTCAAGGGATGCAACCTGCATTGTGCCTGGTGCCATAATCCCGAGAGTATTTCGGCAGGAGTTGAGAAAATGTATGCCCCCGCTAAATGCATTAAATGCGGCACGTGCGTTGACGCTTGCCCTGAGAATGCAATTACACTTACTGCTGAAGGTATAATTACCGATCCCGATCTCTGCAAACTATGCGGAAAATGTGCTGAAGTGTGCCCGTCCAAAGCCATTGAAATGTCAGGAAAAGTGATGTCGGTTTCCGAAATTATGGAGATTATTGAGAAGGAGAGGATATTTTTTGACCAGTCGGGTGGCGGAGTAACCTTTTCGGGTGGTGAGCCGCTTGTCCATCCAAAGATGTTAATTGAAATACTCGATGAATGTCAAAAAAGAGGCATTCACACTGCTGTGGATACAGCCGGGAATGTTCGTACCGAAACTATTCTTGAGGTTGCCAAAAGAACCGACCTGTTCCTTTATGACTTAAAGATGATGGATCCGGGTTTACACCATAATTGGATACATGCGGGTAATAAGCTGATTCTTCACAACCTTAAAGCTATTGCCGAAGCAGGTGCTCATATCATTATCAGGATCCCCTTAATAGGAGGTGTAAACGATACCGATAAAAATATACATCAAAGTGCAAAGTTTATTTCAGAATTAGCAGGTGACAAAAAAGTTGTACACCTCCTGCCCTATCATAACATTGCGCAAAACAAATACATGAAACTTGGCAAACCGGATGATTTTGAAAAGTTAAAGGAGCCTGGTAAAGAAACGCTGGATAATGCAATTGCAAAGTTTGGGGAGTTCGGGATTGTGGCTAGCGTGGGCGGATAAGTGGTTACTGGTTACTGGTTGCTGGTTGCTGATTACTGGTTACTGGTTGCTGGTTGCTGGTTGCTGGTTACGGGTTTCAGGTTTCGGGTTTCGGGTTTCAAATTTCTGATTTTTGGTTACTGGTTTCGGATATCGGGTTTTTGGTTACTGGTTTCGGATTTCGGGTGAACTGTTGCAAGTAAAAAATGAAAGTTATTGTTTAAGTTATTGTTTAAAAAATGAAAAAAATAATTCAAATAATTCTGATTTGTTTGTTCACATCAGCAACATCAGGTATTTATGGGCAAAATGAAAGGTTCACACACCAGGATACATTAAGAGGATCAGTTACAAAAGATCGTGCCTGGTGGGATTTATCCTATTATCATCTTTCAGTAAACGTTAATCCTTCGGATAGTTCTTTAAATGGACAGAACACCATCAGGTACAAGGTACTGTCACCGTTTCAGCGTATGCAAATTGATCTGCAGGAACCGATGCGAATACTAAAAGTTTCGCAAGATGGTAAATCACTGGCTTTCAACCGCGATGGCAATGCTTATTTTATTGATTTAGTTAAACCTCAAAAAGCAGGAGACTTTAATGAATTAAACATTGATTTTGAAGGCAAGCCCAAAGTAAGCGTACGCCCACCCTGGAGTGGCGGGTTTTCGTGGAAACGCGATGCCAATAACAACCCTCTTATTGTAACAACTTGCCAGGGCGATGGCGCAAGTTTGTGGTGGCCGTGCAAGGATCACCAGTACGATGAACCTGACAGCGTACTTATTACCGTAACCGTTCCCGATAACCTCTTTGATGTTTCAAACGGAAGATTGCGGAACGTGAACACAAATGCTGATCATACCAAAACCTTCAACTGGTTTGTTTCAAGCCCAATAAATAACTATGATGTTAATCTCAATATTGGCTATTATGTTCACTTTGGTGAAATATACAAAGGTGAAAAAGGGATACTGGATTGCGATTATTACGTGATGAACTATAACCTGGATAAAGCAAAACTTCAGTTCAGGGAAGTAAAAAGGATGCTTGAGGCGTTGGAATACTGGTTTGGTCCATATCCTTTTTATGAAGACAGCTATAAACTGGTTGAAGTTCCATACCCCGGGATGGAGCACCAGAGCTCAGTTACCTATGGAAATGATTACAAAAACGGTTATAAGCAAACAGACGAAAGCAATACCGGATGGGGAATGAAATTTGATTTTATTATCGTTCACGAATCAGCTCATGAATGGTTCGGAAACAGTATCACAACCAAGGATATTGCAGATATGTGGGTCCATGAAGCTTTCGGAGCTTATTCCGAAAGTCTTTTCCTTAATTATCATTTCGGCAAAAAAGCATGCAGCGAATATGTAATCGGAACGCGTTCAAAGATCCGGAACGACCGTCCTATAATCGGGCCTTACAATGTAAATACCGAAGGCTCTCACGATATGTATTACAAAGGCGCAAATATGCTTCATACACTCCGCCAGATGGTTGATAACGACGAAAAATTCAGAGAGATGCTCCGGGGTCTCAGTTCAACATTTTATCATCAGACTGTAACCACTGATCAGGTCGAAAAATATATGAGCGGCTTCACGGGTATGGATTTAGCACCTTTCTTTAACCAGTATCTGCGTGACACGCGAATCCCTGAGTTTCAATACAAACTGGACAAGAACCTGCTGAAATATCGCTGGAGTAATTGTGTGGATGGTTTCAATATGCCCATAAAGATTTTAATCAATAACGTTGTAAAACCGGTAAATCCTACCGCAGAATGGAAACAGATGAAAATTAAAAAGAATTCAACTGTTGATATAGATCATAATTTTTATGTTTCTGCAAAGGATATGAGCACTGAAAAAATAGATTGAATACCGGCAAGTTTTTAAGCCCCGTCCGCGTGTAAAACCCGTATTATTTTATCTTATAAATCTTTGCTTCATACGGACGCAAAGTCAACGGCATTTTACTTTCAGTACTGTAATTATCCAAAAGCAGTTCCGCTTTACTCAAGTTGAGGTGAGTAATTGAAACTGTTGATTCTTTAGCTTTGAAATTCAGCAAAACAACCAGGTTTTTCCCTTCAAGCTCACGTGAATATGCATATATATCAGGATTGTCTTTATCCAGTAAAGTATATTTGCCATAAACCAGGGCAAGTTCGTTTTTCCTGAATCTGACCAGTTTACGGAAATAGTTCAACACTGAATTGGGATCGCGCTCTTGAGTAGCTACGTTCACGGTCGTATAATTTGGGTTCACTTTTATCCATGGATTACCGGTGGTAAAACCAGCATTAGCTGAATTGTCCCATTGAAAAGGAGTACGGCCATTATCCCTGGCTGAAATTTTCTGATCTTCTAAAAATTTGACCAGGTCACCATTCTTACTCTCAACCTGTTTGTACATGTTGATCGATTCAATATCCCGGTAATCTTCAATTGTATCAAATTTGATATTCGACATTCCCAACTCATCGCCAAAATAATAATAAGGAGTAGCCCGCATTGTCAAAATGAAAGTCGAAAGCATTTTTGACGAAATTTCCCTGAATTCGGGACTGTCGTTCCCCCACCGCGAAACCATCCGGGGCTGATCGTGGTTGCCTAAGTAAATTGTCCCCCAACCTTTGTCTGCAAAAACACTGTCCCAGCCTGAGTAAATTGTTTTAAAATCAACCAAGCTGTATCCCCTGGGATCAGGGACTTTGTTTTTACCAGGCTTATAACCAAGCGAAGCGCCCTCGAAATGATACAGCATATTTAATTCCTTGCGGTGAGGGTCCACAAAATCCATTGCTGATGATATGGAAACGCCTGCACCTTCGGCTACCGACATCACCTTGTAATGACTGAGCACTTCCTGGTTCATTTCTTTCAGATACTTATGAAGATAAGGGCCATTGGCATAATAAGTTATAAAATCACCTTTATATTTGGCAGGCAGTTCAGGAAAAGTAACGTCTTTCGAAATGAAAGGGATAACATCCATGCGGAAACCATCAATTCCTTTATCGAACCAGTAACGCATCATTTTATAAATTTCATCACGGACGGCCTTATTTTCCCAGTTCAGATCGGGCTGCTTTACCGAAAAATAATGCAGGTAGTACGATTTAGTATGTGGGTCGTATTTCCAGGCATTGTTGTTTACATCAAAAAAGCTATAGCGTTTTGAGGGTTTTCCTTTTTCAGCAGGCCACCAATGATAATAATTCCGGTAAGGATTTGATCGCGAACTACGCGATTGTTTGAACCACTCATGTTCGTCGCTGCTATGGTTTACAACCAAATCGAGCACCAGTTTTATTCCCCTTTCGTGCATTCCATTCAGCATTGCATCAAAATCGGCCATGGTACCGAATTCCTTCATAATATCCTGGTAATCGTTGATATCATAGCCATTATCATCGTTGGGAGAAGCATATATCGGGTTGAGCCACACTACATCAATACCCAGGCTTTTAATATAATCGAGTTTTGAAATGACACCTTTCAAATCGCCTATACCATCCCCATTGCTATCCTTGAAACTTCGCGGATAAATCTGGTAAACCACCGCTTCTTTCCACCATTTCCTGTCAGTTGTCATTATGTATGTATTAGCTGGTTTTTTCCACGAAATACTAAAAGCAAAATCCGCGGGATGGAAAACAATATCTGTAACCTGTATATAAAACATTATAAATTTACACCTAAAACAATAAGGGAACGAGCCAATTTTGAAAAATATTCATGTAAAACCTTTGTTTTCTTTTTATCAAAATTTAAATGGCCAAGATCCTATAAAAAACAGGATAAATCCCTATTACTTTTCACTCCTATATCCATTAACATTTGTTAACAATGTAGTTATTACCATGGATACCAGCAAATATCACATTGAGGACTTAACTTTAGAAAAGTCTGCTTCAGTAAAGAAGAATTTCAGGTTTTCATTTTCGTCATTTCAAAAGGCGATACGAGAAAATTCAGAATTGCGAAAACAGGTTGAAGATATTGTGGATCTGGGGCTATTTGACTATTTGCTTCGGCGGAATACACAGCTTATACAATCTGTCCGCGACAAGGCTGAAGCAGAATCTTTTGAAATAATGATGCAGTTCACACGGTTTGCCGGTGACTACCAGGAATTAAAAAAAATAATTCACCGGAACCGGATCATCCGCACCATGGCTATCATGGACAGGAAAGCTCAGATGGAGCTGGTAAACAGATTAAAGTGCTCAAGTAACGAAGCATAATAGCCTTTCAACCGGACTGGCACTTATTCGTTGAACCGGAATAGTTTGATTTATCATAAATTGAAAGTTCAGCAATTCATATATAATATTTTTTCATTATTCTGCAACGGGATTCATTTTTTTGTGGCTGATCTGTTAGCCAGGAATTTATCAGGGTTTAGCCCTCCCCAATTAACAATTACATTTCCCGACCTCAGGTTTCCCTATAGTTAATCACATTACTTCATTCTTATCGTGCCTGACACCCTGTTGATATATTCTCTATTATAAATTATTTACCTGCACTGTTACCGTAAATAATTTCCCGGTAAAACTCATCCAAAATTAGTTTTTCTTCGTACCTTTAGATAAGGTAATCAGCTTCTTTTATTGAAGTTTTTACTATAAACTGAAGTGGTATGAAAAACAAGTATAAAAACCTGGCCGCTGAGATCCTGGGAATGGCCGGTGTAGAGATTAATGGAAGTAACCCTTGGGATATTCAAATTTACAACGACGAATTTTACAGCAGGGCATTAACCGAAGGTGAATTAGGATTAGGCGAATCCTATATTGACGGATGGTGGGATGCAGCAAAAATAGATGAATTGGTTTACAAAATTTTAATGGCTCAACTTGATGAGAAGATACGACGAAAGGTTGCGGTTCTTGCTAAACTTTTCGCTTTGGAGATTATCAATCTGCAAACGAAACGAAGGGCATTCATTGTTGGTGAAAAGCATTATGACCTGGGGAATGAACTTTTTCAGAACATGCTTGATAGCCGTATGAATTACAGCTGTGCGTATTGGAAAGATGCCGACAACCTTGAAAAAGCACAGGTGAACAAACTCGACTTGATATGTCGTAAAATAGGCCTGAAGCCAGGCATGCATGTACTCGATATCGGTTGTGGCTGGAGCGCTTTCGGGAAATATGCCGCCGAAAAATACCAGGTTGAAGTTGTTGGAATTACAGTTTCAAAAGAGCAGGTTGAGTTAGGGAAAGGACTATGCAAAGGTCTTCCGGTTGAAACCCGGTTGATGGATTACCGCGATCTGAATGAAAAATTCGACAGGATTGTCAGCGTTGGAATGTTCGAGCATGTTGGCTATAAAAATTATCGCGAGTTTTTTAATGTTGCGAATAAATGCCTTAACGACGAAGGATTATTTCTTCTTCATACCATCGGAAATATCAAATCCGAAAAAGCAATCGATTTATGGACCCACAAATACATATTCCCGAATGGTATGATTCCTTCTATAGCCCAGGTTGGCAAAGCAACAGAGAAACTTTTCATAATGGAGGACTGGCACAACTTCGGGTCGGATTACGATAAAACACTTATGGCTTGGTATGCCAACTTTATAAGTAACTGGGACAAAATTAAAGATCAATATTCTGAACGCTTTTTCAGGATGTGGAAATACTTCCTGCTTTCATCCGCCGGATCGTTCCGGTCAAGAAAAAGGTACCAGCTTTGGCAGATAGTACTTTCGAAAAATGGAATACCCGGCGGGTATCAGTCGGTTAGGTGAAAGGATGAGTTATGTTTTTGCTGGTGGTTTTCCTTCTGCATACAAAACAAGACTTTTCATCAGGCCTGATCAGGATGATGATGTATGTTGCCGTGCTTATGATGAACATGCCTGGTTGCCAGCCAGCTTGCCAGGAAAAGCAACCCAGATAGATACAGTGTAACTGAATAGAAAGAAAACCGCCACCAGGTGAAATCTACCGGGTAAAAAGCCAGGTAAATGCTTCCCAGTAACAGGCAGATGATGCTGACAGCTAGCTTATGATGCTCCGATTCGATGTACATCGAAAAGAACAGCACCGAAAGGATAACCAGTGAGAAAAAAACCATCACATGCGAAGCATGAAAGGCACTGTCGATTGCAATACAAAGTGTAATCAATACTGCCATAACGAGGAATACTTTTTTCGGTAACTTCGCCATTAAGACATCAAGTTGTTTTTTCATATTTACCTCCAAACTGTTAAGTAAACGTCCTTAAAATTACAAAATAAATATCTGATTTGCAAGGAAATAATGTACAGATACATTATCGAAATCAGTATTTCTGTATTTTATTACAGGTAGCTTTATTCTGATTATTTTCCCTCGAACCGGAAAATAAATCAACCATCCTTTTGCTGAATTTACTTGACTCAAATACTGACATATTTGATGTTGATTTTTCCCTGATTATATTTTTTAAACATGCGATTTGTCCTCTTTGTTTCCAATCAACAACTCTCAGGGTATCATACAAAACTCATCCCCCACTCTTTATACTGCAAAATAATTCATCTGACCCATACACAATTTATCAGATTATTTTGTATATTTAGTAGCCTTAAAATCAACTCTTTCTACGTTTTATACACCCATTTAAAGAACGCTTATGCCGAAAACTCTAAACTTTATTATAAGATAGCAGTAAATGTTCTTGTGCCATTGCTTTCATTTAAAAACATAATTGTTTAAATCATGAAAAAAGTAGCGTTAGTTCTCAGCGGCGGGGGTTTCAAAGGAGCCTTCCAGGTAGGTGCATTAAAGTATCTGAAGGAAAATTGGGGGAAATTTGATCCGTCCAATAACACGATGAAATTCGATATTGTGGCAGGCGTTTCGGTAGGATCATTGAACGGTCTTCTGGTGGCGTCGGATAAGTTTGACGTACTTGAAAATTTTTGGGATGATGTTGCCAAAAAAGGTGTTGGAGAAATTTTCAAATCGGACATTATTGACACAAAGACCGAAACAGGCAATCCAAATCCGGAAATTAAAATGAGTTTAAGTTGGGATACCGTTAAAAATCATTTTCCAAAAACCACAAAGAACCTATTCTGGAGGTTTATTTTTAACAGGGATGCCTTTGTATCTGCATTCAAAGAAGACTTTTTAAATTTCAGATCGATAGCAGATAATTCGCCGCTTAAAGCCAAACTGATTGATTATGCAAAAAAAGCTGACATAAAGAACTGCATTTACAAATGCGGGTATGTTTCATTAAACGACGGACAATATTATTCCACCAAACACACCGACTTCGTAACCGATCTGGATTTTGCAAACGGCATTTTAGCTTCCACTACCATGCCGATTATCTGGAATCCTGTGGACCAGATTAATACAGCAGACGGACAGCAAGAATATTCGGTTGATGGCGGAATCCGAAACGTTTCTCCCCTGGGTGATGTAATTCAGGAAATAAAAAAAGACACTTCAGAGGGAGAGTACACCATTATAATCATCAACTGCAGTTCCGGAGAAATTTTCCCCGATAATTACGAACACAAAAATATTGCCCAGATTGCCTTACGGTCCCTGGATGACATTGCTATAACCGAAATATTCAATAACGACCTGGAGGAGTTTATTGATAAGAATTTTATCCTTAATCAGATAAAAGCTAAACTCCCGGATGAGGATATTTATGATTATGATTATTTCGGAAAGACGCGGGGAAAAATCCTCAAACCTTTTAATGCCATTATTATCCAGCCAAGTGGCAATGTGTTGGGCGACACTTTACTAGCCAACGATATTCTGATAAACCGCAGACTTGAGCATGGCCGGCAAAAAGCTGAAGAAGCTCTGAATCAATATTTACAAGACACTTCAGCAATGAAATTTATTATTGCGTGAAAGCGTTTCACCTCTATCCTGCTTGTATGTAGTTCCCGTGAAATTGATCCGAAAAATAAGAAACCCCGCCAATATAACGTTGTACGGGATTTCTTGTGCCCAGAACAGGACTCGAACCTGCATATCCGCCTTAGGCGGACCCTGGTCCCTGAAACCAGCGTTACAGAAAGCAGAAAAAAATCCCCGTCAATATTGCTATTGCGGGGAATATTCAGTGCCCAGAACAGGACTCGAACCTGCACAGCCGTAAGGCCACTGGTCCCTGAAACCAGCGTGTCTACCAATTTCACCATCTGGGCAGATGGATCTTCAATTTGTATGATGAGTGCCCAGGACAAGACTCGAACTTGCACATCCTTAAGGACACCAGCCCCTCAAGCTGGCGTGTCTACCAATTTCACCACCTGGGCAAAGCGGGTGCAAAGATAGTATTTTTCTGAAATGATAAACAATGAAAATATAAATATTTCAGTTTTGGGAAGTCACCCTGAAATCTGAAAACAGTATCACTGTTCGTTCTATGACTCAAGGCAATTAATCTGGTAAGAATTAGCAATGTATGATTCCTATTGATCGGGTTTATATGCAATTAAATAGTTTTAAAAGAAAATTCATTCAGGTAAAACCAAATTCAGTAACTTTGACAATTGCACATAAAAACCTTATTATGTTTACCAAAGACGACCTCAAGCAATTGCAATCGCGCGGAAGCGATCCGAAAGTAGTTGAAACACAGATAGATAATTTCAGAAGGGGATTCCCTTATATTAATCTTGACAGGCCTGCTATTGTTGGCGATGGAATAAAAGCATTTAACCAGCGTGATGCTAAAAAGCTTTCATATTCTTACGATTCCAATTCAAAACGGTACGAGGTGCTGAAGTTTGTACCGGCTTCGGGTGCTGCAAGCCGCATGTTTAAACATTTGTACGAATTTATGCAATCATACTCCGGATCCGGGGAAGATATCAAACAGCTTCAGAATTCACCCAATTTAAAACTGGTGAGAGACTTTTTTGACCGCATCAAAGATTTTGCGTTTTATGACAAATTATCAAAAGTATTAAGTAATGACGACTACGATATCAACGAATTGCTTGAAAAAAAGGAATATAAAATCATTATCAATTATCTTTTAAACCCGGTTGGGCTTAATTATGCCAATCTCCCTAAGGGATTGCTGGTATTTCATTCCTACCCTGAAGGTGCCCGAATGTCGATCGAAGAACATATGGTGGAAGCTGCAAACTATTGCAAAGACAAGGAAAAACGGGCGGCTATTCACTTTACCGTTTCGCCCGAACATGCCGATATGTTCCTCGATGAAATAAACAAGGTGAAGGAAAAATACGAAGATCTTTTTGATGTCACTTACGAGCTTACCTTTTCACTGCAAAAGTCGTCAACCGATACCATTGCGGTGGATATGAATAATAAGCCCATGCGTGAAGCCAACGGCACGCTGATGTTCAGGCCAGGCGGACATGGCGCATTAATCGAAAACCTGAACGATCGTGAAAGTGAGATTGTTTTTATAAAAAACATCGACAATATAGTGCCTGATAGCATGAAGCCAGATACATACCTTTATAAAAAAGTATTAGGTGGCTATCTGTTTGAATTGCAGGATATGGTTTTTGAACACCTCGAAACCCTTGATGGCAAACCAGATGACGAAGACATGCGTACGATTCTGAGGTTTATTAAGTCCAAACTTGGATTTGTTATTGATCCGGAATTCATCAATATGGCCCGTGAAGATAAAATTGAATACCTTCACAATAAACTCAATCGGCCGATTAAGGTTTGTGGAATGGTTAAAAATGAAGGGGAACCCGGAGGCGGACCCTTTTGGGTGAAGGAACCAAACGGAGAAATCTCGCTTCAGATCGTGGAATCATCGCAGATTGATATGGATGACCCTCACCAAATGGAGATTCTAGGCAAATCCACTCATTTTAACCCTGTTGACCTGGTTTGCGGAGTTCGCGATTATAAAGGTAAGGTCTTTGACCTGCGTCAATTTGTTGATCCGGCAACCGGATTTATTTCAATCAAATCGAAAGACGGTAAAGAAATGAAAGCTCAGGAACTTCCAGGATTATGGAACGGCGCTATGGCCGACTGGCTTACTGTTTTTGTCGAAATTCCGATCAGCACTTTCAACCCGGTAAAAACGGTAAATGATTTACTGAGGAAGGAACACCAGTAGAAATAATTAAAGCAATCTTTTGCTGCTTGACACTTATTGAGAATTGCCTTTATATAAGATATTCTTTAAATTTGCAAAAAAGAAAACCATGGATATTAAAGCTGAAAAATTGGAGCTGGTTCGACTAATATTAGATACTGATAATCCTAGCATTTTAGCTTCTATTAAACGCATCTTCTCCGGTTCAAAGAAAGGTGATTTCTGGGATAGTTTAACTCAAGACCAAAAGGATGAAATTCTCGAAGGAAATGAAGAAATAGAAAATGGAGAAACACTAAACTATGAGGAATACATAAAAAAACACCGCTAATGGACAGGGAAATACGGCTTTCAAAAAGAGCAGTAAGGAAACTGGACAATCTCTTGGTTTACCTTGAGAAAGAATGGTCATCCAAATCAAAAAGTGACTTTATCAATAAATTGGATCGATCTTTGAAACAAATTCAAAAACTTCCTGAAAGCTTTCCGGAATCAGAAAAGATGAAAGGATTGAGAAAATGTGTAGTAACAAAACAGACAACTTTTTATTTTAGATATACTGACACTACAATTAACATCGTTACCCTTTTTGATAACCGTCAAAATCCGCAATCACTCTTTAAAGAATCAAAAGACTAATCCGGACAAATAACATTCAGGGCGCCAGCCTGCTCACACCCCATACATTCCCTTCCAGTAAATACTGTATCCTATCATGGAGCCTGCCGGGTCTGCCCTGCCAGAATTCCATGCGGTCAGGTTTTAATCGATAACCGCCCCAATGAGCCGGACGGGTAATATTCTGATTATCCTCCATAAAAAGGAGTTTTTCACGTTCTTCTTCCAGTTTGCTGCGGGATGAAATGGGTGAACTCTGAGGCGAAATAACAGCATTTATGCGACTTTCGAGCGGCCGGGAATAAAAGTATGTGTCGGATTCATCAGTATCTACCTTCCCGATTATTCCTTCGATACGAACCTGTCTTTCGGTCAGTGGCCAGAAAAAAGTAAGCGCTGCATAATGGTTTCCTTTCAATTGCACTCCTTTACGGCTCAGGTAATTGGTGAAAAACACAAATCCATGTTCATCAAACGATTTTAGTAAAACTACCCGAGCCGAAGGCCTCCATTCGGCCGAAACCGTTGACAGTATCATGGCAGTTGCCTCCGGCTCACCCGACTCAATGGCATCATTCAGCCACTCCCTGAACCAGTTTACCGGTTCGATCGGGAATTCTTCGCCATGTATGGCACTATACTGGTAATCTTTACGAATATCTCTTAAATTCATTGCTTGATCTGAAAAGAGTTGACACTTACAAATTTATATATAAACAAAATAATTTCAGCTATGTTTTGAACAACCCGTTCCAAAATAATTGGAGAAACACTGCTATTTTATATCTTCGCATTGAATTTCAGTTTCCATCTTTGTGCTTACACCCATGAAATATTTCATTGTTTTTCTGATCATAATCTCTTTTACCTATACCCAGGCACAGAGTAAGGAGAAATTTAACGATTCCGGCTATTTAAACGGCATAAAGAAAGAACGGAAGCTGAAAGATGATGAAATGCGAACCGGAGATCATTCACCAATACCGGAAGATGAAAAAGCAACATTTAAAAAATTAAATTATTACAAGCCAAAAGTATCATTCCGCAAAGTGGCTGCGTTTGAACGCTTCGATCAGGCAACCCATTTCCTGATGAAAACCACTACCAGCAGGCTACCCGAATATTCCCTTTACGGAGTTATTACCTTCACACATAAAAACAAGAACTATTCACTCAACGTATATCAAAACATCGAATTGGTGAAGAAGCCTGGGTATGAGAAGCATCTCTTTATACCTTTCAATGACGAAACCAATGAAAATGGAACCTATGGAGGCGGACGGTTTTTAGATGTTTCCGAAACCGGAACTGATACGCTGCTGATCGATTTTAATAACGCCTATAATCCGTATTGTGCATACAATCATAAATACTCCTGCCCTATTCCTCCTGAAGAAAATAATTTGAAAATCAAGATAAAAGCAGGTGAAAAGAAATGGCATAAATAAAAGTTGCATGCAAATAAAATATTAAAATCCTTATTTTATACCTGCTTAAAAATTTAAATACAGTTTACTGAATCATGGCTAAAGTTATAGAAACATCCGCTACGCGAATAACGCTCAGGCGGTTGCTTCGCAGGCCCAAATACCGGTATATGGCGGCAAACCGCATTGTACCTCATTTGCCCTGGTTGGCACTTTTTGCCTTGGCAGCTTTTTTGTATAAAGCCCGGATTTTTACTGATTCAGGTTATTATTTTTTGCAGTTTATAAACAAACAGTCTTTCTGGATCGAACATCAACGCATTGTTTTGGGCCTTTCGCAAATCATCCCAATCATCGGGGTTTGGCTTGGGCTTCAAATTAAATATGTGCTCCTGCTATATTCATTGGGCAATGTTTTATTTTTCTATGTACTTTTTCTTTTTGTTTACTATGGCTTGCGCGACAGGCGATCAGGCCTGCTGATTATCCTGGCTCAAACCGTTGGCATCATTTACAGTTTCTTCACACCCATGTTCGAACTTTATTACGGGGTGTCGTTACTGATAACTTTTTATGCCATCTGGAAGTTGCCCTTTCGATATAAAACCCTCTATATTCTTCTTATCCTTGAAGTTTTTATCCTTTTAAGCCATCCGTTGGCATTTATGTTATTTGTTTATCTCCTGTTGTATGACTTCAGAAAAGAAACAGCCAAGCCATTTAAGTTCTATCTTCCTGTAATATTGGTTTTCCTTGGTGCGCTGGCGTTTAAGTATCTTAACCTGAGTGAATACGAGTCGGCTAAACTTGGATGGCAATTTAATTATACTCAAAACAGACAATACCTGCAATTCCTAAACCCTGCCTTTTATGAGACGATCGGAATATTTATGTTACGCTATTATTTTGAAATACTGGCAGCTTTTATCATTGTAATTTTCATGCTGGTTAACAGAAAACAGTGGTTCAGGTTGTTTTTAGTGAGCGGAACTTTCCTTGCATATACTTTTCTTGTAAATACAGCAAATACTCTGGAACCGTCACGATACCTGGAACAGGTAATGTTTCCTTACGTTCCGATAGTTTTCATTCCGCTGATTTACGGATACGATTCAAAAGGCAGGCAAGGACGTCATAATGTTGCAGTCCTTCTTATTTCGGCATTAATTGTTTACCGGTTGGCTGTAATTTATTGGGGTAGCGAAATATTTGTGAAACGAATTGCCCAGATGGAACAACTGATTGAAACCGCCCGTCAGAAAGGCGGAAGTAAATTTGTTGTATCAGAGGATATTGCAGATCATGGATACACGCAATTTAACTGGTCGTACCCGATTGAAACCTTGCTGCTGAGCGCTATTGACGGCAATGACATTTCAGTTACTATTGTACCGGAAGAGGATTACTATTTTAACAACAATAACAATAAAATTTCTGCCAGGCAGTTTATATTCCGGAAGTGGGAACTTAAAGACGAGAATTGGCTCAACAAAAGATATTTCCACCTTGATATTGGCCCATATCACTTAATTAATGACACAACCCCTAATAATAATATCAGCTTAACTGCCAACAACCTGCGTATAAATATTGATGCAAAAAATATTTATCGGGCAATGGATACAGTATGGATACCGGTAACAATAACAAACAAAGGAAGTATTCCCGTTTATTCCGGCAAAAACAATAAGGTTTTTTTATCCTATTTTTGGGTGGAAAATAACAATGTTTTAAACTGGGATGAGATCAGAACTCCACTACAGGCAGATATTCTGGGCAGAATGAGCCAGGATATAAAAGTTGCAGTTCCGGAAAACAAAGGACCCATGCAGCTTAAAGTGGATATAATTGCTGAAAACGATTGGCTTGGGCTTTACAGCCAGGAAGATGTGTTGGTATATTAGTTGTTTATGGAAAATAGAGAATAGTAAATAGTGAGTAGAAAAATGGATAAATGAAATGAAAAAAACACTTATTTTACTTTTAGTTTTGTGTTTAAGCGCCGGATTAATGGCCGCTGAAAAAGGCTATAAAATCACTGTAAAACTCACAGGATCAGCCGATACATCGCTACTGCTGGCCCATTATTACGGAACAAAGCAATATCTCGACGACACCGCGTTTAGGAATAAACAAGGCTTATATATTTTCGAAGGAAAAGCTAAACTAAAGGACGGGATGTATATTATCGCCGGCACGAATAAAAGCAAGTATTTCGATTTTTTCCTCACGGGTACACAACAGATGGAGTTTGACTGTGATCCGGTTAATGTAGTGAATACCATGATGGTAAAGGGTTCAGATGACAACAAAGCATTTTTCACATACATAAAATACCTGGGCAATAAACAATCGGAAATTGAGCCGCTGAATAACTGGATGAAAGCTAACAAAAACCGGACCGATTCCACTAAGATCGTTAAATCCCGCATCGAAGCCATTGATAAAGATGCCAAAGCATATATCAAAAACTTCTGTTCTTCCAATCCGGAATTCCTGTCGGCAAATTTTGTAAAAGCAAATAACGAACCCGAATATCTTTCATACATCACTTCCCCGGAAGGTACAATTGACTCTTCGCGCATTTACTCTTCATATAAAGAACATTTTTTCGATAATTTTACCTTCAATGATGCGCGATTGATTTATACTCCCGTATTTGCGCAGAAAGTGGATTTTTATCTTGACAAACTGGTCGTACCTGTCCGCGACTCATTGGAAAAAGATATTGACAGGCTTATGGCTTTAGCTTCTGTAAATAAAGAAATGCAAACTTATATGGCATGGTACCTGTCGCTGAAATATGAATCATCACAAGTAATGGGTCACGATGCACTATTTGTGTATATTGTGCGTAAATACCTCGAAACCGGGAAAGTCGGCTGGCAATATCCTGAAGTTAAGGACAATATCATAAAAAGGGTGAATACCCTGGAACCTTTGTTGTTGGGCAAAGTAGCTCCCAACCTCATACTGGTCGATACCAATAACATGGCTCATTCGCTCCTGGCCACTAAAGCCAGATATACTTTAGTGTTTTTCTGGGAGAGCACATGCGGCCATTGCCAGGCAGAAATGCCTAAAGTTCTTAAATTTTACGATGAGTTCCATTCAAAATATAACCTCGAAATATTTGGCGTTAGCACCGATACATCGCTGGTAAGTTGGAAAGCCTATATCATAAAAAACAAGATGCCGTGGATTAATGTGAACGGCCATCTCAGTGTAAGCGGCAACTATCATACACTTTATGATATCAGGAGTACGCCAATCATGTACCTTTTAGATGAAGACAAAAAGATATTGACCAAATTCCTGCTCACAGATGATATCAGTAGTGTTATCACGAAAAGGGAAGAATCGCTTGAAAAAAGCAAGAACGGAAAGACACCGTAACTAATTTGTTACTGGATTCTGGTTTCTGGTTTCACGTTCAATTAACCTAAAATTGTGGAACATGAAACTTGAAACAGTTGAAAATGAAATACTCAAACTTGAAAACAGAAACTTGAAACCAGAAACCCCAAACTCCCAAACAAAAAGCACCTCCCCTTCCCGAACCATCTGGATTACAGGAGCATCATCAGGTATAGGTGAAGCTTTAGCAATGCATTGGGCTTCAGAAGGAACTACATTAATTCTTTCGGGACGTGATGTTAAAAAGTTAGATCCTGTTGCTGAAAACTGTAAAATAAAAGGGGCCAGAGTGAAAGTTATTGCTTTTGATCTTACAAAAGAAAACGAGATCGCTGAAGCTGTGATAAATGTACAATCACTGGTTTCAAAAATTGATATCCTGGTCAACAATGGAGGTATTGGCCAGCGATCACTGGTTATTGATACTCCCGCCGACGTGTCGCGCCGGATCATGGAAACGGATTTCTGGGGGCATGTTACTCTAACCAGCATGACGCTTCCTTTTATGATTAAAACCGGCGGCGGAACGATAGTGGTAATGAGCAGTCTTTCAGGATTGTTCGGTTTTCCGCAACGTTCGATGTATTGCGCCGCAAAGCATGCACTACATGGTTTTTTCGAAACGCTGAGGCTCGAACATCATAAAGATAAAATCAATGTCATGATGGTTTGCCCGGGAAGAGTAAAAACCAACTTTTCGTATGGCGCACTCACATCTACTGGCGGTCAACACGGTCAAATGGACAAAGGCCAGGAAAACGGCGTATCAGTTGAATACCTCGCAGCAAAAGTTGACAAAGCAATAAAAAAGCACAAAAAACAGGTAATTATTGGAAAAAAAGAAGTAATTATGCCATATCTTAAACGTTTCGCACCCTGGCTTTTTTACCGGATTGCTTTGCGGATTGATCCGAATGCGTGAAGTCGGTTATTTTTCATTATTGATACCTGGAACCGGAACAAGAAACCTTTAAACCTGCAACCCTGGCACCTGGCACAAATAAAATCAATACATTAGTTAATTAATAGATTAAAGATAATGCAAGGAATTATAGTAAGCGGGATACAGCAACTTGGCATTGGCGTACAAAATGTTAATGAAGCATGGAAATGGTACCGCAAATACCTTGGGATGGATATCAAAGTGTTTGAAGAAAGTGCAACCGCTTCGCTTATGTTGCCTTATACAGGTGGCGTGCCGCAGAAACGGCATGCGGTACTGGCGCTCAACCTGAGTGGTGGTGGCGGCTTTGAGATTTGGCAATATACCGATCGTGTTCCGCAGGCACCTGGTTTTGTTCCCGCTTTAGGCGACCTGGGAATATTTGCGGCAAAAATCAAAGCGCGCGACATTCAAAAAACATATGCTTATTTTACTCAAGAGAAACTCATCGTAAGTCAGCTTACTACTGACCCTGCCGGCAGAATGCATTTCTTTTTAACTGATCCTTTCAATAATATTTTTCAAATTATTGAATCACACAACTGGTTTGCAAAGGAGAAGAAACTCACAGGCTCAGTTTATGGTGTTATCATCGGGGTAACTGATATTGAAAAATCGATGCAGGTATATTCTGATATTCTCGGTTACGACAAGGTTTTATATGATTTGAAAGATAACTTTAACGATTTTGCCGGAATGCATGGTGGTGATTCTGATTTCAGAAGGGTGCTTCTGAAAAACAGCAAGCCCCGGCTTGGTGCCTTTGGGAAGCTTTTTGGCGACAGCGAAATTGAGCTTGTACAAGTTGAAGGTCATACACCACGTAAAATTTATGAAGACCGCTTCTGGGGTGACCTCGGGTTTATTCATCTGTGCTTCGATATACAGGGAATGGAAAAATTGAATGCAACATGTGCAAAACGCGGTTTCCCTTTTACCGTTGATAGTTTTGCCAATGATGATGGGAATAGTTTTGATATGGGCGAAGCGGCAGGACATTTCTCCTATATTGAAGATCCTGATGGTACTTTGATCGAATTTGTAGAAACGCATAAAGTTCCGATCCTTAAAAAATTCGGATGGTACCTGAACCTCCGCAAACGCAATCCGGCAAAACACTTACCCGATTATATTGTTAAAATGCTGGGGTTGGGCAAGGTGAAAGATTAATCTTAATTTCAAAAGTCCCAAATACCAACCCAACACGGCGGGACAAATTCCAAATTCCAAAAGGGTCATATCCAGGACTGGCCTGTCGGACAAATTAGGCAGGCTTCCGTTTTAGAGTCTGAAACCTGGGGATTGATTTTTTATTAGAGGAAATTAATCTCCTCCATATTTTAGTTCGAATAGATAGTTCAGTTAAGACAGTATTTAAGGACTGTTTAAAAATAGCTATTAGTATCATTTGTCCGTGAAGACAAAAATATCAATAGAAAAAATGAAAATATGAAATCATTGTCCGTCAGGACATTAACAGGATGGCGTTAATTCCCTTCGGGAAATAGGTTGTCTCGTTCTGATAAATACTATTGATATGTATCTCCTATGGAGAAAATTTAAACAGACTCTTATTTTTGGAATACCGAATATTTTAGAAATAGTTCATCCTATACCGAACTGGGTAAATTCCTATACCAGTATTTTCAAGCCTATATTTTTTTGTGACACAATAATTTTCGGATTGTCTATTAAAATTATAGATAAATCTGGTAATATTGTATTTTTACTTTTACGATTTTAAAAAGCGACTCCACAAATAACTCTTATTTTCAAAAAAAAAATATAATGAAAAAGACAACCTTATTTCTGTTGATGTCAGGAGTTTTTTCATGTGTGACCCATGCACAGAAATCGCCTGCTGATTATGTCAACACGTTTATAGGAACCGGGGGCCACGGGCATACCTATCCCGGCGCCACAATGCCTTTCGGTATGGTTCAATTAAGCCCGGATACCAGGCTCGAAGGCTGGGATGGATGTGGTGGCTATCATTATGACGATCAGTATATTTATGGATTCTCGCATACGCATCTCAATGGAACAGGTGTTCCCGATCTGTGTGATATACTTTTTATGCCAACTACCGGTGAAACCCGCTGGAATAATGGTTCGGATGGCAAACCCGGGTATGGTTCCCATTTTAAGCATGGCAGCGAAAGCTCAGAACCCGGTTATTACAAAGTAGTGCTTGATGATTATAATATTACAGCCGAACTTACTGCTACCACCCGCGCAGGAATGCATTGCTATACTTTCCCTGCTAGCAAGGAATCCAATATTCTGGTTGATCTTTTTCATCGTGATGAAGTGCTGGAATCATCCATTAAAGTGATAAGCGACACGCAGATAGAAGGATTACGCCGTTCGCATTCATGGTCCCAGAATCAGTATGTATATTTTGTAGCCGAGTTCTCAAAACCATTTTCTTCGTACGAAATTGCAGTTGACAACCAAACCCAACCAGGGATTAAATCGGCTGAGGACAAGAAAAATATTAAAGCTATTTTCCATTTCAAAACCACCAAAGGCGAAAAAATTTATGTGAAAGTTGGGATCTCGGCAGTGAATGAAACGGGTGCAGGCCTTAATTTGAATACTGAAATTCCGGATTGGGATTTCAGTAAGGTTCGTAACGATGCCAAAGCCGCCTGGAATAAAGAACTTTCCAAAATTGAAGTCGAAGGCGGAACGGATCAGCAGAAAACTATCTTCTACACGGCTCTGTATCATACCATGGTAAATCCGAATACATATATGGATGTGGATGGCTTCTACCGTGGCCGCGACCTGAAAGTTCATAAAGACAAATCATTTACAAACTACACTGTATTTTCCCTTTGGGATACGTATAGAGCTTTTCATCCTTTAATGACTATTATCGATCAGAAACGTACCCTCGATTATATCAAAACTTTTCTTACCCAATACGACCAGGGCGGATTATTGCCTGTATGGGAACTTGATGCTAACGAAACTTTCTGCATGATAGGCTACCATTCGGTTCCTGTAATTGTTGATGCATATTTAAAAGGAATAAATGGTTTTGATACCAAAAAAGCATTTGCGGCCATGCGCAAAAGTGCGACCCGCGAAGGGAATATTGGTTTGAAAGCTTTAGATCAAAATGGGTATATTTCATCTGAAGATGAATCGGAGAGTGTTTCGAAAACCCTGGAATATGCTTATGATGACTGGTGCATTGCACAGTTTGCCAAATCTATTGGGAAACATGATGAATACAAATATTTCATCAAACGGGGACAAAACTATAAAAACCTGTTTGACGCTTCAACCGGGTTTATGCGTGCCCGTTCCAATGGCGGCTGGTTTAGCCCTTTCGATCCTTTCGAGGTAAATTTCAATTATACCGAAGCCAATTCATGGCAATACAGTTTTTCAACCGTGCAGGATATGACAGGATTTATACAACTGCTTGGAGGTAAAGAAAACCTGGCTAAAAAACTCGACCAACTTTTCAGCGCTTCATCCAAAACGTCGGGCCGCGACCAGAGTGATATTACCGGATTGATAGGGCAATATGCTCACGGGAATGAACCCAGCCACCATATTGCCTATCTTTATCCGTTTGCCAGCCAGCCCTGGAAAACACAAAAACTTATTCACCAGATACTTACTACCTTATATCATACTGATCCTGACGGCCTTGCCGGAAATGAAGATTGCGGGCAAATGTCGGCCTGGGCGGTAATGAGTGCCATGGGATTTTACCAGGTTACTCCCGGAACCGGTGAATATGTAATAGGGACTCCCTGGTTCAGCAAAGTGACCATCAACCTGGAAAACGGTAAGAAATTCGTTATCAGGGCCAAAGCTGTTTCTGCAAGCAACATTTATATTCAATCGGCAACACTAAATGGTAAAAATTATGATGCTTCGTTCCTGAAACATTCGGATATAATGGATGGCGGCGAACTTACCTTCACCATGAGCAACAAACCCAATAAAAAATGGGGAGTTGGCCCCGGCAAAGAACCGGCTACTTCCATCACTGATTATCTAATCGTCCCGGCACCCGCCATCCTGGATGCCACAAAATCATTCAAGGATAAAAAAGTAATCACGATTACAGGACCAACAGGAGTTTCCATTTTTTATAGCCTGACATATCCTGATGGAAAGATCTCAACACAACCCTACCTTGCACCATTCACAATTGAGCAGACATCAAACCTCAGGTTTTATGCCCAGCAAAATGGAAGTGTAAGCCCGGTGGTAACGGCCGGTTTTGTCAAAATGGCAGATGACAAGGACATAGAACTTGTCTATCCGCCTGCTAATCAGTATTCAAGCGGAGGAGCCAATAACCTGATTGACGGCATTCGTTGTTCACCCGATTTCAGGGTCGGCGGATGGCTGGGTTTTGAAAAGGTTAACCTGGAAGCAATTATCGACTTACGTGAATCTAAATTCTTAACCACTTTTGGTGCCGGGTTCCTCCAGGAAATTAATGCATGGGTTTTTATGCCTTCACAGGTTGAGTTTTTTATTTCTGATAATGCTACAGAATACAAGTCGGCTGGCATAATCAAAAATGATATACCGCAATCGAAAGAGGGAGTTATTTTAAAAACTTTCGAAATGAATATCGCTCCGGTAAAAGCCCGTTTTGTAAAAGTTATAGCCACAAATATCGGCAATTGTCCACCGGGGCATAAAGGACAAGGCGCTTCGGCATGGATGTTTGCGGATGAGATAATAATTAAATAATTTGGGGATTTGAAAATTTGGGGATTTGAGGATTATTAAATTCAACAGATTTGTTCTTATAAAATTGCATGCTTAAAATACCGCTTATGAGAAGTTTCACAAATTGGTTTTCTTCTAAAATAATATCCACAAAAATTGTCCTTTTAGTTCTGATGATCAATTTGGGTTATACAACTCACGCACAACTGATCAATGACACTAAAACCATTACCGATATGAAGCTTATGCTTCAAAATCAGCTGCAATTGGCTAGTGGAAGAAGTCATCAGCTTTTCGATATTTTAAAAACTCCCCTGTCAACTGATGAGAAGCAAGCCCTTGAGTATTTGTATGCATATATGCCTTTGAGCGATCTTGCTGATTACAATGGGGATTTCTTTCTTGAGCAAATAAAAGTTGTATTAAAAGCCCATGCCGAAATGGTTTGGGGAAAAATTATCCCCGAAGATATCTTTCTTCATTTTGTTCTTCCACCAAGGGTTAACAATGAAAACCTTGATCTTTTCAGGCCTGTGATGTACGACGAAATCAAAAGTCGGGTTTCCGGAATGAATATGCACGATGCCGCGCTGGAAGTCAACCATTGGTGCCACGAAAAAGTAACCTATCGTGGTTCGGATGACCGTACAAGTTCGCCGCTTGCATCGGTAAAAACATCTTTTGGACGCTGTGGCGAAGAATCAACATTCACAGTTTCAGCATTACGGACTGTCGGAATTCCAGCCAGGCAGGTATATACTCCACGTTGGGCACATACTGACGATAATCATGCCTGGGTCGAAGTTTGGGTCGATGGCCTTTGGTATTTCATGGGTGCCTGTGAACCCGAACCCGATTTAAATATGGGCTGGTTTGCTGAACCTGCCCGCCGTGCAATGTTGGTGCATACCCGCGCTTACGGAGCTTATCACGGCAACGAACCTGTTATTGACGAACAGGAACGCTTCGCTGAACTTAATCTAATACAAAATTATGCTTCTGCAAAAAGCATTTTTGTAAAAGTACTTTCAACCAATAATAAGCCGGTTGTAAATGCCAAAGTTGAATACCAGTTGTATAATTATGCTGAATTTTATCCCATTGCCAAAGGCAACACGGATCAGAATGGGATTAGCTCAATAACTACCGGGCTTGGCGACTTGCTGATTTGGGCTTACCAGGGCGAAAAATGGGGCTATAAAAAGATTTCAGTGGATAAAATGGATACAGTTATGATAGCTATTTCCGATAAACATCCTTCGGGACTATCCGAAAATTTTGATTTAATTCCTCCTGTCGAAAAAAATCCTTTGCCTGCGAAAGTAACTCAAAAAGACAGGGTTTATAATACATTCAGGCTGCAACAGGAAGATTCAATCCGCACACTCTACATGTCTGCATTCAAGGATTCAGTATGGGTTTCATCTTTCGCTACAGAGCAGGGAATAAATGCAGAAAGGCTTTTGCCAATCTTCAGTAAAAGCTATGGCAACTGGCAGGAAATTGCTGATTTTATTTCCGGTACACCAATTGGTCAAAAAGAATGGGCTATCCGCATGCTCCAGGTAATTTCGGATAAAGATATCAGGGATACCAAAGCTGAAATTCTTAGAGATCACCTGGCAAATTCATTTAACTTTACCAATGCAGCCTCAATTCCTGACAAAGAGTTTTTTGCCCGGTATATTATGAATGGCCGCATTTCGAATGAAATGATGCTTTCCTGGCGTGGATTTCTTCAGAGAAAATTCGGAAATGATTTTGCACTTCAGTTTAAAACAGATGTAAACGTATTGGTTAACTGGATTAAGACGAATATTAAGATTGATGATATAGCTAACCTGCATTCGCGAGCTCCACTTTCACCCCGCGGAGTTTACGAACTTAAAATAACCGACAAACATTCACGCGATATTTTCTTTGTTGCCGTTTGCCGCAGCTTTGGGCAAGCTGCCCGGATTAATCCTGCAACCGATATGCCACAATACTTCTTTAGCAACCAGTGGGAAAATATTGCTTTTGAACCTGTTACAGAAAACATCACGAAAAAAGGGTTTATCCATTTTGTGAATGCTGACGCTACATTCGATCCAAAATATGCGATTAACTTTACCATTGCCCGATATAAAGATGGCGTTTACCGGACTCTTGGTTTCGATTATGGAATGAAAATAAGCGAATTTGAAACTAAAACTGAAGTAGAAGCCGGCAAATACCTACTGGTTACCGGGAACAGGCAAGCCGATGGAAGTGTACTTTCTTCCATCACCTTTTTTGAAGTACCGGCAAAGGTTACAACAGATGTTAAAGTGGAAATCCGCCAGGATTTTAAACCTGAAGAACCATGGGTAAAAATCAATCCGGATGATTATAAATTTATCCGGTACGCGACCAACGAAGTATTCTCGCTTAAAAGTTTATCTTCTCAAAAAGGAGCCATTCTGATCTGGATTGATCCGGACAAAGAACCATCGAAACATGTTATGGCTGACATTCCCGCAATTAAAGATATTATTGAGAAATGGGACGGTGGAATACTTTTCCTGTTCCCAAATGAAAAAGTGAGCTCATCTTTTAAACCATCCGGTTTTCGTAATCTTCCGTTGCAAAGTAAATATGCTTACGATAAGGGAGCTAAACTGCTAACCGAAATCAATCATTTACGAAAGCAGAACAACACTACTAACCTGCCTGTCATTGTAATCACCGACAAAAATGGAAATCTGTTATATTTTTCTGAAGGATATAAAATTGGCATTGGTGAGCAGATTGCAAAGGCTCTTACTCCTTTGAAATAATCCAAAGATTCAATCCTGACTCACTTACATTTTTAAAACCATAAAAAATAAAGCATGAAATTCTTTCTCCAAAACAATCTTAAAAGAGTTTTAATTCTTTCGATAATCATGTTAGCCTTTGAGCTAGCTGTTTCCTCTAAAAATAAAGTTCTTGTTGTAAAATCCCCTGATGGAAAAGCTGTTATCCGCCTCGATTATACGAAAGGATTAATGTTGTCAGTTGATTACAACAACCAGCAGGTTATGGCACCTTCGCCGGTTGCTATGAGTATAAGCGAATATCCTGAAGCTTTTATAAATCCTGTACGAAAGAAAGTAAAACAAAGTATGATAAACAGGGAAATCATTCCTGCAGTTGCTGAAAAGCGAAGCCACATTCCTGAACTCTACAATGAAAAAGAAATCTGGTTCAAAGGGAAATATGGGATAAAACTTCGAGCATATAACGATGGCATAGCGTGGCGGCTTCTGACCCGTTTACCTGATTCAATAACTGTTATAAATGAACAGCTAATTTTGAACATGGCTTCCGCCGATTCTGTCTATTATGGCGATGAGGATAATTTTGTTTCACATTCTGAACGGTTTTATACCTGCAGGCAAGCTGGTTCTATTAAAAGTAATCAGATGGGAATCCTGCCTGCAGTTTTCCGGAAGGCAAACGGCACAATTGCTGCTTTTACCGAAGCTGACCTGCTGGATTATCCCGGATTGTATTTACTCGGAAGCGACAAAGCAGACGGTTCATTCACAGGCACTTTCCCGAAGGTGGTTGACCAGATGCAACCAAAAACAGATCGCGACTATGGCATTGTCAGTCGCAAAAACTACATAGCACGAACCAGTGGCACCCGCGAATTCCCCTGGCGTGCTTTCGGACTAGCCGACAACGAAGCCCGTTTACTGGAAAATGATATTGTTTACCGGCTAGGCAGTCCTTGCAAACTTGCAGAAACCTCCTGGATCAAGCCGGGAAAAGTTGCATGGGATTGGTGGAACGACTGGAATATTTCGGGTGTGCCTTTTAAATCAGGAATAAATACGGATACATACAAATTCTACATTGATTTTGCTTCAGCGAATAAACTGGAATATGTTGTTTTCGACGAAGGCTGGTCGAAACCGGAAGACCTCGAAAAAATAAATCCTGATATGGATATGGATACTTTATTTGCGTATGCAAAGCAGAAAAATGTCGGCATCATTTTGTGGGTCACAGGTAGGGCGCTGGAAGAAAAATTTGAATCCTCCTTTGTTAAATTCAGCAAATGGGGCTGTGTTGGAGTAAAAGTTGATTTTCTTACCCGCGACGACCAGGCTATGGTTAATTTTTATGAACGTGTTGCAAAAACCGCCGCCAGTTATCATATGCTGGTTGATTTCCATGGGGCGTATAAACCAACAGGTTTTAGCCGTACTTACCCGAATGCTCTTACCCGTGAAGGAGTTAAAGGCCTCGAAAATGTGAAATGGTCAAAGGATATTACTCCTGTTCATGATTGTACAATCCCTTTCACCCGGATGTTTGCCGGAGCAATGGATTATACACCCGGAGCCATGCATAACGAAAACCAAAACACTTTTACCATCAATTATTCCGAACCAATGAGCATGGGCACCAGGTGCCACGAACTGGCGAAATATATCGTTTTCGAAAGTCCGCTACAAATGCTTTGCGATAATCCCACTAATTACATGAAAGAACCTGAATGCCTGTCATTTCTTGCAGAAGTTCCGGTTACCTGGGACGAAACAAAATGCATCAATGCATCCATTAGTCATTATGTTACGGTTGCACGAAAACACGGCAACGATTGGTATTTGGGATCTATGACAGATTTTACTTCGCGCAGTTTTGATATTCCACTCAGTTTCCTGGATGATGGACAATATTCAATAATTATTTACAAAGATGGAATAAATGCTGACCGCCGTGCCGGGGATTATGCCAGCAAAACATTCACTGTTAATAACAAGACCATTCTTAATCTCAAACTGGCTGCGGGAGGCGGATTTGCATGCAGGATTACAAGGCTTTAGAAATAATGTTTTCATTTCATTGTTGTCCGGTTAAAATTCCATATCGTCCCTATGGGACTTCTTGGAATTTTTATCTTCCTCTCTACCAATATATTGTCCCTAACGGGACAGTCCCGTAGAAGGGATGAAATATTGGTAGAATAATTAGTAATCTCGCTCTTGATTCAAGTCCTGTAGGGACGGCATTAATACAAGGATTCCAAGCATTTAGATATTATTATACCGGACATTACCTATTTCATAGCTATAAATTCAATATTTCTATAGTGAACAACTACTATCAATCTTTTATTTTATTTAAGATAAATGCGCCAACTTGTTTGTAACTTCAAAAGAATTTGTACCTTTGCACTCCATTTGTAAAAATCACGCAGTACAATAACTAAAATAAAGTAAAACAAATGATTAGACAGTACGAAGCCGTTTTCATTATGACTCCCGTTTTATCTGATGAACAGATGAAGGAAACGGTAAGCAAGTTCCAGAAGTTCCTTATTGACAAAGGTGCTACAATTATTAACTCCGACAATTGGGGCCTACGTAAGTTGGCTTATCCAATTCAGAAGAAATCGACCGGTTTTTATCACCAGTTCGAGTTTCATGCTGAAGGTAAGCTGATCAACGATCTCGAAATCGCCATGAAACGCGATGAGCGTATTCTTCGGTTTCTCACAGTTGTTCTCGACAAACATGCTGTTGCATACAGCGAAAAACGTCGTGCCAGGAAAGCAGCAAAAGCTGAAGAAAAAACACAGGCTTAATTGTAACCCACAAAAATCAGTAAAATGGCCACACAAGGAAATTCGGATATTAAATACCTGACTCCCATCACGGTTGATGTCAAAAAGAAAAAATACTGCCGTTTCAAAAAAAGCGGAATTAAATACATTGATTATAAGGATGCTGAATTTTTGCTCAAATTTATCAATGAGCAGGGTAAAATTTTACCACGCCGGTTGACAGGTACCAGCACCAAGTACCAGCGCAAAGTAGCACAGGCTGTTAAACGCGCACGTCATTTGTCGTTATTACCTTACGTTGCAGACTTATTAAAATAACAGGAGGCTGATATGGAAATTATTCTTAAAAAAGATGTAACCGATTTAGGTTACGCACACGATGTGGTAACCGTTAAAGACGGCTTTGCCCGCAACTACCTCATTCCACAGGGACATGCTGTAATGGCAACCGAACCAAACAGGAAGATTAATGCCGAAGACCTCCGTCAGAAATCATTCAAAGCGCAGAAAACCCGCTCAGAAGCTGAGTTAGTAGCTAAATCGCTCGAAAACACTACAGTGAAAATTGGTGCTAAGGCAGCTGAAACCGGTAAAATTTATGGATCAGTTAACGCTATCCAGATAGCTGATGCACTGCGTGATCAATTCAAAATTGATATCGACCGCAAGAAAATTCATGTGGATGGTGATTCAATCAAAGAAACCGGAAGTTATACAGCTAGCATCCGTCTGCACAAGGATATTCAGGTAATCATCAACTTTGAAGTTATCGCTGAATAATCTTATCATACAGCAACAAAATATTTGCTAATTTAATCCCGGTTTAATCCGGGATTTTTTTATGCTTTCACACAACCAGATAAAATACATCAACTCGCTGAAAATCAAGAAATTTCGGCAGCAGTTCAAAGCCTTTCTTATCGAAGGCGAAAAGGGTGTCAGCGAACTACTTTCAGGTTCACTGGTACCTGTTAAGATATATGCCCTGCCTGAATGGCTGGATAGGAATATGTCATTGCTCAGGTCGGAGAATATTGAATTTCAGGAAATTACGCTAGACGAACTAATTAAAGTTAGTGATCTTGTTACACCAAACCAGGTGCTGGCAATTGCTGAAATTCCGGCGTTTGAAATACCTGAACCAAACAGTTTTACCGGGATGGCACTTGCTCTTGATGGCATCCGCGATCCTGGCAACATGGGAACTATGATCCGGACTGCTGATTGGTTTGGAATTAAACGGATAATTTGTTCGTCCGACTCGGTTGATATGTATAACCCAAAAGTTGTACAAGCTACCATGGGATCGTTCAGCCGTGTGAACGTTATATATATGGACCTTCTGCATTTCTTTAAGAACTTACCAGCCGATATCCCTGTTTTTGGAGCTCTTCTCGAAGGCCCAGATATGACAAAAAAGACTTTTTCCCGCCCGGGCATCATCCTGATTGGAAGCGAATCGCATGGAATATCGAAGGAACTTATTTCTTACGTGAACGAACCACTTCATATTCCCCGGTTTTCAGACTCAGATGCTGATAATCAGGCCGAATCTCTGAATGCTTCAATAGCTAATGGGATTATATGTTACGAAATTTGCAAACAGCTTTCTGAAAATAATTTTTGACTTTTTATGTATTATCTGTAAAATTCACTAATTTTTTGCTTAAATTTGTAGTTTAATGTTAAACATATAAAAACCATTAAACCGTGGCCCCTCTGTCAAAACTTATCAATTATCATATAGAGGAACTGAAAAGAATGGAAAATCTTTCAGAAAGAACGAAAAATGTATGCATGGAAGGTTCCCTGGATACATTGTTCAAAATCCTCTATTATTTCCTGGAGCAGAATACTTTCCGCGACATCAGGAATTGTGGTCTTAAAACCGACATGGAATTGATAAACCTGTCGAAAAAGTACCTGGGAATATCCGGTCTCACCCTCGAAGATTTGAGGATGAACGAACCCTTGCTTGGGTTTGAGGATTTTAAGCTTTTTTGTTATGTAAATTTCAAAGTCCCGTCAAAAGTTACCGAATCATTTAAAGATGCATTTATTTCGAAGGAATTTCCCTTATTCAGTTATGTACAAACCATGATCACATACATTTTAAATGATCGTGAGCAATACATCTTCAATAACAATTTCGGTTTCCTCGAAAAATCGCAGAAACGTACGTTGCAGGCAATAGGGGACCATTACAACATCACTCGCGAACGGGTACGACAGATTTCACAAAAAGTACCAGACAAAGTATTTACAGCAATTTCAAAAATTTCACATCGTTTTGTAAATATCGACAAGCACTTTGATTATGGTCTGGACTTGAAGAAAGAAATTATTGTAATCAGCCAGGAATTGGTGGACCAGATCAACAAGAAGGAAAATCTTACCTATACCGGTAAACTTTACGCGCTGGTGTTTGCAGGAATTTTCCAACGTTATTTTATTGGCATCCAAAGTATCGAGAACAACTATAAGCATTACTACATTGTAAGCCGTAAGTATAAAGATGTATTCGATTTCAAGGCATTTATAAATGACATTGAAGAACAGAACTCAGTGCGTATGGTCAATGACCTGCCGGTTGATATTCTTAAATATCTTAACCGTTTTGTTTTGCCCGGGCAACTTGTAAACGACCGATTGAAACAAATATGTAAACGAATTGCAACAGAAGAATTTGGATTAGGGTACGACAGGACTAATATTATCTACAAACGCAACTCCCTTGTAAAACTTTCAGAACATATTATCAGCATTCTGACTGAGATAGGTCGGCCCATGAAACTTACCGAAATTTGCAAAGAGTTGAAAACCAGATCGAAACGTGTTCCACCAAATATCGAGTCATTGCGTTCATCCATTTTAAGTATTGAGGAAGTAGCTGCAATCGGGAAAACCAGCACGTATGCACTCAAGGAATGGGAAACGGTTAAAACGGGTACTATCAAAGAATTAGTAAAAGAATTCCTGGAATCATCACCTGACCCAAAACATATTTCGGAAATTGCTGTTTATGTAAATAAATTCAGGAAGACAACTGATAAAAATATTCTTTCGAATCTGAAACTCGACAAATCCAATACGTATGTATTTTTCAAACTGGGATATATCGGGTTGAAATACAAGCAATACAAGAATATTCAGATTCAGATTGATAAAAAAACAAGGGGCCGCAGACCCAAATCATATAGAGATGATGGTCAGCTAAGTCTTATTTAAATTTAATTTTCAGGGAACTGATAAAGATCATTTAAATTCTACTTACTGATCCTTACAAAAACCAGAAAAAGAACAAATGCTGAAATTAATCCTGGTTGCAATGGTATTATTATCCATTGCCTTCGCTGGTTTTGCTGTTAAGTGTTTTTCCTTAAAGACGCCGAATTCCGAAAATCGTGCAGCAGTGTTGATCCTAAAAGTGGTCAGCCGATGGGTTGTAGTTGCGGAAGTGATGAAAGTGCTACCTGCTATAATGGTTAATGGTTAATTGATAGTTAATTAATTCACGAATAAATTGAGCTGCCGGAAGGCAGCTTTTTTTATTAACCGCTTATCTCCTTTGGTCAAGTATGATTTTTTTGATTTAAGAACAAGGAACTTAGCGTAGCGGTTTCATGAGCACCTTTAAAAAATGAGCAATGAGCGAATAATACTGATTAACGATTTATGAATTAAGGCATAATTCATTGGTCTTCAGTACACATCAAAAATCAAAAATCGTTAACTAAGCGAAGCGGTCTCATGAGCGAAGCGAATAATCCTTATTCTTAAATTATTGTTATTAAATCAATCTCTGATAATCATTAACACTTGATTGAAGGGGATAAGCAGTTTTTATTAATTTAAGTGGCAGGCAAACAGGAAGTGCCTGAATGAATTTGTATTTCTATGTTTGAATCACGCCTTAAGGTATTACTATAGAATTGCTTATCAATACTATAAATCCTATAGTCTTTCATCCCTGCTTTCAGTTCACTATCTGCAACTGCTTTTATCGTACCTTTGCCGAATACTGCAAAAACTGTAATTTGATTAAAAAAATTCTCCAAACGCTGAATATTGAAGCGCTCAACCCAATGCAAGTGACAGCAGTTGAAGCTATCAGCAAACACAAAGACATTATTTTACTTTCGCCTACCGGTTCGGGAAAGACACTGGCTTTCCTGATTCCAGTTTTAAAAAGCTTAAAAACGGAGAATAATTCGGTACAGGCACTCGTCTTAACACCATCGCGTGAATTAGCTCTCCAGATCGAACAGGTTTTCAAATCGATGAATACCGGGCTGAAAGTAAGTTGTTGCTATGGCGGGCATAAAATGAGTATTGAGCTGAATAATCTGAAAGAACCTCCTGCCCTGCTCATAGGCACACCGGGCCGGATACTGGATCATATATCGCGTGGTAATTTTACAACCGAAGGTATTCACACCCTCGTGCTCGATGAATTCGACAAATCGCTTGAATTGGGATTCCAAGGGGAAATGTCGGCAATTATTCAAACCCTGGGAGTTGTAAAAAAACGCATCCTGACATCTGCTACCAAGTCACTTGAAATTCCGGCATTCACAGGAATAAGTGAACCGTATGTGCTGGATTACCTGAATGAAAACAAGATTCCTGAAGGACTTACGTGTAATATTGTAAAATCTGTTCATAAAGATAAATTATCAGCTTTATTCCAATTGCTCTGTAATCTTGGAGGCGAATCCACACTGGTATTCTGTAATCACAGGGAGGCAGCACAGCGAGTCAGCGATTCGCTCACCGATAGCATGGTTGTAAATGAATACTTTCATGGCGGACTGGAACAACATGTCAGGGAACGGGTACTTGGCAAATTCAGGAATGGCAGCTGCAATATCCTGGTTTGTACCGACCTGGCATCACGCGGATTGGATATCCCGGATGTTAAACACGTAGTTCATTATCATTTGCCGGCCAACGAGGAAGGCTATATTCACCGGAACGGGCGTACAGCCAGGATGCATGCCGAGGGAGACTCATACCTGGTTTTGAGTGAAGATGAATCAGTTCCATCTTATATCAAGGATGAACTAAAAATAATCGAATTACCTGATACCAGGATATTGCCGCCAAAACCGGTATGGGGAACGCTTTATATAGGTAAAGGGAAAAAAGATAAACTGAACAAAGTTGATATTGTTGGTTTTCTAATGCAAAAAGGGAAGCTAAAGAAAGAAGATATAGGTTTGATCGATGTAAAGGATTTCTTCGCTTATGTAGCTGTAAAGCGAACCAAAATCAGAGAATTACTGAATACGGTTCGTGACGAAAAGATAAAAAACAAGAAGACGGTGATTGAAGAATGTGATTGAGGATTAATCTTTTGTCCTCAATTCAAATCTGTTGCTATCCCATATATTCCTTTAGGTCCGACATAAGAATCTTATCCAATTCCTGCATATTCGCCTTCCTGGTTTCACAAAATAAAAATCCAAAAAGAGGGAACTTTGCATAATCAGTTTTTCGGAGTTCAAGTGGCTTTTCGAAATCAGAAAGAAGTTTGTCGTAATCAAAGGATTTAATATTTTTGCCTTCGGTGCCGGTACTGTTATTCAGGACAATATTGCTGTAAACAAGTCCTTCTTTACCTTTCAGTATCGCATTCCAGTCGGGTTCTTGCTGTTGGAATAAAAAGTCATACAGGTTAATTCCAAAAGCATGCCAGGCCAGATCAGGCGTAGAACACCATCCTCCAAAACGAAGCGGATTGACCTCGATGGCTGCGATAGTTCCATTTTCAGCGATCCGGACTTCCACGTGTGCCGGGAAATTTAGTAACCTGGCCCGTTTCCCTATCTCTGACAGGAATGCAGTTATCGGGCTGATGTATTCTTCAATGATTTCTTTTGAAGTAATATATACCCTGTCATTCACATCTTTGCCAGAAGAAAAAATATGTTTCATGATATTTAAAACCACAGGATTCCCGGTTTTGTTGAAATAGCAATCGATTGCAAATTCGTCACCGTCAATACACTGTTCGATTATAAATTCACCTGTATGAAGAACTTCGGGAGGGTAAAGATCGTGAATCAGCTCGATTTCATTTTTGATTGCATTTACTGTTCCCGCCCATTCATCCATGGAATCAACTTTATAAACACCGAGACTAAAAAAACCAACTGCCGGTTTAATAATAAATGGGAAAGGGAAGTCTTTAACGTCAAGACTTCCAACCGAATCAAGGGCAACACTTTGATAGAAATAACCCGGAAACAGATCACTCAGTAGATCGCGGAAAAGCACTTTGTTTTTAAAAATCCTGATCTTTTCAGGTAGTTCGGTATGCTGCAGATTGTTTTCGATCCAGCTAATGGAATTTTCGGAATTGGTGTAAAGCAGAGGGTTCCCGGAACCATTGAATTGATTTATTGCGGCTTGCTCCGAAAGCAAGTTCAAATTCCTTAGTGAGTCTAATTCGTCGATAACATCATTATGAATAACTTGTATCCTGTTAGTTTCGAGTGTGTTGAGCAGAAAATCGGAAATGTAGGGTTTATCCAGTATTATCATCTTAGAGTTTTTTTATTTAAAATTATTCGATTGGAGATTGACTAATCCCAAACATATCGTTCATCATATTCTACTTTATACTTTTTAAGGTATGCCCTGTATTCATCCTGAAAACCTTTTTTCAGATGATGATCATGCTGATTCTCAATATATGCAATTACCTTATCAATTTGCGCCGGATTAACAGAAAAAGCGCCATATCCATCTTGCCAGTAAAAATTACTCAGAGAAAAATCTTTAGTCTTCATCCATTTCGATGAATGCGATTTTACTTCTTCCAGTAGTTTCATTAAGGCGATTTTCTTCGAAAGCATGCACAGTATGTGTACGTGGTCAGTGTAACCTCCAATTTTAATCGTATGACATTCAAGATTATTGCATATTCCTCCCAGATAAGCATGAAGTTCAGGTTCATAAGGCGGATGAATGATAGGAGCCCTATGTTTAGTGCTGAAAACGATGTGGATGTAATTCTTTACGAGTGACTGTCCCATGATGTGCTTTTTTTTGAGAGTTTATTAACGATGGTTTTTGTCTATAGTTGGTATTAGATGGGCTGCGCCCATCGTTGGTATTCGATGGACGCAGTCCATCGTTGATATATTACGCCCTTTCAGGGCTAATTCTTTTTAAAGCACTGAAAGGGCGTTATACCTGAAAGTAGGGTGAAGCCCTGCTTTCCTGCAAAACAGTCTCACTCAATGCCTTGAAAAGGTCTAATAATCAAGGCTACTTCTCTGCTCTTCTTTCCAGTTCATCCCTCTTCAACTGCGTCCATCGTTGATATATTACGCCCTTTCAGGGCTAATTCTTTTTAAAGCCCTGAAAGGGCGTAATACCTGAAAGTAGGGTGAAGTCCTGCTTTCCTGCAAAGCAGTCTCACTCAATGCCTTGAAAAGGTCTAATAATCAAGGCTACTTCTCTGCTCTTCTTTCCAGTTCATCCCTCTTCGACTGCGTCCATCGTTGATATATTACGCCCTTTCAGGGCTAATTCTTTTTAAAGCCCTGAAAGGGCGTAATACCTGAAAGTAGGGTGAAGCCCTGCTTTCCTGCAAAGCAGTCGCACTCAATGCCTCGAAAAAGTCTAATAATCAAGGCTACTTTCCTGATCTTCTATCCAGTTCTTCCCTCTTCAATGTAATCAAATGACCGATAGGCTTTCCATCCCTGTATGCCACAACACGCAAAGTAATCGGTCCATCAGGTAGTTGAACAGGTTGTGAATACTTTGAGGTGTATTTATCGGGCATAGCATCATCAAGTGTATAATAAATATCAAGATTCGGCGCTTCAGATTCCATCGTCAATACGAGTTTCCCATCTTTCTGGCTGGTTTTTATAATAGGGTCATAAATTGCTTTCGAATAATTAATTTCAGCCACGTCCGAACGGGTGAACTGGTTCTCAACACGTTGGATAAAGCTGTCCCAGTTTCTGTTTTCCTTTGGCGACCAATATACTTCAGCTAAAGCCCACGCACGAGGGTAGGTCATATATTGAGCATATCTCAGGGTAGGAACCTGCTCAGTCCAGAGATTGCCCTGCCCGCCAAGTATATATTTAGCATCTACTCCATCGGGAACAGGCTCGAAACTATAACACTTATTTAACCTCAGGCTTGCATAAATGGGGGGATCAACATTTCGATCACCTTGAACATAATCGAGGTAAGCATAGGTTGTTGGAGTCATCACCACATCGTGACCCATTTGAGCTGCCTCTATTCCTCCCTTTATACCGCGCCAACTCATAACAGTAGCTTCGGGCGAAATACCGCCATCCAGTATTTCATCCCAACCAAGCAGTTTTTTACCTTTCGATTCCAGGATAGCCTCCGCCCTATTCATAAAATATCCCTGTAGATCCTCAACATGCCTGATACCCAGTTTTTTCATCAGGACCTGGCAGCCTTCATCAGCCGCCCAATAACCTTTGTAACATTCATCGCCACCAACGTGAATATATTGACCCGGGAAGAGCGCTGCCACTTCAGTGAAAACCTTATCGAGAAACACATACACATTTTCATCCGAAGGATTAAGTGCATTTTCAATATTCATTTTAAACGTATTATTTCCGTACCATTCTGAAAATGGGCATCCGGGACTAACTCGTGTGCTTGTGTCCTTCGTACAACTTAATTCAGGATACGATGCAATAGCTGCCATGCTGTGACCGGGAACATCAATTTCGGGAACAATGGTAATATTCCGCTCAGTTGCATATTGAATTACTTCACGGATGTCGTCCTGAGTGTAGAAGCCTCCGTCGGTTGCCGGCTCTCCCGGTTTAGGAAAGTCGCGGTCGCCAAAATGTCCATACCGTTGTACCCGCCATGCGCCTATTTCAGTAAGTTTGGGCAACGACTTTATCTGGATCCGCCAACCCTCGTCATCCGTTAAATGCCAGTGAAATGTGTTAAATTTCCAGCGGGCCATTTCATCAATATATTTCTTCACTTCATCTTTTGTAAAGAAATGCCGGCTCACGTCAAGCATAAGTCCACGCCACGCGAAACGAGGGTAATCTGTAATAGTAACGGATGGAATTGTCCATTTCATCTTTACAACTTGCGGGCTTTCAATTTCCTTCGGCAGGAGCTGTAATAGAGTTTGTATTCCATAATATAAGCCAGCCGTTTGATTCGCATTGATCACAACCCCTTTTGATGTTGTAACCAATCTATATCCTTCCTTGCCTAATTGTTTGTCAGGCGTTTCATTCAGAATAAGATGAACTGAACCTTTTCCTCCTTGATATACTTTTAATACAAAACCGGTTGATACATTTAATTTCTCTGCCAGCATTCCGGCAATGTAGCTGATTTCGGGTTTATTATAAGTAATTCTTGTAGTTTTTGTCAGTGTAAAAAAACCACTGTTCTGCGTCATTTCAACAGGCTGCGGTATCAGATTTATTTTAGTATTCTGAGCTACGCCCGAGGCAATGCTTATGGCTAATGCCAGTAAAAGTATAAATTTCATGAGACACTTTTTATTAAAATTGTTGATTGAATTAACCAGACTGAATGTATGCTAAATTTTAAAGCTTGTTTTATTTTTCAACATAAGTTAAATAAAAATCCTATGCAGATTATTGATCTTTTTAAAGGAGTTTCTCAAATCCTTTGGTATAATAGGTTTTCATGCTTCCATCAGGAGTATTATAAATAAAATAAACATCAAGACCGGGATGATTTTTAATAAACTCCTTTCCTTTTTCAACTCCCATCACCATAAAAGCAGTGGCATAAGCATCAGCAGTCATACAATCTTTAGCAATCATCGATACACTTAAGGTTGAATGTTTTACTGGGTAACCGGTCGCCGGATCGATAGTATGTGAATAGCGTTTGCCATTTTCTTCGTAAAATTTACGATAACTTCCTGAAGTTGAAATAGCCATATCCTGCAGTGAAACTACAGCCTGGATAGTTCGCTCATCGTCAGCAGTTTTTGTTGGCATTTCATTGGCAACATTCCATTTTTCGCCACCGGGTTTGGTACGACGGGCAAGAATTTCGCCACCAATATCAATTAAATAAGACTGAATCCCTTTTGAATCGAAAAATGCTGCAACTACATCCACGGCATAGCCTTGCGCGAGGGCATTATAATCGATTTGAATACGTGGATCAGTTTTTATAAATTTCCCATTTTCAAGTTTAACTTTATGGTATCCAACCAATGGAAGAAGGCTTCCAACGGTATGCTGGTCCATCTTCATTCGGTTTGACAAGCCAAATCCCCATGCATTAACAAGCGGGCCAACCGTGATATCAAAAGCCCCATTGGAATTTTCGGAAACTTCAATTGCTTTATTAAAAATAGCGCTAAACATCTCATCAGCCCTGGCCGAAGTATCATTGGCATTGAAACGGGAAATAATGGAATTAGTTTTATAGATTGATGCCGTTGAATCGAACCTGTGCAATAATGAATCAACAGATGAATGTAAATTCAAACTATCATCCGCATAACAGGTTATCGCATAGTAAGTTCCCTGAGTATCACCGGTAAATTTAACGAGAACTGGTTCCTTGGGATGGCTGCATGAGGTTACCAGCAGCACACAGAAAACAGCACAAAAAGAAATTTTTGGGACAAACGATTTCAAGATGAAATAATTGTGATGAAGCTTTTCCAGAGAATAGTATTAATGAGCAAAAATAATAAAAAACTGGCTTGAGAGCCTGGCTAATTACTTTATCCGCCGAAATTACCAGGACTAAATTTTCGGGTAGTGCCCCAAACTGATCCTTTTTTTTTCGTATGCATGTGCTATTGTTACCGATAATCCACCATTAGTTCAAAGGGAACATCAATGATTTTTAGCTATGATACCGTTTTCAGACCAATGGCTTCCTGATAAAAATTATTTTCTGTAAATGGATATCTATGAGTTTTCAAAAATAATATTATGGCATCATTCGTGTAAACAATTAAGTATATACACATATCATTTACATTTGCACAATGAAATGTCACATTACTGAAAACAGATTGAATCTCAAAAATGCTGTAAAGGCACTTGTTATAAGCCTTACATTGCTGTTCCCGCCGTATTTGTCGGGAGCAGGCATAGTAAATGTTACTGATACAACTGATTATTATTCAGATAACTATTTGAGGAACAATGACCATGTGTATCAGAATTATGTGAAAGCTGTTGAAATCTCAAGGGTTGGCTTTGATCTTTCCGATCCAATTATCACATTGAACACTGATGAGAGTTTACAGGTTGTTTTCGATGATTTGCAGGGAAGTTACAAACAATACTATTACCAGGTTCAGCACTGTACTGCTGATTGGGAGAAATCTCAGATCTGGACAAATGAGTACCTTGAAGGTATCGATGAGGGCCAGATTGAAACCTATGAACCTTCATTTAATACCCGCACGACATACACGCATTATGAATTTCAATTTCCCAACGATCGCTTTATGATTAAAAAATCGGGAAATTATATTTTAAGAGTATATTATCGCGACCAGAGCGGGAATGAAATAAATGCATTTACCCGTCGTTTCCTCGTGGTGGATCCAAAAGTTTCGGTGAGTGCTACAATCAAACAGGCAGGCACTTCGGATGATTTTGAAACCAAACAGGAAGTTGATTTTATGATCAATACAGACGGATACCACATTGATGCGCCTTACCAGGATATTAAAGTCGTAATACTCCAGAACTTTCGCTGGGATAATGCCCTCACCACTCTTAAACCCTATATGGTTCGGAACGATGTATTGGATTATTCGTTCGATAACGGGACCAACCTATTTGATGGCGCCAATCAATTCAGGAGATTTGATTTGAAAAGCATGAAATTCCTATCGGAAAAAGTGAGGGAAATTACCCATGATGACACCATGTTTTATGTAAGACTCTGGGATAGCGAGAAGCGAACTTTCAAACAATATACCAATGAGGATGATATCAACGGGAAATTTCTTCTGAAAACGGACGACGATCCGACAGTTTCAAATTATGGAGAATATGCAACGGTGAAATTTTTTCTTCCCTTCTCAGCGCCCATTGTTGAAGGAAACCTATATGTGGCTGGAGGTTTCAACTGCTGGCAATACACGCCTGAAAATAAGATGGACTATAACTACAGGCGCAAAGGGTATGAAGCCAGTATCCTTTTCAAACAGGGCTATTACAATTATTTGTATGTAATGCTACCGAATAATTCAAAAGTCGGTGACGCGACCTGGGTCGAAGGCAATCATTCGGAAACAAAGAACATTTATACTATCCTGGTTTATCATCGTTCGCGGGGCGAATTGTACGACGAACTGATTGCGACCGGGAGTTTTGAGTATGGTAAATAAGAAATAATTCACGGGGACTTTCTGTTAGTCAAAGCAGGCAGAGGTGAATTGTTTTTAGCGGCTGAACCTCAAAAATGTGCCTAACGGCAGCTTTTTACCAAATTTATCAGCCAGGTACAATTCCCCAAATTCGTTTTTGTCGCCTCGGTCGAAATAGCTGTTAACCAGGTTATTCCCAACAAGGGCTGAAAACCCGATTGAATACATATTCAATATAAAAAAACTGTTTTCAGGTAAAAGCAATTTACTGCAAAGCAGAATCATTTCATTGAGGTTGTCGTCGAGAATCCATTTTTCGCCATCTGCACCGCGGCCATAAGCAGGCGGATCGAGGATAATGCCCGAATAGGTATTGCCCCGGCGAACCTCACGCTGCACAAATTTCAATGCGTCTTCCACCACCCATCGGATGTTGGTAAGCTGGCTGTTTTCCATATTTTCGCGGGCCCACGTGATGACTGGTTTAACGGAATCAACGTGCACAACTTCTGCCCCGGTTGCACGTGCAGCCAAGGAAGCAGCACCTGTGTATGCAAAAAGGTTGAGTACTTTGGGAGTATGACTTTCCGAGACTTTTACTTTATCATGAATATAGTCCCAGTTGGGCGCCTGTTCAGGGAAAATGCCGATATGACGGAATGAAGTAAGTCCAAGCCGTACACTGAAATTCATCTGTTTATAAGAATAATTAATCCGCCATTGTTCCGGCATTCCTTTTTTAAGAATCCATCTTCCTTTTTCAGTATCGTTTTTCTCCAGTTTAAAAGCTGCCAACGACATTTTATCCCATTCCGATTCACTCATCGAGCGGTTCCAGATGGCCTGGGGTTCAGGACGGATTATAAAATATGACCCGAAGCGTTCGAGTTTTTCGAAACTTCCGGAATCAATCAGTTCATAATCTGTAAAATGTGATGGAGTTAAGAGTTGCATGGTTAATAGTGTACAAAGTAATAAAAGTAAAGAACAAAGATAAAGCAGGTGAAACGATTATTTGCGATTTTGAGGACTCAGGTTAAATTTCTCGGGATGCCTGGCTCCTTGTTGGGAATAAAAAGCCTCTATTATCTTCAAATCTGCTTCGTAATCTCCTGTAGGAAAAAGCATCCCGCCTATTCCTCCAACTTTATTTGGGTAATCGAGAAATCCAAAGGCTATTGGTACCTGGGCATGTTGGGCAATATAATAAAATCCGCGTTTCCAGTTAGGATTAAGGCTTCGGGTTCCTTCGGGAGCAATAGTAATAAAAAGGCTATCGTGCTTTTTAAACATTTCACCTACCTGGATCACTATATTGGTACTGGCTTTCCGATCAACGGGGATTGCTCCTATTGATTTTAAGATTTCGCCTAAAGGGAAGAAAAAAGCTTCCTTTTTAATAAGGTATCGCGCATCAACTCCAATCGACATATACCCAAGCCATCCAATCGGGAAATCCCAGTTGCTGGTGTGCGGAGCCATCATTACCACGAATTTCTTTGCATCCGGCGGAAGATTTATGATTATTTTCCATCCAAATAGTCTTAATATAGACTTTGCGATTTTTTGTTTCATATGCTATTATTTATTTTTTACGGGTCAGATGGTCCAGATAACTATCGGGTTCACCATTAATAATCATTACTCTGTGTAACAAAATTATTGCCATGGCTCGTTTCTTAAGAATGTGATTCCGGTGTTAACGATAGTACAAAGAAACATCAAATATATTTCTTCCAGAAATCAGGTTCAAAATTACCCTTGATATAGTTTTGTGTCGAAAGACAAGTTTCAGTTGCAAAAGCAATTCCGCAGGCTGCCAAACGATCAAGTTCGGCGACAGGTATATCAGCAATATTATCTGTACTAATCCCGGATGTTACAAGGCCATAGATAAACCCTGCGTTAAAACTGTCACCTGCACCTATGGTAGAAACGGGCTCAATTTCAGGAACAGTGTATATCCGGCTGTATTCCGGAGTAAAAACTTGCGCCGGTTTTGATCCCCTTGTAAGGATAAGTATTTTACAGTGTTGGCTAACTTTCTCGTAAACAGCAGCTGGATCAGATAAACCGAATAAATTCATAAAATCCTCGTCAGAGCCTTTAACAATGGTTGCCACAGAAATATTATCCAGGAATGATATCATTAATTTATCAAAATCATTTGAATGGACTTTCCGGATATTCAGGTCGTAATAGATAACCGACCTGGCTTCAACCGCTTTGTGAAGAACTTTTAATAATAAATCCCTGCGGTTGGGTTTCACCGAATAAAAAGACCCGAAAAGCAGGATGTCTTCTTTTTGAAAAACAGGGAGAAGTATTTCGTCTGATTTTTCAGGAGAATCATGATAAAATGAATATGAGGCTTTTTTTGAACTATCAAGAAAAGCAAGAGCAATTGAGGTTTTATGATTTTTATACCTGGTGCAGAAGCCTGTTTGAACAGCGTTGGCTTTCAGGAATTCGTCAATAAGATTTCCTGCTTTGTCAGCGCCAAATTCACTGATCAGGTTTACATCAACACCCATCCGGCTTAACGAAACAGATGCGTTGAGCACAGAACCTCCGGGTACAGCCTGAAATGAATAACCACCATCCGCGACTATATCCAGAACTGTTTCACCTAAAGTGTAAACTTTTCGACTTTTCAGCTGGTTATGATGCATTACAAAAAATTACAGATCTAATTCCAGGTTAAGTTGATCCCTGAGTTTGTTCACGTTAGGATTTTGGGCAGCCATGGCATCCAGCTTTTCACGATCGTTCATGTATTTTTTCGTCTCCGAAAGCTCTTCCGTTACTTTTACCTGCATGGTGATAAAATCATTTTTAAGATCATCGCGGAGAAATTCGAGCAGTTTATTACGTCTTTCATTTAATTCTTTTTCAAGAACTGTATTCCCGACTGTAAGCAAAAGTACATTATCAGGTTGTAACACAGGCTTATAGGAAGTAAGTGCAGCAAAATACAGAGCCGAATCCGCTTTTTTTGATTCCGCATAACGCAGGAGCGATTCCTCAATCTGCTCGAAAGTATAAGTCCCGGTACGATCTTTTACCAGGTCAGCTTTCACTGAACTGGCCAGTTGATCAGGCTTTGTAACTGATTTTATCGAGATGCTCGAAATATGATGCGATTGCACAGGAACATCATGCTCCTGTTCTTCAACAGGCTCAGCATTAATTTCATTATCAGGAACGACTTGCTTAGTAGCTTCTGCAACTGTCTCTGCAGGATTTTCAGGTACAACTTCAGGAACCGTTGTCGGCTTAGGAGTTTCTATTTCAGATACCGGCTTTAGTTGTTCCTGAAGAGTTGTTTCTGCTGGAATATTTTCCTTTGTGATCTCTGAGATTACCGGTTCTGTAGCTACCAACTGCTGAGATGCAGGAGCTGTTGTTTGTTTTGGGTTTTCGGCAACAGCAGATTGAATAACAGGCGTTTGAGTTACATCAGGCATTTGCATCTGAACGCTCAGTCTGCATATCTGTATAAGCGGAACTTCCAGTGAAAGTCTCTTATTATTCGAAGTCCGGTAAGTTACATCGCACTTATTGATAATATCCAGTGAATCAACCAGAAGTTGAAGTGATACGGATTGAGCCTGGTCTTTGTACTTTGCCCGAATAGCATCGCTGGTTTCGATTAGCTTTACAGTAGCCGGATCAACACTCATGAGTAAATTACGTAAATGCTCACCCATACCTGTAATGAAATGTTGCCCGTCGAAACCTTTTTCAATTACTTCGTTTACGATCAGCAGTGTATCCCTGAAATTACCATTTCTCATATAATTCATGATACGGAAATAATAATCGTAATCGAGTACATTTAGGTTTTCGAGCACAAGTTCGCGACTGATATTCCGGTCGCCAAGATTCACCATCTGATCAAATACCGATAAAGCATCACGCAAGGCGCCATCCGCTTTATGAGCAATAATATGAAGTGCTTCGGAATCAGCTGTAACGCCTTCGCTATCAGCAACAAAAGCCAGGTGTTTTGCTATATCATCAACTGTGATTCGTTTGAAATCAAAAATCTGGCACCGCGAAAGTATGGTAGGTATGATCTTGTGTTTTTCAGTTGTTGCCAGGATAAACTTGGCATAGGCTGGCGGTTCTTCAAGCGTTTTAAGGAAAGCATTGAAGGCAGAAGGCGAAAGCATGTGCACCTCATCGATGATGTACACTTTATATTTCCCCATTTGCGGAGGAATCCTGACCTGATCAACCAGGTTGCGGATATCGTCCACGCTGTTGTTGGATGCAGCATCCAGTTCATGGATATTGAATGATGCCGAATCGTTAAATGCAATACAAGAGGAACATTCGTTGCAGGGTTCGGTGTCGGAAGTTGGATGCAGGCAGTTAATTGTTTTAGCAAGGATACGCGCACAGGTGGTTTTCCCGACGCCACGTGGTCCACAGAATAAAAAAGCCTGTGCAAGCTGGTTGTTACGTATAGCATTTTTAAGGGTTCCGGTGATCGAAATCTGCCCTACAACTGTATTAAAAGTTACTGGACGATATTTGCGTGCCGATACTATAAAATTATCCATAATGGGTCGGAATGTTAGTTCTTTATCCCTGAATCAAAGTCGTATGTTTCGATTCAAAGAAAGGTGAAATATTCAAATTCAAAAGTAAAACAATTCGGCTAATCATAAGGGGTTTGTTAATAAAAATGAAAGAGCCAAAGGCATGGTATGCTTTTAATGCATTCTTTTTTTTGTTAAATCGTTATGCCAGACTATAGGATTTGGATTTAAAACACCAAAACATTCCTGTTTTATTATTTCATGTTTCAAAGAATGAAACTGATTTTAAAACCTGCATTTTCGTAATTCATGATAAATTAAATACAAAGGTTGGATTGCTGATAAAAAACGTATTTTTGCTTTATATCTTCTATGCTCATGCTATTGATATTGATTCCAAAAGAAACCAACCGCCTGAAGTATATCATGCAGCTTATGCTTACCAGGTTGTTGGGCCTGGAGGTAAATTATACTACCGATAATACATTTTTTCAGCGATTTGAAGGCCCTAAATTTTCTTATGGCGTACCTGTTGATAAAACTAATCTCTTTTTTGCCTCGAATGATTTGCTTTTCGAAAGTAAAATCAAGGCAAGGGAGTTAAATCATACTGATTACGAGGGTGATCCGGTTTTTTTTTCATTGTTGAATAAAGAAATTGCATTGCCATTCGACGTTTTCGCGGCAGCATTCTACCTGGTGAGCCGCTACGAGGAATATCTTCCTCATATCCGCGATCATCACAACCGTTTTCTTGCAAAAGGAAGCGATGCATATCAGTTTGGATACCTGCATAAACCACTTGTTAATATCTGGTCATTAAAAATAAGGGATATTTTGCACAGATGGTTTCCTGATTTGAAATTCAAAACTCCTGTTTATACTTTTGCCCCCACTTTTGATATTGATGCTGCCTATGCCTTTAAAAACAAAGGTCTCACACGTGCCTTTGGAGGTTTTTATAAAGCATTACAGAATAAGAACTACGACGAATTGCGGCATAGGTTAAAAGTTTTGTTAAATCTTGAACAGGATCCGTTCGACACGTTTGAACTTCAGATGCTATTACAGGAAAAGTACAACTACCGCGCTGTCTATTTTATCCTGTTAGCCGATTATGGCCCCAATGATAAAAACATACCTTATAACAACAGGTATTTCCAGAGCCTCATCCGGCACCTGGCCGATTATGCCGATATCGGGATACATCCTTCCTATGCATCTGCAGCTCAACCTTCATTAATGGTTATGGAAACTGAAAGGCTTTCAAAGATTCTTAAACGGGAGGTGGAACGCAGCAGGCAACACTTTCTGAAATTAACTTTGCCCGAAACATATCGCAACCTCATAAATAATGATATCACCCACGACTACACAATGGGTTATGCAGAAGTCCCGGGATTCAGGGCATCAATTTGTACACCTTTCCCGTTCTTTGATCTGGATTTGGATTCACAGACAAACCTCATGATACATCCGTTTGCAGTAATGGACGGCACACTTCATGATTATTTGAAACTCACCCCGCAAAAAGCGAGTGAAACAATCAGTGAGCTGATTAGTGAAGTTAAAAAAGTAGGAGGCACTTTTATCCCTTTGTGGCATAACACATCCTTGAATGAAAACGGGGATTGGAACGGGTGGCTTGATGTATATATCAAATTGGTGGAAAAGGCGATTAAGAAATAGAAGAACTACAATTGTTAATGTCGGATGTCGGATGTTGGATGTTCAATGTCGGATGTTCAATGTCGGATGTTCAATGTCGGATGTTCAATGTCGGAGGTCTTATCCGAAACATTGAAACCTGAGACACATAAACATTATATAAATAACTAACAACTAACCCATCCATGATCCGGTTTCTGCAGCATGAAGTGATTGATAAAATGCGATGGGACGATTGCATCAGTAATGCTGTGAACGGGAATCTTGTTGCATATTCATGGTACCTGGATATTGTAAGTCCTGGCTGGTGCGCTCTTGTAGAAAATGAGTATGACAAGGTATTTCCCTTAACCGTTTCGTCAAGGGCGGGTATTAAATACATCATGCAACCTTATTTCATCCAGCAGCTTGGACTTTTTTATAAATCCATATTACCCGATGGGAAGTTACAGGAGTTTATCAACTGCATCCCTTCTGATTATAAATACATTGATATTAATCTGAATTCAGCTAACAAGCTTCCGGATAACGGCCATGTTTCAAACATGACCAACCTGGAACTGGATATGAGCAGCGAATACCGGTTTATAGCCAAAGGTTACCAGAACAACCTGCAACGTAATCTAAAAAAAGCAAATCAGAACAAACTCAGCATTGTAAAACAAGTGAGACCTGAGGAAATTATTTTATTGTTCAGAGCAAACAAAGGGCAGGATTTATACCATTTGGATGAAAAGCAATATACTCTTTTACAACGAATTGCATACGAAAGCATACATAAAGGAATTGGCGAAATATGGGGAGCCTATGATGAGTTCAACCAACTGGTAGCGGGCGTATTATGGGTCAGGAGTCATCAGAAAACAATCTTCCTGTTTTCGGCATTATCCGAATCCGGCAGGAACCTTCATGCAATGCCATGGCTTATTGATGTGTTTATAAGGCAAAATGCAGGAAAGCCCGTCAAGCTCGATTTTGAAGGATCAAACAATGAAGGATTGGCAAGATTTTATGGTAGTTTTGGTGCAAAAAGGGAAATTTATCAGCGGTACGTGAGGAATTCGCTGCCACTTTCTCTAAGCGTTTTGTTGAAATTCTGGCGCTTAAGCAGGCAAACATTAAATAAATATTTTTCTTTTTCGAAAAAACAGATCAAAGTACTTAATTTTGTCAGATAAAGGAATGAGCGTATAGTATTAATGGGGTTAAAATCAGGGCTATGGTGATCAATTTAGGAAGCAAGAATTCAGTTTTAAACCAGTTTGTGCTCGAATTACGTGATGCATCTATACAAAAGGACAGCATGCGATTTCGCCGGAACATGGAACGTATAGGCGAAATATTTGCTTATGAGATCAGTAAAACCATGCAGTATAATCCCAAAGAAGTGATTACATCGCTGGGTACTGCTGAAGTCCAGGTAATGAAAACACCCCCTGTGCTTGCCACCATATTAAGGGCGGGCTTGCCTTTGCACCAGGGCATACTCAATTATTTTGACAATGCAGATAATGCCTTTGTTTCAGCTTACCGCGAACACCGTAAAGACGATGAATTTTCCATTCAGATCGAATATGTCTCCAGTCCTGATCTTGAAAACAGAGTATTAATTTTAACGGATCCCATGCTGGCTACAGGCCAGTCAATGGTTGCTTCGTACAAGTCATTACTTGTGCATGGCAAACCAGCACATACCCATTTTGTATCGGTGGTTGCCAGCATACAGGGGGTTGAATATTTGAAGCGGATGTTGCCAAAAACAGGTACATCCATCTGGATAGCAGCTATCGATGACGAACTTACGGCCCAGGGATACATTGTTCCCGGGCTCGGTGATGCCGGCGATCTGGCTTATGGTCAAAAAATATAAACTTCAAGACAAATAAATCGTCAAAACCTGATTAGTGTTTTGCAATAGACTCTTCTACTAATAAACCGAAAAAATCCTTCATATTATATCCGGCGGCTCTGGCTTGCTTGGGAATAATACTCTCAGCCGAAAAACCCGGAACCGTATTTACCTCGAGAAACCACCACTCATTATCTTTCAGAAAATAATCGAACCTCACAATTCCTTTACAATTAAATTTACGGTACAGGTAATCCGTAAACTGCTGACATTTATTTGATTCGTCTTCCGTAATATGAGCCGGTGTAATTTCATCGGCTACTCCTTGGGTATATTTTGCATGGTAATCAAAAAAATCATTTTTTGAAATTATCTCAGTAACGGGTAAGACTTTTACTTTGCCATTCAATGTAAAAACACCACAAGCCATTTCACGTCCTTTAATAAACTGCTGAACCAGCACTTCATCATCTTCGGCAAATGCTTTTTGAATAGCGCCTTCAATTCCTGCCAGGTCGTAAACTTTACTTACACCAACACTCGATCCCGATTTATTGGGTTTGATAAAACATGGCAATCCAACCTCTTTCACCAGGGAATCCGGATCCCAGGCATCACCCTTTCGGAGTATTAGGGTAGTTGCCACCTTTGCACCATATTGCTTTGCCAGGTCGTTGGAGAAATACTTGTTAAAAGTTATTGCTGAAGTGGTTACATCGCATGTTGTATAAGGAATTCCGGCAATTTCGAGATATCCCTGGAGTTTTCCGTCTTCACCCGGTGAACCATGTATAGCAATAAACGCACAATCAAATTTTATTTGTACTCCACCCGCAACCAGGCAATGGTTATTCCTGTCGAAAGGTATTTGTGTTCCGTTTTCCTGGGTATAGGTCCAGTTTCCATTATGGATTAAAACCGGGAAAACTTCAAATCTTCCAGGATCCAGGTTATTTTTAACTTGAGCAGCGCTGGCAATCGATACTTCATACTCGCCCGAATCGCCACCCATGAACAACACAACTTTGATCTTATGCATATATCTCAGGTTTTAAACACTTATAGAGGTGCAAAGTTAAAGAACCTTTATATACCAACACTGCCATGTAAATTTATATCTTTGCAAAAAAGAAACAATATTTACGCTCTCTTGCAGTTTATAAAGTGTTTGCCAGAGAACCTAAAGATTTTAGATACGGCATGATTTAAAAGCAGGGATTAACAATTTTAGAAGGATGAATTTCAGGTACTTCTAAAATAAAAGTCTAATCATTAGTCGCATTTAAAGGAATAAGTGGTTTTCTTAGATTACACTTTTTAACATCAAGAAGCTAACAAGCAATCATACAGAGCATAAAAAGGCTTATGAACTTCATTCAATTTATTACAACTCGGCGATTTTTAATAAACCTGGCATATTCAATTTTGCTTTTTATTGTAATTTCATGGATTACGTTAATTGCGTTGAAAATGTACACCCGTCACGACCAGGTAGCCATTGTACCAAACTATGTCGGACTACAGATGGATCAAGTGAACCGTCTTGAATCAAGTAAAGATTTTGAACTGGTTGTTGTTGATTCCATTTATGATTATATGCGTAAACCGGGAAGTGTAATTTCACAGGATCCTTTACCGGCGACCAAAGTGAAACCAGGAAGGGCTGTTTATTTGTCCCTTGTCTCATTCATGCCTGAAAAGGTGAGCATGCCTGAACTTGTAGATCTTTCGCTGCGGCGTGCCAAAGCGCTTCTGCAAACCTATGACCTGAAACTTGGAAGTATTCGTGTAGTGGATGATATAGCTGAAAATGCCGTCTTAAAAGTCACTGTAAACGGAAAGGTAGTGAAACCGGGAACACCCATACTTAAAGGCTCAGTGGTTGACCTGGTTATCGGATCAGGAAGCGGAAGCAGCCAGCCAGTCATACCCTTCCTTATCGGGAAAACCCGCGAATCAGCACTTCTTGAGCTGAAACGACTTAACCTGATTTTAGGAAATGAAACCTTCCTGGGTAATTGCGACAGCACCAACGCCCGTGTATATGAACAGCTTCCTGTCTATGTTTTCGGACAACGGATTGACGCCGGAACCGTTTTTTCTGTTACCTATAAGTCCGATGCGGATCTTGACTTCGATGAATACATCCGGAACCTGGTTATCGACACCATTCCGTCTGAAACACCTATACCTTAACAGTAATACTGAATGACAAAAAATATTTTTGCCATACTTTTTATTTTCTTCATTTGTGTTTCTGCTGAAGCACAGGAGATATTTACCATGCCAGGGTATAATCCGGCTGTTGCCAGGCAATTTCAATTAAAAAGTATTGTTGCCAATCCCACGGAAGCTGTAACATTACCATTTTATGATGATTTTTCAGTAATTTCAGTATTCCCTTCCCCTTTGCGTTGGGCCGATCGGTACGCATTTATTAATACAGATTATGCCAAATTCCCTCCTACTATTGGCGTTGCGACCTTGGATGCACTCGACGACAAAGGAGCCCAATATCCGGGTGCAGGCCCGAATCCGTTTGATGCAGACAAAATGACATCTCTTCCGATCAGGCTTGATTCAATATTTACTCCTGTTAAAAGAGCCATTTTACGGAAAGATTCCGTTTACCTCAGTTTCTATTATCAGCCACAAGGACGAGCCATCAGTCCACCAGCTAAAAAAGCATCATTGATCCTTGAATTCCATTCACCCGGCGATAGTATTGAAGTTTTAACTTCCAGTGGAATACATAATGAGCCGCGATGGGTTGAAAAATGGTCAACTTTGGGCGGTATTCAGGTTGACACTTTTGCATCTCCTAACAAAAAATACTTCAGGCAGATTATGATTCCAATTACCAGTGAAGAGGATAGTGCTTTATATTTAAAGAATGGATTCCAATTCAGGTTCCGCAATGTAGCAGCCCTGGCAGGCAATTCACAACCCGATTGGCGAAATAACGGAAGCCAATGGAACATTGATGTTGTAAACCTGGATTATAAGCGAAATGTTTACGATACCATTATGGAAGATGTTGCTTTTGCTGATCTGGCACCATCGATGCTGGTTAATTATGAGGCTATGCCTATGAGGCAGTACAGCAAAAATTTCGATAACGAAATGAAAGACACCCTGGCCATTACCATTGCAAACCTTGATAATAGTGGTCAGAATAGGTCTTACAAATATAATATCGGAAAAAATTCGCTCGTCCCATTTAAATATTACGAAGGAGAACCCTATACCGTAGGTCCCGGTTTTGTAAGCTACAGGCCCTGGGCAAGACCCCCTGTGAATGTCTTCTTCCCGGTTTCGGATGAAGAAAAGGTTGTTTTTCACATTATACATTCACTTACTCCCGATCCAAATCCCCTGTATCGTTCGAACGACACCATTCGTTTCGACCAGGTTTTTAGTAATTACTATGCCTATGATAACGGAACATCTGAGGCCGGTATAGGTATAAATGGAGCTGCCGGATCGTACGCGGTTCAGTTCAAGCTAAATGAAACTGACACACTCCGGGGAATTCAGATCTATTTCAACCCGGTTATCGGTGGATCCAACCAGCAGTGGATTGATCTCCAGGTTTGGAATGATGCAAACGGTAAACCGGGACAAATTATTAAAACACTTGGAGGAGTAATCCCGATATACACAAACAACCTGAATGAATTTAATTCATATTGGTTTGAAACGCCGCTTGTAATTGAGCCCGGCACTTTCCCCGGCCTGCGGTTTTATATCGGCTGGTCGCAAACATCAGTTGATAATCTCAATGTTGGATTCGACAGGTATAAAGACAGTCATACTAAACGGTTTTTTAATGTAGATGGAACCTGGCAAATGAGCGATTCGATAAATTACGGATCCCTGATGATGCGCCCGGTTGTAGGTGTTGTAAATCCGCTTGGGATTGAAAAATCTCTTACAGTTGAACATCTCAGTATCCAGCCGAATCCGGTTACAGATGGTAATCTTATAATTAAATTGCCCGAATCATGGAAAAATAATTATAATGATTTGTACATCAGCATCATATCTGCAACCGGAAGCCAGGTTTTATCAGGCTCGTTTTATAATCCTGTAAATGTGAGTTTGCTTACTCCAGGATTTTATATAGTACTTCTCACTGACAAAAATAGCGGGTTGGAAGCTACCGGTAAATTAATTATCAGGTAATACTGCCTTATATAACTTTTAGGGATTAACTTGTCGAAAAAATCGTGGGATCCATTTAGCAAGTAGTTCTTTAAATAGATTCAGGATTCCATATCTTTTACCATTCAAAACAGCATAAATCTGTACACATTTTCAAAAACCAAAGTCCCAGGTACCAAGCTCCAAATCCCAGGAAAAAAAAATAAACACAAATTATAATTTAAAAGCTTAAAAACTACGTATTTGGAATTTGAGTCTTGAAATTTGCATTAAGATTAAAGTTTACCGGTCTCTCTTAATCGTTTATAAAATCATATGATAGAAGAAGAATTAGAGGATAACTCAGCAACAGCAGAAGAAAACGATCTTTATGAGCATTTCCGGTTTGAAGTGGATAAAGGCCAGGCAATGCTGCGTATTGATAAATTCCTGATGGGACGGATTCAGAATGCTTCCCGGAATAAAATCCAGAATGCAGCACGGGCTAATAACATCCTTGTCAATGAAAAACCGGTCAAGCCCAATTATCGGGTAAAACCTCTTGATGTTATTTCAATAGTACTGGCCTATCCGCCGCGCGAAACGGAGATTCTTCCCGAAGATATCCCGTTAAATGTAGTTTATGAAGATGATGATGTACTGATAATAAACAAAACAGCCGGAATGGTAGTGCATCCGGCACATGGCAATTATACAGGCACACTCGTAAATGCCCTGGCATACCGGTTTCAAAAGGAAGGCATTGTAAGCGAAACAGGCCCATATCTCGTACACAGGATAGATAAAGATACCTCCGGGTTGTTATTGGTAGCCAAGAATGAACTGGCACAAAGCATTCTGGCCCGCGGTTTTTTCGAACATAAGGTGGATCGTAAATACCTGGCCCTGGTTTGGGGCGATTTTAAGGAAGAAGAAGGAACTATAAATGGCCATATTGGACGTTGCCTGCGCGATAGGCTTATCATGGACGTGTTTCCTGATGGCAGCCACGGCAAGGAAGCCATTACACACTACCGTGTGATCCGCAGGTTCCATTATATTACACTTATCGAATGCACGCTCGAAACGGGGCGCACGCACCAGATACGTGTCCATATGCAACATATCGGACATACTCTTTTTAATGATGCACGGTATGGTGGCGACCAAATATTGAAAGGCACCACATTTACTAAATACAAACAGTTTATACAGAATTGCTTTGAGTTATGCCCCCGCCAGGCTTTGCATGCGCAATCTCTTGGCTTCGCGCACCCAGCTGATGGCCGTAAGATGTATTTCGAAACCGAATTACCTTCTGATATGCTTGCCGTTATCGAGAAATGGGAGCGTTATGTAATGAAGATTGATCCTGAAGATGAAATGGAGTAAACTAAAAAAGGCCTGACTACCAGGCCTTTAAATTTTATTCAATTCCAGAAATTAAAACTTAAGAGCAATTCCCAGGTTGAGATAGGAAATTCCATAACCCAGTTCACCCATAACGGCTAAATTGTTTGAAAAATAATACCTGCCTCCGGCAAAAAGTGAGAAACCAAGGCCGGTTCCACCTGAATCAATGCCTGAACTTCCTGAACCATGCCATTTCCATGTGTTATTATTAAAACCCAACATCAAGCCTCCATAAGTATCAAGTTTATCAATAAATGGATAATGGAAAGTTCCGCGCGCGCCTATAACCATCCTGCTAAAGCTCCAATAACTATCTCCATAATAATCCCTTTGCTTATAACTGGCATAAGCCAAGTAGCCTCCAATTCCAATTGTCCCTTTATCCAAAACCCCATCTTTCACCCCTACCTCAAATGAGGCTGATACAGGAGGCAGTGATACTTTATAGCCCCATGTACCATAACCACCAAATCCTATACCAAGGTTGAGAACTTTATCTCCCTTTTCGAACGTTGGAGTCTGGGCATTTACAAAAAGAAATCCGAATACAAACAAGGTTGCCAATAGCACATATTTAATTTTCATAGCTTTTTGTTTTTGGTTAAACATAAATTAATTGCTTTGAACAAAGATACTAAGGAATAGTTCGAAATGTACCTGGAAACTATAAATAAAATAACAAAAGATTTAAACAGGTCCTGTTCAATTCTATAAATATATCCCTTAAATAAGGAATATCAGTTTGGAAACATTTATGTATAAGTATGACAAATATTATTGTAATTCACTATATTTCAGATACAAAACTATATCCCTATTGATTTGAATCAAATAAAAGATTTACCATGGATATAGATGTAATTTAGTACTAATATTTCTACTCTTTCGCCCGAAAAAATTCAGGACCAGTAATTTTCAACAACATTTAAGCCAGGCAATTGCAAACATCCATGTAATTTTTACTGCTTTTCTTTTTTATTGTAAGCTTCTAATTCCTTTTTTGCCTGCCGTATAAAAGATGCCTTCTCATCAGTTGTAAGCTGATTGTTCATGTGAGCCGTCCGCTCCATACCAGCAAGCGAGGCTTTGGCATCAGCCAACTTGTTAGTTGCCAGGTTGATGCGGAGCCTATATATTTGAAAAAGCAAATTTTCAGGGTAAATAGCCAGCAATTGATTGCAATATTTTGCGGCTTCGGAATAATTGCCGTAAACATCGAAATTAATCTTCATTAAAAAATATTTTGCTTCCTGGCTGATTTTCCAGTCACCTGATACTTCTGCTGTTTTGATATATTGCATGCCCTTTACCATATTTCCCGGCGTGTAATAATATAATATGGGAGCCAGCAAAGGCATTTTTTCCCTGGCATACCCTGCAAAAAAATAATAAAGTCCTGAAGTCAGGTATAATGAGTTGTACCCTTGCTCGCGTCCAAATGATAACTTAAGTTGTGAATAATAATGCGAAAGATCAGTCAGTGCCGCATAATAGGAATAATCGAGCAGGTTTACACGTGCACTGTAAGCATAAATGGAAATGAGCAGAAAAAGTTTCTCATCATCCAGGCTGGGCTTTTCGGTTGAATAGGTAGCCTTAATCTGACCAATTCGCTTCGAAACCAGGTTAGAAAAATTATCGTTTTCTTCACCCGAAATCAACCGCCACCAATAGTAATTTACGACAGCAAGGTTATATTTAAGGTCATTTTTATAAAACGAATCATTTGCATGAATGATTGAATCCACTTCCCGAAACTGAAAATGGTAAGTTTGCTTGTATATTTCGTCAACCAACCTGCTGCCATTCGCGGGTATATTCTTCCCTGCCTGAATAGTTAACATCAGTATATAAAACACCGACACAAAAAACAATCGTAACATTGTACGTTGTAAATTGCTCATTGCACAACAGGTTTATCAAGCGTTTTTACGATATGAGCCAGCACTTTATTTCTCTCCTTTTGTTGCTTAACTGTTGCAATTTCATATGCTTTTTGAAACCCACCCATATAATATCTCTGGAACCACGGTGCAATAATAACAAATGAATCAAATATAGAAAGGCTACCTGAGAGTGCCACGCTTACTCCCAGCAATCCGGATACCAGAAGAATGGAATTGATGCCGTCACGATAATTCCCAGCCCACATCTGCCCCGAACCCGGGATAATAATGCTCATCACCCTTGCTGTCTTAGGATTGTAGCGTTTTTCAATATGCTTCAAACTTTTAAAGTCAGCATTAAGGCCTGCAATTTGCTTAAGTTGCAACGAATCAGCACCTTCCAGAAAATATTGTTTCGATTCATTGTATTCCCCCAGGTAGAAATAAGTAATTCCGTATAACATATTGAACTGCCATTGCTGCCGGGCATTCGGATTTCCGTTGAACGACAACAGGTCAATAAGAGCTTCCTGGTACTGGTGGTCAAAAAGCTTACAGGTCACTTTACGCGCGACTATATCGGGCAGCAGACTATCATTCCCGGGCTGCACTGCAGCCAGGTCATAATAGTAATAAGCATTTTCGTAATCTGATTTTTCAAAATAGCAATCGGCAAGCACCTTAAAGACTCCGGGGAAAGTATTCTGTTCGTCAAAAAACTGGATTCTCTTAAGCGATTTTATAGCAATATCATAATTCCCCTGCCTGCTCTGATAAAGAGCAAATGCATAGGATTGTTCCGGAGTCTGGGCTTTTAAAAAAGCAGGTACGACACTACAAAGTAGCGTTAAAAACAGAACGTATTTCCGAATGAATTTGCTTCCTGAGTTTATCATTGAATTTATTTGCCGCCTTAAATGATCCATAAAGGTTACCGAGATAGAAAGTTGCAGCCAGGCTGGTATATGCAATAAAAAATCCACTGCGCTTGCCGTATTCTTTATAGCCGCGTATAGCTTGAAATGCAGTTCCACCAACAAATATGAAGGAAAACAGTCCATCTTTCCAATTATTGGTATAAACTTTGCCCATACCCGGCACAACTGCCGATAGCGCAAGCGCTAACCCAGGGCTCTTATACCTGGTTGTATTAATCCGGGTGAACAACCCGTCGTATTGGTTATCTAAAGGAATATTTCTCTCCTTGATCTCCTTATAAGTTTGCTGCGCTGCATCCCATTTATAATCGAGAAGTTCTATGTTTAAATCCAGGTAAAGTTTGTCATTATCAGTGAGATACAAGCTTGCATTCATGAATTTATTTGCCTGGTAGATCGAACTTAGCGAAACCAGCGCCTTGGAATATTCCAAAGCATAGTTCCGGGGCATTAGAGCAGGTTTTGGAAACAAACTATCCATACGTTTTGTTACCATGGCAAACTGATTGTTGAGCAGGTACGATCTGATTAACTGAAATTTAATGGAATCGTTGTCGCTGTTGTAAAAAAGGACACGTTCCAACTCCTCGGCGGCAAGGCTGTATTGTTTTGATTCGAAAAGGTACTGACCATATTTCTTCGAATGCTGATAATCGTAGATATCCTGTGTAAAAACCTGCTGAGAAAAAAGCACAAATGCTGCCAGAAGACAGATGTGCCTGATCATGGCTTTATTTTGAAATAAATGGCCTATTTTATTTTTAATCAATTGTTTAGTAATAATCACGAGTAAGTTAGTTTTTGAGAAAATTTAAAACTTATTTCTACCATGGCAGGTAAGCTTGTTTTTCAGGGAATATCAATCAGCAATTTTTGCTCCGGATCTATATCATAATTCTCAGGCGAAAGCCCATTGCAACGGGTAAGCCTGTCAACGGCATCCATCATTCCTTCAACAATGCCTTTTTTCTTAATAGTTTCAATAGCATACACGGAACAACTGGGTGTAAAAGTGCAGCTCTTTTGATCCTGGGAGGATAAGAAACTCTTATATCCAATAAAGAAACCAGTCATGATAACCTGGAATTCATTTGAACAATCGTAGAAGTATGCGGAATGATTATGAATATGAACCTTGACATCATTACTTGCTACCAGGCTGTCGAACGGGATGAGTTGCTGCGCTCCTGCCACTTTTCCGAGAATCAGGCTACTTACGAGGAATAGTATAATTATACGTGTTTTCATCCCAATTATTTACTTTAATGTTTTTATAAGTGGTAATCTGGTGAATTTCCTGACCGTTTTCGTTGTACGAAAAATTCACAATCTCCGTTGGAAACTCAAAACTATTAATTGTAAAGTATTGTGTAAAAAGTTGCTTCCCGATCATAACCTTTTTGGGGTTGTAGAAAACAACACCGTACAATTTATTGTCAACTACCGATATTTTAACCTCACCTAATATTTTCGCATACTCTTTCTGTGGCACCCAGGTCGAAATCACCATATTATCTTCTTTGACCACACTTTTTACCGAATAAATCGATTTCTTTAATCCATAGTCTTTTAAGTTATGGTTAAGGGACAGGTTAAAAATAGAAAAGTCAATAAACCCTGGCATTAATTGGCTTTTTTCCACTTTTCCACCCTGTATTTTGAACATGAGGGTGTCCTGAAAAAGCCACATTTCTTTTTCCGGGAATCGTATGTTATATACTATTTTATTTTTCATCTTGTCAAAGAAAACTTCACCCATGGTTAGGCTTGACCTGCCATCGGTACTTTTTTCTTTTATCGAAAAATCAGCTCGTACACGATAATATGCTTCTTTTTGCGCAATCACCAATACAGGCAACAACGTTATAAGCCAAATAATTATTGGTTTAATTGGTGTTTTCATTAAAATCAGAGTTTTTTAAACTAAATTTATTCACCAAATTTAAATAAAATTTGTAACCTGATGAGATAAATTTTTAAAATGAAACTGCGACGATTAGCAGTATCCTAAATTCAAGATACAAACAAATACATCCGAAACTTGAATGTTTTTACAAAACTTGGCTTAATGGGCAGCAATTGACTTCCCTGGAAAAGAGAACGGATATTCGAAAGTCAAACCTGCAGATTAACCGGTACTATTGCATTCATCAGCATGAATTTAAATTATGTTCATTAAATACCTGTGTTCATGTACGACAGCAACCACACATAATAAATTACAACAAAGGCTATTTCTGCTACACCGGAGACGATACAGCCTGTAAGAGCCTTCTTGGTTTCAACCTGATCCTTATCGGAAATAACATAAACAGCAATAATTCCAATCGGACCTAATATACAACCCCACCAAAATCCGGGAATACCCAATGCCGGTTCTATCATAAGATGATTTGAAAGGTTCAGGTTGCTGAATTCATCTGCAATTAATTTTTGACTCTTCATCTCCGAAAAGGTGATGAAATGATTGTCAAAAACGCTTTGCTCAAGGCGGCTCAGATCAGCGAATTCATCCTGAAATTGTTGTTTATTGTAGTTGAAATCATCAGCCTGGTTGGCCCAAAGTCCTTTGCAATTGAAGAAGACTGCAATAATTACCAGGAAAAACTTTTTTTTCATATTCGATACTTAGGTTTATAATTTTTAATAAATTATTAATACAATTGAAAACAAATTTACACAGCAAACCTCAATAAAAATAAAAGTTCACAAAAAACAGGTATAAAGGCAGTAAACAGCCTTTATACCTGTTCAAGGGAATTTAACATAACTCAATAACAATCATTACTTGTTAGTTAACCACAAGTGTGTTTCAAATAATTTAAAACCATTTCTGCTTCAATCAGCTCTTCATAATTTGAAACCAACTTGTCAGGTTATCATTCCCAAAATCTGTTTGCATTAAAGTAGCCTGAGTCAGGTGTATTGTATAAATAGCAAATTCAATTGATTGCAATACTCCTTTAAGAAAACTAATATGCCCAGAAACCGTTACCTAGTGCTACAACCCATACGACTTCCCAGATAATCCAGAAACCTGCACTTACAAGGCAGCCATATAATGCTTTTTTCACTTCCGGTCGGTCGTTATCAGTAACCAGGTAAACGACTAGTATCCCAACCGGGCCCAGTACGCAACCCCACCAGAAACCTGGAATTCCAAGTGCCGGCTCCATCATCATCGTTGTAAGATTCAGGTTGCTGAATTTGGATGACAAAATGTTTTTACTCTGCATTTCCGACAAGGTTATAAAACTGTTGTCGATAACGGTTTGCTCAAGAAGATTCAAATCGGAGAATTCATCCTGAACTTGTTGTTTGTTGTACTTAAAATCATTGGCCTGGTTGGCCCAAAGTCCTTGGCAACTCATGAAGATTGCCATAGCAGCAATTAGTAGGATTTTTTTCATAACGAAGTTCCTGGTTAGTAAATGAATAAATATTTGTTATAACATGTAACAAATATACTTAATAACTATAGGAAAACAACATAATTGTTAAAAAAAAATTTGTTTTTTCCCAATACAAAATACATGAATACATAAATAACGCTATAACTATTTGATAATAAATATATTAAAATATTTGATTGGTTTGCTTTTTTATCCGTTTCATTCCCATACCAGGAAAAGATTTAACCCATCTTGCAGCCTTACCCATAAAAATGAAGGAAAAGCAGTCAAATAACGGTTATTTTCAGCCTAAAACTTTGGATTTTCTGTTAGTGAATTTTACAAGTGCCTGAAATTCAAAGGTTGT
>JBAZWY010000021.1:0-87929 GCA_041660125.1 Lentimicrobiaceae bacterium
CTAACATATTTTGGGGTAAGTGCATGCTTTCTGTGGGTCTTATCCATATATCCGTGCATTTTATTACCCAAATATAGTTATAATTATTTAACTAACAAGCCCTTGCGAATTAAACAGCAGACCCTAAATAATTATTAATGATTGCATTATAATCGATTGACTTTAAACCATTTTCCATTTTACTATTTTTTGTTTTCCTCCATTTATACCCATTCTTCAGTTAAAATATCACCTTTAACTCCCACAACTATTTTCTTAATCGGGATATTCCTTCCTGATTGTTGAACAGCAAGTTTTGCCATTTGAATCAAGCCTCCACAACATGGAACTTCCATAATAGGAACAGTTAGGGTATTTATTTTTGCTTCCGAAATCATGATTGAAAGTTTTTCAGTATATACTTCTTTACTGGTATCGAGTTTCGGGCAGGCAATGGCCAGGGATTTATTTTTTAGAAGGCGATTATGGAAATCACCCATTGCAAAACCAACACAATCAGCTGCCAATACTACATCTGCTCCCTGGAAATAGGATGCCATCGGATTAACCAGATGGAGTTGAACGGGCCATTGACGGAGTTCGGACGGCGCTGGTGCTTCCGTTAAAATTGCACCTGATGAAACAGCAGCAAGGTTAACTTTATCCATGTCAATCCGAAAGTCGATGGTTTTAGAACTTCCGCAACCACAGGAACTTTCATTTTCAGATTTAACATGATTCAGGACTTCTTTCATATTTTGGAAATTTATTGTTGATGCTACTGATGGTTTTATTTCGGCTCCGGGGCTGAGATCGATATTGTTGCTTTTAATGTAGGAAATGGCTTCTTTTAAAAATTCATGTTCATTATGATCGCGTAAATGCTCCAGGTGGGCCAGAATGGTATTGCGGCCTTGTTTTACAATGGTTTCCATTACAACAATTTCATTGTATGGCTCGGCTTCACGTTCAATGATTTCAATGGCACCCTCGGGGCAATGACCTAAACAGGCACCTAATCCATCACAGAATAAGTCGCTGATCAAACGGGCTTTGCCGTCAATAATCTGAAGTGCTCCTTCATGGCAATTGGGTATGCATTGTCCGCATCCGTTACATTTTACTTCGTCTATTTGAATAATCTTTCTAAGCATACGTATTCACTTTTGTTTTAAGGTCTGATATTTTGGTGTTGGTTAAATACTCAACAAATTCATTGGTCAATTTATCAGGTTGTCCCCCAAAGATGCAATTTAAAAAAGGACATTGGTTCTCGGTGATCCCACAAAACTCACAGTCAACTTTTCCTTCGATCAATTGATAAATTTCCAGCATACTGATCTGTTCGGCACTCTTTTTTATAATAAATCCACCACCAGGACCGCGATTTGATTCAAGATATTCGTTTTTGGCTAGCAACTGTAAGATTTTAGCAAGATGATTCTGGGAAACATGCAGAATTTCAGAAATCTTTTTTGCATTCAGCCTGGAGGTTGATGAAGCAATCAGAGCCAGGCTATGAATAGCCAGGGAGGCTGCTTCAGAGATATGTACAAGTCGGCTCATGCTATATAGGAATTTAAGTAATTGAATGCGCAAATATAGCAATTATTTATATGTGCATTCAAAATAATAAAAAAGAGAAGTATTTTACTGAAGAAGCAACGTGAATTTCTATTCCAACAAGTCAGCAAGTGTGTTTGATGACAGATAGTCACGGAAAGTTTGTGTCATTTTAAATACCACATTGCCCAATATGCATTTTTCAAAAGGGCAGACTGGTTTTTCGTGTGGACAACTTATTACTTTAACTTGCCCTTCGATGGCTTCGTATATCTGCAATAAAGTAATTTTGTCGGCTTCGAGGTTTAGTTTAAAACCTCCTGAGGGCCCACGATTTGAAAGTAGAAATCCTTCTTTTACAAGCCTTTGCATAACTTTTGCAACGTGATGGCGCGATGAACCAATGATATCAGCAATTTTTTGTACATTTATAGTTTCGCCGGCACGGGCAACAAGCACCATGCCATGCATGCCAATTGAAGCAGCCTCGGAATATGAAACAATTTTAGCCATTTAGTTATATAAGTATTTAATTGCTCAAATGTCGGTAATATTATTTTATTTAAGTTAACGATAATGTAATTTGAAGCAATTCTAAATAGGCAGTATGGAATGGTTTTTGATTTAATTACAATTCAACTAAATAAAACAAAATGATGTTTTCTAAAAAAATACTGCTGATTGCCTCAATCAGTTTCCTGGCTATTTTTACTTCCTGCGATGTACTCAACCAGGTTACTCAAATGAGTAACCTCACAAAATGTGATTTCAGGCTCGAATCGGTTCAACAACTCACACTGGCAGGGATTAATGTGCAAAATGTAAAAAAAATATCGGATTTGAATATGTTTGATGCAGCCAAAATTGCCTCTGCGGTTGCATCTCAACAATTCCCGCTTGATTTTACACTGAATGTTGAAGCTAAAAATCCAAATGCTTCTGTTGCAGGCATGACGCGTGTAGATTGGATTTTGTTGATCGATGATATTGAAATGACACGTGGCATACTTGATAAGCAGGTTACTATACCTGCAAATAATGGTTCGGTAATCATTCCGATGCAGATGCATATTGATTTGCATAAAGCTTTATCAGGAAAAAGCGCTGATGCCGTACTGAATTTTGGAATGAACCTGGCTGGCTCCGGGAATAAACCTACACGTTTTACATTACAAATGAAGCCAACGATTACGGTAAATGGTTTCCCGATAACGTATCCAGGTTATCTGAATGTTAAAACCGAATTCAGTGGACAATAGAAAAAGAAGAAGCGATGAATAGAGAGAAGGCTTTTAGGATTTTGCGTTTTGTGGCTCTGTTTCTGGGTTTACAGGCTTCCGTTTTGTTTACAGTTTTTCTGATAACTGAGGCAGGTACTGATCTCCTTGAAGGCAAAACCAGGGTAATTCCTATTTTACTCATAATGATCTCTGCGGTAGCAGGTTTTGTATGGACAGTTACGAGGCCTGTTCGTGGAAGCTTTGTTATGATTACCGTAGGTTTGGTTATGACAATTTACCTGTTACTTCTTGGTGGAATCGGGGAAATTCAAATGGCATTGATTTATGGTCTTCCATTTATTTTTCCTGGTGCGATACTATATTATATTTCAAAAAGGGAAATAAGAAAAAGGGTATCTGTTTAGGCATTGAGGGAATCAAAACCATTATGCCTTTCATGGATATCACGAATAAGTAACAGAAATATTTATTGTATAAAAAATAGCCCGGAAAATTCACGGGCTTTTTCAATTCTCGGAAGGATTAAAGTAATCCTCCATTTTTATAGATTTGCATCTGTGCATCATAAAACTTATTGATAAACAGCGATTTATTCCTGGTTAGGTTTGCAATCTCGCCCGTTTTGAAGTTAATTCTGACCTTGTCATCCTGTTGCAATCCGAGTTCTTCGAGCTGGCCCTCTATATAGGTAAGAATTGGTAATGCTGCATTGATGGCGTTTCGTTCGTATATTGCCCCGAAGGATTCAGCTATAATAGCTGATACACCCAGCGACTGAAAACAATCGACCGCCTGTTGACGTGAACTGCCTGCTCCGAAATTCTTGGTAGTGAACACAATATCACCCGGAAGTGCATTTTTTGCAAAATTTTCATATCCTTTCAGGTTGTCGAAAGTATATTGTCCCATCTCTTTAATATTGGTGATGGTAAGGTAACGGTTATGGAAAATCATATCGGTATCGATATCATCCTGGCGTATGACCCAGGCGCGGCCTTCAATAACCTCAGGTTTTTCGGTTTTCTCACGAACAACCACCTCACGATGCTTTATGACAGGTTTTGAAAATGTTGCAGCTATATCAGGAATATCATCAGGAGTTGTAATGTACCCTGCAATAGCCGATGCAGTTACTACCTCAGGTGAAGCGAGATACATCGACCCTTTACCCTGTTTGCCCGAAAAATTACGATTACCGGTACTGATAGTTATTTCTTCAGGACCGTTTTGACCAACCTGCCCGGCGGCACAACCTGCACAACCTGCGTTGGAAACCAATGCTCCGGCATCTTTAAAAATCTGGATAAGACCTTCATCAAGAGCTTCGCGCCAGATAGCATCTGTTGTAGGTACAATTTTAAATACTACACCGGGAGCTATTTTACGGCCTTTCAGTAGCTTAGCGGCTTCGCGAAGGTCTTCCATGCGCCCGTTTGTACAACTTCCCAGGAATGCCGAATCTATTTTTGTGTTTTTTACACTTTCAACGGATACATCATCATGGGGATGGCCGGGATTGGCAACCATAGGCACAAACTTCTCGATGTCGATTTCGTGAATAAAAGTATATTTTGCTTCCGGCGAGGCTTTTATAGTTTCTACGCGTTTACCTGTTCTGGTCTGAAGTTCATCAAGTATCTTGTCGTTAGGACTGAAAATAATAATAATTGCACCCATTTCTGTGCCCATCGAAGAAATAGTAATTCGTTCGTCCAGCGAAAACCCTTCAACTGCATCCCCTTCAATTTCAACGGAATATCCTAGTAATTTGTTGGCTCCGTATATGGATAGAAGGTTTAATACAACGTCTTTTGCCCTGACGTTTGCCGGACGTTTGCCTTTTAAAACCAACTTAACCGATTCAGGTACTTTAAACCATACCGAACCTTTTGCCCATGCAGCTGCGATATCCTGGTCACCCATTCCTTGCCCGAATGAACCGATTGCACCCATTATATTGGCATGCGAATCGGTCGAAACAAATGTACTACCCGGATAAGCCAGTCCTTTATCTATTGCCAGGTGAGTTCCAACGCCGGCATCAATATCGTAAACCTTAATATCATACTGCCGGGCATAGAGCCGACAGAAATGCTGGTTAGCAGCATATTTCTGGTCCGATCCTCCTGGATTACAATCGAAAGTGAAAAATGTACGTGAAGCATCGTGCACACTTAATCCGTTATTGAGAATATTCTCGACAACATTTGCACCCCCGAAATCGCGGGCAGCACGTGCATCAATAAATACATCTATAATATCGCCCGGTTTAACTGTTGACTGGCCGCTATGATTGGCTATGATTTTTTCTATGATTGTCATGGGGGAAAGTCGTTATAAGTTAATGGTTAAAAGTTAATCGTTGTCAAGATTTGCAATTGTTTATGAATGCAAAACTTATAAAGGGTCTGCTATAGATCCATAGTATTCTTCAGGCTCAGAGGTTTGATTTCCGGAATATTTGTCTTTTGCTTTAACCAGGTAATTAATATACCCATTTAGTATTTGTATACATCTAACTGTTTTCTGATCTAAATCGTTATGCTCTTGTTCATTAATGTATTCTGAATCAAGAGCAACTGTCAGATGATCAATCAATTCGAAAAGTGATCCTCTTGAAATCCGGCAGAATTGAATATTCTCCTGAAAATGAAATCGACCATACCCTTCTGCAATTTGTGTTGTAGCAGATCTCGATGCTCTTATCATTTGATCTGTTAATCTATATTTTTCTTCAGGAGGAAATGACTTAACCGTTTTCCATATCAACAACCTTAATTCTCTACAGGCCTTCCAAACTTCTAATTCTTTAAATGAATTCATGTGGATAAAGAAGTTATTAGTTAATTGTTAATGGTTCAGGTAAATATATAAGATAGCTACTAAATCAATTATTGAATGGATTATGCCTAATTTATAGGACGATTAACCAATAACGATTAACTGATAACTATTTTCTTTTACTGACTATATCTTCAACCTCTCCCGAAACGGTTCAAACGTCATAAAATCAGCATGATGCACTACATATGCCTCTGTCGATCGTTTTACCATATTTCCTTCGCCGGCATGTGTAGCAATGATATGGCATACCGCATCCGGTACTCCGCATTGTTCTGCAAGCGAAACGCCCGAAAAAGGATGCCTGATGTACTTACCATAGTTCCCCTGAACTGATTTTCCGTCTTTGAGCTCGTATTCAAGCAGTTTGCCAACATCAGCGAGGATGGCTCCTGCGATCAGAACGTCCATATCAACGTGCAGATCGTTCTTGAAAAACTCATTCATTTTATTACCCGAATCTTTAGCCACATGTACTACACAACGTTTGTGATCCATGAAAGTAACTTTGAGATCAGGGCCGCAAAGCAAGGTGAAAGGAATGGTATTGAGGTCGTCGGGAGTTAATACACTTCTTTGTAAAGCCAACGCCCAGGTGAGGGTAGTTTTTTCTTTTAAATTATTGTCTTTTATCCATTCCAGTTCAGGCCACAACTGGCGGGCTTGGCCGATGTATTTTTGTTCAATATTCATAATATGGATGTATTAGAGAAAGAGCCGCCAAAGGAGCGGCTCTTGTCATGATTTGAGTATTAATTAAAGTTTTGCAATAATAGCATCGGCCATCTGTACTGTTGAAGCAGCTCCCTGGTTGATTACATCAGGTGTACCTTTAAGTTTCATCATATCATACGCTTTAACCTTGCCTTCAGCAACCACATCGGCAATGGCTTTGCGGATACGGTTAGCCATATCCATTTCGCCCAGGTGTTCGAGCATCATTACACCCGAAAGGATCATCGCGATAGGATTTACGATTGAAACTTCATACCCTGCATATTTGGGTGCTGATCCATGAGTCGGTTCAAAAACACTGACGCCAGTTTCCGGATTGAACTGTGCTGATGTAGCAAATCCTAGACCACCAATCAAACCTGCAAAAGCATCTGAAACAATATCGCCAAACATATTTCCAGCCACTATAACATTATAGTTTTCAGGATTTTTTGTAAGCCACATGGTCATAGCATCTATATTTACATCTTCTACCCAAATATCAGGATATTCTGATTTGCTCATTTCCTGGGCAACTTTAAGCATCATGCCCGAAGTTTCGCGTATTACATTGGGTTTTTCACAAACCGTAATTTTGCTGAAACCACGGTTCTTTGCATATTCAAAAGCAGCTTTCACAATACGGGTGACATATTTCTTTGTAAAGATGCGGGTTGAGACTGCCAACTCGGGGCGGGGACACCAGCCAAAGTTTGCACGGAATTTGGGGTGTGTCATTAATGCGTCATAAACCTGGTCCGAGGGGTTTGTCCATTCAACTCCTCCATATAAGCCTTCGGTATTCTGACGGAAAATCATAACATCAACTTCCGGTTCTTCAATACCATCCTTACCACGACGAATAAAGTTCAGTGGATTTCCTTTCAGCGTTTTACAAGGGCGCATGCAAATATCCAGGTCAAAATGCTGACGCATAGTAACAATTGGGCTGTAATAAGTAAATCCTTTTCCCTGTAACTCTGGAGCAAGTTCAGCAGCAGTTTTGTCCTTTGGTTTTGACGTGATAGCTCCAAAAAGACCAATTTTATGTTCTTCCAGGAGTTTAATGGTGCGATCGGGAAGGGGATTGCCTTCTGTACACCAGAAATCCCATCCAATGTCTCCAGTAACGTATTCAGCTTCAAATCCGGCAGCATCGAGGACACGGATACACTGTTCAAGTACTACTTTCCCAATACCGTCGCCAGGCATTGCTACAATTGTTCTTTTTGCCATAATTTTTATAATGTTTTGTAAATTGTTATGAGAAATAGTAAGCGACAAAATTAGAATTTCGGAATTGAATAACAAGAGGTTTGGTAATTTTATTTTAGAAAGAAAAGATAATTTATTTAAGTGAATTCGAATTGAAAATAGATAGCTTACTTTATATATTGGATATTTAAAAATCTGATAATTAGTTATTTAAAAAATATATTGATTCAGTTACTTGCATAATTGTATTTATAAATGACTATATTCTGCGCTTTATGAAATTATTCTTTTTTTATTGCCGGGAATATCTACGGGATTGGTTCAGAATCTGGCAAAGCCGGGAAACACAGAATTCATGATCATATACAGTATATGCCCATTTTGAATCCAGCAATAATGAGCCATTGTAATCACACTGATTTGATTAATTTTGCACGATCTTAATCGCTCAAAGGAGTGGAATTATTTGTTATACTTATATATATGAGTGTTAAAACGTTGGTTAAAAGTATAGAAAGCCCTGTTATTAAAAAGATTGCAGAAGCTGCTGCTTTACTAAAAACTGATGCATACATAATTGGTGGCTTTGTGCGAGACCTTTTATTAGACCGGGATTGCAAGGACCTGGATATTGTAACTTCCGGAGATGGTATTGAACTTGCCAATAAAGTCGCTGAATTACTGAAGGTTAAAAAAGTAAGTGTTTTTAAAACCTTTGGTACGGCTATGTTTATGTACCACGACTGGCAGATTGAATTTGTGGGCGCCAGGAAAGAATCGTACCGCAGTGATTCGCGAAATCCGGAAGTATCGCCCGGTTCAATTGCCGATGATCAGAACCGGCGTGATTTTACTATAAATGCACTGGCCATAAGCTTGCAACAAGCTGATTATGGCCAACTAATTGATCCGTTTCACGGCGTTGATGATTTGAAAAATAAAATTATCCGAACGCCACTCGATCCGGATATTACGTTTGCTGATGACCCTCTGCGTATGATGCGCGCCATTCGATTTGCCACTCAGCTCAATTTCAGGATTTTACCCGAAACGCTGGAAGCCATGACACGAAATGCATCGCGTATCAGTATTATTTCCATGGAACGTATCAGCGATGAGCTGAATAAAATAGTAATGATGGAAAAACCTTCCATTGGATTTTACCTGCTTGACGAAACCGGGTTGCTTGAAATAATATTCCCAGTTTTTACCTCGCTAAAAGGTGCTGAATATGTGGATGGCAAAGGACATAAAGATAATTTCAAGCATACACTTGAGGTTCTCGACAGGATAGCGCCGAATACCGACAATCTTTGGCTGCGATGGTCAGCATTGCTTCACGATATAGCTAAACCGGTAACACGCCGTTTTGATCCCCAATCCGGCTGGTCATTTCATGGCCACGAATTCAAAGGCATGAAAATGATTCCTTCAATATTCAGCCAATTACGGCTTCCGTTGAATGAAAAAATGAAATATGTACAGAAAATGGTGCTGCTCCATCTGCGGCCGATTGTTCTGGCTGAGGACATAGTAACCGATTCGGCCATACGTCGTTTGTTGATGGATGCCGGTGATGATATTGACGATTTAATGACTCTCTGTGAAGCGGACATAACTTCTAAAAACCCGGTAAAAGTGAAGCGTTATATGGCCAACTTTGAGGTGGTAAGGAATAAATTGAAGGAAATTGAAGCAAAAGACAATTTACGTAACTGGCAACCACCCGTATCGGGCGAAATAATCATGGAGGTATTCGGGCTTGGACCATGCAAACAGGTAGGCGTAATTAAAAATGCTATCCGGGAAGCTATTCTTGAAGGAGAAATTCAAAATAATTATGAGCAAGCTTACCAATTAATGCTTGAGGAAGGCGCAAAATCAGGATTAACAATTGTGAAACAACACCTTAAAGAATCCTGAAAATCTTACCTCCGGATTTATAAAATTGCAAATACATTCGTACCTTTACACTACTAAAATTACCAACACAGAATAACTATGCAAGTTTACCGTTTCAGGCTTTTATTTGAAGAACAGGATGATTTTCTGCGTGATATTGAAATCAAACCGGGGCAGACCTTTAAAGATTTCAATGACATCATTCTGAAATCAGTTGATGTTGAAGGCAATGAACTTGCTTCCTTCTTTATCTGTGATCCTGGTTGGAGTAAGCTAAGGGAGATTACATTGATTGATATGGGTCTTAAGATTCCAGATCCCGAAATTGATGATGATGACAGAAAACCTGTTGAAGTACCACTCCCGGTTATGATTATGGAGGATGTAAAAATCAGGGAAGCAATTGAAGATCCGCATCAGCGAATGATTTTCGAATATAACTTTTTAAATCCCATGGTATTTTTCATCGAACTTGTTAAAATTGTTGAGGGTGATGCTAAAAAGGCATATCCGGTTTGTGTGAAAAAGGAAGGGGCTTTAACCCCCACCATTGCCCCGAATTTCCTGTCGTTTCTAGATGATCCTGACGAAGATGCCATGCTCGGTGAATTGGATAAATTAATCGAAAGTGGTGATCTGGAAGAAGAAATAGATGAAAACTATACCACTGAGCCTGAGTGGTAGTTCATGAATATGGATATCTTCAGATAAATATTTCTTTAAAACAGCTGAGCACTTCATCCGTTGACAAATTCCGGAAAATATCTTGTTGTTATTGCCGGCCCTACAGCTGTGGGTAAGACTGATGTTGCCATTAAACTTGCAAAAAAATGGAATACCGAAATCCTTTCAGCCGATTCGAGGCAATTTTATAATGAAATGTCGATTGGAACGGCCAAACCTGATCAGCAGCAACTTGATGAAGTTAAGCATCATTTTATCGGGCAGCTATCCATTCATGATTATTTTAATGTTTCCAAATTCGAAAACGAGGCTCTGAAATTGTTAGATGGCCTTTTCGAACTCCACGACCTTTTATTTATGGTTGGGGGCTCCGGTTTATATATTGATGCGGTATGCAAAGGTATTGATGATTTTCCCGATCCGGCCCCAGAACTCCGTAAGTATCTGAAAGGCATATACATGGATGAAGGTATTGGTAAATTACAGGAAATGTTATTGCAGTTGGATCCCGAATATTTTGAATCGGTTGACATAAATAACCCAAACCGACTGCTTCGTGCCCTTGAAGTTTGTCATACTACCGGAAAGAAGTTTTCGGAACAAAGGTTGAGCAGTTCGAAAACGCGTGATTTCCAAATTATTAAAATAGGATTAAACCTTCCACGGCCCGAGCTTTTCCATCGCATTGAACTACGTGTGGATCAAATGATTGAACTAGGATTGGTTGAAGAAGTTAAGCGCTTATTGCCATACCGCCATTTAAATGCGTTGAATACTGTCGGTTATAAAGAAATATTCGAATTCCTGGATTCAAAGATCACTCTGGAGCAGGCAATTGTGAATATAAAAACGAATACTCGCAGGTATGCCAAACGCCAGATGACATGGTTTAATCGCACTGACGAGTATTCCTGGTTTGAGCCAGCACAATTAAACGAAATAACCAACTACTTAACAATGATTTGTAAATAGTTGGTTATTGTTATCTGAAAGCTAAATTAGATCGGGGGAAACCTAACATTTAAAATCCCAAGTCTCAAACTCCAAATCCTAAGTCTCAAGCTCCAAATCCCAGGTTTGACTTGATTTTATTTCTTGGGTCTTGAGATTTGGGACTTGGTTCTTTATCAAGTGAATTTTGATGTCACATATTAACAATTGCTTCCGTCAGATTTCGATTATTTCTTCAGGTATTCATCCAGCCAGCTGAAAAATTCCCGCTGCCAGAGAACACTGTTTTGGGGCTTTAATACCCAATGGCTTTCTTCTGGAAAATCCAGGTACCGTGCCGGAATTCCACGCAGTTTTGCTGCAGCGTATGCCGCCATGCCTTGTGTATAAGGAATCCGGAAATCATGTTCTCCTTCGATAATCATGATAGGGGTATCCCATTTATCCACAAATTTGTGTGGCGAATTGGCATACGAACGATCAACTTTAGGATTTCCTTTTTCCCAATACGGCCCGCCTAAATCCCAGTTTACAAACCACATTTCATCCGTGGTAAGATATTCATCTTCAAGGTTGAACATTCCACAATGTGAAATAAAAACTTTGAACCTCTTTTCGTGATGACCTGCCAGCCAGAGTACTGAAAATCCGCCATAACTGGCGCCAACAGCACCCAGCCTGTCCTTATTTACATAAGGCTCTTTTGCCATTTCGTCAATTGCGGTAAAGTAATCCTTCATATTTTGTCCGCCATAATCGCCGCTGATCTGATCGTTCCACTCCTGCCCGAAGCCTGGCAAGCCACGGCGATTTGGAGCTACAACAATATAATCGTTGGCAGCCATGATCTGAAAATTCCAGCGGTAGGAAAAGAACTGGCTGACCATACTTTGTGGCCCGCCTTCGCAGTAAAGCAGAGTAGGATATTTTTTAGTTGGGTCAAAATCAGGCGGATAAATTACCCAAACCAGCATCTTTTTGTTATCGGTAGTGGTCATCCAGCGTTCTTCCACTTTTGCTGATTTGATATCTTTTAGAATTTCTTTGTTGGTAAACGATAATTGAGTTTCTTTTCCCGATGCGTCAATTTTGAATATTTCAGTAGGCATTGTCATCGATTGCTTTGATGTAATAATATCCTTACCGGCTAAAGCAATCGATAAATAATCCCAGGGGCCGCTGGTTATTTGCTTGATTTCTTTGGACGCGATAGCAAGTGAATAAATTTGAATTGTTCCATGAAATGCACTAAGGAAATACAAGGTTTTTGAATCTGCCGACCATGTGAAATTATTCGAACCCTGGTCAAACTTTTCTGAGTAATCAGTGTATTTCCCAGTATTAAAGTCATAAATCATAATTCTATCCTTGTCAGCCTCAAAACCAGCGCGGGCCATACTTCGCCAAACCAGCATCCTGCCATCAGGCGAGAATACCGGATCCTGGTCATAACCTGCAATGCCATTGGAAGCATTAATTTCCTGTCCGGATTTCAAATCGTAAACATAAATCTCGGAATTAGTGCTTAGTGTATAAGCAATCCCAGTAAGTTTTTTACAGGTATAGGCTATCTTATCACTTTGTGGACTCCAGGTGATTTGTTCCATTCCACCCCATGGAGCCATTGGAGATTCGAACCGCTGTTTTTCCATTATATCCTTCCCGCTGTCCATTTTCCCATCGGAATATGAAGCCACAAAAATGTGACTGTAGCTGAAATCGGACCAGCTGTCCCAGTGCCGGTACATCAGGTCATTCTCAATATATGCATTGGCTTTTGGCAGATCCGGATAAATGTCGTTAGCGGTTTTGTCGAGTTTTACCCGTTGTGTATAAAGCAAATACTTCATATCTGGTGAATAACTGAATCCCGTTATATCGCCATCTGTATTACTGATGCGGGTAGGAGCGGAGCCATCGGGATTGGCTTCCCAAATCTGCATTGAACCTGATTCAGCTGAGAGGAATGCGATTTTTTTACCATCGGGTCTGAACACCCCGTTCACTTCGCTTCCTTTAAAAGTGGTTACTTTCAACGAATTGCCACCTGAAACAGGGAGAGAATACAAATCACGGTTACCTTTATTTTCGGCAAGATTATACCAACTTACGCCGTATAAAATTGTTTTCTTGTCAGGTGAAACCTGGATGTCACTTACCCGGCCGAGTTTCCACAACAATTCCGGAGTATAATGGTTGGAAGTTTTACTCTGCTGGGAAAACGCAATACCGCAAGCTGTTATCAGCAGTAATAATGTAAGGTTTAGCTTTTTCATCAAAATGTTGTTTAAAAAATGTTAATAGGATGCGAAAGTAGAAAAGATTGTTGAATTTTAAAGATTTGAAAGGTATCTTTGGCATAAAAATAACTGTCAATAGGGAATTGACTATTGTGGATGATTTATTAATTGTATTCCTCTAAACAGTTTTTGCTTTTTAGACTTAAGATCAGAAATCAATTGAATTTATAATGAACAAACAGGAAGCTCAACAGCAAATAAATCAGCTTGTTAAAGAAATAAATGATCACAATTTCAGGTACTATGTGCTGGGTGAGCCCATCATATCGGATTATGAATTCGACATGATGCTCGAAAAGCTTGCTTCCCTTGAAAAGGAATTTCCTGAATTTCTTCAGCCTGATTCGCCAACTCAGCGGGTTGGTGGAACAATTACCACTGAATTTGCCTCTGCCCGGCATACGTACCCTATGCTTTCGCTTTCAAATACTTATTCAGAGAGTGAACTGAGTGAATTTGATGATCGTGTGCGCAAACTGCTCGACGGGAAATATGAATATATCTGTGAACTGAAATTCGATGGCCTTTCAATCAGCCTAACTTATGAAAAAGGTTTGTTAACCAGGGCGTTAACCCGAGGCGATGGTGAACGAGGCGATGATGTTACAGCAAATGTTAAAACTATCCGCAGTATTCCCTTGAGGTTGCAAGGCTCAGGGTTTCCTGAATTGTTTGAAGTGAGAGGCGAAATAATTTTGCCCCGGCCTGGTTTTGAAAAAATGAACCTCGAGCGGATTGAAATAGGTGAAAATCCTTTTGCCAATCCACGAAATGCGGCAGCCGGGAGCCTCAAATTACAAGATTCGGCCGAAGTGGCACGTCGCCCGTTGGATGGATATATGTATTATGCGTTAGGTGATTCGCTCACTTTTAGCACGCATCAACAAAGCCTGCAGACATTGGAAAGTTGGGGATTCAAGATTTCGGATAAAACTGCACTCTGCCATTCAATGGATGAAGTGGTTGGCTTTATCAATAAAATGGCCCGTGAACGCGATAAATTAACTTTTGATATAGATGGAATCGTAATTAAGGTTAATTCGCTCGAACAGCAGCAGGCACTTGGTTTTACGGCGAAATCGCCCCGCTGGGCAATCGCTTACAAGTTCAAAGCTGAACAGGTTACTACACAACTGTTTTCGATTGACTACCAGGTCGGGAGAACAGGCGTAGTAACCCCGGTTGCCAATCTGAAACCGGTGCAACTTGCCGGAACTGTTGTAAAAAGAGCCAGCCTACACAACGCTGATATTATTGCTAAACTTGATGTCAGGATCGGCGACTACGTTTTTGTTGAAAAAGGAGGAGAAATCATTCCCAAAATCATTGGTGTTGATCTGAGCAAGCGGGATTTGTTTTCTGAACCAGTTGTCTTTATTGAAACTTGTCCTGAATGCGGAACCAAACTCGAACGGCAGGAAGGTGAAGCAGGGAATTTTTGTCCCAATGAAGACCATTGCCCGCCTCAGATCAAAGGTAAACTCGAGCATTTTATCCACCGAAAAGCCATGAATATTGATAGCCTTGGTGAGGGTAAAATCGAAATATTGTTTGATAATAAATTAGTTAATGATATTTCGGACCTGTATTCATTAACTTATGAATCAATACTAAATCTAGAAAAAGTTTTAAAAGGTACAGATGGTATAAAGGATAAGAAACTGAGCTTTAAAGAAAAAACCGCTGAGAATATAATTAATGGAATAAATGCTTCAAAATCAGCGCCTTTCGAAAGAGTTCTTTTTGCCATCGGCATCAGGTATGTAGGCGAAACGGTTGCCCGGAAACTCGCATTGCATTTCAAAAATATTGATGCCATCATTGCTGCAAGCAACGAGGAATTGCAGCTTGCTGAGAATATTGGCGAAAAAGTCGCAGCCAGCATTTTTGCATTTTTCCGCAAACCCGAAAACCTGGTTTTAATCGATAAACTGAAAGCTGCCGGTCTCAATATGGTTGCCGAAAAACAACCGGATCTCATTTCTTCGAATTTGTCAGGAAAAAGCATTGTAGTTTCCGGATCTTTCGGGTCATCAAAGCGACGAAAGGAATTAGAGGAAATGGTTGTCATGCATGGTGCCAAATTGTCAGCCGGTGTTACTTCTAAAACCGATTTTGTTGTGGCAGGTGAAAACATGGGCCCAGAAAAAAGGCAGAAAGCGCTGAAACTGGGAATTCCTGTTATTTCGGAAGATGAATTTCTTGAAATGTTGTTTTAGCAATGCAACTTGGATTATTTTTTGTAACTGAAAGAATAATAATAATAAACTTTTTTGAGGGGATCAATCCTAATCAATGAAGTTCGTTCAGTCTCCCTTCTTAAAAAGTACTTAAAATGGCCATTCCATTCACCGAAATAGACAATACCTTCTTAAACCTGTGCGACCTTGTGTTTGCTAACCGGTTAAAGGAAGCATTAAATCAGCTCAAGGTTCTGATGGAAGGTATGCATGTTGCCGATTTTACCTTACAATACGAAGATTTAAATCAAACCTACCGCATGCTGCTGGAATATAATTTCAGAGGCGTACGGGATCCTCAACGAAATGCTGTTTTTGAAAAACTTAAAGTTTCATTGCTTGAGTTAGCGGATAAAGTACGCCAGCAGGCTTTCGCTCAAACGGGAATGCATATTTACGAGTTAAAATCCCGCATTGAAACGCAAAAAGAAATTGCAAAAGAAGAAGCTACACGTAGGATCGATAATTATTCGTTCGAACTGGAATTCGCCAAACTGCTCAATGATGCAGATTTGTCGGATCAAAATGCTGATAAAAATTCACTTCCATCCATTTCGCCCAAACTTTTCCAGTTGATGTGGCTTACCGATAAATATACCGAAACAGATCTTTTACTTATTAAAGCCATCAGAGAATCGGTTTCGTTGCCCTGGTACGAAAAATGCCTTGCAGTAAGTGCAATAACGCTTAGTTTAATTAACTGTTTTGATAAAGAGAAATTTGTTGTTCTCAGCGAATTTTATAATGACCGCGAGCCCCAGGTATGGCAACGAGCCTTCACAGGGCTAATTATTGCTGCCTTTATCTACAATAAACGACTCGAACTTTACCCTCTGGTACGTACTCAATTAATTGAATATTCGGGAGATACAGACTTTACTACTGATCTCAATATTTTATTGATGCAAGTCTTCAAATCTTTCGAAACTGAAAGTCTAACGCGTAAGTTCCGCGAAGAAATACTCCCGGATGTACAAAAGTTTGAGTCAAAGATCCGCGAAAAATTAGATATCGATAATATTATAACCAATGAACTTATTGAAGACAAAAACCCGGATTGGGAACAAATTTTCGAGGATAGTCCTGACTTGCTGAATAAAATTGAGAAAATGTCGGAAATGCAGATGGAAGGACTCGATCTGTTTATGGGTACCTTTGCCATGCTTAAGAATTTCGACTTTTTCAAGGAAATATCGAATTGGTTTCGTCCATTTTATAAAGAAAATTCTGATGCTCAAAGTTCAGTGAATGAAGATATGGAAGGGAAATTACGTTTCTTAGAAGGACTGGAGGATTCTTTCTACATGTGTAATTCCGATAAATATTCTTTCTGTTTCAATATTAAACACCTTCCTGATGAGCAGGGACGCAATATTATCAGTCTTTTCAACATGGAAGCCGAAAGTATGCGTGAAATTTCGAGTGAAGATGGGTTGCTGAACAAACCGGGAAAGGAAACGTATGTTTTTACACAGTATATCCAGGATCTGTACCGTTTTTTTAAACTTCATCCCTTCAGGAATGATTTTAAAGATGTATTCAATCTGCCATGGGATATCTCTGATAACTGGCTGGTCCAGAACCTTGCCGATAATGCATATATTCTAAGAAATGTGGCTGAATTCCTTTTCAGCAAGGTGCATTATTTCGAAGCTTCAGTGCTTTTCAAGGTTCTGTCCCAAAAAACCGAACCCGATCAGGCTGTTTACGAAAAGCTTGCCTATTGTTACCAGATGATGGGAAATTACACATTGGCACTTGAGAACTATAAAAGGACTGAATTATTCGATACGAATCGATTATGGAGTCTGAAAAAAATTATTTTCTGCTACCGAAAACTCGGTGACAATGAATCTGCTTTAAAATGGAGCCTCGAATCCGCTGCCCTGGAACCGAATGATGTATATATACAAACTATGCTCGGCAACTGTTACCTTGATCTACATCAGTATGAAACAGCCCTGGATCATTATTTCAGGGTCGAAATCCTTTCGCCGGAAAATATAAAAGTCTTCCGCCCAATTGCATGGTGTTGCTTTGTTCTTGGTAAACTTGATCTGGCATCAAATTATACGCAACGTATCATCGCTGAGGGCGCGACAGCCAATGATATGATCAATGCCGGCCACATTGAGTTGTGCCTGGGAAATAAACCTAAAGCGATGGAGGATTATTTGGCAGCTGTTTCGTCGGGAAGTATTAGTCTTTCACAATTTGCAGAAACTCTCGAATTCGATAAGCATTACCTGATTTCCAATGGCATAGATCCAACAGAAATACAACTGATAACCGATTATATCCGGTTTAGAGGATAGTTTCTGTAAAACGATTTTATTTGTTTTTGTTGAAAAATAATGTATTTAAATCTATTACTTTTCTCATTTGTTAATATTAATTAATAAAGGTGTGCCGATTTCAGATTTGGCTCGCTTTTTGGACAAGTCCAATTAAAGTTAACACTATGAAAAAAATATTTTTACTCTTTGTCATAATGCTTTCTGTTTTTGCTGCATCAGCCCAGTATTCAATGAATGGGAATGAAAACCTGAAAGGTACAAGTTCTCAGTTGTCTGCCACATTTAACGCTGAAGACGGATTTATTGAAAACATCACGGTTTATCCCAATCCGGTTGTGGATATGCTTAAAGTTTCATTTAAAAGTAGCCGTAGAAGCACTGCAATGGTTTCGCTGTACAATAATATCGGAAAGCAGGTTTATAGCCAGGAAACTGCAGTTGAGCCTGGAAATAACGTTGTTTCAATTGATATCAGAAGCAAAGCAATTGAGCCGGGCATATATTTTGTTCAGTGCACTGCTGAAAATGAGAAGTTTACACGAAAACTGATTGTGAGATAAATCATTACTATCCTATCCAGGGATTATTTTAGCCTGATCAGGAATCCCATTGATATACTTTTGAACAAAACATTCTTAAGTTTTGTTTGTATTGTGTTTTATAGGTGTCAAATTAAATTTTAACTTATCCGGGAATTTAAAACTTAATGCAAATACCAAAACGTCAAATAGCATTATCATCCATTCTGGCGCTACTTTTATACCTGGTGCCAAACCTGGTACAGGATATTCATCGTATTGGGGGGCATCGATTACTCTTTGAGGAAATTCATACTCAAACTGGCTTGCTGTTATATAGTCAGAATGAAAAATGCCCTGTTTGTGTATTCGAGTTCAATGTTGCAGACGAAACAGATAATTTTGTTTATGTTCCATTAATTCATACGGTACATTTCGTCTTCGGGGCATTACGCGAACACCAGATTCAGAATAAAACTTTTCAATATTATAATTTGCGGGCACCACCCGAAGCTCCTTTATTTCATAATTCCTGACGATCTCCAACCTCAGACTCTTTATGGGCGCTTATACTTTTAGTGCCAACTATAAAGAATTGTAAACAGGAAACAAGCTACTCAACATTTAAATGCTGTATTTAATTAACCGGATGCCAGTGTGTCGGAGTTAGTACTTATTTATTCCAGGCAAAAAGCCTGCTGGTAAGTTCTAATGAATGGCAGTTGGTATATTGAAAACAGCTTTATGCTTTTAAAAGAATATATAGCATTATGAAGAAATTAATTTTATTGGTTGGAATACTACTATTTATTTCAACGATGTCATTTGCCCGACTTGAATCCATGCCAGGCAAAGCAACTTTATCGGGTAAAATCACGGATAGTAAAACGGGCGAAACACTTCCCGGAGTTACCATTTATATTCCTGACTTAAAAACAGGAACATTCAGCAATATTGACGGAACCTATAAAATAGAAAACCTGCCACAAACCAAAGTGCTGGTGCAGGTATCATTTATCGGATATAAATCAATAACAGTTTACATTGACCTGGCTACTTCAACAACAAAGGATTTTGTATTGTATGAATCTGCCACTGAATTGAAAGAAGTGGTTGTTACAGGTTTGTCACAAGCAGTTGAGATAAACAGGACACCTTCACCTATCATCACTATTCCTTCAATTCAACTTCTACAAACTTCGGCAACAAATATTATTGATGCATTGGTGAGGAAACCAGGCATTTCGGAGATAACCACAGGTTCGGGCATTTCAAAGCCGGTGATCCGTGGTTTAGGATACAACAGGGTTGTCACTGTTAGTGATGGTATCAGGCAGGAGGGTCAGCAATGGGGCGATGAACATGGAATTGAGATAGATGAATTTGCAGTCAGCAAAGTGGAAATTCTAAAGGGCCCGGCAAGTTTGTCTTATGGCTCGGATGCGATTGCAGGCGTAATCAATATGATATCGGCGCCTACCTTGCCGGATGGGAAGATTCAGGGAAGCCTTTTGGCAAATTATCAAACTAACGATGGACTGATTGCATATTCTGTCAATTTCGCAGGGAATCAAAAGGGCTTTATCTGGAATCTAAGATATAGCAATAAAATGGCTCATGCATATCAGAATAAATACGACGGTTATGTGTTCAATTCAGGTTTCAAAGAAAATACAGTAAGTGGAATTATCGGGCTTAACAAATCGTGGGGCTATTCGCACCTTGACTTCAGTGTTTACTCCTTAACCCCCGGAATTGTTGAAGGTGAACGCGACAGTATGACAGGACGATTTGTGAAACCAATTGCATTAAATGACTCAACCGAAGGTGAAGCTATTGCAACCAACTATGATTTCAGGTCTTATTCACCGTTAACACCTTTCCAGAAAGTTCATCACTACAAAGCGGTATTAAACAATAGTTTTGTGATAGGTAAAGGAAGTTTAAAAGCAACCATTGGCTGGCAGCAGAACCAACGCCAGGAATATGGTGACATACTCCAGAAAAACCAGTATGGGCTGTACTTTCTACTAAATACAATTAATTATGATGTACGGTATATACTAGCTGAAAAAAATAATTTCAATTTATCCTTTGGGGCAAATGGGATGTGGCAGAATTCACAAAACAAGGGGACGGAGTTTTTAATTCCCGAATACAACCTCTTTGATATCGGCGTATTTGCTATTGCCCGAAAAACTATAGGTAAACTTGATATCAGCGGGGGATTGCGTTATGATACGCGCAGCGAACACGGCAAAGATTTATACCTTAATGCTGAAGGCGTAAAAACCAATGAATCAACTCCTGGTTCGAACCTTAAATTCAATTCATTTAATTCCACTTTCGCTGGCGTATCAGGAAGTTTGGGTGCAACTTATCAGTTTACTGAAAAGGTTTATTCTAAGATAAATTTATCCCGTGGATTTCGCGCGCCTAGCATTGGCGAAGCTGGCGCAAACGGTGTACATGATGGAACCATGCGCTACGAGATTGGCGACCCAGATCTGAAAGCTGAAAACAGTATGCAATTTGATTATTCACTCGGTTATAATGCATATCATATTACCGCAGAGGTCGATCTGTTCAGCAACCACATCAGTAATTTCATTTTTTCAAGTAAACTCGAAAGCGAACTGGGTGGTGACTCCTTAACGCAGGGATACAGTACGTTTAAATTCGTTTCAGGCAACGCACAACTGACCGGTGGTGAAATCTCCATTGACATTCATCCGCATCCTTTGGACTGGTTGCATTTTGAGAATTCTTTTTCATACGTTCAATCCATTCAAAAGAATCAGCCTGATTCAACCAAATATTTGCCGTTTACGCCAGGGCCAAAACTCACTTCCGAACTTAGAGCCGATGCCAAAAAGTTAGGAAAAAATTTAGCAAATGCATATGTTAAGATTGGGGTGGATAAATATTTCACACAAAATAAATTCTATTCTGCATACGGAACTGAAACGGCTACACCAGGTTACACGCTGCTCAATTTCGGAATCGGAGCAGATTTTACTTCGAAGAGCAGAACACTCTTTTCGCTCTACATCAGTGCCGGGAACTTGACTAATGTTGCTTACCAAAGTCACCTGAGCCGGTTAAAATACGAAGCAGTTAATAATGTGACCGGAAGGAGAGGTGTTTACAACATGGGACGCAACATCAGTTTCAAACTTATTATGCCTATTGATTTCAGCAAAAAGAAAACAGGATAACTTTATAAAGTGCCCGTGGAGAAATCTGCGGGCATTTTACTTTTTCGTTGAAGAATTATTGGTTTATAACCTGGAGCTTTTTGCTAATCCATTTACCTTTAATCTGAACCTGGACCAGGTAAATTCCTGATGGCCAAGGGCATTCAATAAGTAAATTATTTGTAACAGGAGAAGAAGAATACAAAATACGGCCGGTTATATCCCTTATAAAGAGCAAATCTATTGGATTTCCTGATTTAATTGCTATTCGACCATTGCTAGCCGGGTTGGGAAAAATTAAAATTTCGGATATATAGTCTTCAATTTTGCTCAATTGTACATCAAGCATCGTTGTTTGTTTGTCAGTTATTTCGATCGGAATTGTTTTAGGAAGATACCCGCTGGCCGAGAAGGTCACATCATAACTTCCACCTTTAAGTAACCGATGATAATCACCCACCTGAGGATCAGTGTAAACAAACGAACTATCTTTATCAAAATCTGAAATGTAAATTTTAGCATACAACGGGTCACCGCTCATGGAATCAGTAACTAATCCACGAAGTCCATAGCCAGACTGTTCAATATAGTTGAGGAACGAACGGTAATTGTAGTTCCAGTATGGAATTAACTCACTTGCAGGTAATATGTATGCATCCGATAACTCGATGGTTGATTCCCTGCAATGCTGGTAGTAATTCATGTAATCTTGTCGTCCGCCGGTTATTCGATACCATGCAAAACCATTTGTAATTCCACTGGGGTAAAGTGTCATATAGCCAACCGGAGAGTTAAGATGGACTGTATCAGCGTATTCATGGCAAACATAAGTCCACCATGCATTATCAGCCGAAAGTTTTGACCATGTATCCCAGGGATAATTCACAACTTCGGCTCCGCTATGAAAATTTGCTCCCATAGTGAAAGTGTTTTGCCCTGCAAAATCCATAAATGCTACGGTCTCGGGTTGCCATTCATTCCCATCAGGGTGTGGCCCGTCTTGCGGGTCAGGGTAATTGCGGTTCAAGTCAACGTTATTAGCATTATAGCGTGTGGCCCCGTCCACCGTGTTGTTGCCTCCTTTATAAGTTCCGTCAGGATTGGCAAGCGGGCAAATTACAATATTAAAGTTATTCACCATATTTGTAATTCGTTGATCCGTACCATAATTTGTCAGCAAATAATCAGCTAAATGAAGCATTAGAATGTAACCGGTAGTTTCATTTCCATGAATAGTTGATGAAAACAAAAACTCAGGTTCACTTTCCTCGGTGTTTACATTATCCGAAATTTGCAAAGCAAGAATTTTACGTCCGCTTGCAAGTGTAGTGATGGTGATCATCTTACAAATTTCAGGGTGATCTGAAGCAAACTGTTGCATCAGGGATTCGTACGCGGGGTAAGTCGGGTAATAATTCCACGTTAGAACCTGTTTTGGATTGTCGGTCATCTGCACTGCCTGAAGTTCTGACGGAGCTGTAAGAACAACATAGTTTATGCCTGAGCGGTTGAAATCCGAAAATTCTTTTTGATTGGCATACGCAAAAACTGTATCTCCCTTGATATTGCTTACTGAAATCTCCCGCGATAGTGCCGAAAGTTTCGAAAAATCAGTTAGTTTAAAACAAAAATAAACTTCTCCACGCCGATTAAGTTCCGACTTTGCCCGATCCATTTGCAAAGTGATTTGTTGCGCTATAATTGTATTTAAAGTAAAAAGTATGCTTATAAATGAAAAAAAAATCTTCATGAATGAGTCTTAATGTCATTTTGCCTGGAAAGCAGAGTCAATTTCAGCCATCAGGGCAGCTAAATGGTTGTAATGCACTTTTTCGATTTTAACCAAAGGTAAACGTAAGTTGTTGGTTATAATCTCTTTAATTTCCAAGGCTGCCTTAATACCGGAAGGATTGCCATCTGCAAACACGGATCTTGTAAAATCAGTTAGTTTATAATGAATTTCACGTGCTTTTTTCATTTCTCCTTTCAGCCCGAGTGAAACCATATCGGAGAAAAGTTTAGGAAATGCATTGGCGATAACTGAAATAACGCCATCAGCACCCATGCCCAGCAAGGGTAAAGTAAGTAAATCATCGCCTGAAATAACAAGAAAATCTTTTGGTTTCTTATGTATTATTTCCATTATCTGTTCAATACTACCGGAGGCTTCCTTGATTCCGATAATATTATCAAATTCCTGGGCAAGTTGTAAAGTTATTTCCGGTTTCATATTTACCGATGTTCGACCTGGCACATTGTACATTATTATTGGCAGCGTGCTTACAGTTGCTATACTCTTATAATGCAGGTAAAGCCCACGTTGCTGAGGTTTATTATAATAGGGCGTTACTGATAGAATAGCATCATATCCTTCAAGTGAATTTAAACGGATCTTGTTAATAACTTCCTGGGTATTGTTGCCTCCGATACCGATCACCAGCGGAACCCGTTTATTTACAATATCAACCACGAATTCAGCAAGTGCATTTTTTTCTTCCCTGCTAAGCGTTGCAGTTTCGGCAGTGGTACCTTGCACAACAATGTAATTAACACCTCCTGTTATCAAATGCTCAATAAGCCTCTCAAGTGCTGTAAAGTCAATAGTGCCTTGTTTATGGAACGGTGTAACCATAGCAACGCCGGTTCCTCTGAATTTTTCAGTCATGGGGTCAGTTATTTATCCTGCGTAAATAATGTACTACCTGTGTGGCAAACGAATCAATAGTTTCATCCGGTCCGGCATGAATCATCAGGTCGTAATACAATTGGTGGTCTTCCTCAAATCTACCCACCTTAAGCCCGGCTTTTGATAATGCTGCGCAATAAAGTAAGGGAAGGTGGTCGTTTAAACTCAGGTCTATTAATATATCGAATTCGGTATCAATAAATTCTTTTACAAATGGTTTTTGTGGCTGGAATTTCCAGTTAACATCTTTAACTGTAATTATATCCTGTGTTATTTTGGGTATAAAATAATATGGCGCTACTTTAAAATCAGAATAACAAACTACCCTGACTTTTAGATTCATGTCATGAAATTTGGTCAATATAGCCTCCATAGTTTTATATGTAGCTTCATCTGGCAAATAATAAAGCAACGCAACGGTCCGGGCTTTTGCAAGATTAATCGGTTTCTGTTGCCGGTTCATTTCATTTACTTGTTTAAGCAGAAATGAAAATGCAAATTTTTCGCGTAATTGTCGGATGATTTTCAATGAAAATAAATTGGTAACAAAGAGTTGAATAAGTATGAAGATTTGTACACTTTGTATTGCGAAAATACTTATTTTTTTAAATCTATGTTAAAATATTTACAAAAAGAAATTCTTTCCCCGTTGCTTGTTTCCAAACCGGTTTTTAAATTCTTTTTACCTAATCTTTTCAAAGTTGTTAAAGCATGACACGATTTCACCGAAATACATCCTGTGATAGTCTTTTTTGGGATAATTTGCTTTAATTCCTTCAACCAGGAAATGTTCAGGAATAATATCTGAAAAGTAGAGCTTCCGGCACTCAATCATAAGTTTTGCCTGTTCAAAAAATACCGAACCTGAAGGTGATTCAATTGGCTTAAGCCCTGTTGCTTTCATTTTGTCAGTTTGCCGGCCAGATACTTTCCCGCATAAATTCAATGCATCCCGGTGGCTTTCATCAAAAAAACTCATCGTGAAGAATTCATTTGCTTCCATAAATTTGTATGTGTATCGTTGCGGTCTTACGAAGCAGAACACTACAGGTTTATTCCATATAATACCCATGCCTCCCCAACTGGCGGTCATGGTGTTAAATGAATCCGGGTTACCTGCTGAGAGCAGAAACCAATCTTCATCAATTAATGTAAAAGGATTCCGATTAATATCCTGTGGTTCGATTTTTTGAAAGTCTTTATATGTCATTACGTTTTTTTAGGTGTTCAGATTAAGTAAATTTAAAGGGTTTGAGCCTAAACCGGTGATATCTCCCAGCTTTTTGCGATACATGGTTTCACTTTCAGATTATCTCAAGCTGAACCAGCCCGTTGAATAATTGGTTTATAGCCCAAATATTAGCCTGGTCACGGGCAAATGCAGGATCAAGTGAGGTTATTCCTGCAGACTCATTGTAACGGAATACAGTTCTTCCATCATCTTCAAAACGTCCTGATTTGCATGCATTGAGCAGGAGGATTAGAAACAGAATAACGTAATTCGTTCTTGAGAACTGCATTGGATAGTTAAAGTTGAGTCACAAAATTACGGGTTTGCCTGATAAGTCTGTTTGACTAAGCTAATTTTAATCAAATTAAACTCTAATTTGATGGAATTTACATTATTTTATTTTAAACGGAAAATGATTTCTATTTTCTCAGGAAATCATAGGTGTTTTAAAAGAATGTTTTTAGAGCACAATGCAATTTATTGTTGCCTTAAATAAATGTATTTAGAGTACAAATGAATTCATGAGTGCTATAAATAAATGCATTAAGTCATGTTAGGAATATAATCCTTCCATAAATAAATTCATTTAGTATCGGAAGTGGTTTTATACTTATTCTAAAGAAAAAGGTGGATAGTGTCCGAAGCTCAGAAGGTAATATCAAAAGTAAAAAACCGGAATTACTCCGGCTTTTCTATACAAAACTAATTTGGTATGTGTCAGTTTGTCTTTACAAGTGCCAGGTCCAGCACATCAATCATATCTCTCAGGTAATGAAATTTTAATCCTTTTATATAATCAGGTTTAATTTCCATAATATCCCGCCTGTTATCCTCTGACAAAATAATATCTGTAATTCTTGCCCGCTTTGCTGCAAGGATCTTTTCTTTCACGCCGCCTACAGGTAGAATGCGTCCCCTCAGGGTTATCTCACCCGACATAGCCAACTTTTCGTTGACAGGCTGTTTCGTGAACGCTGATGCCAATGCTGTAAACATAGTGATGCCTGCCGATGGTCCGTCTTTGGGTGTGGCTCCTTCGGGAACATGAATATGAACATTCCACTTTTCGAAAACATCATTTTCCAGCTTCAACTGGCTGGCATGCGATTTCAAGTATTCATAGGCAAGGGATGCCGACTCTTTCATTACATCTCCCAGGTTTCCGGTTACGGTAAGATTGCCTTTCCCCTGGCTCAGGCTTACTTCAACGAACAATATTTCTCCTCCTACCGCAGTCCAGGCAAGACCAGTTGCTACTCCGGGAGTTTTTCCTGAATAGCTTTTCTCGCTATTAAATGGTGCTGGTCCCAGAATTTTCTCTAAGTCAGCACTTGTAAGTATCGAAGGAATTTCTTCGTCCATCGCTATGTAACGGGCTCGATTGCGGATTACTTTGGCGATGGTTTTTTCCAGTAAGCGAACACCGGATTCCCTCGTATAATTTTCAATAAGTGATTGAAGGACAGGTTTGCTAAAAGTAATTTTCTTTTTGTCAATACCATGTTCTTTCATCTGTTTTGGAACCAGATGCCTGCGGGCAATTTCAATTTTTTCTTCAATAAGGTATCCACTCAGATCAATAATTTCCATCCTGTCGCGTAAAGCAGGATGAACGGAATTAAGAGAGTTAGCGGTGGCTATAAACATCACTTTCGATAAATCGTATTCCACTTCAAGGAAATTATCATAAAACGAAATATTCTGTTCAGGATCAAGTACTTCGAGCAAAGCAGCAGAGGGATCACCATTAACTGTCATTCCCGAAACTTTATCAATCTCGTCAAGTACAAATACCGGATTTGATGATTTGGCTTTGCGTATGCTTTGAACTATACGACCAGGCATAGCACCAATGTAAGTACGGCGATGGCCCCTGATTTCAGCTTCATCATGCAATCCACCCAATGACATACGAATGTAATTACGCCCGATGGCTCTTGCAATTGATTTACCTAATGAGGTTTTGCCAACACCCGGAGGGCCAACAAGACATAAAATGGGTGATTTCATGTCATCTTTTAATTTCAGAACGGCCAGGTATTCGATTATGCGTTCCTTAATTTTTTCCATGCCATAATGGTCTTTGTCTAAAACCTTTTGTGCATGATGCAAGTCGAAATTATCCTCGGTAAAGGTGTCCCAGGGCAAATCAACCATAACTTCCAGGTAGTTGACCTGCATGCCGTACTCCATAGCCATAGGATTCATTCTTTGTAGCTTTGCAATTTCTTTTTCGAAAACTTTAAAAGCAATATCCGGCCATTTCCTGGAATAAGCTTTGGCTTTTATCTCGTTTATTTGCTGCTCATTCGGATTGTTTCCAAGCTCCTCCTGGATTTGTTTCAGCTGCTGATTTAATAAATAATCCCGCTGTTGTTTATCCATATCAACTTTTACTTTGCTTTGGATCTGGTTTTTCAGATCAAGCATCTGCAAATCTTTGGTAAGCAATCCTAAAACCCTGTTGGCACGTTCTTCCAGGTCAAGGATACCCAATAGATTTTGCTTTTCGCTGATTTCAACATTCAGATTAGATGCAACAAAATTGACCAGGAATACCGGGCTTTCAATGTTTTTTATAGCAAAAGCAGCCTCGCTGGGAAGACCTGGAGACTGGTTGATGATTTGTATGGACAAATCTTTAATAGATGCAATCAGGGCTTCGAAACGCTTGTCTTTCTTTGAAACAAACAGCTTTTGGTCGATACTGTGTACTTCGGCTTTAAAATAAGGCTCTGATTGGAGTATGCTGCCAAGTTCAAATCGTTTTTTACCTTGAATGATAGCTGTAGTATTCCCATCTGGCAATTGAAGTATTTTAATAATATAGGCAACAGTACCTATTTTATTGAGATCATCGTAACTGGGATCTTCAATATCGCCATCTTTCTGCGAAACGACTCCGATAATACGTTCACCTTTATAAAATTCCTTTATCAGCCGGATCGATTTATCACGTCCAACTGTAATGGGAATTACTACGCCGGGAAACAGAACGGTGTTTCGCAGTGGCAGAATGGGTAAAACAGGTGGAACATCTTCCGCATTTATTATTTCCTCATCCTCAGCTGAAAGCAAAGGAATAAATTCAGTTTCATCTTCCATAACATTTGAAAGATGCAAATCAGCAATGTCTATATTGTTATCCATAAAAGCAGAAGTGACAGTTTGGCATATTTAATGCCTTATTATTTTTCATCGGTATTGGGTCAATAACCATGCCAGTACTAAAACAAGGCTTTGTAAGGTATGTTCATAACTAATGGTTCAAAATGTTTAGCAATTTGTAAAAACTGATGATCCGTGTGGTATGTCCGAAAATTGTCTTCTTTCAATTACATGAATAATTGGCAAATTAAATTGGAATCATTGTTTCCGGAAATCAAATAGTTAAGGTAAATCAAATCTCTTCAAAGTTGTACTGTAAAGTATCAGATGTTTGCAGATATCATGAAAGGTAGGTTTAAAGAAACCGGTTATCACTGGTTAACTCAAATACATACTTGAAAATATTTTCCTCAATAGTATCAAATAGCAGGCTGCGTCGTGCATAAACAGCTTTTGCAGTATCCATTGCCTCGTTGAGTTTATGTTTCCTGAAACCGGACGTGCCTCCCCATACAAACGACGGGATAAAATTACGCTGATAATTAGCTCCAAATATATTTGAACATACACCCGTTGTTGTTCCCGAATTGAACATTGTGCTGATCCCGGTTTTACAGTGATCGCCCATCACCAAACCACAAAATTGAAGCCCGGTATTTACAAATTTAGTTGAACTGTAACTCCATTGTTTAACGGGTTCATAATTGTTTTTAAGATTGCTGTTTGTGGTTCCTGCTCCCAGGTTGCACCATTCGGCAATAACCGAATTGCCAAGGAATCCATCGTGTGCTTTACTTGAATAGCCAAATAATACGCTGTTGCTGATTTCACCTCCTGCTTTACACCATGGGCCTAGTGTTGTGCCCTTATATACCAAAGCTCCCATTTTTAATGCTGAATGATCGCATAAAGCTACGGGGCCTTCAATATGGCAGCCCTGCATTACTTCTGCATGCTTTCCAATATAAACAGGTCCTTTTAGCGTGTTTATAGATGAACATTCAATGCTGGCACCTTCTTCTACAAATAATTTGTTCCCTAAAACCTGGTTTGTTGACGATATTTCAGCCGATTTCCGGTTATGGGTAATGAGTTTAAAGTCATCAGTAATTGCTTTTTCATTATTTCCGAAAATGTCCCAGGTATTGTTTATTTTAACGAAGGGTGTTTTTGTTCCCTGACTTTTCAGATCAGGAACCATTCCTTGCCTGAAATGATTGAGGTTTTCAGCCGTGAGGTGAATCGCAACAACGGTATCGCCTAATTGTAATGAAGTGTCCGGATTAAGCAACATTATCTCAGCAATTAATTCCTGGTTAGGTAAAATAGAGCCATTTATAAGGTAATTATCGCTGCTTACTTTAAGGGGAAATTTTTCCTGGAGGTACATCTCAGTCAGAAAAGATACCGGGGATTGAAGATGCTTTTCCCATTTCTCCCTAATGGTTAGGATGCCAACCCTGATTTCACTTACAGGCCTGAAAAATGTAAGCGGTCGCAATGAAATACTGCTCTGATCATCAAAAAGTATGAAATTGACCATTGGAAACGATTATCTTGAAAATAACTTTAAAGATACAAGCATATGCTTACCCGGCAATGTAAAAAGTAACGAATGTTAATAATTTGGTGATGTTGGGCATAAAAAAAGCTATCCATAGTGGATAGCCCTAATATTTTTTTAAGACAGGTATGTTTATGAATTCTTTGTCTTCATTTGTGCAGATTTCTCCATTTTCTGACGGAATTTGTCAACACGGCCAGTTGTATCAACCAGTTTGATTTTTCCGGTGTAATAAGGATGCGATGTGTTCGATATTTCCAATTTTACAAGTGGATATTCTTTACCATCTTCCCATGTAATGGTTTCCTTTGTATTTACGGTCGAACGGGTGATAAACGAAAAATCGTTCGAGATATCTTTAAAAACTACAAGGCGATAATCCTTAGGGTGAATGTCTTTTCTCATAATGCTTTCAGCTTAAATTTCAGGGCTGCAAAATTATACATTTTTTCCTCGCAAACAAATATTTGCAGCTTTTTATTCAACAATATTTTGTTAACATGTTATTCTGAACAAATACTTACAGATCGAATAAGAATTTCATGGTATCTATTCCATCGGCATAATCAGCTAATCCGGGACTTTGAGTATTCCCAACAGGCACTGTTTTTTTAGTTGTAAATGCATCAGTGGCAATGCATTGAATAAGATCGTCATCCATTAACAGCTTTTCCTGCAGAGTTGCGATACTTTCATAAAACTGGTAATAAACTACCGGAATAGGAGAGGAGTATTGTTCCGATTCAGTTAAAATCAGGACATCATTGTCGAGATGAGTGGTAGTGTTAAGTAAATAAATGGATCGGTGATAGCTATGATTGTTCATGTATTTATAATGATCCAACAGCGCTTTCTTATGTGGTTCAACAGCTCCAAAAAGTTTTTCGGGGGCAAAACCCTTGGGGATAAATACTTTAGAAACATTGCGGCAGCCTAAACCAAAATAAGTGCAGATATCAGAACCTAATCTGACTAAAGTTTCTTCACTTTCATTACCAGTCAATACGGCAACACCATTCCGGTTTTTGCGGATAATATGAGGATATTTTGAAAAATAATATTCAAAATACCGGGCAGTATTATTGCTTCCGGTTGCAATGATGGCGTCGAAATCTTTTATTGTGCCTTCGGTGAACCGGATCATTTGCCTGAAAGAAGGTACAATCGAGCAGAGCACATCCGCTATTGCCGGCAACAGGATCTTATCATCCGATGAAAGTTTACCGATAAAACTATGACCGGCCATCAGGGTGCACATAAAATCATGAAAACCAACCATCGGGATATTCCCGGCCATAATCACGGCAACCTTCTTTGGCTCAGTTTTTTGACCATCGGATTCATAACTCGTAATCCATCCCGTAATTTCTTTTTCATTTAAGACCTTCCCCCATTCATGTAAAGCAAATGCAATATTTGCAGGGGTAAACCATGGATTTTGGTGATTGGCAGCCTGAAGTGAATTGAAAAACTCCGGATACTTATCCTTAAAGTCGTTTCCCTGAAATGCATAACTTTCAGATGCCTGGGCCATTACCTTGCCAAGTTTTATAAAAGCCCGGATGCGCATTTCAAGTGGAGGAGATTGGTTCATATGTTTGAAAGCAAACTATTGTTGTTTATGTGTAATCAATGGCGAAATTACCTTAAAAATTATACTTTTGCCATTCGATTGTAAATAATTCAAGAAACCCGGAATGAAAATAAGTATTCTGACATTTATCCTAGCCCTGTTCTGTTTTACCGAATATTCTGTTGCTCAATCCGTTAACAATAATTCAGGAGTTCAGGATTCTTTAAGTAAATTAAGTTCACTTATCTGGAAACAAAAAACGGATACTGCACGATTAAAGGCTAATGAAGTTTTTTTAAACAAGTTTCAATCCGTTTTAAAGGCTCCTTCATCCGTTGATATTTCTTTGGATTCAATCAAAGGAATAACAATGGTGGCTTCTGATAATGGTAAATTGCGCATATTTACCTGGAATGTGCCAGTGAGTGACGGCACAAATAAATATTTTGGTTTTATTCAACTCATGCGTGATAGTCTAATGGTAATTCCATTGCATTCATCCGGAATTGAACAGGCTGATTTTGAAACAAAACAGTTTACTCCTCAAACCTGGTACGGGGCGCTTTATTATAAACTGATTGAGGTTAACATAGGGGGGCAAACAGCATATACATTGCTTGGCTGGGATGGCTACAGCACAAATTCAAACCGGAAACTGATAGACATTTTCGAAATTGATAAGGCAGGAAATATCTTTTTTGGGATGCCGGTTTTTAAAACAGAAAAGGGCATTAAGAGCCGTGTTGTTAAAGAATACGCCGAAAAATCAAACATGTTGTTGCGCTATGATTACCAGGCGATCAAGGTAAAAAAAAGAAACAAGATAAAAAAAGAAGAAACCTGGCTTATTGTAATGGACAGGCTTGTTCCAATGGATCCCTCTATGAAAGGAATACCTAAATATTACGTGGCATCAGGTGATACATATGATGGCTACATTTTTAGGAACGGATATTGGGTTTTAGTTGAAGATGTTGAAGTTGTGAACAGGGAAAATTCTACAAAATAGTTTTCCGATTTAGTAGGATAGATACAAAACCGGCCATTCATAGATATAACCGCATTTCTGTAAAAATTCTTTCTAAACAAGCATCACGCTGTTTATCCTGACCTTAGTTTGAGTTTGAAAATTTCGAATTAGTGCATTAAATCACACAAGTTAACATAATTAAATATTTCAATATAAGCCAAATTTAGTATAGCAAATCCATAAATAAATTCTTATTTTTCTTGCCCGTACTGCAATAATTTTATAGCTTTGTGCCAATTTAATTTCATTATCAAAAGAATCCTGAAATAGTTGAATATTAAATGTAATGAGCAGCGAACCAATAATTTAATATAATACCTTAAAGAAATGAAAAAACACAATTTTAATGCCGGCCCTTCAATTCTTCCGCGAATTGCAATCGAAAATACAGCAAAAGCTGTTCTTGATTTAAACGGTATCGGGATGTCGCTTCTTGAAATTTCGCATCGCAGCAAAGAATTTCAGGCAGTAATGGACGAAGCTGTTGCATTATTTAAGGAAATACTCAACATTCCTGAAGGGTATCATGTCCTTTTCCTTGGAGGAGGAGCCAGCCTTCAATTCTGTATGGTTCCTTTTAATTTGATGAATAAAAAAGCTGCTTACCTCGAAACCGGCGTTTGGGCTAAGAAAGCAATAAAAGAAGCAAAATTATTTGGTGAAGTTGCAGTGATAGGCTCTTCAGCTGATAAGAACTTTAATTATATCCCATCCGGTTGGGAAATTCCTGCCGATGCCGATTATTTCCATATTACAACGAATAATACAATTTACGGAACTGAAATCAGGGAAGATTTTAATAGTCCTGTTCCTTTGATCGCTGATATGTCGAGTGATATTTTAAGTCGCCCGATCGATGTTTCAAAATATGCTATGATTTATGGTGGTGCACAAAAAAATGCAGGACCTGCGGGCGTAACATTTGTTATTATCCGTGAAGATATCCTCGGAAAAGTTGAACGTGCCATTCCTTCGATGCTCGATTACCGCATTCACATTAAAGAAGGATCGATGTTTAATACACCTCCTGTTATAAGTATATTTACACTCAAAGAAACTCTGAAATGGGTTAAAGAAATGGGTGGCGTCAGGAAAATGGAGGAAATGGATATTGAAAAGGCTGGAATTCTGTACACTGCCATTGATAATAGTAAAATGTTCGAAGGTACAGCAGCTAAAAATGCACGTTCCCTTATGAACATTTGCTTTGTGATGAAAGAGCAATACAAGGACAAGGAAGATGCCTTTATGGAATTTACCAAAACGCGGGGAATGGTTGGTATTAAAGGGCACCGTTCAGTTGGTGGATTCAGGGCTTCAACCTATAATGCTTTGCCAATTGAAAGTGTGAAGGCGCTTGTTGACTGCATGTCCGAGTTTGAAAAAGCAAATAGCTGAACTGGCACGTTCAAAAAATAATTAAATCATAATTTGATGAAAAAAATACTGATTGCCACTGAAAAGCCATTTGCAAAGGCTGCGGTGGAAGGCATAAAGAAAATTATTGAAGATGCTGGTTTTAAACTGGCCCTTCTCGAAAATTATTCACAAAAAGCAGAACTCCTTAAGGCAGCATCAGATGCAGATGCAATTATCATAAGGAGTGATATTATAGATAGTGAAGTTATCGAAGCAGCCTCAAAACTGAAGATTGTAGTAAGGGCAGGAGCAGGGTACGATAATATCGATTTGACTTCAGCCAAAGCCAGGGGTGTAGTGGCGATGAATACTCCGGGGCAGAATTCAAATGCAGTTGCCGAACTGGCTGTCGGGATGATGGTTTATGCCGCCCGAAATAACTTTTACGGATCATCAGGAACTGAACTTAAAGGTAAAAAACTCGGATTACATGCCTTTGGATATGTTGGCAAAGCAGTAGCAACTATTGCCCATGGATTCGGAATGGAGATATATGCTTTCGATCCGTTCGTTGACAAGAAAATAATTGAAGCTGAAGGAATTCATTATTTAGATAATGTAAATGAGTTGTATAAAACCTGCCAGTATGTATCGTTGCATATACCAGCAAATGCACAAACAAAAAAGTCAATAAACTTTGACTTGCTTTCCTTGATGCCTAAAGGCGCAACCCTGGTAAATACTGCACGTAAAGAGATAATGGATGAAGACGGGTTATTGAAAATGTTTGCCGAAAGGACTGACTTTAAATATATTTCGGATGTTGAACCCGATTGTAAGGTATTGATAGCTGAAAAATTTTCGGGCAGATTTTATTTTACACCTAAAAAAATGGGAGCTCAAACGGCCGAAGCGAACAGCAATGCCGGTTTAGCAGCTGCCCGTCAAATTGTGAATTTTTTTACTAATAATGATACAACATTTCAGGTAAATAAGTAGAATAATAGTTAATTCAAGAATTACTTTGGTGCCATCCAGGAAGGTTGTTTGATATTGGTTTTAACTACTTTGATTTCAAAATAGGTCCGTTTTGGAACTAAATTTTTAAAAGACCAACCCAGACAAACAACTTTCTTGTTTTCTTGTTTCTATCTTTGTATATTAGCTGAAAATTTCAGAGGTAGTAAATTTATTTTATTGTTACTAGCATATATTCAAAACCAAAAACCAAATACTAATGGAAACTGAACTCGACAAAACTGCAACATTCTTTCGATTCGAGGATCTGAGGATATACCTAAAAGCACTGGATTATATTGATTGGGTATATAATAAGGTAAATAAGTTCCCCGAAACAGGCTCAATCTCATTGGCTACGAATTTCTACAGCTCAGCTCAAGCCATTGCTCTGCACATCGCTGAAGGTTCGGCACGCAACAAAGCACAGTTTATTCATTATCTTAAAATGGCTAAAAGTTCTGTGCGCGAATGCGTTGTCCATAGCGCAATGGCTTCAAAACAGAAATTTTTTGCCAATGATGATCTTGACGATTCACGCAACCAATTAATGGAAATGACTAAAATGCTTGGAGCTTTGATTGGATCCCTGCAACGTTCGGCCGGTATTGTGGATAGTGATGATGATTGATAATTAATTCATTTTATTTATTATTTTATTTTAATTCAATGACTTGATACCTCATTGTGATTATTTTTTATTTTCATGTTGTTTCATTCAGTTGTATTTTATTATTTTGTACTCCATTTTACACACTAATTTTACTTGAACTTAATAATTAAGCAATGGCAATTCTTAAAGCGTTTAAGGGTTTACGTCCTCCTGTTGAAATCGTAAAACAATTAGCATCAAGACCTTATGATGTACTGAACTCTGAAGAGGCCCGCATCGAAGCAAAAGATAATCCCTATTCGTTACTTAGGGTAACCAAAGCTGAAATTGACCTGCCACAGGGAATTGATGTTCATGGAAAAGAAGTATATGATAAAGTGGTTGAAAATTTCGCTACATTCATAAACAATAAGTGGTTGGTGCAGGATAAGGAAGAAAAATTATATATTTATGCTCAAACGATGAATGGCCGGACTCAATATGGCATTGTCGGCTGCACCAGCATTGAGGACTATTTTAATGACAAGATCAAAAAGCATGAATTGACAAGAAAAGACAAGGAAGAAGATCGGATGATTCATGTTCGTATTACAAATGCCAATGTAGAACCGGTTTTTTTCTCTTACCCTGCTAATTCAGATATAGACGAAATTGTAAATAACATAGTAGTTTACAATAAACCCGTGTATGATTTTATTACAGATGAAGGTTTTGGACATCAATTCTGGACTATAGACGACCGGGAAACAATTGACAGAATTATTGAGATTTTTGAAAAAGAGATTCCAAGCCTTTATGTTGCCGATGGTCACCATCGTACTGCCGCTGCTGCACTTGTTGGTCTCGAAAAGTGTAAAAATAATCCGAACCATAATGGGACAGAAGAGTACAATTTCTTTATGTCCGTTCTTTTCCCTGATAATCAACTTAAAATTATTGATTACAATCGGGTAGTGAAAGATCTTAATGGCTTGAGCAATCAAGAATTATTGCAGAAACTCAATGAAGTTTTTCTCGTCGAGAACAAAGGCAGTGAAATTTATACACCAGCATTTTTACACAATTTTGCTATGTATATTGATGGGAATTGGTATTCATTAACGGCCAAAGAAGGAACCTATGAGGATAAGGATCCAATCGGGGTGCTGGATGTTACCATTCTATCCTCCCTGGTACTCGACCATATCCTGGATATAAAAGATCTTCGTACTTCGACTAGGGTAGATTTTGTTGGCGGCATACGTGGTCTTGGTGAGCTTAAAAGACGTGTTGACAGCGGCGAGATGAAAGCGGCATTTGCACTTTATCCGGTATCAATGGAACAACTTATTAATATTGCAGATACCGGAAACATAATGCCTCCTAAAACTACATGGTTTGAGCCAAAACTAAGAAGTGGTCTTGTGGTGCATCTGCTTGATTAAGATATACTCTTTCTGCAATATTTGTTAACCCTGATTTTGGAGATATTTATTGAGCAATGGAATCAGCGTGTCTGCTTTTATTGGTTTTGGAATAAAGTCAACAAAGCCTGCTGTAATACTCTTTTCACGTTCATGAGGCAATGCAAAAGCAGTATAACTCAATATTGTTATGTCAGGTCTTATCTCTAATATTTCAGCAAGCGCTTCATACCCTGTTTTAATTGGCAATTGGATATCCATTAGAATCAGATCAATATCAGGTTCTGATTTAACAATATCAATGGCAATTTGTCCATTTGTTGCATGAAGCAACCTGACACCAGTTCGCTTCAATAAAGCATCCATAAGTAGATAATTCTGAATCATATCTTCAGCAATCAGAATGGTTTTGCCTCTCCAGTTTAAATTTTTAAGATCAGTTTTAGTCTCCTTAACAGGCTGGTATTTAGCAGGATTATACGGAATCGTAAAGTAAAACGATGAGCCTTTTCCCGGACTCGACTCCATTCCAATTGTTCCACCGAGCAAATCAACCAGATTTTTTGAAATTGCCAGTCCTAAACCAGTTCCACCGTATTTGCGTGTAGTACTTGGGTCTAATTGACTGAATCTCTGAAATAAGAGTTTCTGTTTACTGCGTAAAATGCCAATTCCACTATCTTTCACATAAAATGAAAGTGTATCTTTCTGGTTTGTATATCCAAACTCAATACTACCGAATTCGGTAAATTTCAACGCATTACTTAACAAATTAGTTAGTATTTGTTGTAATCTCAAAGGATCAGTCATTATCATCAATTTGCCTTTTCCTTCTTCAGGCAGTATCAGATTTATGCGGATGCCTTTCTTCCCTGAAACATTCTTCAGTTCTTCGAAAGTGCCTGACAGATCTTTCAACATTTGTGTTAAATCACATACTGATTCCGAAACTTTGAGTTGTCCCGATTCAATTTTTGCGATGTCAATAATATCATTAATCAAAGCCATGAGTGATTGACCCGAGTTCTTTATTTTTGAAATAAAGTCAATTTTGTCCTCGGGAGTCAGATCATTTTCTGATAATAAATCGGAGAAGCCAATTATTGCATTCATAGGAGTCCTGATTTCGTGACTCATATTTGCCAGGAAGGCTGTTTTCAACCGGTCGGATTCCTCTGCTTTTTCCTTTGCAAGTATTAACCGCTGGCGGGTTTCTTCCATTTCGGTTATGTCCCGGCTAATGGCTATTATTCCTAACAAATTTTTGTCAGAATCGAAATAAGGAGTTTTTAACGTATAAAGGAGGTTTTTCTGACCATTGGGATATTGTATCCAATTGGTGCTTCGTTCAGGTTGTAAGGTTTGGATAATTCGTTTGTCAGAAACAAGATATCCCGATGCCTCTTTTTCCTTAAAGAGCTCATATTCTGAAAGTCCTACAATATCTTCTGATCTTCTATTGATATATTTTTCAAATGCCTTGTTGCAACCAAGGAACTTACTCTCTACATCTTTAAAGAAAATAAGGTCAGGGATTGCATCAATCATATACCTGAGGCGTGATTTTTCAGCAGAAAGTACTGATTTGATCCGTTCTCTTTCATAAATCATCTGATTCGCAGCCTGGGCTAAAGTATCAAACTCTGTAAAAGCAATTTTGCTGGTATCAATGATCTGCATCCCTTGTGCGGCTCTTTTAAAAAAATGAAGAAAGAGCAATATATTCGATTTCGTTTTTAAGGCAAAATATCGCATCGTTAAATACGCTAATAAACTAAGAATGATAAGAAAAACAAAAAAGCGAATTAAATTATGCATGATATCAGTCCATAATTCTGCATTTAACTTTTTAATTATTGGATTAATATCGTTTGTAAAAAAACCGGTACCAATAATCCATTTCCAATCATTAATTCCTGAAAAGTATGAGGTTTTCTCACTAAGTTCCACACCTGGTTGATTTCGCCAGTAATAAGTATAATAACCTCCCTCTTGCTTTTTCGCTATCTCGAGTTCTTTTATAAAAATATCCTTCCAGTTTTTATCTGAATTCTTGTTTATACTTATTGGTGGTATCTGCCTTGTACCCTTTGAGAGAAGAGCTATACTATCGAATGTGTTTATAAATACATATTCATTGTTACTGTATTTTATCTTACTTAAACTATCAAGAACTACTTCCTGAAGTATGCTGATACTTTCATCGGGTTGAAAAGTGATACCAATTTTCAAAATATTATTTGGAAAGCTTTTTACCAAAAGATAGGGTTTTGCCGTTGTTCTATTCAGCAAGTATTTATTAATCAGTAATTCGGACGAATTATAATCCTTTACTTCGAAGGTTCCGCCCAATAAACCTGGTGGATTGATGTCTTTCTTATTTCTGAAAGGGAATTCCGGAAATAATACTTCTTGTTTCTGGTTTAAAATAATGATTTTATTAACTGATTGCTTATTTAACTGATTTAGTGAATCAATCAGCGCTTCAGGGAATGAGTCCTCACTATAACTTTCAGCATCCGAATATTTTCTTAATAGGGATTCGGCTATGCTGATTCTGCTTTCTAGATGTTGAATTATATAACTAGCAGGATGAGATTTTACCCAGGAAATATAATCTTTCAGCACTAAAACTTTAGACTTTAATTCACTTCGTTCGTTTTCAGGAAACTCTTTTTTTATTATTTCGACTTGATTTTTATATTTATAAACTTGTAACCATGTATAATAGGCAATTATCGTACTGAGCCCAACCAAAAAGAAAATTATAGGATAAATATATAATATTGTGATAAGGCTCCGTCTTTTTTGCCCGTGACCTGCATTTCGCGTACCTGTATTAAAAAATTTCATTTAATATTTTCTGCTGTTCAAATGAGGAATTAGCTATTCAGTATGTGACAATCAAATAAAATGTGCTCCTTATTGTAAGCATTAGTTTTCAATCGTAGAATTATTTGTTAATATGCCAGAAGATATTTTTCTTTTTGGCATGATCACAATATTATCCTTAAGTTAATCCATAAATCAGTAAAAAGTAATACAATTTTTAGCAAAATGGATACTTTTTTTACATCTGATTTCAAATCGGGTATTAATAAATCGATTTCAGGCAGATAAGACTTGACTATAAATCTATTTTAAACGGCAAAGTTATGTAATTGAATGGACAATTTTTCGCTGTTTTGAAGGGGAATAAAGCGGATGACTGAATTTAAAGAATATTTTTGCAAAGTTTTCTTATTACGTGTAGGTTTGTAGTACTATTGAATTTAAAAAAATGAATACCATTTCCAAATTTAAAGAAATCAGATCCCAACTTCCGGAAACTGTAAAAATTGTGGCAGTATCAAAAACTAAACCTGCTGCGATTATCGAAGAACTCTATACTAAAACCGGACACCGAAGTTTTGGTGAAAATAAAATACAGGAGCTTGAGGCTAAATCCAAGATGTTGCCACAGGATATTGACTGGCATTTTATAGGTCATCTTCAAACGAACAAAATTAAGTATATTGCTCCTTATATAGGTATGATTCAGAGTGTTGATAGTTTTAGGCTATTGATCGAGATTAACAAAGAAGCTAAAAAATGCAACCGGGTAATTCCTTGCCTGATGCAGTTTTATATTGCCAGTGAAGAAACAAAATACGGTTTCACAATGGATGAAGCAAACCGGATGTTGGATGATAATCTGTTCCTTCAATTATCTAATGTAGTAATTAAAGGGGTAATGGGAATGGCAACTTTTACAGAAAATAATCATATTATACGAAAAGAGTTTGAAACTTTATATACTAGCTATAACTCACTTAAATCAAGGTACTTCATGCACCAGCCTGATTTTTGTGAGATCTCAATGGGTATGACAAACGACTATCAAATAGCTGTTGAAGAAGGGAGTACAATTGTCAGGATCGGTTCAGGTATTTTTGGTGAAAGGTAAATTGTTGGTGATATTTTTATTAAAAATGCCCGATTGGATATCTTTCTTTCATTATGCCATCGCTGATTAGTAAAGGAATATACTTTTACAATTTTTTGATTTTGAAAGCGTACACTTCAATTTTAAAAATTAACTGCGTTTCAGTCAATTAGTATAATTATGGCGGTTTATTTTATTGCTAATGCATTCGGATTATTATGTTTTATAATACATATTAAAATTAAAGGCTACTTTGAATTTTTGTATCTTTAATGAAAAATTGATCGGTTTTGGTGAAATGAGTGCTTTTCTGGGAATTTTTACTAGTTGTTGCAAAAAGAGGACAGTTGTTCCATAATAAGAAATTTAACGGGATGATTGATGGTATCATTATGCTGTCATACATGCTCTTACATTTTATGGTACATTAGTTGCTATCTGACAGCATGAATGGCTGGAAATAAGTTGCATCTACTTTTAAAGTGTTTGATTGTTTCTTTTTTCAAAGATTTTTTTCAAAGAGATTATGAAAGGATCAACTTTTAAAGCAATAATTCGCATAAATACTCAAATGGAATTAATTTCGTTGTTTAATAACATGACTTATAGAAATGATTTTGCCTTTTATGAAGGTATAGTTTAGAAGATAAATTAATTCTTTTTGTGTTAATAATTTATCTTAATAGTTATACATAGAATGTAAATGTTTCTTTTTGGATAAACATTATAGTTTGCTAAAACGTTTTCTAAAAAATTTTATAATTTTTAAATAGTTGAGTTTAGTTTTAAAGAAAAATTATAATGATGAAGAGAAAAGCAATATTTGTATTAAGATATAATTACTATAGATATTAGAAACTTTTAAATGTTACCCTTTATAAAATTTATCAGCACAAACACAACATGTGACTGAACGGGCGAAGCTGTGAAAAATATAATATTTAAGTTGATGATACAGAATGGGAAAATAATTTATTCTTTAAAAAATGTTTTTCTTCTATTTCCGCTGTTAGTGTTATGCATATATAATATATAAATACAAAATAGGTAACAAACAAGATTTAAAAGTACGATCTTTGTTTTAATTTTCTTTAATTGATTAAGAATGACTAGGATAGCTAGAGTTACAGAACTTAACCTTTAATCCCAAAAACATAAAATATGTTATATTTTAAAGAACGCATTAATACACTTGCAGTAGTAATCATTTTTAGCCTTTTATCGGGCTGTGTGACTCAACGGGATCTGGAATATATGCAAAAAAGTGACCGGGCTCCAAAATCATTTACAGAAGCTGAAGTGCTGGACTACCGGTTGAAACCGAATGATGAATTGTATATTCAGATCAATAGTCTTGATGATCCTTCAGCTAATGTTTTTTCATCTGCAAACAGTCAACAGTCTTCTGTTTTGATGAGTACTACCCCATATGGAGCTTCGCTCATATCTTATGCTATTGATAAGGGAGGATACCTGCAATTACCAGTTATCGGTAATATATACGCAAAAGACAAGACTCTTTCAGAAGTAAGTAAGATATTAACAGATTCACTTAGTCATATTTTAAGTCAACCCATTGTAACAGTAAAACTTGTAAACCGATATATTTCAGTTTTAGGCGAAGTGAGAGTACCCGGGCATTATGCATATTCACAGGATAAGCTTTCGATTTATGATGCAATTGGATTGGCCGGGGATTTGACAATCTTTGCCAATCGCAAAGAAGTTACTCTTACCAGAAATGAAAAGGGGAAAAACATCCTGGTCAAATTAGATATGACTGATCCTAAAATACTTGCGTCAGAATATTACTACATAAGACCAAACGATATGATTTATATAAAACCTCTAAAGAAGAGAATATGGGGTATGAGTGAATTCCCATTTGGCATATTTTTGTCAACAATTTCTACAGCATTATTAATCTATACAGTTGTAAAATAGTTTTATCCTATCCAAAAAGACAGACCAATGGCTCAAAATAACAACCTAAATTTGCAGGAAGATAACGATTTGAAGAAAGTTACAGATTTAGTACTAAAGAATTATTTACTATTTATATTTTCATTAATTGTAGCACTTAGCCTTGCATTTCTAATAAATCGCTATTCAATTCCTGTATATCAGATTTCTTCTTCAGTATTAATCAAAGAGAACCAAGAACAGTCAGGTGGAATGAATGATTTTCTTAACAGCAATTTATTTGGGAAAAATCAGAACTTTCAAAATGAATTGTGGGTATTCGAGTCATTGCCTGTTTTTCAAAACACGGTGAAAAACATCGACCTCTCTGTGAGTTATCACCAGAAAAAAGGTTTTCAGGATATAGAGTTATACAACAATGCTCCATTTCGCATACTTTATTCTCCTGCTCATATACAACCTTTAGGTGTCAGGTTTTACATTACTTTTTATAAAGGAGGAAAATTCCATATCAAAGCAGAATCAAAAAAACTAAGTTTTTATAATTATAGTACTGAGGCATATGAATATGAAAAGTCCGACTGGTCATTTGAAAAAAATGGGGAACAAGGAAAACTGATTGAAACACAAGATCTTGCATTTATAGTGAAGGTTGATAGTACTAAAAATATTAGCGATAAACTAGCATCATCGTATAGTTTCTCGTTTGTTGATCAAAATGCTCTGGCGGAATCTTATAAAAATAGTTTTAAATTTGATGTAGTTGATAAAAAGGCAACAGTAATTGAAATAAGCATGTTATCAACATCTGTTAACAGGGGGATAGATTTGATCAATGAATTAATGAATGTTTATTCCAAACAAAACTTAGAAAGAAAAAATCACATTGCAAGTATTACAATAGATTACATTGACAAACAATTAGGTGAAATATCCGATTCATTAAGTATTACTGAGAGTAATTTGCAACGTTTTCGTTCGGCGAATCAATTATTGGACGTTGCCCAGCAATCAACTGGTGTTTCCTCTCAATACATTGATTTGCAGAATCAAAGAGCCGAATTGGTTACAAGGAAAAGGTATTATGATTACGTGGCAGATTACCTGACAAAGAATGAGGATTTCTCAAATATGATAATTCCGTCCTCTATGGGTATTCCTGATCAGATATTGACCACCTTGATGACAGAACTTATAGCAGCGCAATCGCAACGTTCAAACCTGATTGATAATAACCAGGAGAGGAATCCACTTGTTAATAAATTGACAATTAAGATTGATAATTTGAGGAAAACTATTGCAGATAATATTTCAGCTGTCAGACAGACTACTGATATTTCAATTGATGAAATGAATAAAAGAGTCTCAAAAATTGAATCAAAGATCAGCAGTATCCCAAAAACCGAGCAACAATTAGGCGGTTTTGAACGTAAATATAAACTAAATGATGCTATTTACAATTACCTGCTCGAAAAACGGGCTGAAGCAAAAATTACCCAAGCATCAAATTTGCCTGACGATATAATTATTGAACCCGCCCATCAAGTCGGAAGTGGCCCCATTTCTCCCAATAAAAAAAAGAATTATTTTATAGCATTTATGCTTGGCATCGGATTGCCTCTTGGTTTCCTGATTCTACGCAAAGCGCTCAATACTTTGATTGAGACTCAAGAAAATGTTGAACGGATAACAGACGTGCCAGTTTTGGGTAAGATTATGCATAACTACAAGAAATCAACAAATGTAGTATTTGAATTTCCGAAATCGCCTATTTCCGAATCATACAGGGTTCTCAGGACCAACCTTGATTTTTCATTGAAAGGGGGAGGGCCTAAAGTTATTTTGGTTACTTCTTGTATAACCGGTGAGGGCAAATCATTCAATGCGTTGAATATTGCAATGAGCTATGCTCAATTAGGGCGTCGGACTATTTTATTGGATTTTGATCTTCGAAAACCATCCTCTTATTTTTCTAATCAAGAAAACCAGCTTGGGTTGAGCTCTTATCTGATAAATAATACTGGTTTGCAAGATATTATTCACAAATCTCCTGATGCCAAACTTGATTACATTAATTCGGGGCTTATCCCTCCCAATCCAGCAGAATTACTTGCACTCAATAAAACCAAGAATATGATACAAGGGTTGAAGGATGATTACGAATATATTATTATTGATACACCTCCTTTGGCACAAGTAACTGATGGATTTCTACTTATGGAAAGTGCGGATTTGAAATTAATTATTGTCAGGTACAATTTTTCAAAGAAGAAGATCATTTCTATGGTACTAAAAGATCTTGCACATAAAAAAATCGAAAATATTTATATTGCGCTAAATGATAATCGGATTAAAAGTGATCAATATGGATATGGCTATGGATATAATAAGAAAGGTAAATAGAAGAAATAATAATATTAGGAAAAATAATTTGATGCTTGGTTAATACCATTTCAATTGCAAATTAATCTAATATCAAAATACAATGTATCTTTTCTTGATAAACCAAGATTTCAGAAAAGATGCTTGACGAGATAGCCGCTTTCCTACTATTATTTACAAGAGGAAGATAAATAGATGTGATTTAGCCTGTATTATTCGTGCAGAAGATAAAAGATAAAAGTAAAAAGATAAAAGTCAGGCAGTTGCAAACCATTTTCATAATTTATTTTGTAAAGATGATTTTTATGATTGCCTTCATAATGTTTTGATCCTTTTGTCTTTATCCTTTTATCTTTTGTCTTTTTTGAAGTTTATGAATTAATCAAGTTAAAAGCATTTGGATTCAACATTGAAAATAATCACGGGTTAACAATTTAAATTCCTGGTATGCAGAAATATAATCATTTTTTTACTTTGAATAAGTTTCTGATGTATAGATATCAATAATGGTATTAAGAATTAAAGCATAATTATAGGTTTCATCAGGCAAGTGATAATCAAAGAAAACAGAAGAAAAATAATGGACAGCACAACAAAAGATTGGGATTATATAATTGAACCGAAGGGAAGTCTTTTCCGTCTTAACTTAAAAGAAGTCTGGCAGTATAAAGATTTACTTGAAATGTATATAAAGAGAGATGTAGTTACATTTTATAAACAGACAATACTAGGTCCATTATGGTTTTTTATTCAGCCTTTTTTTACGACAATAGTTTTTATGTTTGTATTTGGAGGATTGGCCGGGATACCAACCGATGGCATACCTCAACCACTATTTTATTTAAGTGGTATCTGTTTATGGAGTTACTTTTCAGAATCATTAATCAAAACATCTGATACTTTTTATACAAACCAGTCTGTATTTGGAAAAGTGTATTTTCCCAGATTGATTGTTCCATTATCCGTTACAATTTCTGGTTTGTTGAAAATGCTTATTCAACTTTTTTTGTTCGCGGGCATTTATATTTATTACTTTTCAAAAGGGGCAACGGTTTCCTTAAATGAGTATGCATTACTTTTTCCTGTACTAATATTTATTTTGGCTGGTTTAGGTTTAGGATTCGGAATTATAATATCTTCAATGACAACAAAATATCGTGATTTAAAATTTTTAGTTGCTTTTGCTGTTCAACTTTGGATGTATTTCACTCCTGTTATTTATCCTCTTTCAGTAATGGAAGGGAATTACAAAAAATATATGTGGTTTATACAAGCAAATCCCCTAACTGCAGTAATGGAAACATTTAAATATGGCTTTCTTGGAAAAGGATCATTTTCATGGTTTGCGTTAGGTTACAGTTTTGTATTCACAATAGTTTTACTGGTAGTGGGAACCTGGATCTTTAATAAAGTTGAAAGATCATTCATGGATGTGGTTTAATATTTATAATTAGTAATTATTTTAGGAAAGGTATGTTTGAGCAAATATAAATCCTGGTGAACAAAATAATTAATTATCACCTTATTATATTAAAATCAATTCGAGGAATTAAAAAAGATGAGTGAAATCGCAATTAAATTTGAAAATATTTCAAAACAATACAGATTAGGAACTATAGGGACAGGAACCCTTAGTCATGACCTGAACCGGTGGTGGATCGTTAAAATCAGAGGAAAGGATGACCCCTATTTGAAAGTCGAATCAGTTAACGACCGAAGCATCAAAGCAGACAGTGAATATGTATGGGCGCTACGCAATATTGATTTGGAAGTTAAACAAGGCGAAGTGCTTGGTATTATAGGAAGGAATGGAGCAGGAAAATCAACTTTGTTAAAGATTTTGAGCAGGGTTACATCACCAACTACAGGCACAATAAAATCACGGGGACGTATCGCATCGTTACTGGAAGTGGGTACCGGTTTTCATACAGAAATGACTGGACGCGAAAATATCTTTATGAACGGTTCAATTATGGGCATGACTAAAGCTGAAATTCGCAGGAAATTTGATGAAATTGTGGACTTCGCAGAAGTTGAAAGATATATCGATACGCCCGTAAAACGCTATAGCAGTGGGATGATAGTTCGCCTGGGCTTTGCTATTGCTGCACATTTAGAACCTGAAATACTGGTCGTTGACGAAGTATTAGCTGTTGGAGATGCCGAGTTTCAAAAAAAAGCTATTGGGAAGATGCAGGACGTAAGTAGAAATTATGGAAGGACAGTATTGTTTGTGAGCCATAACATGGGGGCAATTAAAGAACTTTGTACAGAGGGTGTTTTAATAAATAATGGACTGATTCATTACCAGGGCAGTATCGAAAGCACTATTAACCTTTATTTAAATAAAGATGAAAATCTCAATAAAATAAATAATGAAATGATCCTGAAAAAATTCGGAATTCAAATTATTGGGATTCAGAAAGAACAAAATGGACATCATACTAATAGCGTTTTTTTCAATGAAGGATTTTCTATAACAATTCAATTTAAAAATATTATTAGTAACAATTTACATTCAGATGTTGTAATTCAAATTACCAATGAAATAGGTCAGGTAATAACAAGTATCAATAGTGCAGAAGAAGGATTTAAGGCAAATAATTATAATGGGTATTTTAAAATAATACTGGAAACTCAGTTTATGAGATTATACCCAGGGAAATACTATATTAATTTAATGTTTGTCAGTTCTGTGGTATCTGAAATAATTGAACAAATTGACACTTTTGAAATTTTACCCAAACAGTTAAAAAATTCCGGCTGGAATTACAATTCTCATCATGGAATCGCTCGAATATTCGAAGAGTTTAATATTATACATGATTAATTAGATTACATAAGTAGAAAATATAAAATGATTTTTTTCATTATACCATACAATAAAATAGGTGGAGCTGAGAAGGTCCATTTAGAAATAATTAGGTCAGTCTATCAGCATAAAAGAATAATAATTTGCTTTTATGATACGGATGGTAGTCCAATTTCAGAAGATTTTTCAAACATTGCAACAATTTTTATTCTTAACTCCAACCTCAAGAAGAAACTCTTTACATCTGTCTTAATTTCAATCTCCTATATATTTCCAATAACTGTTTTTGGTTGTAACAGTGATCACTTCTACACTTTATTACCAAAAATTGCAAAAAGTAGCGCAACTGTAGATTTAACACATGCTTTTGCTTTTCCAGATATTGGAAAAGAGGACATTGCCTTAAATTATATTCCTCTGATTAATAAAAGAATTGTTATTAACAAAAGGACATTAACAGATTATGAAAATGAATACAAAGCAGCGGGAATTGATAAGAATTATCTTCGCCGGTTTCAAATCATTCCGAACGGTATCCCAATAAATGAATTCGATCCTTCCCTTATTGATGAACGATTCTCAAAATTTAAAATAGGGTTTGTGGGACGATATTCACCTGAAAAGCGTCCTGAATTATTTTTAACTTTAGCATCTTCAGAAATCGAAAATGGCTTAATGGCTAAGATGATTGTTGATGACTTTAAACTTTCAAAGAGTGATTATGTAAATATTGAGTTGGTTGAAGGACTAACAGATGCAATCTCTGTCAGGAAAGAGTTCTCAGATATATCTGTTTTAATTGTTCCTTCCTTGCGTGAAGGATTCCCATTAGTTATAATGGAAGCTATGGAACTTGGAATTCCGGTAATTAGTACTGCCGTTGGCAGCATTGAGGAGCATTTGGAAAATGGAAAGAATGGATTTATATCTAAAAGTATTGATAGCGATGATTTTTTGAAATTTTGTAGTGAAAAGATTCACCTATTGGCGGAAAACAAAGAATTATATTCCAAATTATCATTTAGTGCTAGAATATATGCGGAAGAAAAATTCAATATTAATGATTTCCATAAGGCTTATAGAAGCATATTATTAGATGTGACCAAATAATATTAATAAATGAATAATAAGGCAATACCAATATTTGTCATTTCAATTACTTCATTTGCAGTTTGGAATTTCTTAGAATCTCTAGATAAGATTTCAGGTTATACACCTATTTTCTTAATACTATTGTCCATAAGTGCATTTGTTTATTCCTCATACAAACTTTTATTAGATATAAAATTTGAAAATATATATATTAAATATACATTTATATTATTTATAGGTTATGAATTCATTATAATTTTTCGAGGTTTGTCATTTTCATATCAATTTCTGATTGATATGCTGATGTCTCAAATTACTTTTTGGCCGTTAATAGTTCCGCTATTTATATTTTTTGATAAGAAAATTTCAACTCTTGTATTACTTATCAAGTATATTTATTTCATAGGTGTCTTTTTTCTTCTTGTTAACCTATTGATGCCAAATTTATTATTACAAAGGCTAACTGCTGAAAGCATTATTGGTCTCGCCCTCTCAAGTGGATTTGTATTAATGAATGCCTCATATTTAGGAAGCAGAAAAGTTAATATTTCATTCCTTGTATTATTTATATCACTTCTTTCAGTCATCTATTTAGGAAGAAGAAGTGTTATAGTTACAATTTCAGGTTACATCATAGCAAGCTATATCCTAAATATAACAAGTAAAACGAAATCACTTTTATTCAGATTTTTTCCAATTATTATTGGGGTTCTCTTTTTTCTCTTATTTAGCTTTAGTAATTTGAATACAAAGCTTACTCAAAAAATGAATGAACGATTAACTGAAGATACCCGGTCTGAGTTATTTGGGAGGTATTATTTAGAAATGCAGGATTATATGACTTTTGGAAAAGGTATGAATGGTACTTATTATTCACCGATTAGTGGTTACACAGATGATGATGGTGTTACCTTCACCGAAGTTGACTATAGAAATGTTATTGAAAATGGATATTTACAGCTGATGTTAACCGGAGGGATTGTACATATAGTATTGTTCCTATTGGTTACGTTACCCGCAGCTTTCATAGGAATTATTAAATCCAAAAATAATTTTACAAGGGCATGTGGAATATTTATTCTTTTAAGGTTGATTGATATGCTTATTTATGGTTTACCTTCATTTTCAATGAGTTATATCCTAGTATGGATTTGTGTTGGTGTATGTTTTAGTGCGGAATTAAGGGAAATGTCGGATGAATCGATCCATGTTGAATTTCAAAAAAATAATTTGGCATGAGAATTTTATGGTTATCTGCTACTTCATCAATTAAGGTTGATTCAACTGATAAACGTATTGGGGGGGGATGGATCACCTCTTTGGAGCAAGTATTAGACAAAAAATCGGATATTTTTATTGGAAGAATATTTATTAGCAATCAGGAAAATAAATCACAATATACTATCGGGAATACTACATATTTTCCAGTACCTGGTAAAATAGCTAAAAACAGGTTTGTTGAAATAATCAACCGTTGGGCGCATAAGCTTGAACCTGAAAGTTTGCTTGAAATTTATATTAAGATTATTCATGAATTTAAACCTGATATTATTCATATTTTCGGAACTGAGTTCATTTATGGGTTAGTTATATCGAAAACGACGGTTCCTTGTATTATTCATCTTCAGGGAAGTTTAAGTCTTGTTAAACATAAATGGTTTGATGGGATATCAGCAATTGATATGTTTAGATATTCTAAAAAATGGTTACTAATACAAGGATATGGCTCTCTCCATGAATATTTCTTCTTTAAAAAAGCAGCTGAGAGAGAACTTAAAATATTTAAGGAATGTCACTATTTTATGGGTAGAACTGATTGGGACAGAAGAATAACTTCGGTATTGGCTCCCGAAGCAAAATATTTTCATTGCGATGAAATTATTCGGCAGGAATTCTATTTACATAATTGGCAGCCATATTTATATCGAAATAAATTAGTGATAATAACTACAATGAGAGATTGCACTTACAAAGGACTTGAAACTCTTTTTGAAAGCCAAAAAATACTACAGAAATCCTTTGATGAAAACAAAATAACCTGGAAAATTGCCGGGATTGATGAAAATGATGAAATAGTATATTTGATTGAACGAAAATATAAAGATAGCTTTAAAAATAATAATTTTAATTTCTTAGGCCGATTGGAGGAAAAAGAATTGTTAGCTGAGATGCTTGATGCCGATCTTTTTGTACATCCTTCGCATATCGATAACAGTCCAAACACCGTTTGCGAAGCTATGTTGCTTGGAATGCCCATTATTGCCACATATGCCGGCGGAATTCCAAGTATTTTAGAAAACAATAAAGAAGGTTTCTTAGTTCAAGACGGCGATCCGTTTGCTTTAGCAGGCGCTATTATTGAATTATTCAAGGATAATAATAATGCAGTTAGTAAAGGGAAAAATGCTCGAACTAAAGCAATGGTACGACATAATCCGGAAGTGATAGCCGATAGAGTTGTTAATATCTATTCGAGTATTCTTTCAAATATATAATATCAAATATTATTGATTGGCTCCATGGTTTTTCACTCAAACATAAATAATCGAATTGTGTTTTCCCTTAGCTATTTTACATTCCGCTCTAAGGAGCTTATTAATTTCATTAACAAAAATCAATCTGTTCCTTCCTGAGACTGTTATTGCTCGGTTAATTTTACACCATCTATATATTGTCATACACGAGCGAATTTCATTGGACAACTAAATTATTATCTGCTATAACTTCTGATTGAGAAGATTCTACCGAGATTTATTTTTTAAAAAGTTCAATTCATCACTTCCGCATTGCGATAAAATACTATCTCATCATAACCTTCTTTGAATCAGGCAAAGATTTCTTGCAATCATACTAATGTTATTGTGCTTTTGAAATCAGATCATAACTCACCTTTAACTTGACTGAGAAAAAGCGGTTTAACTCAAAAGAGTAAAAGCGCCAGCTACTTCAAAGACTATAAATGCTACTAAATTATGCCTGTTTTTTATCCTAAAATATTAATTATTGGTGATTCTTTTGATAATAAGTCAGGAGGAGGAATAACTTTAACCAATCTTTTTAAAGGATGGAAAAAAGAAAATATTGCAGTCGCTTCAATTAATTTTAAAGAGATAGATACAACTGTTTGTGAAAAATATTATCGATTAGGTTCTTTAGAAAGTAAAATAAAGTTTCCTGTTAATAAAATTGGAAAGAAAAGTTTCATTGAATCAGGTCCAATATCAATTACGGAGAATAAAGTATCGGAACCAATAATAAATGACAAGAAGAAACCAGGCATAAAATATTATATTCAATTAGTTTATTGGTATATAACTGATATCATTGGATTAGAACATTATAGCAACAGATTGGTAATAAGTGATGATTTCAGAAGTTGGGTCAAAGAATTTAATCCTGATTTTGTATATTGTCAATTATCTACATTAGAAACCATAAGGTTTATTAATGATATTCATTTTCAATTAAATATTCCTTTTGCAATTCATTTTATGGATGATTGGCCAATAACCATTACCAATAAGCAAAAAGGAATATTTAAATTATATTGGCAAAAAGTGATAGACAGTGAACTTCGCCATCTATTATCCAGTGCAAGCATACTAATGAGTATCAGTGAAGCTATGAGTGAAGCTTATTATAATCGTTATGGTCTGAAGTTTATTCCTTTTCACAACCCTATTGCTTTAGAAGAATGGCTTCCTTATTCAAAAAATGACTGGAGTCTAAATGAGACATTCAGAATCTTATACACTGGCAGATTAGGAACTGCAAACAATAAATCAATTTTAACTATATCAAAGATTGTTAGTAATTTGTACCATTCTAACATCAAGATTAAACTCGATATCTATTCTCCGGCTGCATCCACTGAAAGGGCTGGTCATTATTTGGATTACGATGGAGTTGAAGTAAAACCGCCATTGCCTTACAAGTCTATGCCTGAATTGCTTTCGAGTTATGACCTATTATTATTACCGCTTGATTTTGATGAAGAAGGAATAAATTTTGCTAAATACTCCATGCCAACAAAAACATCAGAATATATGATTTCAGGAACTCCAATATTAGTATTTGCCAGTATGTTTACAGCATTGGCTAAATATGCATCAAAGGAAGGTTGGGCCTACCTGGTCACAAATAATGATGATACAACTTTGCTGAATGCATTAAATGAATTACGTACTAATGAACATCTGAGAATGAATCTGGCAAAGAAAGCCATAGAAGTAGCTATCCGAAATGAAGATGCCAAATTGGTCAGGGAGAATTTCCGGAAGTGTTTCAGCATTAAAGATTTAAATTAGTACCAAATCAATGATAAGATGTTTGCTTTTATCTTAAAGATTCTGAATGGTCAGCACATGTAATCTGCACCAATGCTAATTGTAAGTGAAATTTAATATGATATACTCATAAATATAAAATAATATCATTAATAATACCGTTGAAAAATGCAAATCATTAAAAAGCAATTGATTAAAATACTGGTAAATCGCAATATCAATAGGATATCACAATTTTATATTAAACAAATAAATGGTATTGAAATAGATAGAAATTATGTTTTAGACCCAGAAATAATAAATAAACATAAAAAAAAATGGTCAAAAATATTTCGTGGGAAAATTGATCTGAGATGGTTGCAACTATATTCAGAAAGAACAAAAATTAATAGCCAGGATTTTGTTCCAGAAAATGTTTATTATGCTATAATAGAACCTATTCTAAATAAAAACGATTTCTCTTTAAGCTATTCGGATAAAAATATTTATGATTTACTATATCCGGATGGTTTATTTCCTGAGACAATCATCAGGAACATTGATGGATCGTATTATAATGATAAATATCTAACATTAAAGATAGCAAATGATGAACAATTATTAGATATTTTGAAAGGAAATGATATAATTATAATCAAGCCTTCAATTGATTCCGGAGGGGGAAAAGATGTAGAATCGTTCATGTGGAAAGATCAAATATTTATTAATAGTACAGGACAAATTTTAACATTTAAATATTTAGAAGACTTCTACAAACAGAATTTTGTTATTCAAAAATATCTACATCAACATCCTTTTCTGAAACAATTTAATAGTACATCTGTAAATACAATTAGAGTTTTGACTTATCGCAGTCCGGTAACAAATTCTATACAAATTCTTCATTGCCTTTTGCGTGTGGGTGCGAAAAACCATCATGTAGATAATACTAACAGTGGAGGGTATCTTATTGGTGTAAATTTAAAAGGAGAATTAAATAATTTTGCGATCAATAAATATGGACAAAAATTTCAGGAAGTTAATGAAATCAATATGCCCGATACACAGTTTATTATTCCGTGCTTTGACATGCTTCAAGCTACAGCCAAAGAAATAGCAGCAAGGAATATTCATCATAAATTATTGGGTCTAGATATGACAATTGATAATAATAATAATATCCGTTGTATTGAAGTAAATAATGAAAATAATGGAATTAATGGATATCAATCTATTAATGGAACTTTATTTGGTCAATTTACAGATGAAGTAGTAGAGTACTGCGAATCTAATATGGATAAGCTTTATGAAAAATTCGAAATTGATATGCAGTAAATAATTTGTTTTTAGGAGTAATTCAGTTCATTGATTCACATATTTAGCCTTTTATGCATCAACGGAATAATTGTCGGGTCACAATAATACTATACTAAGTTTATGAATAAAGACTTTGAATTCTCTTTTATACCATCAATTTAGTTATTAGGAGAAAGTATTTTGATATGTGAATTCAGAATTGTTCATGAATTGCTTCAAATTTTAATTAATTCATATCAAAAAAAATATTCATAAGACTTAATGGGGTTATTGAATTAGAAAAATCCATTAACAAGATTATAACATAAATAAAAAGTATGTCAATAGTAATTTTTTGTGAATCATGTTCTTTCCCTGAAGGAAATGCCGCAACTAACAGAGTTCATACTTATGCAAAAGGGTTTAATAAGAACGGAATTTCTGTTCATGTAATTTCTTTTGCTAATAATTATATTTCTATTGGTAATGGAGTGTTTGATGAGATTTTTTTTTATCACCCTTTCGGTCAAAAAAAAAGAAACAAATGGTTTATTATTAGAAGATGGAAAAAATTTATCAAATATTTTAGAACCATTAGACTCGTATTAGAAATAAATAAAAAGGATAAAATAAATGTAATTAATTGTTGGACTGGAAGTTTATATATACAATTGTTTGTATTCATTTTATCTTCCTCAGTAAAATCAAAAATGATATTAGAACGAAGCGAACATCCCTTGCGACATTATCAGGGTTCTGGTTTTAACAAAATAATCGGAGAACTTAATGCTTACTCTGAAGCATTCCTATGTAATGGAATATTCTGCATATCTCAATATTTGATAGACTTTTATCAAAATAGGAATATTAACCACAAAAAGTTATTTCTTGTTCCTAGCACAGTTGATAATGAACGATTTCAAGTTTCCGGAAACTCACCTTTAAATTTTCAATACATTCTATACTGTGGTAGCTTAACAATAATGAAGGACGGAGTAAATATTTTAATTGAAAGTTTCGCAAAAATTTCAGAGAAATATTCCAAAATGAATTTAGTATTAATTGGGAAAGGAGATATTGCTGAAGAGGAAGTTATTATAAAAGAATTAGTGGTAAGCTTGAACATTGAAAAGAGAGTTATTTTCTTAGGTCAGATGTCACGAGAAAAAATTCCTTTATATCTGAATAATGCTAAAATACTTGCACTGGCTCGTCCAAAAAGTATAATTGCTGATGCAGGATTCCCCTCAAAACTAACGGAATATTTAGCGACCGGAGTTCCGGTTGTAGTTACTAAAGTCGGTGAAATACCTGAGTACCTTAGTGACAATGATAATGCTTTTTTATCAGAACCAGACTCTGTTAATGCTTTTGCAGATAAATTAGATTTTGTTCTTAGCAATTATGAATTTGCTAGTGAGGTTGCCTTAAAAGGGAAAGAATTAACCAATACGATTTTTAATTACGATTTTCAGGCAAAAAGGATGATTAATTTTATTTCCACTTTACGAAAGAAATAGAGATGAATGAAACCAGACATGAGTTTAAGTTAACCTTGGAATTAAGAAAATAAAATTATGAAAGTAGGTCTCATACTCAATTCTAATAATAAGCTATGCTCTTATAGTGAAAAATACGAGGAGCTACTTATTCAAAATCAGATTTCCTACGTCCTCATTAATCCTAATTCTGGATCTCTTCTCGAAGATTTAAAAAAGTGTTCCCATTTATTATTTAGGCACTCTCAGGGAGATACTGATAAAATACTATATGAATCGATATTTAATATTGCTCAGAATATATTTAATATTAAGTGTTGGCCGAATTATGAAACATATTGGCCTTATGAAGATAAAATCAAAGAGTACTATCTGCTTAAAAGTTTTGATTTTCCAATAATCGATTCAACCATATTCTGGAATTATGATCAGGCTGATATATTTATAAAAAAAGCTACATTCCCTGTTGTAGCAAAATTGCCCAAAGGAGCCAGTTCAAGCAATGTGGTTATAGTAAATTCAATTAATGAAGGTAAAAAAATCATCAATCAGGTTTTTAATAGAGGAGTAAAAACCAGTGGTTTAAAGAACAGATCGAATTTAGTGTCATTTTCAAATATAGGATTATATAAGTATTTTAAAACTATACTAAAGACATTTATTATAAACAATGGGATATTAAAAGATCGTGGAGATTATCCAGAGTGGCAAATACAGAAAGATTCTATTTTATTTCAAAAGTATTTGCCTGATAATTCCTTTGATACCAGGGTTACAGTGATTGGAAATAGGGCATTTGCTTTTAGGAGATTTGTAAGAAAGAATGATTTCAGAGCTTCAGGGAGTGGTAATTTTAATTTGGATCCCGATCAAATTGACATTCGTTGTGTAGAAATAGCTTTTTCTATTTCAAAAAAACTAAATTTCAATACAATGGCTTATGATTTTATCTATAATGAGGATAAAATCCCGTTTATAAACGAAATTAGTTATTGTTTTGTAGATTGGGTGGTTCAAAGTTGCCCTGGTTTTTGGGATGAAAATTTGGTTTGGCATGAAGGTAAAAATTGGCCACAATATTATCAACTGTCAGATTATTTAGCTATCAATAATTTAAAATCAATTTGAATATAAAAGTAACCGGAATAATAAACAACGACTCTCACGTAATTGAAGCCGTATAAGCTATGAAATTTATTCTTACAATCGACACGGAAGCAGATAATCAGTGGGACCATGGTAGGGAACTCACTGTCGAAAATATACGATTTGTCCCAAGGTTTCAGAACTTGTGTAATAAATATTTTATTAAACCAACATACCTTGTTACTTCAGAAATTTGTGAGGATGATTTCGCCAAAGAAATTTTTACAGATTACTTACTTGCAAACACAGCTGAAATAGGAGCTCATTTACATTCGTGGACTTCACCTCCTTTTCTGGATAAGGACGGCTATAGAAATAACGACAAGAATCATGCTTTTGCAAACGAATTGCCAGGGAAATTAATAACTGAAAAAATAAAGAATCTCACGCATCTTATAGAAGCTTCATTTGGTAAAAGACCATTATCATTTCGTTCCGGGAGATATGGATTTGATGAAAATGTTGCCAGAGTTCTTGCAGAAAATGGTTATCTGGTTGATTCCTCAGTAACTCCATTTATGGATTGGTCTGCAAATAAAGGAATCCCTGGTAATTCAGGTGGTCCGGATTTCATTGAAAAAACACCGTTTCCATACAGTTACACTTTTGGCGACAACTCACTTTTAGAAATACCAATTACCATTTTGCCAACTAAGTTCCCGTTAAATAAAACCGCTAAATTAGCAAGGTATTATTTTAGACAAGTTGACAATAGCATATTCCTTAAGGTACTAAGGAAACTAGTATTTAGAAATCAGCCATTATGGTTCAGACCATATTCCTGGATGAGCAATGAAATGTTTGGGGAATTACTAAATGAAGCAATAAGATTAAAACTACCTTATATAGTAATGATGTTTCACTCAAGCGAATTAATGCCAGGTTGTTCAATATACAGGGAAGATGAAGATTCAATTTCCCGGTTATATGATCAACTCGAAAGATTTTTCATATTATTAAGAGATAATAATATTTCGTCTCTTACCTTAACTGAAGCTGCGAGAAATTGAGTACTATGAAAATTTGCATATGGGGAAATGTTGGCGAGGCTCTCAAAGGAAATACGGAAGGAGGTGGAGAATTGCAAATGGCGCTGATTGCAAAAGCTTTAGCAAAAGCCGGTAATGATGTCGTGATCATTGACTTCAGTATCCCTGAGGATTTTATTACCAGTGACGGAATAAGGGTATTAAAAATAAATGGATGGAACGAAGGTATTAGAATCATCAGGACATTTACGCACCGTTTGCCAAACTTATACCGAAGTCTGAAAAATCAAAATGCTGATGTTTATTATTGTAGAATCCGGGATTCGAGGCAAATCTTGGCTTATTGGGCAGCACGAACAATAAAAGCTAAATTTATTCTTGGATTGGCCTCTGATCTAGATGCTCTCGGTTTTATGAAGAGGTTGAAATACGATTACCTGGTTAAAGTGAGAGATTTATGGTGGTTTTTTAATGGCATACTTACAGAAATTGTTTACCCCTTTTTAGTACGGAAATCTGATCTTGTAATTGTTCAGCATGAAGGCCAAAAAAAAATGATCCAGAATAAATGTATCAAATCTGAATTATTTGCTAATTTTATTAATATCGATAAGATAGTAGTGCCAGCAAATGTTACTCAGAAGGATTTCATTTTTGTAGGTTGGCTGGATAAGCGCAAAGGATTTGTCGAATTATATGAACTAATCAAAAAATCTCCAAATCACGCTTTTAAGATAATCGGCCCGCCCCGCGATAAAACAGGACATTTTTACTATGAAAAGCTTAAATCATTTAAAAATGTTTCCTTGCTGGGTAAATTGAGTCATTCTGAAACTCTTATTCACATTGCTAACTCAAAAGCACTTATTTCCACATCGCCCATGGAGGGTTTTCCAAATGTTTTTATTGAAGCATGGGCATGCGGTATTCCTGTATTATCTTTATATGTTGATCCCGGGAATGTTATAGAACATGAAGAGTTAGGTGGTATAGCCAACGGCAATATTGATTCTTTGATAAAAATGATGGGTCAAATAAAAAACACTCATGAGTTCTCTACCAAAGCCAAAACTTATGTTATAAGAAATCATGCTTTTAACGCAACCAGGATTGCCGAATTAGATAAATTATTCAAAGAACTTTAATAAGGCAAACAATTTATTAGAGGCTTAAGATATTACTAATCAATTAAATAATTCGTTGGTTTGGTGAGTACCCTGAAGTTACATTTCCATTTTTTATTTCCTATCCAGTAATTGATAAATAGCTTAAAGTTGAAGATTTTATTTCTTATTGATACTCTTGTGTCAGGAGGCAAAGAACGCAGACTCACCGAACTCATGAAAGCATTGAAAGGTTACCCTCAAATTGAATTTGAGTTGATGACTATGAGCAATGACATTCATTATAGCGAGATACTTGACCTTGGAGTTCCGATACATTACGTGTTAAGAAAAAAGAAGAAAGATCTTTCTGTTTTTAATAAATTTTATAGATTGTGCAAAGAATCAAAACCAGACATTGTGCATTGTTGGGATAGCATGACTGCTGTTTACAGTGCCCCAGTTTGCAAACTATTGAAAATCATATTTATAAATGGAATGGTGGTAGATGCTCCAGCCAAACAGAACATATTCAATAAGCCATGGTTAAGGGGGAAATTAACTTTTCCGCTTTCTACAGCTGTTGTAGGTAACTCATGTGCTGGGATATCAGCATATAAAGTGCCAAATAAGAAAAGTGTTGTAATTTACAATGGTTTCAATTTCAATAGAGTTGAGAACCTGATAAATAGTGATCAAATCCGGGAAAAACTGAACATCAATACTAGATTTGTTGTTGGAATGGTCGCTTCATATAGCAGATATAAGGACTATAAAACTTTTTATACCGCTGCAATACTCTTATTAGAATCTCGAAATGACATTACCTTCCTTGCAATTGGAAATAGAACTGATTCAATTGAATCAATTAATTTGATCAGTAGCAAATACCTTCCCTCTTTCCGATTGTTAGGGGAAAAATCAGACATTGAATCTTATATTAATACTATGGATTTATGTGTATTATCAACTTTTACTGAAGGAATTTCCAATTCTATACTTGAATATATGGCAATGGAGAAACCGGTAATAGCTACTGACGGGGGCGGTACAAATGAAATTATAGTTGATCAGGAAACCGGTTTTTTAATAAATGCATCAAGACCTGAGGAATTGGCGATCAAAATGGGAATACTTCTTGATGATGAGAAAATGCGCTTTCAAATGGGAAAGGCTGGAAAAGATCGTATAACTAATAAATTTTCTATAACCCAAATGATAAACGAATATATAGACTTATATCAAAGTGTCTTGTCAAAATAAAATTCTTTGTGGAAACATTATAAAATACAAAATTAATAGTTAATCGTTCATTAAAATTCGATAATTTATCCTTCAATATGATTTAATATTGCCTATATATGACGAAGATGATGAATTTAGCAATTTTACTGGATAATGAAGAAATATTTTTATGGGAGTACCAGGTACTTGATGAATTACTTAATTCAGGGCTCGCTAATTTTAACGTTATTATAAAAAATGATAAAAAAAGTAATGATGTAAGGCATAATCATTATTCCCTGTTCTATATATTTCACGAAAAATTAGACAGGTATCTTTATAAAAAGGAATTTGATTTTGATAAAAAAGTCAATATTACCAATCGATTAAGTACAACACCACTTATAAATTTAACTATTGAAACCTTAGTTGAGGGTCAAATAAACACGAACATCAATAATATTCATAATTATGACCTTGATTTTATTATCAATTTTGGAAAGGCACCGGTAAAGAAGGAATTAGCAAATGCCTGCAAATATGGCATTTTGACTTATAATATTGGCAATTACAGCAATTATGATATAACGCCTTCCTGTTATTGGGAAGTTGTAAATAATATGTTTGAAATTGAGGTAGTAATACGATTATTCAATAAAGAATACGAAAAAGAAATCGAAATTTTCCGAACCGGAATCTTGCCGCATTCCAATTCAATAAACTTAAGCAGGAATAGCTCATATAAGCTGGCATCATTACTAATACCGAGAATTATCTCTGGAATTCACCTGAATGGGAATGCATACATTGAAGAATTGAAGAGGAACTTTAATTACGATGAGGAGTTGTCTGGTTTTACAGGATATAAAGCTCCTTCCTCAGTTAAAGCATTTTCGAACTTAATTTCAGTATTCAATCGGTTCATAGCATACAGGTTCTGGTATCATTATACGGGATACTGGTCGCTTATTTACAAATTAAATGATAAAAATGAGTTATTCCCGTCTAATCCAGGAACTTTTAAAACGTTGAAAGCACCAAAAGGGACATTTTGGGCAGATCCTTTCGTAATCAGCAGAGATAAACATCACTACATATTTGTTGAAGAATACATATACAAAACGGGTAAAGGACATATATCAGTATTAAAATTGGACGAAAAGGGAGTTTTGTTAAACTGTGAAAGAATACTGGAAAAACTGTATCACTTGTCCTACCCACACATATTTGAACATGGAGGAGAATATTATATGATCCCTGAAACCGGTTCGAACAAAACAATTGAACTCTACAAGTGTACATCTTTTCCAAATAAATGGGTCTTTGTAAGGAATATTATGGAAAATATCTCGTCAAGGGATACAACAGTCTTTTATTATAATAACAAATGGTGGTTATTCACTTCAATCATTGAGTTGACGACCACTACATTATCTTTTAACGAATTATTTTTGTATTATTCCAACGATTTATTCTCTTCAGACTGGATAAGTCATCCTGAGAATCCGATAGTAAGTGATCATAAAGTATCACGTCCTGCGGGAAAAATATTCATAAAAGATAACAAAATATATCGTCCCTCACAAGATTGTTCAGGAATTTATGGAAAGGCTTTGAATATCAACCAGATAATAAAGTTGACAGAGAATGAATACGAAGAAATTCCAGTAAAGAAAATAGAACCTAATTGGAATAAAAAAGTAAAAGGAACACATACCTACAATTCTAATGATAAAATTACTGTAATGGATGTTTTTACAGAAAGAAAGCGAATTAACAGCAGAAATTGATTTTTTCACATTATGTTTCAACAGTGGAACTGGTTTGTTTTGATATTTAATTAATACTTTCATGAAAATACTACAAATAAATAATTATCATTATGTTAGGGGCGGAGCCGATCGCGTGTACCTCAACACAGGAAAATTATTAGAAGATCACAATCATGAAGTGTTATACTTTAGTTCTCTAAATGATGAAAACATTGAGACGGTCTATTCTGAATTTTTTGTTCCTTTAAGTGATAAACGGAACGCAAATTTTCGTGAAAAAGTTATCGGAACAAAGGACTATTTATATAATAATAGTGCTTACCATAATTTAAATAAACTAATAGAAATTCATCAACCCGATATTGCACACCTGCATTTATACAGCGCAGGACTTTCCACTTCCATTCTCAGATCACTTAGAAAACATCATATTCCGATTGTCCAGACCGTTCATGATTATCGTCTTTTATGTCCGGCTAACTCCTTTTTGGATTCCAGGAATAATATCTGTGAGAAATGTAAAAACAAAACCTATCTACAATGCGCACTTAATAAATGCAGTGACGGCAATTTCTTATACAGTTCAGTGGCAGCAATGGAAGCATATACGCGAAAGTATTTTATTAATCCGCTGGATTATATTAAACAATTCATATTTGTCAGCAACTTTGCTCAAAATAAGCACATTGAATTTGATAAGAGATTTGAACATAAGTCTTCTCAAATGTTTAATTTCACGCAGTTACCTGAGCAATATTCCAAATTAAATAAGGAAAGATATTTCCTGTATTTTGGAAGGCTATCCAGGGAAAAGGGTATTCAGACTCTATTGAGAGCAGCCAAAGATGCAAACATTAAGCTGAAAATCGCAGGTAGAGGTCCAATGCAGAATGATGTTGCAGAATATGCTCAACAGGATATAAATGTTGAACTTTTGGGACATCAGTCGGGTAATAAGCTGAAGAAACTTATTGATGAAGCTTTTTTTATAGTAGTACCTTCGGAATGGTATGAGAATAATCCAATGACAGTTATTGAAGCGTATGCATTAGGAAAACCTGTAATTGGAGCAAGAATTGGAGGTATAACTGAAATTGTAGTAGAAAGTAAGACAGGTTATCTATTTGAATCTAGGAATTCCATGGATTTAACTGGAGTTTTGAAAAAGGCAAAAGATATGACTGATAAAGAATATACTCAAATGTCAAGCGAGGCCAGAAAGTTTGCGGAAATTAATTTTTCACCCGAAAGGCATTATGAAAAATTGATGAACATTTATACTCAATGCTTAAAAAATGCTTAATAAAATAGTTACACTATTATTCAGTAAACTTGGTAGAACCGGCTATACAATTGATTCATCAATTAGTACTTTCAATTTGTTAATTATAATAATGGGTACAATAATTCAATTACTGCGATAATTTAGAATCAAATATTTCCTGGGGAGTTCAAATAGATTAATTTTTTTAGGCGTCGTTGTAAAATCAAACATAAGAAGAATATCCATTTTTGGCAAGACGATAACAATTGGGGATAATGTTGAAATTAATGCGCTTTCCAGAGATGGAATCATAATTGGGAATAATGTGTCGATTTATAGAAATACGATAATTGAATGTACCGGTGTAACCAGGAACTTATGAATAGGTATAGAAATTGGACATAATGTGGGAATTACCCAAAATTGCTTTATTCAAGCGAGATGGAAAGTGTCCATTGGAAGCAACGTAACATTTGGACCTGGTGTTTCTGTGTGTTCTGAAAGTCATAACTATTCCGACTTATCCAAATTTATTCATGAACAAGGAGAAACACGTAAAGGTGTTGTTATAGAAGATGGTGTTTGGATGGGAAGTGGTGCCATTATTATAGATGGTGTAACAATTGACCACAATTCTGTAATTGCAGCAGGAAATGTTGCAAATAAAGATTTTCCACAATACTCAATTGCTGAAGGGGTACAAGCTAAAGTATTAAAAATGATAGTAACGAATATTATTAACTAATTTATAATGAAACGAATCTATATTGCCGGATGCGGTGGAATGCTGGGAGAAGCATTTTATACGCAATTTAAAGATGACTATGAACTTAAATGTACAGATAAGGATGTAAATGATTCCTGGCTCAGTTATTTGGACTTTCGGGATTTAGCAGCATACAAAAAAGATGTTCTTGAGTTCAATCCTGATTACTTATTTCATCTTGGTGCCTATACTGATTTGGAATTTTGTGAAAATAATGTGGAAGATACATATCTCACCAACACATTAAGTGTCGAAAACGCTGTTTACATAGCGAACGAACTCAATATTCCTGTTTTATATATAAGTACAGCGGGCATTTTTGACGGGAAAAAAGATGTATATGATGATTGGGATGTGCCTAATCCTTTGGGACATTATGCACGTGCAAAATATGCCGGTGAAAGGTATATAATAGAAAATACAAAACGTTATCTTGTATGCAGGGCTGGTTGGATGATGGGTTCTGGTCCGAAAAAAGACAAAAAATTTGTTCAGAAGATTATGGCACAATTGAAGGCTGGCAAGAAGGAACTGCACATCGTGAATGACAAAGATGGAACACCTACTTATACTCATGATTTCGCAAAAAATGTAAAGCTATTGCTGCAAAAAGAATATTGGGGTTTATATAATATGGTTTGTGGAGGACAAACCAGCCGACTGGAGGTTGCCCAGGAAATGATAAATATTCTTGGATTGGATAAAAAAGTTAAAATCTATCCTGTTTCGTCAGATTATTTTAAAAAGGAATACTTTGCCGACCGGCCCCTATGCGAGCGATTGATAAATCGCAAGCTTAATAACAGGAATTTAAATATTATGCGCGATTGGAAAGTAGCGTTAAAGGAATACCTTGACGACTATTATAAAGCCTATTTACCTGAATAATGATACGATATTTTCAGAATTATCTTTAATATTGACATGAAATACAATTTTTCAATTGCCATTTAATACTTTATCCTCTGGTAACCCAATTTGATTAAGCGGTTGGAACATTTATGAAAAAAAAGCTTAGAATTGCAGCATTTGGGTTCCGTTCTCTTCCTATGCGTGAAGGATGTGCCGGGGCTGATAAATTTGCATTGGAATTGTATCCACGACTTGTTAAATCAGGACATCAGGTAACCGGGTACAACCGGTTATACCCTGGCCAGGAACCAATAGCTTATGAATACAAGGGCGTACAATTGAAGAACTTCAAAACAATAAGTCAGAAAGGATTTGATACGTTATTACATTCATTCAAATGCACCCTCCATATTATTTTTCATAATACAGCTGACATTGTTCATATCCAAAATGGAGGGAACAGTATATGGGCTTTTTTTCTTCGTTTATCAGGAAAAAAAGTCTTTATAAGCCAGGATGGTATTGACTGGAAAAGAGAAAAATGGTCATGGTACGGCAAGTTTTTTTTAAAATTATCAGCTTATTTTACAGCATATTTACCTAATCAGGTTATTTTCGACAATGTTTTTGCTCGCGAACTTTTTGAGAAGAAGTATAGAAAAAAATTTGAATTTATTCCTTTTGGAAGTGATGTTCCGGATTTTACTGAAAACATTGAAATATTCAATAAACTTGGTATTCAAAAAGGTGAATATTTTCTATTTGTAGGTCGATTTATTCCTGATAAAGGGCTTCATTACCTTATACCAGCATTCGAAAAACTTAAAACCACAAAAAAACTTGTTCTGGTAGGAGGATCACCTAATCCTTCCGATTATGAAATTACTTTGCGATCAACCAGGGATTCTCGCATTATTTTTGCAGGGTATATTTATGGTGACGATTCTTTACGACTTATTAAAGATGCTTATTGTTACGTTCAACCTTCTGATGTCGAAGGGCTTTCACCTGTAATTCTTAATGTAATGGGAATGGGAACTCCTTTACTTTGTAGTGATATCAAGGAGAATAAATATGCAGTTGCTGATACGGCTACACTTTTTAATGCCGGAGATACTAATTCTTTGGAGGATTCCCTGAATGAATTGCTAATATCAGATGAATTGATGATGGGAAAAGCTGAAAAAGCCAGAATAAGGGCACTTTCATTATTTAGCTGGGATTATGTTACCCTTGAACATGAGCGTGTTTTTGAGGATTCCTTGATGAAATATTCTAATTTACTAATAAAATAGCTATGAAAAGCCAAAGACTAAAAGTTCTGATAGTCGCTCATGAATTTTCTCCATTCAAAGGCTCTGAATGTGGAGTAGGATGGAATCTGATTACACGAATAGCGAAATATCATGACATAACAGTTTTATATGCAAGCGGGAGCCAATTCAGACCAAATAGCTATGTTCAGGACGTCAATAATTATTTTTCTACTGCAGATTCTATTCCCGGGCTAACAATCATTAACATCGATCAGCCGGTAATTACCAGATTCATTTCATTTCTTAACTCTCCATTAAAAAATTTAAGCCAGATAGGTTTGCCTTTTTTATATTATACAGGTTATAAATTCTGGCAAAAAGAAGCTTTTCGGGTTGCAAAACGACTACATAAAACCAATCATTTTGATATTGTTCACCAATTAACTCAAATAACTTTCCGGGAACCAGGATATATGTGGAAATTAGGTGTTCCATTTGTTTGGGGACCAACAGGAAATACCACTAATCTGCCAAAGGAATTTTACCCTCTTTTATCATTTCGTGGAAGGATAATGGAACGATTGCGTTCATTTTCAAATAATTATCAGTTTAATTATACAGCCAGGGTTATTAAAGCGAATAAGAGAGCTGCGCTCATCTATGCATTTTCTAACGAGGATGCATGGCGATTCAGAAAGAGAGCTACAGGAGACGTGAAAATAATGCTTGACGTCGGAACTTATGATGGTTTCCGGAAACCAACCAGCAAAAAGCTTGATTCGCAAAAATTAAAAGGCATATGGTGCGGGCAATTTAGTGAACGAAAAGCTCCTTCAATTCTATTACAGGCATTAGCCAAAGATCCTTTGACAAAAGACATGATTGATATTCTTATTGTTGGAAGCGGCCCGTTAAGAGAGGCTATGTTCATAATGGCAAATTCTTTGCAATTGCACAATATACGATGGATTGAAAATGTCAGTCACGATGAGATATTCACTTTGATGGGAGAGGCTGATTTTTTTGTTCATACAAGCCTCAGAGAAGCAACTTCTAGTGTATTAACGGAAGCTCTTACTATGGGCATTCCTGTAATTTGTCACGATGCAAATGGTATGTCGATCGCTATAAATGAAACCTGTGGGATTAAAATACCGCTGGCTTCACCGGAAGTGAGCATTAATGGATTTCATGAGGCAATGAAAAGCCTCACTTTAAATAGAAACTTGCTTGAAGAACTCAAATCTGGGGCAACAAAAAGATCTCCTGAGATTAGTTGGGATAGTATGGCCGAAATTATAGCCAACGATTATCAGACTATTGTTAATTAGGTTATTTAAAGAGTTGATTAATAGAATAAGTATCTTTGCGAAACGAAATCAAAACTGTATTATTATCAAATTCAGGAAAAGAGGATTTATTTATAGTATATTAGCCTCGAACAAGATTTATAACTATTAAGGCCTTCATAGAAATTTGTAATTAATCAGGCTTCAAGAATATATAATATGGAGAAATGGGAAGGAATTCAAAACTGTTTGATATTTGCTATTAATACGAATCAATAGTTAAAAGATGAGTGGAATAAAAGCAGTAGCAGTTTTGCGAAATACATGCATCGGCAACCCTGCAGATGAACAAGTCTTACAAACTCTTTGAAAGTCAGTTCTTTCTTCAACCAGTAAAAGAAAAATTCGATGGGTTGCCAAATGGTTGATACAACATTCGAGAAGAGATCATTGGAGGCTCTCTCCAATTGTTTTCCTCATTCTGACTGGTTGTATGCCTTTAATAGGTGTTAACATAAATGAGTTCTTTGAAGAAGTAAAATTGTCGAAATAATTAATATTATGATAGATTTTACCCCTATAGAATATTCGATTTTCAAAGTTCAGTTAAATGGAATATTAATAAAATATGAATCATGGAATTAAATGCTATAATCAAACAGGTAAATAAAATTTTTATCGAATTATTTGAAGATGAAAGCATTGTGCTTTCAGAAAAAAGTGATACGTCTGAAGTAGAGGCATGGGACTCTCTAAATCATATTCAGGTAATAACTGCAGTAGAAAAATATTTTAAAATACGATTTGAACTAAATGAACTATTGAATTTTCAAAATATTGGCGATCTTTGTAGAGGAGTTCAAGCCAAGCTAGGTTGAGAGTTCTTAACTATGAAAAATTCAAATATCCTGATTTAGTATAGAATAATATATTTAACATAAAAATGATAATATTTAATTCTGTAAAACAATGATCTCAACGTCAATAGTCTATTTTATTTTTCTGGTGTGTACATTAATTGTATTTTACTTGTCTCCGGTAAAATATAGAAATTATGTTCTGATTATAGCAAGTCTGGTATTTTACACGTATGTCAAATTTTCCTATGTAATAATTATTCTCACGGTTATTAGTACTAATTATGTTATTGGGATTAAAATTGAGGATTCGGATACAAAAAAGCTAAAGACCCGTTACCTGTATTTAAGTTTATTAATAAATCTCGGAATACTCATATATTTTAAATACTGGAATTCAATCATTAATAATATTTCTTTATTTTCCGCAGATTCCTTCTTGAAAAATAATTTTTTACTTAGAGAAATTATTTTACCTCTTGGCTTGTCATATTATATTTTCCAAACTATAGGATATATTCTGGATATCTATCGTGGTTCAAGGAAATCAGAAAAGAATTTTTCGAAATTTAGTCTCTTTATTTTATTTTTTCCAAAACTGCTTGTTGGCCCGATTGAAAGAGCAAAGAACCTATTGCCTCAATTGGGAAAATACCATTTATTGAATAAAGAAGATCTTATTGCTGGTGGTAAACTTATTATTTGGGGTCTTTTTAAGAAATTAGTCGTGGCAGATCGCATTTCTTTATATGTTGACGCTGTATATTCAAATCTTCCTTCTCATAATGCTTCAACGTTTTGCCTGGCTACATTACTTTACCCGATACAGGTGTATGCTGATTTCTCAGGCTATACAGATATTGCGATTGGATCTGCAAGGTTGTTTGGCATCAATCTGATGGAAAATTTTAAACAACCACTTTTTGCTAAAAACGTTTCCGATTTTTGGCGTCGCTGGCATATTTCTTTGTCCTCCTGGGTTAGTGATTATATTTATACACCAATAGTTATCAAGAGGAGGGATTGGGGAAGTTTTGGGGTTGTTTATGCATTACTGATTAGTTTTATCATAATTGGAGTTTGGCACGGAGCTTCGTGGAATTACGTAATATTTGGAATTATTCAGGCAGCGGCTCTAATTTATGATTTGGAAACCAAAAACTTTAGAAAAAAGCTTTCTAAAAGAATCCCAGGATATATTTATAATACATTTAGTATCCTTCTTACTTTCCTCTTTTTCGCATTTTCATTGGTTGTTTTCAGAACAACTAATTTATCAGGTGCAGTGAACATAATACATGTAATGTTATCTGGTTCAGGAAAATTGTTTATTGATCATCCTTCAACTATGCTTTTTATCATTATTGGAAGTGTAATTCTGCTTACTTCCGATTTTATTAAGGAATATGGGAAAACCAGATATAATGTTATACATGTGAGAGGATGGATATTTCAAGCTCTCGCCTATTCACTGTTGATTCTTTATATTATAGTGGCTGGAGTCTTTGATGGTGGGCAGTTTATCTATTTTGCATTCTAAAAAACAAAAAGACTATGATAAATGCGATTAGAAATAAAATTATACACAATTCGTTCATGAATTTCCTATTGAAATTATTTGCGTTTGTACTAATTGTTATTATTCTGGACTTTTCAATAGGTACTGTTCTAAAGCATTATTATTTTAAACAATATTCTGGTTATGAATTTCGAACAATGTATGCTATGGAAGAAACTACCGCGGATTTATTGATATTCGGATCTTCGAAAGCCAATCATCAATATTATCCCGCTATTTTTGAGAATCGTTTGAAGCTAACATACTATAACGTTGGCCGGGATGGAACTTCTATTTTTTATTCTTATGCCATACTTAAATCGATTTTAAAAAGGTATTCTCCCAAAATGATTATTTTGGATATCACCAGAGAGTTTGGAAAGAATCAGGAAAGTTATGACCGGCTTTCAATGCTTTTACCCTATTACGAAAAGCATCCGGAAATTCGTTCTATTATTGAACTTAAATCGAAATACGAGAAATTGAAATTATTATCAAAAATATATCCATACAACTCATTGATTTTTAGCATAATCGCCGGCAACTCTGAATTCAACGAGGAAAGACATCGAAATATAAATGGTTATATCCCTTTGTTCAAAGAATTAAATCCAAAATCTCTTATCCATTCTACTCCATTACACTATGATTTGGACAGTGTAAAAATCAAAATATATGAATCGTTTATTAAAGACTGCATTAAATCAAATATTAAATTGTACATTGTTATTTCACCTGATTATATCAATCTGGAATACAATGATAAAGCGAATATTGTGGCTGAAAAAATTGCACAAAAATATAATGTTAAATGTTTCGACTTTTATAGAGATACGTCCCTTGTAAATCATGCTAAATATTTTGCTGACAATAGTCATCTAAATGATAATGGGGCCAAAGTTTTTTCTAAATTGGTAGTAGATAAAATTGCTCAGGATTATCAAAAGAATAATAAATCAGAAAATTAAAATTTGCTTCCAGGAATACTTCTACATCTAAAAACATGCAGATACTGGATTTTATTTACTCCTCGACTTTGAACACCAAAAAAATGTGAATTATCTCCAGAAAGCATACAGACTAATAATAGATTTAAAATCTGTTTTTTAAGCATAACCACGAAAAATCAATAATTTTTCATAAGTAACATTCCGATAAATCTAATTTCCGAAACAATGAACAGTAAAAATAATGTAACATTTTCAAAGGATGTATTAATTATCCCCAATATTGAGGTAGAAATAGATTCGATTGTTAACAAGCTAAGGGCTAACATGCAAAAAATACTTAAACGAAAAGGTGCTGTTGTTGGGATTAGTGGCGGAATCGACTCAGCGGTTACGCTTGCTTTAGCGGTTAGGGCTTTTGGTGCTGACAAAGTTGTTGGAATTATGTTGCCTGAAAGGGATTCAAGCAGAGATAGTAAAATCCTGGCCATAGAACTAGCTGATAAATTTGGTGTTCAAACACTGGAAGAAGATATAACTGCTGCACTTGAAGGATTTGGATGTTACAATCGCCGGGATGAAGCTGTGGCAGTAGTTTTTCCTGAGTACAATCCATCGGAGTATAAAATGAAAATCACCCTGAATCAAGGTGGTTCAGGGCATAATCTTCCGCCGTTATTTTTACTAACCATAATTGATAGTGCCGGGCACAGCCAAAGTAAAATAATTCCGATGAAAGAATTTCTGCAAATAATGGCTTCAACTAATTTTAAACAAAGATGCCGTATGTCAATGCTTTACTATCACGCAGAACGGCTTCATTACGCAGTTATTGGCACTCCGAATAAACATGAGGTAGAACAGGGCTTTTTTGTTAAATTTGGTGACGGAGGGTCTGATATCATGCCAATTGCCCATTTATATAAAACCCAGGTATATCAAATGGCAAGATTTCTGAAGATACCGAAAAAAATTATTGATAGAACACCCACTACCGATACCTATAGTGCTGAACAAACTCAGGAAGAATTCTTTTATCAGTTTCCTTTTAATCAAATGGATTTGCTTTGGTATGGCTATGAAAATGCAATTGATATTGATGCTGTAGCATCGGTAATGTCGATGCCCCCTGAGGAGATAAAAAGTATATTTACTAATTTTGCGCGTAAACAACGTACAACTGAATATCAGCGAGCTAATCCTATATTTTTTGAAGAAAGAAAAATAATTAGTGCTATATAGCGAATAATATTTTCACCTAAGTAATGGTAATTAAATAATGTCGTATAATCTGAAAATTGCACCCAACCAGTCCCCCTTAAAAGACAGAAGTCCGTTTCCCTTCTCCTTTTTTCAAGGAGAAGGTGCCCGAAGGGCGGATGAGGTCGAGAGGGATTTAGGGAGAGGTTTTAAATCGAAAATAGTACATTATATTGTTCTTCTAACCTAATTGTTCTAGGTTTAATTTTTAGCTAAAGATTAAACGCAATATCGTTAGTTAACTAAATTTTTGAAAACATTATCATTTATTCTTTAATATAATCCATTATCGTAAACGAATAGAATATGCTGTATTACCTGGCAATATACTTTGGTTTTCTACTAATAATAGCCTTGATTTATTATTCAGTACGGAACACTCATAAAAATATGGTTTTATTAGCCGCAAGTATTGGCTTTATAGCTTATATTTCATGGAAAGTGGCTGTGTATGCCATAATTTTTTCAATATTTAATTATTTCTGGGGAATTTTTATTGAAAAATACCGGAATGATGAAAAAATCAGGCTGCGCTTCTTCTGGTCAGCAATTATTATTGATCTAGCTTTTCTATCATTTTTTAAATATAATAATTTATTAAATGAAGGAATTAAAGAACTTGTTGCCATATTATCGCAAAGTTCACAATTCTCATTAGGCTCCTTCTTGTTGCCTTTAGGAATTTCTTATTATACTTTTCAAGCTCTGGGATATATCATACGGGTTAACAGAGGCAGCGAAAAAGCGGAACATGATTATATGAAATTTGCTACTTATTTGGTTTTTTTTCCTAAATTTTTCTCCGGTCCTGTTGAACGCTCTAATCGATTTTTCCCTCAAATCAGGAACCTGGGCGATTTCAACAAAGAATCCGTATCAAATGGTTTGAGATTACTTTTATGGGGAGGTTTTAAAAAGTTTGCCATTGCTTCCAGCTTGTATGTGCCTGTTAAACAAATTTATAGTGATGTTTTCCATTATACAGGTGTACAGCTTATTCTGGTGTTTTTTGTACAAACAGTTTATATTTACATGGAGTTTTCAGGTTATACAGACATGGCAATTGGGACAGCTAAAATATTTGGTATAAACCTGATGGATAACTTTAATCGTCCTTTTCTTGCCAGGAATGTTTCTGATTTTTGGAGAAGATGGCATATTTCACTTTCATCCTGGTGCAACGATTTTATTTACAGCCCTTTTATTGTAAAGTACAGAAAATACGAAAACTTAGCAATAGTGACTGGAGTTTTTCTAACGTTTTTCACTATTGGAATCTGGCATGCAGCAAACTGGACATTTGTCACTCTGGGGTTATTACAAGTTATTGCAATTGTATATGAGTTTTATTCAAAAAAATACCGGCTGAAAATTGCTTCACGTTATCCTAAAAGTGTGGTTAATGCGTTTAGTAGGATCATAGTTTTCCTTTTTGTGTGTGTGTCTATGGTTTTCTTTTTCTCACCAACAATCCAGGATTCCTGGTACTTCTTAAGTCATCTTTTTACCTTTAATTCACCTCCATTCGCTAAGCAACCAATTATATCATATAAATTAGCATTCTTTCTTTCAGTAGGGAGCTTTGCTTTGATATTTATTACTGAAATGTTGAATGAAAAAGGCAAAAATATGCTTTCTGTCTTTCTAAAGCAGCCAATCTGGCTACGATGGACATTATATTTAGGGATGATCGTGGCAATCTATCTTTCTGATGCAGATGTACTTCATATTGAATATATGAGATTCTAATTTATTTTTTCCTTAAGAAGATTTTTCCTCCAATCATTTAATAGTTCCTCTTTCATTTTATCAAAATATTATTTCAATGACCTCAATACCACAAAGATTACTGGGTGAAGCATTGGTCCTTTCTTCAGTAAAAACTCCCCTAAAGACGGCTATCATCGTAAAAGGGAAAGAATATTCTTATTCTGAATTAAAGGAAAGTGCCGAAAAGTTTGCCTGGCATATGGTTAAAGCCGGAATTAAAAAAGGTGATAGGGTTGCAATTTTAATGGAGAACTCATGGCAGACAATAGTTTCAATATATGGAACAACCTTGTCGGGTGCAGCGTTTTTGGTTATAAATCCTCAAACAAAAGCTGATAAACTTCAATACATTTTTAATGATAGCGGTGCTAAAATCCTGATTTCAACCAGTATGCTCAAAAATGAGTTATCTTCTGCACTGAAGGATGTTAGATCTATTCAGGAGGTTATTATTACTGGCGATGAAAAACTGATAAACGTTGCCCATTCAACATTCAGAATGTCAAATTTTGAAAATATTATATCTGCTGAGAACCAGGCAGTTATGCTGCCAAATATCATACCAAATGATCTGGCAGCTCTAATTTATACCTCCGGAAGTACAGGATTTCCTAAAGGGGTTATGATGACACATCAAGCAATGGTTTTTACGTCATGGAGCCTGATTGAGTACTTAAGGTTAACTGAAGAGGATCGGTTAATGTTGTTGCTTCCATTGGCATTTGATTATGGATTATATCAATTGCTTATGGCAATTACGGTTGGAGGCATGTTGATTGTTGAACAATCATTTATCTTCACTGCTTCAATTTACAAAAACATTGAGAAGTACAAACCAACTGTATTCCCTGGTGTACCTACGATTTATGCTATGATGATAACTTCAGCTAAAGAGAATCCACTAGTCTTTGAATGCATTCAAAAAGTAACTAATACTGCGGCTGCATTGCCTGCTGAATTTATTCCCGATCTGAAAATAATATTTCCCAATGCCCTGATATTTAAAATGTATGGGTTAACTGAATGTAAAAGGGTTTGTTATCTTGAACCTGAATTGGTTGATTTAAAACCAGAATCTGTAGGTAAAGCAATCCCCGGTACCGAAGTTTTTCTGTTGTCGCCTGAGGGAAACCCCGTGTCAGCCGGCGAAGTTGGAATATTGCATATACGCGGACCTCACGTAATGATGGGATATTGGAATAAAGAAGATTTAAGTAATGAAATGCTAAAGCCTGGTAAATTGCCAGGTGAAAAAATACTTTGTTCGAACGATTTGTTTAAGATGGATGAAGAAGGATTTTTGTATTTTCAAGGAAGAACCGATGATATCATAAAAACCCGGGGCGAAAAAGTTAGTCCGATTGAAATTGAAAACGTAATATATAAAATAAACGGTGTAAAGGAAGTCGCTGTAATTGGTATTCCTGATGAGATTATGGGTGAATCGATTGTCGCACATATCACTACTCATGATCAGGCTCAACTGAATGAAAAAAAAATATTGCAAGAATGTATGAGTAAACTGGAAGCATTTATGGTTCCTCAAAAAATTATTTTTTTAAAGGCAATGCCTAAAAGCCCAAATGGGAAAATTGACAAAAAAGAACTTAAAAAAATACTTTTGGAAAATGACTAAAGAAGAACTTTTTAGTAGCATTGCAACTGACTTAACAAGCAAACTCAATTTACTGAATGATAAACCTGAAGAAACTGTTGAAACTACTTTAAAAGTTTTGTGGCATGCAGCTTTAGGAAATCCTAAATCGGTTGAAGAAGCAATTAAATTTCAATTATCGGAACTTAATGAAGAGCAACTTATAAGGCTGCATTCTCTAATAGAACAAAGACTAAATAATATACCGCTAGCTCACATTACGGGTCGTCAAAGTTTCATGGGAATAGAATTATTATCAGACAGGAGAGCTCTTATTCCACGGAAAGAAACAGAAATTCTTGGGCGGAAAGCTCTTGAATTATCTCTAAATATTGCCAAGGAAAAGAATAAAGTTAAAGTTATAGATGTGTGCTGTGGTGCTGGAAATTTGGGCCTGGCCATAGCATATTTCAATGAGGATGCGGTTGTTTCTGCAGCGGACTTATCCCATGAAGCCGTTGATTTGACCCGGGATAATATTGCATTTCTTAATCTAAGCACAAGAATAAATGCAGTGCAAGGTGATTTGTTCGCTGCTTTTGAAACAAATGAATATTATGAAAGTACTGATTTAATAGTCTGTAATCCTCCATATATTTCAAGTGCTAAAGTGCCCAAAATGTTATCTGAGATTTCAGAAAATGAACCTGTACTTGCCTTTGATGGCGGTATGTTAGGGACTAAGATTATCCTCAGGCTTATAAGTGAAGCTCCAAGATTTTTATTAAAGGGTGGGTGGTTGATATTTGAAATTGGTGTTGGCCAGGGACCTTTTATCATGCAGTTATGTGAGAGATCGGAATTTTTCAGGAAAGTTGATTCTGTATTAGATATTGGAGGTAATATCAGGGTTATTATGGCTCAAAAATCTTAAGGGTTAAATCATTTTTTTGCTATAGTATGAACTATTTAGCTATTTTGAAATCGCGATTTTTTTATAACCACATACCAACTGGATAAAACAGTTTGAAATATCGTATCTCAAAATCATCTGGAAGAAAATAAATCTTAATTGATATTAAAATATTTTCTTCATGCAATATTCAAAATAACATACGCTTACAATGCTATTAATGAAATTCTAAAATAATTATTGCCTCATCTACCTTATATACAATTAATGATAACATGCAAAAAGCTGAAATTTTAAATAAGATCGGAGAATGGCTAGGGGCATGGGATGACCATAATCTTGAAGGAGTCATGGCATTAATGCATGAAGATACAATTTTTGAAAATTGGTCTGGAGCTATAATTACAGGAAAGAACAACCTGCAAAGGACATGGGTTCCATGGTTCATTAATCATGGGAATTTTAGGTTTTTTACTGAAGATATTTTTGTGGATGAACTTGAGCAAAAAGCGCTGTTCAGATGGAGGCTGGAATGGCCATCACAGGAGCGATATTTTAAAGGGAAACATGAGGTCAGACGTGGAGTCGATGTTCTGTATTTTAAGGACGATAAAATCATTAAGAAATTAACCTATTCAAAAACCACATTTCAAATTGATTCAATGCCATTTCTGTTATCCGTGCAAAGACCAACCGAAACAGAATAGTACCTTTGTTTGCCCGGATTGGGAAAAGAAGCGGGTAATGATATTAGTAGATATAAGTTTACAGGTGATAGAAGTTGAAATAACAAAGAACTGGCATTCCTGGTTTCTCCAATTCTACATTTTTTAAAAGGAACTAAACATTTATCAATATGAATCGGATTAAGTCACTACAAATGATAGTATTTGTGATGCTTTCATCACTTATCTCCATTCAATGTACCAATAATAATACACATAAAATGGACGAATATAAAATATTATTCCTTCATCATAGTACTGGCGATGCAATCTGGAAAGGTGGCAGCAAATCTATTGACATAAAAGGGATACACCTTGGGCCAGATTATGATGTTCCCAAATGGTTTACTAATTATAATAAGACTAAAGGTACTGATTATCAAATAACTGAGCAGATTTTTCCAAAGGAGGAACCTTACGGTTGGAATAATTATCCTTATGATTATTATAATATTTGGGTGAAAAATGCTGGCGATAAGGCTTTCAAAGATGAGCCGACACTTGAGATGCTGACGAAAGAATATAAAGTGATTATTTTTAAACATTGTTTCCCGGTTTCTTTTTTGAACTCAGATACAAATAACATTAGTATTGATTCTCAAGAAAAAACCATACAGAATTACAAACTTCAATATACCGCTTTGAAGCAAAAGATGTTGCAGTTTCCTGATACAAAGTTTATTTTATGGACGGGTGCAGTGATGGTTCAATCTCAATTACCTGAAGCTAATGCTAAAATGGCAAGATCATTTTTCGATTGGGTTCGTACGACCTGGGATACAGAGAATGATAATATATTTTTATGGGATTTTTATGAGTTGGAAACCGAAGGCGGATTATATTTAAAGCCTGAATATGCCACCTCGCTTACCAATTCTCATCCAAATAAGGCTTTTTCTGAGAAAGTGGCACCTTACTTTTGCCAAAGAATTGTTGATGTGATTGAAAATAATGGCACAAAGACAACTTTAACGGGAATCTATAAGTAAAAACTGAAGCTTTCAAAATCAACATTTTAAACTCCAAAAATCAATTTATGGAAGTGTAATATTTCCCTAATTAAGAATAAATAATAAAACCTTAATATGACATGGATATATGGGCAACCAAACCAGAAAAAATAAAATTTGCAATTAATAATAACTTGGACTTAACAAATAACATTAATTTATGGAAAACTTAATTGTAGTTAAAGACAAAATCAGACAGTTTATTGTCGAGACAACATTTGCTCCTGCTGAACAAGTAAAGAACGAAACTTTAATTTTTGTAGAAGGGATTTTTGATTCTATGGGATTTATTTCTCTCATTAATTTTATAGAAGAATCTTTTTCAATAAAAGCAAAAGATTCAGAACTTCTGGAAGACAATTTTGAATCAATTGATGCCATTGCCCGATTTATTGAAAGTAAGTTAAACTGACAATTATGTGTGGAATCGCTGGGGTATATAATTATCCTTTATCAGGGGAGCCTTCCTATGAGCATCATTTAAAAAGAATGCTCTCTGTTATTAATCATAGGGGGCCAGATGAATCCGGAATTTATTTGGGTGATAAGGTTGGCCTGGGAAGTGTCAGGTTGAGCATTGTCGATCTGTCAACAGGTCAGCAACCACTATCTGATTCATCAGGTAATTACTGGATAGTATATAATGGAGAAGTTTTTAATTATCCCGAATTGCGAAAGGATCTTGAAACGAAAGGTGTTAAATTCAGGACCACCAGCGATACTGAAGTGCTGGTGCAAATGTATGCTATGTATGGCGCTGGTTGCCTAAAGTTTTTGAATGGACAGTATGCTTTTTGTATTTGGGATAAGATTAATAAGGAATTATTTCTGGCACGCGATAGAGTTGGGATCCGACCTTTATTTTACTGGTCGCAAAACCAATCTTTTGCTTTTTGTTCTGAAATAAAAGGACTTTTTACGCTGGAAAAGATAAAAAGAGAATTAGATGCTGAAAGCCTGGCGCAGGTATTTACTTTTTGGTCAACTTTAACCCCCAGCACTTCATTTAAAGAGATTTATGAACTACCTCCCGGACACTATATGCTGGTAAAAGATGGCAATGTTTCAATTGAGCGCTATTGGCAAATGGAATATCCATCTAAGCTGGATATTAATTCCGATAGTTTCCCGCAGAAACTTGCCGAATTTGAGTCTTTACTTGAAGATGCAGTTCGAATCAGGCTCAGGGCTGATGTCCCGGTGGGAGCTTATTTGAGTGGTGGACTTGATTCGAGCGTTACAACAGCCTTAATACATAAAATTGATCCGGGTGTTCTGAATACTTTCTCGATAGGATTTAAGGAGAAATCCTTTGATGAAACAGCATACCAACTCGAATGTGCAAAGCTATTTGATACGAACCATACTGCATTTGAATGTACTTCTACTGAAATAGCCGAACATTTCGAAAAAACAATCTGGCATACTGAATCTCCAGTTCTTAGAACTTCACCAACACCCATGTTCCTCCTGTCCAAAAAAGTCAGGGAGAAAAACATTAAGGTTGTTGTTACAGGTGAAGGAGCTGATGAGGTTTTAGCTGGATACAACATTTTTAAGGAAGCAAAGATCAGACGTTTTTGGGCGAACGAGCCACGTTCAATTTCACGACCGAAACTCTTATCAAAACTCTATCCTTATCTTCCGATGTTTCAGGAATCCAATAACACTGCATTAAAGATGTTTTTTGGTTTTAAACTTACTGAAACTGAAGATCCGCTTTATTCCCATTTGTTGCGCTGGCATAATACTTCGCGGATCAGGACTTATTTTTCAAAAGATTTTTCCTCATCATTAATAGATTATAATCCACTAAGCAAGGTATATTCATCACTGCCTGAAGATTTTATAAATTGGACCGATTTAGCAAAATCACAATACCTGGAATCTACAATTTTTATGTCAGGATATTTACTATCTTCACAAGGAGACAGAATGGCTATGGGGAATTCAGTTGAGGGCAGATATCCGTTTCTTGATTATAGGGTTATTGAATTTAGCGCAAAACTGCCTGACCGGTATAAACTTAATTGCCTGAACGAGAAATTTATTTTAAAGAAAATGAGTTCCGGAAAAATACCGGAATCAATAACCAAAAGATCAAAACAGGCATATCGTGCACCAATTGCTAGCAGCTTCTTTAACGAAGATGCACCATTATATGTCAATGAAATGTTATCTTACAAGAAAATAAGCGAATTTGGAATATTTGATGTTGACAAAGTTCAGTCTTTGATAAGAAAGATTAAAAATAAGGTTAATGTTTCGGAGATAGATCAAATGGCTATTGCCGGGATACTCTCTACCCAGTTACTTTACAAACTGTTCATCAACGAACCTATTGAACCAAACACTAAAATTTTAGCTAATTTAAAAATTGTGAAAGATTTGGAATAGTAGTCAAGAGTATAGAATCTGCAAATCAATATGATTTCCTGTGCCTATGAGCATCATATGACATGTTGTGCACAAATCCTCTAGCCCTTAAATATATAAAGCTATGTTTATCAGACAGATAAATGAGCCATTTCTGAATTGCATTAAACATTTTGGTGGTAATAATGCATTTTTTATAAAGGAAAAATTTTATTCCTATACAGATTTTGCCGAACATGTATCTAAGATTCGCACTGCGCTTCAATCGGCGAAAAGCACCGGTACGAATATTGGTCTCGTTGCAAATGATGATGTTGAAACATACGCATCAATTTTGGCTTATGGTTAGAGGGGTATGCTTACGTTATAGGGCATTTTTTAAAGAAAAGCTAATTCGTACATAAAAACTGTTCAAAAACGATAGAGAAATTTTCAATTATAATTCCAGCCTTTTATGAAGGCAGAACTATTCACCTAATGCTTGACAAAGTGAAAGAGGTGAGTTTAATTAACATTATTTTATAAGAAGTAATTATTTTAAACAACTGCTCAATAGATGAGACAGAAAGTACAATTGGAAATTACATTGCATTTAACCCTTCCTTAAATATTCAGTATTTCAAACATGAGATAAATATAGGTAAAGGTGCAGCATTGCATACTGGTATTAGTAAAGCTACTGGTAAGTACATAATTATTCAAGGCGCAGACTTGGAATACGACCCGCAAGAATACAACGACTTATTAAAACCAGTGGTGAATGGTTTTGCAGATGTTGTTTATGGTTCGTGATTTATGGGAGGCAATCCGCATCGAATTTTATTCTACTGGCATACAATAGGTAATAAATTTCTCACCGCCTTCTCAAATATACTCACCAACTTGAACCTGACGGATATGGAAACTTGTTACAAATTATTTAATACGAAGCTAATCCAGTCATTACATTTAAAAGAAAAACGTTTTGGCTTTGAACCAGAAGTAACAGCAAAAATCTCAAGAATTAAAGGAATTCGAGTTTATGAAGTCGGAATTTCCTACTATGGTAGAACCTATGAAGAAGGGAAAAAAATTGGTTGGAAAGACGGTTTTCGTGCCTTTTATTCAATAATAAAATATGGACTTTAAAAAATAATTAAATGAAAAAATTAACAAACTGGTATTCAGGGTTAAACGTTTATTATAAGTTAATCCCATTTTTATTGTTTTATTTAATTATCTGCATCGTTTTTGCTAAAAATGTACTTGTAAGCGACGAAGGTAGATATTTATGGTTTGCAAATAATTTATTAAGCGGTTTCTATTCACCTCCGTATCCAGATTTTGACCTTTGGAATGGACCTGGCTATCCCGTATTCTTAGCACCCTTCATTTTTTTAAAACTTCCTCTAATAGCATTACGATTATTAAATGGATTTCTTCTTTATTTTTCACTTGTTATTAATTATAAGACCCTTAGCTTATATTCCTCAAAAAGAAGCGCTTTTTTATTTACTTTGCTTCTTGGGTTGTATTTTCCAATATTTGAAATGCTTCCAGTAATTTTAACAGAAAGCCTTACATGGTTTTTAATAAGCCTCGTAAGTTTTTTATTCATAAAAAGTTATATGCAAAAAAGCATTTCTTGGAAACTTATATTTCTCACTGCCTTTTCAATAGCATATCTTGTTATGACAAAAGTCATTTTTGGATATGTAATTCTTCTAATGCTTTTCTTTTCAATGTTCATGTTTTTATTACCTGCATTTCGTTCTTCGGCCAAAAAGTCAACTTTGATTTTTTTATTATCATTTGTTTTCTGTTTACCCTGGCTACTCTATACTTATAGTTTGACTAATAAACTGTTTTATTTGACTAATTCAGGAAGTATGTCTATGTACACGATGAGTACTCCTTATGCAAATGAACTTGGAGACTGGAAAAGCAGTGAAGAATTACAACAAAATCCAAATCATAAAGTTTTTATGGACAGTATCGCAAAATTAAACAGTTTGCAAAGAGATGAAGCATATAAAACAGCAGCAATAGAAAATATTAAAAGTCATCCAAAAAAATTCCTCTCAAACTGGATTGCTAATGTCGGTCGTCTATTATTCTCTTATCCGTATTCAAATGAAGCACAATCTATAAAAACATTTTGGACTATTATTCCTAATATGTTTGTAATTGTTTTTATTGTTTTAACATTTGTGCTTAGTATTTTGCATTATAAAGAATTTCCAGAAGGTTTAATTTTGCTTTTTCTATTTATCTTAATTTACCTTTTTGGAAGTACCTTGATAAGTGCATATCGTAGAATGTTCTATGTTACAATGCCTTTTTGGGTTTTCTTCATCTCATATGTATTTAACAATATTATTTCTGTTAAAATAAAACAGGATTAAAATCTAATTTTATTCTTATTCTTTTAATCGGTGTTTTTGCTTGGGTAATTTTATTTATTTTTTTAAAACCACCAGTTCAATACCTCTTCGTTCAGGCTTAACTTCAAATACATATATTTTTCACTGATGAGAAAAATTTTGCTTATATTTTATCTTATAATGAACTCTATTGTATTATTTGCACAGATAACTCTTACAATAGAAGGAACTATTGTAAATGAAACAATAACAGGAACATCTTCTGGTGTAGATATTCCGAGGGAGCAACCGACTTTTTTTACATATAAGAATAACTCTATTACATCTGTAAATGCTGGTGGATATATGTTGCAAGCAGGCGATGAGAACCCGGGAATTAGGAATAATAATCTTGATGGGGAAATTATAACGGGTAATAAGTTTATCTGGAATGGCTCCGATAATACGAGCATCACCCATGCTGTATTTACGGGTTATAATATTAATGCAGTTTTAAAATACAATTATTGTAAAAACACTCCCCTTGGTTTAATTCGCAAATCCAATGGGATGACTAATACTTCAGGTGGAGTTGCTTATAATATTGTAATTGATCCCAAAAGTGGGGTCATTGTAAAAGGAATGAATAATGTCAATGTTTATAATAATACTTTCTATAGTTCAAAAACAACTACAGAAACTTGGAGGGGGCTTATAGATATCTACACTAATACTGATTTTGGTCTTAATGCCCCATCAAAAGGGACGAAAGTGTTTAACAATATATTTTATACTAAACATCAAATCAGAAATATTTTTGTTTATGAAACCGAAGACTTAATTGGTTTCGAAAGTGATTATAATATTTTCTGGTGTGAAGATGGGGCTCCTATGTTTAGAGTGGCTGACTCTGATAAAACTTTTGCTCAATGGCAGGCTCTTGGTTATGATACACATTCTGTAGTGATTAATCCCAATTTTAAAAATTTTACTGATTTTGTTCCGGGTGAGCGCCTTAATTATGGGAAAAATTTGGGCGTTACATGGCAAACCGGACTATCAGTTGATGCAGTATGGGGCAAAACCGATCCTGCAAATACGAATCAAAATGGAACATGGCAGGTTGGGGCACGAATTTATGGTATAACAACCGGAAATGATACTTTACCGGGTTCGGATGATAAAGAAGCAAGAAAAGTAATTATTTACCCAAATCCAGTTCATGATTTTTTTACTGTTTCAATTATTGATACAACTCTGAAGCCCCAAATAATAAAGATTATTGATTTGTCTGGCAAAGTGGTATTTAATGATTCAATAAAACAAGGTATTAAAAATGTACAAATCCCAAATAATATTGCATCTGCTAATTATATTGTTATCCTTGAAGCTAACAACTTAATCCTTTTCTCTGAGAAAATTACCGTAATTAACTAGCAAATTCTCTTGAATAAGTAAAAAGATTTAGGGTAATTCGTATTATTATTTGTACTTAAATTGTAAATATCTGTAAATTAATCACGTAAATGATATTAATCAAATAATTTTTTATTATTGTATCAGTGATAGCATTCTTGGACGTCCGGCTACATTGATGTTCAGAATTATTTTTCAAATATAAGCCTGGCATACTCCCGACTAATCACTCATAATTCATAATTCATAATTCATAACTTATATCTTATAACTTCTTATTTCAAATTTTACCAAAATACTTCAAACATTTGACCTCTGCCATTCCATCATATAGTAAAATTCTTCCATGCATGGACACTCAACCTTCCATCGTTGGAACAAATACTTCCATCATATAGTGAAATACTTCCATTGCATAGTGAAAACCTTCCATCACATAGTGAAATACTCCCATCACATAGTGAAATACTTCCATCGCATAGTAAAATACTTCCATGCATGGACACTCAACCTTCCATCGTTGGAACAAATACTTCCATCATATAGTAAAATTCTTCCATGCAAGGACACTCAACCTTCCAACGTTGGAACAAATACTTCCATCATATAGTAAAATACTTCCATGCATGGACATTCTTCAATGAAAATAAGATAAAAGATAAAAGATAAAAGTAAAAAGATGTAAGTAACAGGCAATCAGATTCAATCCAATTACATAGGGTCTGCTGTTAAACTACAAAGGTACTGTGCGATAGCGAATTATATCTATATTTGATGAAACAAATGCACGGTTTTATGAACATAGCCCGCAGAAAGGTTGCACCTGGCCCAAAATATGTTAGTCCAAGTCAAATGACACTGGCTGGATTTGAGACCCCATTCGAACGATCGCTTAATCCTAAAAATTGCTGGGTAGTACTGGCTGGTTTGATTCCTTAGGATGAGATTTGTAATCTTTACCTCAAGAAGGTTGGGACTAGTTCAACAGGTCGTCCCCCCATTAATCCACGGATTGTCATAGGCTCCATCATCATCAAGCACTTGTGCAACCTGGATGATGTTGAAACGGTGAATCAGATATCGGAGAACATTTACATGCAATACTTCCTGGGATACTCCAGCTTCACCAACGAAGCTCCGTATGATCCGTCCTTATTAACGGACTTTCGAAAGAGGCTTGGAATGGATCAGGTAAATGCAATCAATGAAAAGATAGTAGCCTTGACGGCTAAATTTGAATCACAGCAAGTCAAGGATTCAAATCCTGAAAACGAAGGCCATTTGGATGATAATGATATTGAGCCAGACAATAGGGACGACTGATTTTTAATGCCACAGCATTTCCGCAGGACAAAGCCTATCCTACAGACCTTGACCTACTTTCGGATGCAATAGAAAAATCCGAACAATTGATAGACCAACTCTACAATCCCCAGTTGCATATAAGAAAGCCCCGGACTTATCGGCAGGTAGCCCGCAATAAATATCTTCAAACTGCTCAAAAGAAAAACAAGTCCAAAAAGAGTACTCGCAAAGCTTTGGGAAGCCAGTTGAGGTTTCTTGCCCTAAACCTACGATCAATAGACAACTTGCTGGATACCTATCAGCAAATTTTTCTTGAACCCAAAGAACACAAATATCTGCTGGTTATTCATACGCTCTATGAACAGCAAAAGCAGATGTTTGACACCCGAACTCATAGTATTGAGCATCGTATTGTGAGCATCCACCAACCCCATGTCAGGCCGATAGTTCGGGATAAAAGTCAGGCTAAAGTTGAGTTTGGGTCCAATATCCATCTTTCATTGGTTGATGGTATTTCCTTTTTAGATGAGTTAAGTTGGGAAGCTTTCAATGAGGGCAGCCATATGATGGACTATGTGGAACGATACCGAAAGCGGTTTGGATTTTATCCTAAAGAAGTTTTGGCAGACCAGATATATTGTAACCGGGCAAACAGGGCCGCATTGAAGGAGAAAGGGATCAGGTTATTAGCCAAGCCTCATGGGAAGCCTTCGGCAGTATCAATTCACCTAAGTCCGGGAGAAAGAAATCAGGAATAATCTTGTTAGGATAACCAACCAGGCTGCTTAAGAAATTTATAATGCCTTCTGGGTTTTTTCAGTATTCCCTATTTATGCCCCAATTGCCTTTGGACTTCTAATGATGAGAAGGATTTCTTTGTCCCTTTCAGCATGTGTATTGCCAAAAAACATTACCTGAATAGTAATATGCAGGCTTGCCTTACTGTCCCACGTCGAAGTGTGGTTCTCGTTTTACAAGATTCACATTGGTATTGCCATATTGTGCCGCGTCAAGACTGATCCTTGCTTCCACACTTTCGGCAAACAATACTTCTTTGTCGCTGATTTCCTTAAACCTTTGTTTGCATAAGGTTTCGTATGAAAAATTTTCGATGAACTACCCCGCCGCAAGCGGACGGGGTATCTCAAAGGAAAAGGAATTAGTTTTTAACTCGCCGCAAGCGGCGGGGAACTAACCCCTGAGAGATTAGATTCAGTCATAAAATCTCCCATAAGATAGCATCTTTATTAATCTTTAGCTTTTCTTATTTTGTTTTTTAATGGTAATGGTAGCCTGGCTGCTGAGAGTTGGGGTTCCATTATCCAAAACTTTAACAGTAAGAAAATAAATTCCGTCTCTGATTTTATCAAAGGCTTGTTTGTTATTGAATATAATCTCACCATTTGAAGAATTAATTGTAAAAGCATCAGAGGAATTTTCTCCAATTATAGAATAAGTGAGTATTTGTCCTGCATTGGGGTCGGAAGCAAGCACGGTTCCAATCAAAGTCCCTTTTAAAGGGTCGCTGCTCATTCTGAAAAACTGTTCATTAATAACTGGTGATTGATTTATACTTGCTTTTGGCTCAGTTATTGAAGGTGGCTGATTACTACTACCGCTGTTATACTCAAATGCACCTATATCCGATGCTGAACCATTATAAGGCAATCCTATATTAGTACCCGCATCAATACAAGCTGATCCTGCATTTAGCTGAAAATTGGTAGGAGCTGAAACAATTGATGGATTGGTCATTATATTTGAGTTCTCTGTTT
>JBAZWY010000022.1:0-79938 GCA_041660125.1 Lentimicrobiaceae bacterium
TACCAGGCATCGCAGCGCCATTAATTGTGTAGCACACGCTTATGCTGGTGTTGCAGCTTATTCCTATTTGGACAAGTTACCTTCAATTTTTTCGCAAAAAATATTATCTAATCCATAACTCACGTTAGTATTAGTATTTTTTAAAGCTAAAGTGAGTCAAATGCGGTAACCTTAATTTTAAATAACTAGGGTATTGTGTAATTGTGTACAATCGATAGCCCTTCTCAAAAAAAATAAAGAAGTCCGCTTTCCTTCTCCTTGCAGGCGAAGGTGCCGAAGGCGGATGAGGTGAGAAGGGAAGGGGATGAGGTCTCTAAAAAGTGATAATTAACCAGGATATTACAAACTTACCTTCACCATTTCCATCACTTCCCCATTATCAAAAGCCAGCGGAGGTAATTTATCTATTGAAAACCGTTGAGTTTTAGCCGCGTCATCACCTGCCTCAATTGAAATAGTATCATCAGTAAATCCGATAAACACAGTTGTAATGGTTCTGTGGCGCGGATCGCGGTTCACTTTACTGAAAGTGTGAAATTGTCTAAGCTCAACTCCGGATATTCCGGTTTCTTCCTGAAGTTCTCTTAGTGCGGCTTCTTCGAGTGTTTCGTCCATGTTCAGAAAACCGCCGGGGAAAGCCCACATGCCTTCAAATGGCGGATGCTTGCGCTCTATTAATAGCAAATATGTCTGATTGTTAATCTTTTTAAGAATGATAATATCAGCTGTTACTGCCGGCCGTGGATAATCATAACAATGTTTCATTCCTCATCATTTTCTTCGTTATCCGGAATTTCGGGATTATTTCCAGCTGATCCGGCTACAACCAGAACAATTTCCCCTTTCGGCGGATGTGCTTTATACCATTGAGCTAATTCTGTAAGTGTCCCCCGCCTGTTTTCCTCGTAAATCTTGGTGAGTTCACGCGAAACACATGCCTGCCTTTCGGTACCAAGGTATTCGGCTAACTGCTCGAGGCTTTTCACCAGCCGATATGGTGATTCGTATAGAATAAAAGTATAAGGTTGCCTGGCTAATTCTTTAAGCCTGGTTTGCCTGCCTTTTTTATTAGGAAGAAATCCCTCGAATAGAAAACGATCGCTGGGTAATCCTGAATTTACAAGGGCTGGAACAAAAGCTGTGGGACCGGGCAGACATTCTACAGTAATTCCAGCCTGTATGCATGCACGTGTAAGAAGAAAACCGGGATCAGAAATCCCTGGTGTTCCGGCATCCGAAATCAGAGCCATGGTGGTTCCTGCCAAAATCTGCCGTACCAGGCTTTCAGTGGTTTTATGTTCATTAAACTGGTGATGAGCCAATACTTTTTTATCAATTTCGTAATGCCTCAGCAGTTTCGAGGAAGTACGGGTATCTTCTGCCAATATAATATCTACTTCCTTCAATACTCGCAAAGCCCTGAGTGTAATATCCTCGAGGTTGCCAATAGGAGTGGGGATAAGGTAGAGTTTCATAGTTCAGGGTTTGGTAATTTGAGGTTGCGGGTTTTGGCGAAGGGGCGACAGTGAGATGGGGCGATGGGGCGATGGGGCGAAAGATGCAAAATACAAAAGTAAATCATTTCGTGGAATACAATTAACAAAAAGCCAGCCTGCCCGTGTGGGTAAGCTGGCTCGTTACAGTATTATCTGTGGAATTTAACACTCTGAAAATCTAACCAACTGAATTTAGAGTGCTGAAAATAGGAAACCAAGTTTGCTTATGAAAAATGTAACTTGCTCTTCCAAAGGACTGTAACATTACTTTTAATAACCAGGGTTTTGTTTAAGGTTAGGGTTCGCATCTATTTCCACTTGCGGAACAGGCATGATCCAATGGTTCTGGTCGCAATTTGAATAATCCATTTTTACAGGATCTCCCGGAGCTCCGTCAACACAACTGTAAGTATATTCGTTTAATGCGAGCATTACAGAAGTGGCTATGCCAGCCCGTACAAGGTCGTCCCAGCGTTGCGCTTCAAATGCAAGTTCCAGCCTGCGCTCGTTGAGAATGGCGGTTTTCATATCCGCATTCGAGAGTGAACCTGAAATTGGTTCAAGTCCTACTCTGTTGCGGATAAGGTTTACTGAAGCAGCAGCTCCTGCTGTATTGCCGGTTTCATTCTGGGCTTCCGCTTTCAATAAAATAATATCAGCAAGACGAAGCAAATAATAATCATCCCCACTGGCCCATCCTGCCGGATGTTTCTGCTTGTAATTAAATGGAATTGCTATTTCAGGATCCTGGCAAGGATTCCAGTTCTCATCAGCCCAGCTGATTGGATCGCCATAGGCATCGGTAGTCATCCAAACAATATTGGCATCCTCCCTTACGGCATCACCGGCTGCATTATAAGCAGCTACCAGGTCTTTCGAAGGCACACAATATTTTTGCCATCCGTCTTCAGGGGCTAAATATAACTCAACTCCCCAGTTGGAAGCTGACCAGTTGCCTTCTTCAAATGGAATTTCGAGAATTGATTCTGAATTCAGATAATGTGCCCCGTCAAATAAATCAGCATAATTTGCCATTAACGAATAACCGGCAGGGCTGTTTATTACTGCATCGCAATAGGTGAGCACTTTTGAGTAATCCCTGTCGCTGCGTTGAGCCCAAACCTTGGCAAGCGTTGCATTTGCAGCACCTTTTGTAGCCCGCACTTTGTTTACTGAAGCCTGGGTGCCATAGGTATCTGGCAGGTCAGCAACGGCTGTTTCCAGGTCTTTAACAATCTGATCATACACCTCAGTTTCCGTAGCCCTGGGTTTCCGGGTAACAGCAGGATCTGCAGTATTGGATTCCAGTTCAATGGGCACCCCACCAAATAATTTTACCATCTGGTAATAATGAAAGGCTCTGAGGAAACTTGCTTCCCCTATGATTTGCTGACGCCTTGTATCTGTTAAAGCCGGGTCAGTAACTGTATTAATCTTATCTAATAAAATATTGCAGCGGGCAATGCCATTATATAAAGCGCGCCAGTGTACACTGTTGTGAGTATTGCTTGGAGGTAAAATAAACCTGTCGTAATCGTAGAATGTTTCCTCATTTCCACCGCCGGGATAGGCATTATCCGACCTGACATCGCTAAGCATCACATTTTCCCATTGATAATAATCGGTGCCATAGAAAGTATTGTAACATCCTGCCAATACATTTTCCATATCGGATGCTGTACTGTAAGCATTTCCCGTAGTTAATGATGTAACAGGTTTATCATCAATGAATTTATTGCATGAGCCCAATGATACCGCCATTAAAAGGAGCATCAGAAATATGGGCAGATTGAAAGAATATTTTTTCATGTGTTTATTTTTTTAAATTTTTACGGGTCACATGGAACTCGCCATGAATAATCATCCCTCTATGTGATAATTTATTGTCATGGCTTGTTTCATAACGTTCATTTTATAGAATTAGAAAGAAATTTTTAAACCCAGTACAAAATCCCTTGATTGAGGATAGGTTCCAAAATCCACGCCTGGCGCAGTATTTTGGTTTGTCGCACCCTGACCGCTGCCGCTAAAAGCGCTGACTTCCGGGTCAAATCCAGTGTATTTGGTAAATGTAAACAGGTTCTCAGCTGTAAAATAAACCATGAAGCGGGTGATTTTGAGCTTGGACAATATGGAAGGGTCAATTGTATAACCTAAGGTAAGTGACTTAACCCTGAGATACGAACCATTTTCAAGGTATCGTGTTGATGGGTTTGAATTGGTCCAGTCGGATGGCGTTACTCTTGGTATATCCGTAATATCGCCCGGGTTATGCCACCTGTTCAGAACAGTAGCAGACTGGTTCTGGGCTAAAGCCATCGATTCAGTTAAAACGCGGGTTGCATTAAGTATCTGGTTGCCTTGAACTCCCTGGAGGAAAAAATCAAACGTCCAGTTTTTATATGAAAATGTGTTAGTGAGGCCATATATGAATTTAGGATTAGCGTCTCCGATTATTCCTGTGCTATCAGCCGATCCATCTGCCGTTTGCATGAATATAATATCACCTGTTGCAGGATCAACTCCTTGCGATATTTTTCCATAAAATGAGCCTAATGGTTTCCCTTCCTGAACTACAGCGGTATTAAATTCGTCGCCTGCCGGGTTAATTGCTCCTGAAAAGATGGTGGTGCCAACGATGCTTAATACTTTGTTTTTGTTGAAAGAAATATTGAAATCGGTATTCCATCTGAAGTCAGAATTTACCATATTTCTGGAACTAACCTGGAATTCAAATCCTTTATTTTCGAGGCTGCCTGCGTTTTGCAATGCTGTTGAAAACCCTGAACTGGTTGGCTGTGGTACTTCAAGTAAAAGTCCGGTAGTTTTTTTATAGTAATAATCGGCAGTAAATGATATACGGTTATCTATAAAAGCCAGGTCAATTCCAATGTCGAATTGTGATGTTTTTTCCCAGCTCAGGGCGGAGTTTTCAAGCGTAGAAGGGGTAAATGCAGTATGAGTTTCACCTCCGATAAGATATTTGTTGCTAATAGTGTCAACTATCCCATACCAGGCATAGGGAGCTGCCCTGTCGTTGCCTACTAATCCCCATCCTGCCCGAACTTTCAATTCGCTGATAACGGCATTATTTTTTAAGAATTCTTCCTGTGAGATTCGCCATCCCGTTGAAAAGGAAGGGAAATATCCCCAGCGATTCTGTGGTGCAAACTGTCCTGAACCATCAGCCCGGAAATTGGATGTGACAAAATACTTATCCTTATATGAATAATTTACCCTGCCAATGTATGAAAGATGTGATTTTTGTACAAAATCAGGCACTGGTATACTTTGTACGGCACCTGATCCAACATCTGTGTTTCCATTGGAAGCCCTGCTGAAATCATGTGATGATCTGTATAAATTATCGGTTTGCTCTCTTGAAATAATGAAACCGGCCATTGCACTAATATTATGGTCCACTATTTTTTTTGTATAGTTCGCTGTATTTTCCGAAACCCAGTAATTGTAATTATACTTGTTTTCTGAAGCTAAGCCTCCCATAGTTTTGCCATACCTGGTTTGGACTGAATCCTGGAAAGAAGTAAATTTCCCGTCTGTTCTTTCAAAACCATAAAGGCTCTTTAATTTTAGCCCGTCAATTACTTCTGCTTCGGCATAAACATTGCCATGAAACCTGGTATTTGTATATTGCTGATCGGGCTGATAAACAGTTGACACCGGGTTTTCCAAATCATTGATAAATGGGCTCCTTGCATACATTTCGGGGTTTTCCGGATCCCGGATTCCTATATTTGGGATTGTAGTGTATAACCTTGTAATAACACCATTCCTGTTGTTTTCCGAAACGGCTTTATCTTTCCAGTTGTCCAAAGCAAGGGTAGTCCCTATTTTCAGGATTTTATTTACCTGGTGGTCAACATTTGCATTTAGAGTACTTCTTTTAACATTATTATTAAAAACAATTCCGTTTTGATCAATTAAAGATCCTGATATATAATAGCTTGTTTTCTTAGTTCCGCCTGTTGCTGATAACTGATAGTTCTGGGAAAGTGCATTTCTGAATGTTTCGTCCTGCCAGTTGGTATTGGCATTGTATTTATCCCAGAATGTGGGATCACTTGTTTCACCCATTTCAATGGCAAGATCTTTAAACTGGCTTCCATTAAGAACATTCTCTTTTTTCCATGCTTTAGATACGGAAAGAGAAGTGCTGAAATCCAGTTTCAGTTTCTGGTTTTTCCCTCTTTTAGTTGTAATTAAAACAACTCCGTTTGCGCCACTGCTGCCATAAATAGCTGCTGAAGAAGCATCTTTCAGGACGGTAAAACTTTCAATGTCTGCTGGGTTTATTTCGTTTGTGTTATACGTCTGAACACCATCCACAATGTATAACGGATCGCTCCCCGAAGTAATGGAAGATGTTCCCCTGATACGCATGGTAAATCCGGCCTGGGGTTGCCCCGAGGAACGTATAACCTGGACTCCTGCAGCCTTTCCTTCGAGTGAATACCCAAACTGAGTATTAGGCCTGTCTTTCAAATCTTTTGACGATACCACAGCTACTGCACCCGTCAGATCTTTTTTCTGCTGAGTTCCGTAGCCTACTACAACCACTTCGCTCAGGTTACTGGCTGTTTGAGTTAGAGTTATATCCATTTGAGTCTGTGCTCCAACTAGCACTTCACGTGATTCAAATCCTATAAAGGAAAAAATCAACGTACTGTTCGAATGTGCTGAAACGGAAAATTTACCCTCAATATCGGTAGTTGTTCCTGACGAAGTGCCTTTTATAACCACACTTACACCTGGCATTGTGGTTCCGTCATTGGATTTAACTGTGCCTTTAACTGTAACGTTTTGAGCAAAAAGAACAGATTGCACAATCAATAACAAAAACGCAGTAAGATAAAGCGTCTTTGTCCTCAGGATTGGCACGAGATTAATTGGTAGCTTTTTTTTCATTGGTTTTGGTTTTGGTTGGTCATACGTATAAAAATTAAAATTGGATTGAGGATTACCGGTGATAAAAGAAGCGTTTAGAAGGATAGTTCCTAACAGAAAGGAATGATGACTATACACCTTTAGTAAGCCAAAGGTACATATGGAATATTCTGAACGTGTATGGATTTGCGTATTATATTCTTCGATTTGCGTAAATTCGAATTCAGGATTCTTGGAAACTGGAATTTGAGCCTTGGAATTTTTTGCAACCGCAAAATTATTTACGGGTAAGATGTTTTTTCCTGTATTCGATAGGAGTACAGCCTTTCACTTGTTTAAACTGGCGCGAAATATTTTTGCTGTTGTCGAAACCTGATTCAAGTGCAATCTCAAAAATAGTTTTATCCGTTTCGAGCAATCGTTGGGCAAATTTCTGTATTTGCAGGTTATAAATGTATTTGTACACTCCTATTCCGGTAGTTTCCTGGAAACGTTTTTCCAATGCTCTGCGTGAGAGCGGAACCTGTTTCACCACATCAGCAACATTAATCCTGTCATCAATATTCTGATGTATAAATTTGAGGGCTTTAGCAATGTATTTATCGTTGGCCGAAGCGATATCGGTTGATTGCCGTGTTATAACCTGGGTAGGTTTTACAAGAATGTCGTAATGCTCGGTTACCTGGTGTGTGATCATAAGATCCATTAATCGTGCCGCTTCATAACCGCCTTTTTCAGTATCCAGGTCGATACTTGATAAAGGAGGATCTGATAAATTGCAGGTCATCTTGTCATTATCAACGCCAAGTACTGCGATTTCTTCCGGGATCTGGATCCTGGCATGTTTGCAGGCTTCGGTAATATGCTGGCCCCGTTCGTCGTCGCATGCCATAATTGCGATGGGTTTTGGCAACGACTGCAGCCATTGGCTCAGAGCCGAAGGTTTATAATGCCACAACTCGCGCGAAGGAGCCTGGTCGTTATCAAAATAATGTACTTCGAAACCAAGTGGATTTAAGTGATTGGCAAAACCTTCGGCACGTTCGCGGGACCATACTATATTTTTAAATCCGTAAAAAGCGAAATTCCTGAATCCTTTCTCAAGGAAATATTCAGCTCCGATTCTCCCGGCTTCAAAATAACCTCCGGTGATGTTCGGAATATCCGAAAACCGCTCCTTAAAATCTTCAACAATCAGATGTATTCCTGCATCGAGTACTTTTTTAACGTCAAGGTCATTGTATAACTGGGCGATAATTCCATCGGCCCCCCATTCTTTTGCGAAATCCACTATGCCTTCCATTCCAAGTGTTTCCCTGTAAAACAATGGCATACGGCAGAATATCCAGGGGCCATGCTCCTTCGAGTATTTTACAACTCCTTTCATCAGGTTCTGACCGTATTCTTCCGAAATATCGATGAGAAGGATAATTTTGTGCATAACGCTTGGTACAGTTATTCAGAAGCTAAAGTAATTCAAAATACAATGATGGCGAAACCGCCTGCTTAGTCCCTGATTGTTTTATTGGTGATAAGCGGCTTAGCCCAGAAACTGATACTGAGAATGTAGCCTAATGTTATAAAAATAAACAACATTCCTACTTGGAGTGAGGTAATATCACTGATGGCACCAATCAAGATTTGAATGATAGCGCCTCCGGCAATACCGGTCATTAAAATTCCTGCAAAAGAACCATGGTGTTTGGCAACTGAATTCAGTCCCAGCGAAACGATAATAGGATACATTACTGACAAAAAGAAACCTGAAATCGGGAAAGCCCACAACGAAACCTGAGCGTTGCCAAACAAACCGGTAGCCACACTAATCATTGCCAGAATAGTAAACCATCTTAAAATGGGTTTGCTGTCGTATAGTTTCATCAAAACTAGTCCTAAAACTCCTCCAATAGTCATTAATCCCCAGAAATAGGAAACTGCATCAGCACCTGCAATATCAGGATTGAAACCATGATATTTCAACAAGAATTTTGACATCCAGTAGGAAATACCCTGTTCGGAGCCCACGTATGCAAAGATGCCGAGAAAATAGAGAATCACATATTTATTTTTAAAAAGTTCAAGATAACTGTCCTTTGTGCCTGCTTTTTCATCTTCCTGTAATTCAACCTTTGGAAATTTTACCGTGGCAACTACCACAACCATCAAAACAGCAATCAGTGCAAAAACCCAGTACACCGAAACCCAGGACATCGATGTCGGAACCAATCCCGACATCAGTCCGATGATAGGCTTGTTCACATTTCCCTTGTCGATGTTTGTCACTAAATAGGTGTACATCTGGGGGCTCACAAATGAAGCCAGTCCAAAAATCAGCTGAGCTAGAACAGAATTAAATGCGTAATGCACTTCGCCTCCGGATACACGCAAAAGCGGATTGATAACCACCTGCAATACCGCCATTCCGGCTCCGATGGTAAAAAGTGAAATTATAAATACATTAAAACTTGGGGAAAGAGCGAATCCTAAAGCACCTGCAAAAGCAAGCAAAAAAGCCAGCATCATCATTCTCTTTTCGCCGTACTGTTCAACTAAAAAGCCGGAAGGAATTGACATTATTCCGTAAGCGATAAAAAAGGCGAAAGGCAGCAAACCGGCCATGGTTTCGCTGAGAGTGAAACTTTCGGAAACTTTTTGGTTGAGTGCTCCCAGGATATTGGTAAGAAATGAAATCACGAAGAAAGTGAGCATAATAAGTATGACTATCAGAAGGCTTTTTCTCTTCATGGGAAAGAAGTTATTAGATTAAAATGCTATTTATGATTTGACTGGTTTCCAAACGCTGGTAACTGGTGATTTGTATTTCATTTTTCGTAATCTGAGGCTCGACACTTTTTCCGCTATTTAACTTCCACCGATTGATTCCTGACATTCCAGCCTGATATCTGAAGTTTCTTATTCCCTGACTTTAAACTACCTTTCGGCATTGAACAGCTAATGTTCCGCTTTTCACCCGGCAATAAACTAATGTAATTATCATCCCAGAAAACCGGGTAAACCTGGTTGCCATTACCGTCAAGTAAAGCCAGGTTGATAAAAAAGGCAATTTTATCACTATGGTTTTGGAGTTTGGCAGTGAGTTCCAGATTATCGCCTGTGTCAACGGATAGGTATGAAGCCGAAATTTCAGTTGCCGGCAATTTATTTAATCCTGTGTAGTCGGCAAAATCTTCCATAGGTGTGTAAGCCCAGGTTGTCTTTTTCCAATCAAATACATCAGGTTTATCCGAAAGCCAATAGAAATTCTGTGCAAGCTGTTTGCCTTTATTATCAAATAACCTAACATCCAGGAAAACAGCCTCAGTCAATGGTTCAAGAGCTAATACTTTTTCAGAATTATTGGAACTAACTGTGAAATTCACATCTTGTTGAGATAACAATTTGGAGTCTAGGTTGAAAATACGGATGGATGCCTTGAGATTTTCAGCATCATTCACTGTTTCGTTAACTGCAAATACTGAATTATTTTGATAGTCATACATAAGTTGCAATGGCTCATTGGCTTTGCGGGTAGCATAGTATGCGGATGTTGGAAGAAGATAATAATCGTATAATTGCCAGTATGTGGATGGCCAGGCAGAATTAAGCATCCATTGTATAATTCCGGTGGTTTTCGGTAGTCGTACCCTGAATGCTTCGAACATGGCACGCATGGCTTCATATCCCTGGGCATCTGCCTTCAGGAGATAATCATCCAGGTCAGCAGGCTTTCCATAGCGATTTTCGAGCATCTCGGTAGTAACTTCCATGGTGTTAAATCCGAATTTCGAATGAGTACAATGGAAATCCCAGGCCTTGCTCAATGGCCATAGTTGATCAGCAGGAATCATTCGTTTAAGCGATTCCAGAACCGGAACCTGTGCTCCCGGGCCGGTTTCGGTATTAAATCCAAATGCGCCGCCATTAATGGTATCATAGTACCAATATACCGGGGCTACATATTCATAAGGCCCGTTCATCTTTACTCCTGTCGGGCCGCTTATAGCACTCACACGTGTTCCTGCTGAAGTCAGGTATGGCCTGTTATCAAGGGTTTTAAACAGACTGTCGTATTTCAATTCAAGCTCCGGTTTGGGGCATTTATCACTTCCAATCATCCATACAAAAATACTGGGATGGTTTCGTAACCATAGAATCTGGTCGCGGAACGAAGTAAGTGCAAGAGCCATTTCCTGGTCCGTTTGAATTCCTCCGTATTGATCGCAGGTTTTACCCAGGTACTCGTCCCATTCCCATTGGCAACTCCAGCCAACCATAACCATTATGCCATATTTATCACACAGATCGTAGATATCCTGTGTGTTTCCCCAAATGCTTTCGAGTCGTATGGTATTCAGGTTCATATGCTTAACATATTGAATCTGAGTCTCTATACTTGACATGCTATCGCGAAGAAAAAGATCATCGGTCCAGCCGGCACCTTTAATTAACACTTCTTTACCATTCAGTTTAAATCCTTTATGACCGTCAGGATTTGTGTACATTTCAATTTGCCTTATTCCAAACTGAATCTTTTCTGAATCAGAAATTTGTTTTTTTATTTTAAAATGCAGTTCAAGCTGGTATAATTCGGGGGAACCCAGGTTGTTGCACCACCAGAGTCGCGGATTCTTAATGTGCAGTTCGGGAATTTGCGTGGAAGTAAGAACCAGATCCAATGTTTGACCGGCTTTAAGCACAACCGGGTAACTGAATTCCCGGTTTTCAATTTTCCCTGTCAGAAAACCCTCTTCGGTTTTTGTGGAATTATTTTTAAGGCTGGTTTTAATAGTCAGTGATGCTTCCTTAAGTGTGGCAGTATTTACTTTTGATTCAACATACGTATTGTTGATACTGACTTCACCTGTAATTTTAAGATATACTTCACGCCATATTCCCATATTTTCATCAACCGGTCTGGGATTCCAATCTACAAATCCCAGGTTAAAGTCGCCGGGTTGTGCCCTGAAAATTTCTACAGCCAGCACATTATTTCTATTATGCAGCAATTTTGTGATGTCAAATTCAAACCGGCGAAATGTTCCAAAAACGCTGTCGCGCGAAGCCAGCAACTTACCGTTAAGCCAGATATTGGCATAATAATTTATACCATCAAAATGAAGTGTAACATGTTGGCCGTGTTTGATAGCAGGGGCTTCAAATTGCTTTCTGAACCACCACGATTGATCGAATTGTTTTGTTTCTACATTATTATAGTTTTCGCCAACAAAAATATCCTTATAAAGTCCATTTCGGGTAAGTGCTCCCATTACCGTTGAAGGAACTGAAGTTTTGTACCAGTTCCCGGTACTGATCCCGTTAGTGGATAATTCAGATCCCTTAAGATTGATTTTACCGGATTGCTGAACATACCAGTTCTCTTTTAAAACTGTTTTGCCCGGATCGGCAATCCGTTTCTGCGCAAAAGAACTTACCGGCGTGAGCAGTGAAATTAGTATTCCGGTTTTTAACAGCAATTCTTTTAACATATTCGGAGCTTTAAGTAACAGGGTTTTAATTCGTTGACAGATTTATGCGGAGATTCAGAAATGGTGTATTCCGGAATTCATCAGTGTGCTTATCAGAAATTACTTTTACAGATCGTAAGTTCAAAGCTATTCATTTTTTACCAGGGCTGCCGCGCCAAGCAGGGCGATATTTTCAACTTTTGTTCTCAGTATTTTCAATTTTCTGAATGATTCGGGGAATTGAAAACCATTCATGCTTTCTTTCATCGAAGATTCAAAAAATGCATATGCTTTGGAAATGGAACCACCCAGTACAATGGCCTCCGGATCATAGGTATAAGCTACTGCTTTTATCACATTTCCAATATGTATGCCATATTTATTCCAGATATCCAAGGCTTCCGTTGAGCCTTGTAATGCAGCCAGATGAGCATCAAGAGCGGTGGTTGAATACACAGATTCGAAGAAAGAACTGCTGGTATAAAACTCAAAGTTCTTATCGAGGTAGGGTAATGACCCAATTTCGCCGGCGCCGCAATTGTTTCCTGAATACAGTGCATTATGAATTATAATACCTGCTCCTAATCCTGTTCCAATTGCTATTGCTACAAACGACGAGAATGATTTTGCCTCACCGTAGCGATGTTCGCCAAGTGCAAAACAATTTACATCATTGTTGATACATACCGGGATATTAAATTCTGTTTCCAGGATTTTCTTCAGTTCCACCCTATGCCAGGAAGGAATATTTACCACATCGAAAACAATTCCCTTGTCAATATCAACTACAGAAGGCACGCCGATTCCAATGCCTTTCACCCCGGGTGTAACCAGGGGGGCGATAGTAGAAATTAGCTGTGAAATGGTTTTATGCAGGGATTCCTTTTCAATTAACAGAGCCTGATTGATTGATGTAATAACATCCCCTTCAACCAGTCCTGCCCTGATATTTGTGCCACCAAGATCAACGCCAATAATCATTTTAGTAAATTTAGGTGATGTAGAATTAAAAAATTTAAAGGATCTTAATGCAAAGCTATGTAACAAATGTAGAAATAACGCAGGAATATGCGTATTTAAAACCTCGATTTGCGCAAAAAGGGATTATCAAGGAGGATTTGAATCAGAAGAAACAAGAACTGGTTCCAGGTTCCAGGTGCCGGGTGCCGGAAATACAGGCATTTGGAAATCTGACCAACAGCAAAATTAGTGTTTCCGTATGTCACCCTTCGCCCCATCGCTCTTCTCCCATCTTAAAGACAAAAGGTTCAATGTTAATTAAACCCGAACGATTCAGTCGGCCCAAGCCGGTCGGCGATAGTGAATGTTTTGTGAGTTTAAATAATTGAAATGTGACTTCATCCTGATCTGGAAGGAATACCAGTCTCTTGCCGGTGTCCAGCAAACTTCGGAAAGAGCCATTATTGCAGGAAAAACATGTTGTTCGAAAACAGCTTCGGATGGTATTTCTTCAGTCCAGACACAGCCCTGCATTCCCCGGACTTTGCTCATGACTGTAGCAGGATATAAATCAACCGGATTATAGGAATACAAATTTTGTAAATTCTCATCCGTACTCGGACTCGAAAGGTAGAATTTCGACCAGTCGGTGATGATAATCGGATTGCCATTGGCAGCCGAGCGTGCAGGTGAATCTGTTACCCAATCACGCCAGTACATCATAGTAATTTTATTGTCAATCTTTCCGTCAATTGCATCATCCCAGGCAATAACCGTCTTACCTTTTGCCTGCAGGTGTTCCTGGAGTTTTCTGACGAAAAAATTCTGGATTTCCCTGGGATCCGTCATGCCATGTTCCTGCATAAATGCCTGGCATCCGGGCGAAGAAGTCCAAGTGCCATTTTCCACTTCATCGCAACCGATGTGTACAATTTTTGAAGGAAAAAGGTCGGCTATTTCATCCCACACTTTGTAGGAAAAATCCAATACATCAGGCTTGCAGGGACAAATGGGAAAGGAAAACTCCGTTCCCCAACCGGCCGAATCGACACAAGAAAGCTGTGGATAGGCTCTTATGGCAGCCGACATATGACCCGGCATATCTATTTCGGGAACAACGTCAATATAATGCGCCGTGGCATAAGCAATAATTTCACGAATATCCTGCTTTGTATAAAAACCTCCATAGACTTTCTGTCCGTTTACCTCTTTAATAAAACGCGGATCAATCGTATAGTCAGAATCCGTTTTGGCAAATTGCATGCAAGTGGAATCCAAATTATTGAACGTACGCCATGCGCCAATTTCGGTAAGTAACGGAAACTGATCAATTTGAATCCGCCAGCCCTGGTCATCAGTTAAATGTAGCTGTAGTTTGTTGAATTTATAATAAGCCAGCCAGTCGATAAGTTTCAGGATATATTCTTTGGTGAAAAAGTGCCTCGAAACATCCAGGTGGAATCCGCGCCAGGCATAACCCGGTTTATCCTTTATTGTCATAAAGCGAAGGGTGAAAGAATGTGTTTTCTGCCCCAAAGTGGAATTCCAGATCATTTGCCTTATTGATTGTGCGGCATAATAAGCACTTTCCGGGCTTTTAGCTTTTACATTAATTCCTTTTTCTGTAACTTCAATCTGATATGCACTGGTATCCAAGGTATTATCTATTGAGAATTGGATATTAGTCTTGCCTATTGGGGAATCATTTTTAGTAATCGGTGAACTAAGAACTACGGCAAGAGCATTTTCAACAACAGTAATAGCTGTCAGAAATTGTGAATTGTTTACCAGAACGATATTTTTATCGATGGCGAGATTGCCATCGGCCAGGTTAACATTTAACGGAAGTGGAATAATGCCATGAACATTAACGGTTTGTGCCTGTGGATTTTCACCGGTCTTTTTACATGAAGGAGACAGGAACAGGCAAAGTATGATACTTGCGACCCCTATATTTTTTATATAGATGCTTTTCATGAAATATCGTTTTGTTCGTAGATGGAAAATGATCCTGAAACTAGCACAAAGTTAACCTGCAAAACAAATCAAAGTGCAGGAATATGCGCATTAAAAACTTCTATTTACGCAATTTAGGTTCAATCCGAATGAACGAATTCAAATTCAAGAATCCTTTCAAGCCCCAAAACCTGACATTAACTATGTACAACCATCAACCCATCAACATTTAAACCGATCAACCGCTAGTACCCCAATCCCTTCTAAATAAATCTCCTTTTCACAAAATCCTTCAGCCTGGCAAGGGTTTCCTGCTTATGATCCCAATCTGAGTTTTGATATTTATGCAATATCCAGTAAGCCTGATCTATATGAACAGCTTTGTTGACCCGGGTAATGGCTTCCTCGTAAAGTTCTATATTGTTGCCAAACAATTCGCTTATAAAGTTGAACTTATCGTTAAGCCCGATGCCTGTCGAAAGGTCAGCAATTGGCTGAAAAAGCAGGCGCGAACCCACCACTCCCTGTGCAGGAACCGATGACAAGGTTTCACTCAACGATTTGTTGCTTGTATTGAATTTATCGGCCAGCATTGCATTTGAAGTTTCAGGGGTGTCGGTGTGAATCGAATTGTGTGCTGTGTCCTGAACAGGTTTTTCAACATTATGTACTTCAACTTCAGTTTTAGCCTGACTTTCAGACAATGGATCATGAATTTGTGAGGTAGAAGATAGATTTCCCGCTTCTTCACTGGCAGTCCGTATTGGTGCAACAACTTGTTCTGGAACTGGTTTAGGATCCCGTGTAACTTCAGCTTTGCCTTCGGGCTCCGGTTCTGGTTGAAATGTTGCAGTTGTTGCATCAGGTTTGGGAACATACGCTTCACTGTGAAGCGGTGGTGCTTCCGGTCTATGCTGTTGGGCTGAAGGTACATGTGTATTTACCGAAACCTCTGGTTTATTTGAGGTATGTTGAAGTGTGAGGTTTATCTGGCCAATTGTTTTAAAAGCATCGTAGAGCTTTCGCAGATCGTCGAGCATCAGATCAAGTTCCAACTGCGAGACATTTCCTGCCGGAAGGTATAATTGGTTGTACCTCGCTACTACTTTCCGGATCAGGTCGTCAGCATCGTGGGTTAATCGGTTTAAATCCATGGTTTGGTGATAGTTAATGGTTAATGGAAAATGGTTCCTTTCGACTACCACCGCCACTGGCGGGGCAGGCTGCTCAGGGTAAAAATGACAAAGGGTTAATCGTTAATCGTTATTTGTTAACAGGATTTGAAATTCACGAAGTATTAAATTCGATAAGCTCGTTTGCAGGTCCCTGATTCTGTTTCCTGGTTGGATTTACTATTTATTAACTTGTAAGATGTTGAGAACAGGAATACTGCCTGGTTTTTGTTGAAAGATTTTATGTTTTAACATAGATGCTGATTCTAAAGAAATACATTTAATTCATTAAGTTTGCATTTCTAACCGAGTGATAAAATTAGCAAAGAATAAACTACGCAGCATATGTTTCTTGAAAAATCCACTAACAATCCATCACAAGGCAGAGGCTGGATCGAAGTTATTGTCGGTTCCATGTTCTCCGGGAAAACCGAAGAACTGATCCGAAGGCTTACTCGTGCGCGCATTGCCAGGCAAAAAGTGGAAATATTCAAGCCTGAAATTGATAAACGTTATGATGAAACAAATGTTGTTTCGCATAACGATAATAGTATTCGTTCAATTCCGGTTCAGAATGCATCACAGATACTGCTTTATATTGATGGTATGGATGTGGTGGGCATTGATGAAGCCCAGTTCCTGGATGATGACCTTCCGGCTGTATGCAATTATATTGCCAACCAGGGTATAAGGGTGATTGTTGCCGGGTTGGATATGGACTTCCAGGGGAAGCCTTTCGGACCTATACCGGCACTAATGGCAACAGCCGAATATGTAACAAAAGTTCATGCAATCTGTATGCGCTGCGGCGACCTGGCACATTATTCGCATCGTACTGTTGCCAGCGAAAAATTGGTGTTGTTGGGCGAAAAGGATAATTATGAACCTCTTTGCCGGAAGTGTTATAGGGATTCAATGACTGGGTTTAAAGATTAATTCAGTTATTGCCAGGTAGATATAATAGATAGAATAAATTAAAACCATTAAATTTCATCCGCCGCGGCGGGACAAATTCCCGACATAAATTATTTCCAATGAAGAATAGATTTTTCATCTCCATCCTGATCGTTTTACTGGCAGCCTGTACCTCCAGGCCCAAGGAAACATTAGTCAACATTTCAACTCCTTATGGCAATATTGTAGTAAAATTATACGATAGTACCGCCAGGCATAAAGAGAACTTTATAAAACTTGCAAAAGCCGGGTATTTTAATGGAACTTTGTTTCACCGGGTTATCCGTAATTTCATGATCCAGGGTGGTGATCCGACTTCGCGTAATGCCAAACCCGGTGTTAAACTCGGCGAAGGCGATACCAATTACACTATTCCCTTCGAATATTTTCCTTCGTACCTGCATAAACGTGGAGCTTTCGCTGCCGCCCGCGAAAGCGATGATTTGAATCCGTCAAAAGCTTCATCAGCATCTCAATTCTACATCGTGCAAGGCAAGGTATTTACCAATGACGAACTTGATGCAGTGGAACTCAAAGTGGAACGTCGCACCAAGCAATATATTATGATGGACCTGATGAAAAAGGATGGCAAAGAAGATGAACTGAAAGATTTCAGACTATATGTTGAACAACGAGATACTGCCAATATAAGAAAGGTTATCGAAAAATACCGTAATGCCATTGAAGCCCAATATCTGCGAACCAAACCGTTTAAAATTACTGATGAACAACGACGCGTTTACACCACTATTGGCGGGACACCTCACCTCGATGGATCTTACACCGTTTTCGGTGAAGTGGTAAGTGGTATGGATGTTGTTGATAAAATTGCAGCCAACCAAACGGATGCTAACGACCGACCATTAATAGACATTCCAATGACAATTAAAGTGATTAAGTGAATTAGAAAGAACTTCGCCTTGTTACTCCTCGCCTTGCTGCCATTTTCTTTTTCGCCCTTTCTTTCAATACGCTGCAAAACAAAATAAATCAGCAAATATCACGTTTAAAACACTTAATCAAACTAAGTAAAATGAAACGCTCGATCTTTTTAACATTAACACTTACTTTCTTTATTATTATGGAACTCGACGCTCAGAAAATGACCAACGTGCTCATACACACCGATATGGGTGATATTAAGCTATCACTTTACAACGACACGCCCAAACATCGCGATAATTTCATAAAACTTGTCAAAGCAGGCTTTTACAACGGATCAATCTTTCACCGCGTTATCAAAGGTTTTATGGTTCAGGGTGGTGGCGCTCCGGCAGGATTACCCGAAATGAGTGACAGGGTTCCGGCAGAATTTAGACCAGGTCATATTCACAAAAAAGGTGCATTGTGTGCAGCCCGCATGGGCGACCAGATGAATCCGAAAAAAGAATCATCCGGCTCACAATTCTATATTGTTCAGGGTGATAAAGTTACTGCTGAACAACTCAATCATTATGATCAAAAGCGTGCTGTAAAATATACTCCTGAGCAAAGAACTATTTATACAACCCTTGGAGGAACTCCGTTTCTTGACGGTGATTATACCGTATTTGGTGAAGTGACTGAAGGTATGGATGTAATTGACAAAATTGCTGCCGTTCAAACCGGCACCGGCGACAAACCGGTGAAAGAAATTAAAATGACGATGAAAGTGTTGTAAGAAAGATAAGTTTTTTTACAAGATAAAAGGATCCGGACTTTAGAGCCCGGATTTTTTTTGTACTGGATAGAGTGGGTATATTGCCATATAAATGGCAATAAGCTTCCCGGCACCGGATCATAAAACCTAGCCCCGTAATCCAATCACCCCAAGCCCATCTCATCCTGCATCATCTTGCCGTTGTAAAGTTACTCATTGGGGCTGGATGTGGCGCTGCCGTTTGCGGTTAAACTTATACTATTCATGCCAAAGGATGACACTTATTTGTTTTATGGAAGACTATGGACAGTGGGGGTTGTACTATTCAAGCTCTATACTCTCCTTTATCATCTCGTTTATAAAACCATCTCCATTTTTGTAATAACTTGTTGGGTAAGGATGTGTTTCAATAAGTGGATATTTGATATTAATTTTCGAATATAGTTTTAAATTATCAAAAATATTATCATTGAACTGGTCCGAAACCATTAATAAGTCAATATCCGACCATTCATGTAAATTGCCTTTTACAACTGATCCGAAAATAAACACTTTGTAGAAAGTTAATCCATTAGTTTTGCAATCACTGATAAATGATTTAGCTGTATCTATTGCAATTTCCCGAGTAACCATATCCGAATTTTATTAGTTGAGTCTATCATAGATTTTGTAAATGTCTCATTACAAATATTATGCATTTTTGTTAAATATTCAGGGTAGCGTCCTTCTAACTGAAATCGATTCAGATTCAACAGAAACTCGCTCTTATCATTTGCCACTTCAATTGGTGTTGCTGATAGTAAATGGATTAGGTTATGCGTCCTGGGCGGAATGTTTTCACTATTGTGTTTTATCCATAAAGACTTACATAATTTTTCAACCACGAGATGGGCAAAAAACAGTGATTGCAAATAATTTTTACCATTATACAAGGTGAAAACAGCTTTCCAATCGTCTTCCGCTTGTTCTATCCAAAAATCAATATGTTCGTCTTTCGTTTTCATGTATCAAAAGTAGCTCATTTTGAGAAAATATCATATTAGTTCTTGCAAAATTCGAAAATACCTATATTCATAACCTAACCCGTAGGCTGGGAAAGAAAAGTCAGCAAGCATCTCATAAAATGGTCTGGATATTTGGTTATAATATCATTTATCTGACGTTCTTTCGAATGAAGCAAGAAAAATTAAAAATCTTTTCCGACCTTTGCACTATCTACATACTTGCTGTGTGGCATTTGTAAATTATACCGTATGAAAGACACAATCAACCAGTTACTCGAAGAAGTAAAGCTGTTTAATGCCGAAAGTGCGGAACAATTAGAGCATTTTCGTATCCGTTTCCTGGGACGTAAAGGACTTTTGCAGGATTTATTCGACGCATTTAAAGAACTGCCCGGCGATCAGAAACGTGATGTGGGCCAGTTACTTAATGTACTTAAAAATGCTGCACAGGAAAAAGTTAACCTGCTGAAAGACTCATTTGTAAGCGTTGAAACAAAAAGTGCTGTTGAAAATGATCTTACCAAACCAGCTAATTTCAGGGAACCCGGCACGAGGCATCCGCTCTCTATTGTCCGTAACGAAATGATCAGTATATTTTCCCGTCTTGGTTTTACTGTTAACGAAGGTCCTGAAATTGAAGACGACTGGCATAATTTCTCCGCACTGAATTTCCCGCCTGAGCATCCTGCCCGTGATATGCAGGATACTTTCTTTATCGAAAAAGATCCTGATATTGCTTTGCGCACACATACTTCCAGTGTTCAGATTCGTGTGATGGAAAACACAAAACCTCCAATACGCGCTATTTTCCCGGGACGTGTTTACCGCAATGAGGCTATCTCAGCACGGGCTCACTGTTTCTTTCACCAGGTTGAAGGATTGTATATCGATCGCGACGTGTCGTTCGCCGATCTAAAACAAACATTATTATATTTCTCGCGCGAAATGTTCGCTCCCGACACACAAATCAGGTTGCGTCCATCGTATTTTCCTTTTACTGAGCCTTCTGCCGAAATGGATATTTCGTGTAATTTATGCGGAGGTAAAGGATGCACTTTCTGTAAATATACTGGCTGGGTCGAAATCCTGGGATGCGGCATGGTCGATCCGGCTGTACTCGAAAACTGCGGAATCGACAGCAAGGAATATTCAGGTTATGCTTTTGGAATGGGAATTGAACGCATTACCAATCTTAAATTCCAGGTTAAGGACTTACGCATGTTCAGTGAAAACGATCTTCGTTTCCTGAAACAGTTTGAAACGGCGGGATAGAAAGAGGGGCGACTGGGCGAAGGGCGAGCGGAGACGCAGGGACTAAGAGACTCCGGGATTATAAGAATTTGAGAAAGTCTTTACTTCTTACAGCTGGCACCAGACAATTCTAATTAGCTATTTGGAATTTGGGTCTTGGAATTTGGGTCTTGGAATTTAAACCTTATCACCACACAAACGGGATTATCCTTTTTGTTTTTTTCATATAGGCTTGGTAGTCAGGATAATGTTCGCAAAGTAGTCTTTCCTCGAAAAGCATTTTTGTAACAAGTCCGGCAATCAAGACCAGTATTAAAATAAGTTTTATAAAATCGAATTGACAGGCCAATAAAGCAAATGCAAAGATAAAAATTGATGCATACATTGGATGACGGATTAGCTTGTACGGTCCCCACGAGACCATAACTCCGATTTCAACCGGGTATGGGACGATATTAAAATTACCTAACCTCATTGCTGCCATTGCCCAAAATGCAAGAAACCCCGATATGCCCATAAACATAAATGTCCACCAGGGAAGTGCAAGCCAATTGGTGAAAATCGCCAGTAATGCCAGGCAAGAAAACTGTATGGTTACAAGAATATTTCCTTTCATTGATCTTCGGCGTGGGGCATAATGAGTTTATACATTTCAGCTTTTTTCTTTTTCAAATCGGTCAGATGCAGTTCCAGGTCCAGCAGAATCGGCCCAAGTGCTTTTATGGGTTCCTGGCTCATCAATGCGGCCAACTGAACACCGGCTATTGATTTAACCTGGGAAATGAGTTGCTTCACCTTTCCATCCGGAATAGCTCCATGTATAACCAGAAAACAGCCAAAATGTTTGTGTGTTGACAATAGGTTTATTCCTTCATTCCTGTTACTGATCAAACAGAATATGCTCCTGTAATCATCATCCTGGTAATGAAAGAACTTAAAATAATTCAGGCTGTCCGTTTTTTCTGCATATACAGGAAGATCGTCTTCCCGAACCAGGTTGAGCAAGGTTTTGCTGTTAATAAAATGAACCAGTTGAATTAACGGGATATTCGTGGCAATACCAATTAATGCATCAGCCGCTTCAAAAGCGGGTTCAAGACGTGGTGTGCGGGCCATGAGTGGCTGGGATTAGGAGTTAGGGATTAGAGGTTGTGGTGACAAAAAGATAGGCGAAAAGGTGAAGGGCGATAGGGCAACCAGGCGAAATTACGCATAATCCAGTTTCACTGTATTTGTTTGCCCGGCAACATAAATAGGCGTGCTGGCAACTTTTATGAGTAGGTCGCCTTTTTTGATACGGCCTTCAGCAATCAACTGGTCGGTAATGGATTTAAAAGTCTTAGTAGTCGAAGCAACGATTTTATCGAAATAGAAACCTTTAATACCCCATACCAGGTTAAGTTTACATAACAAAAATCGGTTACTGGTAAAAATAAAAATATCCTGCTTAGGCCGTTGGCTGCTGATTCGTAACGCCGAGTACCCTGTAATTGTCATGGCAATAATAGCACCGGCATTCGATTCAATAGCCAGGCTGCAGGCTGCTGAAAGTATTGAGTCGGAAATAACCCGCTTTTTGTCTGCTTGATTTGCATAGCGTGGCTTATTATAAATGTCTTCCATTTTCTCAACTTCCCAAATGATCTTCTGCATGGTTTCAACAACCTCTTCCGGGTACCGGCCAATGCTGGTTTCACCGCTTAGCATAACAGCATCGGCTCCGTCTAAAACAGAATTGGCTACATCATTTACTTCAGCACGCGTAGGCCTGATATTGCTGATCATACCTTCCATCATCTGGGTGGCAACAATAATCGGTTTCGAAAGCTGGTTGCATTTGCGGATAAGCCTTTTTTGAACCAGTGGAACCTGTTCCAAAGGAAGTTCAACACCCAGGTCACCACGGGCAACCATAATACCATCCGATATGGCAATGATTTCGTCCATGTTTTTTACAGCATCAGGTTTTTCAATTTTGGCAATTATGCCGGGCATATTTGCAGGAATGCCCAATTCGTTTATGGAAGTTTTGAGGTGCCGGATATCATCGCCTTTTCTAACAAAAGACAAAGCTATCCAGTTGAGTTCATGTTCCAGGATAAAGGCCAGGTCACGCCTATCCTTTTCCGTCAGCGATGGCAACGAAACCTCTGTATTGGGGAGGTTCACTCCTTTTTTACCGGATAAAATGCCCCCGTGGATCACTACCGCTTTAACCTCATCCACCCCATTGGTACTGATAACACGGAAAAGCAGTTTTCCGTCGTCAAGCAAAAGGTCCTCACCGGGTTTTACATCGCGTGCAAATTCGGGATAGGTGATATACAATCTATCGGCCGTACAGGTACATTCGATAGTGGTAAATACCAACTCATGCCCGTCAGGCATCATCACCTGGTTGTCAGCAAAAGCGCCTATACGGATTTTAGGACCTTGCAAATCACCAAGTAAAGCTATATGAGTCCCCAACTCATTGTTCAACGACCTAACATGTTCAATCACCTTTAGATGATCACTGTATGAGCCATGCGAAAAATTGAGCCGGAATACATCAACACCGGCTTTAATAAGTTTACCTAACATTTCGCGGCTCGAACATGCCGGGCCAACCGTGGCAACAATTTTTGTTTTCATAAGCGATGGTCAAACTTTTTGATTTCTGACAGAATCTTGAGTTTCTATATAAATAGTACCTATTTCGGGAATTTCGTTTTTCAGGTTAAGTTTTAACTGCTCTACCATATCTTCAACTTCAGAGCCTTTCATTTCATCGTTTATATCAACCGATAGCAATACTAAATATTTGCTGTCGCCCATCACCATAGTCTGCATACGGTTGACATGCCCGATTTTCTTATATTTATGGATCACATTTCGCATTAACTGTCGTCTCTCACGTGGCATACTCTCTCCAACGATCAGGTTTTTAACTTCCGCAATCAATACTATTGATACGGCCAAAAGTAATAATCCCACAAAAATACTACCTATGGCGTCGAAAACAGGATTAACGAGCCAGGCCAGAAAAGTCGAAATCAATACAATCATAAGGCCTGCCATAGCGGCGGAGTCTTCCAATACTACAACAATCAGGCTGACCTGTGTTGAAGCCCTGATGGCTTTTAGAAAAGGCAGTTGCGTAGTTTTCCTGAATTCGCCAAATGCTACCTGGAACGATTTTGCTTCAATAACAATGGAACTGACCAATACGGCAAAAATCCAGTAAATATTCCTGATTTCTTCGGGATGCATGAGTTTATGAACACCTTCGTAAATGGAGAACATAGCTCCTACAAAAAACAGCAATATTGCTACCATCAGCGACCAGAAGAATATTTCATTGGCATACCCGAAACTATGCATTTCGGAAGGTGATTTTTTAGCTTTTTTATGCCCGATAAGCAGAAGGACCTGGTTAAAGGTATCTGCAGTTGAATGAATAGATTCGGCAAGCATTGCGGCACTGCCGGTAATAAAAGCTACAATATATTTGATAATGGCGATCAGCAGGTTGCCTGCAAGGGCGAAAACAATTGCTTTGTTCGATCCGTGAGTACTCATTCAGATTGGATGAAAAATGGTGAAATGGAGATTAGAAAAAAGATGTATCAGGAAAATTGTCTTTTTGTTTAGCCCGATGAATCCAAAAAATATTTTATTCTTTGTTCGTTTAAACCCTTCCAGGATTTCAAACCCTTGAAGGGTTAGTCAGTTTAAAGAATAACTAACAAAACTGTAAATCAGGTTTGATATTACAAATATACTCTATCGGGAAAACTATTTCAAAGTAAAAGAAAGAATAACAGGCCTGAACTACAATTTTTCAAGTTCAAGCTGAAGCAGAGCTTTCATTGCTGCATCCTGTTCGGCTCCCTTGATAGAGTAATCGCGGCCTTTGCCCATCGATATTTTATCGATAAGAACATCAACCACATATTGCTTGTTGTACCCATGCCCGACCTCGTTGAGGATCACAAATTCAACCGGGCGTTTTTCCCGCTGCGACCATTCGATGATTTGGCTTTTATAGTTGGTATTGTTATTTTCGAGTTCTTGCAGGTCAAAATGTTGCTTGATAATTTTCTCGATGATAATCTGCCGGGTAAAATTAAAGCCTTTGTCAAGGTACATTGCTCCAATCAATGCCTCAAATGCATCCCCTTTCATGGAGCGATATACATTATTGTTCTCGGTGCTGACCGTGATCAGGGTATCGACTCCCATTTTCTGCGAAAGTTTATTCAATTGCGCCCTGCTTACAATGCGCGAACGCATCTCTGTAAGGAAGCCTTCGTCTTTATAAGGAAACATTTTGAATAGGTGGTCGGCAACTACTGCACTTAGTATGGCATCACCCAAATATTCGAGTCTTTCGTTACTTACACGGCTGCCATTAGCGAGTTCAATGGCCTGGGATTTATGGCGGAAGGCCAGTTTATACAAAAAAATATTCCCGGGGTAATACCCGAAAATATTTTTCAGTGCTACGAAAAGCTGCTTGTCTTCAGAGAGAAAGACTCTGATAGGTTTAATGACGTCGAATGTCAAAATTACTTCACAAATTTCTTGAAAATGAGTGTAGCGTTGTGGCCCCCAAAACCGAAAGTATTGCTTAAGGCAGTGTTAACGGTGGCTTGCAAGGCTTTATTAAATACATAAGTAAGGGATTGATCAACCTCAGGGTCATCTGTAAAATGGTTGATCGTAGGAGGGATAATATCATTCTGAATGGCCAGAATAGAAGCCATTGCTTCAACAGCGCCGGCTGCACCAAGCAAATGACCGGTCATGGATTTGGTTGAAGTTACAAATACTTTTGGTGAGTGTTCTCCAAATAATTTGGCTAATGCAGTGGTTTCGGCAATATCTCCGAGCGGGGTCGAAGTGCCGTGAGTATTCACATGATCAATATCATTCACCGTCATACCGGCATCGCGAAGGGCTGAGCGCATCGCGTTGAGGGCGCCTAACCCTTCCGGGTGAGGGGCGGTAATATGATGTGCATCGCCACTCATTCCGGCACCTGCCACTTCCGCATATATTTTTGCACCTCTTGCAAGTGCATGTTCCAACTCTTCAAAAATTAAGCAAGCTCCACCTTCCCCGATAACAAATCCATCACGATCTAAGTCGAAAGGGCGTGAAGCCGTTAATGGGTCATCGTTGCGGGTTGAAATAGCGTGCATAGCGTTAAACCCGCCAACACCTGCAGCATTGATTGCCGCTTCTGAACCACCGGTAACAAACGCATTTGCCATATCAAGCCTGATATAGTTGAACGCATCAATTAATGCGTTGGCTGAAGAAGCACAAGCTGATACAGTTGCAAAATTCGGACCTCTGAATCCATAGCGTATGGAAATCTGGCCTGCAGCTATATCGGCTATCATCTTGGGGATCATCAGCGGGTTAAAGCGTGGTGTACCATCGCCGTGTGCAAAAGCGGTAATTTCATCAATAATGGTAGTCATGCCACCAATTCCCGAAGCCCAGATTACCCCTATACGATCATGATCAACCTCTGCCACATCCAACCCCGAATCTTTGACAGCCTCATCGGCAGAAATTACACCATAAAGAGTAAAGGGATCAAATTTCCGAACTTCCTTACGGTCGAAAAAATTTAAAGGGTCGAAATTTTTGACCTCACAGGCAAACCTTGTTTTGAATTTACTGGAATCAAAATGTGTGATGGGGCCAGCACCACTAACCCCATTAACCAAGCCTCTCCAGGTTTCCGGAGCTGTATTGCCTAATGGAGTCAGTGCGCCAAGGCCGGTAACTACTACTCGCCTTAACTTCATCGAATGGATTTTACTTATTTCGCGTTGCTTTCGAGGTAAGTGATTGCATCACCTACTGTACTGATTTTTTCAGCCTGATCGTCTGGAATAGCAATATTGAATTCCTTTTCGAATTCCATAATCAGTTCAACGGTGTCCAGTGAATCGGCACCCAGGTCGTTGGTGAAACTTGCTGCAGGGGTTACTTCTTTTTCGTCTACTCCCAGCTTATCAACGATGATAGCTTTTACTCTTGTTGCAATGTCGGACATTGTTGTACGCTTTTAATTGGTTTAAGGCTGCAAAGAAATAACAATTTAGCCGATAAAACAATTATTACACATAATATTTTAGCGCCAATAGAACTAACCGGCTATTTGTGAGGCTAGTATGCAGGTATTATAGCTATTGCCTGTTTATTTTTGACTGACTATTTTCATTTATTTTTAAGCTTCTACCTCATGTTCCTGAAATATGTCGATTGGATTTTGTTATTTTGATGCAGGAAATTCTCATTTATCTGTTGCATCAAATTAATATTGTGATAACGAGTTAATTCTCATTCAATCTATTTTCAGTAATCGTATGAAAGTATCTCCAAGAATTGCAATTTTTGCCTCAGGAAGCGGTAGTAATGCGCAGCGAATTGCTGAATATTTTGCCAGTACAGGATTACTTGAGATTTCAGCCATTTACTGCAATAACCCGAAAGCGTTTGTATTGGAAAGAGCAAAGTTACTTGGGATACCTTCGGTATTATTTAACCGCAACGAATTTTATCACACATCATTGATATTGGACGATCTGAAGAGTCGAAAAACGGATTGGATCGTTCTGGCTGGTTTTTTATGGTTGATACCTGATCCTATTTTAAAAGCATTTCCACATAGGATCATAAATATTCATCCGGCATTGTTGCCAGCCTACGGAGGCAAGGGAATGTTTGGGATGAAAGTACATGAATCGGTTATCGCTTCAGGCGAAAAGCAAAGCGGTATAACTATTCATCATGTAAATGAGCTGTATGATGAAGGGGATATTATTTTCCAGGCAACCTGCCAGGTTCAGCCAGGTGACACACCTGAGATGCTGGCTGCAAAAATCCATGAGTTGGAATATGAGTATTTCCCAGTAGTTATTGGGAAGTTGGTTTGTGGGGTTGTTAATAGTTAATGGAAAATAGAAAATAGAAAATAGTCTTTGTGTGGGAAGATAATTGCTAAAAGAAAAATGGAAAATGGTATTCCCCACCATTTTCCATTAACTATTTTCCATTAACTAATTTCTATTAACTTAATTTTTCAAACATATTCCTTCACTTCCACCTCACCTCTCAGCACCATTAGGCCGTTCATAGCCAGGGCACGCATTTCGTCTTCACCAGGATAAATATATACAGGAGCAAATTTATATACTCTTTCAATAATAAGGTTGGTAATCCATTTACTGTGGGCAACTCCTCCGGTAAACAAAATGGCATCAACTTCACCTTTAAGTACGGGAACCATTGAACCAATGCTTTTAGCTACCTGGTAGGCAAAGGCTTCGAGGATAAATTTTGCCTGCCCCTCGCCATTTTGAGCACGCTGTTCCGCTTCGTAAACGTTATTGGTCCCCAGGTGAGCCACAATACCACCATTGCCTACAATCATTTTTATCACTTCTTTTTCCTCGTATTGTCCGCTAAAGCAAAAGCGTACCAGGTCACCGGTTGGTAATGTTCCACTGCGCTCAGGCGAAAAAGGCCCTTCCCCGTCGAGCCCCTGGTTTACATCAATAACACGTCCTTTATAATGCGCCCCGATTGTAATTCCACCGCCCATATGAACTACAATAAGGTTCAGGTCTTCATACCTTTTCATGATGCTTTTGGCATGCTGACGTGCAATTGATTTCTGATTAAGTGCGTGAAAAATAGAAAGCCGTTTGAATAATGGGTGTCCGGCAACACGAGCTATTTCATCGAGTTCGTCAACAACCACAGGATCGGCAATATACGCTTTTGCATCCGGCAGTGCCCGTGCAATATCATCGGCTATCAAACCTCCCAGGTTACTGGCATGTTCTTTAATAGGATGATCATACAAATCCGATTTCATAGCTTCATTCACCAGGTAAACGCCCGATGAAATGGGTTTCAACATTCCGCCACGACCAACGACAGCCTGAATTTTATCAAGCTGTACTTCAGCATCTTCCAGTTCTTTGTAAATAATCTCTTTCCGGAAATGGAACTGATCGGCCACATGCTCAAACTGCGCGAGTTCTTCGCTCGGGTGCATAATATTCTTTACAAAAACCGGGTTCATATTATGATACACCGCAATTTTTGTAGAGGTTGAACCCGGATTTATCGCAAGTATGCGGAAATCTTCCATGTTTTTGGTTAGTTATTGGTTCCCTTCGACTACGCTCAGGGTAAAAATGGAAAATGGAAAATAGTTATAATTGAAATCATCAAAATAATGATTGTTGACTTTACTATTTTCTATTAACCATTTTCTATTAACTCTTCACTGAATGATTCAATCAAAATACCATAATTCGAGCAACAACTTACGCCATCAAAGCCGCAAGAGCAATTGAATAGGTCTTTGTCAATGCACTGTCGCCACGCGAAGTTAAAACGCAAGGAACACGCGCACCGGCAACGTAAGCAGCTAGTTCAGCTCCTGCTAGTTTGGTGCCGCCTTTAAAGAAAACATTTCCCGATTCGATATTCGGGAACAGAAGACAGTCAGCATCTCCGGCAACCGGACCGGTAACTTTCTTGATTTGAACTGATTCCATATCGATGGCAGCATCAAGCGAAAGTGGGCCATCTACAACACAGCCGGGAATCTGACCTCGGTCGCTCATTTTTGCAAGGATGGCGCCATCAACACAAGCAGGCATTCCTGCAAGCATTTGTTCGGTAGCAGCAATTACGGCTACTTTAGGTTTTTCTACTCCTATTGCTTTCGAAACCTTAACCAGGTAATCGATCATTTTAATTTTCTGTTTCAAATCGGGTTGTGGAATAATGGCGACATCGGCAATAGTCAGCAATTTGTGATATGCCGGGAATTCCATTACCGATATATGCGACAGTACAGCTCCTTCATTGGTGATTCCGGTGGTTTTATTCAGAATGGCCCGCATGTACTTGTCCGAACTGAGCGATCCTTTCATAAGCAGGCCGGCTTTACCCTCATTGATCACTTTCACAGCGAGTATGGCAGCTTTTATTTCATTCGGTTCGTGGAGGATTTCAAACTTACCTGCATCCATGTGATGCTCCAGGCATATTTTTTTAATAGAAGCTTCGTCACCGGTAAGTGTTGCGTCAACGATTCCTTTTTCGATAGCAGCATACACAGCTTCAATGGTGTGTGCATCGTTTGCGAAAGCAACTGAAATTCGTTTTTTAGGTTTGCTTTTCAGCAAATCAAACATCTGTTCTAATTTTGTAATGGCCATATACCCTCCTGGATTAAGTATTGTTATCGTGATAACACGTAAAAGAATAAAAAATTCAACTATTTAGGGCTGCAAAATTAGTTATTTTCCCCTCATTTCCGAAGGATAACTTATAGTTTTATTGCTTTTTATGAAATCTATTTCCAGAATGGATTTATTACAGGCATGCCACAAATTTCAGATAACAGCTTAGATAAAGCATACATGTTAAAAATTGAAATAGGATGGCGAACAATTCGTTCAAACAGGCCAATAATTGAGATACCCGAAATTAAAGATCTGCATTATTTTGTATAGAAATCAATCATTTTCTGGATGGCAGCCGAACAAACCGGGCAGAATTTATCTCCTTTAAAAGTGCGCATCAGGCAATCGGGTGAAGGGCGGTACACTCCTTTGGCTACGTAACCTGCGCCTTCGTAAACACCCAGTTTATATTCATTGCTTTTCTCAATGGGGGTTGGAATGGGCGTGTTAGGCAAAAGCATTCCTTTCCATTTGCTTTCGAAATTCACTAATGTTGTAATATTGGGTTCCCAGGGTTCGAGATCGAGAGGATACATATCATTAAATGAAGTAGAACCGTCGTCGTATTCGTCGGCCAAAGCTGCAAAACCATGTCCGAATTCGTGTACAAATATTTTAGCTGAAGATGCGTTGCTATTCACTGAAGTGCTGTAAAGATTATAAATGGCACCACCGCCGTATTTGGTAGTATTCACCAAAATATAAATCTGGTCATATGGCGCATTAGATGCCAAATCGCGAACCGATTTGTTGTCGTATGTCATCAGGTAACGTTCGGAATCGAAAGTGTAGAAAGAACTGTTCAGGATGGTATTTTTCCAAACTTTATTGCCTGGGATATCTGTACCACTCTCAACAGAGGGCGCCAGAACAGCCCGGATGTTAAATTTATCGCGGTTTTTAGTGTAAGGTTCATAAGTGAAAAGCCCGGAAGCAAATTTATCGCAATCTGCTTTAAACCTGTCCATTTCAGTTGCTGTATATCCCTCAGGTAATATTACAATATCAATTTTGGTAGCCGGGTCGCCCGAAATCAACGCATCGTAAACCGGGTAAACCATTTGTCTTTCATCGGAAATAAAGTAATTCTTCACTTCAACCGTGTATTCGAATTTCTTTTCATAAATACCCATAAAATTGCGGCTGTATAACTCGATTCGGATATCATTTTTAGGAAACGGCATCACGGCTGTTTCTGTAAATGTTCGGGTAGTGTGCTTAGCTTCTTCGGTAAACCGCCATTCATCAAACAAAGCGCAATAACCGTGGCTGTATATCAATTTATTGGATTGCGCATCAAATGCTTTGAAATAATACTCTCCATAATTCATTGTGTCGATTAATGCTGTATGCGAGCCGCCCCAAAATGGTTCCGCCTTCACCTGGTCGATTGAATAAATTTCATTCTGTCTGTTGCCGGTATGATAATAATCGATTCGCAGTGTTTTATTGGCAAACCATTCGTCGAAGGATGCAAAAGCCTGTATCGAAATAACAAGCAGAAGAATGGGGAGGATCATTTTTTTCATGGGAACACGGTATAATTTGACGAATCAAATGTATGAAATGTAATGTAATCTGCTGATAATTTAATACGCTTATTATTTTATTGATGCCAGGAAGAGATAAGGAATTATCAGCTTTAGTAATAAGGGTTGAACTTTTATTAAGAGCTCTTTATTCCTACAAAAATTACGAACAAAAGAATTACTCAACTGTTATTATAGTAGATAGAAAAGGGATTAAGAATTGCAATTTATTAGGTTTCAGCTTCCAAACACAAACACCTTGCCCTGCAAAGGAAACGATGAAAAAGATTCGCATCAGCAAAGATTGGGGCAAAATTGAATTTCACAAATTTCCGGATATTCTTCCTTTTTGAACAGGCTCAAGTCATAAATGGAGAGTCCTAATACACGTAAGTTGCGTTTTAAATAAAAAATAAAATGTCAGGTCAGGATAAAATAAACACAAGTGCCGAAGAACGTTGGGTAAAGATTATAGCTCCATACCGAAACGGAGATAATCTGCACAGCTGGTGGCAGATCACAAACACCTTTTTGCCTTACGTGCTTTTGTGGGTGCTGATGGTGATCAGTTTATCCTACAGTTTTTGGATTACCTTGCCTTTGATATTCATTTCGGCCGGTTTCCTGATCAGGTTGTTTATAATATTTCACGATTGTGGACACGGCTCCTTTTTTAATTCAAAACGATTGAGCGAAGTTGTTGGGTTTATTATCGGAGTTCTGGCTTTTACTCCTTATCATCACTGGCACCATTCGCATCTTACGCACCACCGCAATGTGGGAAACCTGGATAAACGCGGAATAGGTGATGTGTGGACTCTTACTGTTGACGAATACCTGGCTCTGCCTAAACGGAAGCAGCTGGCATATCGTATCTTTCGTAATCCCTTTGTCATGTTCGGGCTGGGAGCCGGTTTGTTGTTCCTTATTGGAAACCGATTCACACATAAAAGCTTTTCACGGAAAGAAAAACTGAGCGTATATGCAACAAATGCCGGCATAGCATTACTTGCAACAACTCTTAGCTTCACCATTGGCTGGAAAGCGTATTTGCTGATACAGGTTCCGGTGATGTATTTCGCAGCAATCGGCGGAGTATTCCTTTTCTATCTGCAGCACCAGTTTGAAGGAACACATTGGTACGGCGCTCAGGAATGGGATTTTAAAACCGTAGCATTACAGGGCAGTTCGTATTATAAACTTCCGAAAATTCTGCAATGGTTTTCGGGCAATATCGGGTTTCATCATATTCATCACCTGAGTTCAAAAATTCCTAATTACAGACTTGAAAAATGCCACCGTGAAAACGAACTTTTTAATAGTATTAAGCCAATTCCTTTCCTGCAAGGATTCAAATATGTTAACCTGAAACTTTGGGATACGAAAGCAGGCAAATTAATACGATTCAGGGATTTAAAAATGGTGTAAATTTGTGTAAAAACTAGCGCTCTAAACTAATATTACTTTTGTTAACTATATTATAACCAGTTAGTATGGTGTTGTAAAACGTTTGATAGGTTAAGTGAACAAACACGGCAAGAAATTCATTTAATTGTCGTGTTTTTTTATAGTAATTGTTAAAATATCCAGGCTTATTCAGCAACCTTCCAGATAATTTTTAAAAAGATATGCATTTGACTTTCATGAATGAAAGCAATTAATACCTTTATGCCTTCAATTTCAATGACTAAACCTCTCCATTTATGAAACAAATATCTTTACTGCTCCTGCTGGCTTTATTTGCCGGTTCGGTTGCTTTTGCCGGTCCCTACGATGATCTGATTAAAAAAGCCGGCGACAGAAAAACATTTCCCGGATCCAATGTTCTTGTAATTTTCGACAGTACGCGTGTTAATATGATGGAAACAGGTTTGAGTCACAATTACATCCATAGGTTGTACAAAGTGCTTACCCCAGAGGGCGCAAAAAACTTGTCGGTTATCAAATTCGATTACGATCCGCTTTCGGCCTGGTCGGAAATCAGAAATGTTACCATTTATCATGCTGACGGAACACAAACAGTTATTGATACTTCGCGTGTACTTGACTATCCGCAGCCTGCACGTGCCATTTATTGGGGTGCCCGCGAAAAAATGCTGGAAATAGGGCGATTGGAACCCGGTGATGCCGTGGAAGTTCACCTGTACAGGAAAGGATTTACGTATGCGCTGCTTGGAGGAGGTGACGACGACGAAAGATATATCCCGCCCATGAAAGGGCACTTTTATGATATTGTCCCTTTTTACAGCAACGATCCTGTATTGCTAAAGGTTTACCAGATCAGTGTTCCTGATACCAAGGTATTACAATATGAAGTGTACAATGGAGAAGTATCGTCTAAAATGTGGCGCAAAGGCAGCAACTTCATATATACATTCGCAAAGAAAAACATTTCCCCTTTCAAGGGTGAACCACGTTCAGTGGATCCTTCGGATGTGGCTCCAAAACTATTATTGAGTACCAGCCCCGACTGGAAATCGAAAAGCACCTGGTTTTACGGAGTAAATGAAGATTATAAAAGTTTCGAAGCCAACGATGCAATCAGGAATAAAGTGAATGAATTATTACGCAATGCCCGCGATGAAAACGATTCAATAACGATACTGACTCACTGGGCAGGCGACGAAATCCGTTACCTGGGTTTGACAATGGGAAAAGGGGAAGGCTACACCTTACACAGCGGCGAGATGAATTTTACCGACCGATGCGGTGTTTGTAAAGACAAAGCCGGCATGTTGATCACCATGCTTCGTGCCGCCGGTTTCGAAGCTTATCCAGCGATGACCATGGCCGGTTCGCGTATCGATTATATTCCTGCCGATCAGTTTAACCATTGTGTCACTGTTGTGAAAAGCCGTAAAGACGGGAAATATCACTTGCTCGACCCAACATGGGTTCCTTTTGTCAGGGAACTTTGGTCGAGTGCGGAACAACAGCAGAATTACCTGATGGGAGTTCCCGAAGGCGCTGACCTGGGTGAAACCCCAATTTCAAATCCTTCGAATCATTACCTCCACATGACAGGAACCACATCGATTTCAGCCGACGGTACGCTTGAAGGCGAGTATAACGTAACTGCCGAAGGACAGACCGACGCGGCTATCCGTGGAATGTTTACCCGCGCCTATATGGCCGATTGGGCTGCCAATGTTGAGAAAGAAGTGCTGCATATTTCACCTCTTGCACAATTGGTTGGAGTAACCTACGATGATCCGTATAATTACCTGGAAGGTCCCATTCAGATGCATTTTAAAATACGCATCCCTGATTACGCAACAGTTGCCGGCGATGAACTGATTTTTACCCCGTTTCTTGCAACAGGATTTATGAAACGAGCCATGCCACACACCGGATTCGATACAGGTCTCGAAGGACGTAAATTCCCGTTCCGCGACCGAACATCGCATACCGTGGAGATCACCGAAAAGATCAAACTCCCTGGAATAAAAATGATGGTGTATTCACCTGAACCCCAATCGGGTAACGGCAGCGGTGCACAATATAGCGGAATTATCAGTAGAGAGAATGATACATTGAAATTTACATTTAATGCTTCTTTCCCAAAACGCATTTATCAACCGGAAGATTGGGATTCATTCAAAAAAGCAGTCGCATATCAGAACCTGCTTGCTGCGGAACCTGTGATCGTTAAAATTAAATAATAAATTACGATTTACGAATGACGATTTACGAATGACGAATGGGGAGGTGAATGATAATCGTAAATCGTACCTCGTAAATCGTACTTCATAAAATATTGAACATTTCAACACTCATTAAACCATGATAAAAAATATATTGTTAATTGCCTTCGGACTTTTCACAGGTATAATCGCAATTGCGCAGGAGAATAAACCCGATGCTGTGTACCAGGAGCAAACCAAAGAATATACACTAAACAAAGATGGCAGCTGGACGTATCATTACAGCCATAAACTGCTGATAAACACCTATTATGCATTCCACAGACTATATGGAGAGGATTTTATTGTGTATGATCCGGAATATCAGAAACTGAAAATAAACCATTCGGTAACCACGATGGCTGATGGGAAACAGGTGCCGACGCCTGGGAATGCCTACAACGAATTACTGCCTCGTTTTGCAGCTAATGTGCCAGCATGGAACCGCCTTCGCGAAATGGTTGTAACCCACACTGCCCTTGAACGCGGAGCTGTAATTGATTTTGATTACCTGCTTACAAATGTAAAAAGCAACATTCCGGTGTTGATGTGGAATGAACAGCTAATGATGAATTCGCCGGTGAAGAAACTTACTTTTATTATAAGAGTCCCATCCAAATCTTCGTTTAGTTACGAAGCGTCCGGTATCCAGTCAAAACCCATAGTTGTGAAAAAAGACGGCAAAATCACGTACACATGGACACTTACGGATTTGCCTGCTGCTTTGCGCGAAGACTTCGGCCCGGTTGAACAGCAAAACAGACCAAGAATTGTGTTTGCCGCAAGTATAAAAGCAGTTGATGCAATAGCCGTTTTTGCTTCGCAGGAAGCATTTAAATGTGAAACCACTCCTGAAGTGAAAGTAGCAGCAAAAACTGCCGTTAAGGGAATTGACAAACCTTTGCTAAAAGCATTAAAACTCCAGGAAAAAGTTGCTAACGAACTGAATACGTGGCAGGTTCCTTTACAATTTACCGGTTATAAACTGAGAAATGCTGCCGCAATCTGGCAGAGTAATGGTGGAATGGAAGCCGAAAAAGCAGTGCTACTTACCGCAATGCTGCGTTCTCAGAATATTCAGGCTGAGCCCGTCGCCGTAATTGCTGAAAGATTTTATACTAAAAAAACTGCCAGCCCTGACTTAATTGAACGTTTCCTTGTGAAAGTAAGTATTCAGGGTTTGGAACCGATTTTCTTGTCACCAACTCAAATCAACCAGCAGGATCTCAGATATACACTCTCAGGTAAACGTATAATCTCACTTGTGCCGGGTAAAATGCAACTTTCGGAAGTGATCGGTGAACCAAAAAATATCCTTACTCTTACAGGCAACCTGAAACTGGATGAAGAATCAGAACTGACAGGAAATCTTAATCTGGAACTTGGAGGCAGACTGAACCCCTGGCTGAAAATCCAAAAGGACAGTTCATATGTCACAACCATGCTTTCAAATGCGTTTGGCAATGGCAAAATCAGTAAAATTGTTAAAGGCAAAACAGATATTGACCTTTCTTCGTATAGTTTTCACGCATCATCGGGCTCATTTACGGATGAAATTGCAGGACATATTTTCTTAAAACTATCCGCTGCTCCTTCAGGTTCCGACAGCTGGCATATGACTGAGCTCATAACGAATCGTATTGAACCGTTCGAAATACCTTTCCCTATAAATGAATCGTACGATATTTTCATATCAATGCCTGATGATATTTCGCTGGTTTCGCCGGAAGTAGATCTAAAAACAGAGAATGAATTCGGCAGCCTCGAAGTTTCAATTTCTGCTGAAGGTCAGCAATTACATATTGTACGGAAGTTCAGCATCATCAAAAACTATGTGCCGGTTGAAAAGTATGATTTATTCAGAACGATGATCAATACCTGGAACAGCAAAAAGTATCGGGAAATTGTTTTGAAGAAAGGGAATTAAATCCTTGATGTCTTTACACTTCAAATATTAAATATGGAAAAGAACAATCCGGACATTACAATATCAATACCTGATGAAGTATTAATAAACAAAATATACTTAATCCGTGGGCAAAAAGTTATGCTGGATAGAGACCTTGCGGAATTATATGATGTTGAAACCCGGATATTGAATCAAGCTGTATGGCGCAACGAAAAACGCTTTCCTAATGATTTTATGTTTCAAATGTCCAAAGAAGAAATGGAAGAATGGAAATCACAGATTGTGATATCCAATAGAGAAAAGATGGGGTTGAGAAAACCCCCTTTAGTTTTTACGGAGCAGGGAGTAGCAATGTTATCAAGTGTATTGAACAGTGAAAGGGCAATTATAGTAAATATCCAGATCATCAGAGTGTTTACAAAAATGCGCGAATTACTTATCACCCATAAAGACATATTGCAAAAGCTTGAATTGATTGAAAAGAAAGACATTGAACAAGATGAAAAAATAATGCTCATTTTTGAATATCTGCATCAATTTGAACAAGCTAAACAACAGGAGTTAGAACAAAAAGAGCGTCCTATGATTGGCTTTAAAACCAGGAAAAGATAGGATCCCTTTATTAGCTGTAGTTTGCAGGTTAATCTTTAAAACTCGTGTCCCACTAGCCCCCCTCTTCGCTATCTAGAGTTCGAACTAAACAATCGTGCGTCCCAATTGCCCGCCATCAATGAGGTTAGCGATGCGCTTGGCATTCATAAACTGCTTTTGCAGATCACTTGAAATATCATCCGATTCGGCCGTTTTAATCTTTTCAAGCAAATCCTTTAAAACCTGGCGCACCCGTTTCGATTTAAATGAAAATATAGAATTTGGGATCAGAAAATCGAGGACTTCGTGTTCCTGGAGCAAGCGTATTTTACGCTTTTCCCAGTTAGGGCTGAAGGTGTATTTTGTAGCAATCAGGTCAATGACTGGCCCTGAAATAGCATTGTCGGGATGATTGGTAAGCTTCCGGTAGTTAATATCCGGATTACTTTTCAACTCATCCACGCAGGTATTGAAAATCTGTTGATACTGGGTGTTGGTAAAAGTCAACTCATCCGCATTAATATCATTAATAATAAAATTTGCTGCTTTAACTTTTTTAAACACCTTTTCGCCGGTTACAGGATCGGGAAAATTTGTTTCTATTTCAACATCGCCGTAAAGCAGTAACTGCCTGATAATTTCACGCTCAATCTCTTCAGTGCTCAATGCATCAAACGATTCCTGCTGTTGTTCGGCAGGTTCGGGAGCAAATAAATCGTCAATTGCATCGGATTCGGTAACTGTAGCACCCGATTTTTGGGTGAATTTTTTTCGCAGCAGTTTGTTAAGTTCATTCAGAATGGCTTTTTCATCCATCTGCATGCGGTCGGCACTTTCCTTCACGTAAGCCAGCCGGGTAAGCTGGTCGGGTATGAGCGAAATGCTTTCGATAAAATCCTTCAGCACAGCAACCCTTTTTAATGGATCGCGGCCGGTTTCGCTTAATAACAGGTCAATTTTAAAATGAATAAAATCTTTGGCATTTTGTTGGATAAACTCCTGTACTTCCGCACCACGGCGGCTACGGGCGTATGAATCCGGGTCCTCGCCATCAGGAAACAGCACTACTTTCACGTTCATTCCCTGCTCGAGGATCATATCAATTCCACGGAACGAAGCTTTGATACCGGCAGGATCGCCATCGTATAGAATGGTGATATTCGGTGTGTAGCGTTTTATCAGCCTGATCTGGTCTGCTGTGAGCGACGTACCTGACGATGAAACCACATTTTGAACACCGGCACGGTACATCGAAATTACATCGGTATAGCCTTCAACCAGGAAACACATATCGTTGGCGGAAATAGAGTGTTTGGCGAAAGAAATTCCGTACAGTACCTTACTCTTGTTATAAATCTCACTTTCGGGCGAATTAACGTATTTCGGCTTTGTTTTGTCCGAAGTCATGATACGACCGCCAAAGCCAATTACACGCCCGGCCTGGCTGTGGATCGGGAACATCACTCTTCCGCGGAAACGGTCATATAACTTACTGTCTTTGTTGATGCTTAACCCCGATTTTTCAAGCATATCGGTACTATATCCATTTTTAAGGGCATGTTTGCTGAAAGCATCCCATTCGTCGGGGCTATATCCCAACTGGAATTCACGAATGGTTTCGTCGCTGAAACTGCGTCCGTGAAAATAAGACAAGCCGACCGAAAGACCTTCGTCAGTATTAAAAAGCTGATCGGTAAAGAACCTGGCTGCAAAATCGGTGATGGCCATCAGGCCTTCGCGGGCAGATTTCTCGGCGACTTGTTCAGCCGTTTCGGATTCCTCCTTGATTTCAATATTGTACTTTTTAGCCAGGTAGCGGAGTGCCTCAGGGTAGGTGAATTTTTCGTGCTCCATCACAAAATTTACTGAATTGCCTGCCTTCCCGCATCCAAAGCATTTGTAAATCCCTTTAGTTGGCGACACATGGAACGAAGGTGTACGCTCGTTGTGAAACGGGCATAACCCTGTATAGTTGCTGCCGCGCTTTTTTAAGGCCACGAAATCAGCTACGACTTCCTCCACTCGGGCGGCATCAAATATTTGTGATATGGTATCGTGAGGGATCAAGGTTCAGGTTAGATAATGCAAAATAACGAAAAAATGAGGTGTGATGGACGATTTGAAATTAGGATTTATAATTTACGATTGACGATTAAGTCCCCTAATGAATAATCAACATAAAAGCCAATGAGAATGAATGATAGTTAGTTTTATATAAATGGGGTAAACAGGAATAAGGTTATGTGTGTTATTTGTGATGTATAAAAACGGGAAAATACATGGATGGGTATTTGAACATTATTATAGGATATTTATTATTTTTACATATTCTAATATTCCAGCTTTCCGTTTTCTAGATACGCTTCAAATGTAATCAATGAAATATGACAACCCTGAAAAGTGAAAACGAGGACGATCTTGAAAAACTCAGGATGGAAAATGAGTTGAGAAAGATGAAACTCAGGCTTGAATATGGTGCCGAAATTTCAGAAACTCCGGGAAATAACCATATTGATATTGCAATGGAGAACAAATTCCTTGATTATATCGATGAATTTGAAAAAAACTGTCAGAATGCAGAATCCATTTTACTTTATGATTTCCTGAACCGGCCGGATTATATCAAGGTGAGAGAGATTCCTGATTCAAAGATTAATGCAGAATTAGACCGGATAATGAAAATCCTAAATGAAAATGGTATTGAATTAAATGCCCTCTGCGAGGTGGATGAACGTGAGCTCTATCGCTTTATTACCGAAGAACTTTTTCTCCATAAGGTTGACAATATGAGAGTTAAAGGAATGATGACTTGTTTTATTTATGAAGAGTTCCATCCGAATCATGATTATGATATCAGAAGATACAGTACCGAAGGAGTTGAGGCCTTTTTAAGCAAAGAAGATGAATTTTACGCATATCATTTTACCAAAGAAGCAGAGGAAGCATCATGGTTCAAAGATTTTCGAAATGCGTTTGAATCGTTTACGTTGAAGCATTTTGAAATAACCCAACTTCACTTTGACGAACAAAAAGCGAAAGTTAGCTTTAATATTGACTTTACCGGATTCATTGAAGGGAGTCACGAAAAACATCGCTTTTCAGGCGAAGGCACGTTGGAATTTATTTACCAATACGATTATTGGTATATTCAAATGATAAATTTCCCGGCTGCTGAAAATTCATTTTGATAAAACATTTAAGCATTGGGAGGGATAAACAAACAGCTCTATGGTTTAATATACCTACCCCGACCTAAAATATCATTTATATACCTGTGGAATGCAGTTTGAAGTCTGTGTAATCTGTAAATCGGTGGTAAAAATAGCTTCTAATCGGGCTGATTAGTTACCTTTTTCTTTTTCCGATTTTTCTTTTTGCAGCTGCATGGTCAAAGCCGTTACTCCACTGAGTCCACCTAATTCCATTGTTTCTAACGCCGAACTGGGAACAACTACAATAGTCGAATTCTGTTTCAGTCCTTCGTAGAGCATATTCGTTGCCCTCAGGTGAAGAGTGGTTGGATTGTCGGCATAGGTTCGGGCTCCATCCCCGAATTTCTCAGCTACCTGCCGTTCCGAATCTCCGAGTATAACACGAGCCTGCCGCTCTCTTTCAGCTTGTGCCTGCATCGACATGGCATCTTCCAAAGCCGGCGGAATCAGTGCATCCTTAACCTCCACCGAAATAACATTGATACCCCATGGCTCTGTACGCTCATCAATAATTCTTTGAAGTTCGGAACTGATTTTTTCCCTGCCTTCGAGTATATCCGAAAGCATGGTCTTACCGATTACATCCCTGAGCGCTGCTTGCGAAGCCCAGCTTATGGCACTTTAATAATCGGCAACATCCAGAGAAGCCTTTTTCTGGTCAAGCACTTTCCAGAACAGCACCGCGTCCACATCCACTAGAACAGTATCTTTGGTAAGGGTTTTTTCGGTTTTGAAAGTTGTAGTGATTACATGGGTATCAATCCAGTAAGGGATAGCATCGATTACTGGAATAATAAAAAACAGCCCGGGTCCCCGGATGGCACGAAAATTACCCAGGCACAGTACTACCGCTTTCTCCCATTGATCCGCAATTTTAATTGCGGATGAAACAATGATAGTGATAATAAAAGTAACGATGATCATACCCATAGTTCCGGCGGTATCTGCCTGTCCGTTATAGGAAGAATAAGCTATTCCGCAGCCGATAGCAACGATAATTACAAAGATCAGCGAAGCGAAAGCATTAAAACGTCTCATTTAAAGTTCTTCCATATTAGGTTCAAATCTTGAAATATTTTATGGATTATCCATATTATAAAGTTACCACCTTTTATAAGAAAATATTCAATTTCAGCAGGATAATTATCTGATAAATTATAAATAAAAGCTGATTGCACCCGTCAAAACGGTAACCAGCAACATAACTAATGTTGTAGCAACAGCCCATTTTAAAGTAAAACGCTGATGTGCTTCAAAACTAACACCAGCCAGTCCGATCAATAAGTAGGTCGATGCAACCAGGGGACTCAGCATGTGAACGGATTGCCCTAAAAGCGAAGCCCGTCCGATTTCAACTGCAGTAACTCCGAAATGTGAAGCAGTTACGGCTGTTAAAGGAACAATCCCATAAAAATAGGCATCATTGCTGACGAAATACGTGAATGGCATTGAAGTAAGGCCAGTGATAATTCCCATGTTTGGCCCCAATGAATCAGGGATAATGTGGATGAAACTTTGTGCCATAGCATCCAGCATTTTAGTGCCCGACAGAATGCCTGTAAAAATGCCGGCCGCAAAAACCATTGAACCTACTGATAAGGCACTTCCGGCATGTGCTGCCAATTTTTTCCGCTGTTCTTCAAGGTTCGGAAAGTTGATAATCAAAGCAATAGCAAGGCCAACCATAAATGTAATTGCAATCGGGAATAAACCTGAGACCAAAGTTACAATCAGGACAATAGTCAGTAACAGGTTGGTGAAATAGATTTTTTTATTCTTTATTTCTCTGTTTTCAGGAACTTCTATATGTATTATTCCCAGTCGTTTTCGCTCTTTTTTACCAAAAATGTACGCAACAAACAAAACCCATACGATCGATGCAACCATACTTGGAATAATCGGGTTAAACAGTTCGGTTGGATTAAGGTGTAAAGCGCTCAAACAACGTGCATTTGCGCCGGTCCAGGGGAGTTTGATCATGATACCGACGCATAAGGTAAGAATAGCAGTCAGAATCAGAGGATTTATTCCAAGGCGTTTATATACCGGGAGCATTGCTCCGACAATGATCAGGTAAGTTGCTGCCCCGTCCCCATCTAGCGCAACAATGAAAGCAAGGATACATGTACCCATAATTACTTTTAAAGGATCACCTTTAGCAATTTGCAATATCTTAATTATCAATGGCTCAAAAAGCCCTACTTCGAACATGATCCCAAAATACAAAATTCCGAACATGAGCAATACACCTGTTGGAGCAGTAGCCACCAGCCCATCTTCCATCATTTTGCTTAAACCTGATCCGGCTCCGCTTATCAGTCCAAATAAAATTGGAATCAGGGTCAGTGCGACCAAAGGGGAAAGTCGCTTAGTCATGATTAAAGTGATAAACGTTGTAATCATCCCAAGGCCAAGTATGGCAAGCATCGTTTCACTCATTGCTTTTATCTAAATTATATATAGAACAATTGACAAATTCTCCTGTGTTTTCTTGCATGAAAGAGTTTCCCTAAGTAAGCCTGCTAGTAAAAAAGAGGTAACCGTTTCTGCAATAAACGGTTAACCTCTTCTTAATCAACCACTAATATTCTTCTAAATAAGCTTATCTTCAAATCTTTTAAATTCAAAAAACAAGCCTTGCTCTAGATGTCTATTAATATGTGTAATCCCATTCTTCTGTTGAACTATCTACTGCATTTGTCTTCACTATCTTTGTTATCCTGTTGTTGGCATCTCTGGTATACACAAAGGTTGCAGTTTTCTTAACAATGGGAGTTGCGGTTGGATCCCAGTACGTATATGAATCGATCAGTTTTGCGCTTGGCCTACCATACAAATTACCATAGGGTCTCCAATCCGAATCGGATATATTTGACTGAAAAATGCCTTCTGCATTATTATCAGCCAGGTATGTAAACACCTTTATCTGAGTTGTATCACCTGAATCACTATATTTAACAATTTTACTGACATTTCCATCAGTGATAAAAACTTCTCGCTTTTTAGTGTTTGTACCAGAAAAAAATTCATTATATGAAATACCAAAACCATCCGCATTGTATTCGTAGCCAAAATAATCACCTCCGCCCTGGTCGTCTTTTGTAATGTAGCCTGATGCATTCAGATCATATGAAGCATATACAGAATTGTCATCTTTTGTGAGGGTCAGTTTATTGGGTACCGAATAATCGTAAGTCAGGGTTTTATCCACAGATCCTGCCCATAGGTCAACCATTTGTGCTACTTTACCTGATATATCATAAGTAAAATCCCACTCTTCTATATCAGTTTGCCAGGTAGCATGAAAAGCAATTGATTTTATGGTATGATCATCCAGAATACAACGAAGCGAGAAACCATTCCGTTTACTAGTGCTGTATGTCATATCAAGAATAGGAGATTCACCAGTCAGGAACGCACACGTGCCTTTGGTAGCATCAGTAGCGAGCTCTGTAGCTGTCCATAAGTAATTGTAATTATAATCGTTAAATACACCACTGCTATTACACTTAGCACCTGCTCTTGCGGAGAACCCAGTTTCATTGGTAGCGTCAGCATTAGTCTCTGGTGCCCAATTGACAACCCCTGTTTCTCTTAATTTATTACCAGCTTCATCTACCCCCAAAAATTCTGATAATGTGCCGTATTCTTCAATGGTTGGTACATGCCAGCCAGCGGGACATATATTACGGACATCATTTACGGCAAACCAGTTGTATAATTTACCAAATCTTGCGGCATTGTCAGTATTGTTGTCTAAATCGCACCATGCACCCGTAGTTAAAAGTATCCATGCCTCAGGAGTGGTTACATTGTCAATGGAAGCACCTGAACTGTATTTGGTAGTTCTCAGGCATTCAGCCATCCATATTTGACCGCCAATTTTTACAGTTGCATAGTAATTGCCGGAAGCATCTTTGCATTCAATAAAATTGAAATTAACTGTCTTGCTATCGGTTGGTACATCGGTAACGATAGTGGCGTAATTCCCGGATATTCCTTTATACAACATGATATCACCAGGTGTATAAGCCAAAGAGACAGAAGCTTCAGCACTTTTAAGCGGACTTACGATATTCTTTTCCTGAACACCAACAAAAGAAATTTCAGGGTGGCTATTGTTGCTGGAAACACTAATCATTTTGCCAGATAAAGCATATCCAGCCCCCTGCACGCCAATCACATAAGCACCTGTTCGCAATGAAACCTGAAATGAATTTGTTCCTTTTTGTAGATTTTGCGAAAGTGAGGCAATCTTTCTACCATCCATACTGTATACGCTGATACGTGCATTTCCAGCCTGTTTAGCATAAAATGAAACAGTTGAAGTTCCTGCAGTGGAGTTAGAGGTAATTTGTATCCCGTCATTGTATGCAGATAATGGTTTAAGAGCTGTAGTTACATTTAAAACTAGTACATCTCCACTCGGCACTGTAGTTGATATGCCTTGGGTAACGTTTTGGGCTTCAACACTTTCAACAGTTGCACTTTCCCCGCTTCCTGTAAAAGAAATGGTGTAAACCTGTGCAAATGTTTGTAATGTTCCAAAGAACATTAAGACTGCGGCAAATAATGCCCATGAGTAATTTTTTTTCATGATTTTTTTTTTAGGTTAAACATTAATTAATTGGGGGGTTAGAAATAATTCGTTAGTTAATTTCCGGCCAGAATAATCAGCGCCAGACCAGCTGTAAAAAGTAAAAACATAAACGCAAGCAAGGTATTAACTGATTTATTGGCGCCTTTAAATTCTTTCCAGATAAAGACACCCCAGAAAGCACCAATCATGGTAGCACCTTGTCCAAGTCCGAACGAAATGGCATACCCGGCTTTATTTGCTGCCAAAAGGCTTAACGAGGTTCCGAGCGCCCAAATCATTCCACCGATAATTCCTGACAAATGGCTTCGGAAATTACCTTCGAAATATTGTCTGAAATTAACCGGAATGCCTTCGATAGGATTTTTCATCAGGTATGTATTGAACAGAAAATTGCTTATAACGATACCAATTACAAAAAAGAAAAATGCGGCGTAAGGAGTCAGTTTTCCGGCTTCGGATAATCCGGCTGCCGTAGCTTCGGGATCAGTAGCAATTGCACTTGCAACAAAGCGGAAGAACCAGGCCATAAGAAATCCTGCTGATATTGAAAGGAGGATTCCTTTTGTGGATGCCTTTTTTTCGCTGACAGCATGTTTTTTATAGGCCAATGCATCAAGAATTATTGCCACTACAACAATTCCAACGCCAATAAACAGGAGTAAAGGGTCTCCTTTAGGCGTAGCTATATAATTGATAAGTACACCCAGTACCATAGCAATTCCAACTCCAACCGGGAATGCAATAGACATACCTGCAACAGAGATGGCAGCAACCAACAGAATATTGGAAAGATTAAAGATGATACCGCCTAAAATGGGATTGAGAATACTCGAAGTGCTTGCCTGTTTGATACTCTCAACAAAGCCCATTCCAATATTGCCGATACTGCCGAAAGTGAAACCGAAAAGCAGGGAAAACAGTAAAATCCCGATCACATAATCCCAATAGAAAAGCTCGAAACGCCAGCTTTTGGCGGCCATTTTCTGTGTGTTCGCCCACGATCCCCAGCAAAGCATGGTAACAAAAGTGAGAACAACTGCCAGCGTGTAACTACCTACGATAAACATGGTTTTTAGTTTTAGTTAGTAAAAAGTTATTGTTATTTGTGAAATCTTTGTTCTGCAAATGCAATTATTTCCGGCAACCCTGCCATGAAAAAATCAAACCCGCCTTTGCCTTCCCTCACCCTGTATTCGTGTTGTAAATCTTTGTCACGCAAAAGCATATGAGCATTCCCGTTGCCTTCGTAAAAACCACCTTTATCAGGTGCGTCGATAAAAAACGAAGTACGTTCGAGGGCTTTAGGTTTCATATCTGATAGTAAACCAGAGAAAAGGTCTTTTGAAATGAAAGCGTCGCTAATAATACACGAAACAAATTGCTCCTGAAAAGCCGTTTTGCATATATCGGATGCTTCAGCCTGATATCCTGCTATAGCACGAAACCGATAGCCTTTGCGTATTCTTAATTTTTCTTCGAATTCAGGCATTAAGGCTGTTAATTGCTTTACAGAATTCTCAGATAAAAACACAATCAATATAGGACTCATAAGGTTCTTTTCAATCTCCTGATTCACCTTTTCCGCAATTGTCTTACATTGAGCTTCCGAAAAATTTCCTGCTAAATAAATAACAGGGTAAAATCGGCTGGTATATTCATATTCAGCAGGCACAAAGGCATAAACTTGCTCATTACCGGCCGTTAGAGTTAGTAATTGTTTTTCAGGCAACATGTTGGAGACACTTTTAGTTGTTATATCTCCCCGATACAGTTTACCATCGAATGCATCACTGATAAAACGGAGTGCATTTGGCAATGCCGAACACCAGTACTGGAAACTGTGACCTCCATCACGGACCCGGAATTCATGAGGAATATTCAGGTTGCGCATTAGTATATGTAATTCCTCGTTACTCCGGCAAAGTGTTTGTTCTTTGTCGCCATTATCAATATAAATATTCAGTTTCTTAATATCAGCAGATGGCATTTGAGATAAAATGTAATAAGGGCTATTCTGTTTGTAATACTCAGTGATTCTATTTTTGCCTTTAAATTCCGGCTCACCAAATAACCGGCCCCATTGATCATCCCAGCCGGAAGCATCTTCAGTCATATATTGTTCATCGGTACGGACTGAAATACTCAAAGGAACCGTAGTGCCAAATACATCCAAATGTTTCAGGTGCAGATTCAGGGCACCAAATCCTCCCATGGAATAGCCCATCAGGGCGCGATGCTGCCTATCGGCTTTAGTTCGGAAAAGGCTGTCAATGTATGGCACCAGCTCGTTTACAAACATATCCTGATAAAGGAATGACCGTTTATAATCATTCACATAATAAGTGCGAAATGCTTCGGGCATCACGAAAATCATGGATTGGATTTCCCCGTCTGCAACGGCCTTGTCAGCATATTGGCTGATTTGACCATATTCCAGCCACGAGGCTTCATTATCACCAAGCCCGTGTAATAAATAAACAACAGGAAAGGATTGCTTTGTATCATAATAATTTGCCGGCAGACAAACCGAGAAATGGACATCCTGGTTTAATATCTTACTAGACATCACCATGCTTTCCATAATCCGCAAGCCTGAAGCTGCAACCGTATTGCAAATCAGTATTATGCCAAAGAAAAACAGTAAAGAAGTTCGTTTCATTTTTTAGTTGTTGAGATGGTCATTGATATATGCAGCCGACTCATATATTCCGTTTAGGAAGGATTCGAATAAAGGTGTTCCCTGCCGAACCCTGTATTCGTGGTCAAGCTGGTTTTTTCTTAAATTCATATACAGCGAATGATAGACGTTGTAATTGCGCCCTTCATCAGTTATATCAAGGTAATAACTTAGTGCAGGATTATCAGCATTGGCATTCACAGGAAGATCTGCATCAAAAAGAAGGCACGCATTGATTTGCTCTGAACATGCAGTAACCAATTGGTAAGCCAATAATCCAGCCTGTTTATTTCCTAACAGCAAGGTATGATTGCGGTCTGCAATTGCACGATATTTCGTGCGAACCTGGGAAATAATCTGTTGAAGAATAGCGGCAGTAACAGTTTTTGTTTGCAGGGGGATTTCAACAATTAATGAAGCCGGTATTTTGCTTTCGCCAATCATAGAATTAAACAGTGACTTTATTTTTTGTGATTCTTCTTCCTGAGTATTGATATTCCGGTCGTGAAGAATAATGATGACCGGATAATTTTTTGCATCTGATAAATAGGTTGGCGGCACAGTTACGCTATATTCGATATTGGTTCCTTCGGCTTGCTCCGCAAAAATACGTTCAGCCGGAACAGTTGCTCCTGGGTTAACAGGCGCCGGATCTGCCGGATAAGGGATATTTTGAACGGCAAAACTGATAAACCTAAGTGCCTCGGGCAATGCACCATGCCAGTAATCCCAGTTGTGAGCGCCATTCCGCACACGATATTCGTGTTTTATGTTCAGGTTGCGGAGCATGTCGTGAAGTGAATCGTTGGGTTGCGATAGGTTTTCTTCATCATCGCCGCAATCAATAAAGTAATTCTGGCCTTGTAAGGAAATGTCGTTCGGATTTGTAAAGAAATAGAAAGGATTATTCTCCTTATAATAGTCAGTTAAACGAGCAGCGCCTTTGGAACCTACACCACCAAAAATGGAACCCCATTGAATATCCCAGTTCGACTGAGGTTCATTCATATATTGCTGATCGGTGCGATAGGACATACTTAATACAACGCCGGTTTTAAATACTGAAGGATTTTTTGCCGTTGTAATAAGAGCTCCGTAACCACCCATCGAATAACCCATTACAGCCCTGTGCTGGGGATCCTTAATTGTGTGATACAACAAATCTATTTGTGGAATCATTTCTTTTACAAGCATATTCATATATGGGAAAGCGCCATCGTATTGATCGACCCAATAGGAATTAAAACCCTGTGGCATCACATAAATCATGGGGATTTTCCCGGCATCATCTGCATCAACATAATTTTGGATATCGCCCCATGTATACCACGCAGTCTCATCATCACCGAAGCCATGTAGCAGGTATACAACAGGGTACTTCGAATTCAGTGTGTCATATTCTTTCGGTAACAGAACCGTGTATTTAATCTGGCGGTTGAGGAGCTGGCTTTTCAATGTTCGTTCAGTCAATAAGCGTATTAAGGGCGGCTTGTGAGGAGCAGTAGGATCCGGTTCCGGCTTACAACCAGACAACCCCATTAAAAGGGAAAGGGAGCCGAGAATCGCGAGTAAGCTGATGATGAAAGCTTTATGCATTCTGTTTGGTTATTTTTTGTCAGGATTAAGTATTTCCAGGGGTTTATCAGCGTAAACCACATAGGATTTCTCAGTTATCCGGAAAACCGGGTTCTGATTTACCCATTTAATTTCAAGTTTATGATCACCATTTTCCAACATGTATTTATAAAAGATGTCGTATTTGCGGACGATGTAATCATACGGCATCTTAACCTGCTCAACTTTTGCACCGTCGATATATACATCCAGCAAAGCAACGAAATCACTCTTCTCAACACCACACTGGCTCTTAACATTCCCCAAAACGACTATGCCATTCCCGGTAAAGTCAATCTTAATACTTTCGTCCAGGTGATCCTTCCTCACTAAAAGCTGCTTGGTTGGATACATTCCTTCAAAGGATTGCTCAAACCTCAATGGTTCGGGTTTTTGAATTTTAAGTATAACGCTGTCATTTTTAACCTCACCCCCATTTTTTTCAATTTGCTCAATCGCATGTTTATAACTCAGTGCATACACCTGGTTCAGCGTGAGGTTAGAATAGGGGAATTTCATATCCTGCACCTTCTCAACAGCCGGTTTCCAGAAAGCAGGAATTTTATCATACCCCAGGATAACACCCAGGATACCACCCGCAGTTGCCGGGTTACAATCCGAATCCTCTCCGCAGCGTGTTGCAATATCAATGGTTTTATAGAAATCCTTATTGCCATACAAAAGCCCTATCACCACATAAGCAGCATTAACGCTGGCGTCGATATTGAATGAATTAAAAACTCCTTCGGGGCAACCTTTTTCGGAAGTATGTTTCTTTTGAAATTCAAACCAGCATTGTTTCCAGTCGTCCGGATACTGCTTGTGCCATTTAATTACATCGCTGATAGACTGATAAAACTTACTCTTTTCAGGAATTGGTTTTAATCCCTGTTCGATAATCAAATCCAGATCATCAGAATAGAAGGCTGTTGCATACATGCCGGCCATAAAAACGCCACCATACCAACCGTCGCCGTAATTTGTAATATGACCGGTGCGGTCGCATATTTCGGCAGCTGTATTGATCAAACCTGGCGACATCATCCCGGCAAAGTCTGATTCGATCTGGAAGTCAATATCATCGGCATGGGGATTATTCATCCAATAGCCGGAAGCGGGAGGCTTGATTCCGTTCAAAATATTGTAGCGGGCCGCCTGGTTGGCATGCCATAATTTATAAGGAGCGTGAGCAAAGCTTTCTGCAAATGAATCAGCTGGCGCATCAAACCCGCATCTTTCTATAACTTCAATAAAAGACAAATCCATATACACATCGTCAAATAAACCCGGATCCGACTCAAATAATTCTCTGATATAATCGTCGTACCAAACTATAGGTTGATAATCCTGTATCATGGATCCTTTAAACTGGAATTCAGTAGGACCGCCATACGTGCAGCCGATTGTTTGTCCAGCCCAGCCACCTTTTATCTTGTCTTTCAGCGCATCTGCTGATATTGCGACCTTCTCGGGCAGTATTGTTGTCTGCATATTACTGCTACTACATGATGGTTGAAGTAGTAAGGCCGATAGAATAAGCAGCACGGCAGATATCAGAATCAGAAAAGGTATTCCTTTTTTCATTGTGGTGTCTATTTAGGCAAATTACTTTCAGGCTTTTTTTCCGAATAAACCATAATATCATTGATCCTGATTTCGTATTCAGGTTTAGGATTGATCCATTTGAGTCTCACATTGTGGCTTCCTTCGGTAAGCTGGTATTTCCAGGCCGGCTCAAGGCGGCGGGAAGTGTTTTTCATAGGTAATTTTACATGCTCATCAAGTTTCCCATCGATATATACATCAAGTTCAGCAACATAAGGATCGTTGGGTTCGGCTAGGCCAAATACTTCCGATCCAACCCGTTTCGAAACGCGATCGATATAATCTTTATCAATTTTCGAGTTCTTAACGAGGTTTCCATAGAAAATATATCCATTCCCGGTAAAGTCGTACGAAAGTTCATCGGTAAAGGATTTGTCGTACCTGTCGCGGAAAGTTGGAAAAGTCTTCTCAAAATTCTGTTCAAATGCAACCGGAACCGGCGCTGCATAAGGAATAACAATTTTATCACCTTCAACAGTTCCACCGGCAAGAGTAATCATCTCCAATGCTTGTTTAAAGCTCATTGCATATGCTTTATTCAGCGACATATCTGTTCCTTCAAAATCCAGTGGTTCAATTTCCTGAAGCGGTTTCAGCCAAAATGCCGGGATATGCGAATAACCCACCATTACACCCAAAACACCACCTACTGTACCAGCATCAGAATCAGAATCCTGTCCGCAATGCGCAACAATATCAACTGATTTTGTGAAATCACCTTTACCATACAAAAGGCCGATTGCAACATAAGCTGAATTAATTTTTGCATCAATATCAAAGGATAAAAACACACCTTTCGGGCATCCTACGTCGTTATTCCATTTTTTCTGCAGTTCGAACCAGGTTGCTTTCCAGTCAGTTGGATATTGCTTGTGCCACTTAATGACATCCGCAATACAATCATGAAACTGGGTTCCTTCAGGAATTGTTTTAATTGCCTGTTCTACAATTTCATTTATATCATTCGAGATAAATGCCGTTGAATACAATGCCGAAACAAAAACGCCGCCATACCACCCATCACCGCTGTTCATGATATGCCCAACTCGATTGGCAATTTCAGTTGCTGAATTCACCATTCCCGGAGCCATCAGACCAATAAAATCGGCTTCGATTTCGAAATCAATATCATCGGCATGCGGATTGTTTTTCCAGTAGCCTGATTTTGGAGGCATAATGCCGTTCAGGATATTATATCTCGAAGCCTGGTTAGCATGTGCAAGATGGTATGGTGTTGATGCCCAGTGATGTGCAATGGTGTCCATAGACACATTTAACCCGTACTTTTCGAAAACTTCGACAAAATTCATATCAGTGTAGATGTCGTCAAACAGTCCCGGTTTTTTATCATACCAGTATTTCACATATCCATCGCGCCATGGAATATTCTGATAATCAGGAATAAGTGATCCCAGGTATTTGAATTCAACAGGAGCGCCATATACCACACCGATAGTTTGTCCGGCCCAGCCGCCTTTAATTTTGTCTTGCAGCTGTTCTTTTGTAAAAGTATTTTGAGTCAATGCTTCTTTATTGCCTGTTTCTTTCTGTTTACAGGAAACTGACATAGTTAGTAACAAAACTGAAACAAACACAAATCGAAAAGTCCTACAGATTATATTTTGCATGGTCTTGGTTTGATTTAATGATAAACACTGAGTTCCGTTATTGAAGTAAATCCGGAAACCTGTTTGGTATATTTATTCCAGTGGTCCTGGATTTTTGCATCGCCGATAATGCGAATTGCCTTGGTTTCGACAGGATCAAAGCTGATAACGTATTCGGCAAAGTGGGGTTGAAAAAACACAATGTCAGTCTCGGGCAAAGGTGGCGTAATTGAAGTATTTTCAACCGGTGTCCATTTTCCGGCATCATTCAGATATTGCACGTTGAGTGAGGTAAACCATCCCCCGAATTCTTCGAGACAACCGGTATGCAAGGCCATCATACTTATTTTTTGAGGAGTCTTCCAGCCATAGCCGTAATAATCCACTTTTGGGATTTTAGCTTTGGCAGCCAGGCTGTAAAATACAGAGCCAGGACCGTCGATTTTACCGTCGTTTATAACTTCCACGTTCTTAGCATACATTGACTTCCCAAAAGTGTACCAGCACGAATCAAGGACTTTTTCGTTAAGCTGACGAACATTTGCCAGAATAGTATCGGCTGTCGGGGCAAAATTAGTGCCACGAACTAACAGATTGAAATCATGGGTGATTTTTTCTTTCCCGTTATCAAGCTGAAGTGTAATTTTAGAATAGCCCGAAGTTGTTGGAATACCTGTAAGCTTTCCTTTTGTAAACGTAAGACCTACTGGTAATTTACCTGCAATCATGCTCCAGTTGTAAATTTTGTTAGCCTCGGTATAGAAATTATAATCAATCGGTTTGCCAATTTCCATAATTGGCAAAGGGCCGATGCAAAATTCGACAGGAGGATTAAAAACTGCTTCGGTATTGATTGTGAGCACCTGGTTGCCTGGCTTACCAGAAAGTTTGCCACCCTTTGAAACAACCAGGTCAATAGCGGCTTTCAATGTCTGATCAATCATCTCCGATATTTTACCATCAGGCAAATCGTATCTTGTAATGTTAATATATTTGTCGTTGAAGGGCATTTTCCACCCATCGACCGGCAAATACAGATTTTCAGGTAAGCCTTTCATCCCATAAATAACACCCATCAATCCTGCAACTGTTGCAGCCTGGTTGTCGGCATCAAAACCCATTGCACAGGAAAGGTCAAGTGTATGCTGGAAATCTCCACCGCCATATAGCATTGCCAAAACAGCACATGCACCATTCAGATTAGCATTCCAGATGGTTTTGGTCATATCAGGCTCATCGATATAATATTTCTGAGCCATATCTTTCCTTGCAGCTTTCCAGTCATTCGGATATTTTGCATGCAAGGCAATCATTTCCCTGGCTGTAGCTGTAAACCGGCCATTGGCAGGCAATGCCTTTATTCCGATTTCAATCAGCTTATAGATGTCTTTTTCGAAATAAGCTGCGGAATACATAGCTCCGTAAAAGATTGTTGGTTCAACGCCCCAATCGTCACTGGTAATACGGGCAGCCCAATCAGATTTTGAAGCTGCATAGTTAATCATACCCGGAGCTGTAACCCCCCATATTTCGTTGATAAGCTGAGGGTCAATCTGGAACCAGTGAGGATTCAAGGCTTTACTTCCTGTAAAAGGCGGGGTATAACCGAAATGCATCAGTCCCAAGGCGCCGCGGTTTGCAAGCCAAACCCTGTCGCGGATATGATACATCCAGGCTTCGCGGAGTTGTCCGTACGAAGGTTCAACACCAAATTTCATCATCTGGAGCAGATACATATATTCAACATCCGTATCGTCATCGGAAAAAGCGCCATCGTACTTTTTAAGCTTATCGATGTTTTTCGTATAACCATATGGCCAGTTTTCAGGACCGGGAGCATTGATATATTTGCCTTCATGCGGCAATCCGTAAATATTGCCAATCATCTGGCCTATCCACTCAGCAGCAATCTTGTCACGTAGTTCGCGAACTGTTATCTTGTTTGGTTTGCTTCCATTCGAAATGAACGGAAGTAAAAACATTACAAAAACAAGATACCACACTATAAATATTTTCTTTATTTTCATTTAGTTTTGCATTGGAGGGTTCTGTTGAAGAGAAGGATTTGCATTAAGTACATCCTGGGGAATAGGGAATAATTTTGCATTTGGGCCTCTTACCGGTTTATTCCACCCTGCATTACCCCAAACGCCAAAACGGATCATATCCTGCCTTCTGTGGCCTTCGAATACGAACTCGCGACCAAGTTCGTCGAGTAATCCGGTATCGGTCAAATCCGATGCTTCCAGAGGTGCCAGCCCGGCGCGGGTCCGTATTTTCTGAAGATCGGCATTACCCAGCATTTCAGCCCCACGTCCCAGGCGGTATAAGGCTTCGAGCTTCGTGTAAAGTACATCGGCATAGCGGAACAATACAAAATCGTTATCCATATCGTATTTATCATAATCCAATACGTTTAACGCGTATTCGTATTTCCCAATGCGGGCGCCTTCCCATTTTTTACGGCTACTATAATTGATGATAGTGTCGGTGTAAATAAAGTTTGGAATGATTTTACCGGTTAAATCTTTTTGCTGTCCCCTGATAAATGATTTTTTTCGCTGGTCGTTATCGGCAAACTTATGTAAATATGGCGGCTCAGTAACAAACTCATCCCAAAACGAATTCCCGGTCATCCCATAGGTAGCGGCACTGGAAGAGTTGAGTGTAAGCGCAAAAAAGTAAAAAAGTTGCGGAGTTAAAATAGGATCATATGGGATTACGAAAATATTCTCTTGCGAAGATTCATTTTTTATTTTGAAATTTGTAAAATAATTGTTTTCTATTTTATAACTATTAAGCGCTATCACTTTATCGCAGGCATCCACTGATTTTTGAAAGTTATCCACACCAATCCATTCCTGGGAATTGAGGTATAATTTTGCCAGTAAGGTATAAGCCATTCCCTGGGTAACACGGCCATAATATGCCGGAGTTGGAAGTTTTTGTAGTATATCAACATTAGCGAGAATCTCTTTCTCCACAAAATCAAATACAAATTTCCTGTCCTTTTGCGGAGGCAGTTCTTTACTGGTGAAATCGGTCACAAAAGGTATATTCCCCCAATTATCCATTGCCCAATAATATTCGTACGCACGTAAAATCTTGATTTCGGCAATTATCCGTTCTTTTTCAGGAAACGTAATAGATGTTTGTTCGGTTTCGTAGAGTACTTCGTTGCAGCCTGCAATGCCCTGGAAAACAGAATTCCATGCCCAGAGATTGATTTTATTGGTAGATAGGACCATATGCTGTTGTATTTGATCCCAGCGCCCGCCATCCCACACGGAGCCATCATACTTCTTAGGAGCAGCTAATTCGTCGCTCGACAATTCGTCAAGCGTCCACAGGCTGAATTCCTCCGGATAATGCTGAAGTTTGGTGTAAGCCCGCGCCGCATTCTGTAGTACAGCTTGTTCATTCACAAAGAATTGGTCGATGGTGATTTTAGAATATACTGTTTCGTCGAGCTTTGTGCATGCAACCATGCTTAACACCAGGGTTAAACATATGGCCTGTATATAGTTGAACTTTTTCATGGTTTACTTCTGTTTTAATTAAAAAATAACGTTTACACCTAAAGTTACTGAAGTAGAGCGTGGATAATAACTCAATGGCTCCATCCCGGGAGCTAACCCGCTTAAACCCACTTCCGGGTCAAGGCCTTTATAGCCGGTTATGGTAAATACATTCTGGGCAGTAATGTTAACCCTGATTTTTGAAATATATTTCAAACTGAAAGGGATGTTATATCCGAGCGATATATTATCGAGCTTAAGATAGGTTGCTTTTTCAATATATTTCGACGAATATTGTGCTTTACCAGTGAATTCAGGGTTATCGAGTTGTGTGTGTACTATATTCTTACCGAGTACCACCCAATTCTCGTAATATAGCCGGTAGGTATTCAATACTTCGCCTCCTATCTGGGCCCTTAACGAAAAGTTTAAATCCCAGTCTTTATAGGTAAGCATATTACTCCATCCCAGGATACAAAACGGCATCGCATTGCCGATCGGACCGATGAATGCTTCATTATAAAAAGTTGTTGTATCACTTTTATTTGTTTTTGCAATTGCTGTGTCATTTTTAAAAATATCATTACCCTTTGAATCAATTCCCAACCAGTCAGGCCCATAGAATGTACCGATTGGTTCTCCTTCATAAAGACGCTCAACTTTTATAGGAAAATCGTTGTAAAGCTGGCCGGTTTCGATATATGGAGCTTTAAATTCAGCATTGGTAAATGAGATAAGCTTATTGTTATTTTTACTAAAAGTTACAGTAGTTGTCCAGTTAAAAGATTTCTGTTGAACAGCTATCGCATTTACTGAGATTTCAACCCCATGATTTCCGATTACACCAACATTGGTAAACAATGATGGGTAAATATATGGCGGAACATTTACCGGATAGGTATAAAGCAGATCGGTGCTTTTGCGATAGTAATAGTCAAAAACGCCACTCACACGGTTATTCAGGATTGAAAAATCGACACCGGCATTAAGCTCCTGCTTCTTTTCCCAGCGGAGATCCGGGTTCGGGTTCGAAGTTGGTGCATAACTATTTATCCACTGCCCGTTGTATAAGAATTTCCCGGCTGATGCCATCATAATCAGTGACTGATAGTTAGCGAATTCCTGGTTCCCAGTAGTACCGTACCCAACGCGGAGTTTAAGGTCGTTGATCCAGGAAACGTTGTTCATAAAATTCTCCTTATTCATCCGCCAGCCAAGACTAGCCGCAGGGAACCAGCCCCATTTATTGTTTGCACCGAAGCGCGATGATCCTTCCTTGCGGAGCGAAACAGCAAGCAAGTATCGCTCGCTGTAATTGTACATAAGGCGACCAAAAAACGAGATGAGGGTACTGCTCTCTCTATAAGAGCCCATATATGCCTGACCAATACCCAAAGCTGAACCTGCCCCGATATTATTCGGACCGTAAAGATCAGTATCGAATTTGCTGTTAACCATATATGATGAATTCGCATCCTGTGTCTGATAGGAGTAGCCGGCAAGAGCCTGGAGAGTATGTTTTTCAATTGTTTTAGTATAATTCAGGGTACTTTCGTATTGCAGGGAACTGTTTTTTCCGTTATCAATTTCGGCTTCACCAAATTGGCCCAGAATACTTGGGTAATACTTGGTTTTGTATGAGAGCATTTCATCATCCGTTTGGTCAATCGAAAGGAAATTGACCCATTTCAATGAATTAGCCAGTTTTAATGTAGCGCGGACATTAGCAGTACCTTCAATAGTCTTTCCGTTGACAGTCCGCTCATTAAGCATAGCAACCGGATTGTAATACGCATTCCCCGGCAACACTGTATAACCACCTGAATTTATATTAGCAGAGTCATAAACAGGACTCGTCGGGTTACGGATAAATGCCTGGTAAAAAATATCATAATTGGCAGGTTTGTATTTACGCATACCATAACTCAGGTTATAGTCGAGCAATAGAATGCCGCCAAAAGCTTTTTGCATAATATTAGTACGAACAAGGTATTTATTTGATTCATTGTTTTTAAGCAAACCATCCGACTTCTCAATATAAATATTTGTCCGGTGCGAAAAGTTTTCATTACCCCCGCTGATGGCTAAGTTATGTTTCTGGCTAAACGGGTTTGTATTAGTTATCTCTTTAAACCAATCCGTACTAGCGTTTAATATATTGACGGTATCGCCGTACTGTCTGATTGCTGTGCGGAATTCGTCGGCTGACAGGTTTTTAACACTGCGTGGAGCTACTTGAAACGAAAACTGCCCGGTGTATTCAATTTTAGACTCGCCTGCCTTAGCACGTTTGGTGGTGATGATTATTACACCATTTGAACCACGTGTACCATAAATAGCTGCAGCTGCACCGTCTTTTAATACATCCATGGATTCAATTTCTTCAGGGCTTATATTCTTCATATCAGCACCGGCTACCCCATCAATAATGATCAGGGGACCCTGCCCGGAAGTAAGTGTACCGGTACCACGGAGGATGATATTGGGATTTGCCATCGGATCGGAGCCGTTGGGATTCACAATTGTTAATCCGGCTACTTTTCCCTGCAAAAGTCCCATCGGATTGGTATAAGCGCCCTTGTTAAACTGGTCAGATTTAACACTGGCAATTGCACCTGTGACTTCTTTTTTAGTGGTTGTCCCATACCCGATCACAACTACTCCCTCTATCGCCTGCGATATAATTTTGAGATGGGCATCAATGTTTTGTTGAGTGCCCACTTCTACTTCAAGCTTTTCATATCCAATGAATGAAAAAATGAGAGTTGCACCTAAGGGAACATCTAAGGAATATTTCCCGTTAATGTCAGTAACAGTTCCGGTTTGTGTACCTTTAATGGTAATACTGGCACCCGGAATAAGTTCATTGTTGTTAGCATCTGAAACGGTTCCTGAGACTTTGATTGCAGTTACTTCCTGGGCAATTGTATAACTTGTAGTAAATACAAACAGGAATGCAAGTGTAAGGCCAAATAAGCCGGATCTTAGTTTTACGTACCTCATGATTGTTTTCATATTAAGTTGTTGGTTGTTGTATTGTGAGTGATGATAATTCGGACCGGTATGGAATTGATGTTTGTGCACCCATACGTGTAACCGTGATTGCTGCAGCACGGGCAGCCAATTTTACGGAATCCAGAATTGATTTTCCTTCCGAAAGCCCGACACAAAAAGAACCACAAAAAGTATCTCCTGCCGCTGTTGTATCAAGCGCCTCAACTTTAAAGGCTTCTACAAAATTATAATCTGAATATTCTTTAATTAATGCTCCCTGTGAACCAAGAGTGATAACAACAATATCAACACCTTTTGCGCTGATGATGTCAGCAGCTTGTTTGGCAGATTCAATATCAGTTACTTTTATTCCGGAAAGGATTTCTGCTTCACTTTTATTAGGTATTATAATGTAGATATGTTTTAAAAGGTCATTGGACAGTGTCCTTGCCGGAGCAGGGTTTAAAATAACTTTGATGCCTTTTTTATTTGCCATTTCAGCAACATACTCAACGGTTTCGATAGGTATCTCAAGCTGCATTAAAACCAGGTCGCAGTTTTCAATTTCAGTACTCGCTTTGTCAATATCCACGGGATTAAGATAGGCGTTGGCACCTGAAGCAACCACAATGCAGTTTTCTCCCAAAGAGTCAACAGTAATAAGGGCAACTCCAGAAGGATGCTTGGGATCCGATACGATAAAATCCGTTTTAATATTCTCAGCAGCATATAACATGACTGATTGCTTGCCAAAAACATCATTCCCTGTTTTGGAAATTAAAGTAACGTTTCCGCCCATGCGTGATGCAGCAACAGCCTGGTTTGCGCCTTTACCACCTGGGTTCATAAAAAAAGTACCACCTAAAATGGTTTCACCAGGCACGGGAAGCCTATCCGCTTTTATTACCATATCTGTATTACAACTTCCAACAACAACGATTTTTTTTGATTGCATATCCTTTCGATTTTATAAGCAACAAAGATATATCATGATAAACATGAAAAGTATCAATAATTTATACAAATCGGTAATTATAAAATACACGTATTTATAAAATAAATTGTTTATAATATTGAATAACAGGTTATTAAATTATATTTTAATATGACAGATCATACATTATGCTGTAATTTTAAACTAATAATGATGAATATTTTTATTCAATCTGTATATTTACAGCTTCTTAGCAGCTGTTTAAGTTTTATTACAAACCAAAGAAAGTTCATGAAGTATACTTTTCAGGGAGTAGAGGTCATTCTAATCCATTTCCCACGGAGGCTAACAGCACTTTCTTACCTTTTGTAATAAGCTAATTTCAAAAACAATTAAAATCAATATTCCTCCATGTCGAAATTTCAATCACTTGTGTTGCTTACTCAATCCATGTCTTTGGCTGAGAAGAAGGCATTCAGAATCCGTTCGTTACGCAACAAGGCAAGTACGGATTATATTATACTGTATGACATCATTGAGAAAAACAGGGAACTAACCACAGCATCATTATTAACTGAATTCCTGGAAGTTCGTCCGGGAGCTTCTTTTGAAACTACAGTGAAATACCTGTTCGAATTATTGCTCGACACAATGCTTGAATTGAAGAAAGAGCAGGATAGTTTCTATTTACTTTTTAATAAGATATTAAAGGCTAAAATATTATATGAAAAATCCTTGTTTGATGAATGCTTCAGTATGCTTGATGATATTATTGATCAGGCCGAAAAGTATGAAAACTATTATGCCATGCTTCTGGCCTCACGCTTGGAATTAGATTATTTGCTGGCGTTAAATTTCGCAAATCTGAACGAAAAAACACTTTTAAAAAAGCAATTCCGGGTGAATGAGGCTTTAAAGTATGTGCGTAAGATCAATGAACAGTCAGCACTTTATGAAAATCTGAAACACCGCATTGTTTATAAAGGCTATGCCCGCTCGCAAAAGCAAAAGGACGAATTGAATGATCTGGTGTATAGCGAGATCAGTATAGTCGCTTCACAAAATCTGGATAGTTTCGAAATCAGTAAACTTCATCAGCTTTTTCAATCGAACTACCTGATCAGTGTCGGCGACTATCAATCGGCATTAAACTCATACATTGAACTAAATAACCTTTTTGAAGCGAACAAACATCTCTGGAGCAACCCACCGGTATATTATGTGCATACTCTCGAAGGCGTACTCGAAAGCCTTAGAAGCATTCATAACTATGAAGGGATGAACTATTTTATTAACCAATTAAAGGCAATTGAATATCAATCAGCTAGCTTTAGAAATAACCTTACAAGCATTATATATTTATATGAGTTGTTTCCATTACTTGATCGTGGTGATTTTACAGCATCCATGTCGCTAGTGAATAAATATAAAGATACTTTATTTGATAAACTTTTTACACTCAACAGGGCCCGACAGGCTGAACTTTGCCTTTACACCGCATTAATTTATTTCGGAAATTCGGAATACCATAAAGCTCACAAGTTCCTGAACCAGATAATATTAAGAGGTAAAAACTATTACTATCTTCCTTTGTACAGGACTATTCGACTGGTAAACCTGATGATTTTATACAAATTGGGCGATTTTGATCTTATTAAGTATGAAATCCGATCGATGAAACGCGATTTACTTGATGCCGCCAAGGATTATAAGATTGAGCGCTTTCTTTTTAAATTTTTAAGCAAGCAACTCCCGACAATTGCAAAAAAACGGGAGCACTTGCTTGAAAAGACCCTGAAAGAAATCGATGAAATAAACCAGGATGTATTTGAGAAACAGATATTAAGGATTTTTGATTTCACTGCATGGATTGAATCTCTCTTGCGGAAAGTTTCTTTATCAGATGTGTTGCATGGCAGAATAAATACTTACACTATTCCTGGCAATCAAGCTTAGATTTACTATTAAATCAATTGATGTGAATTACCTCCTAGAGGGGGAATAGCTGAATTATTTTCATTCATAATGATCATCCTGTAATTCTTTATAAATCCGCCGTAAATCAATTTTGACATTCTGTAAAACTTTTTAAGTCTACTGTAAAAAATCCGTAAAAATCATCCGGATTTTGTATCTAAAAATATAAATTGCTCTTTTTATAAGTCACAATACCGAAACTAAAAATTAAGTGACGCAAGTATAGATCGAAGAGAATTTTTTAAGTATGCTGAACAATATCTTGGAAATTAACCATGAGGCGTCAGGAGACGTGCAAGCACTGTTAATTTACAACAGGTTTTATGATTCCAATCCCAGGTGGAGATAGTTGTCCGGGATTTTTTTGGTTCTAGTTTAGATACGACATTGAGTCAAATTCTGAATTTATTCTCTTAAGAAATAAGCCAGATCTTGACTATCATAACTCCTGGTAATCTTTTACAGAAGATAATTTCTTAAGTTTACATCAAACCTTTTACCTGATGTTAATCTGGTATTCAATTCGGAAATCATCTGAATACATTGTAATTAGACGGGCTGTTGTATTGGCTATGCAAGGATGCAGCTGAAGCTGCACCCTGCAATGCCGCACCAAATCTACTTTTTAGTTTCCCGTTCAATTAGTGAAGTCAATATCTGTGCATCTTCTATTTCATATCCCTGCTTTTGATATATGATTTTCCCCTCCTTATTTATAAGGACATTGCGGGGGATATATTTCGTAAAGAATAAGTTATATATATTCTTTTCCGGATCAGGAGCCATTGGTAAAGTAAATCCGTGCTTCTCTTTAAATTTAACAACTTCCTCTTTCGTGTTTTTCCTGCCCAAAGCAAGGAAAATGATATTTCGGGATTTAAATTCGGGCCAAATCGTAGATTCAACTTCAGTCAATTCTTTCAAGCAGCCGGGGCAAGTATTTGAAAAAAAGATGAGAAGCACTGTTTTCCCTTTGAGTTTCGATATCTGGTAGGTTTTACCATCAACAGCCGTAACTGTGAAATCGGGCACAGCCTGACCTACTTTGGTTAGGTTGAATGAGCCCGGATCTTCTTTTTCCTTCTTACTTGTATCTGCCTTCTTGGTTGAGTCTTCCTTATTAATTGCATTTCCCGTCTTATTTACATTTTCCGTTTTACTCGTACATGCAGTCAGGCATACTCCAGCTACGACAAGCATCATTACTATTTTTTTTAGCATTTTCATAAATTTGTTAGTGAAACTTGAATTAAGTTAATTTAAAAATTTAAATTAGGCATGCATTTATAATGAAACAGGCACAGGTAAAAATAAGACTAGTGCTGTAGTAATAAATCTGGTTACTTATATTTCCAAGCTAAGTTTATCAATGTAATAGCAAGCATTTTTGTTTGCTTGTTAATTTTTCGTTTATGTTTGTAATCTTAAAATGAAGATTAAATGCTAATAAGTGCTTAAATATGGAAACCGAAATCCTCACTAAATTAAGCAAAGGAGATAAAACAGCATTTAAATATGTTTTCGATATGTACTATAGTAGTATATGTTTATTTATTAAAAAATACAATTTTGATATTGAACAAGCCGAGGATATTGCACAGGAAGTATTTATCAAAATTTGGGAAAAGAAATTAATTTTTAAAAATTCACTGACTTTTAAAGCATACCTGTATCAAACTGCCAAGAATTTAGCTCTTAATGTCTTACAACACGAAGCTGTTAAGAAAAGATATCAGGAACAATTTTCCTACAATTTAGAATCAGAAGATTTCTTTTTTCAAACCTTCATTGAGCAGGATTCGTATCGTTTAATATTACAAGTAGTTGATAAGTTAAATCCGCGCGCAAAAGAAGTACTTTATTTAAACCTTGAAGGTCTAAAAAACCAGGAGATAGCAAACCAGTTGGGAATTTCAATTAATACTGTCAGAGCCCACAAAGTTTCTGCATACAAATTTCTGAAAATGAATCTGAGAGATTTAGTTCTTTTAATCCTTTTCCTTCTATTTAGGTAGTTTACGCTTCTGCAGGTTTACAAAAAAACAAAATTCCACTAGTCCCCTTTTTTTCATTAACTGTTTAATAAGTATCATTTATGGATATGCAAAAAGAAAACAAACTTAAAATTCCTGATATTATTATTAAAGAACTAAATCAGGAAACCAATTTGGAGGAGAAAATGATTCTTCATGAATGGTTATCTCAATCTGAAAATAACATACTATTGTTTGAGAGACTTAAACAAAAGGAAAATCTTGTATCAGTTGTAAAAGAGCGAAATAAAATAAATAAACAGGATGCCTGGGAAAAGATTAATGCAGAGATCATGCGAATAGAGCCAGGCAATAGATTTAGTATTCTGCGTATGCTTAGGTATGCTGCTATTATTGTAATTCCTTTACTCATAGCGTCATACTTTCTTTTACATAAAAAGTCACTGAATAGTAATCCCCCTATTTCTTTTAGCGCACTTGAAAAACAGGTTCAGGATTTCGACCAATCTTCCTTAATAACATCAAATGGTGAAATAATCACTCTTGGAGCTTCGAAAGACTCAATTTTTGAAATTGATGCCACCAAAATTACAAAGGGCGTAGCGAATATTTCTTATTCCACTGATAAATCACAAAATGATCAGGGAATTAAATACAATACGTTAGTTACACCTAAGAGTAAGGTCTTTAGTATAATTCTGGCTGACGGAACCAAAGTGTGGCTAAATGCCTCATCGGCAATTAAATATCCAACTCAATTCACCTCTGATGTCAGGAATGTTTATCTGACAGGTGAGGCATTTTTTGAGGTTGCTAAAGATGCTTCAAAGCCATTCATTGTTTTTACTAAAAACATGTCGGTTGAAGCTCTGGGAACAGCTTTCAATGTTATGGCATACCCCGATGATGAAGTAACCGAAGCCACTTTAGTAAAAGGGGGAGTATCCGTCAAAACCGTAAAAAACGAATTAATTCTTGAGCCGGGAAATCAGGCAAGATTTAATAAAATAACAGAGAACCTACAAAAAAGACTCATAAATGTTGAATTGTTCACATCCTGGAAAGATGGCAAGTACATTTTTGAATATGAAAATATAGAAACAGTGCTGACGAAAATATCCAGATGGTATGATGTTGATGTCTCCTACTTAAACAATGATGTTAAGAAAATACATTTTTCGGGTACGCTGTTTAAATATAATGATATCAAACAAACATTGCATATAATTGAACTAGCTACAAATGTAAAAATAGATTTGGTCAATAATTCAATCCAGGTGAATAAAAAGTAACCATAAAGCAAGAGGAGAATGCTGTAACATCCTCCTCTTTGAATTGATTAGTTTGATTTAACAGAACACCTTTAAAAACACAATGCATATGAACCTAAAGTTGAACCAAAGTTAAACCAACCTGTAAAGTTATGAAAAAATCACTACTAACTAATCTTTTCCTGCAAAGGAAAAAAAATTTTTACGTGCTTATGAAACTGAAAGTAATTATCCTATTGGTTTCTGCATTTCAGATTTCAGTAGCAGGAAATTCGCAAAGTACTAAGCTTAATCTATGTTTAAACAATGCTAAAATTGGAGATGTATTGAAAGAAATACATAAACAATCTGGCTATGATTTTTTTTATGCACATGAAGTAACTGATTCTGATCGCAAAATTGATATAAACCTTAAGGACGCAACTGTTGATGATGTGCTTAATCTCTGTTCGAAAAGCTTTGCATTAAATTATGAAATTATTGATAAAGTTATTGTTATCGAACCGAAAGTAAAACAAATAACCGCTCCGGTACAAAAATTAACTGTCAAAGGAACGGTAACAAGTTCCGAAGATGGGAGCACTATTCCAGGCGTATCCGTTGTAGTAAAAGGGAAAAATACCGGAGTAGTAACTGATCTGAATGGGAACTATTCCATTGAAGTAATCGATGCAAATACCGTTCTGGTATTCTCGTGCGTGGGTTTCGAACCTCAGGAAGTAATAGTTGGAGATAGAACTTCAATTAATATTGTACTGAAACAAAGCATACAGGAACTAGAAGGAGTAATTGTCTCAGCAATTGGAACAAATGTGGTAGTTGACCAAACAGGTTCAACCAGTTCAGTTGTTAAATCCGCAGGTTTGATAAAATCCGGAGAAACGGGTATGATTAATGCACTTGCAGGTAAGGCTTCAGGGGTAAGGATTGTTAAATCAAATGGAGATCCCGGAGCAGGATCAGCAATCCAGATAAGGGGTGTTAATACCATTGCAGGCGCAAGTCAACCTTTAGTTATTTTAGATGGTATTCCCATAAGTAATGAAAACATCGGCGGTGTTACAATAAGTCAGCAATCGCGATTGGATGATATCAATGCCAAAGACATCGAATCCATGCAAATCCTGAAAGGTGCCTCTGCTGCAGCTCTATGGGGTTCAAGAGCGGCAAACGGTGTTATTGTAATTACGACCAAGAACGGAAAATTTGAAAAGAAACCTGAAATACAGTATACTCTTACTCAATCATACGATTTTATCAGCATTAAAACGCCTTTACAGGATGCATACGGCCAGGGGCAAAACGGGAAATGGAGTGGAACTGTTGGCGAATCATGGGGTGATAAAATCTCGGATCGTTCTGGGGCGGAAGATGCTGTAAAAACAACCGGTGATTACTTTATTGCAAATTCTGGAAAAATTTACTACCCGATAACTACTAAAAATTCAAAGGAAACTTTTCTTGATAGTAATTGGGATCAGGTATTTCGTACCGGAAAATTTACTCAACATAGTATATCAATAAGTGGAGGAGGTGAAAAGACAACATACTATTTTAGTTACGAAAATCTGAATCAAGGGGGTATAATCAGGAATTATGACTACATAAGAAACAATTTACGGTTAAACACCCAATCAAAAATAAGCAATAAAGTAACCTGGGAAAATAAAATTACTTACACCAACACCCGATCAAACAGGATTGTTCAAGCTGGGGAAACCACGAATGGCATTATGTTAGGTCTTTTGCGTTCAGCACCTGACTTTGATATGACTGACTATATTGGTACTTATGTGTCAGCTACCGGTACAGTTTCGCCAGACAGGCAAAGAACCTACAGGTCTCAATATGGCCAGTCGGCAAATGCCCCCTATAATAACCCTTTATGGACATTGTACCAACAAAAAGCTCCAGATAATGTAAATAGGTTTATAATAAACCCCGAGATTAAGGCGGATCCGACAGATTGGCTAAAACTCATAGTAAGAGGCGGACTTGATTACTATTCTGATTTCAGAGGAGAATTTTACCCGAAAAATTCGTCAAGTTCGATAAGAACTAATGGATACTGGTCACAAACCGATATTACAAGCAAGGAGTATAATGTTGATGGATTAGCCATTGCAACGAAGGATATCTCTGAAAATCTGAAATTAACCGCCACATTGGGAGTAAACCTGAATGACAGGCAAAGGATAACTACCTATAATACTATTAGTCCTTTTACAGTAAATTCAGGTCTTATCACAACTTCTCTTAACCCCGATAATTCTTCTACAAGCTGGAATAGAGAACTTTATCATATACGGTCGAATCGTGGTTATGGCGTTGTGAACTTCGGTATTTTTAACCAATTATTTGTTTCATTTTCAGGAGCTCTGGAAGCAGCATCCACAATCAAAGGGACATTCTTTTACCCTTCAACCGATGTGGCGTGGCAATTTACAGATTTAATAAAATCTGATATTTTAAGTTTTGGCAAGTTAAGGTTCGCCTGGGGGAAAGTTGGTATCCAGCCGGCACCATACAAATTCACAACTTTGGCATCCCCCGGCTATGCTGATTTTGGGGGGAGTTTCACGATAGATTCGGAAAAAGGGAATGAAAACCTGAAGCCAGAGATAAAATCGGAATGGGAAGTTGGTACAAACCTGAGGTTTTTTAAGAACCTGCTGGATTTGAGCATTACCTACTACAAGAATGAAACAAAAGATATTCTTTTCGCCGTGGCATCAAATCCTAGTTCAGGATATCTTTATAACTACAAAAATGCCGCCACAATTCAGAACAAAGGTTTTGAGATTGATTTTAATGCTAAAATATTCAGCAGCGGTGATTTTAGTGCATCACTCACCAGCAACTTTAACAATAATAAGAATTTGGTAGTCGATATAGCCGGAGCCGATTTTGTTGATATCGGTGGTAGTGGAAGCACAGCAAAAGCAATAAAAGGCTACCCGATGAGTTCGTTCTATTTGCCGGGTACGCAACGTAATGATGACGGAAGTTTCGTGCTGAATGCCAATGGTTTTCCAATATTATCCACTGCGAGCAGGGTTCTTGGCGATCCAAATCCCGATTGGAGAGGCGGAGTAGGTTTAGACATGAAATGGAAAAGTTTTGATTTCAGCATACTATTCGAGCATTCACAGGGGGGCGAATATATTGACAGGACTAGATTAACACTTTACGGTTTTGGAATGCACGAGGATGTATCGCATGAGATTACCCTTACGGAAGATTTAAAAGCTAACGATGGTAAAGTTTATACTGCAGGAACAACAGTGCGTGGCAATATAGTAAATTTTGGTGCCGGCAATGTGCTGCTTAACGAAGCATGGTATCGCACGGGTATCGGTGGCGGTTTGGGCTTCAATAAGGCTAACGATCTAATTGTTCAGGATGCTACCTGGACTAAACTGCGTAATGTTACCCTTGGCTACGCTTTGAGTGCGAAAGATGTCAATATATTATCAAAGCTTTTACTTAGTTCAATTAGATTTTCAGTAACCGGTAGAGATTTGATACTTTGGACAAAACTAGTTGGAGTTGATCCCGAGACAAATAATTATGGAGTAAGCAATGCTTCCGGGATGAATTATTTCAATAACCCGGCTACACGTTCCATTTTATTCAATCTTCAAGTTAACTTTTAAATAAAATCTTACTATGAAAGCAAATAAAATAATATACCTCACTGTTTTTATGGCTCTAACTTTAAGTGGTTGTGAAAACTTAGTTGATAATTTGAATGAGAATCCTAATCAGTTTACAATCGGCGAAGTTGAGGCAGGCAATTTCTTAAATGGAGCAGAACTGTCTAATTGTGCTATTCAGCTAGGGCCTTTAAACAGGATGGCAGGTTACTATTCCGGTCAGTTAATAGGATACGAGCAGATTGAACTGGAAAGATATCTATACAATGTATCAAATCTGACCTTTGACTTTGATGGATACCAGGGCGTTGTTGCGCCGGCTCGTATGATTCGGAGTAGAGAGGGTAGTAATCCATTATACGAGGGAATTACAAAGGTTCTGGAAGCACAACTAATTGGCACCTATGCTTCTCTATTTGGTGACATTCCTTATTCAGAGGCTGTTAGTGATGTTAAGAATCCTAAATTTGATGATCAAATTGAGATTTATAATAATCTCCAGTCACTACTCCAGGAGGCTATTGACAATCTTACTGCAGCCACTGTGACTGATGTTGTGTTAGAAGATTACATCTTTAGCGGAAATAAACAAAAATGGCTTCAGTCGGCTTATACATTAAAAGCCCGTTACTACATGATTACTAAACAATACACCGAGGCTTATGCTGCCGCGCAAAATGGTATTTCAATCAATGCAAACAGTATGAAATTCATCCCTAAAAATGTTGTTGGGGTAAACAATGTAAAGAATAAATACTTTATTGCTTTAAGCAACTATCCAAAGTCCCTTGGTACAGGGAATAGTTACCTGATTCAGCTACTTGATTCTACCTCAGCCATTTCCCGTAATAACGCTAAAACAAATGAATCTGCACGATTACAGTATTACACTATACAAACTACTGCAACAGCCAATACGGGCATAGCAAATGAACTGGAACCTCAAGGAATGATCACCTATCAGGAAAATCTGTTAATCCTGGCTGAAGCCGGAGCCCGTACACAGGGATTTAACACGGGATTAGACCATTTGAATACCTTAAGAGCCTTACTAAGTACCGGAGATCTTTTTAATGCCAGCGTATCTGCTTTGCCCAAAACTTATGATGCATATGAAGCGGCAGATTTTGATGCCGGAGGAATTGAAAATCAAGATAATATTGATCCTGTAAGAGCTTTGTTGCGAGAAATAATTGAGGAAAGATATATCTCAGGTTTTACAACCTTTATGCCATTTGATGATGCAAGAAGGCTAAGAAAAACGGATTCGGATATTGCAGTACCTTTCCCTTTGAATACCGCAACAGCTACTCAAAACGTAGAACGGCTTTTGTATCCTCAGACTGAGCTGCTGAGTAACCAAAATGCTCCTGAAGATCCGGGCTTATATGCCAAAACAAAAGTTAACAAATAATAGCGTTGTACTTAGAATTTCATTGTAGAGAGCCCTTATTTGGCTCTCTACAATATTTCATCTATTTGTTCAATTTCACTATGAAATCATCTAATTTTTGGGATAACCTATTCCTGACAATTCTTTTGTTTTTCACAATAGGTTGTAATTCCGCATCAACTCAGAATGTAACTGAATTTGTTTCAGGAAGGGGTGTGTATGCAAAAAATGGCATGGTGGTCACAGCACATCCTTTAGCATCAGAAGTAGGAGCACGTATTCTAAACCAGGGAGGAAATGCCTTTGATGCGGCCATTGCAGTACAGTTTGCTTTGGCAGTTGTTTACCCCCGGGCAGGAAATATTGCTGGCGGAGGATTTGCTGTATATCGCAAAACAAACGGGGAAGTTGGAAGTCTTGATTTTCGTGAAAAAGCACCAATTGCGGCCTATCCCGACATGTATTTAGATATGTCTGGAAATGTAATTCCTAAACTTTCATCATTCGGCGGACTTTCTATAGGTGTTCCCGGTTCAGTAGATGGAATGATAGAGTTGCATCGGGAATTGGGATCACTACCTTTCAACGTTCTTATCCAACCCGCTATCGATTTGGCTGAAAAAGGTTTCACTTTAACACCAAGCGAAGCAAATAAACTTAATGATTCGCAATCGTTACTTCTGCAGGCAAACGATAGCACTTCTTATTTTTACAAAAAAGAAAAGTGGAAAACCGGCGATACAATTATTCTTCCGGCATTGGCAAATACTCTTAAGCTGATAAGAGACAAAGGTCGGGAAGGTTTCTATAGTGGAAAAACAGCTCAATACATGGTTGAAGAAATCCATTCAACGGGTGGTATTATTACCCAAACAGATTTAGACAATTATCGGTCAGTTTGGAGGAAACCACTTATTGGTTACTACAAGCATTATAAAGTGATAACAATGCCGCCACCTTCCAGCGGAGGCTTGGCACTGCTTCAATTACTTAAAGGAAGTGAGCGGTATAATTTCGGGGATTATGGTTTCAATTCCGCCATGAGCATTCACATCATGACTGAACTTGAGCGCAGGGTGTATGCCGATAGAGCAGAGTATTTAGGTGATCCCGATTTTACTGATGTCCCTGTTTCTAAACTATTGGATAGTTGTTACATACAAAAACGATTTTCCGATATTAGTTTGAATGCTAAAACAGATTCCAAATGTATAAAAGAAGGTAAAGTGGATAGAATCGAAAGTTTTGAAACTACCCACTTTTCAATTGTTGATAAAGATCAGAATGCAATTGGAATAACCACAACCTTGAATGGTAATTATGGCTCAAAGGTTTTTGTTGAAAAAGCTGGGTTTTTTCTTAATAACGAGATGGATGATTTCAGTATTAAACCCGGAGTGCCAAATCAATTTGGACTTATAGGTAACAAAGCAAATGCCATTGCTCCTGAGAAACGAATGCTGAGTTCAATGACTCCAACCATTATTGCAAAGGATAATAAATTATTTATGGTAGTTGGAAGTCCCGGAGGTTCAACTATAATAACCACAGTTTATCAGACCATCATAGACGTATTGGATTATGGCATGGATATGCAACAGGCTGTGGATGCAAAAAAGACTCATTCTCAGTGGTTACCCGACGTAATTATTTATGAAAAAAATGGGTTGGATCCATTAGTCATTAGTCAATTGGAACAACTTGGTCATAAGCTTGAAGCTACAGGCTCTCTTGGAAAATTGGATGCAGTTCTTATTTTGCCTGATGGAACAATGCAAGGTGGAGCAGATTCCAGGGCTGACGATACTGCGATTGGATTAAAATAGTAAACTTCATAAATCAGCTCACTGAGCAAAGTGGTTTTAAGCAATTACAACCTCAATTAAACTTACCGATAAAGTCTCTTTATGAAGAAATTCTTCATTACCGAAAATCTTAACGATACTAAATTTAACTTTATGAAAAAAATAAACATTGTAGGCCTCTTGCTTTTTCTAACGTTGTATACATTTCAATCATATGCCTGTACAACTTTTCTCATTTCAGGTAAATACACTGCTGACGGGAAATCTATACTTTTCAAGAACAGAGATACTCAACAGATGCAAAACTCTTTGTATTGTTTCAATGATGGGAAATTTAAATACATTGGTTTGGTTGATGGCAATAAAAGGTGGGACAAATCGGTCTGGGGAGGGTACAATGAAACCGGGTTTGCAATTATAAATTCTGCGGCCTACAACAATAATATTGGCGACACATCCAAATTTAGTGATCAGGATGGAGTATTAATGAAACTTGCACTTCAAAACTGCCAAACACTCGCGGATTTTGAAAATTTACTGGATTCCTTGCCCAAACCACTGGGAGTAAACTCAAACTATGGAGTAATTGATGCATTTGGAGGCGCAGCGTATTATGAAACAGGCAATTATAAATATCTTAAGGTTGATGCCAATGATGCAACGATTGCCCCTAATGGTATTCTGGTAAGAACAAATCATTCATATAGTGCTGATCTAACAAAAGGGTTTGGCTTTTGCAGGTATAATACAGCCTTTGATGCATTAAACAAAGCATCGGAGGAGAAAAAATTATCACCTCAATACTTGTTTAATAATATATCGAGAAATCTATATCACTCATTAACCAAAACTGATTTGTCTAAAGATATACCTGAACAAAGAAACATTCCTGACTATAAGTTTTTCATTGACTATATTCCAAGAGTATTAACCTCTTCAGCAATTATGATTGTTGGTGCAAAAGATAAAGTTCATACTAAAGATGCTATGATGTGGACCATTTTAGGATTCCCATTAACATCAGTGGCAATACCCACGTGGATTTCGGCAGGGGATCAACTGCCCAAAGTTGTAAGTATGGATACAAGCTTTAAATCTCCTATTTGCGTAGCAGCCTTAAAACTTAAAGATGATTGCTTCCCGGTTAAATACGATAATCGTTTAAACTATATTAATTTATCTATGGTTATTAATAAACAGAATAATGGCTATATGCAATTACTTCAACCTATTGAAAATGAGATTTTTGAAAAGGCCAACTCATTAATGGTCGGACTTGAAAAAGGCAAAAAATCAGAAAGAGACATTCAATCTTTTTACATCTGGATTGATTCGTTTTTATCAACACAATATAAAGAACAATTTAATATTGATCTGATAAACAATAGTAAGAATTAACTCTCATTGCTAATCGTATTCGTAATAATTTAAAATGAAGACTAATCTGATAAAACTACTCGCAACCTTCCTGCTTTTAATTAGTATTGTTCTAAGCAAAGCTCAGGTTTCAGATCCCATTAGCTGGAGCTTTAAAGCCAGTAAAATTGAAGGGAATAAGTATGAGATTGTTTTTTCTGCTTCAATAGATCAGGGGTGGCATCTTTATTCCATTTCACAACCCGAGGATGGTCCCCAAGCTATTGCTTTTGCCTTTAAACAAACACCCAATTTTAAACTCATTGGCAAGGTAAGGGAGGTAACCAAAGCCATCACTGAGTTCGACAAAATATTCAAACTTAATGTGTCATTCTTTGAAAAGAGTGCCACTTACAGTCAGGTAGTTGAACTGGTGAATGCAGATTCTGCTGAAGTTAACGGAAACATTGAGTATCAGGCTTGCTTCTCAGGTACGTGTACTTATTTAGATAATGATTTCTCGGTTCATGTGGGCGGAACCCCCCCCGTTCAGATTGCTTCTACAGAGTCACAAAAGCTTGATGCCCAATCCGAAAAACCTGTTGATAAAAAAGAGGGATCATCACTTTGGGTGTTCTTCTTTATAGCGTTTGCTGCAGGTCTTGCCGGATTGCTTACTCCTTGTGTTTTCCCCATGATCCCAATGACCGTTTCATTCTTCATGAATAAGCAAGGAAATCGCTTCAACGCTATTATGAATGCAGCTTTTTTTGGGCTTTCAATAATTGCTATCTACACTTCAATCGGTTTGCTGGTTTCGCTCTCCAACGTAGGCGCAAACTTTGCAAGCGAGATAACTTCGCATTGGATTACTAATCTGATATTTTTCATCCTATTCATTGCTTTCGCGGCTTCATTCTTTGGTTTATTCGAGATTGTACTGCCAGGAAATTTAGCCAACAAAACCGATAGCAAAGCAGATAAGGGTGGATTCATAGGATCATTCTTTATGGCTTTAACCACAGTAATTGTAGGCCTTTCGTGTGTTGGTCCTATTGTAGGTGCTTTGCTGGTTGAAGCGGCATCAGGACTTGGTGCAAAGCCGATTATCGGGATGTTTGGGTTCTCATTGGCCTTTTCTATCCCATTCACTATTTTCGCAATATTTCCATCATTGTTAAAATCACTGCCACGTTCGGGTGGATGGATGAACTCCATTAAGGTTGTTCTTGGATTTATCATACTCGCATTCTCCCTAAAATTCTTAATGATAATCGATGACACATACCATTTGGGCTTACTTGGTCGTGAAGTTTATCTAACCCTCTGGATTTCTATTTTTACTCTATTAGGATTCTACCTTCTTGGCAAAATAAAATTTAAAAACGATTCAGAATTTAAACATCTTGGGTTTTTCAGATTGATACTTGCCATTCTCTCTTTTGCATTCGTTTTCTATTTAATACCGGGATTGATCGGTGCTCCGCTAAAAGCAATTTCAGGTTTACTTCCTCCACAGGCAAGCCATAGCTTCGACCTGATGACTATGATTAATAAATCGAAAACGGTCACCAGCATTAAGGCTGATGATCAATTATCGCTTTGCGAGACACCCAAATACGCTGATTTCCTTCACCTGCCGTATGGGTTGGAGGGATATTTCGACTATAATCAGGCATTGGCCTGTGCCCGGGCACAGAAAAAACCGCTCCTTATCGATTTTGTTGGACACTCATGTTCTAACTGCAAGGAGATGGAATCTGTAGTTTGGAGTGATCCCCGTGTACTGGAGAAGTTAAGGAACGATTATGTAGTTGTTGCTCTTTATATCGACGAGCATTTTGAATTACCTGAAAATGAATGGATTACATCAAAGGTTGATGGCAAGGTCAAAAAGACGATCGGTAAAAAGAATGCTGATTTTGAGGTAAGCCACTTCAAAATAAATGGACAGCCCTATTACGTACTGGTTGATGCAAAGGAGCAAACCCTTGCTGAGCCAATGGGCTACAACCTGGATGTTGAGGCATTCTTAAAGTTTCTCGATAACGGAATTAAGGCGTACAATAAATAAAGATTTTGATTCATCAAATGGATAACTTAGAAAGACACTTCAATAAATTCCGCAATGAGATCGTAGGAAATGAACTGGAATACACAACTCATTTTGGCACACAGAAAATGATATATGCCGACTGGGTTGCCAGTGGCAGGTTATACAAGCCCATCGAGGACCGGATTTCAAAAGTGATTGGACCATGGGTTGCCAATACCCATACCGAAACCTGCGAAAGCGGCCAGATGATGACTAAAGCATATCACAAAGCACATCATATTATTAAAGAGCATGTAAATGCTGGCCCTGATGATGTACTTATTACCTCAGGATTTGGAATGACGGGTGTGCTGGTAAAGTTCCAGCGAATGCTGAACCTGAAAGTGCCCGAAAAAAATATTGCCGGCGAATTTGTGTACAACGGTAAAAAGCCGGTAGTCTTTATTACCCATATGGAACATCACTCGAACCATACTTCCTGGTACCATACGATTGCTGATGTCGAAGTTATTCCTCCAGGTAAAGATCTGCTGGTTGATCCTGAAAACCTAAGGCAGCTATTGAAAAAGTTTAAAGACAGACCGTTAAAAATAGGCTCATTTACTGCATGCTCAAACGTTACCGGAATAGAAACTCCTATATACGAACTAGCCCGAATTATGCATGAAGCTGGTGGTTATTGCTTTGCGGATTATGCGGCATCGGCTCCTTATCTGGATATTAATATGCATCCGGGAGATGCTATGGAGAAACTGGATGCAGTGTTCTTTTCGCCACATAAATTTCTTGGTGGACCAGGTACTTCCGGTGTCTTGGTATTTGACTCAGCATTATACCATTGCAGAGTTCCTGATGCACCTGGCGGAGGTACAGTGGATTGGACCAACCCCTGGGGAGAATACAAATTTATTGATGATATCGAAATCCGTGAAGATGGAGGAACACCTGGCTTTCTCCAGGCAATGAAAACCGCATTGTGTATCAACCTGAAGAATCAGATGAACACATCCCTTATCAGGCAACGGGAAGAAGAACTTGTTGGTATTGCTTTCAGGGAGTTATGTCGTGTTCCAGGAATTCATATACTTGCCGATAACCAAAAAAAACGCCTTGGCATTATTTCGTTTTATATTGAAGGAATTCACTTCAATATGGTTGTAAAACTATTAAGTGACAAATATGGCATTCAGCTACGTGGTGGATGCGCCTGTGCAGGTACTTACGGCCATTTTTTACTGGATGTCAGCTACGAAAAATCAAAGCAAATCACTGAGCTGATCATACATGGCGACCTGTCGCAGAAACCAGGATGGGTAAGGCTTTCCCTGCACCCAACCATGACGGATGAAGAACTTCTGTTTATAATTAATGCAATTAAACAGGTAGCAGTTCATCACCTGGAATGGAGGGAGGGTTATTTATATAATAAACAGACGAATGAGTTTATTTATAAGGATGAAGGAAATTATAAAGATGAGCTAGTGAGAAGTTGGTTTGTAATTGCAGAGTAAAGCAGTTATAGATTTACATTAAGTGCATAAATTAGTAGGTGGGCTATAAAGGATGTAAACAGGATGAGTGCATACTCACCCTATTTTGCAACTTATGGCTAGAGGGGAAATAGCTTGATTATTTTTATTCAATAATGATTCTTCCTTAAGTCTTTATAATTTTACCTTAAATCAATTTGGACCTTCTTTAAATCTTAATATGTCTACTGTAAAAAAATCCGTAAAAAATCATCCGGATTTTGTATCTAAAAATTGCAATTTTTCTATCTTCCAACAAATGTACACCCAGAATTTATCATATTGACTGTATTATTGACTGTAAAACAAAATAACCACTTACAACTGTTTAGTTTATAAGTGGTTATAGATTATTAATGTGACCCCATCGGGATTCGAACCCAAATCTTCAGAACCGGAATCTGAAATTCTATCCATTGAACTATGGGGCCCGGTAATAAGGATGGCGCAAAAGTAACGATATTTTAGCTGATATTGCAAATTTGGCTGCTTGATGTTGAAAGTGCAAAATCAGAGAGGATGTTTTCTTTTTTCATACCAGTAATAAACCGAGGAGCAAATTGCCCCGATAAGGGCTCCGGCAAGCACATCCGATGGGAAATGCACCCCCAGGTTCATTCGTGAATAACCTACCAGGAAGGCCCAGATAAGAGCAGGGATTAGGATATACCATTTTCGAAAAACTAATGCTGCAGCGACGGCAAAGGCAAAAGCATCGGTTGTATGACCCGACGGGAAAGACGGACTTCCTCCACCACTGAGTTTTTGGATAAAAGGATAAATTTCGTATGGCCTGGGAAGATTAAAAGTATATTTTAAAACATTAGCTAGTATGGCCGATATGACTACAGGAATAAGGATCAGGAGCGCATTACGGCGCAGAAATGTGTTTTTCCTGATAAGAGCAATAATCAATAAAATACCAGGTATGCCGAAAGCCAGGGCTCCTGCAGAATTTGTAATGCCGATAAAGAAAGAATCAAAGTCTGGATTCCTGTTTTCGTAAATTCCTTTCAATATCCCAATATCTAAATCACGGAAATTCTGCAACAATGATAATAAAGTGATATTGGTTAAGTGATACATATAGTGAGCTTTGGATATTTATGTTTGAACCTGTTTAGCAGTTAATTAAGCCGGTGTAAAATTAATTCTATCAACCGGATAATCATTACCAAAGGCAAAATAAAAGTATTCTGAAAGGAACTGATTGCATTTCTGGTTATTTCAGAATATTTGCATACCTATTTTATCCTCACAGCCGGTTCTACTATTGCAAAGGTTGGAGCCGGGGTAAGAGATAATACTCATGCCATCATGGAGTTTCGTATTGAAACCAGTGAAAATAAAAACTCTCTGATAGTGAAGCAGAGAGTTTATAAAAATCTAAAATAAGAGATTGATTTGTGAAATGATTTCCAGTTGTGACTGTAGAAAAGTCTGGTGTCCCGAACAATATAGAGTAAATCGAATTAACTACCTAGCTTATCCAATGAAATAGCAACATCTACCTGTATGGCTTCAGAAATATTTTTAATCACAGTTTTGGGTATAGTGATGTTGTAATCCTTTGGTGACACATTGAAAATAGCATTTCCTAACACTTTTCCTCCTTTAACTTCGAGTGTACCGCTAACTTTAACTTTATTTGTAACACCATGCATCGTTAAGGCACCATCAACATTCACTTTATAAATACCATCTTTTCCAAGCTTAACATCCTTGATATTGGTTATTTTCCCGCTAAAAGTTGAATTAGGGAATTTTTCCGACTCCATATAATTTTCGTTAAAATGCTCCTGCATCAGTGCTTTTTCAAATTCGAACCCCCGGTTCAATACTTTAAAAACGAAATTTCCAGTGGAAAAATCCAAAGCACTGTTTGCCTGGCTGTTTACAGCTGCGATTTTTTCCATCGGTGTTTCTGAAGAGAATTTAATAGTGCCCTCCTTCGTCATATATTTCTGTGCGTTTGCCAGGGTTGTGGTTAAAAGGATGATGGCCAGTGTGGCGGTGAGTTTTTTCATTAGGATGAAGTATTTGACGTATATATTATGAAAGAAATTAGTTGCCCGATTTTTTTTATTTCCCTGGATGAAGAGTTACCATAACGTGAAAGGCTTTTAATTATTGTAATTTGGAGTTATGGTATAAAAAATCAGGAAGTTATGAACTCTTTTGAAAAGTGTAAAGAGCTTTGTGCTCACAAAATTATTTGGTGTGGTTGATAAATACAATACTCCGTTAAATACTTAGATAAATGTTTGATTTTCAGCAAAATAAGTGAAAATAAATTTGGTTAAACCATTGGAATTCAGTAATTTAGATAATTACACTACTAATTATCTAAACATGAC
>JBAZWY010000023.1:0-78475 GCA_041660125.1 Lentimicrobiaceae bacterium
ATTCAGTTATACCTGTGGGTGTTGCAGCCTGGCCTGGTAATGTAACGTTAATGGTTAAACTGTTTGTGTTGGAACTTGTAAAAGCGCCAGCTTTGTCATACGCTTTTACAAACCAGGTGTAGGGCCCATTCGGCAAATCGAAAGTTAGCAGTTTGATTGTGTCAGTTGGAAGTATAGTTACTGGTGCTTGACCCGAAATGCATAATTCGTACTTTTCAATTCCGCTTCCTATATCTGTTGACTTATGCCATTTAAACAACGGTCTTGAAACTGTAAGCGTTACATTATCCGAAGGATCAATTAAAGTAAATGCTGTTGGTGGTTCCCAATCCACGTAAAAAGTCCAGGTTTGAGTTGATTGACAGACGTTACCAACATTATCATACGCCTTTATAAACCATGAGTATGCCCCTTGTGCCAAAGCGCTGCTGGGGGCTACGGTAGTTTGTGAAATAGGAATACTATCCCTGTTTTTAACCCCGTTTATCCATAACTGGTATTTACTTATTCCACTTCCACCAATACTGTCTGTAGTGGCTTGCCATGATAAATTAGGAGTAGGCAGAAAAACGATTGAATCTTGCTTGGGTGCTATCAAGTCAAATTTCATGGGAGAAACATTATCAACATTGAACAATTGTTTCTGACTGTTTATATTATTGCCCAATAAATCAAATCCTTTCAAATACCACTCATGAGTACTGTACTTTAAAGGGGCTTGAACAGCGTAAGAAGAGTCCTTTAGGTTATCTGCTACCATGGTATTATCAATAAATAATTGAAATTTATCAAAGCCAATACCGGCATCTTTGGTCGAACCCCATTCCAAGGTTGGCAAAGTAGTAGAGATAAATTTATTATTTATAGGATATTTTGGATCACATAAAAAATTCACATCCGGAATGAAGGAATGATTGTAGGACGCACCATAAATGATTCCATCATTTGCGAGTTTTTCATCATGCACAACATATCCATCCCATTCATCTAGCTTCCAATAACCAATCAAGCCTGATTCATTGCCTCGTAATGATATATTCATCTCTTTTTGTATTTGAGCTTCAGTTTTATCAAAGTTCCAAAATCTTACATCATCTATTATACCTTTAAACCTATCGCTATAATAAGGTGAATACATACTAGCACCCCTCCCAAACCGTAAGGGTGCAGTTGAAAATGATGATTTATATGAACTAATAGTTGTTTGTGTATCTAGCTTACCATCAATGTATAGTTTGAATTGATTTGAGCTAAGATTCCGATTCATAGTTACGGCTATATGATAAAATGTGCCAGCAACCAAAGTTGCGGAAGAAGTTATCTGCATCATATATGGAATCCAAAATCCAACTTTTCTGGTTGTTCCAGTTCCCATTGTATAGAGGCTATAGTCACCGTAAGCATCATAACCATCTTTTTTTGAAAGAATTACTGGCCATCCTGTTCCTCCTGAATAGAAACAAACCCAACTCTCAATCGTAAAATTGTAATCATTCAAATTAAATAAACTACTATTTCCAAGATCAACTCCAAGACCTATGCCGTCAAATGATAAAGCTGACACGTTTGGACTACCAGGGGGCAAATTATCAACATTAATGACCCAGTTTTGTGCTGAACTCTTTATATTTCCAACATTATCCACAGATTTAATTTCCCATGTATAATTGCCATTTTTAAGGTCTATAAGTGGCGTTGTTGAAGTTGTAGACGGAGGAATATTATCCCTATTCAATATCCCATCAATCCATAATTGATATTTTGCTAACCCGCTGCTGACATCGTTTGAAGCGCTCCATGTTAAGGTAGGTTGTAAACTCGCAGTCCAAGAGTTATCGGTAGGGGAAATTAAATTAAAGCTTGTCGGTTGTGTAGCATCCACCAATATGCTCCATGTTTCGTTTGACTGTATGGTTCCAGTCCCAACGGCATTAACATACCAGGTATGCATTCCCTGGGTTATCTCCTCCCCGGTAATTAACTGGTAATAACTTGTAGCAATGTTGTTCTTTTTTAGCACACCATCAATAAAAAGTTGATAATATGTCGCACCTGATGAGTTAGCCCAAACGAAAAAGGGTTTTGCACTTGCATAAGCTCCATTTATCGGTGTTGTCAGACTAAAAGAGCTTTGAGCTTTTGTTTGAAAACCTGTAAAAACGAAAATAATGGTAATGATAAGTAAATAATTTTTTTTCATAAAAGTATCCTCCTCAAATCGTATGTTTTATTTAGGTTAATACCCGTTTTTAAAGTGGTTTCTGGTCTCCACTTTTTAATTTCATGTTCTTTAAGTCATTCAATCAAGTCAGGGCACGACTTCAAGGCGCACCCAGACTAATTACAAATACTTGGATAATCAGAACTATTTATTAATATACTTTATTAATTCAGCTTTCTTTTTGTCAAATTCCTCTTGTGTTATTACCCCAAGTTCCAATTTATCCTTACATCTTTTTAATTCTGCAAGAGCTTCATCACTCGTCATCCCAAAAGATTTGATCTCACCATTCGCTGTTGCATCCTCAATGAAAAACATTAAAGCGTTTTGTCGAAATGAACTCTTTGTAAAAAAAAGAGCTTTCCAACCCGCCTTTTTATTCCCATTAACGGTGATATTATTAATGATAGCCTTAGTATTATAAATAGAGGCATCTGGTTTGTAAGATTCAAATTTTGAATTCAATCCAGTAACATAAACAAACGATCCGTTTGCACCAGATCCTTTTCCTACTATAATTGTATCACCTTCCTTATATATTGCACCATCTTTGGATATGTACTGATTAAAATTACCTTTTGGTTTTTCCGTTCCTAAATCTTTATAGTTAAGTGTTTGTCCAAATGATTTAAGCCCTGAAAGGAATACAATTGAAATGATTAAGAATTTAATTTTGCTTTTCATAAGATTTGTTTTTTTGTTAATAAAACATTAAATTTGTGAGTGGGAATTTACCAATTTAAAAGCAACAAGAATCAATGTCAGAAAATCAATGTATTACGGATTGATAAATCTGTAATACATAAATTAACTAAGTTTTTAAAATACTATCTAACTAAGCTATTAAAAATGGAAGAAGTGAAAGACGCGTTGCTTTTATAAATCGATTATGTACTAACAATTGCCGCAAGTAATCTAATTCATTTGGCGTACTGTTTTGAGATAAAAGTTAGGGGAAGTGCCTGTATATTTCCTAAACACTTCATAGAAAGTACTATTGGAATTAAAACCGAGGTGAGAATGCAGCGCTTTTAGAGGAATATCAAAATCGACATCTGCCATCATCCGCATAGCTTCTTCAACCCTATATTTATTTATTAAAGAGTTAAAGTTCATATTATATTTTTCGTGTAATATTTGAGACAGATATGTGCGATTTGTATTGCATTTCTCTGCCAGGTTTTTCAATGTAAGATCAGGGTTGAGAAAGACTTTACCTTTTTGAATTAGCATTTCTAATTTTGAAAGAATGACTATTTTTGCTTCTTCGGAAAGGTTAGATTGGCTGTATTTAATAGATTCATTGTCCATGCCATTTGCAGATTTCTCACTAGAATCATCATCTGAAACGTCTGATTTATGCAGATTAAGCAGAGCAAGGTTTTGCTTTACAATGAATTTGTATGCCTGATTTTTTTTTCTGTAAATAAGCAGTGTAAGAGCTAATGAAATTAATAGCATAGTTGCTGCAATGCCAACAAAGCCCAAAATTTTATTTTTATTCTTAATGTTCAGCATCTGTATCTGAATAAGCTGATCCTTCTTTACTATCTGGTATTTTGCTTGAAATTCATTAAATGCTGATATGTTTTCCTTACTCATTAATGAGTCGTTCAGCGATTTCCATTTTTTAAGATATACGAAAGATTCGTGGTAGGCATTGCGGGTTTCATAATACTCACATAATAATTTATAGCTATCAATTGCAATATATAGATTTTGGACGCTGCCAATTAAAGATGCAATCTTGTTAATAACCTTTTGCAACTCAATATGATTATTTTGTTTCAGGTAGAGTGTCGCAAGAGAATTTAATGTCCCAACCTTAAAATCAACCATATTTAGTGTATCAAAAAGAGCTAATGCTTTTATTAAAAACTGTTTAGACCTTGTAATGCTATCTATAGCCAGATAAGCAATACCTAAATTATTGTATAAAGCACCTCGATCAGTAGGGCTAAATACGCCGATTTGTAATGCAGTTTTGAGATGGGAAATCGATTGCTTATAATCCTGTATTTGCAAATATGCAGCACCCAGGTTAACTTCTAAACTAGCATATTCTAAAGCATTAAAACTTTTGTCTCTTTTACCTACAACAAGTGCTTCAGTATAATATTCAATAGCCTCATTATACTTTTTTAATTGAAAAAGAGTTGTCCCAATATTATGTAAAATCAAATTCTTAAGTGTTGTATTTTTTACTTTTTTCAAGGATAAATCATACATCTTTAATGCATTATTCATATCATTGATTAACAGATATGCAAAACCTTCAGAATTAAGGCATACAGCCATCAAATCACTGTTCTGATTTACACGCTTCATCTGTGAAAGTTGATGAATATAATCTAATGTTGCGCTAGCTTTTTGTGGTTTCATAAATTCAGTAAACTCCATTAACCAGGAATAAAAGTCCAACACTTCATTCCTGTTTATTGCCAAAAGGATTACTTCTTTAAAAATTTCATTTCCTCTAACTGTATCCGTGAGAAAGCCATTGAAGTACAATATGCTTATATTGGATAAACACTTATATACATCATCAGTTGAACCATATTTTTTCCCAAAAACCAATGATTTGTCATACCATTTTGCTGCAAGTGGAAAGTTATTCATTTTATAATAAGTGACACCCATAATATTGAGTGTACGCGCCCGGGCTTTGTAAAAATTGTACTGATCGGATAATTTTAATGCTTCATTACACAGATTAAGTGATTTATTGAGATTGACTGACCAGTGTGCCACAGCAAGATCGTTTAGAACTAATATTTTATCTTTACCTGCTTTTTGTTTGTAAATTCTTTCAAGGCTATCAATCTCGTTATTTTGCGAATAGGAATGACCCACAATCCCAAGAAAAAAAAGCATAATTAGTTCATTTTTCAAAATCAGATATATTTAGTGTTTGAATTATTCATTTTTTATCTCATTTATAAAGTACTATAAGTGATTCACAAAATACTCAAAGTTTGATGTTTGCATTACAGTATCGTATAGGATGAGGAGAAAATGCCAGGGTTTGCCCCCTGTTGCATCTCTTCCATTTAGCCACGTCCCGGTACAATCAACAAAAGAAATCCCCGCCACTCATCCCCGCAGTGAAGGTTATTTTATACCAGTTATACTACGAATCGGTCTGTTGGTCGGGCAATTTGGATTTGGACACTTTGTTTGACCTTTAGGAATTACTGTTCCACACTTTGGACAGTGTAATTGATCTGACGTAATTTTTGTCGTATTCATTTTTTTATTTTTTATTTCGTCCTACTCTTATGGCTTTTCGGTGCCGCCCCGTTTAAAAATGGTTTCTGGTCTCCAGTTCAAAATACTGGATAAGAAAACAGCGTGTCCAAATTGACTTCGCTTTAACTGAGTCTCAACCTCTGCCTAATCACACTATAAAAGCAATTCCATGCTGAATTTGCTTTTATTGATTTATTCTGAGTGATAAAAATCTTGGGTGGTTTCAATTATAGGAATTAGCCTAATGCTTAATTTAATATTCATAAAATTCTTCATGATAGTATTTTTTAGATGCAACATACATTAAATTAAAAATAGAATTCTCTTAGAAACAAGTACTTATGTTTTACACTATCAAAGATATAAAATAAATTTGCTTATTATATTCGCCCTTATGTAATTTATTTTGATTATAAATAATAATTATTCATCAAGTTTTACAACCGTTTTTGAGACCTCATTTTCAATTGGCTCAATGAATTCCGGTTCAAGGATTCGGCTATGAGTGCGAAGCTGATCGTAAATATGACCGGCAACTATCCCTTTTGACTCAAGGATAAGTATACGAAGTTCATTTTTATCTTCCAAATTGGCCTAAAAGGCTTCAATTGCCTGGCTAACTAATAGTTCAGAAAGGTTGAGTAAACCTAACTTGTTTTTGAATAATTTTACTTCTGTAGTCATGTCTGACAGTTTTTAGGGGTTAAACTTCTTTTTTATTTGTAATTCAAAGTTAGTTTAATCCCTGACTGTCAGATAAAGTGGTAGCTAATTCAAATTACAGTGACAAAAAATGCGCCCCTGGAACCATCCACAACAGCCTGTGGAGAGATAAAACTTTCTAAGGATGGAATTATCAAATTAAGCAAGAATGGCTCAATAGTATTCTATATCACGGGTACAGAAAGTTGTCATTTCGTTATTGTTAAGAAATACCTTTTGAATCCAATGACCTTCTTCGTTGAAGGAATATTTATGATCAATAGTGTAGGTCTCTTTAAGTGTGACGCATGTAAACGGTGCTCCAGTACCTTTTAAAAAAGGTGGACGAAAATTCAATGTTTTAAATGTACGGCCACGACCGTCTAAATGCATTTGCTTTATTAAATTACCTTGCTTGTCGTATTTAAATTTGGACCAGCCTTCCATCTCATGATTGCGAAAAAAACCTTTCATTTCAATAAGATTATGATTTTTATCGTATGTATGACGCATTTCATAACAGGATTCATCTTCATCATTTATGAAAGCTGAAATAATGTCCATGTTATCAATATATTTGTGGATGTAATAAAATGATTTCATAGGTTCATCTTCACTTTGAAAAGTGCGACATGTTTCAGTAGCTAACCGGCCCTGATCGTCGTATGTTAATTCATAAATTTCCCGAAATTCATTATTTACAGGTGAGACTTCAATTGCACTCACGAGCCTGTTGGACCTATCAAAATTGTATTTGATACGAGAATTTTTGTACTCATCGAAGTGTACACACTGGAATAAATAACCTGCCTCATTAAAGTACAGGTCATAATTTCCCCTGGCTTGTGTAAGTTTGAGTTGCAAATCATCTTTTTGAACTTTTACCCATGTGTTGCGGTATTTAATTTTCTTCATACCTTCCTGGTAGTGTGAAGCCAGTTCCTGAAAATCGCGGAGAAACATGATCCAGAAGGAATTGAAATTATTTTACTTATACAAGATAGCTCAATTTCTATAATTTTCAATTTTGCAGACGCTGTCAGCAAAATGTGTGTGCAGGTAATATTAAAATCTTTGCATAAAAATGAATGCCTTTCTATTGTTTTAATCCTCCAAGGAAAGCTTTGCCTGATTCGGAAAGAAAATATTTCTGTTCAGGATCGTTCTTTATTTCTGTCATATTGATAAGCCCAGCCTGACGTAATGGGGTTAGGTAATTGTCGCGAAATGTTTTGCGGTTCGCATAGTCCATAAAATGCATGAGAGCATTCAGGCTAATAGGTTCGGAACATAGCGCAAGAATTGACAGCAGGTAAATAACCTTTTTATGCAGGAAGTTGGTACTTATTTCGTGCCAGGTTGGTACCTTTTTCTCTCCTTCATTAATAAGTAATTGAATATCAGTAGTAGCATTAATTAGAAGGTTGGTACTATTAGCATCAGAAGCATTACTTACATCTTTAGCAAGGTTGGTACCTTTATGTTGTGTAACAACTGGTTTAGAAGTAAAAGATTTTGTAAAAGGATGGTTAACAGGCCAATCCAAAACAGGCTGCTTGGTACCTTTATCGTGCCAGCCTGGTACCAATTGGAATAATACTATCTGCCAGGATGCTTCATTAAGAGAAGTTGGCAGAGCAATGTTCGTTAAACCTTTTTTCAGATGGGGTAATGCATCAGAAGGTAAGCCCAGCCATTGCTGAAATTGTTCGGCATATGAAAGTAAAGTGACAAATTGTAACGGTATGATGGTGAGGAATGTATCATTTTCCGAAAAGACCGGTTTCACCCCAGTGATATAAAGTGGCAAATATTTGTTAGTGTTCCTGATGCCTGACCCAATTTCGTCAGCCCATCCTAATGCCGTGAAAAATTTTCGGATGTTTGGGTTCTTGGCATACGGATTAAAGCTGAGCGGATCAATCAGGCCATGAAACAACGGCTTATTAGGATTGGTAATACGGACTTCGGAGTCGGAAATGATTATATCAGTTGAGTATGCACTTGTATATTCGCGGTGAATAATAGCATTGCCGATAACTTCACGGAATATCTTATCGCGCAGATCAATACGCTGGTCCTTTTCGGTATAAAATTTTTCGGGCAGATACTTGTATATGAACTGTTTTATTTCAAGGTATGTGTCGATAAGGTTCTTACGTAAAGTTAAGCGATCGTCCCAACGGTCGGTATTTTCAACACGTACCATTACCTCGACCTTATAAGCGGGTAGCAGGCTTTGAATGGTAGCTTCAGTTCCAAATAACAGGGCAGCTGCCATTGTCAACCCTTGTTGATTTGAATAAAAATCTTTCCTCCATAAAGAAGCTTCGCGAAGCATTTGTTCTTCATTGACAAGCAACCAGGGATGATCACCTCTAACATTCCGAATGATGGTTCTGGCTTTTTCGAAAAGGCTTGCATCCAGATCGGTAAACGACAAATGAGGAATGATCTGAGCTTCGGTGAAAAAGTTGCGTTTACGCAAAAACATATCACTCACCTGGACCTGGTCATCCGTAATATCAAGATCACTTTCGAAAGATCGGCGGTAAATCCGATCATGATATTGATGTACCTGGCTGCTTACAGGTATTTGCACTACCATAACCAACCCGTCAGGAAGGCTAATTGAAAAGGGTTCGATAGACACCGGCGGGTTGATGCAATCCGGGGAGTTTAAAGCTGTGATAATGTCTTTCTTGATCTTAATTTCAGAAGCAGGATTTATGCCGCTTACTAAACCATCGTCAGTAACTCCTAACAGAATTGTCCCTCCATCAGTATTGCTGAACGAAGCCACCGTTTCATAAAAACTTGAAGGAACAGAATCAACGGCTTCCTTGTATTCTGTTTGAATATCCTCTCCTTTATGCAATAGTGTTTTAATGTCGTCGATGGTCATAATGCAATTGTTTACATTTTTTTGATCTTATTTTAACTGTTTCGGGTGTTTTCAGCCGGGCGAAGAGTTTCAAATTTATTCAAAATACCTGAACTCATCAACCAGCAACCGGTAAATCTCTTCTTTCACCTCTTTCGTTTTTTCGGATATCAGCCTGAACTGCTCGTTCAGGTCTTCTTTGTTATTGAGTTCGGCATATTTACGGATTTGTATCAGGCCGGAGTTTGGTGTCAGGAAATCGGGATAATCAAAATACCTGAAATAGGCTTCATTATGCAAACCTATGTTGCGTATAATGCCCGACTGGCAATACTTTGAGGCAAAAGTCCTGTACAGGTTCCTGATTAACTCAACCAGATCCATGGCTAAGGATGGCTGCGAAACAATCTCTTTTTGCAAAGTCGTATTCCAGAAACTATCAGGATTTAAAGGCGACAACGGATTATCAACCATTACCTCCGAAGCGCCGACAACCGGATTGTCTTTTTCGAAACGTGTTACCACACAACGGTTTTCGGTCAGGGCAAAGGCAAAACATAAGGAATAAAAATATTGCTCTTTGTCTTTACTGATTTTTGGAGCCCATATATCATATTGGTTGGCCCAGACAGGATATTTGCCATTCAAAACTTTTGTAATTGCAAACCAGCTAAAGGTTGCTTTTGCAGATGGAAGATCATAAGCGCAATAGCTCCTGTTATCAGCAGCACCATTAAACACTTTGGTTTTATTGATTCCTTTGAAATCATTATCCAACCTGAACCAAACTCTATCAGGTAAATTTGACATTCTATTCAGTGAATCTTGTTTTATCCTGACTGGTGTGCAGTCATCCATAAAGCCAATATAAGAGCCGTCGGAATTACCGCATTTTCTCCTTAGTTCAAAATGATCAACAATATCTTTTGCTGGGAAACCACTTACCAATTTGTCAAAATCATTTTCATTTTTTGCTACACTATAATCATATCGTGTCTGTCTGATACTTTTACCTCTCTCAGTAACAATATTTGGTAGTAACAAACGAATATCTCCTTTGCTATTGTCAAGACTAATGCTTTTTGAATCCCTTAGGATTGGCTTCAGATTCTTATCAATCTCTTCGAGAGTTGAATTCCAGTTTATAGCTAAATCCTTTTTCTCGAAGTATGTAAAATCTTTAACCCGGATATTGTTATTGTTTCCCTTCTCGTTGTAATTGTAGGTCCAGATGGTAAAAGCAAGTGGCCATTTGCCATCGAGCTTAAAGAACTCTTTGCTGGTGATTATAAAGCCATTTTCGTACTTGAAATGCTTGTCGAATTCATTCCTAAAACCAACATAAGTCGGGCGTGGAATCAGCCATGATGTTGGGGTAAATATCATCAGCAGCGGTTTCAGCTCACTGTTTTCGGCATATTGAAGCTTCGAAATATTGATAATTTGTGCCAGGAAAGCGAGGTAACGCTCCTTGCCTGCATCTTCGCCGGTGAGTGCTAAAATATCTTTATCAATTTCATATTCGGCATTGGCATTTTCGCGGGCTTCAACTTTTTCGTCGGTATTTTTATAAGGAGGATTAAGCAGGAAGGCAATAGGCTTATCGAGGCTCATATTCTTTTCGGCCAATACCCTTTTCAATTCGTCAATATACGATTTAGCGGAACGATCGATAAAGTTCAGCCCTTTGTTGTCGGCGGTACGTGGTATAATGGTGAAACCTGCCTGTAGCAATTCGTCATCATCCTGCACAGTAAGGCGCATCCGGCGCTCGATGGTACGGAGCAAATCGGGTTGAAGTTCCGAAACGATTTTATGCTTCAGGTGGCCACGCCAACTGGTTACCAGGTTGCCTGAACCACCTGCCGGGTCGAAAACAATATACCTGTCACTCAGGTTTTTCTCAAAGTTTTCGCGAACAAACCATAACGCAAACTTGCTCAGGTTGATATCGGTAAAAAATATGCCATGCTGTTTGGCATACTCCGGGTTAATGCGGCTTATTACCTCGTCGAAACGGCTGAAGTAATAATCAACAGTCAAACCTGAACCTTCATTTGTGAAGATGTAATGGCTTTCGACGAATTTCTTAAACTCGGGTTTATGCTTTGGCTTAATCCTGATCTGTTCGCTTATCCTGCCAGTTTTGTTGCTTACCACCTGCACATCACTGTCGTCCTCGTCATTATCAACCACGATGGAAGTAACATCCCAGAAACCGACAATGGCATAAAAGCAATGTACCGCATCAATAGGATTATCGTAGAACTTTTTGAGTGATTCAATATGATTGATAAAGTCGTAAGTGTTGATCTGAATGCGGTTGCTATCAAGGTTCTTCAGCACTTTCAGAAACTCGAACAGATCGACATCGATACTTCGCTCGTGCGAAAAAAGGTCGTCGTATTCCCTGATATTTATCCTGAAAAAAGCAGTTTTCAGAATTTGAATGGCTTCGGATTTAGTCGTTTTACGGGCGTTGATATTTCCTATTTCATTGGGAGCTTTTTGCGCATCGGCAGCAGCAACATGTTTTCTTACAAAGTCGGGCAGATCGTTAAACTTCCAAAGCCCGATAAAATTTTTGGTTATAACACAAACGGTAGTGAAACTCAGTCCCTTTTTTGAATAATGCAATGCCTGGTAAAAACCTTCGATCCATTGTTCGTATTTCGATTTGAGCTCAACTAATAATTCACCTTTTATGTAAGTATCAGCACCTTCAGCATCGGATTCAATTTTAAACTTGTCAGCAAACAGCTTTTTAAACAGTGGATAGATCAAAGGCCTTTTAGCATCTTCGTTCAGGTCGCTGGTTATATATTTACGGATACCTTGTAATTCAATCATAATTTATTTGAATATTTCCGAATGTAAATCACTTGATAACACATGATATTAATGACAATTTTGCGAGTTTGGTTGTAAAGGTCTGATAAAATTGTGTTATTGACATCAAACTTAAGAAAACATTTGATTGACCAGGTGAAGTGGACATAGATTTTACCGATTATCGGGTTGAGCGATGGATGAAAATTGAGAAAAATCGCTAAAGGGGAGTTCTATAATTTAATACATTATTAATCAGATTAATAACCTTATATTTGTAGTGAAAACATAAGGGTTATAAGCAATGCAAAAGCAAATGTACAAAACACGAGGCAACAAGGGGCTTTTTGATGAGCAATTCAATAACGAGCAACTTTCAAGCATGGGTAATCCGTTAGAAGCAATAAGTAAAGTGCTTGATTTTGAAATGTTTAGGCCATTGCTTGAAGGTAAACTTTTAAATAGAAACAAAAAGAATAATGCAGGAGCTAAACCTTTCGATGTTGTGCTGATGTTTAAGATTTTATTACTGCAACGATATTATGGCCTTGGCGACAAACAAGTTGAATACCAAATTATTGACCGTACAAGTTTCAAACGGTTTCTTGGCTTGGAAACAGGCGATAAGGTACCGGATGAGAAAACCGTTTGGGCATTTCGGGAGCAAATGACTAAAACCGGTCTTGTGGATGAATTGTTTGGTCAATTTATCGGGTATTTAGAATCTAATGGATTGATATTCAACGAAGGACAAATTATAGATGCAAGTTTTACCATAGCTCCACGCCAGCGTAACACGCGGGAAGAGAATCAACAGATAAAAGACGGCCAGGGCAAAGATTTGTGGAATGAGAAGCCCCATAAGAAAAGCCATAAGGATATAGATGCCCGTTGGACTAAGAAAAACAACGAGAACTATTATGGTTATAAGAATCATGCAAAAGTTGATGCAAAAAGCAAATTCATTAATACTTACATAGTTACAGATGCTTCGGTTCACGATTCGCAAGCTCTTGACGCATTATTGAATGAAAAAGATAAAGACCAGCCACTTTATGCAGATAGTGCCTATACAGGTGAAGATCAAGAAAATGTGATATCCAAACACGAGATGAAGAACGAAGTACATGAAAAGGGTTATCGCAACCGCCCGCTTACAGCAGTACAAAATGCAAATAACAAGATAAAATCAAAAACAAGAGTACGGGTCGAACATGTATTTGGATTTATGGAGCAAAGCATGAATGGGTTATATCTTAGATGTGTCGGAATAGTCAGGGCAAGCGGAATAATCGGATTAATCAATTTGACCTATAACTTATTCAGATTTGAACAAATTAAAAGGCTACAATGTAACTAATTAAAATTCAACGCCATAAAATCATAAACGCAAGTTATTTTGAAGGAAATTAATGGGGTTTAGTAGGAAAAGCAATTGATCTTTTCAACTGAAGCTAAACCCAGAGTACTTCATTTTAATCTCTAGTGTCAAATTTATATGAAAATCGAATTTTTAGAACTCACCTAAATAAAAACGGGGGGTAAGGGGGGCAGGCACTTTTGGGTAAAAGATTTATGAAATTTTCAAAATAAACTTCTGAACGCATACGCTGACGGGCATTAGCTGAGGAAAATTTAAGCTGCACGTGTTTTCTTAATTTTTTCTTCTGTATCACTACGGGGATAAAGGTTTGCGAAGGGAAAAACTAAAAAGTTAAAAATGTTTAGTGTATTTTTGCCTGCCCCCCTTGCCCCCCGATTTAAAAACAGTAAAACAGAATGATATTTTGAACGTTACAAATTGATATTCTGTATATTACATGACAACAAAAACCTTCATCAGTCAACTGAGGGAGATTTATTGTTCAGAATGGAAGATCGGATTGAACTGGCTGGAAAGGAATTGGAATTTCTGGTTTAAATGCTGGCGACGCTGTTTCGTTTTCAGGATCTTCATGATGCCGGTTTTTTAGATCGACTTCCTCCCAGGTAAGTTCCCGGAGAGCATAGGAGCGAATGCCATGATTTTTCAATTTTAGGAATTTATGCTTGGTGAGCGCTTTGCCGATTTTATTAACTGTGCCATCTGTAATATTGATCTTGGCTTTATCTGCAAGCTTGGCAGCGATTTGAGAAGCGTTAAGAAAAACATTTGCTTCTTCTTTGGAGCATACTTCGAACCAGGTGAGAAGTAATTCTTCTTCGGGCGACCGGAGTTGATATTGTTCATTGTTCTCATTTATGGCTGTGATTTCGTCACGGTTGAACCAATACCGGAAATCATTTTTGTAGAGATGCAAAGCCTGAGAATAAACATCATTTAGAACAATGCTGTGGTGGTAATTGATTTCAAGGACCTCAAAAGAGAGGAAGCGGCGGGAACCAGTTGTATCGTTAAGAAATTGAGCAGTGTTTACACTACCGGCGAAGCTGGCACAGCGTGGAAGGGTTTCGTTGTTGTGACCATAAGCCCGGCGAATGCGGATGTGGGTTTTGGTGATCAATTCTTTTAGGCTTCCAATTTCGGTTCGGTTTAGGTTTTCAAGCTCATCGAGGTTGATCAACATGCATTCGGAAAGATGGATCAGCGTATCCTTGTTGTTAGGATTGATGGTGCCGGAGAACAGGTATTGTTTCAGTTCCACAGGAATAAGGTTTTCCATCCAGGTTGTTTTACCAACACCTTGCTTGCCGGAAAAGACAATTACTGTCTGGTTGATTGTGTGTTCGTCCAGGACACAACCAACCATGGCAACTAACCATTTTTTGAAGCAGGTATGCCAAAGTTCCTGATGGGTGGTTGTGATAGTTTCAGCAAGCTGGGCAATATAGTCGGTTTGCTCATCCCAGTCAGGAAGGCTTTCGAAGTAGGTTGAAAATGGATTATAGAGCTCGCAGAAGTCGGAATAAAGCAGATTCCGCAGACCTCCCATGTTAGTCCTGACTTTGTTTTTGAGCAATTCACGGAGCATTGAGTTCTCAATATAATCGTTCATCTGGTGCCAGACTTTTTTAGTAATAAAACGATACTCCAGCCGACCAGTGATTGTGTTGTTACGAAAACGGTATTTGAGGAGAAGGAAATTTTCGACACGGTCGATGGCGGGGATGCGTTTTCTGGGTTCTTCGTCGTCGGGGACCTCACCCTCCGGCTCCCTCTCCTTGAGGAGAGGGAGTGACTCTGCTTCACGTTTTATGGCATGTTCAGAGGTGTTCTTATAGGCGCTGTTTACAGCGGCCATGACTTCTTTCTCATCAAAATTATAATCGGCCAGGATAAAGCCGAGAGCTGCAGCGAACGGTACACCTTTGCGGTTAAGGTTACATGCAAGTTGGTGGACAAAGTTGTTACGATTGCCGGAGGTGAAAGATTCTTTGTTTACTGTGAGTTTGATGGAATCGTGGTAGATTTTCAGATAATCTTGCTGTGGAATTGTTTTAGGATTGACCTCACCCTCCGGCTCCCTCTCCGCTGGGAGAGGGAGTGACTCTTCGATCACTGTTTTGCGATTATGGGTATTTGTGAAAACTTGTGAATTGGGGTTGTGGTAAAGATCAGGATCAAGAGACATGAAGCAAAGCCGGGTATAATCCTTACCGGATTTGTCGATAGACAAACCGGAGAGGGATTCAAAGTAGGCTTGGACATGCAGAAAAGTATTCTTGTGAGTTGAAGGTGTTGCCTGAGTTTGAACAAAAACTTTTAGGCCGTTACCTGATGGGCTGATGAATACTGCCAAAGTGAAAGAATCGTCCATGACCGATTCACGGCATTTTTTTAATTGTTCCGGACTGAGCTTGTCGAAGTCCAGGACAATTATGCCTGAATACTTTTTAAGAGTCTCCTGGTTGCGGCCACCTTCGAATTGACCTGATGGAGTGAAAGCAAGGAGACCTTTCTTTGCTTTCTCGTACGATTCAAGTTTTTGCTCCTGCAGACACTTCCGGATATACGTAACCGGTCCGCGGTACTTGCCGGTTTTGATATCAGTAAGAATATCGGCGAAGGACTTATTTTCGGTGATGGTGGTGAAGTTTTGAAATATGGAGAGGTTCATGGGATTTCAGATTTCGGATGTGCGAATTCGGAATTAAGTAAAATTTAGAAATAAGGTAAAAAGCCGTCTGAGAAAGGAATGAAATTTAATTCAGAACCAACTCAGGCGGAAAACTTGTGGTGAAAAAAATCGGAGGCTGAAGTTTATCTAATCAGGATGATTTAGATCTTCTAACCCTGGTTTGTAGCCGAGCTTTGCCACGGTTGGCAAAGGCTTCATTGTAATGGTTCCGGAGGAATGATTCAATGTCATCCTGTGTGTAATAGATTTTTGCTCCAACCTGGGAATATGAAATTTTACCTTCGTCGCGCCAGCGTTGTGCAGTGCGTGAGTGGATTTTCATCGTGGAAATGAAATCGTCGTTGTCGATTATCAGATCCCTGATGCTTTTGGATGAGGGTTGCAAGCGAAGATTGATTTCTTCGATTTTTTCCAGAAGTTTCTGGTACTGTTCGGGTGTCATGAAAATTGCTTCCATAGCTTTTGTGTTTTTAAAAGTTTAGGAAGCAAAAGAATATACAAAAAATCAGTTGTACTGTTACAATCGAGTTAGAATAACTCGATTTTTTGTAAGATTAATAATGTCAATAAGTTATAAAGTGTTCACTTTTTGCTTTTGTGAAAAACCATGTAACTTTCGATTTTTAAAGTAAAAGTTATACGATTTTGATGTAACTTTTTTATTACAATACAAAAATAATAACTGATATCAAGATAAAATAAGACTTAATGCACTATTTAAGTTACAGAAAATCAATACTATAATTCAAACATTGAAGTGATTACAAAAAGTTATATAATATTTTGTAACTGTTACAAATTCAGACCTTCAAAATCGATTTCGTCATCTTTTTTAGGCCGACCGTATAAATTATTTGGGCTAAGATAGGTCCTAACGGTGGCTGGATTAAATGAAGTGCCATCCGGTTCACAAAGAGTATTGCAGATATAATCAACAATTTGCTTTGTTGTCCAATCAAGAAGCGGCTTGCCATCTTTCCCTTTTCTCTGCTTCAATTGAACAAATGCATAACAGATGGCCTTCAGTTCGGCATTAATCGGATTTTTAACAATTGGATCTATTTTAGTTTGCTTCTCGGCTTCTATTTGTTTTTGCAATTTTTCATCATTTAAGAGGTGATTAATTTTGACTTTACACTGCTCATCAAATTTTCTAAGCTGATTACTTTCATATTCAGGTAGAAAGAGCGTGTAGTCGGCAATCTGTGAATTAAGATAACGAATTTTTTCAGTAGTGGTTTCTAATGTATCAATATAGGCCAAGTCCTCTTCAAAACAGAATGATTTGTCATCAGAATAACAGTTCGGCTTGTTTCGTGAACGTTTTAGTTTCGGTACGAATTCTTTTTGAGGTCGGAGATTTTCCCTTTGAAGATCAATAAGTGCGGTAAACATTATTTTCCTTTGCACCTGAAGTTTTGTATCAAACAACTCTATATGAGCCTTGATAAGTTGCTCTAAATTATCTAGCCAGGTAAGAGTGTCTTTGTAGAGCAGGCACTGGTATTTTAGAAAGGAAGGAATCTCAGAAAATTCAATTTTGTAAACTTTTTGGAATAGACTCGTGCAATAAGCTTCCAGGGAGCTTTCACCATCAATGACTATATCAAATTCGCTGGCATTAGCCGGATCTGAGAGTACGGCTTTGTACTCCGGAAAGGGAACCGGTTTTATGCTGTCGAATTGGAAGTCCATAGCGTGTGAGCAATAGCGTGTATAAACGTTGTTCGATAAAAATCATTTTTTGCATTTAATAGGATTGTTAAAGAATAGAGTTTTCCAGATATGAAAACTAATTGAAAAACACGCTCTTACAATTCGTTTAAGAATTATTTACAATTATTGTAAAAGTAAATAGAAGACATGAAAAGTCTAACAGCGACAACAAGAAAAAGATATCAACACAGTCTTGTTAATGAAAAAGCCTGAAGCACTTACGTTGTTAATAAATTTATGTTATATCCATGCTGATTATGCCAATATCCTGATTTTTATTTTACAGCGGATCTTTCCGCAGCCGGAGATTCCGGGTCGGGTTTCTTTTCATTAAAGACCTGCATCGCCTTATTGAGCTCTTCATTTATGATCTTGGCATAGATCTGAGTTTCGGAAATATCAGCATGGCCGAGTATCTTTGAGACCTTGTCGATGCTGATTCCCTTGGTAAGAGCCCTGGTTGCCCAAGTATGGCGGCTGATGTGGAAGCTTACATTTTTAGTAATTCCGGCATTTGATGCCAAGGTCTTCAGGTTCTTATTAATATATGCGGTGGCCGTTGAAATCTCATTGTCCATCACAATGATATCATCGCGTTTGAGATCATTGCTTAACATCGGAAAGATGTAATCGGTTGCGGTAGTTTGTTCAGTCTTGTATTTATTGATTATTTCAATTGCCTTATCCGGGAGAAGGAAAGAAAGCTGTGCTTTTGTTTTCTGGACAGAAACATGTATGTTTTCCCCGTCAAAATTAGCCCAGGTTAATTTTAACACATCGGATACTCTGAGGCCACCAGCATAAGAAGCAAAAACAAACATATCCTTGTGCAATTCGAGACGAGTACCAGGGTTGGTTTTGACTTTTTCGAATGCGGCCAATTCATCTTCGCTCAGGTACTCCCTATGAGTTTTCTCAGTCTTCAATTTGAACTTGTTGAAAGGAATCTCTTTGTGCTCAATCAGATCCATACGATAAGCATCATTAAAGAGTTTACGGATGAATTTCATATCCTTATTGATGGTATTGACTTTATTCTTGAGTTCCACCTGGCAATCAATTTCATATCTCGTCAGGAAGTCAACGTCAATATCCTGGAAGTTCAAGGGCTTTTCTTCAACGAAGTCTTTAATCTTTTTTATTATAGATTTGTTCTTGTCATATGTCCCAACCTGTCCAGCCCGGAGGTATGCTTCGCATGCTTGATCAGCAAACTTAAAAAAGTCAGTTGGTTCGGGTCCATAAATTAAGTTTTTAAGATCTTTAACTGTAAGCGACTTTATTTTGGTTTCGCCATCAAGAACACCTGCTTCCAGATCATCCTTTTGCTTGTAGATGTACTTATTCAGGCGTTGCCAGTTAGGGCAACCTTTTTTAATTAAAGCCTTTTTTGGATCCCAGAACTTGGGATCGATTTTAACATGTGTCGGAATCTTTTTATATTTCCTATCTTTGATGATGCAAAGATTGATTGGAGCTTCACCTTTTTTATTGATGCGATCCGTTCTTAGAATTACTGTAACTGTTGCCATAGCTATGTTTTTAAGTATAGCATAAAGGTACAAAATATTTTAATACTGGGGAAACATAGTGGGAAACATTTTTGTAAAACCATGAAATTTTGTGGCTTTTGTTGGCTTAGTCAAAATTATATATGATTGATATACAGTATTATAAAAGACTATAACTGGAAAAGACGGACATAATTGTAATCCTTCCGGGGTCACTGAAAATGAAGCACTTACAATTAGATTTGTAGGTGCTTTTTCGCTTATATACAAACATTTATACAAACATTTGAATGGCTCTAAATAATTGATATTCTATGAAATGATTCATAATTGGTTGTGTTCATATAAACTGAGAGGTTAAAAGTATCTTTTAATTATGAGAAATCTTGTTTTTAACGATGCTCACAATCAAGCTTGAAACATACCAACGGTATAAGTTTTTCCAGTGCAGTTACCCTTTCATGGAGTTCCTTATTTTTAGCCAGGACATCATCGTATTGTTTTTCGATGAACGTGATGGCTTTTTCGGTGTAGTCTATTTTGCCGACGTTGCGGATGTAGCGAAGAGAAATGAGGGTAGAGATACCTCCACCGGTGATGAAGCCGAGAATGATTGAGAGATATTCGAGCATGATGAGTGAACGGGATTTGGCTACCAGTTTATAAAGGGTAAATATTTCCGGATTAAAATATCCGTTTTAGCAGTGGTTCCTACATAGTACTCCTGTTAAAACAGTTGCTGTTGCAATCAATACCATAAAAATAGGATGTTGAAGCTGAAAATTTATAATATGATTAATATTACTTCTACTTTACTAAAATAGATTTCACTTGTAATGCCTGTCAATATCCGCCTGTCTCTGCCTATGCCTTACCTGGATATGCTCCATGCAAAGGTCAACTTCTTTTTGTGTGGCAAAGTTAATAGCGATAACTAACAATCTAGCATCCCTAACACTCAGAAGCGGCATTTGGTCTTGCTGCTCTAATTTTAGTGACAGGATATAGAATCCCGCCATCATTACTAAGGCCATATGATGTTGCCAGGCCAACCATCCGGTTACTTGATAACCAAACATGCCCAACTCGTTTTTACTGTCATCAAAACAACGTTCTACCCAATATCGGCTAACTTGAAAATAGGCCCATTCGTTATTGGTTTACTTTTTTTTTACTCCTTTACTGAGCGAATATTTTGTCTTCTCTGATCGGGTAATAACCAATGTTCGCTTTTGAGCTTGCTTCTCTTTCCCATCCCAATGCCAAACCGTAACAGTATGTACCATTGCGTATTTCCATCCCTACAGATTTATTTCCTTTTTTTTAATGCGAGGTTTCATCAATGGTAAACCCTGTTGGCCGTCCGCTTCTTTTCTTCTGTTCTCTTAAGGCTTGATCAGCCTCCTTCATCGTAACAAGATTGACGTCTTCGTAGCTCCATTTACTCACCGATAAAAAATGAATATATCGTTTGTATTCGGAATCCGTTACTTCTTCTACCATCCGTTCCATATTCGTATGCCCCTTTTTGCACTGTAAAAGCCCTGAATAATACTCTGTTGCAACACGCGTACAACTCTTTCTGTACACCATGAACAAATCATTATACTTGCTGTATATCAGCGTATTAAAGTCCCATTCATCAAAATATGTGCCCCTGATTTTTAAAACAAAATTTTTTCTCTCTGTTCGCTTTTGCTTCATCATCAAAAATGATCAGAGTATGATTATGAAGCAATTATACTAATAATATTTTACATTAGCAAGGCTTAAATGTTTATTGTTTATTTTAGTAAAGTAGAATTAATAACAAATTTTTATCCTAATCCCTTCAATACATATTCAACAAATCCTTAATATTGTATTATTATAACTTTATCCGGAAAATTAGAATGACCAGGATTTATTGCCTAAAAATAAAGTGATATGCAACATTTTGAAACGAATTGGAAATCAAATGATGGGATTGATATTTTTGCTCAGGGGTGGGAATCTGAAAATAGTGCCCCAAAGGCAGTAGTTTGCCTCGTGCATGGGCTGGGTGAGCATACGTCGCGCTATGAGCACGTTGCTAAGGCATATAGCGATAAAGGATGTGCTTTGTTTGGTGCTGATTTGCGCGGACACGGTCGTTCCGGGGGCAGGCGCGGGCATATACCTTCTATCGAGGCAGTTATGAATGACATAGATTTACTTCTTGAAAAGGCTAATGATCGGTATCCGGGACTACCACTTATATTGTATGGTCATAGTTTGGGTGGGATTCTTGTGTTGCATTATGGATTAAAACGTAAACCGAAAGTTAAAGGTGTAATTGCTACAAGTTCAGGATTGCGCACTGCCCTGGAAAAGCAGCCGGCCAAGATTTTAGCTGCAAAAGTTCTGGGTGCTGTAATACCTAAAGTCACTCTCCCTAGTGGACTTGAAGTTAACGCCATATCTCATGATAAAAAGGTAATTGATAAGTATATCAACGACCCGCTTGTGCATGATAAGGTTTCCTTAGGTTTTGGTAAAATAATGCTCAATACGGCCCAATGGACTTTACAGCATTCAGCCGGGTTTTCTCTTCCACTTTTATTGTTGCATGGCAAAGCCGATGCTATTGCTTTTCCTTTGGGTAGTATTGAGTTTGCCGCTCCGCTTAAAGAAAAGTGTATGCTTGTATTGTTCGATGATGCTTATCACGAATTGCATAACGAACCTGAACAGGAAACTGTGTTTAATACCATGACAAACTGGATGGATTCCTTATTGTTGGTTAAACAATAGCGGAAATTAATTTTAAAGGTAGAAGCTATAAACCACCTGTCATAAGATTTCCAAGATTTTAATATGGACAGGGTGGATTATCGCTTTGATAAACCTGGCAAATATCACCCAGCTAAAGAAGCAGAACGAGCTACAATCTTCCTGATCGATTCCAATCCGACCTCATCATTCCGCACGCTTTGCGGATTCCTGAAAACATACCCTGAAACATCATCAGCCACTTGTAGTTTTTGAAAAGATTCAACAATGCAGGTAAAAACAAAGTCAAGCGTCTGATATTCAATTTGCTCGTAGATGTATTTATTTGTAAAAGTTCCAACAAACTCCATTTTGATGATTCTTAGGTTTAATTCTTCATAAACCTCCCGAACAATTGCATCCTCTGCAGTTTCGCCAAGGTCAACAAATCCTCCTGGCAGATCAAGCATTCCGGCTGCAGGATCGTGTTTACGAATCGTAAAAAGTATTTCGTTTTTATCATTAAGAATGATGGCAGCAACTGCCGCAGCCATATTAATAAAATACCTGAAACCGCAACTGATGCATTTCAATGATTTATCAGTATCAGAAGCAAAACCGGGTTTCCCGCATTTCGGACAATATTTAAAAACTTGTAATGGACTGTAATTACTAGCCATTTTTGGAAATATTACTTAAGAATAGCATCATAAAGAACTTCGATTGGATGCATTGCCGTGCGTCCTGTGCCATCTTTGATCTGGTGACGACAACTCGTACCAGGAGCGGAAATAATTGAATCTTCCGGTGTTTTACGCACTTCTGGCAACAATACCAGTTCGCCAACTTTCATTGATACCTCATAGTGTTCCTTTTCATAACCAAAAGAGCCTGCCATACCACAACAGCCTGATTTTATTTCATCAATAGAATAATTTGCTGGTAACGAAAGCATCTCTTTCGTAGGTCCGGTTGTTGCCAGTGATTTCTGATGACAATGTCCATGCAAACGAATCTGTTGCGTTGCATCTGTAAATTGTGATGCCAGAATATTGCTTTTTTGTACTTCACGCATAATAAATTCATCAAACATCAGGCAATTGGGAGCTAATTTTAAGGCCTGAGCTTTTAATTCAATCCCGGCCAAATCAGGGTACTCATCCCGAAAACTCAATATGGCCGATGGTTCAATGCCAATTAACGGAGTTTGTTCAGTTATAATAGAATGTAGTTTTGCGATATTAGCTTTGGCAAGCTTTTGGGCTGTCCGGACAAGCCCTTTCGATAAATACGCTCTTCCACTTTCAACATGATCGGGGATTTCAACTTTGTATCCCAGTTTGTTTAGTAGTTTTACTGCTTTGATTCCTATTTCAACATCATTAACATCCGTGAATTCATCTGCAAAAAGGAACACTTTGCCTTTTATTTCGATGTTCTGTGTTGACGAAAGTTTTTTTACCCAGTTACGAAGTGTAATTTTATAAAGGGTGGGAATAGTTCGATTTGGAGCAAATCCCAATGCCTTTTTCATTAACCCTGAAGTAAATACATTGGTAACAAAGAAGTTAAATACCGAAGGAACCATCATTCCTAGTTTGTTGAGCTTCGAAATATTGGCAATGATCCTTGAACGAAGTGGAATGCCATTCGCATCGTGCCAATGCTGAAGAAACTCAGCTTTGTACCTTGCCATATCAACATTGCTGGGGCATTCGCTTTTACATCCTTTGCACGAAAGGCAAAGATCCATTACCTGGTATATTTCCTTATGATCGAAACGGTTTTTTTTATCTGAATTCGTCAGGAATTCGCGTAAAATATTTGCCCTGGCACGCGTGGTTGAGTTTTCATCCTTCGTTGCCATATAGCTTGGACACATGGTGCCACCTATAACAGCACTTTTCCTGCAATCGGCCGAGCCGTTGCATTGTTCAGCAGCCCTGAGCAATCCTTTAGTTCCCGAAAAGTCGAACACGGTTTTGGGTTCAATAACAATTTTTCCTGATTCATAACGCAGGTTACTGTTCATCCGTGGCGTACGGGTTATCTTTCCCGGATTAAACAGGCCATCCGGATCCCAGGTGTCCTTAATACTTTGAAGTAGCGAATAATTATGTTCGCCAATCATCATCGGAATAAATTCACCCCTGAGGCGTCCATCACCATGTTCACCACTTAACGACCCATGGTACTTTTTAACCAGTTTTGCAGTTTCAAAGGCAACGGTATGAAAAAGTTCAACATCTTTCGGATCCTTCAGGTTGAGCACCGGCCGCAAATGCAATTCGCCGGTTGCAATGTGTGCATAATACACACAATCCAGGTTAAGCCCGACAAGCATCTGCCTGAAATCGTTCATATAATCGGGCAATACCTCCGGATTAACTGCAGTATCTTCAATTACTGCAACGGGCTTGGCATCGCCTGGCAGATTTGATAAAACACCCAACCCTGCTTTGCGTAACGCCCAAACTTTGCTGACATCCTGATTATAGACAAGCGGGAAATGGTAACCATAACCGGCAGTCATCAGGTCGTTAATTACAGCCTTTGCTTTCTGATCTATTTCTTCTTTTGTATTTTCAGCCAGCTCAATAATAAGCATTGCAACCGGGTCTCCCTGGATGAAAAACCGGTTCTTGCGTTGCGAGATATTGGCTTTGGTTTGCTCGAGGATGACCTGGTCCATCAACTCGATAGCTACCGGGTTGTGTTTCAGCGCAATAATATTCCCTTTAAAAGCTTCGTCTAAAGTATTGCAGTGAACGCAGATCAGCGCTTTTTCTTTTGGAGGAAGCGGAACCAGGTTCAGCTTTATTTCAGTGATAAAACATAAAGTTCCTTCCGAACCGGCAATTAATTTGCAAAAATTAAATTCTTCGGTTGTTTCCGTAAATGGCTCACTCTCAAGCAATAAATCGATAGCATAGCCGGTATTTCTGCGATGTATTGATTTGTCGGGAAATTGCGCCCTGATTTCATCCTGGTTTTCAGAAGTACCAAGAATACGTAAAATGTTCCGGTAAATTTCGCCTTCAAGTGAAGTGAGTGAACACTTCTGTTCAAACTGTGACTTCGAAAGTTTTCCGAAAACTACTTCTGAACCATCGCTTAGTAATGCTTTTACTTCGAGTGTGTGATCACGGGTGCTTCCGTAAACCAATGAATGTGAACCACATGAATTGTTCCCAACCATTCCGCCCATCAAGCAACGATTGGAAGTGGATGTCTCCGGGCCAAAAAACAATCCGGTAGGTTCAAGACTTTTATTCAATTCATCCAGAACTACTCCCGGTTGAACGCGCACCCAATGTTCTTCAGCATTAATCTCGAGCACACGGGTCATATGCTTTGAAATATCGGCTACAATTCCTCCTCCAACAACCTGCCCGGCAAGCGAAGTACCGGCAGCACGCGGAATGAGGGACGTATTCATGTTACGGGCGAAAGCCAGCAGTGTTTTCAAATCGTCCGTATCTGCCGGACGAACGACTAACTGCGGAATTTGACGATAAGCTGAAGCATCCGTAGCATATAATAAACAGGTGTATTCATCTGCGAATACTTCACCTTTAAAAGCTGACTTCAGTTCGCTAAGTTTATTGTGAGGAATTATTTTGATTTCCATTTTATTCTTCCACCAATTCTTTCAAAGGTTTGAAATAATACCGATCCCATCCATCCACTATATTATCAAAAGCTTCGTCAGGAATGTTAATATGCAGTAGCTCAACATCGGTTGAACTTCCTTCATCGTGTAATTTGATAGTTACGATTGATTTATACTCAGCAGGTATTCCTTCATCATCCTCAAAATACCATTCCTGGACTATTTTTTTTCCGGGTTCAATTTCAATGTTTATCCCCGTGATTTCGCCATCCCAAAGTGAAAATTCAGTTCCGGCAACCGGTTCTATCACAGCTGTTGCACCGCTCCATATCTCGATGGTAAGCGGGTTTGTCAAAGCGGTGAAGATATCTTCAGCCGTAGCTTTTATATGATAATGTTTCTTAATATTTTTCATGTGTATTGAGATTTTAAATGCCTTTTTATTGGTGTGACAGCTGTATTTATCAGGTAAAACAGTATTAGCCTGCGATAATTCTTTTAGAAGATGATATTAATGCCGGGTTGCAACCTGAAAACCGGCATATTCAAGTGATCCGTGTAACCCGAGCTTCCGTTTGAATACTTAAAAGCGAGTTGAGCGTAAGTGAAATCAGCTTTCAGGAGCAAACTGACATGATCGAAAAGATTGTATTCAAAGGATGCACCCGTCAGGAAAGAAAATCGTGAAGCATTTGAAGCTGTTTTCCAAAAATAAATTTTACCTGCCAAATCAGAATTAACACCGAAAAACTGATCCGGGGTTCGTCCTTTAAACAGACCACCCATAAGTTTAATAGTTGAATGCAGTTTGGGACTTAAAGTTACTTTATAATAGGCTCCTCCCATGTATGTGCTGAGCTTGTATGGGCCTGAAAGCATTTGAACGTCGCTGAATGCCGGCTCGCTTAGCTTATAGTCGTCGGCGTAATAAACTGCAGCCATGCCGAGTATATCAGAAGATATGTCCACCCCAAAACCAAGTTTTGGGGTGATAAAGTATGCTGCTTCAGCGCCAATGCTTTTGCCAAGCAATGCATAACCGCCATACCCAAATTCGTGTGATGCAAATTCACCCATAGGTAGTACTGCGCCATAACGGAGACCTACAAATAAATTATTATGCTGCGCTGAAGCGGAAATAAGACTTAAACTGCTTAAAATGAGTATTATGAAGGATCTCAATGTGTTTGACATTGGTAAATGAAATTTGAAATCAAAAGTACTAATTTCCCGGGACTTTTTCAGAAGCCTCGCAAAGAGGTTCATGAGTTATAAAAATACAAAAGGAATGTATTTTTACTTAAAATTACAATACGCTGAAATTGATAGTATTGTATAAAATAAAAAAGGCAGATAGCCTATTAAAGAGTTGTCTGCCTTTGATTCAAAAAGAAGTTGATTCTCTTATTTCTTATAGAAATCTGTGCTTTCAAAGATTTTATCAGCTGATTTGGCTATAAAACCGGAATATAGCTTTCCATCCGTATCGGGGTACCTGATAGCAAATTCATAATAACACGAAGGCACTTCAAAAGTACCTTCAACGAATTGAACAGGAAGAAATCCGGCTTTAGTACTCGATTGTTCCAGCAATTCTTCAGGAGTTCCTTTTATCTCTCCACCTGAGCTGTTAAGTGCAAATCCCTTATCCTTCAGGAAATTATTTACTTTCTGGATGGTATTTAATTTCTTAAGCGAATTGATGCTTACCGTAAAATGATTGGTGACAAATCCATATACATAAAGCCAGGCGGCATATTCTGATTCTTTGCGTAACATTTCATAAGTTTCGTAGGATGGCGGTCCCCATAAATTACCGGAAAATATTAAATCATTTCCGAAAACAAGCTCATTGGGTACTCTCTCAGCGCATTGTTTTACAATTGATTGAAGTTCCGGGCTGAAATAATCGGTCATCAACTGGCTGATGAAAACCCGTGGTGCATTCGGTAAGGTTTTATGCTCATAATGCTTGGCAGTAAGATGTTTGTCTTCAAAAATATAATATCCTTTCTGCACATAACCTGCTTCCAGAAACGGACGCGCCATAACATCCACATTAATCCGGGTATCGAAAAAAGTGCGGAAAGCAATATGGTCATTCTCAACTTTTTCGCCTTCGGCTGTAAAACTGTCGTAAACTTTTTTTGCTTCAGGATTTTGGGAAATATAGTCAGCCCATAGCCGGTCAAAAATTGGTTGTGCTTGCATTAGCTGTTAATTTAAGTTAGTATGTTTTTTAGAATATCTACTTTCTACCTGAAAAATGATTCAGCAAAAGAAACAGTATCAATACCTGTATGTTCAAAAATACTTCTGTTTTCTTCCACAAATTTTTCAATTTCTTCTTCTCTGTGCAATAACCCAACCATACTCTTTAGTGTGCCCGACAATATGTTATTTTCGGTTTTAATAGGTAATTCAACCTTTATAATTTTTCCATTTTCAACTTTTATAATCACTGATAATGAACCAGTTACAACAGGTATATTTACCTGGAATGTGTAAGCCGGTGAATAGCCAAAATTCCATTCCCAGGTTTTATATTTTGTTACTGACAGCTGTTTGATAGCATCTGACTCATCAATATGCATGTGAGATGAATTACTCCCCGGATAATATTCAATCAACCAGGCGACTAATTTATTTATAAACTGATGAATATCAATATTTTCGGGTAGGAGGGGAGCAATATTGCCAACATCACTCCGAAAGGAAGGAATCGCTTTCCCCCGAAATTCTTTAAAAGGCATTAAACTATTTTTTAAAGCATCAAGATCCGTATCAAAAAGCAGCGTTCCATGATGAAGAACTTTATCGTGAAATATATGCTCAGCATGTCCCGAAAATTTCAGGTTTCCTGCAAAAAGACTGTTTCGTTTATTTATATTTACTTCAATTCCAAGACTATGTATAAATTTTACAATTATATTCGTAAACCGCCCAAAGTCAACCTGGTTGGTTTTTCCTGTTTTTGAAATAAACGTAAAGTTCACATTCCCTTCGTCGTGGTACACGGCTCCTCCGCCACTGATACGCCTGATAACAGGTATGTGTTTTGCGCGAACATAAGGGTAGTTTATTTCTGCAAAAGCATTCTGATGTTTCCCAATGATCACCGATTGTTCATTTATCCATATCATGATCATATCTTCGCTGGCATGCTTCACAAAGTACTCTTCGGCAGCAATATTAAAGTATGGATCTGTAAACGGCCTGTAAAATATCAGCATGATTACTTTTTGGATAATGATAAGTGTAAAAGCAAATAAATCTATTTAAATTAGTTTCAGGCAAAGATACTGTATATGAAATTGATTATCTTTACGAGTAATAGGCAAAAACAATAGCAATATCAATATCAATATAATTTACAATGACAACAGATTCCGGTATTAAAGAAAAAATACTTGCCAGGTGTATCGAAATTAAAGAGGAATCAGAAGCCCATACACTTGCCGCTATGAATGAGGCTCAGAAAGGCGCAAATGAATATGGCCCCGCCAGGGATAGATACGATTCGTTCAGGACTCAACTAATGCGAAAACGCGATATGTTGGGCCAGCAATTGGCTGCAGTGAATGAAGAGTTGCGGTTTCTGCGTCAAGTGAAATTTGATAATAAATCCACAATTGCTGAATCCGGCGCCATGGTGGTGCTCGACGCACAAACTATCTTTATTCTTATAGGTATCGGAAAGTTAGTAATTGAAAATCAAACTTATTACGTGATATCGCCGGTAGTTCCCCTTGCAACCGCTATGAAAGATCTTAAAGCAGGCGATACATTTACCTTCAGAGGGAAAACTATGAAAATTCTGGAAATATATTAGTCCTTCTCACACTCATTAGTTGATTTATACTGAGAAATCAAAATTATCTTTCTTCGTTTTAGTGTAAACTTCGCGGCTAAAAATATAAAGCCGTGCTGGTTTATGAGCTACGCCCACCTGTTTTTCGTTTAAAGGAATCAAGTATTTCATGCTCAGAATCTTCTTTCTGAAGTTTCGCTTATCGAAGGTAGTGCCAAGAATTACTTCATAAAGTTTTTGCATTTGCGAAAGGGTAAATTTCTCGGGCAAAAGTTCAAAACCGATGGGTTTATTCAATAGTTCGCCCCTAAGATGATCCAGGGCTTCCTTCAGAATATCCATATGATCCATTACAAGGTCCGTCACTTCATTAACCGGATACCAGCGGGCATTATCATCTAAAATTAAATCTGAACTGCGCTTCTCCGAAATGTCGATTAGGGAGTAATATGCAATAGTAACCACTTGCTCTTCGGGGTGATCAATCTGGCGCAGCCATTCCATGTCACGCGGTTTCTTTTTAAGCCTGTCGGGAGATCCGAACGATTTGAACTGTTTGAGGTAAATATTGCTCAAACCTGTATTTTCTTTCAATATTCGAGCTGCAGAAGCATCCAATTCTTCATCAAGCCTCATTAAGTCACCCGGAAGCTTAAGATCGGCATAATCAGTCCCGTCAATAGTCATGTTTCTTTCTATCAACAGTACATTCAGATTGGTAAAATCAAATCCAAACACTACACAATCAACCGAAACATTTGGAATTAATCCTTCTTGCATATGTTTTGTTTAGAACGCAATAAAATATAGTTGTGCTATTTATCTGGCATAAAATTAATAGAATTTTGCAATTAAACAACCACCTTCTTAAAAGATAGCTGTTTAATTTTCAAGCACCAATAACATCCTTTCAAGCATAAACAAAAAAAGGCTGTCTCGAAAAAGACAACCTAATTTATATATCTGACTCAGGATGAGCTTATTTGCGTTTTTCTTTGATGCGGGCTTTTTTGCCTTTAAGATCACGAAGGTAGAAAATCCTGGCGCGGCGAACAGCACCACGTTTGTTGATTTCAATTTTATCAATAAACGGTGAGCAAACGGGAATGATCCTCTCTACACCAATAGTTCCTGAAACCTTACGTATTGTGAATGTTTCAGTAACTCCTTCGCCTGAGCGCTGCAGAACAACCCCCTGGAAAAGCTGGATACGTTCTTTTTCACCTTCTCTGATTTTGTAGTGTACCGTAATCGTATCGCCTGCTTTAAATGCCGGTAAATCACTCTTTGCTACAAAATGTTCTTCAACGTACTGAATTAACTCCTTCTTACTCATTAGTTTATGTATTAGATATGCGTTTTTCTCAAAAATGAGTGCAAATTTACGTTAAAAATTTGAAATAAAACAAGTTTGTCCCAGATTTTTTAACATTAGATTGTTGATAACCTTATAATTAGACTAAGGCTGCAAAAATACTAATTAATTTTATATTTGTCTCACCAATTCCAACTACCTTTTTTACCAATGTAAACATTTGTTAATTAATATATTATGACTGACGATAGCATGAATATTTCCTATATCATCAACATACTGGGAGAAAATGAAAACGAAGGAATCCACCCGGTGGCACCCCCGATTTATCAAACCAGCAATTTTTACTTCAATACTGTTGATCAGTTTCGGAATGCGATCTCAAACGAAAGAGCAAACTTGATTTACTCGCGTGGGAATAACCCGACGATCAATTTGCTTTGCCGTAAACTTGCCGCCCTCGAAGGTGCTGACGAAGCCCTGGTATTTGGCAGTGGTATGGCTGCCATTTCAGCTGCAATCCTGTCGAATATTAAAACCGGTGATCACCTGGTTTGTGTTCAAAATCCTTATACATGGACCAATACTTTATTGAATACCAATATTTTACCTCGTTTTGGAGTTCAGGTATCCATGGTCGATGGCCGTTCAACACAGGCTATCATTGATGCTGTGCGACCCGAAACAAGCGTTATCTATCTTGAAAGTCCAAATTCCTGGACATTTGAAATTCAGGATCTTAAAGTTATAAGCGAATATGCCAGGCAACAAGGAATAATTACTATTATCGATAACAGCTTTTCTACTCCGCTGTATCAGCAACCTATTAAACTGGGAATCGACCTGGTAGTTCATACCGCCTCAAAATACTTGGGAGGTCATAGCGATGTGGTTGCCGGAGTTTGTTGTGGATCAAAGAAAATGATTGAAAAGATATTTGCCAATGAATTCCTCACTCTTGGCGGAATTTTATCTCCTTTTAATGCCTGGCTTGTATTGCGTGGATTGCGAACACTGCCTGTAAGAATGGAACACGTAAGTCGTGTAACGCAACAGGTAATTTCATATTTAAAAACTCAATCTAAAGTAATTCGAATATTTTACCCTTTTCTGGCAGAAAACGAGCAATATAACCTGGCAAGCGCTCAAATGAAGAAAGGGTCAGGTTTATTCACGATTGAGGTCGATTCAACCCCTGAAGCAATAGAAGCATTCTGTAATAGTCTTACTTATTGGCGTATGGCAGTTTCGTGGGGTGGATTTGAATCTTTGATAATTCCTTCTTCCGCCTTTGTTCGTCCAGGGTTGGATAGTGTATTACCTCCAACACTGATACGCTTTTCAGTGGGTCTTGAGGATGCCGAAACCCTCATTCATGATATTGACAACCATATCAATCTGCTATAATAACCTGAAAAAATAATCCCCATGGTTTTGATCCACAGGGATTTAGAAGAGTCCATAAAAGTATTATTTTCTAACTCTTAGGAGCATCCTTAGCCTGGTCCTTAATTTCTTCAGGGCTATCCACAGTTTTCGCGTTTGCTGATCCGGCTTCTGTAGCCGCTTCTTCAACAACAGGAACAGCAGGAGTTTCTGCAGCACCCCTGATTTTCTCTTCAAGTTTGTCAACTAGCCCAGCAGCCTTATCGTCAAATTTTTCGTAGGCATCTTCAGCTTTATCTTTCAGATTTTCGCCGAATTCTTTCACTTTCCCTGTGGCTTCTTTAGCGGCAGTTTTCACATCATCAACTACAACCTCAAGTTTTTCAGCAACATCTTTGGAGTATTCCTTCGCTGTTTCTACACCGTGAGCAGCCTTTTCTTTAAGCTCAGTTGCTTTAGTAGAAGTTGCATCTTTCAACTCAGCAGCTTTTTGAACTGTTGCGTCTTTCAATTCAGCAGCTTTATGAGCTGTAACATCTTTCGATGTACTAAAAAGTTTTTTTAATGAGTCTAATAATCCCATAATACCTTATTTTTAAATGATTTGTGTTGGCTAAATTACAAAATTATTTTGAAATTGACAATAGAAGATTTGTATATGTTACCATTCGAAGGCTTTTTACTTATCAAGCATATCTGGTCTGCGTGATCTGGTGCGCTCAACCGCTTTTTCATACTGCCATTTTTTTATTTCCTTTTCATTACCCGAAATCAGTACATCAGGAACCTTCCAGCCTTTATAATCAGAAGGCCTGGTATATACAGGCGGTGAAAGTAAATTATCCTGAAATGAATCGGACAAAGCAGATGTTTCGTCACTTAAAACACCCGGAAGTAAGCGTATTACAGCATCTGTCACCACGGCTGCAGCGAGTTCACCGCCAGTGAGCACGTAATTTCCAATTGATATTTCACTGGTAAAATAATGCTCGCGAAGTCTTTCGTCAATTCCTTTATAATGTCCAGACATGAGAATGATATTGGTAGCTAGCGACAACTTATTTGCCATGGGCTGATCGAACATCAAACCATCGGGTGTCATGAAAATGATATCTTCATAATTTCTTTCTGACTTTAATTTATCTATACATGAAGCAATCGGCTGTATCATCATAACCATACCGGCGTCACCGCCAAAAGGATAGTCGTCAACTTTACGGTGCTTATTGTCGGAATAATCGCGCAGGTTATGAATGTGAATTTCAGCCAGGCCTTTGGATTGGGCTCGCTTTATCATGGAGTGTTTGAACGGACCTTCAAACATTTCAGGAAATATAGTTATAATGTCTATACGCATAAAAAATCAGGTAATGTAAGGTACAAAATTACAATTTTAAAATGATCATCGCCTGACATTCTATATACATCAAGCAGACATGAATAAACCATCCAGTATTTGCTGTATTTAGGATCAAACAACATGTGAGTAAGAATTCGGGAAGGTTATATCAAATTTCAAAAAACATTAGACTGAATGATTGTTATATTTGTATTGAATTCCACATGAATATGAAGAAACCCATATTATTAATAGCCTCACTGTTTTTTATATTGATCCTCTTTGCTCAACAACCAGGTTTAAATACATATATAATTTATTTTTCAGACAAGGGTGTGAATAAAAATGCAGGATTGAACCCATCAATCTATCTTACCGAAAAATCAGCGGAGCGTAGAATAAAACAGAAAATCGCTTTTGACCAGTCGGATATACCTGTAAATGAGGAGTATGTACAAGATGTTATTAAAATCGGAGCCACCATTCTGGCTCGTTCCCGATGGTTCAATACAATTGTTATTGAAGCAAATATTGATATGGCAGATAAAATTGCTGCATTCCCTTTTATTGCACAAATTCAAATACTTAATGATAATGATACCAAACAGCATTCTCTTACAATTTCAGAAAAGCCATTTTTGAAAGCTGAATCAATGCAGCCATGGGTTAATGAAATACGTAAAAATAATACGACTGATTCATACGATTATGGAGCAGCTTATAACCAGATAAACCAGCTCAACGGTCAATATTTCCATAATAATGGATTTAGCGGCCAGGGAATGATTATTGCTGTTATTGACGCTGGGTTTAACTCTGCTGATGTAATGACATGTTTCGACAGCCTGCGTGCAAATAATCAAATTAAAGGTACCCGCGATTTCGCCCAACCCGGAAATAATGTGTATGCCACAACTATGGCTACTCACGGAACAAGTGTGCTGTCATGCATGGGTGCATATAGCGATGGACAAATGGTTGGTACGGCCCCAAAAGCTGATTACTGGCTTTTACGTTCCGAAGTAGCTGAAAGTGAATCAATTCTTGAAGAGTATTTTTGGGTAAGCGCAGCAGAGTTCGCCGACAGCATCGGCGCCGATCTGATTAATTCTTCATTAGGGTACACCACATTCGATGATCCGGCGACTAATCACACCTATGCTGATATGGATGGAAAAACAACTGTTGTTACTAAAGGGGCAGAAAAAGCTGCTGAGAAAGGGATATTGGTTGTAAACAGTGCAGGAAACTCAGGGAATTCGACATGGAAGTACATTGGAGCACCTGCTGATGGTGATAGCGTTTTTACAATAGGCGCTGTAGATGCAACTGGCATTAGAGCTTCTTTCAGTTCTGTCGGTCCCACATATGATGGGCGAATAAAACCCACTGTTGTAGCACAAGGTGTTGGAGCTTCAATTTTTTCTCCCGGCGGCCTTGGAAGTGGGAGCGGAACTTCATTTTCGTCTCCTATTATCTGCGGTATGACAGCCTGCCTGTGGCAGGCACTGCCTGACCTGAATAACATGCAGATCATTGAGGCCATTAAATCCACAGCCAGCCAGGCAATTCATCCTGATACACTGATGGGTTGGGGAATTCCTGATTATCAAAGGGCATATATACTTGGTAATAAACCGGCTGATAATAAACTTTTGGTATATCCCAATCCATTTAAAGGCAACCTAACCATTGTCTTTCCGGTTTCTATTTATGGAAAATATAGTCTTGAAATATTCAATATTCAAGGCAAAACTGTTTATTCGCGCCAGCTTAACGACGGTTCAATCCGAAGCCTTCAACTCGATGACATTGGAAATATCTTTTCTGGTATCTATTTTATTAAGGTTACGAATGGGTTGATGATCTATTCAGGCAAAATCATTAAAATGTAAGAATCATTTTTTTTCTCATTCAAACCGGTTGAATAGGCTTTTTTTTGTTTCCATATTTCGGTTACTTAATGCAAGAATCTGTTTCTGCTAAAGTCAAAGGTTAAGATATTCCGAAAATATAGGATATCCCAGTTTTGAATGTAATTATTCTTTTTATCGCCAAAAAATATCATCTACAACATCTGAACAGGAAATTAAAAAAACCGATCTCACTATAGACATAACATGAGTTTAATACGAATATGTATTTTTTTATAGGTTATTTAATATTTATGATATGTAATTCTAAAACAATAATTTAGAATCAAAATTCTCAATTTTAACTGCTTTAGAATTCAAAAATAAGTTGTTCCTGTGTGAGACTCAGTCATTTTTTTTACAAATAATGGCTTTAAGTAAAATGCTTACAGATAAAATAGCTACCATAAAATTTATGAGATTGAGAAAAGTGAAATTAATGTTGAGATAATTTATTTATAAAAGAGTAGTAGGTGGGAAACGCAAAAATCAAGCTTAAAACAAGTGAGTATGATTTACATTTGTGCCTAATATGAATATTTACAAATGTACATTCATGAAAAAACAAGAATAATAAAGTATTCACAATCGTAAACATGAAATATACAAATGTCATTAACCACATAAAATATTTTTAATTAGTTTATATACAGTCTAATATACATTTGTATATTTATATTCACAAATGTATAAATTTACAATTATCAATTGCACATTAATTTACAACGATAATATTTTATATTTATCAGTAAATCAGTTATATGATATTATTATATCTATCATCACTTCAAGTAAACTACTCATTGCGAATAATTTATTTATATACTATAATAAAGATTAAATATATTGTGTATCAGTGTAATATAACATGTAAGTAAAGCTATCAATTAAATGTAAACTGTCGAAATAACAATATTATTTTTGCTGCTTTCAAACATATACATAATTAAAAACTTAGTATTACATTTGTAGTGCTGTTTACTTAATTACAGTTTACAAATGAAAGACAGGATCATTTTACTAATCAAAGCAAAGAACCTGACAGCAGCCCAGTTTGCTGAAGAAATCGGTGTTCAGAAATCTAGCATCTCACATATAATCTCAGGCCGGAATAATGCCAGCCTCGATTTCATACAGAAAGTTCTTATACGCTATCCCGAAACCAATATGGACTGGCTTATGTTTGGAAAAGGTCCAATATTTAAAGGCATTGAAAATGCTCCAAATGGCAGTAATGATGCACCTTTGAACGCTGTTCTGCCTCAAAGTTCAGCGCACGTGGATTTGTTTTCTGAACTCAATCCTGGCAAGTCTATGAATTTTAGCAAAGAAAACGACTTAAGCCCAGAACCTGTTCCAGAACAAAATCCCCAAAATGAAGGCAGTGGAAAAGAAACCTTTTCCCCAATGAAAGAAAAGAGTGAGAGCAACCCAGGTCACACGATTAGTAAGCCGGAAAGTAAAATGGTCAGTTCAGAGCATAAAAACAATGCTACGAAAGCCATAGTGAAAATCGTTGAATTTTATTCAGACAATACGTACAGGGAATATTTCCCGGAATAATCAATGCCTGTCGAAATGCGAAAAGAAGAAATCGGATTCAATCATGGCATTTTCATCGCTATCAGAACCATGTACAGCATTTCGCTCGATAGAAGCAGCAAAAAGTTTACGGATAGTACCTTCGGTAGCATCAGCCGGATTGGTTGAACCTATAAGTTTACGGAAATCGTCGACGGCATTTTCTTTTTCCAGGATAGCTGCAACAATAGGACCTGAAGACATGAAAGTAACCAATGAGTTGAAAAATGGTCTTTCTTTATGCACAGCATAAAAAGCCTCTGCATCTTCCTTATGCAGATGAGTAAGCCTTAACGCTTTGATTTTGAAATTGTTATCAATAAATTTCTGAATAATCTGACCTGTAAATCCTGCTTCGAAAGCATCAGGTTTGATCATGGTAAATGTGGTAATTCCAGCCATATTACTTAAAAATTGAAGGGGCTACAAATATATGTTAATATTTATTAACGCTACAATCATAAAGGTTAAAATGGTAAATTTGCAGAAAAATAAACGTTTATAATAAAAATATCTTGGGCATTCCTGAATCTTCAATTTCCTATCTGATAAAACTCCTCGAAGAAAAGCTGGATGTACTTATCACAACGCATTATAATCCGGATGGAGATGCAATCGGTTCATCGCTGGCTTTATATCATTTCCTTTCAGCACGTGGAATTAAAGCAAAAGTGATAATTCCCAATGAGTTGCCTTCGTTTTTACAATGGATGCCTGGAGCAAGTGAGGCCGTTATTTACATGGAAAATCCTGATCTGGGCAATTCCTTAATAGCTTCGGCAGAACTTATCTTCTGCATGGATTACAATGGACTCTCAAGAGTTAAAGTGTTTGCAGATGAACTCAGGGATGCAAGCGCTGTGCGCGTGTTGATTGATCACCACGTTCAACCCGAAAATGAATTCGATCTTGTATTTTCTGAAATAAGCGTTTCATCCACCTCGGAGTTGTTATTTCAAATAATAGATGAAGCAGGACTGACAAGTGGAATTACCAAGGAAATGGCCGAATGTTTTTTTGTCGGAATTATGACCGATACGGGTTCATTCAGTTTCGCCTGTAACCGCCCTGAAACATTTGAAATAGCGGCTAAACTGATCAAAACAGGCATTGATGTAGAGAGAGTGCACCGCATGGTTTATGATACCTATTCTGAAAGTCGCATGAGATTGTTGGGCCATAGCCTCGGGTCAAATATGAAAGTACTGCCTGAATTTGCAACAGCCTATATATGGCTTACTATGGAAGACCTTGAAAAATATGATTACCAGCAAGGTGATACCGAAGGCGTTGTAAATTATGCTCTTAGTATTCAAAATGTTGCTGTAGCAGTATTGTTTACCGAACGTGAAGACAGGATAAGGGTTTCGTTACGCAGCAAAGGCGATTTTTCGGTAAATGAATTTGCGCGCGCACACTTTAATGGAGGTGGTCACCGCAATGCTGCAGGAGGTGATATTTTTAAGAGCATGCCTGAAGCACTTGCCTGGTTCGAATCGCTGTTGCCTTCCTATAGCTCTGAAATTCAAAAATCACTATCCAATTATAAATAAATTGAGATATGATCAGAAGAATTCATCTTATTCTTTCTCTTTTTATGACCATTGCAATTGTATCTTGTCATAATAATAAAAATGCTGCTGAAGAAAGCCCATTAAACCAGGAACAGGTTACAGAGAAACTACTTGAAGCCAATAAAGCCGCCATTGCAATTGAAAATGAACAGATTGATAAATTAATAAAAAGTTTAGGCTGGGAAATGCTCGAAACGCCTACCGGGTTGAGATACCAGATTATTGAAAAAGGAAAAGGGTCAAAAGCCACCTTTGGGAAAGTTGTTCGTTTCGAATATGAAGTTAAGCTTCTCTCTGGAGAATTGATATACAGTTCAGAGAAAACAGGCCCTAAGGAATTCAGGATTGGCAGTGGAGGCGTCGAGAGTGGTCTTGAAGAAGAAATTCTTCTACTGAGAGTTGGTGATAAGGCCCGATTGATAATTCCATCGTATCTTGCGCACGGTTTATCTGGCGATCAGGACCGCATACCGCCAAAAGCTAGCCTTATTTATACTCTTAAACTCATTGATTTAAAATAATTTACATCCACTTAAACTTAACAGAAACACTAAAACGAAAATGAAAATCAGAACAATTATTACGTTGGGAGCTGTAATCGCTACACTGATGATTACTTCATGCTCAAAATACCCTGGATTTAAAAAATCAGAAAGTGGTATTTTTTATAAATATTACGTGGAAAGTAAGGATACCCTGAAGGCAACAGAAGGAAGTATTCTGACTATGAATCTCAAGTACAGGTTGAAGATCGCTGACAAAGATTCGGTTATATTCAATTCGGCAGATATGCATAAACCTTTTGAGATCAACCTGGCTAAATCTGAATATAAAGGTGATATTTATGAAGCGTTTGGAATGCTTCATAAAGGCGACAGCGCTACATTTATCATTAATGCTAAAGATTTCTTCACGAAAACAGCCAAAAATCCTAATTTGCCTGCTGGTATCGACAGCACATCTATGATATATTTTGATGTTAAACTTCTCAATATTGAAAGCTTGGAAGCCCGTCAAAAAGCCGAAAAGGAAAAAGCCGATAAGTTTAAAAGTGAAGAACCAGGGAAAATAGAGGCTTATATTACAAAAAATAACGTAAAGGCAACACCTTCAGCAACAGGAGTTTATGTTATAACACAAAATCCGGGATCCGGACGTGGTATCAAGAAAACTGATTTTGTTAAAATTAACCTTACCGTTTCTACTATTGAGGGCAAGAAAATTTTCTCAACATTGGATGAAAACAAACCCATTACGTTTGAATTTGGTCAGCCTTTCGATACCAAAGGATTCGAGGAAGCTGTTGCAACCATGAAGAAAGGAAGTAAAGCCACCGTTGTTGTTCCTTCATCAATGGGTTTTGGCGAACAAGGGAGAAAAGATAGGAGCGGTCAGGATATTATCACTCCGTTCTCGCCCATAGTTTACGATATTGAAGTCCTTGATCTGAAAACCAAGGCTGAAAATGAGAAAGCTAAAAAAGAGGAAGCAGCGATTGCAAAGAAAGAAGCAGCGATTGCCAAGAAAGCTGCTGATGAAGCTATGGCTAAAGAACCGGCTCTTATTGCGCAATACCTTAAGGATAATAAAATAACCGCTAAGCCTGATGCCAAAGGACTTTATTATATTGAAAAAGTAAAAGGGAAAGGACCTTTAGCTGTGGCAGGTAAAAAAGTAAAAGTTCTTTATACCGGCAAATTGTTGAATGGCAAAGTGTTCGATTCATCCTATGACAAGAAACCAGTCAAGCCGCTTGAATTTACTCTGGGCCAGGGACAGGTTATCCCAGGTTGGGACGAAGGAATATCAATGATGAGTGCCGGAGGTAAGGCAACGCTTATTATTCCTTCGAAACTGGCTTATGGTGCACAAGGCGCAGGAGCAGATATTACACCTTATTCACCGCTGGTTTTTGATGTAGAACTGATTAGCATCAGTGATAAATAGAAAAACTAGAATGAAGAGAAAATGAGGTAACTAAAAATTTGTTACCTCATTTTTTTTGCGTTGTGCAATAAAATTCGGGTTTAATAGCGAAGGTTTATTATAGCGTAAAGGCAATCCGTTTTCAGCCTGCTGCACAGAACATCCGGCAAAAATTGCTACCGCATGCCCGGCTGCAATATCCCATTCCATCGTAGGTCCGAAACGAGGGTAAATATCAGCCCCTCCTTCGGCCAGGATGCAGAATTTCAATGAACTACCGCGCGCAATGAATAACAGATCCGGATGCGTATTTTGCAATTCACGGATAAATGATTCCGTTTCAACATTCATGTGCGACCTGCTTCCTAATACAAGGTAACCTTGTGTTCGTGAAATACACGGAAGCCGTTCTGATATTGTTTTAGTCAATTGATAGTTTTCAAATCCGGTAGCATCTAACTTCATGGTATCCAGTCGATACGAACCTGATTGACTGCCCCAGTACATAAAACCGGAAACCGGTGCAAACACTACCCCCAATACAGGTTCCTGATCGCGGATCAGTGCAATATTTACTGTAAAATCGCCATTTTTTTTAATAAACTCCTTGGTTCCATCCAGGGGATCAACCAACCAGAATTGTTTCCAGCTTTTGCGGAATTCATAACTTATTTGTGTTCCTTCTTCACTCAATATAGGGATTTCTGTATCCGAAAGTCCTTCAGCGATAAGCGAATGTGCTGTTTTATCCGCTATTGTCAGTGGGCTGTTATCGGTTTTTAGTTCAACTTCAAATGGTCCACTATAAATGTCCATAATCGCTTTCCCGGCCCGGAATGCAGCTTGTAATGCAATGGCTATGAGGCTTTCGGTAACTATCATAAGAAATAATAAAGGTATGAGGAGTTTTTAATAAAATTCCGGGATACCAGGTACTGGTTTAAAACAGTCTTGATCTTGGATGGCAGAACCCTGATTGCCTGCCTGCTTCGTGCAGGTTAACTGCAGGCAAGCCGGAACATTGGAACCCGGAACTCTAAATTTATTTCCCCTTTTTCCTTTTTTCGATCAATTCCTTGTAGCCGAGCATTTCGTCGCGGAGTCGGGCGGCTTCAATAAAATCAAGTTCTTTTGCAGCTTTTTCCATAGATTTTCTCGCCTGGTCGTACAGTTTCTTAAGCTGTTCATCATTCAGGTATTTAACAACCGGATCAGCCGCCGTATTAATTGTTTCTTTTTCAACATAAGCCCTGGGATCCGTTTTGTATTCAATAGTTCCTGAAAGTCCTGAGGCTTCGATGCTCTTGATTATCTGCGTAGGAGTGATGTCATACTTCACGTTGTAAGCAATCTGAATGGCTCGTTTGCGGTTTGTCTCGTCGATGGTTCGCTGCATGGAATAGGTCATCTTATCAGCATAAAAAATAACCTTGCTGTTAATATTCCTGGCAGCACGGCCTGCAGTCTGCGTAAGTGATTTTTCCGATCGTAGAAACCCTTCTTTATCAGCATCCAGGATGGCGACTAACGACACCTCCGGTAAATCGAGACCTTCGCGCAGAAGGTTTACACCAATTAATACATCAATGGCTCCCAGCCGCAGATCGCGCAGAATTTCAACCCTGTCGAGGGTATCAACTTCCGAATGAATATATTTACAACGGATTCCAAGCCTGAGCATGTATTTCGAAAGTTCTTCGGCCATTCGTTTAGTAAGCGTTGTAACAAGAATCCTTTCATTCTTAGCAGTCCGAAGTTCAATTTCGTTGAGCAGATCATCAATTTGGTTGAGGCTGGGCTTCACTTCAATCTGGGGATCGAGCAGCCCCGTTGGCCGGATAAGCTGCTCAACAACAACCCCCTGCGATTGGTTAAGCTCATAATCCGAAGGAGTGGCGGTAACATAAATTACCTGGCTTAACAGTGTTTCGAACTCTTCAAATTTAAGTGGCCGGTTATCCAATGCTGAAGGTAACCTGAATCCATATTCGACCAGGTTTTGTTTCCGCGAACGGTCGCCACCATACATTGCCCTGATTTGTGGCACAGTAGCGTGGCTTTCATCTATTACCATCAGGAAATCGGAAGGGAAAAAGTCAATCAGGCAGAAAGGCCTCGATCCGGAAATCCGTCCGTCAAAATACCTGCTATAGTTTTCAATGCCTGAACAGTATCCAAGTTCACGCATCATTTCAATATCATAGGTCACTCTTTCTTCTAATCTTTTTGCTTCAAGCGGACGACCGATTTCTTTAAAATAATCCACCTGCTTTACCATATCGGACTGAATTTCCCATATTGCTTCTTTCATCTTCTCCTTTGATGTTACAAAGATATTGGCAGGAAATACGGTAATTTCATCCAGGGTTTCCATAGTGAGCCCGTTTACCGGATCAAAAGACGACAAACTCTCAATTTCATCGCCATAAAAAATAATGCGGTAAGCAATATCAGCTGAAGCCGGAAATACATCAACGGTGTCGCCTTTTACCCTGAATTTTCCCCGGGTTAGATCAAACTCATTACGTGAATACATACTTTCGACAAGTGCATTTAACAACTTGTTTCTGCTCAGCCTGTCGCCTTTGGAAATATGTATTACTTTACTATTGAAATCATCAGGATTCCCTATGCCATAAATGCATGATACAGAGGCAACTACAATTACATCGCGTCTTCCTGAAAGCAAAGCCGAAGTTGTACTTAACCTGAGTTTTTCAATTTCTTCATTAATTGAAAGATCCTTCTCGATATATGTATTGGTAACAGGAATAAAAGCCTCGGGCTGATAGTAATCGTAGTATGAGATAAAGAATTCAACTGCATTTTCTGGAAAGAACTGTTTGAACTCACTATAAAGTTGGGCAGCAAGAGTTTTATTATGACTGAGAACAAGAGTGGGGCGCTGTACCTGTTGTATAAGGTTTGCAATAGAAAATGTTTTACCGGATCCTGTAACGCCAAGTAATACCTGGGCATGGTCGCCACGTATGACTCCTTCTGTCAGTTGCCTGATAGCCTCAGGCTGATCACCTGTTGGAACATATTCGGATGTGAGTTTGAATTGCATTGTAATTGTTAGGTTCAAATTGTGCTTAACACTTTTCCTGTGTTGATTTACCTGTTAATCCGGGAGTTTAAAACGAGTTATCAGTGGAAAATGATCGGAATAGTCATTTTCTATTGTTTTAAAGTCGATGGTTTGCAAGCTTTCTGAGTGAAATATGTAATCGATCCGAAGCAGCGGGAAAGTATGATTATAGGTTTGCCCAAGTCCGTTTCCCGCATCCACAAAAGCATCATCGAGTTCATTAATGGTCTGCCTGTAACTATAGGAAACAGGTGTATCATTGAAATCACCGCAAAATATAACAGGATAAGGTGATTTCCGTATAAATTCAGCAACCGCTTCTATTTGAGAAGCACGCTTAATATAAGCCGACTTCATCTTACTAAAAATGGCTTTCGATCCTTTTTTCAGTTTATCGTTGGATGACGGGGTATTGGTAATTTCACTCACAAAATTATAATCTTCTTTCCCGAATCTGATAGACTCAAGATGAAGGTTTAGTATTCTGAGAGTATCTTTCCCGGTGTTGATATCACATGATTGACAAAAGTTGACTTTGCTGTTTAAAAATTCCAGTTTCTCAGTGCTTATGATAGGATATTTGCTGAATATGGCCAAACCGTATGGTAAACCGGCATGGTCTTTATTTATCAGTTCGATAAACCTGTACTTATATCCTGCTTTTTGAGAGATGCTGTCAGCAAAATCAGCATTTTTTCCGGCACCACTATAATATTCCTGCAGACAAAGAATATCAGGAGATTCAGAAAGGAAAAAGTCGAAAATGGCTGTCCTGGTTGTTTTGCTTGATAAATTACGCCAGTTATAAAGATCGAACAACCTTACATTGTATGACATTACCTTAATGCTGTTTTCGGATGTTAATCTATTATCTGAACCCGTAAATTGCACATATGTCTTTATCTGGTTGTAACCTAAAAGTATAGCGAATAGAGATAATAGAAAATATTTTTTCAGAAAAACGAGCCAGAAGAGGATAAAAAATAAATTGAACAATAAAAAAACCGGGTATGCAAATCCCGCAAAAGCCAGGAGCCAGAATTTCGCAGGTGAAACATATAATGATAAGTAGGACAACAAAAGCAGGCAAACAAAACACAGATTTACAACTACCATAATTTTGGTAGCCAGGGACATCTTTCCCTTTGTATTTTTATCTGGTTTCCGGTTTGTTGTAGCCACTTACTAAGGGTCATTAAATATTGATATCAATATTTTCAGAGATGCGTATTACTTATTACTGCTGTTGAAAAGAATTTCTTTTTCTTCAGCCGACAAACTTGAATACCCGCTTCGGGATATTTTATCGAGAATATGATCAATTTTTTGCTGTTTCAGTACTTTTTGTTTATTATATTCTTCATCGCTCAGCGGTCTTCCCTGACTATACACTTTGTGCAGGGGTTTTCGCCTGAAAGGGTTGATTATTAATGATTTTAAATGTAACAAGCCTATTCGCTCTGCTACATCTTTGCGGATAAAGAGAATATACAATGCGCCTGAAATAGCTCCGCCTATATGAGCAAAGTGTCCCCCGGCATTACCCGATCTGATCATGAGCACATCAAGAATAACGGTAAAAATGGCGATATATTTAATTTTTACCGGCCCTATAAATAATAATCCCACGGTATAATTGGGAACCAGAACAGCAGTGGCAATCGTTATTGCCAATACCGAGGCTGAAGCCCCGATTGTAGTTGCTAAGTTGACTGTTTCATGAAATACCGGAAATATATTATATGCCAGAATAAAAGTTAAAGCTCCGGAAATTCCACCGATGAAATAGATAGTATAGATTTTGTTCCCGGGCATAAATTCCATGAAAATCTTTCCAAACCAATACAACCAAATCATATTGAAGAATAAATGCCAGAATCCTTCGTGAACAAACATATAGGTAATAATTGTCCATGGTTTCAGCATCAGTTCAGGGACTGAGGCAGGTACCCCGATCCATCGGATTACGCTGTCGAGCCAAAGTTGATCACCGCCGACGCTCATAGGCTGGAATAGAAATCCTCCCAGCTGAACAAGCGCCAATGCAAACCAAACGCCAATATTCACAATAATAAGTTGTGAAAGAGCTGGCTTCATCTGGACCATGCTTCTTAACCGTTCACCTGCTGACTGATTGTATTTCATTGCTTTATAATAATCCTGCTGTATAATTTATTGTTTATCGGGTTTCGAAAATTGAAGATACCCTTTGCATTTATTGCATGTAATTATTCCGATGCCCGGTCGATTTCTTTTTCCAGTAAAGTATAAGAATGAAACCAAAAATCATGCCTCCAAGGTGAGCAAAATGTGCAACGTTGCTTCCTGAATAATAAACGCCTGAAAACAACTCAATGGCACCGTAAATAATTACAAACCATTTAGCTTTTATTGGAATGAAAAAATAAAGGTATATGAGTGAATTTGGGAAAAGCATACCAAAAGCAAGCAACAATCCAAAGACGGCTCCTGATGCCCCGATGGTTGTCATGTTATACAATTCGTTTAATTTTCCCATAAGGGTATCACTGAAGTTTTGGTTGTTTTGCAACAACTGGAAACCTGATTCCCGAACCTGTGCGATCTGGTCGGCGGTTAAATTCATTTCAACATTGTGTACCTGTATATAAATTACCAGCATTTGTATTACCGCGGCACCAATGCCAGTAATCATATAATAAATTAAAAACTTTTTCGGGCCCCAGGCTTGTTCGAGTACACTGCCAAACATCCACAACGCAAACATATTGAAAAAAATATGTGAGAAACTTCCATGCATAAACATGTACGAAACGAACTGGTAGGTTTGAAAATGCGGAGACGCAAAGTAATGTAGGCCCAGGTAATCATTAAGATCAATGTTTCCGGCGCTTCCAAGTACATAAGTAGCAAGGAAAAACAATCCGTTTAGTATTAGTAAATTTTTGACAACCGGGGGTAAAAAACCAAAGCCGGAAGGGCTGTATCTTTCGTTACTCATCTTTCTTTCTGCTTTTATCCTGATTAAACCTGAGTGAAACTATTTTATTAACTTTTTGCTTTAACAAATTTATCATTTGTTTTAATAATCAATTAACTATTTTCCATTTTTATCCTGAGCCGAAGGGAACTATTTTCCATTAACCCTGTCTGCCGCCAGGCAGGTATTTCCCATTTTTACCCTGAGCAGCCTGCCCCGCCAGCGGCGGTGGAAGCCGAAGGGAACTATTTTCCAATCAGTTTATCAATTTCATGCACCGGTATGATCCTGAGTATTTTGCTTCCATCAGGAGCTACTTCTGGAACCTGGCAGGCAAATAATTCATCAATTAACTGTTGCATTTCTTCAACTTTAAGTATTTTTTCTGTTTTCACAGCCATATTCCCGGCAACAATCCGAGCAAGTTTTATCCTTTGATCATCAGCTGAATCTGCCCTTTCCTTTTTATAATCTTCAAGCAAACCATCAATAAAATCGATAATTTCGTTGGATGGCATATTCGAAGGAACCGTATTTATAACAAAAGTTCCTCCACCCATGGCTGAAATCTCGAAACCCAGGCCGTCAAGATCAGGAATAATTTCGGTTATTACTCCGGTATCAACAGCCGAAAGCTGAATGGTTTGCGGAAAAAGTATCCGTTGTCTTGTAACGGCTTGTCCCTCAGCATTTGAGCTTATCCTTTCAAAGATAATCCGTTCATATGCTTTTTGCTGATCAACTATCAGAAGGCCCGACTTTACATTGGCTACAATAAAACGATTCTGAACCTGAAATAGTTTATTGGATGCATATAAATTACTTTCCGGTATCAGTGCAGACTCAATACTATGTTGTTCTCCCGGGATTAACTGAATATTGCTGTTTTCTTCTCTTCCTGGTTGTTCATCAGGCCGATTGGCAATCCCCTCATACATCTTTTCCCAACCTGTTCGGTTCGGAGTCATCCCGGCATTGGCTTTCAGAAAGTTTTGCGGTTTCCTGAAAGGGTTGTAATCCGGATTCAGTGTGATAGTTGGCTCTTTCGGTTCATAACCCTTTGGTGCAACAAAATCAAAAGTTGGTTCTGTATCAAAGTCGATAGTGGGGCTCAGGCTGAACATTCCCAACGCATGTTTCACCGAAGCCCGAATGGAAGCGTATAGTAGCTGGCCATTCTGAAAGTTAACCTCCGTCTTGGTGGGATGAATATTGATATCGATTGTTGAGGGTTCAACTTCAATATAGAGGAAGTAGGAGGGGTAGGCCGATTCGGGAATTAACTCTTCAAAGGCTTTTTCGACAGCATTATGCAGGTAAGGATGGCGTATAAACCTGCCATTTGCGAAGAAATATTGTTCTCCGCGCGTTTTCCTTGCGGTTTCAGGTTTACCTATGTATCCTATTACTGAAACCAGTTCCGTTTTTGCTTCTACCGGTAAAAGTTTCCCATTGATTTGGCTACCAAAAATATGAACAATTCGTTGCCTGAGATTTCCTTTTGTGAGCTGAAAAACAGGCTTGTCATTATTAAAAAGTGAAAATTCAATATCAGGATGCACCAATGCAACGCGCTGAAATTCTTCCAGTATATGACGAAATTCAACATTATCCGATTTCAGAAAATAACGTCTTGCAGGTACATTATAAAAAAGATTTCTGACGATAAATGTTGTTCCCTGCGGGCAAGCTACAGGTTCCTGGCTTTTAACCTTTGATCCTTCAATAATAATACTTGTACCAACTTCTTCATCAACTCTGCGGGACTTTAGCTCAACCTGTGCAATGGCTGCTATCGAAGCCAGAGCTTCGCCTCTGAAACCCAGTGTACGTATTGAAAACAAGTCGTTGGCCTCACGTATTTTGGATGTTGCATGGCGTTCAAAACACATACGGGCATCTGTTTCCGACATCCCTGAACCATTATCAATAACTTGTATCAGGGTTTTCCCCGAATCCTTTACTAAAAGTTTTATTTGGGTTGCTCCAGCATCTACAGCATTTTCGAGTAATTCTTTAACTGCTGAAGCCGGACGTTGTATTACCTCGCCGGCAGCAATCTGGTTTGCGACAGAGTCAGGAAGAAGCCTGATCAGATCTGACATAATAATAATCTAATGTTAATGAGTGAATTATAGTTTGTAAGTGCTTTTAGGGAGTGAAAGCCTAATAGTTATTTGAATAAGATAAACTACAAAACCAGGATCAGCAATAGAAGTGTAAATAAAATACTCATCATACGCGAACGTTTCCGAATCCGTTCATCCAGTTTTTTGCGGTTCATGCGAAGGCGCATTCGCATGCGCAGCTCACGTCCCGGCATCTCATCGTTTATACCGTCAACCTTCAGCCTGTTTTCCTGAACCTCTTTTACCGGATCATAATAAAGAGGTTTATACAAAAATTTTCTCGGTTTTGACGTTCGTATCCCTATCAGTTTCATATATTTACCATCCAACTTTTAAAATGTGAACGTTGAAATACTTCTGCAAAAGTACCTTAAAAAATTCATACTTTTGCATGATATCAATGCTTTTTGGAAATGCTTTTAAAAAGCTAAGTTTCCGAATCCTCCAATAAAATGAAAGAAGATAAACTCGAAAACCTTATAGTTGTAGGTGATAAAGTGCTTATAAAACCATGTACCACGCAAAGCAAAACCAAAAGCGGACTTTTTTTACCTCCCGGTTATTCGGAAAAAGAAGAAATCCGGAACGGGTACGTAGTAAAGGTTGGACCGGGAATTCCTATTCCATACCTGCCAGACGATGACAGCGAACCTTGGAAACCCAAAAAGAACGGAGGGGTGAGGTACATCCCTTTACAGCCTGTTGTTGGAGACCTGGCTATTTTTCTGATGAAAGGTTCGGTTGAAATAACTTATAATGATCAGAAATATTACATCGTTCCCCAATATTCAATATTACTGCTCGAAAGGGATGAAAGTATAACGTAATTGAATTTTAAGGCAACCAGGCATAAAAAAAAGTCCTCACCCGGGAAGTAAGGACTTTTTATTTTTTAAAGGTGTATCTATTTTATATAAACAGCCTGACGGCTTGTAATAAGGTAAGCTGCACCAAAAAGTACCGAAGTGTAGAACAAATCACCAAGCATACCATTAAATAAAAATGGAAGACCTGCAATATACGATTGCATAAGACCACCTGCGTTCATTGGATAAGGCATGAATCCTGAAGTCCAGCTTGCAAAATTTGTAACCAGATAAAATAATACTGAAGCAGCTAGTGAGGCCGAAAGCGTATTCACAACGGTAAGTCTGCGTTGCAATATCAACCCAAAACCAACGATAGCAATAAAGCTCAGGTACACGGGCAGCATGGTCGAGTGGAAACCGATAAGCAGATCGCTGAATAACATAGCTGCTACCGGCACCAGAAATGCAAGATCCTTACGTTTCAGGAAAGTACCGCCAAACAATGCAATGGCTGCAATTGGAGTAAAATTAGGCCAATGTGGAATTAACCGCATCAATGCTCCGGCAAAAATCATTGTTAAGACGACATATATTTTTGGGGAAATTTCGATTTTTTTCATCGTATTAAAGCTATTACGGGTTTCTTCAAATGCAAAAATAACAAAAAGCATTGGAATTCCTCATTTACTCAACTCTTGTATTAAACAAATTTATAATTAAAAAGTTTTAATCATATATGTGATTTAATATCAGTAATTTATATTTTTTAAAAATTTCTCATATTTATTGAGCTCTTGGCTTTCCAAATTTTGAGAAATTCTGAGACACGTTGAAAATCTTTAATTCACTTCTTCGGTAAAAATTTAAAAGATAGTCTTACTTTTACCCTGTTTTTAATCTGACAGGTACACATACTATGAAATATTTACGCAAGCCATTGATATTTATACTGTTAACATCGATTATTATGGGAGTTGAGTCATGTCATAATTTGAAGAAAAAAGCTGACCTGATTATTTTTAATGCAAAAATCTATTCTCCTGACAGTTTGGATAGCGGTATAAATTGCATTGCCGTTAAAAACGGTAAGATACTACTTATTGGCACGGATGCAGAAATCAGAAGCCGGTACTGGGCTCCGGAAAACATTAATGGAACAGGGACCTATGTTTACCCTGGTTTTACAGATGCTCACGCACATTTTACTGGTTTTGCCCTTGGATTGAGATATGCGGATCTAACGAAGGCAAAGTCGTTCGATGAGGTTTTGGAAATCGTGCAGGGATACAGGAAACAACATCCTGAAGGTTGGATTATTGGACGTGGCTGGGATCAGAATAACTGGCCCCAAAAGGTATTTCCGGATAATAAGCTGCTTAACAAATTGTTTCCCGGTGTACCAGTTGTTCTTACCCGGATTGATGGGCATGCTGTCCTGGCAAATGATGCAGCTATTAAAGCTGCCGGTATTTCTGAAAGTAAAAAAGGGGAAGCTATATTCAGGGATGGCAAATTCACAGGGATTTTCCTGGAAGAAATGGCTGATAAGATCAGAAATGCAATTCCTTTACCTTCGGTTAAGGAAATGTCTGATTTATTGATAATTGCAACCAAACTTTGTAATGAAGCTGGTTTGACAGCTATTACTGATGCCGGACTTAATAAATCGGAAATCTTGTTAATTGATTCCCTGCAGCAGGCCGGTAAAATTACATTACGTATTGACGCCTGGCTGAGCCCTAATGAAGAAAATTTTGATTATTTCATGCAGGACAAAATATACCAAACGCCTTTTTTAAGAGTCGGAGCAATAAAGATGTATGCCGACGGAGCATTAGGCTCACGTGGCGCGTGTTTGTTAGGTCCATATTCGGATGACTACCCGAACAAAGGAATTCTTGTTACTTCACCAGAAAAACTTTCAGCCGTGTGCAAAAGAGCATACGATCATGGATTTCAAGTAAATACACATGCTATCGGCGACTCAGCAGTTCGAATGGTCTTACATACATACAGTCAATTCCTCAAACCCGGCAACGATCGCCGCTGGCGGATCGAACATGCACAGGTTGTAAATGAAAATGATTTTGACTTGTTTGGAAAATATAATATTATTCCTTCGGTCCAGGCAACACATGCCACTTCCGATATGGATTGGGCCGGACAAAGATTAGGCAAGCAGAGGGTTAAGAATGCATATGCTTATAATCGCCTTCTTCAGCAAAACGGGTGGCTGCCCAATGGCACAGATTTCCCGATTGAAGGAATTGAACCCATTAAAACCTTTTATGCCGCAGTAGCACGTAAAGATGCAAACGGGAAACCTGAGAATGGTTATATGATGGAGAATGCGCTTTCGCGGATGGATGCCCTGAAAAGCATAACCATTTGGGCCTCTAAAGCTTCGTTCACTGAAAAGGAGAGAGGAAGCATCGAGGTTGGTATGGATGCTGATTTCACAATACTGAACGCCGATATCCTGAAAGAGCCTGAAAATAAATTGCTATTAACCAAAGTCCTTTACACCATTGTGGATGGAAAAATTGTGTACAAGGCCCGGTAAATCCATCTGATGCTTATTTCATTCATTAAAACCTTAATTTGTTCTCTAAGAAAACCTGCAATTAACTAATTATCAACACGATGCTGTTGAAAACTTGTTTGAATCTTAGGTGGTTTTAGTTTGTTTGAATCATTTAAAATACTGAACTTTAGGGCGTTAATTAAATGAGATTCACACAAAAGCTCACTAAAATGCGAAGTAATAATAGCCTTTGGCCACGCTATTTATAAAAAAAAGAGGAGGCAGCCTTGCGCTTAAAAACCGACAGTTACGTGGTTGAGAGCAATGTTCATTTCCCTACGGATCACAACCTTTTGTGGGACTGTGCCCGAAAGTATATGGATGGTGTATTAAAATTTGCGGACAAAGCCTGGCGATAACACACTATCTTGGTTTAATGAGAAAACATATAGACTTGATACGAAGGCGTCTGATCAAAGGCGAGATCATTACAACCTGATAATTGACTTCCAAATCCTGGACAACGAGCTAGACCGGCAAATGGTGGAGAAGTTAGTAAAACGTTTATTGGAATACTATGATATTAAATCCTGGAGCTTTGACAAGGGGTACTGGACAAAAGAAAACAAAGAACTCCTAAGCAAACATGTGAGCCAGGTGATAATGCCAAAGCTTGGTAAACGCAACAAGCAAGAAGAACCAGAAGAAACTTCACGGCCGTTCAAGAGACTAAAAAACAAGCATGGTGCCATAGAATCAAATATTAATGAACTGTAAAACAGGGGATTAGACAGGTGTCCCGACAGGGGTATTGATCACTTCAACAGACATATATCATTAGGCGTAACAGCATATAACCTAAAAAAATAGGGAGGCAAATACTGGAAAAAGAAAGGCAAAAACAGTTAAAGACAAAACCGATAAGAAAACAGGCAGCTTAAACTGCATTATCGAAAGCCGGGGTATAGTTACCAGACAAGGGAAAAGTGTGCCTAATTGTCAACAAATTTGGGTAAGACTCCCAAAAATCTGCTAACGAAAATTAAAAATCGACAGAAATAAACAAAATGAAGGGCATTAGTAACAAAATGTATATGCAACGGCTATAAGCAATTACAAGTTTTTGTAAAAATAAGGCGTTTTCTTATTGGCACTACATAAGCAAAAATACAAATGACTTGAGCATGCAAATGCAATAAATGAAAAGAAATATTCTAAATTTAAAATTCAGCAATGAATGAAAATAACATTCGAAAATAAAATTAATATCGGGTTTATTCTTTCGCTCCTAGCCGTGATTTTCATTGTGATAGTATCATACCTATGCATTAATGACCTGGCTGATGATGCCCGCCGGAACAAGGAATCACAGGAAGTTATGACCCAACTCTCAGCCTTGCTTTCCACTATATCCGATGCAGAGTCGGCCCAGCGAGGATATGTAATTTCGGACGACGTTCATTTTTTAGAAATGTATGATTCAGCCAGACTGCAGTTAAGTATAGTGTTCCAGAGTTTAAAAGAACTTAATGCAGATAATCAATACCAGTTAAAACGGATAACAGCTATAGAAAAGTTAATAGCGCGGCGGATGAAAATGTTCAGGGCTAATATTGAAATGCGGCGCACCAAAGGTTTCGAGTTGGTACAACACGAGATTTCAACAGGCAGGGGGCGACTGCTTCAGAATGAAATTTACAACAAAGTCGCCAACATGCAGCATGAAGAAAACATTATCCAGATTGCCCTTGAGCAAAATTCAATCAGCAGCATCCAATTTACAAAACTTGTGCTTATTTTAAGTAGCATAGTGGTTTTTTTCTTTGTTTTACTTTCACTGTTTTATATTCGCCGCGGATTTATTGAGCGCAGAATAGCGGAAGCAGACCTGAATATCAAGAATATAGAACTTCAGAGGATCAACTCAGAGAAAGACAAATTCTTTTCAATTATAGCCCACGATTTACGCAATCCTTTCAATGGATTTTTAGGATTTACCAAATTAATGGTTGAAGATTTGCCCGATATGACACGCGAAGAAATTCAGAAGATTGCGTTAAGTATGAGCAAATCAGCAACCAACCTGTTCAGTTTACTCGAAAACCTTCTTGAATGGTCGCGGATGGAACAGGGATTAATTCCATTCAAACAGGAATTAATTCAATTAAAGCCCCGTGTTATTGAAAGTATTAAACCATTGATTGAATCCGCCAAAAACAAAGAAATTGAGATCAAGTATGATTTGTCGGGTGATCTGCAGGTATATGCTGACAGCTATATGCTTCAATCTATTTTACGTAATCTTGTTTCGAATGCAATAAAATTTACAAATAAAAATGGGAAAATTTACATATCAGCCAAAACTACCATATGGAATAGCATCGAAATATCTATTACTGATACGGGTGTGGGAATGACGAAGGAGATGGTTGATACTTTGTTTCAACTCGATGCAAATACAGGACGTCTCGGTACTCTTGGTGAGCCCAGTACTGGGTTAGGGTTGTTGCTTTGCAATGAATTTGTTCAGAAACATGGTGGCAAAATATGGGGCAAGAGCGAAGAAAATACAGGAAGTATGATCTGTTTCACTATTCCTGCCGGGCCTGAAGGAATAATGGTAATGTAAAAACTGTACGTTAATATACCTTTTATAACTGTTGTAGCCCAAATTTAATATTTTGCCTGTTAACTTTGAACTCGATGAGAATGAATGGTTTGAAATGGTGCCCTAAATGTACTTTCCTGTGTAAACAGAATATAAAAAAACCACTGAAAGTACTCATTTTCAGTGGTTTGCTCTTTTATTCAGTTTATTGAAGCGGAGAGACAGGGATTCGAACCCTGGGTACCCGCGAGGGTACAACGGTTTTCGAGACCGCCCCGATCGACCACTCTGGCATCTCTCCATTGGTGGAAAAGGGGTGCAAAGGTAGGATTTTGTTGCAAGTATTCAAATGAAATATGAAATATAATAATTGCGTTTATCTTGGGCTTAAGTAATTGAACAAAGGAATTGAAGAACTATATTGGATAGTATGAAACCCTGAACCGCACCCGATTATTATCGGGAGAGTTAAGCGGAGCTGAACTTTAAACTATTCAATCTTTTCTCTTTTGTCAGGATATGGCTCATAGGTTTTGTGCTTTAAAAAGAAAAACATACTTATCAGTGCAAAGAAACCATATATCAAACCCGCAGAAATTATTGCTGACTGTAAACTGTATTTGTCTGTTATCCAGCCCCATAACGGACCCGTGATTGCAAAAATCAACCTGATTAGAAAATTCCTGACTGACAATACCGTTGCCCTGATTTCGGATGAAGTAATCAGGTTAATGTAATTGCGTAGGGTAGGAGTGGCCAGTCCACGGGCGAGATAGAATACTAAAAGTACTGCAAGTCCTGTATATCCTGGCATTAAAGGTAATAATAAATAAGAACTGAATATTGCCAGGGTAAAAACAATAACAGTCGTTACAGCTCCAAATTTTTCCTCCAATCGCCATGCATATAAAGCAGCTAATCCAACACTCAGATTCAGAGCACCCCATAACACACCATACATTGATACAGGTAGTTTTATTTGGGCAAAGTAGGGTTGTGCAAACCAAGCCATTGTAAGGGTTGCAGCACCAGTAATTGCAGAGAAAAATGTGTTCCACTTAAGCTTTACGTCTCCGTGCAGCGCACTATAAACTATGAATTTGATTTCGGATAAACCTGGTTTTATTTTTATCGATTTAACAGGAGGCTCAATTAACATCATTGCAGCAGGAACAGCAATCAAGGCGACACAAGTCTGAACATAAAATGGTGTTCGTAAAGATATAACAGCCAGAAAACCTCCAACAACTCCGGCAAATGCTTCGCCGAAATTACCTATTGATGTAATTCTGCCTTCCAACTGAATATATTTATTTTTTTGCTTCCCTACAGCTAAAGTGTCGTAAAGCATAGCAGAATCAGCACCTGAAACAAGGCTTTGGCTAACGCCTAGAATAACCGCAGCTAAAACAAATTGCCAAAACTCAAACGAAAAGCTGTACACAAGGTATCCTGTAAAACCTAAGGAAGCACCAAAAATAATGCTTGTTTTTCGTCCTGCCCTGTCAGCAAAATATCCGGTCGGTATTTCAAGTGCCATCAATGTCAAAGAGTAAATACTCTGCAGTAGAAAGATGTCCTTCATTGTAAGCCCATTTGATTTGTAGAATAATACAATCACAGGCATGACAAGATTCATCCATTTGGCGATTTTAACCAGATAGAGAGCTGTTAGATTACGTTTTACAGAGAATACCATACATAATTTTAACCATGGCAAAATTAGACTTTTGCCTGAAAAGCTTAAATTAATCTTTTAAAATTCAGATATGGATATATTGCTTTACTCGATTTTGGATAAAATGCCAATTCCTTATAGTGTTTATCGCTTTTTTTTATATTTTTGCACCTCCAAGGGAGAGGTGGCAGAGTGGTCGATCGCGGCGGTCTTGAAAACCGTTGATCTGCAAGGATCCGGGGGTTCGAATCCCCCCTTCTCCGCGTAAGTTAGAAGATATTTAGAGTAAACCACTGAAAATGAGTACTTTTCAGTGGTTTTTTGTTTTCTAAACTGGCATAAAAGTGCATAAAAAAGCATAGTTCCAGTTGCGAAATCGGCGGACTTTTTCAGATTTTAAAATGTCCGCCGAATTGGGGTTTAAGTAATTGATATGCAGTATAATGCATTTTCCTTAATTGCTCGAAAAATCTATTTTTGCTAACCTAAAATTGCACAAAATGACTAGAGCAACTTTTAATGTCCTTTACTACATTAATAGAGGAAAGAAGCTTAAAAACGGAACTGTACCAATCTATGCCCGAATTACTGTGAATAAACAAAGATCGGAATTTGCCATTAGTAGATTTGTAGAGGCTGACGAATGGAATGTTGAGATCGATAGGGTTATGAGCACTTCTAAATCTGCCAAGGAAATCAATTCATACCTGGATCTTATTAAATCTAACCTTCTTCTAAAGAAAAGGGAAATGGAAGAGATGGGCAGGTCTATCAATGCTCATGATCTGAAAAATATTCACCTTGGTATTGATACTGAGGATAAGACTATTCTTATGATATTTCAGGAACATAATATCAGAGTTGAAGGATTGGTATATAAGGACTTCTCACCAGGTACCCTTGAAAGGTATAAGACTTGTTACAGTCACTTAAAAAATTTGATCAAGGAAAAGTACAAAAAATCAGATATGATTTTGAGCGACATAAACCCAATGTTCATAACTGAATTTGAGTATTACTTGAAGACAACCAGGAAGTGCTGCAACAATACTACAATTAAGTATATTAAGAATTTCAAGAAGATCGTACGGATAGCATTGGCAAATGGAAGGATGAAAGCTGATCCTTTCAGGAATATTACATTTCACCTTGATGATGTTGATATGGCATTTCTAACCGAAGATGAACTTAATATCCTTATGAAGAAGCAGTTTCAAGTGGAACGTCTCCAACAAGTTAAAGACGTTTACCTCTTTTGCTGTTTTACTGGTCTGGCTTTTGTGGATGTAAAGAGTCTTAAACAAGCAGATATCGAGGATAAAAATGGTGAACTCTGGATCAAGAAAAAAAGACAGAAAACAAAGAACTGGTGCAATATTCCTTTATTAGAACCAGCAATCCGACTAATGACAAAATATCAGAACTATCCACAATGTGTTGAAGAAGGAAGGGTTCTTCCGGTATTAATGAATCAGAAAATGAATGCTTATCTGAAAGAGATTGCGGATATTACAGGAATAAAGAAAAGCCTGAGTACACATACAGCAAGGCACACGTTTGCAACAACAGTAACTCTTGCAAACCAAGTTTCAATGGAAGTAGTGTCAAAAATGCTTGGTCATTCAAGTATTAATATGACTAAGAAATATGCTCGTGTTGTGGATGATCTGGTGAGCCGCGATATGCAAAAGTTAGTTGGCATGTATGATAAAGTAATTGCCAATTAAATAAGGAAGGCTGCTCTAACCAGGCAGCCTTTCTTTTACAAATTATCAAAAAGTTGATATACCATCTAATTCAGGGATTGCCTTATTGAACGAGTTTAAAAATTCACTATCTTTATCAAAATTATTCCTTTTAATTAGTCTCCTTTTCCTGAATTCTTTGAGTTTACTCTTCATCAAATCGATAAAATATCCGGTCCCAACAATTAGCAGTATTAGTCCAATAACCACAATTGCAAGTAGTTGACCATCACTGGCATTGCCTGTTGCTGCATTACAATCGCTAATCAATAAAATGAATAAAACTGTTATGAGCTTGTTCATATCCTTGTATTTTAAGCATTACTGAAAGGCATGTCTTATAATTAAAACACCCTAAAAATACAACATTTTTAGATATAATGTATCAACAAACAGAATATTCTTATGTTAAGAATTTTTATATTTATTGCTAATAAATAATTAACAAAAATCTATATATTTTAATAAAAGCCATATATTTGTTTTAAATATATTTCTTGCATCTTTCGTTTTTACTTTGTTTGCCTGACAAACAACCTGCCTGCCGACTCGTAGTTAATCAGTTTTTGCTCATTACAACTACATGGCCTTCCTTCTGAAACTCGAAATAAAGCATACCCCAAATAAACCTTAAACAATAATGCTATGATTAAGAAACTACGCTCTATGTGCAGCTATGCCTTGGCTGCTTTTGTTCTTTTAATGCTGCTGCCGGGAATAGGGCGGGGGCAGGAATCAGTTATTTACACTACTGGTTTTGAGAGTTCGGACGGTTTTACAGCATCGACTTCGTATAATAACACTGCTGTAAAATACCAAGGACCGGTTGGTTCCCAGTGGGGAATATTTATGGGTACTGCTTCAACAACAGGGCCTATTACATCACTTCAAAGTATGCAAATGCGATCATACGCATCAAATACGACTTTAGGTTCTGTTTTTACAAATTTTGATTTGGCAAATGTAACTAAAGTGACATTTAAGGCAAAGGCATACGATGCGAATACGCCTAATTTTAGCGCTTATTATTCAACTGATGGAGGTACATCTTGGAGCAGCGCAACAAATTTTACGGTTACTACTACATCTGCAGATTACACTTATAATATTAGCGTTACAGGAGAATTTCCAAGTGTAAGAATTAAAATTGAACATCCAACATATAACGTAGCAGGTAGATTAACAATAGATGATGTGAGCATTTATGGAATGGTTGCTGGACCAACAATATCTGTTATTCCAGGCTCTTTGTCTGGTTTTATGTATGAAGCCGGAAACGGACCTTCAAGCTCACAAAGTTATAACTTAAGCGGTACTAATCTCACTGGTTTCCCAGGGAATATTACTATTACAGGAAGCACCAATTATGAAGTATCTACTGATGATGTTACTTTCTACAACAGTAGAATTGTTGCTTACACATCGGCAATACTTGCTTCTAAAACTATCTATGTGAGGTTAAAATCCGGGCTATCGGGCGGAAATTATAATAGTGAAGCTATCACAAATGCTGGTGGCGGTGCAACTACCGCAAATGTGACCTGCAGTGGGACTGTTTCTTTTCCAGTTTTAACTTTACCACTTTATGAAAATTTTAATTATGCCGATGACTCTTATTTAACTTCAAATGGTTGGGTGGCACATAGTGGTGCAGGTACTAATCCAATAGCTGTTGGAGCTTCAAACGGGCTAACCTATTCTGGATATTCAGGCGTTAGTGGAGTTACTGGAGTTATTGAAGGTAATGCCGCTTTATTAGACAATAACGGTGAAGATGATTCCAAAACCTTTACTGCAGTTAAGTCTGGTACTGTATATTTTTCATTTCTTACAAATGTTACAACTGGAACTGCAGGTTACTACATCCATCTTGGTGGAAGTACTTCATCTTTTGCTGCCCGAATATTTGTACAACCTTCATCGACAGCTGGAAAAATAAATTTTGGGATTTCCAATTCAAGCACTGCTTCCTATGCTACAATACCTACTGATTTTGATCCGGGTACAACTTACCTGTTAATTGTTAAATATGATGTTTCAGCTACGGGGGATGCAAGTCTTTGGGTAAAAGCAACAGGAGTCCCGGGAACAGAAGTATCTGCAGGTTCTCCTGAATGTACTACGACGGGAGGTGGTCAAGCATCAATTGATAGAATATGTTTACGGCAATATAGCGCTACTCAGAGTATGGTTATTGATGGTATAAGAGTAGGAGCTTCATGGGCTGATATTATTCCAGCAGGGCCACCACCTACAGCTTACGCGGTAACCGGCAGTGGTTCATATTGCCAGGGCAGTGGAGGTTTGGCTGTAGGACTGGCCAATTCAGAAACCGGTGTTGATTATCAATTATATGTTAGCGGTTCAACCCCGGTAGGGTCAACTGTTGCAGGTACAGGAGCGGCCATTACTTTTGGTGATCAATTAGCCGGTACATATACTGTAAAAGGAACCAATACAGGAGGTACTACCGATATGACGGGTAGTGCAATTATAACAGAAACCTCACAAGTAACCCCTACGTTTTCACAATTAGGGCCTTATTGCGTAGGAGCAACCCCGGGAACTTTACCACTCACCTCAAATAATAGTATAACCGGAACATGGAATGCAGCTATCAGCACTGCTGCTGCCGGCACTATTGTTTACAACTTTACTCCAACAGCAGGACAGTGTGCTACTGCAGCTACCATGAGTATTTTGGTAAATGCAAATGTAACCCCGACATTTACACAATTAGGTCCTTACATCCTGGGAGATACTCCTGGTGTACTTCCCTCGCCATCGCAGAACGATATTGCAGGTACTTGGAACCCTGCTACCATCACTACGGATGCTACAGGAACAATTACTTATACTTTTACTCCAACTGCAGGACAGTGTGCCACAACCGCTACCATGGATGTTTTGGTTACTCCTACCTCGTCAACCTGGACCGGAATAGGCAACTGGAGCGCTTCCGTTAACTGGAGCAATGGAATCCCGACATCGGCAATTGATGCTATTATAGATGGCGATGTTACAATAGATGTAGCTGCCGAAACAAAGGATTTAACTATCAATGAAGGAAAATTGGTAACCATCAGTGATACAAAGTCTTTAACCGTTTCCGGTACCCTTACCAATTCAGCCGGCACTTCCGGCCTGGTCGTTAACTCCGGCGGTTCGCTTATTGCTAATAATAGTGTACAGGCAACTGTAAAACGCGATTATTCCGGGGGGACAAATTTTCACCTTTTCTGCCTGCCTGTCAGTGGGGCCTCAATAAGCGCTTCGCCAACTTTTAATGGCGCATGGCTTGATGAATATGTTGAAAGTTCAGGTGCTTGGAACCGTTTAGGTAATGTTGATAATGTTGTTTCCGGTAAAGGGTATTCAATCAATTTTGAAGCTGCCAATACCCCATTGTCCTTTAGTGGTTCTATTTATTCAGTTGACCAAATTATGGGTTCACTTACATATACCGTTGCTGCTACCGGGTATGGTCCCGGATGGCATTTACTTGGTAATCCGTTTACTGCGGCACTAGACTTGAATAGCACTTCTTGGGCATTGACAAATATTGATGCTTATGCCTATGTATGGGATGGCGTTAATTATTTAGTAGGCCCTACGCTCCCTGCTGATGCTAATGGATATACTTATGGCACATTGCCGAACAACCTCCTTCCAGCTATGCAGGGTTTCTTCGTACATGCAAACGCGGGAAGTGCTTCAATAACAATTCCGGCTGTAGCCCGTACTCATAGCAGCCAAGCCTTTTACAAAAGCACCAATGCGGCTAAGGATGCCCTGTTCCTTACTATTGATGGGAATGGCTACCAGGATAAAGCTATCGTTGCATTCAATCCGTCAGCTACAGCAAATTTCGATGGTCAGTATGATGCATACAAACTGTTTGGCATTGATGCCGCTCCTCAACTGTACTCAATGATCCCCGGCGAAAAAGCTACCGTTAATACCTTACCTGATTATACTTCGAACCCGAATGTTTCATTAGGTCTGAAAGTTGGCGCCGCAACCACATATACCCTCAATGTTTCCGGAATGGATAGCTTTGATGCTTCGCTGCCGGTTAACTTGTACGACCTGAAAACAGGCACTACCCAGGATTTAAGGCTTAACGCTGTGTATTCGTTTACCGCAGCTCCGGGCGATGCTGAAAACCGCTTTATGCTTAGTTTTGGCGCAGTTACCGGTTTGGATAAACCTGCCAAATTGGGTATAAATATGGTTGCCGCAAACGGTACTATCCGTATTACCCATGATGCACCGGCTTCGGGCACCGTTTACCTGTATTCGGTTTCGGGCCAGCTGCTTGGTACTTCAACCCTGAACGCGGGTGAAACTACGTTACGTACTGCTTCCACCGGCGTATTTATGGTAAAAGTAGTTACAGGCAAAACCACCTATACACGGAAAATGGTAGTAGTACAATAAACCCGATAAAAACGGAATCATAAAACATTTAAATTTTACAATTATGAAAAAAGCACTTCAATATAGTTTCCTGACCGCTTTCTTAGTATTTTCAACGGCTTTCAGCCTGAATGCTCAACCCCATGCCGGACAAGACAGTGGCGGAGCAGCGGTATCTGGCGGCCGCATAGGCGAAGCTGCAGGCGCTCCTGTCGGCAGTGGTACACTCATTCTGATTACCCTTGCATTGGCTTATGCGGGCCGAAAGGTGTATGTATTGAGGCCGTTTGAAGAAGTGGAATAAAACTTCTTTTTCGTAGCGGCTACATGCTTACAAAACACAGCAACCTGCCCTGGCAGGTTGCTGTGTTTTTTTTTACCTGATAGGACTTAGAAAATGTCTGAATTTCTTACTCAGGTGATTCGAATCTCTTTTTCCGGGATAAAAAATCTTATTTTCTGCTTTTTTTTTTGTTCCCTTTGGGACGGGCCGAACGAAAAAGGGCAGACGGGAAAAACTATAACTAAATTTATACAGTATATAGCGTATTCACTATTAATTGTAAAAATGGAGGTTCATCTCAAAGATCATCCTGAAATAAACGCCGTAGCTTAACACAATGCGGAATAGTATTACAAGGATGATTGCCCCTCCCATCCACAGGAAGGGTATAGCACGTTTAAAATGTGTATTGACTTTACGCGTACTGATAAGTTTCGGACGGGTCCTTGCATTGAATAGGGAAGGCACTACAGCAAATAAAAGCGTTGCAAGGTTTATCGTATCGTAATCGAAAATATGTTCATGCTGTATGTTTTGATTAGTAATCTTAAGTAATATCATGAGTCCTCCTCCCAGGAACCAGGGAATGATCAACTTGCTGAGAACAAACTTATATCTGTTGCTTTTCCAGGAGTGCGACCGGGTGGATTCGGGTAATAACCGTATTACATTCCAACTTATAGCGATGATTAGAGCGATAAAAATAAGCGAAAAGATAAGCCGCAGTGATATACTTAAAAATAACCAGTCAATCACATATCCGAAACCTTCGAGTGTAATAGCACCTCCAACGAAAGCACCAAAGAACAACATCATGGATACCAGGTACATCCATACCAGGAACAAGCGAAAGTGAGGTCCGTACCGAATTTTCAAATGCAAAATTAATCGTAGGAGTGTCCACGCAACAAGCGCTAAAAACGGGCCTGACAGGGTAATAATAATGATTTTTTCAGGTGTCCAGATAAGCGCGTTACTGCCAACAGGAAACATAACTTCATAATAATAGAGTACGGAATCAATACCGAAAAAAGATGCTGTTACCATTACTGCAAGCTGGTAAAAAAGCCATGAAAGCTGGTAGGCAACCATGAAAATAGCTGTTGATGTAAGTGTTGGCTTAATATAATGCGTCCATGGAACCTCAACTTTGATTCTTTCCGTAGTTATTTTTGCACGATTAATGTCAGAATCCTTGTTGTTGACACTTTTCTTTCTGAATCGAATTAATAACTGTTTTAAATAGTTTATTCCCTTATGATACCTGCTGCCATGATTGTGTACCCGGTGGTGATGATGTCTGTGGTCATGATGCTCAGAAGGATCCTGTAACGAGTTATCTGCGTTTATTTTACTTAACTCGGCTAACTTATGAAATTTAACATCTGCCGATGCCAGATTGTCATGTAACCTGTTATGGTGACTTCGGTGATGTGTAGCAGAAGAAGTATGTTTCTTTTTAAAGCTAGCGAAAGTAATGCGGTCAAAAAGTCGTTTAAGTTTGAATAGCAATGTTTTATCATTCCTTTTGGTCCCCCGAAGACGGTTTTTGGGTGGCAGCGTTTTCAGGTCAGGTCGGGGTGGGGATTCCGATGAATAGTTATCAGTTTCTTTCATCGATAACTTGGCAAGCGAAGTCTTTACTTCCTCTGAAGTTAAAAAAACGATATCCGGAGGCGGAGGCTGAAAACGGCGGGTTGGAGTAATTAAGCCAAAGCTTGCCTTGCGAATCCATTTTTTTAACCAATAGGCTGTATTTTTATTTGTTTGACGTTTCTTAACCGGCATATTTATACTAAAAGACTTTTTTTACAAAACTAAACTTTTTTGCATACACACTATGCTTTATTTATTGAATGATTTTTCAGTTAGTCCCCCATTGTATTTCATTTTGGATACTTCTTCCCTAATTTTCACAACTATACTTAGCCTGGGATAAAATCACTCATTCAAAAAAAAGTCCCACCGTGGCGGGATGGAATTTGGTGCTTAATGAATGCAGAAATTTATCCCGTTTACAAAATAATATACTTCAATCACCTATTTTTTAAAATGCTTTTGTATGAGTTTCAACAGCAGGTTTATTTCAATAGGTTTTGAAATATATTCGTCGCAACCGGCTGATAATGCTTTTTCCCTGTCGCCACTCATGTCGAAAGCTGTTTGTGCAATGATTACCACGTCGTTATTGAATTTTCGGATTTGCCTGGTGGCCTCTAAACCATCCATTACAGGCATCTTAATATCCATTAAAACCAGGTCGATATCCGGGTTGTTACGGCAAAGTTCAACGGCTTCGGCACCCGTTGCAGCATCTAAAATCTGGTTGCTGAACGTGCTGGCTACAATACGGATAAGGATTTCTGAATTTTCGTTGTCTTCGGCAATCAGTATTTTTAGATTTTCGATTTGATCTGTAATGCTCTCAACCGGAATATTTTTTTTGTCCCTGGTATTAATTTTTAAGGTTGTATCATAGGGAATACTGAAGTAAAATACCGAGCCTTTGCCTTCTTCACTTTCAACCCACAATTCGCCTCCATGCCGTTCAACAAACTCTTTGCAAAGAAGCAAGCCTAATCCGGTACTATGTTCGCCTTCGGTGCCGGGACGGCTCGAATTGATATTTAATTTGAAAAGATTGGAAACCATATCCTTAGTCATACCAATGCCCGAATCTTTCACTACAATTACTGTTGTATAATTTTCGGCCAGGCCTGCTGAAATACTTACCTGCCCTTCTTTGGGAGTGAATTTTATTGCATTCGAAACCAGGTTACGGATTACGGCCTGTAACATATTGCTATCAGCATACACTTCCTGTTGAGCAGGGATATCAATCAGCAGCGTGATAGCCTTGCTCAGGGCCATTTCATTACTCACTTTAATACTATCAGATACAATTTCTGTTAAGCTAACGAGTTTCGGCTTGAAAGCTGTATGGCCTTGCTGCATCTGTGACCATTCGAGCAGGTTTTCGAGTAAATTAAAGATATTACGGGCTGAATGGCTCAAAGCCAGGGACATATCTGTTTTTTGTTCAGGTGTAAATTGTTCAGGCTCATGAGCCATCATTTCGGATAATCCCATAAACCCGCCCAAAGGGCCACGCAGGTCGTGGGCAATGATGGAGAAGAATTTATCCTTGGTGGCAATCAGTTCCTGGAGCTCATGGCTTTGTTCCTGCAGTATTTTACTTTGCCGGTAAAGTGTGAGATGGGTATTAACACGCGCAATAACTTCTTCTGCCTGGAAAGGTTTGGTAATAAAATCGACGCCACCATATTTCAACGCTTTCACAATATCAGCGGTGTCATTTAAAGCGCTTATGAATATAACGGGGACATCGCTTAATTTCTGATTTGTTTTTAACAAGCGGCAAACTTCAAAACCATCCATCTCCGGCATCATAACATCCAGAAGGATAAGATCCGGTATTTCTTTTTCTGCTACTTTCAATGCCAGCATTCCGTTAGGAACCGGACGCACTTTATACCCTTCACCTTTAAGTATGTCGCCCAATACTTTAAGATTAGCCGGTACGTCATCCACAATAAGAATGTCCGGTATTTTTTGGTTTAACACGTTCTCACTTATCATCCTTTTTCTCCTTTTTATTTAATAGTTGCTGTAAACGGTCATAATCGTAATTTTTGACAAGATTCAAAAGCTGCTGTGCCAGTTCCGAATCATTTTGCTGCATGCTTTCAATGAGTTGAACCAACAGGTCCAAATCTGCAACAGCAAGGGCATTCTGCATTTTTAGTAACAGGCTGTTGGGTAATTTAGCAACAGCTTTTCGAACAATTGCTGCATCCGAAAGGTAATCCGATGGTATGGCAAGTGCCTCATCCTCATAGATGTATGTAATCCCCAGGATTTTCCCGATGGTATGAAATAATTCGTTTTCCCTGAAAGGTTTTCGGATATACCCCTGTATGCCGAGTGCGTCAATCTTTTTGAGTTCATCCTCGAAAGTGCTGGCTGTTAGAGCCACAATAGGTGTGAGTTTTCCTTTTTTCGTTGATTTAATGCGGCGGATGGCTTCGTAGCCATCCATAACCGGCATACGCATATCCATTAATATCAGGTCGGGATTCCATTCTTCAAATTTTGCAATTGCATCTTCACCATTCACGGCTTCGTTGGTTTCAAAACCTACTATTTTAAGAAGAGTAACCGCTACTTCAAGGTTTTCCTTTTTATCGTCAACAACCAGAATACGGTATGTACTATCGTCTTTATCAATGCCAACAACTCCTTTTGTTGTATTTGTATCAATGGCTTTTAAGTCCCCTTCTTTTATTTCTACATGAAAAGTAAAAACTGACCCTTTTCCCACTTCGCTTGATACTGTTATGTTGCCGCCCATCAGGATAGCCAACTCACGGCTAAGGGCCAGCCCTAATCCGGTTCCGCTGCCTTTATTGATGCCAGTACTCGTTTGTTCAAATTGCCTGAAAAGTCTGTCGATCTCATTCTCAGCGATGCCAGGGCCTGAATCCTGAATCTCAACAATAAGCCGTTTTGTGCCATCGCTGATTTTATCAACCCGGGTGCGAATGGCAATGCCGCCTTCGTTTGTGAATTTTATTGCATTTCCGATCAGGTTGACAAAAATCTGGCGCAATTTGCTTTCATCAACAAAAATATAACGGGGGAGGTCGATGGCTCTTTCGCTGATAAACTGAAGGTTTTTGATTTGTACCCGTTCTTTGAAAATCATCCGGATATCGTCCAGAAGAGAATGCAGATCAACATTTGTCGGGTTTAATACTACCCGGCCTGCTTCCACTTTCGACAATTCGAGTATATCGTTGATAAGTGCCAGAAGATGTTCGCCGGCTCGAATAATGGAAAGATTGTATTCTTTTTGCGAAGCCGATAGTTGCTTGTCGCGGTTCATCAGTTGTGAAAAACCTATAATTGCATTTAAAGGTGTCCGTATTTCGTGCGACATATTGGCCAGGAAGATGCTTTTAAACTTATTTGCTTTTTCAGCTTCCTGCCTGGCTTTTATAAGCGCTGCTTGAGTTTTTTTTTGCTCCGTAATATCCCTGATAATCCCGATAGCATGCCATTCATCACGAATCTGGACAGCAGAAAGTGATACCTGAACAGAAATTTGGTCACCATCTTTTTTCTGTGCCTCCAGGTCGAGTGTTTTGCCAACGGCATCCCCTTGCCCAGTTTGCAGAAACGCCGGGAATGTGGCTTGATGAGCCTCATGAAAATGCTGTGGAACAATAAGCTGGTGCAGGTTTTGTCCAATGGCTTCAGTAGCCGAATATCCGAATATGCGCCCTGCTGCCGGGTTCCAGTAGGAAATATTTCCTTCAGGGTCCATCATCAGGATGGCATCCTGGGCCGAATCAGTGATGATGCTCATCCGCATTTCGCTTTCAGCCAGGGCTTTTTCAGCTTGTTTGCGCGCTGTAATATCGGATGTGACTCCGATAAGAGCTATTGGTCCCCCGTATTCATTACGAATTACTGACGTAGAGAGAAATACAGGAAATTCAGTGCCATCTTTTCGCTTATTTATTAGCTCACCCTGCCATCTCCCGGCAAGCGTTGCCGGAAGAATTACTTTCACTATATCATCGGAATTAGTAGCCGGACGAACCATGCTGATGGATTTCCCGATCAGTTCGTGTTCTTCAAATTTATATGTTTCCAGGAACGCCCGGTTAACATAAATAATGTGGTCGTTCATATCCGTTATACTCACACATTCGCTAATGCTCTGTATCGCATGAGCTAGCAGGGACGTTGATTTTTCCGTATTCATCTGTTTATTGATGTCATTGTTATTATTTGATTTTTGCGAATCATTTTCTTGTTGTGCTTTGTTCGACTAGCTCATAAATTCCTCCCGGGTTTTTTCATGGTAGTTCAATTTGTTTATTGCCCAGCTTTAAAATGCTTTTGGATCAAACTCTTTAATTCAGCAACAGCTATAGGCTTAGAAATGTAATAGTTACATCCTGCCCTTAATGCCTTATCTTCATCACCGCTCAACCCATAAGCGGTTTGTGCAATAATTACCACATCCTTGTTGAATTCGCGTATCTGCCTTGTGGCTTCGTACCCATCCATTACCGGCATTTTTATATCCATCAGCACCAGGTTAATATCCGGGTTGTTGTGGCAAGATTCAATGGCTTTAATACCTGTACTCACTGTTAATATTTCTTTGGCGAACGCTTTGAGTGCTATTTTAATCAGCATTTCCGATGTTTCATCGTCTTCGACTATCAATACTTTCAGCTTTTTAACCTGATCCATTGTTTCAATAGATAAAACAAGTTTAGTATCATCCGTTTTTACTTTTTGAACAAGCCGGTACGGGATTGTGAAAAAGAAGGTTGATCCTTTTCCTTCTGCGCTTTCGACCCAAAGTTTTCCGCCGAGCATTTCAACATATGCTTTCGAAATGGTTAATCCCAGTCCCGCGCCCTGGAAAGCCCGTGTATCGGTAATATCAGCCTGTACAAATCGGTCGAATATGGCTTGCTGGCGGTCGGCGGGGATACCGATGCCCGTATCTTTCACGTAAAACCCGAGTAGCGGGGCGGGTAGCGCCGCAGCATGCTGCGGCGCTACTTCGAGATTGTACCCAAATTCAATCATTCCTTTATCGGTGTATTTAATGGCATTTTTCACCAGGTTGGTAAGTATGGCATAAACTTTTTCCCTGTCGGTGGTGATAAGGGCTTCATGCTCAGGCAATCCATTTATACAAAGCAACTCAATTCCCTTTTTTTCGGCTTGTGGTTTGAAGAAAGTATGAATAAATTCGGTTTGATGGTTTATATTTGATTCCGTTATAACAACTTCTACGAGCCCGGATTCTATTTTCGAAATATCCACAATATCGTTTATGATATTGAGCATGCGATCGCCGCTTTTTTTGATGATTTCGATGTACTCTTGTTTCTGATCGCCGGTAAGGCCGGGCATTTTAAGCAGTTCGGCAAACCCCAGGATACCGTTCATCGGAGTTCGGATTTCGTGGCTCATATTGGCCAGGAAGGCCGATTTTAGGCGGTCACTTTGTTCGGCACGTTCTTTGGCTTGAATTAATTCTTCCTCATTGCGTTTAAATTCTGTAATATCCGAGGCCACACCAATGAGGGCTATTGGTCTTCCTGACTTATCCTTCACAATATTGGTTGAAAGATAAATAGGGAATTCGCTCCCATCCTTTCTTTTATTTATTAATTCCCCTTTCCAGCTTCCTTTCAAAGTCGAAGGTAATATTTCCCTTATTAATTCGTGCGGGTTTGCGGTTGAACGAATAAAATTCATATTCTTACCAATCAACTCATCCTCGCTGTACCCATAGGTCTTCAAAAATGATTCATTAACAAACAGTATCTTATCTTTCATATCTGTAATACTTACACACTCATTTACGCTTCGTAATGAATGAGCAAGCATCAGAATTTCTTCTTCTGTACGCTTACGTTCAGTTACGTCCTGAACCTGAAGCAAATACCCATAAATGGTTTTGCCGACTGAACTCTGTAAAGGAGTTATAATATAATCAAGATAAGCAATACCGCTCCTGTTAGTTCTATACTGCCTGAGTGTTTTAACTTTTTCGAAATCAAAAGCTGCCTGGTAGGCAACCGTTTCACCTCTGCGGAGTTTTTCTTTGATATCAGGGCTTAAACTAGTGCCATCGAATAGATTGAATCCCTGAACTTCAGATACATCCTGAATTCCAAAAATTTGCAGGGAAGCTTTGTTTGTATTTGTCTGCAATCCATCTGCATTGTAAAGTTCTATTCCTATTGGTGACTCATTAAAAATGTTCCTGAACTTTTCCTCGCTCTCGCGAAGTGTTTTTTCGGCATTTTTCCTTTTCTTCTCTTCGTTGAGAAGGTTTTGCACTTTTGCAAGCGAGTAAAAATAATAGGCTATACTAACAAAAAAGAGAGAAAAAATTAAAATCAAACGGTTACGAAGCTTAGTTAAAGCGATGTAAACATCTTGCCCGCGGTAGGACATTATTATTGTCCAGTAAGTATTCGCAAGCGGAACACGATAAAAAACCATATACTTTTCAATAAGCGAAGTCTTACCATCAACAATCACTTCCTGATGGATACTCCTGGCTGTTCCATTACTTTCATTTTTAATTCTGCGCATTAATTCAACGGCCCGGGAATCGTGTTTAGTGATATCAAGAAATGATTTACCCGTATGCCCTTTAACCCGGCAATATATTTCGACACCATTTTCGCTAAGCAACCAAACATCGCCTGTTCCTCTTATTTTTATGTTGCTGAGGTATTGTATCCCCAGTTTATCAATCGGAATTAATATTGCAATACTGCCTGCGAATTTTCCATCTTTAAATACCGGAACATGCATAGCGATGGCCAGGTAACCCTGAACTGATTTAAACACATCGCTGATTACCGGTTTTTGCGTAGCAATAACCTGGCGAACATGGGCCTGGTTTGATATATCATTTCCTATTGAAGATTTGTTATTTGGATAAGTATATAGAATAATTCCATGTTCGTCCATCCTGGATATGGCCTCAATGAAATGTTTATGGTTATCGTAAAAGCTTGCCATTAATGCTTTGCTTTCATCTGTATTATTTTTAATATCATTTAGTTGTGATAAAAAGGTGAGGTCAGATTGGTAATTATTGAAGAAAGCAGTAATTCCCTGCGAGGCAGTTTGGGCTAATATCAATTGTTCATGATTGAATTGATTAATGGTTCTCTCTTTAATATTATTATAAACCAGGTAGAAAAGCAAAAAGAATACTGTTAAAACAACCGGTATAAGGAGATACCGTTTTGAAGATTCAGGTTTTATCATTATTATATTTCGTTTAAACATGTAACGAACTTTTTCAATAAGATTGTGTTTGTTTTAATAATCACCATACTACATTTTAGTCACTCTATACTTTATGCAATGATTTGTTGCCATTATTTCCTTATTTCTCTGTATCTCTATCTCTATTTCTATCTCTATCCTCATCCTCTATACTTCTATACCTGAACTCTTCTGCACTTTATGTAAAATACTTATGTAACATTCCCTTTAAAACGGCTATATCCAGCGGTTTTGCGATATAATCGTTACATCCCGATTTTATGGCCAGTTCTTTATCACCGCTTAGTCCATAAGCTGTTTGTGCAATAACGCAGGCTGCTGACCATATCCGGATCTCTTTGTTTTTGGAAACTATGTTTTTTAGCATGAGCGATGGCAGAACGATCCGATCCAATACTGAAAAAGTAAGTGGATTGCGGAAGAATTCGCTATAGCTATTAGTTAACGAATCTGTTAACTTTCCTGTCTCCGAAGGGTTTTGTGCTATTGTTTTCAGATATTCATCGGGAGTGGCACAATGGATATTCTCCATTCTTCGTTGAATCGCTTTTTGAAAATAGCTATCATTGTACCTTGAAATATCCGTTCCTGGAAATTGCTTTTCAGTTAGTGAATTTATCTGCAAAATTTGTTGGTGGGTGGCCTCGTATCCTAGTTTTGATTTCATCGGGTAATTCCTTATTGAATGCTCGTATTTCTTACTCGGGAGGATCCAGCTGCCTGAGGTGTTTTATGATCATAGGAGATTGAAACGATCACTGATTAGCATATTGCAAAGATAACGGTTTTTCAGATGACAGATTGTTTAATAATATCTTGCCGAATTGTTGAATGTCACCGAGAGATCTAATCCGTAAGAAAATAAGGTTCATTTAAGGTGCGAAAGGTCTGGATGGGATCAATGAAGTGACTTACTGGGTTTTACTGATAGGTAATGGTGCGAACAACAAGAGTAGCGATCATCATATTCTTTCTGAAAAATGGTTGTTATAAAAAGCAAAAGGCAGGAAAAAGCAGTATGTAGGGCAGCCTTAACAAGGAACATTTTTTTACTAATAGAAGCTTAATCTAGCCCATTAAAAGTAAAATTATGTTACTCTTTTTTATAATGACAGGTTGCCTCAAAACTAATGCCGGCTTACTTGTCGCCTTTCCTGAAATATACAACAGTTCGTCATATAACAACGGGTTACCCAGACTAAAATGCGGAAAATCATGTAAGTTTTAAAAAATTCGTAATGGGTAGAATGACGTCTTCAAAAATACCAGAATGAACTCAAAAAAATGAATTAAAATCAGTTTTGTATTCAGAGGATTGTTTCCTTAACTTTGTTGCAGGAATTATAAATCAAACGACCTAAATCTTAAAAATATGTCAAAAAAAATTATTTTTACAAGCGGTATATTTATGATCATGTTTTCCCTGTTTTTATCATCCTGTATGGATTGCATGGAAGGTAATGGCAAGATGGCTAAACGCACGGCCAAATTTACTGAAATTACAGCAATTAACCTTTCGGTGAGTGCTGATGTGAAACTTTTTGACGATTCGTCGGGAATAGTGACGATCGAAGGCGAAAGCAATATTATTGAAGCCATCATACTGGAACAGACAGGTGCTAAACTGCGTATTACTTCTGAACCCTGTTTTTCCTCAAACAGACCTGTTACTATAACTATTCCTATGAAACTGGTCACGGATCTCCAGATTAATGGTTCGGGAAGCATTAAATCGGAACGCAAAATGGGTGCATCCGATCTTGAACTTGGCATTAACGGCTCCGGAGATATTGACCTTGAAGTGGAAGCAGCCAATGTGCATAGCAATATAAACGGATCGGGTAATATTATACTGAAAGGAACTGCTCAACGCCATAAAATCGAAGTGAATGGTTCAGGCAACCTTGAAGCTGAAAATTTCCCGACAGGAAATGTTGCAATTACCGTTAACGGATCAGGTGATTGTAAGGTTTTAGCAACTACCGACCTTGCAATTAAAATCAGGGGTAGTGGAAATGTTTACTACGCTGGCACACCAGACATTTCATCCGATATTAAAGGCTCCGGGTCTTTGGAGAAACTAAAATAAGAAAATGATTTTTTTGAGTTTAAGCCAGGCTGATATTTTTAAGCCTGTTCTTGTGTTGGGGATTGCTAAACTAATGAGAAATGTTTAATGAACAATATCCGTGTCATGTCGTTCAATATTCTTTTATGTTTCAATTCTGATTGCATGTGAACATTATGAAACCTGACATTACTTGATAATCTCAGGAATCATCAGATACCGGGACGGAAATTCTTTTACCGGGTAAAAATAAAACCTTTGTATTATCGTTACTTTAGCAATCCCCTGGTCGCATTAATCCCCTCAATACAACTGTTTGTGAAAAAAAATCTACTCGAAACTGCATGTATAGTTGCTTTTGGCTTGATTCTCAGTGTACAGTCATTTTCCCAATCAGGAGGGACAACCGCTTATAAATTTCTTAACCTCACCAATTCAGCGCGAGTTGCTGCTTTAGGAGGTAATTTTCTAACCATTCATGATAACGACCTGAGCCTTGCCCTTGCAAATCCTTCGTTGATTACGCCGCGTATGAATAATACGCTATCGCTTAATTTCACAGATTATTTTGCAGGAACGCATTACGGATATGCAAGTTATGGGTTTAACCTGGAAAAATTCGGAAGCTTTGCCGGCACTATGCAGTATTACAGTTTCGGCAGTGCAGATAATACCGACGAAAATGGCGAAACTCTCGGGAAATTCAGTGCCGGCGAATATGCTTTTAACCTGGGCTGGGGACGAATGCTGGATTCAGTTTTCTCCATCGGGGCCAATTTTAAGATGATCTATTCCAGTCTCGAAACATACAATTCATTCGGAATGGCCGTGGATGTTGCCGGAAGCTATATCCCAAACGAAACATTCTGTGCTTCCCTGCTTTTTCGCAATATCGGGAGACAGATAACTGCTTATACTTCCGAAGGAGTTGAACCATTGCCTTTCGAGATACAGGCGGGTATTTCAAAGAAAGTAGCACATGTTCCTTTCAGGTATTCCATACTTTTGCAGCATCTCGAAAAATGGGACTTAAGTTATGCCGATCCAAATGCCGTAGTTGATCCGTTTACGGGCGTAGTGGCCAAACAATCGGGATTGGATGCCTTTACCAATAATGTGATGCGCCATATTATCATCGGGGGCGAATTTATTCCGGCCAAATTCCTGAGCATCAGGCTTGGCTTCAACTACCTGCGCCGACAGGAAATGAAAGTTGTTTCGCGCCCCGGTACAGTTGGGTTTTCATGGGGAATCGGGCTGAAAGTTTCGAAATTTGATTTTAGTTATTCAAGGGCTGCCTATCACCTGACCGGCTCTCCTAATTTTATTACACTCAGCACCAACCTGGGCGATTGGGGCCGGAAGTAGCCTCTTAAATCCTAATCCCTAAATCCTAAATCCTAACACCTTTTTAAGTACTTTCGCACCTTATTTGAGCTGCTTTTATGAAGGTAACTATCGATCCCGGTTCTGGTTTTTGTTTTGGTGTAAACCGCGCTATTGAAATGGCTGAGGCTGAACTCGATGCAGGCAGAACCGTTTATAGCCTGGGCGAGATGGTTCATAACCAGGTGCAGATGGACCTGCTTAAATCAAAAGGCCTGAAAGTGATCACGCATGACGATCTGCCCGCTTTGAAAGGTAAAACGGTACTGATTCGTGCACACGGTGAGCCACCGGAAACATTTCAACAGGCTAAGAAACTGGGAATTAATGTGATAGATGCGACCTGCCCGATTGTAACCAAACTCCAGCAACGCATAAATAATAGTTTTTTTTCGGATGAGATAGATGATACCCAGATTGTTATCTTTGGAAAATCCGGACATGCCGAAATTGCAGGATTAAATGGAAATGCCGGCAATGCTGCAATTATAATTCACGATGAAAATGATTTCGGGAAGATTGATTTCTCAAGACCGGTGCATTTGTTTTCGCAAACCACTATGGATGCTGAAGCATACCAGCAGATAGGGGAGGGCATCAGGCAACGAATGAACCATGTTGATAATGCCAGGCTAGTGATCACTAAAAGCGTTTGCGGGCAGGTTTCGGGCCGGGCGCCGGATATGCGTGCTTTTGCAGCCTCACAAGATGTTATTGTTTTCGTTAGCGGTAAAAATAGTGCCAATGGAGCATATTTATTCGGGATTTGTAAGGCTATCAATGAAAAGAGTTATTTTGTGAGTGATATTGCAGATATTGAAAATAAATGGTTTGAAAATGCCGGCTCTGTCGGCGTAACCGGCGCCACTTCTACACCAGGCTGGCTGATTGAAAAAGTTGCTGAATTTTTACGCGGCTTTTGAAATTCCATTCAGAATTTAGTGTGAGATAAAATATTGGCTTAGAAATATACTCATGCCTCCTTTTTGAATTTGACACTTACAGGCTCCATATCCATTTAAAACACTAAATTTGTAAAGTAACATTTACCCATATTTAATAGCATAGGAAAGCGGTCGTGCATCTTAAAACCCTGAAAATAATTAATTTCAAAAATTACGAAGAGCAGGAAATGGCTTTCTCGGATAAGATAAATTGTTTTGTCGGCAACAATGGAGCCGGTAAAACGAATTTACTTGATGCCATTTATTATCTTTCGTTTACAAAAAGTTACTTCAATTCAGTTGACCAGCAAAATATTCGACATGGCGAAACCTTTTTTGCCATTCACGGCGCCTTCCAGCGCAATGGGGGGCTTCCAAACCAGATTAGCTGCATTCAGAAAGCAGGCATTAAGAAACAATTTCGCATTAATCAGAAAGATTATGACAAGATTTCGGATCATATAGGGCAGTTTCCCTGTGTGATGGTTTCACCTTACGACCGCGACCTGATCAACGAAGGAAGTGATATACGCAGGAAATTTATTGATGCCGTAATTTCCCAATTCGACAAAGCCTATCTTGATAGCCTGATACGCTACAACCGTCTTCTGGAACAGCGCAACGGACTGCTTAAACAATTTGCCGAAAGACGACAAACTGACAGGGAACTACTGCTACTGATTGACGAACAGATGCTGGGACCGGCTACTAATATCAGCGACAAGCGCAAAAGATTTCTTGAGGGATTTGCACCCATATTCAGGCATTATTTTGAATTTATACGTGGTGGCACCGAGGCCGTTAGTATAGAATACGAATCGCAACTTATGCAAGCTTCGTATCTTGATATTGTGAATGAGGCTTTTACCAAAGACCAGGCACTAAGGTTTTCATCTGCCGGCGTACATAAGGATGACTTTATATTTAACCTCGAAGGGTATCCGGTGAAAAGATTTGGTTCACAAGGGCAACAAAAGTCGTTTGCTGTGGCATTGAAGCTGGCTCAGTTCGATTTTACCCGGGATTTGATTGGTTTCAAACCAATATTGTTGTTCGACGATATTTTCGATAAACTGGATCCGGGGCGTGTGCAGCAAATTATTCAACTGGTTGATAACGATAGTTTTGGCCAGGTTTTTATTACCGATACCGAACCCGATCGAATCCGTAGGACTTTTGAGAAAGTGGCGATTAATCACCGGGTGTTTGAAATCCAGGGAGGAACGGTTGATTTTAAGTATTAGTACTTCGCGTTGTAAAGAAATTATTTTTGTTCCTTTTGTGTTTGCGAGAATAAGTATTTACCACAAAAGGCACAAAAGGGTAGGTGATAAAATCTTTTGTTTCTTTTGTGTTTCAAAAAAAAAGAGTTTACCACAAAAGGCACAAAAGTACTGGCAATCAAATCTTTTGTATCTTTTGTGATTCATTTTTCAATAAGGTAAAACCACAAAAGGCACAAAAGAAGTATAAAATGACTTGAACTCCAATAGGAAAGAGAAATACCAAAGTGCCTGAAAATATTAGTTAAGCAACACCAAAAGAAATAATAGTGAAAAAAACAAACGAAATCCTTTTAAAAGACGCCATCTCCGCCTTCCTGAAGGATAATAACCTGGAATCGAAACTTAACGAGACCAGGATAATAAGTTCATGGGAGGAAGTTGCCGGGAAACTGGTCTCACGTCATACGAACCAGATGTATATAAAAGACCGAACTCTTTTTGTGAAGGTTGATTCAGCTGCTTTGAGGGAAGAACTTACCTTCCAGCGCAGCAAATTGGTCAAAAAGCTTAACCATGCCGCGGGTATTGAGGCAATTGATGATATCAGGTTTAATTAGAGAAGAGGATAGAGGCTTGGGGTTAGGTTTTAGGGGGAAGGCCAACTCTTTTAGTGCCAGGAAGCTTTTCTTTTGTGCTGCTAAAGGGAAATAATCTGTTTCGATCAGTTATTTTTATAAAATGTTAAATTTCAGGCCCCTGAATGTTTAACATACAGATATTATATAGATTTAGATATGATTATTTTGGCTTCAGCCTTTAACTTTTTAAATAGTTCATCCTCAATATGATGAAAATTCTCTTTTTCGAATGTTTTTGTAAACTTTCCATTTTCCAGGTAATGGATCTGGTTACAAACAGTCAGCAAAGGATTGATAATATGCGATGACACAAAAACGGTTTTTCCTTTTTCTTTGAGAGTCGTGATGATCAGTTCCAGGATTTTATTGGTTTCCAGATCGAGCCCGTTGAATGGCTCATCGAGCAGAAATATTTGTTTGTTTTGCTTTAAGACTCCCAGCAGCGCCAGTTTCTTTTTCATTCCGGTTGAGTATGTCTCAATCAGGTTGTCGAGCGGCAGTATCAGGAATTCCTGTAATGAAATAAGGTTGAAGTCAGGATTAGTCTGCTTGAAAATCTTTAAATATTCATTTCCTGTTATCCTTGAATAAAAATAATGTAACTATTCACCCCCAGTTAATTGACTAAACGGCGTTGATTTTGGAAAGAGTATCCAAAGGGTTCAGGTTGTTTTTGATAGCGGTATCAATAATCGATCGCAGGATTGCGAATGTTTCAGCACCG
>JBAZWY010000024.1:0-16920 GCA_041660125.1 Lentimicrobiaceae bacterium
AAGTCATGTTTAGATAATTAGTAGTGTAATTATCTAAATTACTGAATTCCAATGGTTTAACCAAATTTATTTTCACTTATTTTGCTGAAAATCAAACATTTATCTAAGTATTTAACGGAGTATTGTGTATAGTACTGTGCTATTTTTATTAGTCAGAATGTATGTGTATCCTTTTCTACCTACGACATCCTTGCTTTAAGCCCGGCAAACCTGCACTTTTTCTGGAGGGAAATCCTTTACCCTTTAATTGCTTCAGCCATCGAACTTTGCTTTTTAGCCAGCAACTTATAAAGTATTAAGCCTGCCACCGCACCTACCATGTTGGCAACCATATCCAGTATTTCCATTCCCCGGCCATTCGACATTAAGCGCTGTAGGACCTCCATCAATACGCCCCACATAAAAACACCTGTAAGCAGGAGGAATAAATGAGGCTTGCGCGCTTTTTCACTGAAATCAAGGCTCCAGCATGCGATAAAACCAAGCCCCAGGTACATGCAACTATGTATCCATTTGTCTTCACCCGAAAACAAAGGAATATCCGGTAAATCTGAAGTGGGCAGCAGCGAAAGCAAAACGATCAGTACCAGGTAAAGTAAACCGATAGTGATCCGAAGCCAGGGTTTTATAGAAAAAATAAACTTTATCATAGGCAAATTTATTGTATTATTTGGATAAAAATTGAAAATGCGGACAGAACCTCATCAAATATAAATTTTAATTATATGAATATAACTTCCTACATGGGTAAGTTACTCTATAGCTTGGTTATAAAAATAAAAAATGCGACCAAAGCCGCATTTTTGATAATCAAAAGATTCATTTACAGATGGATTGGCTTTTCAGGTAGATCCCTGAAAATTTTATATGTTAACTTGCTTTTTGGGAATATTATTACCCATGCTGTCAGAAAAATGATCTTTATATCCGTCAGTAAAGATATGTGGTTCTGATACCATACTTCAAGATCTCCTTTGTAGGGTGCGATGTACATTTTATCATATTCGTGCGGATCCATTCCCTGGTTGGTATAGTATTGTTCTTCATCGCTGAAAACAACCGAAGCTATACCTGTAAGACCCGGCCGGGTTGAATAAATAACAGATTGTATTTCTTCACTGTATTTATTAAAATCCACTTTCATTAATGGCCTTGCACCGACTACTGACATATCACCCAGCAGAATATTGAAAACTTGCGGTAACTCATTTATCTTGGTTTTCCTGAGAAAACGCCCAAATGGCAATACTCTCGGATCGTGGCGAAGTGTAATACTTCCTGTTCCCAACGATGGGCTGGCTTTAAGCATGGTTGCAAATTTCCATATCTTAAAAGTGCTGTTTTTAAAGCCTACCCGGTTTTGTCCGTAAAATACATAGTGTTCACCGGTTGCCCACAGTATAAGCATGACTGGGATTAACAACGGCGATAAAATAATAAGTGCAACCAGGGCCAGCATAATATCGAGGATGCGCTTAATGAACTTTTTATAAATCATTTTTTTGTATTTTAGTATAGCGTAGGGATTTTGGATTAGGTCATGTTATGACTTCACGACTTTTCGTTTGCATGAATACACGACTTCATCTCTTTGTACCATTGTCGCTACATCTGGGAGTCTAACCCCTTACCTGTCTCAATATGTGCAAAGTTGGGCAGATATTCTTTGAGTATTTCAACAATCTTGGCTTTTGTAATTTCACTGGAAGTGAATAAAAGATGTAACCGTTCAAATATTTCGTCAATTTCTTTAACAGGGCGTTTTTTCGAGTTCTTTACAACACCCAGATTGACAAACTGCTCCAGTTCCAGTTTCTCATTTTCAGTAAAAAACTCTTCAAAGGACTTTTCCCCTGAAGTATCAGAGCCAAAGAAATAGATAGGGTAGGAGGTGGACAATTCGTTTAGCGACAATGCTTTTTGCCTTGCTTCATCCTCCGTCTGGCAAATGTCGGGAGTTAATCCCAGTGTTTTCAATAAATCAATTGCAATCTGATCAAAAGGAATCATATCGCGATCTTCATCCAGTTTAGGGAAAAAGATATCGCCGGATTCGCCCATAATGGATGCTATCAGGCAGAGCTCGCCCGATTCCTGTGGCGATACAAAGAAACGGCGGATACCCCTCGGACATGACCAGGGTTGTTTTTTCTGCATCCGCTCGAGGAAACCAAGTGGAAGACTGCCATTCGAAAACGCAACATTGGCGAAACGGGCAGTTACAATTGGTAACTTATCCGAATAGGCCATAATCAGTTCTTCCATCAGCTTTTTGCTTGCACCCATTATATTTACCGGGTTGGCTGCCTTATCCGTGGAAACGCAGAAGAAATGCTCCGGTGGATATTGTAATAAAATGTCAAGTAGTTTGCGGGCACGCAATACATTATTCTCAATCATGGCTTCGATGGAGAATATGTCTTTCTCGCTCCGCACATGTTTGTGGGCGGCAAAGTTGGCTACAATCCCGAAAGGACCATGAAACTGAAATAATTTCTCAAAAACCCTGTCGCCAAAGTTTACCGGGTAGGTGATAAACTCATCCGGGATATTATACCCTCCTGAACTGCGAATATCACGAACCAACTCAGTAAGCCCGTTTTCGTTGATATCAACTACTACCAGTTTTGCTATGTTGAATTTTAGAATGGCTTTGATATAGGATGAGCCAATGGTTCCTGCGCCGCCGATAACCAATACAGATTTGTTATTGATTTTTTGTTCCAGTTCAGAATGGTATTTTTTGAAATCATCTTTTAATAAGCTGATTTCCCGTTTTGTAACAAATGTTTCAATAAAATGATCAATATTCAGGTTTGCTATCATTATAAAAAATATTTTTGAGTTCGTTTAGTTGAAATTCATGTTTCGAAGGATTTTCTTCTTTCAGCCTTCTTATATTTTGTAACTTCCATTGTATTCCGGGAAACCTCCCGTAATCATAATGATGCCATTCAGGTTGGCCGGATGAAAAATTAATTAACAGATCACGCGATTCGTTACTCATGTGAAGAATTACATCTTTTATAAGCTGTAATCTTGTAGATTCATACATTTCATATGAAAATACTTCATCAGTCATGCCGTTGAATTGACTGGCAAGTGTGGCTCTGTGATCGAGCAACGAAGGATGTAAAATTTCGTAAAACGGACGCTTGCTGCTTAACAGGCAGAAAAGAAAACCTTCTGCAATTGCATCCGTATATCCGATTGTTTCCATCATCTGTTTAACATCATACAAGTCGCGCGGATGCTGGCGATCAAGCGCGGCAACAATTTTACCGCCAAATAGCTGACCGGCTGGAACTACCTGTATATCACAAAATCTTTTAAATATTTGCTGCGCCTTTTTACATAGCGGAAGTAAATTGGTATTGCTATAAACACCCCTGTTAATAGTGTTAACCTCAACTTTAACTTCGGCATTACCTAACGAACAAAATAACTTATATTCTTCTTTGTCTTCATTATTCTCTTTTATTTTAATCCCAGGTATGGTTTGGAGCAAGCGTTCCTTTATCCTGTTGCAAATGCTGATGATCATGGTAAGGTCGGCATCCCTCGGACCGGTTGGAAGAAAAGTGAGGTCAATATCTACCGATAAGCGGGGCATTTCGTTATAAAACAGGTTTATTGCCAAACCTCCATGTAATGCGACATCTTTTTCCCTTGATATCTCAGGAATAATGCGTATTAACAAGTCAGCCTGTTTGTAAAATTGAGGATTGATCATGCCAGATTTGCTGGTACTGTTATCTGATATTTTGGGATATAGACTCCTCCGGGGAAAATGCTCCGTTTTCCTTTCCCTAAATTAACGATATCGGTATTTATATATTTATACCAGGAGTGACCTGCTTTTTCAGCTAAAAACAGGAACAAACGTACAACTTTTACTGAGTTGCATTGTATCAGCAATTCTATCACTTTTTCGGGCAGGAGTGATGATAATCCTTCCATAATCTGCCACGCTTCATTCAAATCAAACTTCTGTGGCGTAAGCTCAAGGCACTCCATTAAAGCCCTGGCAGGTTCCGATATTTTAACAGCGTATGATTTGGTATCTGAATCTATCAATCCAATATCCGGGGGCAGCATTGAACTGTGTATTAATACCGGCTTTGTATCCCATTTGTTTTTTGTAAACCATGCCGGCAATACCACGCCAACCGGCGCAAAAAGCAAGGTTTCTTTCTGATAGAGTTCCAGGTAATGCGACAAGCCCTGCATACCCAGCGCTGTCCGCCCTCCGATATGTACTGATTTTCCTGCTTGTACCTGGAGGCTGTATAATGCTCCCGTGATATCAACGGTGTCGCCTGTTCTTTGCATGGCACCTGAACCGATTGAGGTGAGCCAGCCGCTTTTCAGGTATCTGTGTTGCAGCTCGCGGGAGTAACCATTTTTGGTAAGCCACGAGGCCAGCAATACCGTGCCTTGTGGCAGGAGTTGAAGTAGTTGGTTTATTTTTGTTTCCGGATTTGTACTCATAGTACAAATATAGCAATAATTTTAAACCGACCTGTCAGTATATTGTTTTAACTACCCGAACAACACACTATCAACTGTATTGTTTATTAAATTCATAAACCATTACTGTTTTATGATGCTGTGCTGATAACAGTTTACTGATTTCAATGGTATTAAAAATATATTTTATACATAGCAGCCAAGCCCGTTTTCGTTGATATCAACTACTACCAGTTTTGCTATGTTGAATTTTAGAATGGCTTTGATATAAGATGAGCCTATGGTACCGGCTCCGCCGATAACCAATACTGATTTGCCGTTGATACGCTTCTGCATATCAGCTTTATATTTCTGAAAATCATCAGTTAAAAGGCTTTGCGAGCGCTTGGTGACAAAGGTTATGATGAAGTTGTCGAGGTTGAAATTAGTTTGCATAGCTTGAGTTTCAAGTTCCAGGTTCCAGGTTGTCTTTTAAAGGAGGTTTAATTTTTTAGGATCTTGCCTGCAATCAAAAAATGTTAGAAGGTGGATTTTTTGATGGTAAGAGTCAATTTTATAATAGAAAGAGTTGTTTTTATCGACAATAGCTTTTCTTATATCTCTGTTTTTTGCAGATGAAGGAAATAGATTTGGATTTTTTAGAATGGCGTTTATAGTAATCTGAGTCCTCTGATTAAATTGGATAATTTCCTTTTTTGTCCAATTTTCACTTAGCCTGCAATATTCATGCAGAAGATAAAAGACAAAAGTAAAAAGATAAAAATCAGGCAGTTGCAAACCATTTTCATGTTTAATTTTTGAAAAGATGATTTTTATGATTGCCCTTATAATATTTTGATCCTTTTGTCTTTAGCCTTTTATCTTTTATCTTTTTTGAAGTTTATGAATTAATCAGGTTAGATAATCAATTACGTGGAAAAAAGTAATCTTTGCTTTTGCAGACCAGATAATCTCCATTTCAGAATCCATATTTTTGTTTGGCTTCCTGAATCACCTGATCATGCGTAAATACATTCCCTTCCTCAATATCGCGAATACCTTCATAAATTGAGTCTTGAACTTCACGTGGCAATTGATCCCACCAGTCTTTTTCTACTTCTTTATTTAAAATATTATTAATTTTAAAAAGAAGTGAAGGGTTTTTTGTATTTAAGATTTTTTGAACTAAATCTAATTTTAAAGCTGGGATATCCATACTATGCTTTTTAAAACCTTTGTAAAATTACAAAATTTTGTCATTAAAATTATTATATCTTCCCCTTGTCTCCTTGCCTTACTTTCACTAAGTAAAGTCGAAGTATCGTTATCCCTGAAACGATTCAAATGTCTTTTTCATTCCTTCTTCAACTGTTGCAGGCATCTTCTCTATCCCTAATGCCTGTTTAATTTTATTGTTGGAAACAACATACGATTCTGTTAGTTTTTTTAACCGTTCACTGTTTAATGGCAAATGAACGTATCCTCCAAGCCGCGCAATTGTTTCAATTAAGTTGGCCGGAATATTCCATATCCTGGCTTTTTTGTTTTGTGAGCCAGCCATTATCTTTATCAGTTCATTGGTTGATAAAGCTTCATCATCAGCCACCTGGTAAACGCCTGGTTCAATATCTTTTTCAATTATCTGCTGAATAGTGAATAAGATATTTTCAAATGAACATTCTAAGGAAAATATTTATATATATCAGAACGATGATCAAATGCTGCGAAAATTACTTTGGTACCATCTATTACAATACCGATCCTGTAGTCACCCATCCTGATCCGAAAACTATTCTTGTATCCGGTCAGTTTTTTCAGATTGGGAAAATCCTGCATATTGGCTGATGCGCCTACAGCGTCAATAATATTTGAAATCTTTGATCTTAATCCCAGGTCATTGCAGGCTTCTACCTGTTTCCGGAACTTACGGGTAATTTCAATCTGCATCTTTTAACTGTGCTTCAAAAGCTTCAGGAAATCCTGTTTCTCGCTTTCATTCAATACTCCTGATTTTATTCCCTCCTCTATAGATAATGCCATGCCAAATTCCTCCACCTCAGCAGGTGATAATTTTCTGGCTGAGAAGTTAAGCTGTTTTGCAAGTTTCAAAAGCAATCTTGAATTAGCCTTTGAATCACCTCTTAAAAGTATGGTTTCCATTTCACTCTCTTTTTTGCAAATTTAAATAATTTTTGATTAGAATGATTATGCATGCCATTCGATAGGGACTTCACTTATTTCGTGAACGTCTCAAACGTCCTCCTCAACCCCCTCCGCCGCCCTTACCGGCATCTTATCTATCTCTAATGCTTTTTTTATCTTTTGATTAGATACAACATACGATTCCGTAAGTTTTTTTAACCGCTCGCTGTTCAGTATCAGGTGAAAGAAGCCGCCAACCCTTGCTATTGATTCAATCAATTTAGCCGGAATATCCCATATCCTGGCTTTTTTGTTTTGTGAGCCAGCCATTATCTTTATCAGTTCATTGGTTGATAAAGCTTCATCATCAGCCACCTGGTAAATGCCTGGTTCAATGTCTTTTTTAATTAATTGTTGAATAACAAAAAGCAGATTATCAACAATACAGAATTATCGCTTATTTTCAAATGTCACAATGACCAGGATAGTCTTTTTTTGAACGAGATTATCTAAATAAATCAGAATGTGTTCCTGTTCTGGCTAATTCAATTACTTTGGTTTTATCGTTTTAACGCCATATAAGCAGCCAATCAGGTTTGATATGGCACTCCAGATAACCACTGAAGTTGCCAGATAGAAAGTGTGTTTTATACTTACGAGGTAATTTACCTGAAACTTCCAAAATTCCCAATACTTCACCTAAATCATTAATATCCAGGTTTCGCTTTAAACATTTAGCGAAATCTTTTTCAAACTTATTGGTTGTTTTTATTTTATACACTGGCCTTTTTCTTCAATGATAACATCAGGTCATTGACCGAATTATACGAATTTACTTTGCCACTTTCAATATCATTTATTGCTGATAACGTTTCATTATTTACTTCTTCTTCTATCACTTTGGCATATCGGGTGGATTTTAAAAACTCCAACATTTTTTTTGCCTCATTTGATCGGGTATCTAATATTATTGTTGTCATGTTGCTGATTTAATAAGGGTTATACAAAAGTACAAATTTTGTAGAATATTGATGACACTTTTTTGAACACTGATATTTTTGAACACGGATGACACTGTTTGAACACAGATGACACTGATCTGACTGATTTACACTGATATTTTTGAACACAGATGACACTGATCTGACTGATTTACACTGATATTTTTGAACACAGATGACACTGATCTGACTGATTTACGCTGATAATATTTAAAAATCAGTGACCATCTGTTCAATCCGTGTTATCAGTGTTCCAAACATTTAAAATCTGTGATCATCCTTACCATCAGTGTTATCAGTGTTCTTAATTTAAAAATCCGTGATCATCCGTACCATCCGTGTTATCCGTGTCCTTTTGTTTGAACACAGATGACACAGATTAAACTGATCTACACAGATAAAAATAAAAAATCCGTGACCACCGTAGTTCAAATAAGATCGAAAAAAATATAAATCTTTTCCACAGATGCTCGCTGATTCTCCCTACGTATAAACACTGATGCTACGCACGTTACCTGAAACTAAAAAAGCGGCCGGAACCACTTTTTATCTAATTTATTTTTTCCTTTAAAGGTTGCCTGGCTTTTCGGGCAAGTCATCGAAAAGTTTAAAAGTTAACTCACTCTTAGGGGATATAATTACCCAGGCTGTGAGGAAGATGATTTTCAAATCAGTGAGAAAGGAAACATTCTTTGAATACCAAACCTCTAGTTCTCCTTTGTAAGGAGCCAGATGGATCTTATAGAATTCATGCGGATCACCGCCTGCCCTTGTCAGCAGTTCTTCTTCATCCCTGAATACAATCGATCCTATTCCCGTAATGCCTGGCTTTGAATTGTATATGACATTCTGAATATATTCAGGAAACTTATAAAAATCAACTTCCATCTGGGGACGTGGACCTACTATTGACATATTCCCCTGGAAAATATTAATAAGCTGGGGTAACTCATTGATCTTTGTTTTGCGCAGAAAACGCCCGAAAGGGAATACCCTGGGATCATTCTTCACGGTTAGGCTTCCGGTACCAAGTGTCGGACTGATCTTAAGCATGGTGGCGTATTTCCATATCTGAAACCGTATATTTTTGTATCCAACCCTCTTTTGCTGATAAAATATATAATGTTCGCCTGTTAACAGGAGGATTATAACTATGGGAATATTAACAGGTAAAAGTATCAGAAAGGCCATTGTGGCAATGAACAAATCGAGAAAACGTTTAAATACTCTATTATACATATCTGGCAGCATTACATTTTTTGATCAAGATTTTTCCCTGTTTCAATATGATGAAATGACGGCAGATACTCATGCATTACCGATACTATTGCTTCTTTTGTAAGATCAGGCTTTTGTAAAACCGTTTTTAAAGATTGTATCAGGGCCTTTATTTCAGCAATTTCCTTCCGTGGAGCGTTTTTAATAATACCTAACGAATTAAATGTTGCCAGGTCGAGGATTTCCGTTTCGGTGAAAAACTCCTCAAATGTTTTTTCTCCCGATGTATCGGATGCGAAAAAATAAACAGGGTAATGCGTTGAATGCGCATACAGTTTTGTTGCTTCAAGTTTCGCTTCCTCTTCGCTGTTGCAGATAAGCGTTTCGTATCCCATTGTTTTTAGGAACGAAATGGTGATATCCTTAAAATTCATCATCTGTTCTTCTTCCAGCTTTGGGAAAAAGATATCGCCCGAATCGCCAAGGATGCATGCCAACAGGCAAATCTGTCCTGATTCCTGCGGTGAAACAAAGAAACGGCGGATATCGGAAGGGCAGGAGAGGGGTTGGCTTTTCATAAGACGCTCCAAGTAACCTACCAACAAACTTCCATTCGAAAATGCGACGTTGGCAAAACGTGCTGTTGTAATAGGAAACTCCATGGAATAGGACATAATTACTTCTTCCATTATCTTTTTACTTGCTCCCATTATATTTACGGGATTGGCTGCCTTATCTGTGGAAACGCAGAAGAAATGCTTTGGCGGATTCTCTGCCAGTTTACTTAGTAGCTTCTCTGCTTTTACAACGTTATTCTCGAGGAGTGCCGTTACCGAATAATGGTCTTTCTCGCTGCGAACATGCTTGTGCGCTGCAAAATTGGCTACAATATCAAAAGGGCCTGCGTCGGACAGTATCTTATCAAATACCGGATCAGCAAAACTAATAGGATAGGTTTTATATATTTCAGGTACAACCATGCCATATTTACTGCGAATATCCCTTGTGAGTTCGGTAAGATAGTTCTCACTCAGATCGACAACGTACAAACTGCCAGGATTAAAGCGCAGAAGTTCTTTAATAAAAGATGATCCGATGGTACCGCCGCCACCAATTACTAAAACCGATTTACCGGATATTTCAGCATTGAGTTTAACAGAATTAGCTGCGAGGTCGTTTTTGAAAAAGCTTTCTTTCCGGTAGGTGATGTGATCAGAAATGAATTGTTCGATATTGAGCATTGGGTAGTCTTTTTTGGTTCTGATTTTTCGATCGTTTGCCTTCGAAGCGGCTCGCTGGTATAAGCGCGATCGGGTGTACAGTCATTGCGAGGTGCGCACGGAGTGGTTGAGTTGCACAGGTGCCATGCGCCGAAGCAATCTGTTGAAGATAGGGAATTGTGCTAAGAAGCATTGTGGTAAAGGCACAGGATTGCCACGGCGAAGCCGATCCAAGCTTGTGCTTCTTTTGTGATTTGTTGCGGCTTTGCCTCGCAATGACGTCGCCTTCGATTGTATGTCCCGGTTGGCACAGTTGCCTTCGAGGTAGGTTTGTAGTTGCCGCTGTTGCCTTCGAAGCAGCTCGCGGGTATGACCTGCCGGGTGTACAAGTCATTGCGAGGTGCGCACGGGATTGAATGGATGCACAGGTGCCTTGCGCCGAAGCAATCTGTTGGAGGAAGGGAATTGTGCTAAGAAGCATTGTGGTAAAGGCACAGGATTGCTACGGCGAAGCCGATCCAAGCTTGTGCTTCTTTTGTGATTTGTTGCGGCTTTGCCTCGCAATGACGTCGCCTTCGATTGTATGTCCCGGTTGGCACAGTTGCCTTCGAGGTAGGTTTTGTAGTTGCCGCTGTTGCCTTCGAAGCAGTTCGCTGGTATGACCTGCCGGGTGTACAAGTCATTGCGAGGCGCGCACGGGATTGAATGGATGCACAGGTGCCAAGCGCCGAAGCAATCTGTTGGAGGAAGGGAATTGTGCTAAGAAGCATTGTGGTAAAGGGAATAGTTGTGCTTAGAAGGATTCCGGTTCCTGCAACTTTGTGCTAAGCAGGTTTGCGGTGGCTCCATGAGTTTGCCACGGCGAAGCCGGTACAAACTTGTGCTTCTGTTTCGGCACTTGTCGGCTCCGCCTCGCAATGACTGTGCTCCGATTGTGGTTTTGCGGCTGGCAATGTTGCCTTCGAAGCGGCTTGTGAGTAAGACCTGCCGGGTGTGCAAGACATTGCGAGGTGCGCACGGGTTGCTGAGTTGCACAGGTGTGTTGCACCGAAGCAATCCCTTGGAGCCAGGGGAATCCTCTGCTAAGAAGCATTGTGGTAATGGCACGGGATTGCTTCGGCGAAGCCGAATAAGTACTGTGCTTATTTTGAAACTTTTTCCGGCTTTGCCTCGCAATGACTGTGCTCCATTGTGGTTTGAGACCTCACCCCCGGCCTCTCCTCAAGGAGAGGGGTGACTCCCGATTGTAATTCTGTGGTTGACGGTGTTGCCTTCGAAGCAGTTTGTACCGTAAAGCCCCAGGGCATGTACAGCATTGTGATCCCGCCGTTGGCGGGAGAAGCAATCTGTTGGAAAAGGGGAGGCTTACATCGCATCCACACCTGTAACCTGGTTTTCTTTCCAAAAATATATAGTGTAAACCCTGATAAAAGCATAGTATTTTTAAGGGTTTACACTTTTTTTATTTAGAGTTTACCCTGATGCCGTACTGATATTTACGACATAATATTGCACTTATTATTATACTTCGTTTTGTAATACTAACTACCTCACATCCAGTAACCAACTCTGCGATCTGTTCATTATGCCCGGGACTCTGTATAAATAACCAGTATCGGTCGGGAAAAAGTATTGAAGCAGATGAGAATGAAGCCGCAATTCAGATATATATAATTAAGGAATGCAACAGAATAATGGGAAATAAAGCCAGGATAATCATCGTTGACGACAATTGTTACTTTCGTGAAGGAATGAAACTCCTTATCGAAATGGAAGGGATAGGGGTAGTAATTGCTGAGGCAGAGAATGGCAAGGAGTTTCTAGACTTGCTTGTGAAACTGCAACCCGACCTGGTACTAATGGATATGGAAATGCCGATGATGGGCGGAATAGAAGCAACCCGGAGAGCATTGGCAATGAGGCCCGAGTTGAAAATTCTGGCTGTTACCATGTTTAACGATACCGCCAACTATACGGGTATGCTGGATGCCGGTGCCAAAGGCCTGGTAATAAAATCAGCTGGAATTACCGGGCTTAAAAATGCAATTAAGACAACAATAGATCTAAGCAGTTAATCCTAAACATCAAACCTGCATTATTCATTTAAAAGATAAAAGACAAAAGTAAAAAGATAAAAGTCAGGCAGTTGCAAACTATTTTCATAATTTATTTTATAAATATAATTTTTATGATTGCCTTCATAATGTTTTGAACCTTTTGTCTTTAGCCTTTTATCTTTTGTCTTTCCTGAAATTTATGAAATAACAGGCTAAATCTCAAAATACAAAGTCAGGGTTTACCCTAGTAAAATTATAGAGTTTACACTATATGATTTTCAGGGTTTGCTGAAGTTCATTTTTAGAGTTAACTCTGATAGCTATAACCTGAAATTGCCTCAATTTTGAAAATTCGCTTTCGTGTACTTTAAAGAGCTGTTCATACATAACTCAAACTATCTGATCATGATTCCATTTAATTCTTTTTTGTTCTTTAACATCGTAAAAATGAATGTATTGGATATCAGTATTTCGGATAAATATAAATGTTACTAACCAGGTTGTAACCGGAAACAGAACTTGTTTTTCGTAAGGCAACCCAATAATCATCCGTGCATATTACTACTACTTATATAAACCTTAAACCCTGTTTAACCTTTAAATCAATACACTATGAAAAGAACATTACTTATTTTAATTGCAATCACCCTGTTTTTAACGGGGAATGTGTTTGCATTTGTAAACGGTGAATTCCGTTCTGTTGCAAGCGGCAACTGGAACAGCGCCTCAACATGGCAAGTTTACAATTTGGCAACTGACACATGGGCAACTGGAACCTTTCCCAATAGTATAACAGCAATCGCCACCGTTCAGGCTGGACATACTATTACAATGGGAGGGGCTGCTACAGTAAAAACACTCAATCTATATGGTATTGTTAATACTACAACCACCAACCTGTTAACTATTTACAGAGCTGTACCAACAAGCATTGTTGGTGGCAGCAATACTGCATATATTAATGGTCCTCTTGCATGTCAGATGTATGGAGTCGGATATAGAATCTTGAATTTTCCAGTCGGTAAGAATAATATTTACCGGCCGGTCATCATAGAAGGAGGTGGTTCAGCTACCGCGAATACCTATACCGTTGAAATGTTTAACGCAGCTCCACGTGCTGCTACGCTCCCTACCACTTTAATGTCTGTTTCTAATGTAAGGTACTATACAATAACAAAATCAATTCCCAGCCAAAATAATAGCGCTACTGTAACGTTAAACTATGATGTGGATGATGCTGTTGGCAACTATAATTCAACAGTAAGAGTTGCATTTTTGGGTTCAGCTGCTACCGGGTGGGCCGATTTGGGAGGAACCGGAACTGCACCTGTCACCGGTACGGTCAAATCAACAGTTCTCATTTCCAATGCCGTTGTATTTGGCAGTGGGATCTACGCCATTGGAAGTAATCTTGCTCAACCAACAATCTCAGGTAATGCCGGAGTTGCAGGTGCTGTCCTTGCTTATACAGATGGAACACCAAAAACTGTTACCGCTGATGCAACTGGCAACTATTCATTTAAAGTGCCTATTGACTGGTCTGGTACCATCACTCCTTCTGCAACTGGTTATACCTTTAACCCAGCTAATATTTCCCTTTCAAATGTGGTGGCAAATCAAACGGCACAGAATTTTTCCGCCAATTCTATTTATAGCGACTACAGAACTTTACCCGATGTTCTGGGCAACTGGAATGATCCGGCCATGTGGGAGGCCTATAATTCATCGACCTTGCAGTGGGAACCTGCAATCAATTATCCTGTAAATGTAACAGGCACTGTAACGATTAACAATGCCGATCTTACCATCAATGGCGCTCTTTCTATCAGCGGTACCTTAATCAATAATGGTAGTCTGAATCTGGCCGCTAGTGTTACCATCACTGCTACCGGTAAACTAGTGAACCAGGGAACTCTAAATAATGTTGCAGGTAGTTTAAAGGTATATGGAATTTATGAACATGCCCAGGATGGAGGCATGATCGGCATCGCAGGTTCTTTTGGCGAGTCAGTTAACAGTTTTTATGCTGGCTCAACTCTTCTGATTACAGGGGTTGTTTCTGCTGCCCCTACCGTACCCTGGTGGTTCAGTTTCCCTCAAATGATTTGGGATTGCCCTAACCAGGCTGATGATGCATTCCTCTATATCAACTCGCAAAATAACAATTCCGGTAAAGATGATTATCAAGGCTTTGGCAACCTGACAGTACTGAATAGCAATTCACACAATATTTTCATGTTCTCCGGACAAGGTCGTTCAGTGGGCAATATCGTTGTCGACGGACCCAACTCAAAAGTAACCGCCTTTACCCATTCCAGCTCTGGGATTGAATATTCATTCTTCTCCTATTTCAGCAGTTTGACCGTACAAAACGGCGGCCAGTTTTATGCCAATATCGATCCCGGTAGCCCTGGTAAGGATCATGTAACAATTCAAATTCATCACGATCTGATCGTATCCAACAACTCAGTGCTGGGTAACTACGGTTATCCAAATTATTCAGGACCCAGTTATAACACAATCGGGTTTACATCCAATTATACGCATACTTTAGACCTCAGCGGGCAGATTCCTGCTCCGGGATTAGATCCACTGACCAATTCTTTTAACTTTTTTGTAGATGGTAATACCGTTACATTGGCTTCTCCAATCAAAGTAAGTAGCCTTGGCTTTAATGGTACAGGTAATATTTTATCGGCTGGAAATTTAATAACCATCTTACCCGGTAGTACCGTTTCAGGAGCCTCGGCTACCAGCTTTACCGATGGTCCGGTTGCCTTTGAGGTGGCCACCACTGATCCAACTACCATGGTCTTCCCTGTTGGAAAAAGCTCAGTTGGCAGACCCGTAACGTTAACCGTTACCCAGGATGCAGCAACACCTACAACCTATACTGCTGAAATGCTAAATCCTCCGGTGCCGGCAAATGCAATACCGTTGACAATGGAATCTGTTTCAACAGTAAGATATTATCATATTACAAAAGGCGTTGGTGCCAATGTAACAGATGCCAGTGTGATGATGAATTATTCGACTGACGATGTCGTGGGCTCTGGCAATTCATTATTAAGAATTGTAAAAGATGATGCTGCCGGTAATTGGGTTGATTTGGGTGGAACAGGAACCGCTCCAACAACCGGTACAATTACTTCTACCAGCAACTTTACCACTTTCAGTGACTTTGCACTGGGTTATGCATTCTGTGTAAATCCTGGCGATGGCGGTACCATTGCTTCAGCTGTAACATCAGGTTGCGATCCTTTCGACCCGGCCGTGATTACAGGTACAGTTATTCCGGGTACAGTGGAATACAAATGGCAGAGTTCAGTAGCACCGTTTACCACATGGACTGATATTGTCAGCAATACAGTTTCATACGATCCAACGGTACTTACCGAAACAACCTGGTATAAACGTTTGGTACGCGCAACCTGTACACCCGATTGGATAGGTGCAGCTGAATCAAATGTGCTAATTATGACTATTGACCCAACCATAACCGCCGCTGTAACTGTAACTCCAAGCGCAACAACAGTATGCGACGGTACTACAGTAACCTTTACCGCAACCGCTGCCAATGGCGGATCAGCACCAACATACCAGTGGTATAACGGAGCAACCGCTATTACAGGAGCGACCAATGCTACCTATGCATATACACCTGCCGTTGACAATACAGATGCAATCACCGTTGAGATGACTTCAAATGCTACTGGATGCCTTTTAGGAAGCCCGGCAACATCAAGCCCGGTAACTGTTACAGATAATCCTTTACCTACAGTTGTTATTACCAACCCTGCAGCGTTTACGTATCCGGCTACTGTTGATTTAACCTTACCGGCAGTAACTGCGGGTAGTACAGCAGGCCTGGATTACACATACTGGAGAGATGCAGCTACTACAATTCCATTAACAACACCTACATCCGTAACCGGAGGTACTTATTTTATAAAGGGTTCAGTGCCGGTAGCAGGATGCTTTGATATTAAATCGGTAATAGTATCCGGAGTAATAAGTTACTGGCACCTGGATGAATTGGCAAGCAGTACCTATATTGATTATGTTGGAATAAACAACGGAACCGGTAATCCATCACCGGCAGCTATAGCAGGTAATGTAAACGGGGCTCAGCAGTTTAATGGTACCACAACAAAGATAGAAGTACCTGCAAGCCCTACCTTTGATGTTGCAGCCAAAGGTAATTTCTCGGTTGAGTTCTGGTATAAGAGTACGAATGCGCCGACAGAATATAAAGTTGTAATTGGCAGATATATTCCTGATGGAGGAGGGAAATACTGGTATGTTGGATTTTATCCAGGCAGTGGCAAGCTATCATTTAGTATGGTAGGAGGAGGTGTTAACGCAACAGCCTATGCTACTAATTCAATATTAGACGGAAACTGGCATCATGTTGCGGCTACAAGGAATGGAACTACCGGTGAATCAAAGATATTTGTGGACGGAAATTTGAATAGTAGTGCAATACAATCCTTGCCGGTGGACTTTTCATCCCCAACTTCAAAATTAGAGATAGGAAGTTTGTTAGATGCCAATATACTGGAGGGTAGTCTGGATGAATTAGCTCTGCATAACGTTGAATTATCACCGGCTGAAATACTGCAGCATTATACCAACGGATCACATGGTGTAGGCTATTATAGTAGCTATGCGCCGGCAATTACTTCTGCAGCACCATTAAATGGCACTGTTGGTAATGTGTATTCCTATGAAGTGAATGCAGATGGCTACCCGGTACCTACTTATACATTAACAACTTTTCCGGTAGGAATGACAATTGATGCCACTACAGGACTGATTCAATGGACACCGGCA
>JBAZWY010000024.1:16930-58070 GCA_041660125.1 Lentimicrobiaceae bacterium
TGTTGGTAATGTGTATTCCTATGAAGTGAATGCAGATGGCTACCCGGTACCTACTTATACATTAACAACTTTTCCGGTAGGAATGACAATTGATGCCACTACAGGACTGATTCAATGGACACCGGCATCTGGAGGTGATGTAACTGTTACTGTGGAAGCTGTAAACGGTGTAAACCCTTCTTCAACGCAATCGTTTTTATTAACAGTACCGGTGCCGGAGGTTATACCGGCTGGGCTGGTTGCTTACTGGCATCTGGATGAAGCAGCAGGAAATACTTATGTGGATATCACGGGCACCAACAATGGCACAGGTAATCTATCTCCAACATCTGTTGCGGGGAAAGCTAATGGAGCCCAGCAATTTAATGGGACTACGACAAAGATAGAAGTACCTGCAAGCCCTACCTTTGATGTTGCAGCCAAAGGTAATTTCTCGGTTGAGTTCTGGTATAAGAGTACGAATGCGCCGACAGAATATAAAGTTGTAATTGGCAGATATATTCCTGATGGAGGAGGGAAATACTGGTATGTTGGATTTTATCCAGGCAGTGGCAAGCTATCATTTAGTATGGTAGGAGGAGGTGTTAACGCAACAGCCTATGCTACTAATTCAATATTAGACGGAAACTGGCATCATGTTGCGGCTACAAGGAATGGAACTACCGGTGAATCAAAGATATTTGTGGACGGAAATTTGAATAGTAGTGCAATACAATCCTTGCCGGTGGACTTTTCATCCCCAACTTCAAAATTAGAGATAGGAAGTTTGTTAGATGCCAATATACTGGAGGGTAGTCTGGATGAATTAGCTCTGCATAACGTTGAATTATCACCGGCTGAAATACTGCAGCATTATACCAACGGATCACATGGTGTAGGCTATTATAGTAGCTATGCGCCGGCAATTACTTCTGCAGCACCATTAAATGGCACTGTTGGTAATGTGTATTCCTATGAAGTGAATGCAGATGGCTACCCGGTACCTACTTATACATTAACAACTTTTCCGGTAGGAATGACAATTGATGCCACTACAGGACTGATTCAATGGACACCGGCAGCCGCAGGTGATGTTAATGTAACTGTTGAAGCTTCAAATGGAGTGAGCCCCGCTTCAATTCAGTCGTTTATACTTTCAGTGGTGGCACCAATAGTAGTTCCGGCAGGCCTTGTTGCATACTGGCATCTGGATGAAGTAGCAGGAAATACGTATGTTGATATCACGGGCACCCATAATGGCACAGGAAATCTATCGCCAACCACTGTTGCAGGTAAAGCTAACGGAGGGCAGCAGTTTAATGGTACAACAACAAAAATAGATGTACCCGCAAGTCCTACTTTTGATGTTGCAGCCAATGGTAATTTCTCGGTTGAGTTCTGGTATAAGAGTACGAATGCGCCGACAGAATATAAAGTTGTAATTGGCAGATATATTCCTAATGGAGGAGGGAAATACTGGTATGTTGGATTTTATCCAGGCAGTGGCAAGCTATCATTTAGTATGGTAGGAGGAGGTGTTAACGTAACAGCCTATGCTACTAATTCAATATTAGACGGAAACTGGCATCATGTTGCGGCTACAAGGAATGGAACTACCGGTGAATCAAAGATATTTGTGGACGGAAATTTGAATAGTAGTGCAATACAATCCTTGCCGGTGGACTTTTCATCCCCAACTTCAAAATTAGAGATAGGAAGTTTGTTAGATGCCAATATACTGGAGGGTAGTCTGGATGAATTAGCTCTGCATAACGTTGAATTATCACCGGCTGAGATACTGCAGCATTACAACAATGGAGTTGGTGGATTTGGTTATTTTGATCCTATGGCACCTGCAGTGGCAATGCCTGTAAAAGTAATGGCTGTTGGAAATGATGTTGATGAGTCTGAACTTGCTGTTTCTATATTAAGTGCATATGCTTTCCAGAATATTGAGATACGGATTATAGGAGATGTAAAACGTGGTGCATTGGCAACCCTTTACGATTTGCAAGGCCGTGTAGTTGAGGTTAAAAAACTGGAAGAAGGTAATTATAATACCCTCCGGATACCAGATAATACAGGTATTTATATACTCCGGGTTATAGATCAAGGCAAAATGCAAACAATTAAAATCTTTGTGAAAGACTAATTAGTGTTGAATTTGATTCTTCACAATTTCAATTCTATTGCATAAAAAAAAGGTCGTCTCAACATAATAAGTTGGGACGGCCTTACTTTTTTAGGAATTAATTCATGTGCCTGTGGTAAATATTCTGATTATTATTTCCATGGATAAATTATTCCGCTACTGGTATTGGTGAGAATATGCGTAATAATCTTATATATTCATTTCGCACTCTTTATACAGTAAACAAATCTATGGATCTTAAAATGTGCTAATTGAAAAATGCGGCCGGAACCGCATTATTCAATTTTTATTATTCATATGAAGGTTACCAGGCTTTGCGGGTAAGTCGGTAAAGAATTTATATGTTAACTTGCTTTTAGGGGATATAATTACCCAGGCAGTGAGAAATACAATTCTGAAATCAGTCCAGAAAGATAAGTGATTTTGATACCATAACTCCAGGGTTCCCTTATAAGGCGCAATGTATTTGCGGTTATATTCGTGATGATCTATTCCTGTATGCGTAAAGTGTTGTTCTTCATCCCTGAAAATAATTGAGGCTATCCCGGTAAGACCGGGCCGGGTTGAATAGATGACGGATTGTATATCTTCACTATATTTTTCAAAATCCATTTTCATAAGAGGTCGTGGACCAACTACAGACATATCTCCCAACAGAATATTAAAAACCTGTGGTAATTCGTTAATCTTGGTTTTCCTAAGGAAGCGGCCGATCGGCAATACCCTTGGGTCGTTCCTTACTGTAATACTTCCTGTACCAAGGGATGGGCTGGCTTTGAGCATAGTAGCAAATTTCCAGATTTTGAATGTTCTGTTTTTAAAACCTATCCTGTTCTGACCATAAAATATATAGTGTTCTCCGGTTAGCCATAATATCAGCATAACCGGGATTAATAAAGGTGATAAAACTAAAGTCGCAAACAGGGCAAGGATAATATCCATCAAGCGCTTTATGAATTTTTTATAAATCATTTATTTTTTTTAATAGTGCTCCACAACTACATTTTCTGATCCAGATTCTTGCCTGTTTCAATATGATGAAAACTTGGAAGGTATTCGTTCATCACCTCAACAATAACTTCTTTTGTTAATCCCGGTTTCACAAGGATGTTTTTAAGAGAAGAGATAAGCTTATGTATTTCAGTAATGGTTTTTCTGGGTGCATTCTTTATAACACCAAGTGATTCAAAGCTCTTCATGTCAAGGATTTCCATTTCAGTAAAGAACTCCTCAAAAGTTTTTTCTCCTGAAGTATCGGAAGTGAAGAAATAAACCGGGTAATGTGTGGAATGCGTGTTCAGCTTTGTTGCTTCAAACTTGGCTTCTTCTTCGCCTACGCAGATAAGCGTTTCGTAGCCCATGGACTTTAAAAATGATTTTGTTATATCTTTAAAGTTTTCCATCTGTGCTACTTCAAGCTTTGGAAAAAAGATATCGCCTGAAGCTCCGAGGATGCATGCCAGCAGGCATATCTGACCCGATTCCTGGGGCGAAACAAAGAAACGACGTATATCGGAAGGGCAGGAGAGAGGCTGGCCTTTCATCAGCCGTTCGAGGTAACCTGCCAGAAGACTGCCGTTGGAAAAAGCCACATTGGCAAACCGTGCCGTGGTTATAGGGAACTGCCCGGAATAGGACATGATCACTTCTTCCATGATCTTTTTGCTGGCACCCATTACATTTACAGGATTAGCTGCTTTATCGGTAGAAACACAAAAGAAATGCTTCGGTGGATTTTCTGCAAGTTTGCTCAGTAGCTTCTCCGCTTTTATTACGTTATTTTCGAGTAATGCGGTTACCGAATAATGGTCTTTCTCGCTGCGCACATGCTTGTGTGCCGCAAAATTGGCTACTATATCAAACGGGCCTGCATCGGCAAGTATTTTGTCGAAGACAGGATCAGCAAAGCTGATCGGGTAAGTTTTGTAAATATCAGGTACAACCATGCCGTACTTACTTCGTATATCCCTGGTAAGTTCGGTAAGATAGTTTTCGCTCAGATCAACAACATATAAGCTGCCAGGATTGAAGCGCAGCAATTCTTTAATAAAAGATGATCCGATGGTACCGCCACCACCTATTACTAAAACCGATTTGCCGGATATTTCAGCATTGAGTTTAACGGAATTAGCTGCAAGGTCATTTTTGAAAAAGCTTTCTTTCCGGTAGGTGATGTGATCGGAGATGAATTGTTCGATATTGAGCATAAGTGATTTTTTTTTGAACCACATAGGCATATAGGACACATAGGAATCTGTGTGCTATTCTATTGTGTACTATGTGTCTATGTGTTTAATCTTTGGCTAATTGCCGATAATGTTCAGTGACAAAAGTTCCTTGACCTTCTTTAAAGATATTCACACAATTGAAGTTGATAAGTATACCTTTCGGTTTATTAAGAAGTTTCAGGTATGTTAACAATTGGGCTTCATGCACTGGTAGTATGATTTCAACTGTTTTTAGTTCAACAATGATTATATCGTTTACCAGCAGATCAAACCTCAAATCACAATCCAATTCCAAGCCGTGAAAGTGAAGTGGAACAATTTGTTGACGCTGAATATCAAAACCTTTTTCCTTCAGAATATGTGCCAGGCATTTTTCGTAAACACTTTCAAGTAAGCCAGGACCAAGTTCCTTATGCACTTCAATGGCGCAACCAATTATATCATAACTAAGTTGGTCTAATTCTTTCTGTGTCATTCTATATGTTTAAAATTGAACCACATAGGCAAATAGGTCATATAGGTTTTCTATGTGCTTTTTTATGTGTTCTATATGCCTATGTGTTTAGCCTTTTTTTTGAACCACACAGGCACATAGCTCACATAGGTTTTTGATGTATTCCTTATCTTCTTTTTTAATGGAACAGTTTTTTCATCTCATCCACCACCCTCTGCCGTTCTTCATCTGTAATATTGGAACTCGAAGGTAAACATAGTCCGGTATCAAACATCTTTTCCGATGTCCCGTCAATATAAGAAGGATAAGAAGCAAATATGGGTTGTAAGTGCATTGGTTTCCATAACGGTCGGCTTTCGATTCCAAGCGCTTCAAAAGCAATTCTGACATCTTCGCGTGAAATTCCACCTGTTTTTTTCGGATCAATTAATATGGTTGTAAGCCAGTGGTTCGAGAAGTACCTTTCCGATGGTTCGCTCAATACTGTTATACCGTTGATATCCTTTAAATGTTCCATGTAAAAGAAGTAGTTCTCACGTCTTTTGGCAACACGCTGATCCAGTACTTCTATCTGGCCACGGCCTATACCTGCGCAAATATTACTCATCCGGTAATTGTATCCTATATGTGAATGCTGGTAGTGCGGGGCGCTGTCGCGGGCCTGTGTGGCAAGGAATAACGCCTGTTTGCAATACTCTTCTTTATCTGAAATCAGGGCACCACCTCCCGAGGTTGTAATGATCTTGTTCCCGTTAAAGGAGAAAATACCTATCTCGCCAAAAGTTCCGGTATACTTGCCATCAAAAGTTGATCCCACCGATTCGGCGGCATCTTCAATTACAGGTATCTCGTATTTATCAGCAATCTGCATCAGTTTATCCAGTTGTGCCGGCATTCCGTAAAGGTGAACTACTATTATAGCTTTAGGCTTTTTGCCTTTTGCCAGGCGATCTTTAATAGCTTCTTCAAGCAGTTCTGGGCTCATATTCCATGTCGAAGCTTCCGAGTCTATAAAGACAGGCGTGGCACCCTGGTAGGCAATGGGATTCGCTGAAGCAGAAAAAGTGAATGAGGAGCATATTACTTCATCATCCTGTTTTACTCCTAGCATGATCAGCGCAAGGTGAATAGCGGAAGTGCCGGAAGCCAGGCAAGTACAGTTTGCTGTTCCTGTAAAAGCTTTAATATCATTCTCTAGCCCGCTTACATTGGGCCCTAATGGGAATACATGGTTATAACGGAAGGCTTCTTCAATGTATTTCATTTCATTCCCACTCATATGAGGAGAGGAGAGCCATATCGTTTTAGTAAGTTTTGTCATATTTTATTTTTGAACTATATGGTTCTTCTTTATCATTTTTCCAAAAGTAATATCATTCATTTCCTTTTGCCAGCAACCACACATAAATAAAAACTGATAAATCCTGGAAATTAAATTGATACTTTCAATGTAGGTTTTAAGTAATTTCAGTGCGAAAAATAATTTGAGTGATTATAAATCTCTTGAAGAATAATCGAAACAATTATAATCTATATCTGTAAAAATAATTTTTGTATGTTTCAATTTTCTCTTGTGATGACCTGGCTTCCCACTGTTGGATAAGATTTAAATATACAGGTTCATTATAAATTCTTCTGCCAATTAGAAAATCCAAGACTCCAGTTTTTGCAAAATTTGCTTTATAATTATAGATACCATCATTTGGCTGTTTACCGCCACCTATTAGAAAAAAATTACGACCGTTTTGTTTTAAAAACTTCATTAACTCGAACTTTAGAATTTCATTTGGACGTAAATGAAAGTACTCACTAAGTGTGCCTCCTAAGTAAGAATATCCAATTGTTTCACCCCAAAGAACCAGTTCTGTAGAAATTGGTTTGTTCTCATAATATGTAAAAAAAATAGATGAATTTTTATCACATATCAGAGTAATTGATCTAAAAAAGGCAATGTCATAGATTGAATTTTTATCAGCTGAATTACGTATAAGTGTATCACGATAAATATTATGGAATTGATTTATAATTTCTTCTGTTATCTGATCTCCGGAAAAACATTTGACGGTTAAACCATTGCGAATAGCTTTTTTAATATTTTTTCGCACTGAATACTCATATGAAGCCAGCAAATCCGCAACCAGTAGATCAACAACAATATTTTTATTGTTTATATTGTTTTTTGTGCGTGTAGAATATTTCTCATTGTGATAAACGGGATGAAATCTGACAAATTCTGCTATGATATTTTTTTCATTACAATACTTGACAAAGCATTCATTGAATGAACTAATGAACGAAGCGTCATCAGAATTTGAAATGGTTCCATTATATCCATATGGGCCGGTGATATCAAAATAATTAGTATCACCAATATACCCCAGACCACTAATTGAATTTAAAAGGTATGGATAAATAATTACCTTATCTTCTTGTTCGAAAATAAAACAGGTAGCTTTTCCTTCACCTCGAAGCTCAAATACTTCAAGATATGCCGGATGGAAATAAATATCCTGCAATGAATCAGGTAATTGGTTGAATTTGCTAATCCAATCTTTTTTTGTTTCCAGGGTAAAAATTTGATATGGCATGCGAATATATTATTAATCCAGAGAGAGAATATTTAACAAATTAACCCTGTCAAATTCATTCTGTAATAACGACATTTGAATTTTATTTACATATTTACCATTAATAAAATAACATTCACGAAGCAATCCTTCAGTCTTAAACCCACATTTTTCATAAAGATGGATGGCCGTTTGATTATTATCACTCACCCGGAGTGAAATCCTATGTAAACCAAGGTTAGTAAATCCGAAATCAATTGTAAGAAATGTCGCTTCTTTTGATAGACCCATACCACGATATTTATTATCTCCTATATAAATTGCAAACTCGGCGGTTCTATGTATTATATCAATTGAGGTTAAAAATGACAACCCAATTAGGAGTTTATCTTTAGTGTGTTCTATCCCAAAGACAGATGTTGGTATGTTAGAGTATAGTATTTTCTCATACCATTTTTTCTCATTTTCAATATTGACAAAAAAAGGATGACTTGAATAAAATTCCTTAATTTCTTGTTGGTTATTCCATTCAACTGTGTTTGATGCATCATCGAACGTCAAAGCTCTTAAATGTGTCTTCATATTTTATCGAATTGAGTGAGTAATTGAAAAAAACATTTTGTTAGAAGTTTTAATTGTGAAGGATTTGTATCCTGATGGACCGGAAGGTTTAATATTCGATCAGAAACATTTCTTTCAATATTGAAATTTGAAGGTATTTCATCAATCAATTCATGGTACAGACTTACAGCTCCAAAACCATTTTCATTTAATTTGAAATATAGATGATCACGGATTTCTTTGTTTTTCAATAATAAAGGAAACGTCTGAGGGACAATATTGCGTGGAAGTTTGCTGTGTAATAGTTCAACTTCTTTTATGTTTTTAAAAATGTTTAATAAATACATAAAATTGGATCTTCTTTTCTGAGAAATTGCGAAGTAATTGTAATTCCAGAAAGGAAATGAGATTAAGGTTTCGGCTAACTGTAGATCCAGTTTTTTAGATAGCAATAATCCGCCAAAATCAGAAGGAAACTGTTTATGCAAAGAAAAAAAAGCAAAGTCGAATTTTAATACAGGTCTTTTCAAAAAAGAAAAGTACGCATGAGCATAATCTTCTATAAGCAAACAATTATTGTCTTTAACAATTTGCCTGATTTCTGATATATTTGGATCAATGAAGCCAAAATAGTGTATAATTAATACAATGGAGCCTGTTTGATTGTGAAGTTTAGTTGTTAAATCGGGTATGTCAATAGTAAGATTTTTGTTAAGCCTATAAAATGTAGGAATTTTATTTGAATTTCGCACCGGATCAAATACACCCGATCCTTCTCTGGTACTATATCCTATATATCCAGGTAAAAGAATTGTCCTTATTTCAGAGTTAGTTAAAACATGTTCAAAAGCTGATCTGGCTGAAATAAATTCGTAAAAATAGAATTTGAAATTATTTGTATCAGATTGCTTTTTGTTAATTTCCATCATGTTTGTAAAGGTGTATATAAGTATATTAAAGAAGTGATTGTATCGTCTTTGGAGGTGCCGGTAAATTTTTAAATAACTTTTTATGAAATTGGTTCTTGGGGAATAAAATTGCAATAATTGTTAATATAATTAGAAGAAAATAATTTTTCAATGTGTGATTAATTACCTGCCATTTTTCAATTTCACCTTTATATGGAAACAGATATTGACGTGCAAAATCTTCATTTGATAAAGTTGTCTTGGATCTTATAATGTCTTCATCTCTGAAAACTACAGAACTAATACCTGATAGGCCAGGTTTAATTTTTATAATGGTATCCTGAGCTTCTTTCGTATAGTAATTGTAGAATGTTTCAGGTACGAGTGGTCTTGGACCAATGAAACTCATATCACCCAAAATAATATTAAATAATTGTGGGAGCTCATTTATCTTTGTTTTATTTAGGATTTTACCGAATGAGAAATATCTTGTATCATTTTCAAAGGAAATATTATTAAAGTCAATTCTTTCTGCATTTTCAGACATTGTTGTGAATTTAATAACCTTAAAATGTTTGTTGCCTTGACCTACACGAATTTGAGTGAAAAAAATCTTGTGGCCCGTTATAAATAAAATTATTGACGCAATAATAAGTATTGGTGAAACAATGATAATGCCAAAAAATGAAAGAATTATATCGAAAAACCTAATCATGTTTTATATTATTTTTGTTCACCTAATTATTGTTTGTGCAATGATTTATTATGGTTTGGTAAGCTTTAAAAGTAGTGTAATCTTTTTCGAAAAGTGCGCGTGCATTATTCCCCATTTGTTTTCTTAGAGCCTCTTCAGCAAGTAAAGTTTGCAAACGTTTTTGAAAAGAATCAATATCCCCATGCAAAACACCAAATCCACAATCATTAGATTCAATAATTGACCCAATATCTGTAACTGCGTCAGTAGCTGAAATTATTGGTAAACTATATTCCATATAATCAAGCACACGCGTTGGGAAATTAGGAAATGTAAATCTTTTATCAAGGAATAATAATCCGATATCTGATATCTGGAGGATATCATTGTATTCCTTCTTAGGAATATAATCCTGTAAACCTACATTTGAATAATTGTTATATTTAATATGCTCTTTTATGGCATTAAATTCAGTACCATTACCGATAATAATGAAATAAATACTAGAATTACCTTTATTGGCTTTAAGAACATCAAGTAAGAAGCTAATTCCCTGTGGTTTACCAAGGTTGCCTCCATATAATATTACTGTTTTGTCAGTGGGTATGCCATATTTCGTTTTGAGTAAATCTTTATCAGTCAAAACTTCTAATTCACGTATACGCATGGAATTTGCACAAATTTCTACTTTCGCAGGGGGAATTTGAGGATTATTATTTAGCAAATATTTAACATTAGCGGGAGACATACACCCGATAAAATCTGATAAAGTGTACAATAGTTTTTCTTCTCTTCTAAAATATTCCCAAATAAGGCTTCCTTTGTTTAATACACCCAAATCAACAGCATTCTGAGGCGTAATATCCTTAAGTAGTAAATATGTAAGTGGATTATATTTACGCTTTAAGTATTTGATGACTTTATCATAGGTTATTGGTGGTGTACTATAAAGGACTAAATCGAAATCAGTACCAGGGAAAAACTTTTTTATTCCTTTTATCATTATATATGGCAGCAAAACCATAGCAAGCCCTTTTTCAATCCAATTGGTTGTACTGGTAATATTTAAAGTTTTTAAGCGTAGAACTTTTACACCCATAGATTCTTCTAATTCGCTTTTCTTTCCATGCCTGCGTTCACGAGAACATACTACAAAAACAGTATGTCCGTTAACGGCAAACTCTTCCATTAAATCAGAATGAATATTCCGGTGATCAAATGATTGAGGGAAAGCTATGGTTAAAAACAGAACATTCATGTACTCGTATTAAAATTGGATATAATGAAGTATTAATCAGATAGTGAATAATATAAGATCGATATCAGGAGCGGGAAATGATTAACTTATGTAAAATAAATATTAGTCTCCTCTGCAAAAAAGAAATGCACTGTCAACTCTGTAGGTACACATGCATTAATTTTTCCTTGACAACTCGATTTGGATAGTTAATAAGCACAGCCTTGTACGGCCCTTTAAATACAAATAAACTACCAGCTGCAGCTCCAATTGCCCCATGTGTGTTTATCAGTTGCTCTATATCCTGCAAAGAACCAGCGCCACCCAAAACTGTTATAGGGACATTAACGCGATTACGAATTTTATCAACTAAAACAAAATCATATCCTTTCATCGCGCCATCATTATCTATTGAATTAATTACAATCTCGCCTGCACCTAATTTTTCCATTCGTTCAGCAAAATCAAATGGATCAAGACCTGTAGTTTTTTGTCCATTATGTGTGTATAATGAATATTTACCGTTTAATGTGTGTTTTTTGACATCCAGAACAATGACTACACTCTGATTACCAACTATATTGGCAATTTCAATTATAAGTTCAGGCTTTTCAACAGCTATTGAGCTTAATGCTACTTTCTCAACACCCAGGCTGAAAATACGTTGCGCCTGTATGGCAGTCTTAATCCCTCCACCATAGCAAAGCGGCATTCGGCATTCGGCAGCAAGATATTCAATCATCTGATAATCCGGTTCTCGTCGATTAGCGGTAGCATCAATATCAATTACCATTAATTCATCTACTTCCTTTTCATTAAAAATTCTGACAGCATTAATGGGATCACCAACATATTTCGGGCTTTTAAAATTGACTGTTTTTACCAGGCCTTTATTATGTACCAGTAAACAAGGGATTATCCGGGGACGCAACATAGATTATAATTCTAAAAAGTTTTTTAAAAGTTGAATACCATATTGATGACTCTTCTCCGGATGGAACTGGACACCATAAATATTGTTATGATTAACTGCACATACAAATTCACCTCCATAATCAGCTTTAGCTATAGTATCTTCAGATTTATTGCAAGCAAAATAGTAAGAATGCAAGAAATAAAAAAGTGGTTTATCTTCTAATTTATTGAATAACATAGAACCTTTCAAAGGTAATACGTCATTCCAACCCATATGTGGTAAATTTAATTTTTTACTTTTTTTTGATTCATCAAATTTCAAAACTTTGGCATCAATGTACCCTAATCCCGGTAATATGCCTTCTTCACTGCTATGCGCAAGCATTTGCATACCTACGCATATCCCAATAACAGGAATATTTTCAGTAAGAACCATTCTATCAATAGTAGGCTTCATACCTGATTCAATTAATTTCGACATTGCCTGATCAAAAGAACCTACACCAGGTAGAATTATCTTGCTAACATCAATAAGATCATTGGCAGAAGTTGCAACTTTAAGCATAATACCAAGCTTTTTGTAAACATTTACAAATGCATTGATATTTCCAACACCATAATTTATTATTGCTATCATCTAAAAAGTCTTTTTTCTAACCCAAATAATTTCATTGCCTTTGCTCCTATTCCAATAAGAGTTCTTTTGTTTTTATAATCGTGGTAAGTCTTATTTTTACCTTTAAAAATCATTTGTAATTCTTCATTGGTCATTCCTAATTTGTTGGCAACGTATTCAAACTCATGTTTGTAAAACTCTTCGCCCATTATAGGCTGTTCGATTCGTTTAAGCGCTTCTTCCCTTGTTAATTGATTGGTAAGAATCAAACTTGAAAAATGTGCACGGCGTTTGTCAAAGCCAAATTTTTTAGGTAACCAAAAATCCTCATAAAATCTTGTGAAACGAGATTCATGATGTTTATGCAAAAAACTTTCCCAACCATAACGATCCTGCAAAAGTTTTTCAGCATCCTTTTTAATGTATGGTATATAGTCTAAGGGCTTAACTATTTCCATACCCAAAACGTATTTATAATATAATTTATAGGACATTATATCTACTATTGGGAAAGATGTTAATGGTTTTTGTCCAAACTTCTTATGAATGTCCTTTATCAATAATTTATCTATACCTGGATATGCACCCCATTCTTCCGGTTCTCTGCAACATTCTGTTGAATAATTAGCACCAGTAAGAACGTATTTAATTTTATTTTTTTTAGCAAACCGATATAAGCCTGAAAAAAATGATACATCTTGAGGTGTGTCCACATCAGGAATTTGAGATTTTAAAAAGGCGACCTGAAGGTCTTTCATTTCTTCCCAATTTACCACCTCTGTGTACAAATCCAATCCTAGCCCATCAACAAGTTTTTCGATATTGCTAACAGCTTGTTGAGTATTCCAACCTGCATCAACGTGATAAAGTAAAGGCCTTAACCCCATAATTTCTTTAGCTACGTATACAACATATGAACTATCAGGACCGCCACTTAATCCGATAATACAATCAAAATCTTTGCCCTTACCTTCTTTTTTTATTTTGGCAGCGATCTTCATCAATTCCTTTAATCCTCTTTCATCCGGATGCCAGTTAGGTAAGATGTTTTCATAATAATTTTGGCAATAATCACACCAACCCTTTTCATCAAATGTTATTTTCGGATCACTTGTATCCATGACACAGTTCGAACAGATTTGGTAATTTGTTGTATCAACCATATAATTTTATTAGGCAACTTACCTTTAAAAAAGCAATTAGGTTTATTGATTTAAACAGGTAAGTTATGAGTTTTAAACATTTGAATTATTTTTTATACATAGTTTCGGAATTAAGCCCCGCGGTTTTTGAGACACCTTGTAAAAAGACTAAAATTTTCTCTTAAAATTTCCTGATAATTTAGCCGTTTTAACATAGCTGTTTTAACAATCTTTCTTAACTCAAATCGTTGTTCAATATTTTGAGAAGCTAAATTTTCAATAACATTTACAAAGGATTTAATTGATGCTAAATCAAAATCCCAACCTAGTCTATCCGTTTCTAAGTTACGCCAAGGAGTCGTTTTACTTATTAGAACTTGTGTCCCATTAGTAAGTGACTCAATAATGACATGACCATAATTTTCTCCTCTTGTAGGAAAAAAGAATAAATCATATTGACTGAAAATTTGGGCAACCTTAGCGTGAATAATGTTACCTCGATAATTTACTTTAATATTAGAAGGTAATTTTAATATAAGTTCCCTACATTCATCCCAATACTTTGGATCTTCTATAGTTCCATAAATGTCAAATATTAAATGTGCTTTTACTAAAGATAAAACCTTTAATGCATAATCCAAGTTTTTCTCTCTAGAAATACGGGACAAAAAAATAAGTTTTAGTCCTTCAATATCTTGAGCAATTGGAACAAAGTAATCTTCATTATCTTTTGCTAGTGTTGGTATGTTAAGTGCGATCTGTATTAAATCAGGTTTAACATTCATTATTCTCATTATATCAAGTACTTCATAATTACTAGAGGCATGCCAAGTTATTTCTTTATACAATCCGAAAAATTTAGCAAATTGAATGTACAATTTCTTTTTGACATATTTAAGGTTCATGCAACCTAAGTCTAATTCTCCTCTTGGTGCAAGAACCACCGGCTTTTCGGGAATTAAGCCAATTCTGCGACCTATCAATAGTCTTATGGTAGTAATTGGATCAAAAAAGCTATTTATATACAAAACATCGTAAGCAGTTTTGGAAAGCAATTTAACAATATATTTTAAATTAAAAGCGTCGGGTGTTAAATAAAACACCTGTGCATTTCCTACATACTGCCATTGATTGGGTTTAATTCCTACATAAGGATTGCTTTCTTTATAATCACGATCTGACGTAATAATGCGAAACTCAAATTCTTCACTTAATGCTTCAACAATATTACAAATAGAACGCACTGGTCCACCTGATTTATATCCTGGCAGATAATGAGCAATAAAAATTAGGATTATTGGTTTCTTAGGTATATACATATTTATAATTTACAAGTTTTTTTATTTGAACAGAGTCTGACTGACAATGATTCTATCTGTATTCGAAGTTGCAAAATTACCAAAATAGATGCAATCGTTATTGAAAATAGAATATTTTTTGCTGTGCAAAAGGAGTGTGGATAAGGAAAGTAAAAGTCTGATAGTATAACGAGTGATGTAAAATTTAAATTTTCGATATATAAAATATCGTTATAAATTTGAAAATTTCTAAGCCGAGTGCATCTTCCCGTTTATAAGCCCTAAATGAAGTTATGAAATGAAATTAAAACTTCGTAAGAATCAAGCGTTTATGCCTTTTTAGTCATCAGTTTGATGACACTACAATTTAATTAATCTCTTTTGGGCTCAATTCCCCGCAACTTGCGGTGCTTCAGGGTTCAAGGTTTGCCTTGAGGTTAATACCATTTATTTTAAAAAAGATTGATTAAATAGACTATGCAAGTGTATTAGGAAGATAATCAAATTAATATAATCACTCTAAGTAAATTTTTCGTAGCTCTGCTTTGATAGCAATAAAAACTTTGTCTTGATAACTTGGCAGCTGTTCTGAGGGGAAGTTCATCTTCTAACATTAAGAATAAAATTTGAAAATTTTCTATTTTATGCGATTAGTTGAAATCTTTTTTATAAAATTATATTGACAAATATTAGTTTTTTTAATTATAGTTTAATAAACCATTGATATTAATAAATATTATAGTTTAGTCTCATTTAGCTTTCAATGCAAGTTGATTGTAATAATTGTCAAAATTATATTTCTCGACATAGGCCTTATAACATGACGACTTGTAGTAATCATAGTTTTGTCTTAATTCATTGATTATTATTTCAAAGTGTTCATCTAAATTACTGAAATCTGTTAAAACGCCACATTTATAAGTCGATATGATATCAAAAAGTGGTGGATTTAAAGTATTTGCAAGTACAGGTAAAGAAATTGAAAATGCTTCGTATAGTTTGTTAGGAGCGCAATACTTGTTGTTAAATTTATAAGGCCTGTATCCTATGATTGATACGTCAAATTCATCTAAAAATGAAATTAGAGAGGAATGTTCAATTGAGCCATGATAAAATATGTTATTATACGGACTAATTAAATCTGAAAGTAAAAAATCCCAACCGATCAAATGCAATTCAGCGAGATACTGAAATTTTCCAACTATTCTAATAAACTCCTCTAGATAAATATCATCATTGCTTAACCGGCCATACATTACAAACTTAACCTTTTTGTTATCCAAAATTCTATTTTTGAACTTTTTCCCTAAAGGTTGAGTGTTTTCAATTATGATAGTATTTTTGTACTGCTTTGAATTATAAAAGGCTGCTCGATATTTAGAAGGAACTATTAAAGTGATTTTTCGCCAACAAATTAGATATTCGAAGAATAAGATTTTTTGGGATAAAGAGCTATTAAAAAGTTTAAATTTATAATTTTCTAATGCCCAATAATATTTTTCATTATTAAGGAATTGAGTTAGGAAAAGAATAGGAAGTGATTGAATGCCAACAAAAAATAATGCTTTTTTGCTTTTCGTTTTTAATATATAAGATAATGAAGATTTAATGAATGAAAAAATTTCTTTGTGTTTATATATAACAAGTAAGCACTTGAACTCGCTTTGTAAGCTAGAAATCATATTTTCTAATACTGGAGTTTTTTCTTTTGTTACAGCTGAAATAAAAACAATCTTATTTTTCATGTTTAGTTCATCTAATCATTAAGAGTGTTAATGACATTGTTGTTGGATGATGATTTTTTAATAAAGAATTTTTTTAATATAAACGCTCCTAAAAGACAATAAATTGGTAATCCTAATAAATCGGATCTTTGGAGTCCATAAAAGGGAAATAATGATGTCATTGAAAATATTACCAACCAAGAATATTTTGTGCCTAGTAGAGTTGTTATTAGCTGGAAAATTTCCCCATGAAAAAGACCGATGAAAAAAATAAAAAGCATTGCCATGGGGATTCCAAATAGAAACCATAATGAAGTTGTGCCAGATACATAGGCACTGGATATTCCTATAGGTAAATAGGACCAAAAAAATTGCATATCAATTGGATAGAAAGTCTTTTGGCTTTTAGGAACTAATATTCCTCCAAAAGGAACTCCACTAGCTATTTCTACTAAAACATCATTTCCATTTTTTTTTAATAGTTGTTCAGACGCAGGGTTAGATAAAGCTATAACGTCAGCAGAATAAAGTGTACTGCGGAAAATAAATTGCTGAAAACTAGCTAATGATCTATAGCCTATTGATTTGTTGTCATCGACATGAATATTTGTTTCGCCAAATTTAATAGAACTTGCAACAATAAAAACATAAAAACCTACAATAATGAAGGACGCTATTATTAATAATCGTGAGAGATTAAGGTGGATTTTATGTCTGATTGTATAAAAGAAAATTATTGTAATAATAATGGGCTCAAAGATTATCTGCCGCATTGAGGTTAAATTTACACCTATAAAACCAATAAATAAATAAATAGATAAATATAAGAATAATATAATCTTTGCTAATCGCGTGTTTTTATGCCATAAAAAGTAAATCAAGACTAATGAAAATAGTGGTCTAAGTTTAGCAAATAATTTAAAAATATAATTAAGTGCTGGAAAGAATTCAATTTTTGATAAGCTAGCATAAACTAGGATATAATCAAATAAGCTTATAACCAAAATAAAAAAAACAATTATATATAGTATTTTATTTGATGAAATTTTAAGCCTTTCATTTATAAATAATTTCTTTGGGTTATAAAATATGGCTAACGAATAGAAGTAAACACTAATTAATAATAGGAAGCTGGCATATGCATGGGGTATGTATTTTTCGTTACTATGATAATCAAATACCCATTCATAGTTAAAAAATGTAATTGAATTTGAATATAATAGAAATGTAATCCACCATAATGACTGCATAATCAGTGTTAAAGGTATCATTAATCTTAATGGATGTGATAACCATACTTGTTTTAAATGAAATTTAGCTTTACTAAAATTATAAATAAATAAACAAATTATTATTGAAGAAAATATTGACGCATTATAATTTTCCAAATAATATAAAATCCATGTAAATGGGAATAACATTAGTAATGTTGCGTGATAAATATTGATATTATTGTTTTGCATTTTTATTTTGGTATCCTTTTGAATTATATTTTGATAATTACTTAAAACTATTTTAACTCATTAATATCAGTCAACTCTTTCATACGTAGAATTTACTTTGAATAAACTATAAAAACAAAAAAGATATAATTATTTCCAAAACATTGAAAGTATATTAATTAACATGCTTCTATGTGTACAAACTTGAAGGCGCTAACTGCAGGTTTAATGCATTATTAATTCAACTAAGTTTTATATAAAATACCTTAGTTAAAAACATTTTGTTTAATTAAAAAAGTCAAGCTTTAAATATTGCTCTTATTTCAATCCTTTTGTTTATCTCAAAATATGAAAATGTCAGAGAAATCATCAAAAGGATTACTCCTATAAAATAACTTTTAGGATAACCTAAAAGCAGAACAAATAGGAACAAAATTGTAGTTAAAACTAATTGGATTAAAAATAATTTTATACCTGAATTTTCAAATGAAAAAGAATATTTAAACTTAAGAATACTGAGTTGAAAGAATAGCCTAGTAACATTATTTATTAGCGAAGCTATTCCAATTCCTTCAAGTTGAAAATAGTGATATAAGATTGTATTTGATAATAGAATTATTACATCAGTGCTCAATTCAATTATGAGAAAAAGTTTAAAATCTCCTTTCGCAATTATCATAATACTACTGGTCCAATTAGCAGCCATAAATAGAATTCCTGGTATTGACCATTGTATAAGTTTCGTTACAGGAAGAAAACTTGAATCATATAAGATCTTTATTACAATCGGCAAAGTTGAAAGTAAAAGGATCAAGATTGGACCGAGTATTAAAATCGCAATTTCGGTTTGTTGGTTTACTAGTTTATTGATTTTTAAAGTATCATTACTAACAGAGGATAGCCGAGGCAAGAAATCCGGAAGCATTGAAGAAAAAACCAATCCAATATATCCACTTATAATAGTTGTTGATGCCACATAAAGGCCAACTTGTTCTATTCCTCCAGTCCTATTAATAAATAGTTGCACTAAATATAATACTCCTAATAATACTAGGTTGGTAATCATGATAACAGTTCCTAGTTTTACCATTTCTAAGCCTTCATGGAAAGATTCTATAATTGATATTCTTACTTTTTCAACAACAATTTTGCTTGCATAGTACAAAGATATTGCCATGGTAACAACTGCAATTAATATAAGTGAGGGAACAATCCCATTAATGCCTAAGATGTAATATAATGGTATTGAAATGCATAAGCCCACAAATGAACCTATGAGGTTTGCCTTTGCAAGAAGTTTTATTCTTTGCATACCTTGCAGAATTGCTTGTTGACTGCCGTTAATTGATTGAAAAAGGAGCGTAATAGATAAAAAAATAAAGGCATATTTATAATCCTCACTTCCAAATACCCATCGACTTAATTGCTTAGAAAAAATTAAAGTAAGAATTGTTCCTGTGATTCCTGTTAAATATGCCCATCGCCTTAAAATGATTATTGCACGGCTTTGTGAATGAATATTGTTTTTAGCGAATGATTGGGAAATTGTTCTTACCCCACTAAAGTTGATACCTAAACTAGTTAAGGCAATAACCATATTAGTGGTTGAGGTATATAGCCCTATGATTCCTACTCCTGCAGCTCCTAATAATACTGCAATAAATTTTGAGCGAATAATACTAATTAAAATATTAAATACTTGCACCCCACCTAATATGCTTGTTGCTTTAGCAATTTGATTATAGGAATTTAAATTTTCTTTACTCATTATTTACGAGATTTGGTGAGTAATACCATAATATTTCTTGTATTTTGGGCAAATGAAAAAGAATGGATTAATTTATCAATCTTTCATTGAATCATTAAAAATATTCTTCATTTTTAATGATAAATTCTCAACTTCTAAAATCTTTCTACCTTTAATAATGTTATTACATTGTTCTGCATATTTTATAGTAGGTTTATTAATAATCAAATCAATAATTAGAGTTTTCATGTCATTATAGTCTTCACATAGATATCCTATATCACCCATTATGTTAAAATAATATTCAAAAAATGGTGTTTTAATGGCAATAATTGGTTTAATATAGGCTAAGGCATCATAAAAAGATGCACTTACCGTTAATGCATAAGATTTGGGCTTAAAAAAATAAACTGCATAGTCGATCATATTTGCATATTTATCATATTGTTCGCGTTCTAAAGGCCTGTCAATAGATGGTAGAATGATTTCGCTATTAATTTTCCCCCTCATTATAGGATCGCCAATATATCCGATTAATATAAATTTAGACTTGTCTTTTTCTGACTCCTGATGCACTTCTAAAGCTAATTTAGAAAACCCATTAGTGCTTTTTTTATTATACAAATCGCCGAAATAACCAAACCTCAATATTGAACTTTGTTTATTTCGGACTACAGTAATTTCTTTGAAAAAATATGGCAGATTAATAGATATGACATAATTTTGAATTTGAGGTAAAATCTGGCAAAGCGCTTTGCCTTTTGATTCCCCAAAGAGCATAAAGCGCAGTTGAGGTACATTCCCTATAATAAGACTGTAGCGGAACCAAAAAAGCAAATTCCAAGGCTTTTTTAAAGATGGTTTTTCGGTAACCGATTCAAGAATTGTGTGAGGTATTACTATGACATCAATATTTTTAAATTTTCGAATAAGTAGTTTGATACACCAAAGACCCGAACTTGTTACAGAAGAAAAAATAATCCTTTGAGCTTTGAGTGCTTTTGCTTTGTGGAACACCTGTTTAGTTAACACCCATTCGACAAATATACGTTGTGCATCAATAAAATTTCTATTGGGAATTTTTATTGAGTAATAATCTATTAAATTTATATTTTTTAAAGTAGTAATTTCTTTTACCAAATTCAAGTGACTATTTTCTGCAAAAAAGACTATCTTTTGCAAAGGGCATGCGCTCCTAATAACAGCTAGAAGTGCTGCATTAACATCTGAATGTTCATTTGCATAGCATTGCGGTTCAATAACTATTATCATCAACAGCAAGGAGTTAGTTAATTATTTATTAATTAAATCAAGTTTGCATCAGACTTTTTCAAAAAATCCTCAAGTTAAGATTAGCTTATTTATGACAAATTATTCTAGCTATATTCCAAACATTCTATATTTATTTTCTTAGAAAAATACGCCTAAGCAATTGTGTTGTATAAATGTAAGTCGCTTTAATATAACACAATATTAGATAGATAGAATGATGTCATAGATTGAATTTTAGACTTCAATTACATTCGAAAACCGACTAATATATTTATCTACCATTTCAATAACTAACTCATTAAAAGAAATTTCGGGCGACCAACCACATATCTTTCTGATTTTTGTTGAATCTCCAATAAGTGTTACACTTTCACTTCTGTGTATTATTTGGTCTTGAATAATGTACTCATTTGCATTTAGTCCAACATAATTAAAAGCAATTTCTGCAAAATCGCGCACTTTTTTAGCTACTCCAGAAGAAATAATGTAATCATCACTTCGATGTTGTTGTAAAGCCAACCACATAGCTTTTACATAATCTTGCGCTGCTCCCCAGTCAACAATACTGTCCAGATCCCTAACAGTTAATTTTGCTGGCAATTCAAGTGATGCTTTGGCTGCTGCTTCAGCGATTTGCGCAGTGATAAAACTTAAATTTCTCCTTGGAGATTCATGATTATATAAGATACCTACTGAAACAAACACACCGTAATATTCTCTAAAAAATTTACAGAGTTCACCACCTGCGGTTTTGGTGATCGAATAAAGTGATTCAGGTCTGTAAGGGGTTTCTTCATTCTGTGGATAGTGATCCACATTTCCGAAAATATGTGAACTTGAAGCGTAGAAAAATTTACAATTCGGTAAATAATTTCTTATTGTTTCTAATATTTCATTTGTTGCCAGGAGATTAATGGAATTAAATGGACCGAAGGACATTAATCTATTTCCATCTTGCTGATTGGAAAAATGATATGCGGCTAAATGATATATTTCATTGGGCGTAATATCAAGTATTAGTTTTGATAATAACTTTGGTTTTGTAAGGTCCAACTTATATAACATTTTGACTTTAATTTTAATATTTTCTGTCAAATTGTCAAAGGATTTATCAACTCCATATATTTCATATCCTTTACTGAAAAGTAATTCAGCTAGATAAGATCCATCCTGACCTGAAATTCCTGTTATTATTGCTTTTTTAGATTTAAGCATTAAAACCTGATTTTTATTTTCTTTCTCATTCATTTATAAGATTTGTGTTTTAGTAGTTATTTGATTGATTACTTCGCTTTTACATAAACTTAAATTTACATTAAATTTTGAGTTTCCAATTTCATATATTACTAAAAAGAACTAACAAAATATAATTCGAAATCATAATTTGAAAATATTTTGTTCCTAGCTAGTTTAGTCCATTTCTGCTTTCAAAAGAACAAGTTATAATTAGATAAAGTTCCGATTTAGTTACCGAAAACAAACATGATATTTATCGAAAATTGCATTAGCAAACATACTTAAAGGGCTAATTAATTGGGAGTTTATATAATTTCGATTTCAGGTAAAGGAAAAATAAACTTTCCACCTTGAGCAATAAATTCCTTTTCTCTTTCAAGTATTGAATTTTTAAAATGCCAGGGTAAAACCAAAAAATAATCCGGTTTCATTGCATGGGCCTCTTTTTCTGAAATTATAGGAATGTGTGTGCCGGGAGTAAAAGACCCAAATTTGGTTTCATTCACTTCAGCAATATATGGTATTTGTTTTGTTGTAAACCCGCAAAACTGCAGGAGAACGTTCCCTTTTGTAGATGCACCATAACCAAAAATCTTTTTATTGTCAGCTACTAATGCATTTATTAAATCTGTCAAATTTTTCCGATGCTTAAATACTCTTTCTTCAAAATCACGATATGGCTTTGGTGTATCTAATCCCATTTCGTCTTCCTGTTGGATCATCCAATTAATTATAGGTGTATTTGAAATGTAGAAAGCGTTTACTTTAGATGCTGTAACGGCAAAACTGCCTCCATTAATAGCATTCATTTGCACATCGATTACTCTCATTCCGCATCTTTCGAGCAAATTCTTTACTACTTTAAAAGAGTAAAACTCCAAATGCTCGTGACAAACTGTATCGTAAGCATTTGTTCGCAACATTGATGGCATATAGCTCTGCTCAAAATGCCAAATACCGTCATCAGCCAAACATGCTTCAATGTCTTGTACAAAGTCTACTGGCCTTTCAAGATCATAAAACATTGCAATAGATGTAATGATTTTTGCTTTATCTCCAGGAAAAACTTTTTTAAAGCCATCAGCTGAAAAGAAATCAGGAATTAAAGATATATTATCTGTATAGAATTCTTTAAACTTCAAACCTGTAGGATCGATACCAACTTTGCGGCATTTCCCCAAGTAAGCTTTAAGTGCCGTGGCATCATTACTACCAATATCTATGACCAGATCATTTTCGTTAAGCTTAACTAATCGTTCTAAATAATTAATTTTGTTCGTCAAATGGCTTACCATCGAAGCATTTAAGCCTGAGCGATACCCATAATTATCTCCATACATTTCATCAAGGCTGTACGAATGTTTCATTTGAAGCAAACCACTGTCTGGACACCACACTAAATCCAGCGGACCTTTTGTGATTTGTTCATCTTTTGATTTCGGGAATACTCCAGTCAAATATTGTTCCCCAAGTGATAGTACAGTGATTAAGTTTTTACTGCCACTTATCCTGCATTTTGTTATTTCATTATACATAGTAATTGATTTTAGTTTTGATAATTGTATCCATACATTTTCATAATTTCCTCAGTAAAAAACTTCTATTGTTTAATCCAAAATTTAAAAAAATGACGCCATTTTCTCCTATTTATATTATTACGTTATTATTATTGTTTTTAAGCCTCTCGAAGTCAGAATGTACCATAGTTTTAATTAGCTCTTTAAATGTAATTTTAGGCTCCCAACCTAAAATTTGTTTTGCTTTTGAATAATCGCCGATTAGAATATCCACTTCAGTTGGCCGGAAGTATTTTTCATCAATGGAAATTACTTCTTTTCCCGTTGATCTTAAAATGCCTTTTTCATTTATTCCTTTTCCTTCCCAATAAACATCATGGCCCAATACCTTGAAAGATTCTTCTATAAATTCTTTTACAGTGTGAGTTTCATTAGTTGCAAGCACAAAATCATCTGGTTTGGCCACCTGAAGTATTCTCCACATTCCTTCTACAAATTCGGGCGCATAGCCCCAATCCCTTTTGGAATCTAAATTTCCCAGAAAAAGCTTATCCTCTTTACCTAGAATAATATTCGAAACCCCTATTGAGATTTTTCGAGTAACAAATGATTTTCCACGTCGTTCAGATTCATGATTAAATAAGATTCCATTTGATGCGAAAATATTGTATGCTTCACGATAATTGACGGTCATCCAATAAGAAAAGAGCTTAGATACACCGTAAGGACTTCGTGGATAAAATGGAGTCTTTTCAGTCTGTGGAACCTCTTGGGCCAATCCATATAATTCAGAAGTACTGGCCTGGTAAAATTTTGTATTGGATCTGTTTTCCTTGATTGCGTCTAAAAAGCGTAATGTCCCAATTGCATCAACTTCTGCCGTGTATTCAGGTACATCAAAAGATACTCTAACATGAGATTGTGCCCCCAAGTTGTATATTTCATCGGGCTGAATCTTTTCGACAAGTCGATTTAAATTACTGGAATCTGTTAGATCTCCATAATGCAGAAATACTCGATTATCACGTAAGGCTTCATTATTATGATATAAATGTTCTATACGTGAGGTATTGCTACTACTACTTCTGCGGATTATTCCATGTACATAGTACCCTTTTTCTATTAATAATTCTGCAAGATAGCTGCCATCTTGTCCTGTTATACCTGAAATTAAAGCAACTTTATCACTCATTGAATGTAATTATTTATTTGGTCTAAAAAATATTTTGTTTATATGACAGAAATTAGAAGTTTAATTTACTTAACATTTTCGTTTCGAAAAAGTCTCCAGTTAAATTTTTACTTTTTTTATACTAGTAGATAAAAGAATAAAGGCTAGATTAAACAATATAGCCGTCGTATTCAAAGTAAAAGACTTTTTATGCTGAAACAATCCATATAAAAAATTAAATATTTAATTATTGTAATAAAATTCATTAGTTAAATCTATAATATTTCGTTATAAATTATATACGCCAGGCTTATATTTTTTTAAATTTTCCGAATTGGCAAACCAATTACAGGTTTCTTGAAGTCCTTTTTCAATATCATATTCAGGGGTGAACCCGGTTAATTGTTTTAATAGGGTATTATCGCCACAACTTCGAAATATCTCGGTCTTACCAGGTCGTTTACGCTGTTCATCGAAGATGAATTTAGCATCAGATTTCATGATCTTTTTAACTTGTTCAAGAATGCCATTCATAGATATTTCATTGTTGGATGCGATATTAATTTCTCTTCCAATAGTCAAATCATGTTCAGCCAATAAAATAAATCCTTTGCATATATCTTTAACAAACGTGAAATCTCTTGTAGGTGTGAGGTCCCCCAATTTAATCTCTTTCATGCCATTGGCAATTTGACTTATAATGGTTGGTATTATCATTCTGGCAGACTGTCGTGGTCCAAAGGTATTAAAGAGTCGGGCAATAGTTACTGGCAGATCAAAAGCATTATGAAAGCTCAAGGCCAAAGCATCTGCACCAATCTTTGACGCGGAATAGGGTGATTTGGCTAGTTTTGGATGCTTCTCATCAATAGGGAGATATTGCGCTGTTCCATATGCTTCAGATGTTGATGTTATAATAACCCTAATTCCTCCAAGTTCTTTGGCTGCCTGGCAAACATTCAATGTACCCTTTACATTTGTATCAATATAACTATCAGTGGCAATAATAGAATAAGGAATGGAAATCAGAGCGGCTAGGTGAAAGACAATATCCATATCTTTCATTATATGTTTCACATAATGCGGATCGCGTATATCACCACAAACAACTTCCAACTTTGGATGGGCAGGGATATCTTCTAGCCAGCCCCAAAAGTTGAAAGAATTATAATAGGATAATGCTCTAACCTGATAACCATTTTCAAGAAGTAATTCAGTAAGATGAGATCCGATAAAACCGTCGGCACCTGTTACAAGGACTTTTTTCATAGATTAGATTTGGGTTAGGGATGTGTGCAAAGTGCAAAGCGAATGGACTTACACGGTAATTACTGCGCTATTTGGAATTAACTGAAGTAAAGATTAAACTTGGAATTGTAGTAAAACGGTCTTTGTAATATCCTCATATACAGTCATTTATATTTAATTAGATGAAAGTTAATAGTTGTGATTCTAATGGATGTTGCTTGTTATGTGAATTTCGTGTTTATTTTAATTAAATTTACTCCTATGCAAATCGTCTTAATCTGCCTTTTTTTGGCTATCTACGGGTCGGGGTCAAACGAAAAAGGGCAGATGCGAAGTACTGTAAAGATTTAGTTTCTTGATTTTTGGAAAGCTTGAATCCTTTATATCTGGCTGTATAACTGTTGTTTGTATTTTGATTTGATGAAAGTATTTGAATAATAGCTTCTGTTTTAAATTTCAAGGGGTATCGATAAGAAATAAGTTCAGATAATTAGGAATAAACGCGATAGTGCTAAATGTGTGGAAAAATATTTTTATAATAATGAATCTACAATCCTTTGGCATGCTTTGCCATCTCCATAAGGGTTATGCGTTGCAGCCATTTTAAAATATAAACTGATATCGTGTATTAAATTGTTAACATTTGTTATAATATTTTCATAATCAGTTCCTATTATCAAAGCAGTTCCTGCTTCAATAGCTTCGGGGCGTTCAGTCGTATTACGCATAACCAGAACAGGCTTTCCCAGCGAGGGAGCCTCTTCCTGTATTCCACCGCTATCTGTAAGGATAATATGCGAGTGCTGCATAGCATAAACAAAAGGTAAATAGTCTAAAGGTGAAATCAAATAGATATTGGTTAGATCAGAAAGCAACTCATACACTGGTTTTTGTACATGCGGATTGAGGTGAACCGGATAAACGATGTCAATATCTGGATTTTGCAATGCTATCTCTTTAAGGGCTTTGCAAATATTCAAGAATCCTTCACCGAAATTTTCTCTTCTATGTCCCGTAACTAATACAAAGTTTCTTTCACTAATTAGGTAGCCACTTTCTTTTACTTCATTTCTTATCTTATTTTCTAAACCTTCCTTATTCTTAATCATTTCAACAGCAAGAAAGAGCGCGTCAATAACAGTGTTCCCAGTTACTAAAATCTTCTTAGTATCGATATTTTCAGCAATCAAGTTTTGTTTTGAAAGTTCAGTTGGAGCAAAATAAAAGTCACAAATTCTATCTGTCACTTGTCTGTTCATTTCTTCAGGCCAGGGTGATTGCATATCATTAGTCCGCAGTCCTGCTTCTATATGCCCAACTTTAATTTTCAAATAAAAAGAAGCCAAACTTGCTGCCATTGAAGTGGTGGTATCACCATGTACAAGAACCACATCAGGTTTAAACGTTATTAATATTTCCTTTAGACCGAGTAATACTTTTGATGTAATATCGAAAAGGTCCTGATTTGGAGCCATAATATTTAAATCATATTCTGGTATAATATCAAAAACATTTAAAACCTGGTCAAGCATTTGGCGATGTTGGGCTGTAACACAAACCTTAGTTTCAAATTTCAAAGGATATTTTTGGAATTCTTTAATCAAAGGCGCCATTTTAATAGCCTCTGGGCGTGTACCGAAAACAATGAGGATTTTTTTCAACAGGTACTATTTGAGATGTGTAATTTCATGTAGGTTTATTCTCTATAGCTTCGCCCCGTCACTCCCACGGGGGTAACCAGGCTTAGTTAATAGTGAAAAGTGAATAGACAACCACCATTAAACAATGGAACAAACAAGAACTAACTTAATTTTTACAAAGAATCTTCTGCTCGTATCTAATTGAATTACAGTTGATAACATGATAACATTTTAGTTAGATGAAAGTGAATAACGAATAGTGAATAGTGTACAGTGAACAGTTAACAGTGAATAACGAATAGTGAACAGTTAAAAGTGAATAATGAACAGTGAATAGTTGTACTTATGCGGCTTATATTACAAATAGTTTAATCTTCGGCCACTATTCATTATTAGTTGTTCGTTATTCACTATTTAAGGCTTCGCCCCGTCACTCACACAAATTGTGAATAGAGAATAGTGAATAATGGTTGCTACAGGGTGTTGAGCGGTGGCAAAAGTAGGTTTTATTTAGTGAATAGTGAATAGTGAATAGTGAATAGTGAGTATTGAATAGTGTAGTTAGTGAATAGTGAATAGTGAATAGTGAATAGTGAATAGTGGATAATTTGTGTGAGTTACTACAATTTTACCTTTAAGTTACTGGTCACTATTAGTTATTAGTTATTCACATATTATGGCTTCGCCCTTTCACTCCCATCCCCGATAGTGCTATTGCCTTACATTTTATTACTAGTACTTCCTGCGTCTTTCAGGCAATCCTTTAAAATTAACGTCGTTACCTATAATTTACTAGTCGTATTTACTTTTCACTATTCACTATTCTCTATTCACTTAGTTGTTTTGTTCCCAAAGCAGCAGTAAATCCTCGTGTCCCATAGTTGCATAGTCTGTAGTAAATTGCTGCGGGGTCATAAGGTGGTAAATGATATTTTTATGTATTAGTTTGCCGGCTTTGGCGATGATATTTTCGAGGTATTGGGTATCTATTTCGCCGCCAACGAGGAGTATTTCGATATCGGGGCTTTCCTGTCCGCGGGCGAAGGAGCCGGTGAGATACACTTTTTGTACTTCGCCGAGGTGTTCGATAACCTGGTCAATAATCTGGTCAATTCCCAGGTGCTTGCGCATCAGGCTTTGAATATCTGGGAAAAGGGGGTGTGTGGTATTGGCGGTAAAGAATTTGCGGTTTCCTTCGGGGTGGGAGGTAAGGAGGCCGGCTTTTTCGAAACGGTTAAGCTCGATGCGTATGGCATTGGTCGATTCGCCGAATTCAGCTTCGAGACCGCGCAGGTATGCCTTGGTGCTGCTGTTCAGGAAGAATTTGAGCAGTAGCTTGATGCGGGTTTTGGAAGTTATAAGGCTTTCGAGCATTTTTTAAGTGAAAAGTGAAAAGTGAAAAGTGAAAAATGGGGTGCTAAAGAGAAGATTTTGCTGTTTTTATTGAGCTTATGAGCATGTAGATGATTTCTTTGTTATCGGTTTGAAGATCGTCAAAAGTTGCCTGGGTGATATAGTCAGAGTCTTTTAACAAGTTAGTCCAATAGTCGCATTCATTAGCTTCTTTTAAAGCTATGCTCATTTTTGAGATGAAGTCGGGCTTTGATTGCCCGTATTCGGCTTCCCGGACTAAAGCACCGGGGGCGGTGCCGGATTTCAGGAATTGTTTGCTTAGGACATATTCTTTATGTTCGGCAACGATTTGCTTATAGACTTTGATAACTTTAAGGGCAAAGGCGTAGGTTTTCTGTTTTAGTATACTCTCTTTCATATTGAAATTGCTTTTTCTACTCAAATTTACCCGTCGAACGTCACTTTTCACTATTCACTTTTAATTATTCACTTTTTTTCTGAGTAGCGAAATTACTCATTAAAGTATTAGGTTGGTAAAAAAAAGTTTTTTTTTAAAAAAAAAATAGGGGAAGGGAAATGTCAGTGAATAGTGAATAGTGAATAGTGAATAGTGAATAGTGAATAGTGAAAAGTGAATAGTGAATAGTGAATAGTGAATAGTGAATAGTGAATAGTGATAACGAATAGTGAATAGTGAACAGTTAATAGTAAAAATAAATAAATGCTTGTCTACAATAAGCCCCACCGGGGTTTGGGGTCTCCTGTCAACTCAGAATGTCTGTTGTAAGGTTCAGAATGCCTGTTGTAAGGTTCAGAATGTTTACTTAAGTGTTCAGAATATCTGCTTAAGTGTTCAGTATGTTTACTTATGTGTTCAGTATGTTTGCTTAAGTGTTCAGAGTGTTGTCAGGCAGTAAGTCTATGCTTTTTACCCGTGAAATGATATCCGTATGGTATAGAATTTAGAATTCTGAGATTAGAATCTTTTCTTTTCCGGCGCTTGCCTGTTATCGAAAAAGTTGAGAATAATTATTTTGTTATCAATTACTTTGTAAAATACATTTATCTGTTTAACAATAGTAAATCCTCTGATTCCTTTTTCCTTATGCTCAATTGTCCCTAATTCCGGAAATTCAGCAAGGATATCAATTGTATCATACACTTTTTTTACAAACGATTCTGTAACACGCTGATTCCATTCATTTAACAGATAGTTTATGATTTTATCGAATTTGCGGTCAGCTAGTCTGGTCCAAAGGATTTCTAAAGCCATTTGCCGTGCTTTTTCTTCATTTCATCATTACTGATAAGATATTCAGGATTATCGCTTTCACTTAGAGCTGAAATAAGTTCCTCTTGTTCCTGGTACGTCAGCCTATCCCATAATTGGCCTTCTTTCGTTGCCGATCTTTTTTTTATGAGATCATAGAAACCGGTTAGAAGATTCTCATTTTCAATGCTATCAATAAGAAGATGAAAGTTCCGTTTAAGTTCTATTGTATTCATAATGCTGTTTTCCTTTCTACAAAGTTAACAAAAAGTTTAATTAGTGGAAGAGTAGGTAGCGAAGAGTGAAAAGTAAGGAGTAAGGAGTAGTGAGTAGTGAGTAAGGAGTAAGTGAAAAGTGAAGAGTGAAGAGTGAATAGTGAATAGTGAAGAGTGAAGAGTGAATAGTGAAGAGTGAATAGTGAAGAGTGAATAGTGAAGAGTGAAGAGTGAAGAGTGAAGAGTGAATAGTGAATAGTGAATAGTGAAGAGTGAATAGTGAATAGTGAAGAGTGAAGAGTGAATAGTAAGGAGCCTTTATCCTTTAACCTTTATCCTTTAACCTTCAATAGTGAATAGTGAATAGTGAAGAGTGAATAGTTTAGTTAGTGAATAACGAATAGTGAATAGTGAATAGTGGGCTAATGTAGATTATTTTTTGCTGTATTGATGCTTGCGGTTAACATCTTGATTATTTCTTCATCATCAGATAGTAGATCCATAGCTGTTGCTTGTGAGATGAAATCAGAGTTGCGTAAAAGGCAGGTCCAATAATCGATTCCGCAGAACTGGCATGCAGATTTAAGTAATTGTTAGGGAAAACGTTGGTAAATTTTGCCTCTTGTGTCGAAAGCTGCAAACAAAATTGTATCCAGTTGGACATAAAATCCTATTCTATATTTTCCTTTTCGGTAACGAAATGCGGTTGAATGCCCTTTAAGTTTTTTAATATTTGGCACATCACTTATTTTGTCTGCATTCTCAAACAAGTCGATACATTCCATTATTATTTTGGCCAGGACTTTATCGTGTGTCAGCGCAAGGTCTTTCTCAAACCCACTTAAAAATTCAATCTTCATTCGCTGATGATCTGATGAAGTGTAGCCAGTACTTTTTGCCTGCTTACTTTAGGGGTTTTACTGTTAATTTCCATTGCCTGAAAAAGACGCTCATCTGCATCACTCTCAATAGTAGCAGCCTTTGTTCCCAGTCTTTTAGCAAGCTCAAGGAAGAAATTGAGTTCGGCTTTATCTTTTGGTTTAATTATTATATTTTCCATGGCTAACACGAATTACACGAATTGGATACACAAAGTTACTCAAAATTTGTGAAAATGCGAAAATGACATAGTGAATAGTGAATAGGGAATAGGGAATAGTGAATAGTGAATAGTGAAAAGCTGTAGCGAAGCGGAAGTGGCGCTCTGCGCCATGAATAGTGAGAGTGTATAGTGAATAGTGAAAAGCTGTAGCGAAGCGAAAGTGGCGCTCTGCGCCATGAAAAGCTGTAGCGAAGCGAAAGTGGCGCTCTGCGCCATGAAAAGCTGTAGCGAAGCGAAAGTGGCGCTCTGCGCCATGAAAAGCTGTAGCGAAGCGAAAGTGGCGCTCTGCGCCATGAATAGTGAATAGTGAATAGTAAGGAGCCTTTATCCTTTAACCTTTATCCTTTAACCTTCAATAGTGAATAGTGAAAAGCTGTAGCGAAGCGAAAGTGGCGCTCTGCGCCATGAAAAGCTGTAGCGAAGCGAAAGTGGCGCTCTGCGCCATGAATAGTGAATAGTGAATAGTAAGGAGCCTTTATCCTTTAACCTTTATCCTTTAACCTTCAATAGTGAATAGGGAATAGTGAATAGTGAATAGGGAATAGTGTCAAGTAGGGGGTAGGGAGGGGGTAAGTTAACCGGATTACTTTGTAATTTCCCAATGGCCGCCTTTAGCTGGGCCGATGCGTTTGATAAGACCCTTGGTTTTGAGTTTATTTATGTATTCTTTTGTAACGGTAATTCCTTTGCCGATCTCAAGAGCTATTTTTGAAATACTTATTTTATTATCTGCTAAAATAGCAGCTATAATTAGTTCCTCTGTCAAATCGGTTTTCAGGTCGGTTTTCAGGTCGGTTTTCAGGTCGGTTTTCAGGTCGGTTTTCAGGTCGGTGCTTAAAGTTGTGTTGCTCTTTTCTTTATATAATACTACTTGAAAACCTTGCGCTATTTCTTTAAATTCGGGTTCTTTAAGTCCATACTCCTGGCAAATTTTACGAACCCGCATTATCCCTGTCCCATAACGTTCAATAAATCCAATCTCTTTAAATGCCCTGGCAATTAATTTATTTCTTGATTTAGAAGTATAGTTTCCGGAAAGTAAATCTTCAATCGTTATGCCACCATATAGGTTCCCGGGATTGAAGAATTCAATTTTATCATCAAAAATTTTAATTAAACTTCCGGAACTATCTCTGTAATCCCTGTGTACAATCATATTTATTACTATTTCCCGTATTGCATCAAGCGGATAATCAAAACGTTCTGTTCGTTGAGGTTCACCTGTAATGATATATTCTATCATCAGGTGCTTTTTAATAAAAGCGATAAGTTCATCTGTTTCAGTAAAAAGATCAGTGCCGATTGAAATTGAGTCGATAATGGTAGTTTCGCTTTTAAACCTCCCTACCTGAATATCGCTTATTGAACAATAATCTTTTACAAATAATAAATATCCTCCAAAAGTAAGTTGATTATTCCGGATAATCTCCATTTTTTCAAGAAAATCCAACCCTGTCATTTCAATGGTATTTTGTACCCACGATTCAATATTCTTAATAAAACGCGATACTTTTTCCAGAGAAATATCTCTCAGACTATGATTGGGGTCGGGATAGAAGTCCCAACTGCTGTTAATTGTTTTAAGGTGTTCATTAGCAATTTCATCTATGCTCATTAAATGATTTGCGTTTGCAATCCGCTTATAATACCTCCCGCTTTTTGACACTGGTTTTATAGGATATTCAATCACATTGATAACGGCTACTGTTTTTCCTTTAATTGTTAGCATTTCAACATCAGGAATAATCTGGGGTGCTGTTTTGTTTTTCACTTCGTTAATCCAGTTTTGTACTGTTTCCTTGCCTATTTGAATGCCTTTTATATCACCGTTATCTGCAATGCCAATATATAGGGTACCTCCTTTTGCATTTGAAAAAGCTACAAGAGTTTCGATAACATCTTCATTAAACGATGTTTTAAACTCAACTCGCTCGGATTCAGCTGCTGGCAAGATATTAATGGTTTCAGGCATTTTGTTGATTATTTCAGGAGGTATAATGCAAATATTGAAAGGTAAACACTAGGGTGCAATTTTGAATAAATTATATTGCCGGATATTTAATAGCAGTATGATTGAGTGGTCAAAGTTGATGTAAAACCCTTAGAAATGACTTGTTTTTTAAGTTGTGTATGATGTGCTATGTTTAACTTGTTTTAAAGAAAGAACAACTGCTGCCCTATAAAAGCATCCACCTGTATTTATGCGGCAGGAGGTAGTAGAGGGTTGTAACCACTACGAAGAAGAGGGCAAAGCTTTAATAAGTGAATAGTGAATAAACAAATAAATGCTCGTTTACAATAAGCCCCTCCGGCTTGCCTGGTGCAAACATGGGTTTGGGGTTTCCTGTCAACTCAGAGTGAACTTAGCGTAGCGATCTCACAGCCTGTCCCGCATTTTTGCGGGAAACGAAGTGAGTAATAGTGCCCTTCGACTCCCACCGCCGCTGGCGGGGCAGGCTGCTCAGGGTATAAATAGGGAGGTATGATAAGATGAGCGGCGACAGGTCTTTATCTTTGTTATGCCATTGAGCCATCGAAGAGCAATTTCCTTTCATCGAAGAGCTACTACCTGCCATCGAAGAGCTATTACCTGTCATCGAAGAGCTACTTCCTGTTATCGAAGAGCTACTTCCTGTTATCGAAGAGCTACTACCTGTTATCGAAGAGCTACTTCCTGCCATCGAAGAGCTACCTCCTGTTATCGAAGATCTACTACCTGCCGTCGAAGAGCTACTTCCTGTCATCGAAGAGCTACTTCCTGTCATCGAAAAGCTACTACCTTTCATTAAAGAGCTACTTCCTACTTAAGTAAGGCTATAGCAACCTGGCAAATACAAAGGTGAGGTCCGTTGGTAATAGCTTATTGCCTGGTTGCTTGTATTGCGGGAAGTAAAATAGTGAATAGTGAATAGTGAATAGTGAATAGTGAAGAGTGAATAGTGAATAGTGAATAGTGAAGAGTGAAGAGTGAATAGTGTAGTTAGTGAATAGTGAATAGTGAATAGTGAATAGTAAGGAACCTTTATCCTTTAACCTTTATCCTTTAACCTTTAACTTTCAATAGTGAAGAGTAAGGAGTATGGTACAAATTCCGTGTTTTCCCAATTTTATTTTTCGGTCAGTTTACTTATCATTTCCAATGCATTGAGTTCGATTTTCGAAAAGGCAAACCATTTTTTACCCAGATCCTTTAGTGAGGCTCCAATGTGATAAACAGTTGTATTGTCAATAATTAGGAACCTATCGTGCGATTTAGTAAATGTTTTAACTTCAACTTTGGGATATTGGGCATTAAATTTTTTCAGATCAAGTTTCAATTGTGCCGGGATAGAAGCGGTGTATATTGTAGTTTCTACATTTGGATTTCTTTTTGACAATAAGATAAGCACACTTTCATCCACATAATTATCTATCAATACAATTGTAGTTGTTGCTGATTTAATAATATCCGATACAAACAGGTATGCATCGAAGATTTGACCCTCATAGAAAATTCCTTCATTAGGAGGAAGATTTGTATTAATTTGAAAACCAATTTCATCAACTTTGCTTTTTAAATAATACACATCATTTTCAATCTTTTCAAGTCGATGATTAATTACATGGCCTTTTAAAAGATATTCTTTCAGAACTTTGTTTGCCCAAATCCGGAACTGTGTGCCGCGCAATGACTTCACCCTATATCCAACAGATATTATGACATCGAGATTATAAAATTTCGTTTTATACTTTTTCCCATCGGATGCAGTTGTCAAGTATTCCTTGACAACTGAATTTCTTTGAAGTTCTCCTTCATTGAAAATGTTATTGATATGCAGGCTGATATTTTGCTTTGTGGCATCAAAGAGATTAACCATCTGAGCTTGAGTCAGCCAAACGGTTTCATCTTCAACTCTAACTTCAATTTGAAATTCAGCGCTGTCAAATGCTTTGTATATTACAATTTCGCCTTGTTGCATGAAAAATGGATTATGATAAGTTTAGTAAGTGGAAAACGGAGAGTGATTAGTGATTAGTGAATAGTGAAAAGCTGTAGCGAAGCGAAAGTGGCGCTCTGCGCCATGAATAGTGAATAGTAAGGAACCTTTATCCTTTAACCTTTATCCTTTAACCTTCAATAGTGAATAGTGTTGCTTCAACCGCCACTGGCGGGGCAGGCTGCTTCGTTCGCAATGACAGTGAATAGTGGTCTAAAAAGCCCGCGACTAAAATTCCGGTTTTTGTATTCCAGGTCTCAGATTTCAAGTCTCAAATTCCAATGCAATTAATTTCTATTTATTCTTTTTATTCTTTTGGATTTTGGATTTGTATCCTGTTGCCAGGTTTTTGGTTCCGGTATTTCGAATCGCGGGCCATTGAATTTTTAAAAATACCCTTATTTATCACGGATAAGGTATTATAGTGCAGGCAGCCGGCTGCTTAGCCGGCAGGTGTTTCCGAAGGCGTTGCTGCAGATTTACCTGTGTTTTTCACTTTCTTTTTCATTGCGGCGAAAGTGTATTCCTGCGTTTTAACCGCATCCTTAGCTTTGTACAGAATTTTGCCAACACGCATTATCTCTGTCAATTGTTCGTTAAGGCTGTTAAACAGGCCAACGTTGTTTTGAACAATGGTTTTACGGTTGCTGGTAATTTCATACTGTTTCTGGTTGTCGGCAGCAATTGAAGTTGATGCCGTTGAAAACTGTGCGCTAAGTTCGGGTTTAAGACCATGTTCACCCAGTATGGTAGCATAATTGGATAAATTGGTAGTAACAGTATGGAGGCTGGTAATTGCACCTTCGGCATCTCTGCCTTTAATGTTTTTACGCAACCTGGCTAAACCGAAGTCGGCAGCCGAAATTTTAGCGGCGGGATCGAGCATATTTAAATAACCGGTTACCCGGTTAATAGGATCGATAAGCCCATCCATAGTAGCATACAGGCTTGTAGTGATGTTTTTAAGGTCCAATGTTTCGGACGCGGGCATTATCACTTCGTTAACCGAAGCAATATTCGTATTAAAAGCGGTAATATATGCTTGATCAAACTTTGGCGAAAAGTCCGTAAAATCGGACAGGTCGCGTGTAAGGCTAAATACTGCAAACCTACAAATAACAGGAAGTTCTTCGTCTTTACAGTTGTACGCTCGTTGATTTGGTGTTGTCATAATAGTTAAATTTTAAAAGTTAATAATAATGTGATAAAATGGTATGATTAAAAATTCAAAACAAAAATAAAAAATAGAAATAGGGTGTGCAAATTATTTTAAAGGGCAAATGGTTCTAAGTATTAATTGTGCAAGCCTGGACGAGGTTGCTTCTCCGCCTTAGGCGGATCGCAATGCTGTAGCTAAAAAAGGTTGTGCAAGCCTGGTCGAGGTTGCTTCTCCGCCTTAGGCGGATCGCAATGCTGTGGCTTCGATTGCGTATTTGTGGTTAGCGTGGTACTAAGTAAAGGCGTGCTTAAGGGCACAGCATTGCGAGGCGGGTACTGGTTAAGTCAAATGGTACCGGCGTGAACCGCCGAAGCAATCTTGTGGATTAAGGGAAAGCTTTCTTAGCATGTTTGTGCCTGCGGGTCGAGGTTGCTTCGGCGCTGTGCGCCTCGCAATGCTCTAGCTTCGATTTAGAAAATGTTGTTGGCGTGGTGCTTTTTAGTGAGATCGCGCTATGATGCACAGTATTGCGAGGCCGGTATGTGTTAAGTTAAAAAGTGCCAGCGAGGTTGGCCGAAGCAATCTTGTGGATTAAGGGTAAGCGTGATAAAGAGGGTTATCGGTTAAGGGAGAGCGTTCTATTTAGGTATTGCCAGCGGGACGAGGTTGCTTCTCCGCCTGAGGCGGATCGCAATGCTGTAGCTTCGATTGTGATATCTCGGTTTGCGTGGTGCTTTTAAGTAAAAGCGTGCTTAAGGGCACAGCATTGCGAGGCGGGTACTGGTTAAGTTAAATGGTACCGGTGATAACCGCCGAAGCAATCTTGCGGATTAAGGGCAAGCGTGCTAAGAATGTTTTGTCCTTCAAGTTAAAGTGTTGTATAAGTCTTTCCATTCCGGATTCGAAGCTTCTATAAGTTTGACTTTTGCTTGTCGTGAGCCTGCTTTCAACTGTTTTTCCCGTTCACGTGCGGGAAGAATACTGGGGTATTCTTCGAAGTAAACCAATTTATCAACATTATATTTTGCTGAAAAGGACCTGACGTACTTTTTGTTTTTATGGCTTTCGATACGATATTTTAGTTCAGTAGTTGCTCCTGTATAAATGACTCCATTTGGCTTATTAGCGGTCATATATACCCAGGCTTTCATTCTAAGCGGTATTGTGCCAGCTATACGAGGTTGCTTCGGCGCGGAGCGCCTCGCAATGCTGTAGCATTATTGTTAATATTGGGTTGGCGTGGTGCTTTTTAGTGAGATCGCGCTATGATGCACAGTATTGCGAGGCCGGTATGTGTTAAGTTAAAAAGTGCCAGCGAGGTTGGTCGAAGCAATCTTGTGGATTAAGGTTAAGCGTGATAAAGAGGGTTATCGGTTAAGGGAGAGCGTTCTATTTAGGTATTGCCTGCGTGACGAGGTTGCTTCTCCGCCTGAGGCGGATCGCAATGCTGTAGCTTCGATTGCGTATTTGTGGTTAGCGGGGGATTAAGTAAAGGCTTGCTTTGGAGCACAGTATTGCGAGGCGGGTACTGGTTAAGTTAAATTGTGCAGGCGATATTCGCCGAAGCAATCTTGTGGATTAAGGGTAAGCGGCTAAGAAAGGTTGTGCAAGCCTGGTCGAGGTTGCTTCTCCGCCTTAGGCGGATCGCAATGCTGTGGCTTCGATTGTGAGATCTCGGTTTGCGTGGTGCTTTTAAGTAAAAGCGTGCTTAAGGGCACAGTATTGCGAGGCGGGTACTGGTTAAGTTAAATTGTGCAGGCGATATTCGCCGAAGCAATCTTGTGGATTAAGGGCAAGCGTGCTTCTACAGCTTCGCCCTTTCAGTCCCGTTGCCTGGTTTAAGGAAACGTCTTAAGTTTTATTTACTATGAAATCTTCTGCCGGTTTGCTGCCGGACAAAAGTGTACTTAGTTATTCTGTTCCCACAAGAGTAGCAGGTCTTCGTGGCCCAGGTTTGCAAAGTCGTTTTCGAACTGCAGTGCCGTCATCAGGTGGTAAAGGATGTTTTTATGGATAAGTTTGCCTGCTTTGGCAATGATATTTTCGAGGTAATGGGTATCTATTTCGCCGCCAACGAGGAGTATTTCGATATCGGGGCTTTCCTGTCCGCGGGCGAAGGAGCCGGTGAGATACACTTTTTGTACTTCGCCGAGGTGTTCGATAACCTGGTCAATAATCTGGTCAATTCCCAGGTGCTTGCGCATCAGGCTTTGAATATCCGGGAAAAGGGGGTGTGCGGTATTGGCGGTAAAGAATTTGCGGTTTCCTTCGGGATGGGAGGTAAGGAGGCCGGCTTTTTCGAAACGGTTAAGCTCGATGCGTATGGCATTGGTTGATTCGCCGAATTCAGCTTCGAGACCGCGCAAGTATGCTTTGGTGCTGCTGTTCAGGAAGAATTTGAGCAGTAGCTTGATGCGGGTTTTGGAAGTTATAAGGCTTTCGAGCATATATAATTTGTTGTGAGTAGCGAAATTACTCAATAAAGCATTAGGTTGGTAAAAGAAAGTGTTTTTTTTAAAAAAAGATAGGGGAAGGGAAATGTCAGTGAATAGCGATGCGCTGAGCGGAGCCGAAGCGTGAATAGCGAAGTTAGTGAATAGTGAATAGACTTACACGGTCAAAAAATCGTGCTTATTGGAACTAACCGGAGTAAAAATTACTATTAGAAAGGTTGAAAAATGGTCTTTGTAATAGCTTCATATACAGTTGTTTGATTTTAGTTAGATGAAAGTGAATAGCGATGCGCTGAGCGGAGTCGAAGCGTGCCCTTCGTTCTGATTGCATTTGGGATCACTCAGGGTGGCGAATAGTTGTCAGTGCACTTAGCATGGAGAATTATCTCTCAAAAGATATTAAATCAAGAGAATCAACTTTTTTAAAATCGCTATCTGCGGTAATTAAAGGCATGTTAAACCACAGCGATGTTGCTGCAATAATGCAGTCGGGCAATTTGAGAGAATAGCTTTGTCATAACTGGATAGTGTTCTCTTTTATTTCATCTGTTTATTTTTTAATTTTTACGGGTCAGATGGAACTCGCCATGAATAATCATCCTTCAGTGTGACAATTTATTGTCATGGCTCGTTTCATGTGTCATTAATTATTTTTTACGGGTCACATGTAATACGCCAGATTGATCAAAATATCATCTTTTGTTTGTGATTTATGCCAATCATGGCTATTTCCTGTGTAATATCAATAACAGTGCATTCTGAAATAAACTGTTTGATTTTGGAAATATCTTCCGGTTTTTAATATTTCGCACTCAACAGTTCCAATTGAGTAATGAATGAGAGATACAGGTTTTTATCTTCCAGTAGGGGGATAAGTGTGTCTTCCCCTTTCAGGAAGTACAAAACAATATTTGTATCGAGTAGAATATTATTCCCATTCATTCCGCCAGCTTTTTTGCAATTCCAACGGATCTTCCGTCAGGGTGATCGACCCGCAATATTTTTTCAAGTCCGGGCCTTTGGTTTTTACCAGCCGTTTTTTTAAGGTAAGACGAATTTTTTCCCGTGAAGTGCCTTTTTTTATAATTGTTACCATTTTTTAAATCTTAGTAGTGCAAAGATACGGAAAGAACAGTGAACAGTGCGCTTCGACTCCGCTTAGCGTGACAAATAGGGATGGAGTGAGGGAGTGAGAGTGTGAGGGAGTGATGGAGTGATGGAGTGAGAGAGTGATGGAGCGAGGTAGTGAAATGTATTAAGTATCAGAGTTTATCTGTGTGCAATCAGTGTCTTCAGTGGACAATGAGAAGTGGAAATAATTAAATGCCCTTCTTCAATAAGCCCCTCCGGCTTGCCTGGTGCAAACAGGGGTTTGGGGTCTCCTGTCAACTCAGAGTGAACAGTGTTCCTTCGCTTAACCTGCAATGACAGCTTGGAATTACAGTGGAGAGAGGGTGAGTGGGAGAGGGGGTGAGGGGGAGAGTGGGAGAAAGATGTAATGATGATCAGTGGTTATCTGTGTGCAATCAGTGTCTTCAGTGGACAATGAGAAGTGGAAATAATTAAATGCCCGTCTTCAATAAGCCCCTCCGGCTTGCCTGGTGCAAACAGGGGTTTGGGGTCTCCTGTCAACTCAGAGTGAACAGTGTTCCTTCGCTTAACCTGCAATGACAGCTTGGAATTACAGTGGAGAGAGGGTGAGTGGGAGAGGGGGTGAGGGGGAGAGTGGGAGAAAGATGTAATGATGATCAGTGGTTATCTGTGTGCAATCAGTGTCTTCAGTGGACAATGAGAAGTGGAAATAATTAAATGCCCGTCTTCAATAAGCCCCTCCGGCTTGCCTGGTGCAAACAGGGGTTTGGG
>JBAZWY010000024.1:58080-76578 GCA_041660125.1 Lentimicrobiaceae bacterium
ATGTAATGATGATCAGTGGTTATCTGTGTGCAATCAGTGTCTTCAGTGGACAATGAGAAGTGGAAATAATTAAATGCCCGTCTTCAATAAGCCCCTCCGGCTTGCCTGGTGCAAACAGGGGTTTGGGATCTCCTGTCAACTCAGAGTTTACCCTGTAGAATTAAGCAGCCTGCCCCGCCAGTGGCGGTGGAAGCTATTCAACAGGGTGAATAGTGAATAGACTTACACGGTCAAAAAATCGCGCTAATTGGAACTAACCGGAGTAAAGATTAAGCTTGGAATGGTAGAAAAACCGGTCTTTGTAATAGACTCATATACAGCCATTTATATTTAGTTAGATGAAAGAGTGCTTAAGTGGTTTTTCAAACTTCGTATTAGCGTTGAAAGCTGGCTTATGAGTTTAGAATATCAACTTAAGGTATTATATCTCCAACTTAAGATTTCCAGGCTCGTTTTCCGAGGAAGCAGCTACATTCTTCAATGTTTTCGAACAGGCTGGAGGTTAGCCCAATGACTTCAGGAACAAGGTCGCGTATTGCATCAGGCAGGTACTCGTGGGCTATTTGGTTTCTCAGGTCACGGATTTCGATCATTTGATCGGAAGATCTGAGTATAGCCATTTTCTCGCATTTGTTCATCATATCCATAAACGGGACAAAGGGTTCATGAAGGAGAATCCAAACAGAACGAAGAACTTTTTGAGTAAAGAGATCGGAAGTCCGGTTAAACTTTGAAGTCAATGAATCAAATGATTCAAGTTCTTCGAATGAATAACTTTATTTAACACCGATTGCCTGGCATTTGCGTACCGACAACTTCAAAGTACTGACTGCTGCCTGTAACAATTCCCATTCGGAATGAAGAAGATTGATGAGCACCTGATTTTGATCCGCTGTCATAGTTGAATGCAATTATTTTCGATTATTTGTCGGAAAATTGATTTGTCTGAATGGGTAAAGTTCAACAGATCTATTTTTCTCCATCCAAATTTTTTTATAAATTCCATCCTTATTTTACGTAAAAGCGATTTTTCGGTTGGTACATCAGTGAGTATCATCACGTCAATATCTCCTCCGCGGGTCATTTCATCAACCCTGGAACCGAATAAATAAATAGTAGATCCCGGTATTTTGTCCTGGATTAACTGCTTTAAATAATTGGCTATTTCAGGATCTAAACGCATTTTTTTTGCTTTTCAATTTGAATGTGCAAGTTAATAAAAAATTGTATAGTTAGGGAAAAGTTCAGTTAAAGAACAGAATAGTGCCCTTCGACTTCAGGGTGACAAACAGTGAAAAGTGAATAGCGCCCTTTCGCTTTTCTTAGCCACACTACCAATGAAAGCTCGGGATGACAGTGAAGAGTTGCCGCTAACTGGTGACTGGTGACTAGTTCCTGGTGAAGAGTGAAGAAAGAGAGTGAGAGATTGGGATAAAGGCAATTTCTATTTTTTAACACCCCACCACAAGTTACTCAACCCTGTATTGCCAAGGATAAGTTTCAATACTCTCCAAGAAGTATTATCAATGGTATAATCGTCGGCAATCCTGTTGTATCCGCCTGTAGTACCAAATTCAGCAATTACTGCACTTATGCTGTTGAGTACTATATCGGGGTCAAAACCTGTAAGTATAATAGTACCTGCATCCTGGGCTTCGGGCCTTTCCATGGATTGGCGAAGTGAAATGGCGGGAAAATTGAGTATAGAAGATTCTTCGCTGATGGTTCCGGAGTCGGAGAGGGTGCAAAGGGCATTCATTTGAAGGTGTACATAGTCGAGGAAACCAAAAGGTTTGAGGAAATGGAGTAACTTGTTGTTGGTTGCTGGTTGCTGGTTGCTGGCAACAGGTTGCTGGTTGAGAGTCTCCAGTCGTTTGCGGGTGCGGGGGTGGGTCGAGATGATTACCGGTAATTGATAGTCGTCGGCGAGTTTATTAAGAATAGTAAGTATTTTCTGTAGGTTTTCGGGATTGTCAACATTTTCTTCACGGTGCACTGAAACAAGAAAATACTTTTTGGGTTCCAGGTCCAGGGTGGCAAGTGCAGCGGATAGCTTTATTTTAGGCATATAGTGATTCAGCACTTCTTTCATCGGGCTGCCGGTAAGGTAAATCCTGCGGTGCTGTATTCCTTCGGCCAATAAATGCCGGCGTGCATGCTCGGTATATACCAGGTTGAAGTCGGCTATATGATCGATAATGCGGCGGTTGATTTCTTCGGGCACATTGAAATCGAAGCTGCGGTTCCCGGCTTCCATATGGAAAATAGGGATATGCACGCGCTTTGCAATATATGCCGAAAGGCAGGAGTTGGTGTCGCCGAGAACGAGGAGGGCATCGGGTTGTTCCAGTTTGAGAACTTCTTCCGTTTTACGGATGATATCGCCGACGGCGGATCCCAGGGATGTAGTATCTACATTCAGGAAATGGTCGGGCTTACGGAGTTCAAGTTCGTTCCAGAAGATTTCGTTTAGCTCGTAATCATAGTTCTGCCCGGTATGGACAATGATATGGTTTACAAACTGGTCGAGCAGCGCCATCACGCGTGAGAGGCGGATTATTTCAGGGCGGGTACCGACGACTGTGAGGATTTTTTGTTTTTTCATGGGTAGTATAAAAAGGTTATCGCAGAGTTTTTAAAGAGGGTTCTCGCTTAGGTTAAAGGGTTCTCGCAGAGTTTCGCAGATTAAGGCGCAGAGTTTCGTGGAGTTATTAATATGTTTCTCGCAGAGTTGCGCGGAGGTTAGCACAGAGGCCCGCAGAGTTATAGGTTATTGGCGATTCTGACGATGTGATCTTTTAAGGAGGCTACATTGAAGTTTATCAGGAGGCCAAGTTTTTTGTCAGAAAGTTTAAGGTAAGTTAAAAGTTGTTTGTGATGTACATCAGTCAGGGCTTCGACAGATTTAATTTCGATGATGACTTTATCATTTATTAAGAGGTCGATACGATAGCCAATGTCTAATTTAACATCACCATATACGAATGGCAACCCGATTTGATTTTTTACATCATAGCCATCTTTCCTCAATTCAAACGCAAGTGCGGCTTCATATGCCGATTCGAGCAAACCCGGGCCAAGGGCGGAATGAACTTTGAATGCTGCACCCCTTATTGTGTATGAAATATCGTTTTCGTCCATTTTATTTTATCTCTGCGAAACTCTGCGTTATACTCTGCGAAACTCTGCGAGAAACCCTTCGCTGCGCAACTCTGCGATTCCCTCTGCGAAACTCTGCGAGAAACACTTCTCTGTGCAACTCTGCGAGAAACCCTTCTCTGCGCAACTCTGCGATTCCCTTTGCGAAACTCTGCGAGAAACACTTCTCTGCGCAACTCTGCGAGAAACACTTCTCTGCGCAACTCTGCGATTCCCTCTGCGAATATCTGCGAGAATCCCTATTAAACTGTTTCGAAGAAGGTATCAGGATTAGCAGCATCAAAGAACTCGTTGATCCAGAAAATCGTATACAATTCCTCGTTGCCAATATTTTTTATATTATGCGTATACCAAATGGGCATATCGACAAATGAAGGTTTTTCACCGTCAAGTTCAAATGATAGGATTTCGGAAGTTCCGATTCGTCTTAGTTCGATCAGAGCTTTACCTTTGATCACAGCAAAGCGTTCGGCTTTACGGGTATGGAAATGGTTGCCGCGGGTGATGCCAGGCACAGTGCTGGAGAAAGAAACCTGTCCGCCGCTGTTCAACCGCATGGTTTCAACAAATGCGCCCCGGTTATCCGTATTTTTTTTCAGATGAAAAGGGAAGAAGTGTTTATGGTCGATGTAACAAAGAAAAGTATTAAAAATATTCCTGTCGAAAGTATCACTCAGATCAGGGATAATTCCTTTTTCAAAATAACCGGATTTAAAATCTTCGAGTTTTTGCAGCAGCTCCGATACTTTTATAACAGAAGTGTGAGGCACAATAACCTGGTTGACGTTTTTTACAACATTATTTTCGGATATCAAGCCGATAATCAGTGCTACAAGTTCGCTTACATAAATCAGCTTCATTTCACCATCAACATCAATCTTTGGTTGTTCGTTATGTGTAAGTTGATGGCAAAAAGTTGCTATAACCGAGTTGTAATACGGATTCCCAAAAGGCCCGAAAACATTTGGGATTACAAGGCCCGTAAATCTAGCATTATTGACGGTTGCCCATTTTTCGAAAAGAAGCCGGCCTTCCTTTTTCGATCTGCCATAGAGGTTGTCACGTTCTTCTTGTGTGGATGAAGAAAAGAGAACATGTGGAGTTGACAGGGTATTTTGCATTGAATCAATCAACTGCTGTACCAATCCTATATTAGTTTTGTAAATAACATCCGGATCGTTGTGGCGGTTAAGCGCTGCCAGGTGAATGATGACATCGCACTGCTTTACCCAGTTGTTAAGTTTTACCTCGTCGGCGAAGTAACTGTCTTCAAAGGGAATAGTATGAAACTTATCTTTATATAAGTTCAGGGTATTAAAGAGGTGAGTACCTACGAAACCGGGCTGGCCGGTGATGCCAATGCTAAGCATAGCTTTTTAAGATAACAGTTTGACAAGATAAAAGACAAAAGTATAAAGATAAAAGTTTGACAAGATAAAAGACAAAAGTTTAAAGATAAAAGTTTGACAAGATAAAAGACAAAAGTTTAAAGATAAAAGGTTGACAAGATAAAAGGCAAAAGTTTAAAGATAAAAGGTTGAATGGATTATAGTTTAAGTAAAAGCCTGGAAGCTGTGGCTACTTTTATCTTTTATCTTTTTCCTTTTATCTTTTATCTTTTATCTTTTATCTTTTTCCTTTTATCTTTTTCCTTTTATCTTATTTTACCTATATCCTCCCTAACCAGATCCAACTTTAGCAACAGATTCTTCGTTCCTTCCACATCCAGTCTTTCGGTATTGTGCGAGGTATAGTCTTCCACTTCGGAGACTTTTGATTCGCCTTCGGTAAAGAATTTCCCGTAGTTGAGGTCGCGGTTATCAGCCGGGATACGGAAATAATCACCCATATCGGTTGCCTTGGCCATTTCTTCGCGGTTCACAAGAGTTTCGTAAAGTTTTTCTCCGTGTCTTGTACCTATTACTTTAATATTGGCTTTAACATTATAGAGTTCGCTCAGGGCCGTTGCCAGCACTTCGATGGTAGCTGCAGGCGCTTTTTGTACGAAAATATCGCCGTTTTCGCCATGTTCGAAGGCATAAATCACCAACGTCACAGCATCGTCGAGCGTCATCATAAAACGCGTCATCATGGGATCAGTTATCGTAATGGGCCGGCCGCTTTTAATCTGGTCGATAAACAACGGGATCACCGATCCCCTGGAAGCCATAACATTGCCGTAGCGTGTACCGCAAAAAGTAGTTCCGCTGCCAATCAGGCTCCGACTTTTGGCAACCATTACTTTTTCACTTAGAGCCTTCGACATCCCCATGGCATTAATGGGATATACTGCTTTATCAGTACTGAGTACGATTACATTTTTTACGCCATGTTCCAGTGCGCTATCCAGAACATTTTCTGCACCAAAAACATTAGTGCGAACTGCCTCCATTGGAAAAAATTCACAAGAAGGTACCTGTTTAAGGGCTGCCGCCTGGAAAACATAATCGGTGCCACGCATCGCTGCATCGAGACTTCGTTTGTCACGGGTGTCGCCGATATAGTATTTTATTTTATCGTTACGATACAACTGCCGCATATCATCCTGCTTTTTCTCATCGCGCGAGAAAATCCGGATTTCTTTGATATTGGTATCTAAGAAGCGGTTAAGAACTGCGTTTCCGAAGGAGCCGGTGCCACCGGTAATCAGAAGGGTTTTATTTGTAAACATGGGTTAAGTGTGTATTGTTGAGTGAAGAGTGAACAGTCTATAGTGAGTAACACGATTTGAGTGGATTTATAGCCTTAGAGGAGCAAAAGTAGGGATTTTTAAGGAAAGAGTTTAGTAAGTGAAAAACAAAGAATGAAAAACAATGAGTAAGTAGTATGAAATATGGCGTAAAAAGTAAGGAATTATGAGAACATATCACTAAGGGAGTCTTAACCTGCCTTATTCGTGCAGAAGATAAAAGACAAAAGGGAAAAAGATAAAAGTCAGGCAAATGCAAACCATTTTCATAATTTATTTGTAAAAACTTAGACATGCGCTGGCACTTTCTAATTACTAAATAGGATTATTCCAGACAGTTATTTTTTCGTTCCCAACCCCTCCAATAAAAATATTATGAGGGGATTGAGAACGAAAAAATGTTCACTCAAATTGTCAGTTTAACTTTTAACCATTTTTAAAACATTGTAAGATTAAATCTTGACTATTGCAATTTATTTTGTAAAGATGATTTTTATGATTGCCTTCATAATGTTTTGACCCTTTTGTCTTTATCCTTTTATCTTTTGTCTTTAGCCTTTTATCTTTAGCCTTTTATCTTTTGTCTTTAGCTTTTATCTTTTGTCTTTTTTGAAGTTTATAAAATAATCAAGTTAAAGTGCTATGTGCAAAGCACAAAGTATATAGCACTAAGCTCCGAGCATATTGGTTTTTCCGCAATCTCCTTAATCAGAATCTTTTTACAATCTTCCATCAACCACTTCTACCGGCAATATCGATTTGATATCATAAAGCACCGTATTTTCGGTACGCGCACTGAAATCTATCTTCCTGAATTTATCATGTGCCACAGCCAGAACAACGGCGTTGTAATCATTCATGGTATAAGATGAAACGATATCGCGGCCATATTCATGTTGTACTTCATCGGCATTAGCCCATGGATCGAAAATATCAACAATACAACCGAACTGTTCAAGTTCTTTCACCACATCTACTACTTTGGTGTTCCGGATATCGGGGCAGTTTTCCTTGAAAGTGATGCCAAGCACCAGCACACGTGCATTTTTAATGGTAATATCTTTTTTAATCATCAGTTTGATTACCTGTGCAGCAATCCAGGCACCCATGCCATCATTCATACGGCGGCCGGCAAGAATAATCTCCGGATGATATCCGACTTCCTGCGCCTTCTGTGCCATATAATATGGGTCAACGCCGATACAGTGACCGCCGACAAGTCCAGGTGAAAATTTCAGGAAGTTCCATTTGGTTCCGGCTGCATCCAGCACAGCACGTGTGTCGAGGTTCATATGCATGCAGATACGGGCAATTTCATTCACGAATGCGATGTTGATATCACGCTGCGAATTCTCGATAACTTTGGCTGTTTCGGCTACCATGATCGAAGGTGCCTTGTGAGTACCGGCTTTAATGACTTTTTTATAGAGCTGATCTACTTCTTCAGCAATTTCGGGGGTTGAACCCGAAGTGATTTTATGGATAGTGGTTACAGTGTGTTCTTTATCACCGGGATTAATACGTTCGGGTGAATATCCTGCAAAGAAATCAACATTCATTTTCATTCCCGAAACTTTTTCAATAACAGGAATACAGTCTTCCTCGGTACATCCGGGATAAACGGTAGATTCATAAATCACAATATCGCCTTTTTTAATCACTTTCCCGATACTTTCACTGGCTTTTATTAAAGGAGTGAGGTCAGGACGATTATTTTTATCCACAGGGGTAGGTACAGTAACAATGTAAACATTGCAATCCCTGATTTCATCAAGTTTGCTGCTTAGATAAAGGCCTGTACCGGAGGGTTTGTTTTTTGTAAGCACACTTGCCAGGTTGTCGTCTTCAACTTCCAGGGTGCTGTCGTGTCCATGGTTAATACCATCAATACGTTCCTGGTTAATATCAAAACCAATAACAGGGTAATGTTTTGCAAATTCAACAGCAAGGGGAAGGCCTACATAACCGAGGCCAATCATTGAGATTTTGTAAGATTTCATAGGAAAGTTTAGATAAAAGATAAATTAGTTTCGGTTTTGCGCTTATTGCGTTTCTATTGTTTCGGTAATAGCTTTACTTAGCTCGGTTACAGGGTTTCGGATTTCTATTTTATGTTAAACTCTTCAAACATTTCAAACTCTTCAAACCTTTAATGTTAGAACTATTGAAAATCCATAATTTTATTCCCTACAGCTTCGCTCTTTCGGTCACATGGCAACTTTTGTTCATGACCATATAATTGTTTCATTTTTTGCTGAAATCTATTGTGAATGAGTAATTAGATTAAGGTCCAAATTACATTTTTAAAAAGCCTCTCTTCATCTTTTAATTAACCATTATCCATTAACATTCACCATTAACTTTAGCCCTATTCTTTTTCAATCAGATCAAGGCTGACTGTTACCAGGATATTGGTACCGGTCGTACCAAGGCGAACGAGGACTTTTTTCTTACCGCGGTATTCAACCATTTCGCCCTGCATCCCGATCAGGGTTCCTGCTACCACAATAATCTTTTGTCCGGGTGCAAAACGATCGTTGCTCACTTCCATTTCGGCTCCTTCATTTAACAGCATTTTGAGTATGTCAATCTGCCTGTCAGGAATAGGAGCGGCTTTCCCTTCGAAGGTTACATAGCAAACCAGCCCTGGAGTATTGATTGCATTATAATAATCGCGTTCGTTAACATGGATAAAGATATAGGATCGGATCAGGGGTTCTTCAACCCATTTTATTCGGTCACTCCATTGTTTTCTTTTTCGGCTGATCGGCAGGTACGCTTCGAATTCATTCTCCGTAAGCCGTGCAAGTACCTTTTTCTCGGTGCGCGACTTAGTATATGCTGCATACCAGTGAGGTTCGCCGGGTTTTTTTAGGGCCATTGTTTTAAAAGGTTTCTGGTTACTGGTTTCTGGTTTCTGGTTCTGTTGAACGTAACAATGGCTCAATAGAAGGTTTTATGATTATGATAGAAGACCGGATTTCGGCCTTGTCACTATTTCCCCGGTCTCTCCCTTTCTTCTGGCTAACCTATGTATCCCTTAAACACTTCCTTCACTCCATCTTCGAGTTCAATCTTGCTCTTCCATCCCAGTTTTTCGAGTTTGCTTACATCCAGGAGTTTGCGCATGGTACCATCAGGTTTTGATGCATCAAAAAGAATCTCACCACTGAAGCCGATAACCTTTTGTACAAGCTCTGCCAGTTGTCTTATAGTCAATTCCTTGCCCGACCCGATATTGATATGTGTATTTCGTATTTCGGTGGAGTTTACTGGTTTAAGGTCTTCAAAATCGACATTTTCCATCACATATACACAGGCATCGGCCATGTCAGAGACATGCAGAAATTCTCGCAACGGAGCACCTGTACCCCATAAGCTAAGGCTAACCTTTCCGTTTTGATCCCTGTTGATGCCCTGATCAGCAAGAAAACGAAGGATGATTTCCTCAGACGCATCTGAAGTTGCCTCCATTACAGGAAGTTTTGCAAAGTCCCGGCGGATGGCATCCATATCATTATTTTCGAGGCAATGGGCCAGGTGCATCTTTCGCATCATGCCCGGAAGAACATGCGAATTCTTAAGGTGAAAATTGTCATTTGGCCCATATAAGTTGGTTGGCATTACCGAAACGAAATTGGTGCCGTATTGCAGGTTATAGCTTTCACATACCTTGATGCCGGCAATCTTGGCGATAGCGTATGGCTCGTTGGTGTATTCCAGCTCGCCTGTCAGCAGGTAGTTTTCCTGCATAGGCTGAGGTGCGTTTTTTGGGTAAATGCATGAACTGCCAAGGAACAATAGCTTTTTAGCACCATGTACCCAGGCATTGTGAATGATATTGTTCTGTATCTGCAGGTTTTCGATGATAAATTGTCCGCGATAGATATTATTTGCCATTATTCCCCCTACTTTTGCTGCAGCCAGGAAAATATATTCGGGTTTTTCGGCAGCGAAGAAGGCTTCAACGGCTGGCTGGTCGGTCAGGTCAAGCTCTTCGAGGGTACGAAGTACAAAATTGGTATATCCTTTCTGCTGGAGATTTTTAAGTAAGGCGCTGCCTACAAGACCTTTGTGGCCTGCGATGTATATTTTGGAGTTTTTATTCATAATTTTTATCCACTAATTGTCACTAATTATTTCACTAATTTTCACGAATATTTATAGAACTATTCGTTTTGAATGTAATTGAGTTTCACCAAAATTTACCAGTATGCCTAAACGCATTTGAGTTGCTTTTAAATAGTTTAGAACTTGGGAAATGTGCTCCGGAGCAAGAGCATCCATGGCTTTCAATTCGATTATAATTTTATTATAGCAGACGAAGTCGGCATAATACTTTTTTGTAAGCAGGTGTCCCTTATATGTAATTGCAAGTTCTTTGTTCTTTTCATAAGGAATATCCCTTTCTTCAAATTCCCACATCAGTGCTTCAGCATAGACCGCCTCAAGAAAACCATGACCAAGATTCTTGTGAACCTCAAGGCATGCTCCAATGATCTTATACGATTCTTCCGAATAAATTAATTCAGCCATATCTGAATAGAATAATTCTGTGAAAATTAGTGAACCATTCGTGTAAATTCGTGGATTTATTATCTATTCAAAGTAATTCATCACCCTGAATCCTCCATCCCTCAGGTATTTTTCCTTATTTGCCAGTTTTAGGTCGTTTTCGATCATATCTTTAACCAGTGAAGCCAGGTTATGTTCGGGCAGCCATCCCAGCTTAGTATTAGCTTTGGTAGGATCACCAAGCAACAGATCAACTTCAGTAGGCCTGAAATAAGCAGGATCTACCTGAACCACAACCGTTCCCGGGGCAATCATATGTTCACTGTTCCGGCACGAAACTACCGTCCCTTTTTCATTCAGGCCTTCACCTGTAAATTCGACTTCAATACCTGCTTCGGCGAAAGCCAGCTGCACGAAATCCTTTACCATGGTGGTAACACCTGTGGCAATTACAAAGTCTTCCGGTTTGTCTTGTTGTAGCATGAGGTACATGGCGCGTACATAATCCATGGCATGACCCCAGTCGCGTTTGGCTGTAAGGTTACCCAGGAAAAGTTTCTGCTGCATACCCAAAGCAATCCGGGCAACAGCCATCGTTATTTTACGGGTAACAAAGGTTTCGCCTCGTATTGGAGATTCGTGATTAAACAAAATACCGTTGCAGGCAAACATATTATAGGCTTCACGATAATTAACAGTCATCCAGTAAGCATACAATTTGGCTACAGCATATGGACTGCGCGGATAAAACGGTGTGCGCTCACTTTGCGGGACTTCTTGCACCAATCCGTAAAGTTCGCTGGTGGAAGCCTGGTAAAAACGCGTTTTCTCAGTCATCCCAAGAAGCCTGATCGCTTCCAGAAGCCGCAGAGTACCGATTCCGTCGGCATTAGCCGTGTATTCGGATGTATCAAAACTCACTTTTACATGCGACATGGCAGCCAGGTTATAGATTTCATCTGGTTGAGTTTCCTGGACAAGACGTATCAGGTTGGATGAATCGGTCATATCGCCATAATGGAGAAAGAAATTCCTGTTTTCTGCATGAGGATCCTGGTACAGGTGATCAATACGGTCAGTGTTAAAAAGTGAACTCCGGCGTTTAAGTCCATGAACCTGGTATCCTTTTTTGAGTAAAAATTCAGCAAGGTAAGCGCCATCTTGTCCTGTGATACCTGTTATTAAAGCAGTTTTCATAGAGAATAATTATTAAGTAATATTTGGTTATTCATATGTTTCAGGGTTTGAAAATTTTCGTTTGAAGGGTTTGAAGGGTTTGAAGAGTTTCAGGGTTCAAAGTTACAGGGTTACAGAGTTACAGCTTTACAGGGTTACAGAGTTACAGGGTTACAGAGTTACAGGGTTACAGAGTTAAAGGGTTACAGAGTTACAGGGTTACAGAGTTACAGAGTTACAGGGTTAAAGGGTTACTAGGTTACAAAGTTACGGGGTTTAACTTTGGTGAGCTTGCTTGCAACGTGGTTCAAACACTTCGAACATTTCGAACCAGAAACATTTTAAACCATTCAAACTCTTCAAATCTGTTTTCTGATCCCCTGGGCAATAATAATACTCTTACGGGCATCTTCAAGTCCGAAACCGTTTCCTGCCAGGATTTGTTCGTAGCTGCGTGTATGCAAATCGGTAAATCCTTCGCTGAATTCAACTTCCTCTCCATCCACTGTAATGGAACGGTACGTGCGGTTACCTTTTTCTTTAGCCTGGGCAGGCAAATGATCAGCGTTGATGCTTAAATGCCAATCGACATTTGCTTTTTCGAGCTTTAAAGTACCGGCAGCCTGGTCGCTTTCATGAATTTTAACGATATTTTCGTTTACATCACCGAATATCCAGGTTAGCATATCAAAAAAATGAATACCGATATTGGTAGCGATACCGCCCGAGTGGGCCAGGTCACCTTTCCAGGAAATCTGGTACCATTTGCCACGGCTAGTAATATATTTAAGTTTTACATCGTAGATTTTACCAGTAGGACCTTTGGCGATTTTATCGCGCAGCGCAATAATAGCAGGGTGAAGGCGCAACTGAAGTATAGTAAATATCCGTTTGCCGGTTTCCTGTTCCATTTCAGCTAATGCATCCAGGTTCCATGGGTTGAGTACCAGTGGCTTTTCGCAAATGGCATGGGCATCATTTCGCAAGGCCAGGCGCATATGGGCATCATGCAGGTAGTTTGGAGAGCAGATACTTACATAATCTATCTGAAAACCGGGACCTTTGCGGCGGAGTTTATCAAGGTGCCTGTCGAATCGTTCAGGTTCGGTGAAAAAATTGGCTTCCGGAAAGTAGCTGTCCATTATACCCACACCGTCATAGCGGTCGAGGGCTGCAACAAGTATATTCCCTGTATCTTTTATCGCTTTCATATGCCTGGGGGCGATATATCCGCCAGCTCCGATAAGCCCGAAATTCAATGGATGATCCGACATAAAAATTAAAGTATAATAAAACCAGATTTTTGTTTCCCTTTTGCAAAAGTACTGATTTTATTGAATAGCGCTTCGCGTGTTTTGGGTTTTTATTGTTTTGGGTTTTTATTGTTTCGGGTTATAAAATTTTTCCGACCTGAAGGTTTTCCTTCATTGTGCTCGCTACGCTCGGTTCGGGTTTTAAAATGTTTCGGATTTGAAGAGTTTCAGGTTTAGCATAGCTGAGCTCGTTTTGCTCTATTGAAGAATTTAGCTTCACTAAACTTACCTATCGCCCGGTTCGGGGTGTTTAACCCTTCAAGCCAGAAACCTTTTAAATCCTTCAAACCCTTCAAACATTTCAAACTCTTCAAACCTTTCCTAATTACTATCTTTGTGAATTAAATTCCAATTCTATGCCCGATTCAATCATTTCACCTGCCAATCCTCATATCAAAAATATACTCAGGCTGCAGGCCAGCAGCCGCGACCGACGCGAACAGAACCTCTTTGTTATTGAAGGATTCCGCGAGATCAGCAGGGCAATGGGTTCGGGAATTGAAATCAGGGAGCTGTATGTTTGTCCTGAATTGGACCGGCAGGGCAGGAGGGAGGACCTCATTGATAAGAATAGCGGAATGCGGCTTTTCGAAGTGAGCAAAGCAGCCTTTGCCAGAATTGCTTATCGCGATGGATCTGACGGGCTTATAGCACTTGCAGTTCCACGGGAAATGCGCCTTATCGAATTGAGTATAAGCTCAAACCCACTCATATTGATTCTCGAAGCTGTCGAAAAACCAGGTAACCTGGGTGCCATCATGCGAACTGCCGATGCCGCAGGAATTGATGCTGTGATCGTCTGTGATCCTTTGACGGATATTTACAACCCGAATGCTATCCGTTCAGGAGTGGGTTGCATTTTTACCTGCCAGGTAGTGACTTGCAAATCGGATGAGGCAATTAAATGGCTTCAATCTAATAAGATTAAAATTTATGCGGCAGCGCTCTCTGATAAAGCATTGACGTATCACCAGGTTGATTTTCGTGAATCTGTGGCAATAGTTATGGGAACCGAAGCTACAGGATTAAGCTCTGAATGGCTGGATAAGTGTGATGCTCAGATTATAATCCCGATGAAAGGTGTTGCCGATTCGTTGAATGTATCTACTTCAGCAGCCGTGTTGGTTTTCGAAGCTGTTAGGCAAAGGGAACAGGGGGATGGAGTGAATAGTGAAAAGTGAATAGACATACACGGATTAAAAATCGTGCTAATTGTAACTAACAACAAGAATGCGGAAATTTGGAGCGCTCTTTAGCAAGTAAGCCAATCACACATTGAAGGAGAATACCTCGTTGAATAGACTGGTTCTGCTTATCCGTAGTGCGATTTCTGGACCCTTGAGGCCGTATGAAAGTTTACAAAGTCAATTGCGACAAGGGAAAGCAGGCAAAGGGCTTTATACCTTACCTAAACATTGATAAAATGGCAAAGAAAGCTCAAAAAGTAAAAAAAGGCCAGCGTTCGGAATTATTGATAGTAAACCCTGACGCAGCAGGCATAGATGTAGCAAGTACCGAATACCAGGTATGTGTCCCTGAAGATAGGGATGAAAACCACAACCGTCGTTTTGATGCGTTCACCTGTGATTTAAGGTCTATAGTAGAATGGTTGAAACTATGTAGGATAAAGACAGTAGCCATGGAAGCCACTGGTATATATTGGGTTCAACTGTACATTATTCTGGAAGAAAACGGGTTTGATGTAATCGTATGCAATGCCAAACATATCAAGAATCTGGGAGAAAAGAAGACGGATTATGTAGATGCCAGCTGGATACAATTGTTACATACCTATGGGTTACTGACCGAAAGTTTCCAACCAGAAAACAAGATTCGGGAAATCAAAGACCTATCGCGAAGCAGGGAGCGGCTGATAGAAAGATGCAACCAGTCCTTGCTTCAGGTACAAAAATCGCTTGATATGATGAATATAAAATTGCATAAGGTGCTGAGCGACATTAAGGGTCAATCCGGGATGGCAATTTTAGAGTCCATTGCTAAAGGGGAGAAAGATCCGCACGAATTGGTCAAACATATTCATCACCGGGTAAAAGCCACTAAAGAGGAAATACTTAAATCATTAGAGGGAAACTGGTCGGAAAGCCAGGTTTTTATCCTGAAGCAAAATCTGAACTGTTATCACTACACCCAAGGTCAAATCCAGGAACTTGATTTAAAAATGGAAGAGCTGATGAAAATATACGTTCAACTTATCCATAAAGACGAACAGGGAAACAGTTCCAAAGAACTCATCCGCTCAAAGAAAAAAATGGATGCCAACAATGCTCCTGCTTTTGATGCCGAAAGGTATTCATTTGAAATACTTGGCGTAAATATTACGAGAATTCCAAGCATAAGTGGTTTGACCGCATTGAAAGTTGTATCAGAATTAGGTGCCGGATTTATTGATAAATTCCCTACCCCGGACAAATTTTGTTGCTGGGCCAACCTGACCCCAAACAACAAGAAATCTGGGGGTAAGATATTGTCGAGTAAAGTACCAAAAAGAAAAAATCACGTTGGTCAGATATTGCGGGTTGCCGCCAACACGTTAAAGAGCCATAAAGGCTATCTTGGAAATCTTTTTAAATCTAAGCGGGCAAGTTTGGGATACAACCAGGCGATTGTTGCTGTAGCACACAAATTAGCAAGGATTCTGTATAAAATGGTTAAAGACCAGGTAGAATATAATGACCAAATTGAAACGCAGAAAAACATACTGGACATGCAAAAAAGAGTGGCCTATTATGAGAAGAAAGCTCAAAAGAGTAAAAATATGCTACTTGCAATGGCTTCGTAATCAGTCATTTATTTTTAGTTAGATGAAAGTGAACAGTGAACATTGAATAGTGAATAGACTTACACGGTCAAAAAATCGCGCTAATTGGAACTAACCGGAGTAAAGATTAAGCTTTGAATGGTAGAAAACCGGTCTTTGTAATAGACTCATATACAGCCATTTATATTTAGTTAGATGAAAGTGAAGATAAATAAATGCTCGTCTACAATAAGCCCCTCCGGGGTTTGGGGTTTCCTGTCAACTCAGAGTGAAGAGTGCCCTTCGACTTCCACCGCCGCTGGCGGGGCAGGCTGCTCAGGGTGACAAAAAGTGAAAAGACTTACACGGTCAAAAAATCGCGCTAATTGGAACTAACCGGAGTAAAAATTACTATTAGAAAGGTAGAAAAATGGTGTTTGTAATAGCTTCATATACAGTTGTTTATTTTTAGTTAGATGAAAGTTAAAAGTTAATATTACAGCAGCTGTAATGAAGAGTCAGGCGTAATTCAAAGTTTGCTGAATGATCAGGTATTGATGCGAAGTGTTTATTCAGCAGTTTACTTTTTGAAGGATTTAATCAAAAAACAACCACGATATTCCGAATTTGAGAGCAGCATCTGCCTGAGGATAGTCGGGCACGATGATATAATTGAAGCTCATTAATTTTGCATTAAAATGTTCATATTTTACAAATATCCGGGCTCTTTTTATATTCAGGTTAACAAATACATCCAGGTAAGGGTAATTTCCTGCAACATAGCTGTTTTGCCTGTAAAATGCCCTTAAAGCCGGGCTATATGCATTTTGATACCATTCAGAATGATAAGTTCCGCTTACACCTGCCTGGGCATGAAGCGCTTTTTTAAACAATACAACGTCATAACAAAGGGTGAGTTTCCCCACCAAAGCAGGCAACTGAAGTACGCTGTCGGGTGTAACCTGCTGTGCAGCAGCATAAACAGTAGTAATCCAGCGTTTGATCCTGAACTCTTTACTCACGTGGCCTGCCAGTACGGTTAATGCACCCGTATATTGAACCGGGAGTATGTTCTGATCAAGATAAACATAATTCGTCATTCGCGTGTAGGTAGCATTGAGGTCGAAACCTCTTAGTATTACGCCAAATTCTCCTTTTATATAATCCTGTGCCCCGAACGAATTATCCCACCTGAAATTATCAGAATAGTAATGGTTTAAATAGTAGTCAGGATGCGTGATGCCTTTTGATACGCTCAGGTAAGCCTTGTGATTTTGTTTTCCGAAAAACTGGTAGAAACTACCGTCAATGGAGTGATCGCCTCCGTTATAACCCCCAAGTACAAGATATGCAGAAGCTTTAAAGAATGTTTTACGATTGATGATGCCTTTGAGCATTCCAAAAGGAACAGTCTGATTAAAAATATTATTTATAGTATCCCTTTGAAGTTTATCGGTTTGATAGCGCAAACCAAACGAATATTGAAGAGGGAAACTTTTGCCCAGGGTATCAGGAACTTCATTTGAATAGACAAGACAATGTTCAACATGAGTCTTGAGCACCGAATCAAGGAGAGATAGAGAATCATTATAAAAAGCAGGATAAAAACCGAAAGAAGCGGGAAGCCCTTTATCTTCATATGCATCGCCGGTTCGGGAATAGCGAAAAGTATAAATGAATCTTCCTGCATCAAATTTCCGTTGTACTAGGGTATTGGTAGAATCTGTTTTCTTGATTATTGTAGGTTTCAGGATACTAAAAAATTGTTGAACCACTACACCGGTGCTTTTCCCGCGATTCATTGCATTCGAAAGGTTGACAGCTATCAATTTCCTGTCTGTTTCATTGTTATAAGTAAAATCTGTAATATTTGATATCCCTCCGTTTTCATAATTTATGTCACGGTCTGTTCTATAGGTAACAATAGCGCCATATCTCTGCGTGGGATAGAGGAATGCTGCATAAAAGGTTCCCCCTGCATTATAATTCCGCTGGCGCTGATAGATGCCGGGTGCATTGGCAAAACGAGCATTCAGGCCAAGGTAGATACCGCTGCCAATACGCTGCGAGAAACTTATATCAAATTTTTGCTCTTTCTGAGGGCCCGAGTGATATTTCAGATGTGAAAAGGGGTTATTGCTGATATAAAACCGTATGCTATCGTCTTTAAGCTTATAAGGCTCAAATACGTCAGATTTGAAGCGGAAATCGGGAGTTGGTTTTAAAGAGAATTGCAGAGGGTATGCAGCTGATCCGGGATTCCCCAAAGTTGCAAAAAACTGGTTATTTTGTTTTAAAATATCATATTCCTGGAAGTTATTCAGTGGCTTTGAAACTGCATAACGGGTATAAGCGCCCTGTTCGTTGAGGTAAAAGTAGCTCACAAAAACCGAATCAGGACTGCGGGCATCCTTATCGGCGGCATTTTCATCATCACCTTTCTGGCTCCCCTCACCTGTTATCTGCTGAGCATAAGTAACTGAAATGATTAAAGATGTTAAAACGAAAGTTAAAAATAAACGCAGCAGGCTCATTGGTGTCCAGGGTTGGCGGTAATCGGTTATTTGTACAAAAGTACTTAAAAATTAAATAAGAAATAGATTTAAGAAAAGCGGGTCTGCTTTCTTTCATTACTATTCCATTCAATTCTGTGTGGCCTCGGAATACAACCTGATTAAACTGAATCTGATATTTCGGGGTAGGATAGATGGGTAAAAGTAAGGGCAAAAAAAAGCCCTGCGAACTTTCGTAAGCAGGGTTTAATAAGATTCGGCGGCGACATACTCTCCCGGTTTGATCCAGTACCATCTGCGCAGGCGGGCTTAACTACTCTGTTCGGAATGGGAAGAGGTGGGCCCCGCCGCAATAGCCACCAAAAGGTTTTAAAT
>JBAZWY010000025.1:0-73846 GCA_041660125.1 Lentimicrobiaceae bacterium
TGATTTACAAACAGCAACTTTTTTTTGATAAAAATTACATAGAAATAGCTGATTTTTCTAACACTCCATTGTTAATAGCATTCCCCTTAGCTTGACGCATATGCGCCTTGGCGGGATCGCCGTTCAAAATTCTGGTTTCTGAAACTTTTCGTTTCAATTTCGAGTAATGTTAGGATTTCTTGAACTTGGAACCCGGAACAATACTTATTACTTTAATGCTTTAATACACTTATCTGGTTATTCATACAGAATAATTCAAAATACATTTTCTCATGAAAATTATTGTTAGTCTGCTGTTTTCGCTCATCGTTGTAATATCGGCTAATGCCCAGGTTACGGTCGAAAAATACTCGAATGGCAGTAAAAAATCAGAAGGCCGGATGGTTGACGGGCTTCGCGAAGGCACCTGGTACGAATTTAACTTAAAAGGTCTTAAAGTAGCTGAAGCTAATTACGTAAATGGTGTCAAGGAAGGGAAATATACGGAATGGTATCCCAATGGGAAGAAGCAGTTTGAGGGATATTTCAAAATGGGCAAGCTCAATAGCAGCATTACTTCGTGGCATATCGACGGAACTCCTGAAGAAAAAGGCCATTTCACGGATGATCTCCGCGATAGTACCTGGGTTTTCTATCATCCTGATGGTACTCCCGGAAGCACCGGCAGGTTTGAAAAAGGCAAATTGGAAGGTGTATGGCAGTATTTTTATGAGAATGGAGCAAAATGGAAAGAAGGCTCTTTTAAAGATGATGAAAAAACGGGCCTCTGGACATTCTGGTACACGGATGGGCACATACATCACAAAGGTGAGTATGTCGCCAACAAGGAAAGCGGTATATGGGAAGCCTGGTTTACCAACGGGCAGCTTAAAGATTCAGGATCCTATAGTAATGGTAAAATGAATGGGCAATGGAAAGGTTGGTACGAAAACGGAAAACCACAATACATTGGTTATTATGTTGATGGGAATCAGGATGGAGTTTACAAAATATGGTTCCCGAATGGGAAACAACGTACCGAAGGTAATTATAAACTGGGCATGAAAGACGGATTATGGAAAGAGTGGTATGATTCAGGTCAGTTAAGCGAATCGGGGAGTTGGTTGGATGGGCAGCGCCATGGTTTCTGGGTTTATTTTGATGGAAATGGTATAAAAATAAAAGAAGAAAATTTTGATAATGGCAAACCTGACGGAGCCTGGAAGACGTATTATGCAAACGGCCGGGTTTCAGGTTCCGGGCAATATGTTAATAAAATAAAGGAAGGCACCTGGCAATATTGGGACGAAAAAGGGAAGCTCATTGTAAAATCAGAATTCCTTGATGGGAAGAAAGTTAAAGAAAAACGCTATGGACAGGCAGGCAAGGAACTGGAACCCGGTAAGTAACACAATTATTAGGGCAGCTTTGAGTTATTAAAGCTAAAACCTGTATATGTCCCGTTTTCTTGCCGTATGTTTTGTACTTGTTTTATTTTCCACGGAAGTGTTTCCACAAAAAGCTTTGCCGGTAAAACAATTGCCCGAAATTTGCCTTACACAAACTGAAATTGAATTATACAGGCTTATTAATGAATATCGTGCTCAGAAGGGTTTGCCCGGAATAAAGTTATCGACCTCCCTCTGTTATGTGGCCCGCTCTCATGCCAAAGACCAGGCAGAGAATTTTAAGAAAGGCACACGTTGTAATATGCACAGTTGGTCTAAAAAGGGTGATTGGTCATCATGTTGTTATACTCCTGATCATAAAAAAGCAAAATGCATGTGGGATAAACCGCGCGAGCTCACCAATTATCAGGGCGATGGATTTGAAATTTCCTTTTTTTCGTCTTATATTTATACTTCGCCTGCAGCCTTTGCCAAAGATATTCTGGATGGATGGAAGAAAAGTCCAAACCATAACAATGTGATTATGAACAAGAATATCTGGAAAAAAATAAACTGGCAAGCCATTGGGATAGGCATTTATGGCGATTATGCGGATGTGTGGTTCGGTAAGGAGGAAGATAGTGCAGGAGGACCACAACCATGTGATAAGGAGTGATTTGTAATTTTGATGCAATTCTGGATTAGGGTATTTGAGTGAAACACACAATGATTTACCTTTGATTTTTAAATTCATCATAATTTGTCAAGATAACTTTATAAAATGTTTGATTTTTTCCAAAATCAAAACAGAAAATAAGATTCGGTTATTTGAGCAAATTTTGGAACACATTCCTTATTCAAACATTTTTTATGCAAAAAATAATTACTTTTCTCTTTGTTTTCTTCGCAAGTTCAATTGCTTCTTTTGGACAGGTTTTCCAGGGAGGCATTGCTAGTGGGCTGGTTGGCAGCCAGGTAGCCGGAGATACATACAGCGGTTTTCATAAGCCGGGTGCTTATGCAGGTTTATGGATTCGACTTGCCATAAATGATCGCTCCTCGGTTCAAACCGAGATCAGTTATTCTCAGAAAGGAAGCCGTCATAACCCTGACGAAAAACATCAGGACTTTACCTTTTACCTTATGCGCCTTGGTTACATCGAAATGCCTTTCCTTTACCAGCTTCAGCTTAAAAATAAGTTAATACTTGAAGTCGGCCCTTCGTTTTCATTTCTGCTTCATAGCTACGAGGAGCTTGATTATATAGAAGTTACATACGGGAAATTTAGCCAGGTCAACCCTTCGTTTATGGCCGGCATAAATTACCCTGTAACCGAAAAACTGGGTGTGCATTTCCGGATGGACAGTTCAATACTTAGCATCAGAAAGGACGAGGTGAATGGGGCAAGGTACCGACTGTTCGATCGTGGACAGTATAACGATTGCATTTTGTTTTTCCTGAGCTATCAGCTTTAATTAAAGTAGGTTTCTGAAATGAAAATCACAGGGAGGAATTGAATTTGTAACCATTGTCAGATAAAGGAACCAGGTTCGGGCACATGGAACTAGGAACCTGGCACTGATAAAAAGCAATAGCTATTCTTGCAATATTTTGAAACTAAAGAAAACAATTATGACTCAACCCAAGATAAAACTAATTGTAGGAGTTACCGGCGCCAGCGGTGCGATTTACGCCAAAGTACTCTTCGATAGCCTGTTGAAACTCAGCGATCAGGTGGAAGAAGTTGCAGTCCTGTTTTCGGATACAGCATTAGATGTATGGCAATATGAACTGGATAATACTGACTATGAGAGCCTGCCGTTTACATTTTATGGCAAAGCTGACTTCTATTCCCCTGTTGCATCAGGATCTGCGGGTTATGATGCTATGATTATTTGTCCTTGCAGCATGGGAACCCTGGGCCGTATTGCTTCCGGTGTTTCGAACGATCTGATGACACGAGCGGCCGATGTAATGCTGAAAGAGCGACGTAAACTCATACTTGTTGCCCGCGAAACACCTTTAAGCCTCATCCATATCAATAATATGAAAACTGTTACCGAAGCAGGCGGGATTATTTGTCCGGCAACACCTTCGTTTTATAGCAAACCGAAAACTTTGGAACAACTTGCTGCAACCGTTACCAACAGGGCTTTATCATTGGTTGGAATTGAAGTTAATGGTTTTCGGTGGGGTGGCAAATAGCTGTCAATACAAGTTCTCCTTGCTACCCTCTTGCACAGTCGCTTTGTCTTTTCTGAGTATCCTGCCTAAATCCTGGCCCCAACTTCTACCAATCAACAGCTTTTCTTCTCACCGGCATCGTCATGCACCGGCAGCCACCGCCTCCACGAGATAGCTCTGATCCATCAATAGTTACAACGTATTTATTGTAGTTATTTATATCTATTTTGTTCAGGATCACATCGTTGGCTTTGATAACAGCGTAACCATGGTTGTTCATTTCTTCTATCGTATTCACATTACGGCCATAGCCAATCACCTTGCCTGGGGCAATAGCAAAAAAGTTTGCTCCACTATGCCATTGTTCACGTTCCTGTATCATGCTGTCGCGACGACCACCACAATACAAAGTTTCCATTTCCATCCCAAGTTCTTTTAGTATTGTCGGAATGTTGGCAACCTCGCTTATGGATTTTACCTTGCCGTTATCAATATGAATATGAATGGTGAGGTAGCGGTTAGGCTGGAGGATAAGCGGTTCGTAAACCATACATTGGTTGCGGTCGAGGAAAGTGAAAACCATATCAAGGTGAATAAACGACTCAGGCGTGTAAGGCAATTCCTGTACAATAATATGTCGCTGGACTTTCTTCTCCTTATAATATTCCATTATAAAATCAATGCCCTTTGGGGAGGTACGGGTACCTGTTCCTATCAGGAGAATATCTTCCCGGGCCATCAAAAAATCACCACCTTCGAAACTGAAGTCCTTACTTTGAAACAGGCTTTGTTCCGGCTGTATGGTTTTCACGCCAAAAACAGGATGATTGCGAAATATAGAATCCATAATAATGCTTTCCCGGTCGCGGATACGACTGTACATCCGGCTTATCAGTACTTTGTCGAGTAATGCTACCGACGCATCGCGGGTGAAGAAAAAATTATGCAGGGGCTCAATGGAGTAGCGATCTTTCGATAAAAAACGGGTGAGATTGTCCTTACGCATTTCAACCCCCTCGATCAATACTGTCGAAAGACTAGCGGGACTGATATTCATCAATTCATTTACGGTGTACTCGTTCATCTGTTCCTTGGTGGCAATGGCAAGCAACAATTCCGAGCGGTGCTCAGGATTTTTAACAACTGTCGAAAGCAGATCCTTAACCTGGAATGTTTTAGTTACTTTCGACAGTATGCCTTTAAACTGGTTAAACTCTTTCAGGGCAACCGATAAATTCAGGATATCGCTGTAAAGGGCTTTATGAGAACTGTCGGGGGTCATATTCTCAACTTCCGGACCGGGAGTATGGATGATAACGCCCTCTAATTCACCTATTTCGGAGCGGATATCGACTTTAAAGGGGGGTTCATGTGAGTGCATGAGGAAAGATTTTAAAATTACATACTTAAAGTGCCTTGTGCCAGGTGCCGGGTGCCGGCCGGAACCCTGAACCTGAACCGAGCGAAGCGAGCTCAGCGAAGCTAAACCCGGAACCATTATTGTTAATCCGATCCCGAAAGAAATTCAATATTCCGCATCAGGCCGGCAAATTTAGCTCTTTTTAAGGCTGATTTTTTAAACAGAATTTTGTACTGATCATTGTCCAACTGATCCCAATCTTCTTTTCTCATTTCCATCAATCCGGGCGGAGGTTCAAAAGCGGGTTCGTTGTGAGGTGTGGAGAAACGATTCCAGGGGCAAACCTGCTGGCAGATATCACAACCGAAAATCCATTTTTTGTATTGCCCTTTAAATGCTTCAGGGATTTCTCCTTTATTTTCAATAGTCAGAAATGAAATGCATTTATTGGCATCCACAACCCGCAGATCAGTGATGGCACCCGTTGGGCAGGCATCCAGGCAGAGGCTGCAATCGCCACAGTAATTTCCGCCCAAAGGCATATCGTAAACAAGTTCTGCATCGATAATAAGTTCACTGATAAAGAAATACGAGCCGTTTCGCTTACTGATCAGCATGCTGTTTTTGCCGATCCAACCTAGCCCGGCACGAGACGCCCAGGCCCGTTCGAGAACGGGAGCCGAATCTACAAAACCACGTATTGAGATATCAGGAACCTGATCTTTTAATTTAGCTGTGAGGATATTTAGTTTTTCACGGATTACTTCATGATAATCCAGGCCATATGCATAAGCCGAAACCAGGTAAGGCGAATTTTCGTCCATCATTTTCGATGGATAATAGTTGTAAAGAAAAACGATGACGGACTTTGCGTTCTCAACCAGCAATTCAGGATTTACACGAAGGTCATCATGTTTCTGCATATAATCCATCCCGGCATGATAATCTTTTTGCAGCCAGTTTTTCAGATGAATAGCTTCTTCCTCCAGATGGGCTGCCCGTGCAATACCACAGGCAGCAAAGCCCAGCGAAGCAGCTTCCTTCTTTATAAATGATGAAAGATACGCCGGGCTTGTCATTAGTTTGGTGGTAAATGGTTGTGGTTAAATATACAGCTAGAAATCGCGGATGAACATTATCCCTATTGCCCTGTCGCTTCTCTTACTGTTCCATCTATGACCGTATCTTCTTATCCTTCTCCAAGGAGAAGGACGACAGATTGTCCATATATTCGAACTTGTTGATTACTTGAAAAATTTCATTACTCAACATTCGCCCAGCCGCCGCCTCACCTCATCTTCCACACTCCTCTTGTTATCTAAAATAACTTCCCCGGTTCCGGTCCTTTATACCGTCCCAAATGGCTGTATGCCTTTTCGGTAACTTCGCGGCCACGGGGTGTCCGCATCATATATCCTTCCTGTATCAGGAAAGGCTCATAAACTTCTTCAATCGTTCCGGCATCTTCACCCACAGCTGTCGAAATGGTGGTCAGGCCGACCGGACCGCCTTTAAATTTCTGAATAATAGTGCTGAGGATACGGTTGTCCATTTCATCCAGGCCGTTTTTATCTACCTGAAGTGCTGCAAGTGCATATTGGGCTATTTTCAGATCAATGGTTCCGTTGCCTTTTATTTGAGCAAAATCACGCAGCCGGCGAAGCAGCAGGTTTGCAATACGAGGCGTGCCGCGGCTTCGCCGTGATATTTCAATAGCGGCATCTTCATCAATCGGAACGCGGAGAATACCAGCCGAACGTATTATAATCTTCTTTAAAGTTTCTGCATCGTAATACGATAGCCTCGAATTGATTCCAAACCTCGAGCGAAGCGGTGCCGTTAATAATCCTGAACGCGTGGTAGCGCCAATTAAGGTAAATGGGTTGAGCGTGATCTGTACACTGCGGGCATTTGGGCCTGATTCAATCATAATATCAATCTTGAAATCCTCCATGGCCGAATACAGGTATTCTTCCACAACCGGGCTCAGCCGGTGAATTTCATCAATAAATAAGACATCGTTCGTTTCGAGGTTGGTTAGCAGCCCGGCAAGGTCACCAGGTTTATCAAGTACGGGTCCTGAGGTTACCCTGATATTGACCCCCATCTCGTTGGCAATAATATTCGAAAGGGTAGTTTTTCCAAGCCCTGGTGGGCCATGCAACAGCACATGATCAAGCGCTTCGCCGCGGCGCGAAGCAGCAGCTACAAAAACCCTGAGGTTATCAACAATTCCCGGCTGGCCTGCAAAGCTTCCGAAATCGAGTGGGCGTAATACCTGCTCAATTTCTTTTTCAGCGGGAGTGAGGTGTTCAGGAGCAGCATCAAGGTTTTTGTTCATGATCAAGATAATGAAGTAGAAGTATGCCACAAAGTTATAAAAAAGGAACTGATGTAATGTGATTAAATGATTCTGACCATTAAGCTCATGCCTTTAATCCAGAATTATGCATATAATTATAAATATTGAGGTCAGAAGTATTCGCCCTATTATTATTATTTATACATTAGCAGAGAATTTTAATATCACTATGGCCATGAAAGACATAGTAGTTGCTATCGATTTTTCAAAGGGCTCAATACATGCCCTTGAGTATGCCATTGAGCTTGCCAACCTTACGCATGCTAATATAAATATGGTGTGGGTTGACAATATCAGCGGTACTGAAATTGCATTTGTCAATGAATTAAGAGATTTGCGGATTGAAACAAAAGAGCTTCGGAACGAAGCAAAAGGCAATTTTGATGAATTACTCGATACATATAAAGATAAACTGGTTCATGGAAAGCTAACGGCCAAAGTTCGCAAAGGAAGGGTTTATCAGGAGCTTGCAAATCATGTTAAACAAACTGACAGCTGTTTATTGGTTATTGGAACTCATGGTTCATCGGGATTTGAAGAATATTGGATTGGAACAAATGCATTCAGGATTGTATCCAGCGCCTCATGTCCTGTAATTACTATTAAAAACATTTACAATAATAATCGGGGATTCCGTAAAATACTTTTACCGGTTTACCATACAGCACAAACTTTACATAAGGTTCCTTATACTGCTGAACTTGCTAAACTGACCGGCGCTGATATAAATATTCTGGCATTAAATTCGAGCGGTCTCAAGTCGATGCAGAAAATAGTGGATAGCCATGTGGCAAAGATAGAAAAGCACCTCGATGCCATGGGCATTAATTATATTGTGGATAGCAGTAGCAGTGAAAATATAGCCGGAGATATAATTGAACATGCCCATTTGGTCGATGCCGACCTTATTTCGATCATGACCGATATCCAGGATCAGGCTAGTTCTATCCTTTTGGGCCCTTTTGCACAGCAATTGGTTAACTATTCACCAATTCCTATATTAAGTGTACACCCTAAGGATAACCAAACAATTCAATAAGCCTGACCGCAATGCTAAAATATATTTGTGCAGCTTTAATAATGTTAGTGTTACTTCACCGGGATGTAATTGCTCAAGAACTTATTCCTGCGAATGGAAATGTTGAAGTGGTTCAGGATGTAAAAATCAGCCAACTCGCTGATCAATACCGTAAAATGAGTTTGAATAATCCGGAAACAGATGGTTTCAGGGTTCAGATATTTTTTGATTCGGGAAACAATTCCAAGAGCAGGGCTACAAATATCCAAGATGAATTTAATGCAGTTTACCCTGAAATTGGATCGTATTTATCGTATAAGGAACCATATTATCGTGTCAGGGTGGGAAATTTCCGAACCTTGGTTGAGGCTGTAGGCTTTCAGAAAAAAATTACCGCCGATTACCCGAATTCCTTTCCGGTTAAGGATAAAATAATACAATAATACTCTCTACCCAGGCTTCATTCCTGGCTTGTGTAAGTGATAATTATTTAACGTAGTGCCAGATTATAAACTGATCAAATGCAAAACCTTTCATGCCGCACATTATTTGTGATAAAGGAATTTTAATCATAGCAACTTTATAAACTTGGTTTTCAGTTGATTCGAAAATTATAAAGTACTGACATACTTGGAATACCAAAAATTCGTTACTTTTATCTGGGGATAAAATTAACTTGTTTTACCACTTAGTTTTCATTATCTTAGCCTGCCTTATTTCTGTCCAACCTGTAATAATAGTTACTATATGGCCAATATTATTGCTGCGATCGATTTTTCTGACTGCTCAGTAAATGCGCTTGAGCATGCTGTTTCAATTGCAACACGTGGAACCCTGGATGTTCATATGATCTGGGTTAATAACCCAAGTGTTACAAAAACCACTATCTATTCAGACACTGCAGCAGATCTGATTGATGAAATAAGGAATCAATTCGGCAAACTTGTTGAAAAATACAGCCCTCAACTACCCGACTCAACCATCGATTTTGTAATTCGCGAAGGAAAGGTTTATCGCGAGATCATTGATGAGGCAAAAGAAATGGAAAGCCTGTGCATTGTTATGGGTACACATGGAATTTCCGGTTTTGAGCAGTTCTGGATTGGAAGCAACGCCAATAAGCTAATTTCAGTATCACCATGCCCGGTAATCACCTTACGAACAGGTGTCGATGTCAAAACTGAAATGAGGACAATTCTGATGCCAGTTGACAGCACCCTCGATACCAGGCAGAAAGTGCCGTTCACCGCCTACCTTGCCCATCTTTTTGAATCTGAAATTTATGTTCTTTCAATTTATGCTTCTAAATATAAAAGCATTCAAAAGAAAGTAGATTTATATACCGACCAGGTTTGCAGTTACCTTGAAGAAGAAGGGATTAAATTCCATCGTGATATATTAAGTTGCGATAATCTCACTACAGGCACCATTGAATATGCAAAACGGATCAGGGCCAACCTGATCAGTATTATGACCGAGCAGGAAACAAGTCCGTTTAACCTGCTTGTAGGGCCGTATGCCCAGCAGATGGTTAACAACTCACCATATCCGGTTCTGAGTATCAACCCATTTGATACCATGCAGATTTCTACACGCTAGATATTGAATGAAATAGCATAAAAAAAGCTCCGTAAAGGAGCTTTTTTTATGCTGGTCGGTTGGTTTGAAAAAACTGGTTGAGCGTAAATTAATTGATTAATTCCTATCAATACAATTCAGGTCGGCAAATGCTTCTTTAACCCGAATAATCAGTGTTTTTTGTGATTCGTTCAGCCATTTGCGCGGGTCGTAATATTTCTTATTCGGCATATCTTCACCTTCGGGATTGCCAATCTGACCTTGCAGGTAAGCTTCGTTTTTCTTGTAGAATTCCATAATGCCTTTCCAGGTAGCCCACTGGGTATCGGTATCGATATTCATTTTCACAACGCCGTAGGAAATAGCTTCATGAATTTCTTCTTTTGTAGAACCTGATCCTCCATGGAACACAAAATTGAGTGGCTGAGGAACTGTATTGAATTTTTTCTCAACATATTTCTGCGAGTTGTTGAGTATAATCGGCTGCAGTTTTACGTTACCCGGTTTGTAAACACCATGAACATTTCCGAAGGAAGCTGCGATTGTAAATTTGTCACTAACCTTCAGAAGCTCTTCGTATGCATAAGCTACATCTTCGGGCTGAGTGTAAAGTTTCGAACTGTCAACATCCGAATGATCAATGCCATCTTCTTCACCACCAGTAACTCCGAGTTCGATTTCGAGAGTCATACCCATCTTGCTCATGCGTGTGAGATATTGTTTGCATATTTCAAGGTTTTCGTGAAGGGACTCAACCGAAAGATCAATCATATGTGAGCTGAAAAGCGGCTTGCCTGTTTCTGCAAAATGTTTTTCGCCGGCAGTCAGAAGGCCGTCAATCCAGGGTAGAAGTTTTTTGGCTGCATGATCGGTATGCACAAGTACCGGAACGCCATACATTTCAGCCATAGCATGAATATGTTTTGCGCCTGAAACGGCACCTGCAATAGCTGCTTTTTCACCATCATTACTCAGGAATTTACCTGCATAAAAATGAGCGCCGCCATTCGAAAACTGAATAATAACCGGGGAATTAACTTCTTTTGCTGCCTGTAATACAGCGTTGATTGAGTCGGTTCCAACTACGTTAACCGCAGGAAGTGCGAATTTATTTTGCTTTGCAATACGGAAAATTTCCTGAACGCCATCGCCGGTAACTACACCGGGGGCAACTTTTTGTAACACTTTGTCTGACATATTGTTATAAATTATGTGATCGGTTAATATACTTTTGCAAAGATACTGATTTTATTATTGAAAGAGATTTCGAAACAATGTTAAAAATTCATCAGTTGGTGTCCCCTGGGAATTCAAAGAAGAGCTGCCACCAAAAATGCAAATATTTTGATTTTCAATCCTTTAATGCTAATAGCATGATTATCAATGTTCCAGACTGTGTGAAAGCCGCTTCTGCTGTGCTTGAAATCCTTTAGATCGCTTCAGGGTTAAACACGAATTAAATCTAACGCTTACTCTGACAAAATGTTAATATTTGCGACATTTTGACACAGGATCATGACCATATCATTTAGTGGAAAAATCTGAAAAACAATAATATAGAAATTTTCAGGTGGGTATTTTTAAATTGGCATTTTTTTTGAATTTTTGATTTACGGTTAAAAAAATAATGTTCAACTTTTAAAAAGGAGGTTATTATGTCACTCGTAAAAAGAGAAAATTATCAACCCACCTGGTCAAATTTATTTAATGATTTCCTGAACCGCGACTGGTTCGACTGGAACAACCAGAATTATTCACTTACAAACACTACAATTCCGGCGGTTAATATTAAGGAAACAGTGAATGAATTTGAAGTGGATGTGGCAGCACCGGGGATGAGCAAGGAAGACTTTAAAATTGAACTTAATAACAATGTTCTCACGATCTCTTCCGAAAAACAAACAGAAAACGAGACCAAAGAAGGGAAGAATGTTACCCGCATGGAATTCAGCTATCAGTCGTTCAGCCGTTCATTTACACTACCTGCTATCGTTGAAACTGAACGTATCACTGCAAAATATGAGAATGGACTCCTAAGGGTAAATATTCCGAAAAAGGAAGAAGCAAAGCCGAAGCCGCTGAAACAAATCAAGGTTTCATAAAATTCAGCCGGAAATTTGCCGGCTGAATTTTTTTTTGCGTCAGCACTAATCCTGTTACCGGCAGCAATAGAAATTAGATATTCAAATAATTCGTTATATCAAATTGATCCTGGCCTACCTCATCTTTCCTCTAAGTTAATGTAGGATTCGGTAAACCTTATAATAACCAATACTAAATCTTTTTGAATTCAGCGAACTGGTACTTTAAAATGTTAAAGTTTATTGATTACCAATCCTTACCTTGTTAGAAAACGACCTTCTACGCCTTACGTATTTCTTCTTTAATTCGTTGAATATGCCCACGTCCCAGCCCTTTAACTTCACAGCCTAGCTGAAAATAACGACGTATTTTATCATCGGTTAAGATTCCGAAACAATCGATAATGGCTACGGGATGGCCTATTGTTTTCACCACTTCGTCGGGATCCAGGTTCATATAAGCTTCGTGGGGCACTGCAAAAATAACTGCTTCGGCATCGTGCAGGGCTGTATTCAAATCCTGTTCGATATGAATTTCTTTCAGTTTTTCCTGGTTTCGGAAAAACCGCGCTTTGCTTTGTCCTGTTGCCGGATAGGTGTCCTGTTGCTCAAATTCCCACCAATGCTCCACATACGGATCATGCACCCTGATTTCAGCACCCATTTCGGCAAGTTTCCGAATTACCACTTCCGAACCACTGTAACGGGTATCACCAACATCCTCACGGTAAGCGGCACCAAGCACCAGGACATCTGCCGCAGCAATCGGCTGTCCCATGTTACGCAATGCGTCACGGGTAAGCTGCCCGACATGTAAACCACGCGTATCATTAATATCAATAGCCATAGGCGTAATTTTGAAGATATCATCTTCAAAGCCAAGGATATGTTTATATGCCCAAACTCCCAGGCCTCCGTCCTTCGGAAGGCAATAGCCCCCTATTCCAGGTCCCGGGAAAATAATGTTGCTGTGCGTCGGCCGCATTTTAATTGCTTTTATAACTTTTACGAGGTCCACGCCATTGCGCTCCGAGTATAAACTCCATTCATCCAGGAAAGCAAGGATAGTAGCCCGGTAACTGTTCTCAATAATTTTAGCTGTTTCTGACTCTATGGGCCTATCCATAACAATCAGCGGATATTTATCGGTGTTCAAAACTTCATTTAAAAATTTTACAACCCGTTGCTTTGCCGGTTCATTTATTCCGCTGCAAACCCGCCAGAAATCGCGGATACTGGCAACATAATTACGGCCCGGCATCACTCTTTCATAACTATGAGCCAACAGTGGATCGGATTCAATCCCGCGTTTTTTAAAGACTTTCTTCATCAAGGGATAGGCAACCTGTTCAGTAGTTCCGGGGGCAACAGTTGTTTCGATCAGAACCAGTGCAGTAGGGGGGATGTGCTCGGCGATTACACCAAGCGAAGCCTCCAGCGCAGCCATCTCGGTATGTCCATTCCGAACATTACCCAAATCCTCTTTTATATAATCACATTGTACATCCACTACAACAACATCAGCCAGTTTAAGAACTTCGTAGGTATAGGTGGCTATCAAGGTTTTTTTCTTGTTTACACAACGCGAGATAATCACATCCACTTCCGGATCTTCAGCTTTTACGGGAGATATACCACGATTGAGTATGGGTATTTTCCAAAAACTTCGCGCACTCGGGCGCTGCATCCCGATTACAAATTTGGACGGCTCACCTTCCTTATCAACCGTATCGGCTACAATAGCTGCCATTACTGCGCCGACAAATCCTACGCCCATAACTACTACAATTTCACGATTCTTAACTCGCTCCTGTTCAATGCGTTTCTTAAGGCTTTCAAATTCAGCCTTATACTCTTCAGGTTTTGGTAATGGAAATTTTTCTCCGCTGGGACTGATTGAAAAACTTTCGCTCATAATGACTCCTTTTTTATACTTGTAAATAGAAATAATTGCGATTAATAACGCCTAAATTTACAATGATTTTCTTTGATTTGGTTTCTGTTTTAAAAAATATTTTGTTGATCGTCAAGGGTAATAATTTGATTTACAGATATATTTTTTAAAAGCCGGGAAAAGGCATTTGCTTTCAATATGCCGGATGAGGAATTTTCCCCTCAGTCCTCCGCTGTTGGCTGACTATAACTTTGAAAAGTTGGTGGCTTACTACAAAACACTTTCTCAGCATGTCATAGTACAAACTTTAAAAAATTACTGTACTTTTAATTAAACTAAAAACGGGATAAAATCGTACATTTTAAAAATCCAGGACCCAAATCCCAAGACCCAAATCCCAAGAGAAAACTAAAGAGAATCATAGTTTTATAATACTGGAATGCAATGACTTACGCGCCTGATTCATGCATGGAATTTGCAACTTGAAACCTGCAACTGGAACTTAGAACCTGGAATTTGGAAATCAGAATGTCACCATTTATCCCGTTCGAAGTATAATATCATCCTCCCTTAATTTTAGGGAAGGTGCCCCATAGCCCCAGTAAATTTTGTCCCGATGCTATTTTAAATCATTGGTATATTTACCTTTATCCCTGTTTTTTGAGGATACATTAAAAATGAAAAAATTTCAGTATTAATTTCATAGTTTGCCTCATTATTATGGTACGTATAAACTTAGGAGAAAGAATTTTTTCCACCCCCAAGAGTAAATTACGCAATCATATAAATAAGAACGAAGTTTGTTTTGCCGAAACCTGTTTGTGTCCTATAAATGAATGAAACATAAATAATACTAACCGCCATCTTATGAATATTTACATCCGTTACGTTGTTCTCTCCGCGTTTGCCATTTCTTTTTCTTCAGCAACTTTCGCTCAAAAAGTATTTACTACCAGTGATTACAAACAAGCTGATTCGCTAGTTGATCTTTTCAATAAGAAAGTTTTTCATGCTATACAAAAAGCGAACTGGGTTGAAGGTAAACCGGTGTTCTGGTATTCGACTTTAACAGCAAAGGGTAAAGAATTCTGGACTGTAAATGCAGAAAAGCTAAACAAAGAGAAACTCTTTGAAACCGATAAACTGGTTCGTCAACTTTCGGTACTAACCAAAAAGCCGGTTAAAAATGAGGAATTTTCACCAGTAAATCCAAAACTTTCAGCAGATACCAAATTGTTTACATTTCAAATAGATACTTTGCTGTTCGAGTGGAACCGGATCAAAAACGAATTAATAAAAACTGGAACTAAACCATTAGAAAAACCAGAAGGTTATTGGGGAGAAAAGGCAGAAGATCATACAGGGCCTCCTGTGAAATCACCCGATGGCAAATGGTTTGCATTTATTCGCGAGAATAATGTTTTTGTGAAAGATTCGCTCGGTAAAAACCAAATTCAAATGAGTTTTGATGGTTCTGTTGGAGAATATTATTCGGCTGAATTATTCTGGTCGCCTGATTCAAAGAAACTCGCAGGCACAAAAGTTCGTGCTGAAATCCCTCATTACATTTATTTTATTGAATCATCGCCATCGGACCAACTTCAGCCAAAACTCCAGAAAAGATATTATCCCAAAGCCGGCGATGCATTACCCATCAGTAGCCCGGTGCTTTTCAATATACCATCAAAAAAACAGATTGAAGTTGATGGAGCACCATTTCTCAACCAGTATGAATTGGGAAAAATAGCGTGGCATAAAGATAGCCGTTCATTCACGTTCGAGTTTAACCAGCGCGGGCACCAACGTTACCAGGTAGTTGAAGTAAATGACACATCAGGAATTTGCAAAATATTGATTGACGAGAAATCGGGAACATTTATTGATTACAGCTCAAAACTTACCCGACGTGATGTTAACGATGGCAAAGAGATTATCTGGACTTCGGAACGTGATGGCTGGAACCATATTTATTTATATCAAGGCGACGGAACCCTCGAAAACCAGGTAACTAAAGGCGAATGGGTTGTTCGCAACATCATTAAAGTTTTTGATTCAACCAGGCAGGTTCTATTTACCGCCAGTGGCCGGAACCCGGGTGAAGATCCTTATCTGGTTCATTATTACCGCGTTGATTTCGATGGGAATAACCTGGTTGATCTAACGCCTGAAGAGGCTAATCACCAGGCAGTTTTTTCGACAGATTATCGTTTTTTAACTGATAACTACTCTTGTGTTGATAAGCCTCCAACTTTTGTACTTCGTGATGCTGCCGATGGTAAAGTATTGATGACTATTGAACAATCCGATATAAGCGAACTTATGAAAACAGGCTGGAAAATGCCTGAAGTGTTTTCAGCTAAAGGCAGGGATGGCAAAACTGATATCTGGGGAATAATCTATCGACCAACTAATTTTGATCCGGTTAAAAAATATCCCATCATTGAATATATTTATGCAGGACCTCACAGTTCATTTGTGCCAAAAAGCTTTAGTGCTTCATACAGAAACTATGCAGCTCTGGCTGAACTTGGATTTGTCGTTGTACAAATTGACGGAATGGGAACTTCTAACCGTTCAAAAGCCTTTCATGATGTATGCTGGCGCAACCTTAAAGATGCCGGTTTCCCCGACAGGATTCTATGGATTAAAGCTGTTGCACAAAAATATCCGTATATGGATACTACGCGTGTCGGAATCGAAGGAACTTCCGCCGGAGGACAGAGCGCCATGGGTGCACTGTTGTTCCATCCTGAATTCTACAAAGTTGGAGTTGCTTCTTGTGGTTGCCACGACAACCGCATGGATAAAATCTGGTGGAATGAGCAGTGGATGGGTTACCCGGTAGGGCCGTGGTATGCTGAGAATTCAAATGTTACCAACGCTCATTTGCTGAAGGGAAAGCTCATGCTGTTGGTTGGCGAACTTGATGATAATGTCGATCCGGCTTCAACCATCCAGGTTTGTGATGCACTTATAAAAGCAAACAAAGAGTTTGAACTTGTGATGCTTCCGGGAATGAACCATACAAGTGGGGGAAAATATGGTGAACGAAAACGCAGAGACTTCTTCGTGAACTATTTGCTTGGCGCTATACCTCCGCAATGGAATGAATAAAAATAGCTCCATCAAGAACATAGGCAGAATCAAATCTATAAAAAAAACAATACGAATACTTGCATGAAATACAGGCAATTAGGATCAACAGGGATTTCACTTTCGGCTATAGGACTTGGCTGTATGGGAATGAGTTTTGGCTATGGTTCGCGCGACGACGCTGAATCTATTGCAACTTTGCAAAAATCGCTCGACCTTGGAATTAATTTCTGGGATACGGCCGATATGTATGGCTTCGGCCATAATGAAGAACTATTGTCGAAAGTGCTCACGTCAAACCGCGACAAGGTTTTCATTGCAACTAAATTCGGCTTCAGGCAAACTGAAGGAAGCACGCTGAGTTTTGCCGGAACATCAGCAACTTATCTGGATTGCAGACCGGCGTACATTAAAAATGCTGTTGAAAATAGTTTGAATCGCCTGAAAATTGATACCATTGACTTGTATTATGCGCACCGTATCGACCCTCAGGTACCTGTCGAAGATATGGTAGGTGCGATGGCTGAGCTGGTTAAAGAAGGGAAAGTCAGATTCCTTGGATTGTCCGAAGCATCACCGCAATCCATACGCAAAGCTCATGCAGTGCATCCTATTGCAGCATTGCAGAGTGAATATTCGCTGCTTACCCGCGATGTTGAAAAAGAGATACTGACAACCATACGCGAATTAGGCATTTCATTGGTTCCATTTAGTCCCCTTTCACGTGGTTTAATTACAGCAACCTTGCCGGAGAACGGACCGTTACCAAAGGATGATTTTCGAAGTACACTGCCCCGTTTCACGAACGAAGGGTTCCGGAAGAATAACAACAACCTTGTAAATGAGTTTGCCGGTTTAGCAGTGCAAAAAGGTTGTTCTCCTTCACAGTTGGCAATTGCCTGGGTGTTGGCTCAGGGTGATGATATTATTCCCATTCCGGGTACCAAGCGTCAAAAATACCTGGCCGAAAATGTTGCAGCTATTGATATTTCGCTAAGTTCGGAAGATATAGCCGCCATCGAACATGTAATTAGTAAATATCCAAATACTGGTGAAAGATACAGCGAAAGTGCGTTTAAGCTGGTGAATAAATAATGAATATATTTTTATCTTGCTATCCTCTCCAATTAGTGTTTTTTCAAAAAAAATACTATTTCGGGATTGTATGTCTCTCTAAATTAACGAAGTAATCCGATGTCAGTTTCATTTAACCTTAATAAATACAATCAATGAAAAGGATTTTCTTCACAGGCATTACATTCTTGCTCTTCTCAATTATAATTAATGCCCAATCCTATGTACCTGAATTAAAAAATACTAAAGTTAAGGTAAGCCCGGTAATTCCTATAAAGGCTTATGCATTCAATATTAAAGATGTCAAACTGTTAGATGGAAGCCCCTTCAAAAATGCCATGGAAAAAGATGCTGCGTATTTATTGGTTCTGGAGCCAAATCGACTTTTGCATCGGTTTTATCAGAATGCAGGTTTGCCAACCAAAGGCGAAATATATGGAGGTTGGGAGAGCGATGGTTTGTCAGGTCACACACTTGGGCACTATCTTTCGGCTTGTGCAGCCGGTAGAATTTTTTAGAAGCAGAACATTAAAAGAACTTATTGTTAAATAATTTAAAATGAGAACCTTAAAAATCCTTATCACTATTCTGACAGCTGTTTTATTGTCTGTTCCTGCCATTTGTCAGGAGAAACTTAACTCTGGAATGTTGAGCAAAATAGAGTTTCGCAACCTTGGCGCATATCGCGCCGGAGCATGGGTTTCGGCTATTGCCGTTCCCGAAAAGCCAGGCGAAAAGTATAAATATACATTCTTCGTTGCCGGGCGTAATGGCGGCGTTTGGAAAACCGTTAATAACGGAACTACCTTTTATCCGGTTTTTGAAAAATACGGCGTAACTACTATTGGTGCAATAGCCGTGGCACCTTCAAATCCAGATGTGGTTTGGGTTGGAACCGGTGAATCGTATAATGCCCGCTCTTCTTTTGCCGGCAATGGAATTTACAAATCAACTGATGGAGGCGAAACCTATACCAATATGGGATTAAAAGATTCACATCATATTGCTAAAATCATCGTTGATCCCCAAAATGCTGATATTGTTTACGTTGCCTCAATGGGTCATCTTTACTCGACTAATGCTGAGCGTGGAGTTTTTAAAACTAACGATGGCGGGAAAACCTGGGAAAAGATTCTCTATATTGATGACAAGACTGGTGTTATCGACATGATAATGGATCCGTCAAATCCATCAGTTTTATATGCTTCAGCTTACGAAAAAACCAGATATCCCTGGCATTTTGAAGCCGGAGGGAAAGGTAGTGCCGTTTACAAAACAAGTGATAGTGGAAAAACCTGGTCGAAGGCTTTAAATGGTCTTCCCGAAGGCGAGTTGGGTAGAATTGGCCTGGCGATCAGTAAAAGCAATCCAAATATCGTGTACGCGGTGGTTGAAAACCTCAATCCGAAAGACCCGACAAAGGAACTCAAAACTGAAGGGATGATGAATACTTCGCGTGATAATTATTATGATCAGCTTAAAGGCGGTGAAGTGTATCGCTCGGACAATGCTGGCCAATCGTGGCTGAAAATGAATGATGATAAATATAATGTTAGTTCCAAAGCTGCATATTCGTTCAACCAGATTTTCTGCAATCCGCAAAACCCCAATAATCTTTGGGTATTAAGTGATGCCATGCATATTTCTTTTGATGCAGGTAAAACCTGGACCGGCTTCGAAGGTGATACCACGCATTTTCTCGAAACCATGTTTGGCGATCACCGTACCATGTGGATGGATCCTAAAGATGGCAATCATATGCTTCTTGGTAGCGATGGTGGCATTTATGAAACATTCGATGCAGGAAAGACAGCACACCATTTTTACCAGATTCCTATTGAAGAGATTTATGCAGTCGGTTATGATTTTCTCACACCATATAATATCTATCTTGGATTGCAGGATCACGATGTTTGGCGCGGTCCATCCAATAGCTGGGCTGGTGAAATTGGTCCCGAAGATTGGACTGTAGTTGGCTCAGGAGATGGAATGTATTGCAAAGTGGATCAAGAAACGGGCCGATGGATTTATTCAACAGGGCAGTTCGGACAGCAACTGGTACTTGATGCATGGACTGGTAAAGCAACCCGAATTATGCCTGAAGCCGCCAAAGATAAACCAGCCTATCGCTATACCTGGACTACGCCACTTCTGCTTTCGCCACACAATTCTTCCATTATCTATACCGCTGCTCAAATGATGCTTCGCTCGGTAAATCAGGGCAAAACCTGGGAGGAGATCAGCCCCGATCTTACTACCAACGATCCTGTGAAGCAAAATGGGCGCGGACATATTAAATATTGTACTATCACTACTTTCGATGAATCACCTTTAAAACCTGGAATCCTGTGGGCAGGAACTGATGACGGGAAAGTGCAATTTACTCTTGATGATGGTGCATCCTGGACCGACTGTACATCTGCACTTATTGCCGCTGGTTGTCCTGCTGGTTACTGGGCCACGCGGGTTGTAGCTTCGGCACATGATAAGGCTACCGCTTTTGTAAGTTTTTCGGGTTATACGAAAGACTATTTCCGTAGTTTGCTTTTTAAAACTTCTGATAATGGAAAAACCTGGCAAAAAATTACTGGAAATCTACCAGACCAGCCAATTAACGTGATTACCGAAGATGCGGACAATAAAAATTTACTTTTTGTTGGAACCGACGGGGGCCTTTACGTAACTGTAAACGGTGGAACCGAATGGATTAAATTTGAACAGATTCCTGCCGTTCCAGTGAAGGATATTGCCATACATCCGCGTGAAAATGATCTGATTGTAGCAACTTATGGTCGAGGGGTTTATATTGCCAATATTCTTCCGCTTAAAAATATAAACGATACCATCTTCGCAAGCCATGCTGTATTGTTTCCAGTAAAATCTAAACCATTGAAGAATTTTTCGGATGCTGCCTGGCTTGGAAACCGTCGTTTAATGGGCGATACTCATCCTTTTACAGCAAACGAACCTAATGCTTTCGAAATTTACTATTATGTAAACCAGGATCAGTTTATTGCACCAAAGAAAAAGCAAGTGGTTTTGCCAACCATCGAAATCAGGAATGAAGCTGACAGCTTGCTGAAATCATTCCAGGTAAAAGAATCCGGGTTTGGGAAAGTGGAATTTCCTTTCAGACATCTGCAAACCGGCAAATATTCAGTTGTTCTGAAATCAAATGGGAAAGATTATAAGCAAACAGCCGTCATTAAAGAATCCTGGCAATGGCCGGTTGGGAATTTTGATATGCAGAAGCCTTAATCTTTATTGACGGAAGGAATTTCAAATAAAATAACATCTTGAAACGAACATGACAAAATTAGCCAATGTTGACACACAGGCGTTTGACCCCGCCGTGGCGGGGTGTCATGGAGTCCCATCCCGATAAATCGGGATAAGTAGTGACCCGGCATAAAAAAATCCAGCCTTTTGAGCTGGACTTTTCCTTTTACTAAAGAATAATTATTTAACGTTAACTACAAGTACTTTTGATAAACTCCAGAATGCTTTAGGATTGGTAATAACCAAACTATCTGATAAATTTTTACCTGTGAGGTGATATGAAGACTTGGGATGTGAACTTAAAATTGTCACCTTATCCTTCATAATCGGAAGCGAATTAAAATTGGTAATATCAACCTTGGTGAAATTGCTTTTATCCATTTCGGGAACCAACTCTTTCGATTTACCCAAACCAATAAATCCACCTTCTTTGGTGATTATTTTCTTGTCCTTCAAATAAGAAGTTGTTCCAATTACATAATATGCAGTGTTGAGCTCGGTAGTTTTATTATCGATAACCTGCTGTTTATCTTTATTTTGTGTGCTCAGGTCTTCAACATTGGCATTCAAATCAACTACTTTAGTACTTAAATCAGTTACCTGTATATTTACCTTTGTAAGTTCATCTTTAAGTTGAGCTATTTGTACATCTTTCTCTTCAATTTGTTTGTTGAGGTTATTAACCATTTCTTCCAATTGAGCAGAATGTACACCTGTTTTTTTCAATTTCGAACGCAATGAAGCAACCATTGCCTTATTGTCCTGTTGTAACTTGTAAATCAGATTAATGTCGCTGTTAATCTGGTCTTTCGACCTGGCTTTAATTTCTGAACTTCCACCAACTGTTTTGCTGATGATTTTTTCTTTCATTTTGATTGTATCCAGGTTCGACTGAATATCATTAAAGGCGTTAACAAAGTCAATAACCGTGGAATCTTTAACATAGCCTATGGATACCAGGCTATCGTTTGTTGCCTTCAACCTGGCAATTTCTTCATTTTTTTGATTACATCCGGCAGCCAGTATCATAACTGGAAATACCAAAACGAAAAGTAGTTTTTTCATAAAATTTGTTTTTCTTTGGGTTTATTAGAAAAGTAAGATGAGTGGAAGTTCTAGTACGTTGAGTCAATTCGATAATGTGAATGATATTGTTTGTTTTATGCAAAATTACTGTTATCTGCCAGCTAATAAATTACACAATTCCATATAAGATTTGTATAATTCACACATTTTTAAGCTCTATAAGGCGGATGTTTTTGCCGGATATTGGATTTTGAACTCCTTCGTCTCTCCTTCCGAATATATAGAAATGGCCATTACGTACTATCCTTTATTCATGTTTCTTTCAGCTAACTGGGAGATGGATTTACCAAGGGCATCCAATTCCTTGTTAAAATTCGCTTTAAACAATTCCCATCTGGCTTTTCCTTCATTAGTGTACATTTTTAAATTATTTCTCAGGCGTGAATTCTGCATATCGAGGGAATCAAGTGCTGCTTTATATTTCGTGATGGATTCTTTTTTCCCCGATTTCATCCTGTCTTTCATATCGGCAATCAGAAGTTCATTTCCCCTGAGTGTTTTTTCCGATTCGATTTTATAATTTGCGTATTCAGATGAATCCGCGCGGGCGAGATCCAGGTCATGGCTCGCTTCCTCTACATTTACTTTCGCTTTTTCAAGCGTTACTGCCTTTTGTTCAGTTGAGGAACTGCAACTTGCTATTGCAGCCGTTGCAATACAAACAAGAAAGGTTATTTTAAAAATATTTGTTCTCATTTGAGCTTTTGTTTGCTTAACTTATTGAATAGGGTTTATATAACTTTTAATCTATAATTGTTTTTCCGCCAATCAAAAATCCCCAATGATCTTTATTAATTCTTCCTTTGTTTTACCAAGCTTTATTTGAAGTTTTCTAAGCATTTCTTCTTTCCTGCCATCTTCAAACATGAGGTCATTATCGGTTAAAAATCCGAATTTTTTTTTGAGTAAACCTTTTCGTTCATTCCAGTTCCCTATTACTCCTGAAGTATTCATTTTGATTAATTTTAGTCTTAACTCCTGCCATTTACAGGACAAGCGTGATTTGATTATCACGATACAAAGGTGATGCTGTTATCAACAGAAAGCGTTACACAATTAAGGGAAAGAGTTACATTATTCACACATTTGCATCGTTGTTGGGAATATTGAACCGGATAGTTATCGCCAACAAGCTTTTTAATTATACAGATCAGAACCCGATAAACAAAAAAGGTGAGCTTTTCGGCCCACCTGCAGATTAACTTATTGACTTACTAATTATTATCAACCGTAAAGTCTTTCAATGCTTTTCCAAGTTCATCCATATCGTGATTAAATTCACGTTTGAATGTTTCCCAATCGCTATTGTTTTTTTCATAAACATCAAGTCGGACTTTCAGGTGCCTGTTTTGCTCTTCCAGTGTCTCAATCCTTTTCTTGTAAATAGGATCAAGAATCTTCCCCGGTTTATTCAATTTTACGTTTAATTCAGCAATCCGGTCTTCATTGCTCTTGATTTTTGCATCTGCTTCATTTTTAAATGCAGCCCATTCTTCGGCAGTTGCCACTTTTTGTGACTCAATATTAGCTTCGTTCTGTGCTTCAGTTAAATTTTGTTGAGCAGCATCTTCTTTCTGCGCCGGCGATTTACAGCTTGTAAATACTGAACCTGCAATAAGAATTGAAGCTACAGCGATAGTAATAATTGTTTTTTTCATTTTGTGTGGTTTTTGGTGATTTAATTATTGTTGGTAAATGAGTTCAAAAAATGCCGTTCAGCGAAATGTCCCTGCTAAACGGCACTTTTTCATGCATGAGATTGATGGTTAAAGTTCTGCTATAAATTTTTTCAGGTCATCTTTTGTTTTGCCAAGCTTGATTTGAAGTCTTCCGAGCATCTCATCTTCCTTGCCTTCTTCAAACATCAGGTCATTGTCGGTTAAAAATCCAAATTTCTGTTTGAGCTTGCCTTTTTGCTCATTCCAGTTTCCTTTTACCTCAGTAGAATTCATTTTGTTGTGTTTTAATCCCCGCACTGGCGGAACAAACGTGAAATTATTTTCACAATGCAAAGGTGCATTCAATTACATTCGAAAGTATTACATAATTAATAGAAAGAGTTACATCATTCACAGGTTGGCTAGAACCGGAATTACGAAGTAAGAGATTGATTGAAAGAAACAGGAAGAAGAATAGTAAATCATCGGGAGATATTAAACTATGTATAAATTAAGTGACTGTCTTCTAAATTTCTAAACTTAATTCCAAAACCATTAATTTCTATGAATATCGAACAAGGATCAACGATTTTTGATTTAGGATGTATGTTCAAACTGCTGATTTCTGCTACTTTGTAAATTGTAAATCCTTGTTCCTTGTTCTTAAATCAGAACATTCAATATAATTTAGACAGTTGCAAAAATAGATGTTAATGATGGCTAACCTCATTATATATACAAGAAAGGCAGAACTTCTGTATTAATGGGAATTAATAATTATTCGTTTAATTCGTACAGGCGAAGCCGGTTGCGAAGTGCAATTATTTCCTCCTGCATGGAACGAATACGATCCAGCATATGAGTAATGGTTTCAATGCCTTCGATGTTAATATCCAGTTCATAGTAAAAACGGATAAATTTCTCCACTTGCGGAAGTAGTGCTGCGTCGATAAATCCGTTTTGCTCGATGGTGGTAATTTCTATCAGCCCGTTTTGCTGTAACGAACTGATAAATGAAACCTCAATGTTGTGACTGGCACAGAACTCATCAACAGCAACTAAATATTCGGTTTGCATGGTTAACGTTTTAAGATTTTGATAATTCGGTAAATAACTCCTTTTGTTTGTCAGTTAAATGGGTAGGCATTTTGATGTTCCAGGTCACAATAAAATCACCAAAACGGCCTTCATTTTTATAAACAGGGAATCCTTTGCCTTTAAGTTTCACTTTACTTCCATTCTGCGTTTCGGGGGCTACTTTCAGTTTTGCCTGTCCATCTAAAGTAGCTATTGTAATTTCGCCTCCGAGCACTGCGGTATATAAATCAAGATCAACAGTTGAGTATAAATTATCTCCTAATCTTTTAATACTGGGGTGATTGGCAATTGAAAAGGTAATATAAAGATCCCCGTTTGGCCCGCCATTTCTTCCCGGACCTCCATGCCCCGGAATTTTAATGGTTTGCCCGTTTTCGATGCCGGCAGGAATGGTGATCCGTATTTTTTTGCCGTTTACCGTTAAGGTTTGTTTCTGAGTTTTATAAGCATCGATAAGTTCGAGTCGTAATTCGGCATTAAAATCTTCGCCGCGGTATTTGGCTTGCCTGCTCCGGCTTCCACCTGCAGAACCGCCAAACAATGATTCAAAAAAGTCGGAGAAATCGCCTTCGGATTGGGCCCCGGAAAACCGCTGGCCACCAAAACCGGCTGGTTGTCCCTGGTATTGTTTCTGCTTTTCAAATTCGTCAGCATGTTGCCAGTCCTTACCGTATTGATCGAATTTCTTCCGCTTTTCGGGATCGCTCAGTACTTCGTTGGCTTCATTTATTTGCTGAAATTTTCTTTTCGCATCCTTATCATCAGGATTTAAATCAGGATGATACTTTCGGGCTAATTTCCGGTAGGCACTTTTGATATCCTTGTCCGTTGCCGTTTTATCTACACCCAGAATTTTATAATAATCGACGAAATCCATGGCTTTTGAGAAAGAGTTAATAGTTAATGGAAAATGGTTCAAAAGTTAAAATGCCTTCGGCGTTCAAGGTTCAAGGGTTTAAGGTTTCAAGGGCACTGAGCGGAGCCGAAGTGCAATAGTTCAAGGTTCAAAGGCCTTCGGCGTTCAAGGTTCAAAGGCCTGGGTGTTGGCTGATCCGATAGCTATTGCGGACAAAGAGTAGGGTTTATTTTCGCTGAACTTATTTAGCCAGGTTAAGATTTTTGAGAAATTAAGAGTTTAATATCCAAAGATACGCAATAATCAGGCTGATATTTTTCCTTTTGTTCTTTTCACTATTCACCTTGTTGAATAGCTTCGCTTTATTCCACAGGGTAAACTATTCACTATTCACCCTGTGGAATAGCTTCGCTTTATTCCACAGGGTAAACTCTTCACTTTTCACTTTTCACTATTCACTCTGTTGAATAGCTTCGCTTTATTCCACAGGGTAAACTCTTCACTTTTCACTTTTCACTGAGTTGACAGGAGACCCCAAACCCCGGAGGGGCTTATTGCAGACGAGCATTATTCACTTTCATCTAACTAAAAAATAAACAACTGTATATGAAGCTATTACAAAGACCATTTTTCAACCTTTCTAATAGTAATTTTTACTCCGGTTAGTTCCAATTAGCACGATTTTTTGACCGTGTAAGTCTATTCACTATTTTCTTTTTTCCATTAACTATTAACCCTTTTTAATAGCGTGTTTTCAGAACAACATCACCAAGTCCTTTCAATTCATCTAGATCGGTAAAAACTACACGGCCTTTTTTCGTGAATATTTCTATGGCAATTTTGCTGGTAATGTCATCAATTACTCCGGGCTGGGTTACATCATCAACTAATTCGAATGAATCATCCCTTGTCATTTTTATAGCCTGGCCGGAGTCATTCTGAACAAGTAACAATTCGCCCCTGCCTTCTTTCGCGGCTTTGTAAATTTCGGACAAACCGGTGATTGCCTTATTATGGCCTATCGCATCCTTTATTTCTTCAATAGCTGCTTTTTCGCGCTTTGTTTGTATTTCCTTCACAATTTCCCAGCCTTGTTCAGCTATATGAAGCTTGCCCTGGTTATTATAATCGATATTAGCATGTCCGGCATAAATATCGGGTTTGTCGGCTACTTGCATAAGCCTGCTGTAATTGTCGTCGGTACATATAACCACACAATGCAGATTGGTTTGATAAAACATTTTCACAGCCGCCTTATCCACTTTATTCAGGAACTCACGAACCATGTTGTCAGTTGATTTCGGATCGCTTAGTTTCTCGGGTTCGGTGTTGAAATGAGGATTTTCGGTAAACGGAAAATAATCATTCAGTATTTCAGAAACGACAGCATCGTTTGTTGCTTCAAACATTTTTGCACCGCCTTGCGAAACTACGAGAATTAAATAATCGACACTTCTGTGAATTGATTTAATTATAGGGCCGATGCCGAATGAATCAGATATAAATATCCTATCCTCTTTGGTAGGCCAGGTAGATTTGAAAATTTCCTGTGTAGTATTTGAAAGGAAAATGTGCAGACTATCCAGGTTGTTGTTTTCATTAATTTCGGATGGAATCAGTTTTAATTTTTCCAATAACGGTGCAATCGGCCTCTTCCCAAACTCACGAACCAGTCGTTCTTCCGCTTCATCGCACAGCTTTTTTAAAGCAATGGCATCCTGTGTATTTTCAGGATGCGTACGATGGGTATTCAACGAAATGGTAACACATGGATTGCTCTTCTCAGCTGCTAATTTTTCTAATTTCTCTTTTTGCATTGTAATGGTACTTAAAATTGTTTTGAATGATCTATTGCTATTCAATAATTTACTTGCCAGTTGGCCTATTATTTATCAAGCCGGATGGCTCAATATAAAATATCTACCTGTGATGGTCATCCCGGTCATGGTACTCAATGTGTGAGCGACGATAGTGATTTCTGTGGAACATCCTGTGGTTGTGGCTTTCAACAACTATAGTGGGTTCGGGTGTACGAACAGCAACGGCACAAGAGGGAAGGAAACATACCCATGATAACATAAAGAGGATGAGCAAATATTTTAATTCTTTGCCTGTTTTTGCTTTTTTCCGGGTTTCTCCGGTATTGCTTTTCTTAGTATTAAGAAAAATTTCTGTTGTTTTCATTTTATTGAATTTTAGGTAGTGAATCTATTATCACAGTACAAAGGTGAGTTGAATAAAACCGGTATGCGTTACACAATTGCAGGGAAGAATTACATGATTCACACATGGTTCGGATGGGCTTGAAGATTTCATGTTACAGGTTTCTGATACAGTGGAAAGTGAAAATCCGAGCGGCTGAGAGGTTGCTGGTATTTTTTGTATTGATAGGGCCTCGCGAAGGGATTCGCGCGGCAGCAGGATGAGGCAATGGAAATCCAGGATAAATATAGAATACAATTAAATAAATAATTGAGGTGGAATTTGTAAGTTTGCTTACCCGCACGCCGCAGAAAATAAGCTGCACGCAAACCGGAGCAATAACAAGGAGAAGGAAAGAGGTATTTTTTATTGTTTAGAGGGATTGGTTGAGTGCAATGTTCAGATTATGGCTCATTATTTAATTACCATTACTTATTTGTTAATTTAACAATGGAAGGAAAATTATGGAAACTAAAAATTTAGTCTATGACGTTCAATTAAAACCCTATTTAAGAATTCTAGGTTTTTTATCAATTGGTTTGTTTGCTGTAATACCCTTTCAAGCGGCTGTTTATTTTATATCTCCACCGCCAACGACGGTAATTCAATATTTTGACTTATTTCAAAAAAATACATTTCTTGGTTTTCTTGACCTTGATCTGAGCTTGACAGTCGATAACCTTTTATTTATACTGGTTTATGTCGGCTTATATTTTTTACTCAAAGAGCGCAACAAAGTGTTAGCTACTCTTGGACTTATTTTTGCAATTATCAGTGTAACCCTTTATATAATATCAAGAGAAGCTTTATTTAGCATGTTGAATTTAAGTAATCAATATTCAATAGCAACAAGTGAAACAGAAAGGGCTACTTTGTTGACTATCGGACAGACAATGCTTACCATATACAATGGGACTTGTTTTAATGTCAGCTACTTTTTAGGAGGAGTGACCATTATTCTTTTTTCGATTGTAATGCTTAAAAGCACTATTTTTACTAAGGTAACAGGTTGGCTTGGACTTATGATGGGTGTTTTAATGCTTGTTCCTCCAACTTTTGGAAAATTAGGGTTTGTTCTTTCTTTTTTATCTATAATTCCACTTATGCCGTGGTTAATTAGTATAGCAATCAGATTCTTTAAGTTAGGGAGACAAAAAAATCATTAAAAAAGAATAAAATATCGGCGGTAAAGAGAAGTATAGCCAAGAAAAATTCTACCCGCATGCGTCTGAAATAAAGAGCGCGCGAACCAGGGTTTATGACACCGCGACGAAACTAGAATTATATTTGAAGAGAAAATGTAACAGAAAGAAGAAAAGACAAAAGGAATATTTTCGAAAATAAAACAACAAAAGTAGAAATCGATTAAGCATTTTAGCTAACTTATTGTGAAAATATGTTTTAATGAGAACCAAGACACACTAATAATTTAATTAATCTTAAAAACATGAAGAATATCGGTATTTACTATTTTGCGATACTTGCACCAATCGCTTTATTAATTTGGGTTTCAACGACTGGAAATGCTTCTTTATTTGTAATTTTATTGTTGACCTATGCAATTCCATATCGAATTACAATAGATGGAATGAGACTAGTGCAAAAGGATTTAATGAAATGGAGTGAAATTTGGAGATTATTTTTCCCTTGGGTATATTATGACTACTTCAAAGAGTTATACTTCAGAAAATAAAAACCAGTGGCTAGCCAACGCTATAGCAAATGCGGGTTTTTGAGCTGCGCTCAAGAGACCGCTTCGCTAAGTTGCGTGTTCGTTGAAATATTTGAAATCTTTATATGCTTTTCACGAAAAATCGGGACAGGTTCCCGAAAAATTGGGACGGGTTCCCGGAAAATCGGGACAAGTAGTACTGGTTGACAGTTGAGCAACAATTTAATCCTGCACTTGTCTTATACTCAACCGTTGGCATAATTGTAAAAAACGGCCGACACGAATTATTTAGCAAAAAATATCTTACCTTTACAGTATGAAAGCCATTGAAACATGACAACAATTGCACTAAAAAAATTATTGATAAATAGGATAGCAGAGATTAATGACGTGTCATTTTTAAATGCTATAAAGACTATTCTGGACACAAAGACTCAAACTCAGACACTTTCACTGACGCCTGAACAACGATTTGAAATAATGGAATCCCAGAAAGAAATTGAATTAGGACTTTTCGTTGAACAAGTTGAACTTGACAAAGAATTTAATAAATAGCTAAGCGGAAAATAGTCTGGTCTCATAGAGCCAGAGTTAAACTATTAATAATTCTTGAATTCTATACTGAACGAAATAAGAGTAAAACCTATTCTAAAAAGCTCTATACGAAATTTAATAAGGAATTATCGCTTCTCCTTTAACGGTTACATATTATTTTGATGTGCTGGAAACAAATTTTGATGTATGAGATTTTAAAGAAATTTGATTGTTTTTGTTAATATTGGATTGAATATATTTTTTTTCTCTTACTTTTTGCTTGAACAAAAAGTAACAAAAATTCAAGGCTTTCGAAAAATATGTTGCGTTTCTAAGCCGGAGGTATCTTCTCGCAATACAAGGCATGAAAGATTGGCACAAATCCAGACATTTGTCGTTGCTGTGTATCCCCGCAAAATGCGGGGCAATGGCTTTCGCACATACCTCCGTCAAGAAACGCTAACATATTTTTCTAATGCCAATCCTTTCGAATAAAATCTACACTTATGGCGACACTGAGGAATAACGGCTTGGCTCTGAGCACAATTTTCAGGGTGTAGGGATCGGCCTAATAGAAATTTCACAACAGATGTAGCCGAAGGTAAACAGCGCGGGCATGTGCGAAGCAAAACACCAGCTTCACGTGCTTTCAGGACGTTGTTCCCAAATTTTCAAGCCTTGTTTTGCGAGCCTTTACCGAGGTGTACAGATGTGTGAAATTTATATTAAGCCTAGACTTTTTGGTTCTTTTGTGTCATGACAAAAGAACAAAATCAAAATTAATAGAAGAGTTGCTATTCAGGTGATAATATCGCCCAGCACCTCAAAATAATATCTTGCCCCTTTAACAACCAGAAATTGGCATAAAGACTGAATTAGAAGCAGTTCGTGGATTAATAGTTGATGAATTTATATTGTTCTATGAAGTGACTATTGAAATGATAATTGTTCATACTCTTTGGGACAGCAGATAGAATCCTGCAGATTTGAGAATCAAATAGAATCAACAACTATTGCTACATTTCAATCTTTTTCAACAATACTCTTAAACAGAACCTTCCCATATTGATTCGGCCAATTATTCTCACTGGTTCTCATCCAGATCATTATGATCATCACCACCTAAACTGTAATAGTTATTCTCTTCATCTTCACTTCCAATTTTTTCCATTTCATCATCTAATTCCGAGCCCGGAACATCAAGGTCGCTACCAGGTACATCAGTAATGAAATTCTTTTCGTGATTCAGATCAACCTGATCATTTTCATTTAAAGCTTTCGACTTTGAAATATCTTCCGGATTAATGTCCCTCTCTTCCTGGTATTTATTATAAATATCTTCACCTGCAGGCGAAGCCGGATATCCGATAAGGTTTTCTTTCTCTTCTTTACCCGCCTGTTTAACAGGTAGGTTCCTGTTATTCTGATTATCTTTCATAATGCATCAATTATTTAAATAGAACGACAGTATAAGCGTATCAATGCCTGGCAGGGTATAAAGCCTGCCAGGTTTTGCATCAGGATATAATTTATTCCGGTTTCTTTGTAGGGACTATGAAAAGCGGAATCGTTGTGTGTCGTAAAACATTACCGGTAACGCTTCCCATAACTATATTTTCTAACCATTTCTTGCTGTGCGAGCCCATAACGATAACATCAGCATGAATACTTTTAGCGGTCTTTAATATAGTTGATGCAAAATCGCCTTCTTCTACCAAAGTTTTAATGGTTTCATCACCAAGGTGACGTTTGAATTTTTCCAGGAAATGCTGTGAAACTTCTTTCAATCCTTCAATATTATCTAATTGCATCGGGAAAATTTCCATTTCGCTTGAAAGTCCCATAATAGGGGAGTATGCTGTTGATGCATAATAAACCGGATCGGATATTATATGCAGCAAGGTTACTTCCGCTTTCATAGCTGTGGCCAAAGAGAAACCTGATTCTACCACTTTTTTTGCCGTTGGATCATAATCCAGTGCAATCAGAACTTTTTTGAGTTTTGTCGTTTTCATTTTAATGGTTTTTTATAGAGCATTTATATGACAATTATTTTGAGACTGACTTGTTTAATTCAGATTCCGTTTCATCATAATATTCAGATGTGCTGATCATCCATCTGCTATTCTTATGCTTTTCCATCAAACCGGTAACAAAATCAGCTGTTCCCAGATCGTGGTCGGAAATTCCTATTGTAGGTTTCATAATTATTAAATTATTTGTACTTATTTAGAAAAATTATTTGGCATAAAAGTACCGCCATGTCAGGGCTTGCATGTTACATAATTTTTTAAAAGAGTTACATTATTCACATATTTTTTAAGGGCACAAAAAAAAGAGGCTGTTGCAAATTTACAGCCTCTTTGTTATTTGGTAATTAATACTTTAGAAAATAATTATTCCCAAGTCAGTCGCTGCTCCGATAACAACTGTTTTACCGGTGATGGTAACAGGCAGAAGAGGAAGCGCAGGAGTAACAGTAATATCATAGGTTCCTGCAGGAAGCCCGGCAATCATAAAATAACCATTTAAATTGGCTACAGTAGAGTAAACAACACCATTAGATGTAGCTGTAACGGTGGTGCCCAGACTAATTGGTGATATACTGCCTTTAATAGAACCGCTTATTGCAGCATTAATGGTTCTGATAACCGGTTTCAACTTATATTCGCCGTTACCTTGTAAAACGACGGATTGATTTGCATCAAAATCGAGCAGAATATTATAAGAAACACCTGCTACAAATGTTTGGTGAATCTGTAGTTTTAATCCCGATTGCTCTGCGCTTGGAGTGCTAAGATGGTAAACTACGCCGTCAACCATTACCGAATTTTCAGTTCCCAATATCAAACGAATTTGTGAAATTGAACCAGCATTTAGGTCTGCTGAAGCGATCAGTGTATCCATTCCGTTGGTAAAATCAAGCAGATTGTAAATGCCTGCGTTTGTATTGAGCATTACAAGGTTTCCTCCGTCACCCATCACTTCCACACCTTGCACATCCACCATAACGGCATCATAGTTTGCGGGTGCGTCCGTCATGCGTATCGAAAGATGTGCCTTGTCATTATTATCTTTTTTACAGGCGGGTAGTAGTGCAATCACTGAGATAAAGAATACTGCATACAATATTCCTTTAAGCATGGCTGATTTTTTGTTTTTAATTTCAATTGAGTTCATTTTTTTTGGTTTAGATGAATATTAATTTAACTTGATTAATTTATAAACTTCAAAAAAGACAAAAGATAAAAGGATAAAGACAAAAGGGTCAAAACATCATGAAGGCAATCGTAAAAATCATCTTTACAAAATAAATTATGAAAATGGTTGCAACTGCCTGACTTTTATCTTTTTACTTTTATCTTTTATCTTCTGCACGAATAACACAGGTTAATTAAGCAGTAATTACATTATGTATATTATTTTCATATACGTCGTCATTTTTCTTAGCAATTAGATGAGGTATTGAATGTATTTTTATATGGGTACAAAGCTGAGCCCTTTAGTTCGGCAAAGTATTACACAATTTCAGTTAAGTGTTATATGATTCACACATATTCACCACTCACAATACATTTAAACATGATGATTAGGGAATAAATGGGATTTCTTTAAAAATGGGGAAAGTTTTATTTATAGAACAATACTGAAAATTCCATGTAATAGCTTAATTTTAGATTGAATGTGGCAGCGTAAATCTGATTTTGCTTCCTTTGCCTGGTTCACTTTCGATCCGGATATTCCCACCATGCATTTCGACAAATTCCTTGCAAATCATTAGGCCCAACCCTGTACCATACTCATTTTTTGTGCCCCTGGTTGAATACAACTCAGTATGCTGAAAGAGATCTCTCTGAACATTTTGTGAAATTCCAACTCCATTATCTATTACATCAATTTCAATACATTTGTCGTTCCCAATTGCACTTATAATTATTTCGCCGCCAAGGTAGGAGTATTTTATTGCGTTATTGATCAGGTTACGGAGTATCGTTTTGACCATTTGAAGGTCGGCAGTTACAAATAATTTGGGTTTAACGGTATGATTGAGCGTTATTAGTTTTTGTGTGGCAGAAGAACTGACACTCTCTATTTCACTCAAAACTACTTCGTGTAAATCAATTTTTACCGGATTGAAGTTTTTCTCTGTGTTTTGTAAAGAAGTCCACGATAACAGGTTTTCCAGAAGTCGTAATGTAGTATTAGCTGAATTGGTAGCCATATTTATATAGGTCTCAATTTGAATTTCATCATAGTCATTATAGCCGTCCTGCAATAAATCGAGGGCGCCAATAATAGATTGGAACGGACTTCGTAAATCGTGTGCCAGAACAGAAAGGAATTTAGCGTTTGTAGCAACAACTTCGTCTAGTTTGGCTGTTTGGACTTCCATAAGTATCTTCAATTGAGCGTTGACTTCTTCCAGTTCTTTTAAGCGCAGCGATAGTTTATTTTCTTCGGAAGCGTTTGAACTTTCATTTTCGCTGGCAAAAACTGTAGTTTTAAAGTTGCTGTTTTTGCCAAAAGAGGATATATTGACTAATCTCGAATTATCCTTTAAAAAAAGCTGTTTGTTATTCATACTACCTTATTTTATGTTTAAATTACCTGAATTGAGTGCCGGATTTTAAACTTTGATATGACTGGTATTGCCTTAAAAGTGTAAGAGTATTCAAGGTAATTCGACTTACCTAACCTTAAATTTTCCCGCACAAAACCTGGCATGAAGAGCAGAATTTCAGATAATTTGCTTTATGATTTATATTAATGACAGTTACTGTTTTTACAGCCGGGTTCTCTTAAGTTGACTGAAAAAATAAGAGATATTCAATCTTTCCATGCATTTATTAATTTATGTTTCCTTTTGGCGGCTTTTTAGTCTTATCATTCTTAGCTCGTTTTCTTTCACTGGCTTTAGGCGTTTCTTTTGTATTATTTGGCTGTGCAGGCTGAGTACCAGTATTGTTTCTCCGTGATTTAACGGAATTGGGTTGTGTCCTTTGTTTTTGCTGTTGCTTCTGTGGATCCTGCCGTTGATTTTGCTGATCCTGTTGCCGTTGTTGTTGCATTTGCTGATTCTGCTGTTGCTTCTGTTGATCTTGCTGTTGATTTTGCCGATCCTGTTGTCGTTGCTGTTGCATTTGCTGATTCTGCTGTCGTTGCTCTTGCATTTGCTGATTCTGCTGTTGCATTTGCTGATCTTGTCGTTGCTTCTGCTGATCTTGTCGTTGCTTCTGCTGATCCTGCTGTTGCTTGCGTTGATCCTGTTGTTTTTGTTGTGGACGTTTCTGATCTATTTTCTGTTTTTGCCTTTGTTGCTGCAATTTCATTTCCTGTTTTCCCTGCTGTTGCTCCTGTTGCCTGGCGTTGGTATTTTTTGGAATTGTACTGTGTTGTTGAGTATTTATATTTCTTCCTGAATGCTGTATTACATCCTGTTTGTTAGCTATTCGTGTTGGAATAGGTCTGCGCCCGTTCTCAGAGTTCTTTACAACCTGGGGCCTGTATATCTGCAATTGTCCTTTATTTAATCTTTCTCCCGGCTTGTTATATTCCTGAACTGCAACCCGGTTTACAGTTTTACCTGTATTTCTTTGTACATCGTTCCTGGTTGGCCCTGAAACATAGGTAGTATGTCGGCTGTTATCAATATAGGTGGTATTTATTGCAGTTGAATTTACAATGATCCTTTGACTAACACTTCTGTCGGCATAGTAGCGATTGAGGTTGGTTCTTTGAAAATCCCTGTCGCGGACAAACATCCAGTGGTCGTTATGCATGTTATAATCGTTTCCAAAATATACATTGAGGCTAATGCCTGGTTGCATAGGTGCCCAGCCATAATAGCCCTCGGCTCTTCTCCAGACTACCCACGAAGGTCCCCATTCAGTATCAGGTACCCAGAACCACCCCACGTAATCATCATAATCCCAGCGGCCATAGTGAAATGGCGCCCATCCCCAATTATAATCAGATACCCAGGTCCAGCCATATTCCGTCATTATCCAATGGCCTGCTGTCGAATACGGAACGAAGTTGGGCCCTGCGTCAGGCACCCATACATAACCATATGCCGGATTGTCCATCCACTGGCCGTAAGGGCTTAATTGGTCGTAGAAAACCTGGTAACTGATATCAAATTGCTGTGCTAATATTTGTTTAGGCATTATTGCAGGTAACAAAACAACTGCCAGTAATAGTATTAAAATTTTCGTTCTTGCTTTCATAGTACTTTGAGTTAATTTCTTAAAAAACGATGGAACTGAGAAAATAGGTGATCGTTTGGATTGTATTCTGAGTAAATAAATCAGAACCAAAAGTAGTATGGCAACAAATAGTAAATGTTACACAACTTTATAAAAAAGTTACATAATTCATACATTATCAAAGTAGTATGCTTAAATGTTTATTAAGCGGATTAAATGCCGAAAGAATGAAACGGATGTTTTTTGTTTGGAGGAACAGGCAAGTATCTGTTTAAAAAAAATATAATTTCATGAGTATGGAGAAAATCAAACCAGGATTTCTTTGTATCAATTCAACTGTTTCATCATTTTCCTTCTGGCTACGAAAATTCTACTCTTTACAGTTCCAATATTCATGCGAAGTGATTCAGCTATTTCTTTATATCTGAAACCTTCCTGGTGCATTTTGAAGGGCAGTCTTAAATCATCGTGAAGTGAATTGATAATATGTTCAAGTTCTTTTGATCTGTATATGGAATTGGGGTCATCAGACCCGGAAGCATGTACTTCATTCTGTGATTGCTCTGATTTTGAATTGTCTCTGAATATAATATACCTGAACGAACGGCGATATTCGTTGATATAGGTATTCCTCATAATGGTACAGATCCATCCTTTGAAATTAGTCTCATGAACAAATGTATCGTAATATTTCAACGCTTTGAGGAAAGTTTCCTGTACCAGGTCTTTTGCATCATCCTCATTAGCTGTTAAACTATGAGCAAACCTCATCAGTGGCTCCTGGAGGCTGATTAATTTATATTGAAATTCAACTGCTGTCATGATACTATGCTTTAAGTAACTGAAAAATAATTTTCTACAAATTTCAGGGGTTAAGGCTCAAAAAAAATTACATAATAATTTAAATCTTTTATATAATTCACACTATCAGAAAGGCTTGATTTTCGATATTAATATTCTCACTTGATGGAATGGATATTAAATAACAATACCTTTTATTAACTAATTCCCCATTTAACCTGGATAAGTGTGAATAATGCAACAATTAAATAAAATTGTGTAACACATACCGTTAAATAAGTGACCAATTTTGCAAACTGATAACTAATGATAACCAACCTACATACTCAAGAGATAAATGAATGATTTAATGACAGTTACAAATGAAGGTAGAGCCTTGACAGTCGCCGGAATGATGATTGGTATTAATCACGGAAATTTATTTGATTCCTCTGCGCAAGGAGGAAGGTCTTATTTGCAAAATGTTTAAATAACTAAATAAATCTATGATTATGAAAAAAGTACAAATGAGTTTGATCCTGGTTTTGAGTGCTTCCCTGATGTTTTCGGGCTGTTCGTCATTAAATAAAACACAGAAAGGCGGAGCCGTTGGTGTTGCAGCCGGGGGTGCTATGGGGGCTGTAATAGGAAAGGCTTCTGGTAATACAGCTCTGGGTGCAATCATTGGAGCTGCAGTTGGAGGAGCTACCGGTGCTGTAATTGGCCACCAGATGGACAAGCAGGCTGAGGAAATAAAGAAAACCGTTCCCGATGCAAAAGTTGAACGTGTTGGCGAAGGTATTGTTGTTGAATTCAGCAGCGCAGTTTTGTTTGGATTTGATAAATCAAGTCTTTCAACTGAAGCCACAACAAACCTTAATAAACTGGTTACAGTTTTAAATACCTATCCTGATACGGATATTCAGGTTCAGGGACATACTGACAGCAAAGGAAGTGAAGGGTATAACAAGAAACTTTCAGTAAGGCGTGCCAGTGCAGTGTCCGATTATTTACGTAATAACGGAATAGCTGCCAATCGAATTTCAATAATCGGATATGGTGAAACGATGCCTAAATATGATAACAATACAGAGGATGGTCAATCACAAAACCGCAGGGTAGAATTCCTTATCACAGCTAATGAAAAAATGAAGGCTGAAGCAGAAAAAGAAGCAGCTAAATAAATCTAATCTATAAATCTAAAATTACTTACTATGAAAACAAGATTTTTTCCTTTAATACTGATACTTTTGCTTACAGGTTCCATAGCAATTGCTCAAAGCACAGTTAAATCGTCCTTTGGCATACTGGGCGGAGTAAATTTCCAGAATTTGAATGGAACCGATGCCAACGGCGACAAACTTACAAATGATATAATTGTGGGTTATCATGCCGGAGTTAATGTTCAGATTCCAATCGCCCCACAATTTTATTTTCAGCCAGGATTGATTTATTCAACCAAAGGTGCAAAAAACACTTCTTCTGTCTTAGGCACTACATACACGAGCACAACAAAGATTTCGTATATTGAAATGCCTCTGAACCTGGTTTACAAAGGTGCGCTGGGGAATGGATTTGTAATGGTGGGTTTTGGACCTTATGTTGGATATGGAATAGGTGGCAAGGTGAAAATTGAAGGTGGCTCAGTTACTGTTGAGAACGATATTGTATTTAAAAACACGGTGGAATCAGGTGATGGTTTATTAACACCATACTTCAAAGCATTAGATATAGGAGGTAATATTTTTGCCGGTTTTGAAATTTCAAAAGGATTATTTTTCCAGTTGAATGCTCAACTCGGAATGGTGAAAATTAATCCCGAAGATAAGAGGATTAATGATGATAAGTCATCGGTTAAAAATACCGGGTATGGACTTTCGTTGGGATACAGGTTTTAATAACAAAACTTAAATGCAAAAAGACCGCCTCTCGTATAAAGAGGCGGTCTTTTTTTGTATGCTAAACATGAAGAAATTCCGGTTTTAGCTGAACGCTATCAGGAACAAGATCTATTTCGATGTTTTTGTTTCCGACGTAGATTTGCGCATCTCATCAAAAAAAGGAGTTCCTTGTTCTTCAACGCATTTTGCGGCATACAGGTAAAGTGCCGCGCTCCAGGTCTGCCAGTCCTGTCCCATTGGTTTACCGTCCTGGGCTTTGATCCATTCGTTAAAGCCAAAACTTACTGTTCCTGTACTTGAAAATTTTACGAGGTGCGTGAGAACAATGAGCTTTTCTCTGGCCAGTGTATATCTCTTTGCAGCTACCAGAGCTGCCACATAAAACCCGCATATAAAGGGCCAGATACCGCCATTATGATAATCGCCGGGATTGTTATAGATTTTATATCTTGGAAGCCAGTCAGGATCTTCGGGTTGAATATAAGGAAAGAAATTTGGCGGGAGATCGACTGTTAATTCACCTCTTTCCCTCATTTCTATACATTCCTCTTCAATCCATGAAACCATTTCATTAGCTCTGGAAGGTGATGCTAATCCGCTGAGAATAGCCAGGCTGTTACCAAGCAGATCAAAATGTTCGCTGCTGTATATTTTGTATGCCCAAAATGCAAAATAAGGTTTATGTTTTACAACCAGGCCTTCGTGGACATGGTGATGAATTGTTCCGGCCGTGAAGGTAAACCGTTTCATTTCGTGATACATATTGTAGGCTCTTTCGTTATGCCCAAGGAGCCTGAGATAGCTGTAAACCAAAGTGTTAACGAACAATCCATATCCGGTAACCCATTGCTCATCGCGCCAGTCACTGGTAGGTTGCTGGGCAACCAGGTAACGATCCGAAGGGCTCTGGTATTCCATCCATATCAATGATTTTTCGACGGCTGTTTGCAGGAAATCCGGTTCCCCTGATACTTTTCTGAAAATGCCAACACCTAATAAAAACAACGGAGTAGTATCGCTGGAACCACGGTCCTCTTTATCATGCACCAGCGAAGGAATATGACCATGCTCTGTCTGGTTTTTTGCAAGCGTTTCCAGCACTTTACGGATGCTGCCGAGTAGTTCAAGGTTGCCTGAAACAGCAATTCCAAAGATGGAAAACATTAAATCCCTGGTATATGGTTCAGGATATCCCCAGCCGGCAGTGCGTGGAAGTCCGTGGTAAGGTCCGTGAGCATTATGAAGCAACACTTCGATGGCGGCTTTCTTTGCTTCTTCAATTTCTTTCGAATGGTCGGATGGCATGAGTTAAATAATTTGAAAATTTGAAAATGCGGGAATGTGAGTATGGAAGAATGGTGATTTGGAATTTGTCCCGCCGTGGTGGGATGGAATTTGAGACTTTGGATTTAAAACAATTGATTATTTATACAACTCCATGTAAAATGTTTTCATTCTCAAATCTTCAAATCCACACATCCACAAATTAACTAATTCCTAATTTATCATTCATAATCTGAACAAACCGTTTTGCAACAACCCGGTAGTCGAATTTTTCAACTACACGTTTCCGGCCAGCTTTGCCCATTTTATCGCGTAAAGCAGAATCAGTCATGAGCATCAACAAATATTTGGCGATATCCTGAACATTGGCCCTGTAATCAACAGTTCGTGGGGTATTAAATACCACCCGGTGTTTATCTTCAAAACCGGATTCATCTCCTACCATCACTTCGTTAACAACAATTTTTTGTGCCACTTCTGCCAGGAATGCCGTTTCGCCGTGTACAAGTGTATCCAGCATTCCCATGGCTTTGAGGCTTATTACCGGTTTCCCGCAAGCTCCAGCTTCGACCTGGGGCATTCCAAAACCTTCGAGCCGCGACGGCGCTGCATAAATATCGCAGGCTCCAATCAGGTAAGGCATGTAATTTCGCGAAATTTTGTTAGTTGTAAATGTGACATTTTTTTCGATACCCAGGTTTGTTGCTAATTGCAGATCGGCCAGGTTTTGAAGCTGGGTTCGTGGTTGAGGCCAAACTTTACATACATATTTCCAATCGGGAGCTTTTGTATCAATGATAGCAAGGGCCTGCATTACTTCCTGGGCACCTTTTGATGCGGCGTCTCCACCTACAGTGAGAATCATTAACTGATCGGGCGAAATTCCCAGTGATTCGCGAACGGCCAAAATTTTCGGATCGTTCTTACTAAAAGGAATAAAACTATTTGTGTTGCATCCTACTGGTAACACTTCAATAATATCGCCTTTAATACCGTCACGGACATACATCTCCTTTACCCAATTTGAAGTAACAAGTATCAGCGGGAGTTCATTTAAAACCTCCTGGTAATTTGCAATATATCCATCAGCCACCAGCCATGGAACCGCCTGCACGCCATATCGTTGCGGGTGGAGCACCAATTGTGGCGTGTGTCCCCAATAACCAACACCAACAACAACATCCGGTTCAAACCAACGATAATACCATTCCTTTTCCTGTGGTGATTCGAAATGAACTGCATGGGTATCTACCCCCATTTCAAGAAGTCCTTTATATAGCAAATCACCCTGTGTTGCAAGTCCGCCGGGTGAAGGCGGGTAATCGTATAAGACTAAAACTTTCATTGTAATTAATTTGATAATGAATTTATGAGTTTATGCGATAATGAGTTTATGTGCCGATGAATTACTTTGAGAATGTGAAGATTCTATTTAAATGATCAGTACGATTTATAGACAAATTAGCATATTATCGAATTATTACATTTTCAAATTGGCAAGCCATCGTTTAGCGTCAATCGGATCAGTAAATTGCCAGAATGATTCTGCCTTAGGTGTAGTTTCTGCTTCCCAACTGTTTTTATCAAATCCGTATGTTTCCGTCATCAGGCTGTATTTCCTTAACCATATCCTTTTTGTGAGTGTGTGGAAAACATCTGCGTTTACAACTGCCCTGGGATAAAATGCATTATTGCCGTCCTGATAAGCAAAAGCCCATAGTTCGGTAGCAGATATTTTGCCGGAATGCCAGAGTTTAATAACAGCTTTTCCTACTTCTTCGTGCCGTAAATGCCTGGTATATTCGCCCGAAGGATTATGTGAAATAAGCAGGTCGAAATGCTTACCAGGCAATAATTCAAGTATAACACGCTGAACCTCTTTTTCATCCAATGGCTTTTGATCAGGCCCGTCATCGAGATCGCCCATGATCCCTTCGCATTTAAAAACTTGTAATGCTTTATAAAACTTTGCGGCACGTTCCGGATCGCTCTTCCGGCTAAGGCAAACAATAAAACACTTCCATAAAGGATGACTGAGTATTGTTCCCCCTGCCCATAGCGTTTCGTCATCAGGGTGAGCGACAACAATAGCGACAGTTTTTATAGCCGATCGAATCATTGATAGATTTTTTTGGTCAGATTTAGATCCTTTAACCAGCCATGTGCCGGATATTCATTTTTGCCGGCTGTTTCGATTTCCCTTGCTATTCAGATTTTTGTTAGCCTGTTTGAAGGCAGAAATGCTTCTTCTAATGTCCTATCGAACAATGTAATTTCGGGTTGTAAGGATTCTTTGATTAGAATTATTCTGTTTTCTGTCTGATATGGCTTTTCCTGCTATAGCGCCAATAATTTTTCAGCGGAGACAGATGATATTGATTTGCCAATATTCCCAGCATAATCTCTTTTGTCTTTCGAAGGCTATATGCAACCATAGTCAGCATATCCTGTTCGACAGCTTCGTGATATTGCAGATCAGTCTCTGTAAGTTCAGGGTATAGTTTTTTGATTCTGCCTTTGAGTTCATACCATTGTTCCGGGGTGAGTATCTCGTCCATTTTGTTTTGTTTTTATTATAAATGAATATTTTATTTAGCTTTTAGTGTTATGGGTAATTTATGTCAGGTTCAGAACCAGTTAATGATCGACAGATTAATTAATATCAGTAAGGTTTCGGGATTTATGTCCGAGTAGTTGAGTGTAGGATGAGTAGGATAAAAGTAACTCCACCGCTAGCAAAATCAATTACATAATTCCGGTTATGATTTACATAATTCACACATTGTATTTCGATGTGAAATATGGAATAAAAATGCGTTTTGTGAATTGATTGTCATATTATCTGGCTGTCAGGCTATTAGGTCAGGATCACAAAGGAGAAATACAAGTTATAGAAATTGAATGATACGCATCATCTCATCTTTTGTTTTCCTGAGTTTGTACCCGACCATTTGTAACAAATCTTTTTTACTGATCTGATTCGCATGTAAATCATCTTCTGATAATTCCGGGAATTTCTGTTTCAGTTTGCTCTGAAGTTCGTTCAAAGGGATTGAATTGACTATCTCTTCCATGACTTTTGGTTTTAAGTGAAAATGAGAGTAAATAATTTACACAGATTCGGGAATTAGTTTGATTATTGAAAAAATGATTAGAATAGTAATACCGGGAAGGTTTAAGCGATAGTGGAGGTGCTTCAGGGCTTGAAACAGGAATGGGTGGCAGGATACAGCTTTTCCGGAAATTTTCAGGACCAGAGAAATATCTAATTTTAGTTTTAGAATTCTTTCATCTCGTTTTCCAGCTAATTTAATATTTGTTATAGCACAAAAATAGAATGATCAATTAAACAAAGTCTTACATGATTTCGTGAAAGTCTTACATAATTGACATTTTTCTGATTTATACTTTATCGGCAATCATACTGAAAACGGGGAAGATTGTCGCATTTGGGACTTGCCTGCCTGACCGCATCAGCAGGCAGAGATCTTTTATTGCCGGCGATAATTTATCGCATCAAAGTATAATAAAATGTTTGTAGTCCAGGTATTTGTTTAGTCATTATGTATTTTATATCACTGTTGTCCGGTTAAAATTGATTGAAAACGCTGGAAAGCTTGATATATATCTTCCCTGACGGGACAGGATCATGCGAAGTGTAGTCGAAGCCTACTAAAATAATCTGATGATGCTCGTTGAGAGTTGTGCAAGTGCATTTCGACTTCCCTTCGGCAAACTCAGGGCAGGCAACTCAATGTGACAATATTACAAGTAATTAAATGCAAAGTTTCTATTTATCAGTTTTTGGCCTCCTTCCTAAAACCTCAGATAAAATGCCGTTCCTTCATCTACTTTCGACTGAACCGTTATTGTTCCTTTATGTACCATCATAATCTGTTTGCAGAGGCTTAAACCAATGCCGTTGCCGTTTTTCTTGGTGCTAAAAAACGGGATAAATATCTGCTCCAGCATATCTTCAGGCATACCAGCACCATTATCCGCCACTTTAATAATGACCTTGCCGTCATTATCAGGGTAAGCCGACAGCACTATTTTCGGCCCGCTTATGGTTTTCACCGCGTCAATCGCATTGAGAATTAGGTTTATCAGAACCTGTTCAATTAAGCCTGCGTCAATTTCAACGGATAACAAAGGATCTTTGAGAATAACGCTCACATCTATGTTTTTCTGTTCCAGGGTAGGCTGCATCAGCCGGTGAATATTGTCGAACAAGTCGCTGATAAAAACCCTGGCCAGCGCCGCTTTGGTAATTTTATTCAGGTTTCGGTAGGTTTCGGTAAATTTCAATAAACCTTCGCTTCGCTTCCGAATGGTATCAATTCCAAGTTCCAGGTCCTCGGCAATGCCTGTCGGATCGGGAATATCCTGCTTAAATCGTTTTAACAAGCCTTGTAGCGTATTGGCAAGCGACGAAATAGGCGCCACAGAATTCATGATCTCGTGCGTCATTACACTCAGCAACTTCTGCCAGGCTTTTGATTCGGTTTCTTCAAGGGCTTCATTTACATTTTGAAAAGCAATCAGCTTGAAATGTATATTCTCCGTTTGAAAGGCCGTTGCCGATAGCACAACTTTTAAATTATTCTTTTCGCGGTGAATGGTGCTGATGATCCGCTCTCCGGGAGCCAGGCCTATAATCTGCGTATAAAGCAGGTGATCCCTTTTATCCAGTGAATGAATAGTCTTTAAATACGGCACTTCCAGTATTTTCTTAAGCGACTCATTCATCCATTTAATGTTACCGCTTTCGGTCTCGTACGAAAGTATGCCCGTATCCACCAGTTCGAGCACTTTCTGAAGGTATTGGTATTGGGTTTCTTTTTCCTTACTCACATCCCTGAACGTGGTATTTATTTCGTTGAATCCCTGCCGCAGCGACTGCACTTCAACCGGTGCATGTTTTACATTAAAGAATTTGGAGAAATCCCGGTAATGAATGGATTCAACAAACTGCTCCACTTCATCCTCCGCTTTTTTGTGTAAACGGTAAAAATCGATAAGCTGGAAAACAATAACCGGTGAAAGGAATAAAGCATAACCGTACCGGCCCTTCACTATTGTGAAAGCTAAAGCCAGGAGCGTGATAAACAATAGCATCACCCTCAATAAAATACCCTGGTCGTTTTTCTTAAATTTCATATTTCCCTAGCCTTCTGTACAAAGCTGTACGTGTGATTCCCAATTCCCTGGCTGCTTTCGAGATGTTTCCGTTATTTTTCTCAATTACCCTCAGGATTGTATTTTTTTCGATGTTGCTGAGTTTGGATTCATCGTTTTCCGTATGCTCATGGGGTTGTGATGATTCAATTGGAGAGAAACTGATATCTTCGGGAGTAAGCTCATTGCCATCCGACATAATGATCACCCTTTCGATGATATACTGCAATTCGCGTACATTGCCGGGAAAGTGATAATGTTCCAGTTTCTGCAGGGCAGCATCAGAGAACCTGATATTGGTTTTAAAGTATTTTGCTGAGTATATTTTTACAAAATGGTCAATAAGCAGGCGGATATCTTCTTTCCTTTTGCGCAGCGGGGGCACAATAATCTCGACGGTATTGATACGATAAACCAGGTCCTTCCGGAAACGGTTTTCATTTGCCAGTTCGCTCATAGGGAGATTGGTAGCGCATATCAACCGGATATCAACAGGTATGGACTGGTTAGACCCCAACCGCGTAATCTGCCTGTTTTGCAAAACCGATAGCAGCTTGGCCTGCTGCTGAAGCGAAATATTCCCGATTTCATCCAGGAACAATGTCCCCCCGTCGGCTGCTTCAAACCTGCCGGCACGGTCATCCCGGGCATCTGTAAATGCGCCTTTTTTATGGCCGAATAATTCGCTTTCGAACAAAGTTTCAGTGAGCGCGCCAATATCCACTTTTACAAAGGGTTGTTTGTTGCGTAACGATTTTTCATGAATGGCTTTCGCAATCAGGTCCTTGCCGGTTCCGTTTTCGCCCAGTATTAAAATATTAGCATCGGTAGGAGCGATCTTATCGATTTTTGAAAAAATATCCAGCATTACTCCGCTGGTACCAATCAGGTCGGGATAGGAGCTTTTGGATGCAGCTACACTGTTTGCGGAGCTTACCCGCTGCGATTTTCTCTTTAAAATATCAGCGATTGTCGATAAAAGTTTTTCATTGTGCCACGGCTTTACAATAAAGTCCGAAGCCCCTTCTTTAAGTGATCTCACAGCCAGGTCGATATCACCATAGGCGGTTATCATAATCACCGAAATGCCAGGCTTCATTTCCTTAATGCGCTTGAGCCAGTACAAGCCTTCGTTGCCGGTATTGATGGAGGCGTTAAAATTCATATCCAGCAACACCAGGTCGAACGGGCGCGATGAGATAAGCGATGGAATATTCTCCGGGTTTTTCTCGGTAACCACTTCCTGAACCTCTGTTTTAAGTAATAAGCGAACGGCGGTGAGCACATCCACATCATCGTCAATAACCAGTATGCTTGCTTTTAATAAACTCATTTTAAAATCGATCTGTAGTTCAATGTTGTATAATGTTTGCGTTACTTTTAAACAGTTTCAGGTCTGGAACTGTTCAGGGCCAGGGTGCCCGGATTGGTATCCGTCCTAAGAAATATCAAATTTAAGTATTTCAGATGTATAATTTCCGGATTTGTCTCTTAAAAGAATTCTTTTCTTTCTTTTTTTTGCCGGGGCAATTTCCAATAAATCCAGCTCATCTGCATTTGTAGCTGAAATTAAAGTTATATTTGGAGTATCGTAATATGATACGGCCACATATATGCCTTCGGAATCAAGAGGATAGTAAGATTTCAAAATTTATACAAAAGAGTTGGCACCAGTTTAAAACGCAACTATTAACCTGATCGTATTTAACTTGATTAATTCCTAAAGTTCAAAAAAGACAAAAGATAAAAGGATAAAGACAAAAGGATCAAAACATGATGAAGGCAATCATAAAAATCATCTTTACAAAAAAAATTATGAAAATGGTTTGCAACTGCCTGACTTTTATCTTTTTACTTTTATCTTTTAGCTTCTGCACGAATAATACAGGTTAAATTAAACTAAATCTATAATCAAATGAAAATTGCATGTGTAATACTTGGAACAAGAGGCGATGTTCAGCCCATGGTTGCATTAGCAACTGGTCTTATTAAGAAAGGACACGAAGTTATTATTTGCGCTCCATCCGAAAACGAACAACTTGCCAGGACATATAATTGTCAGTTTTTGGCATTCGGTCCCGAAATCAAGAAAAAGATTAAGGAAAATCCCGAAAAACAAAAAGGCGGAGTTGCGGTAAAAATTTCCCCAAGCCAGGGGAAGAAATTTATTCTGGATCAGATAAACCTGTTACCTGATAAAATTAAAGGTGTGGACCTGGTGCTGGGTGTAGGAATTGTGGTTGGTGTTCAGACTGCGGCAGACATATTAAAGGTCCCTTATCGTCTTGTGGCTTTCTATCCTATTATATTGGGTACTACAAAGGATGACCCGTTTAAAAACCGTATGATGTTCGGTTTTGGCAGAATGATGATGAACCTGATGATGAAAGGTTATATAAATAAAGCGCGGGCTAAATATGGACTTTCACCGGTTAAAGATATCTGGCAACATTGGATGGGCGAAAATGTGATTATTGCCTGTGACAGGGAATTAAATACTGCACGTGAGGGTTCAGCATTTGCTTTTACGCAGACAGGTTTTATGCTGCTTCCATCAAAAAATGGCTTGCCGGATCATGTAGAAACTTTCCTCAATTCAGGAACTCCTCCTGTTTATATTGGATTTGGAAGTAATCCTATAACGGGCCCTGAAAAGTACACTACTATTTTTGAGCAGGTCCGGGATGTTACAAATCAGCGCCTGATTATTTCCAAGGGATGGGCTGAGTTTCCTGAAAGTAATGCCCGTGATATTTTATATGTTGATGAAGTGCCATTCGAATTGCTGTTCCCGCGTTTGGCAGCTATAGTGTATCATGGCGGAACAGGCACAATGGCCGCGGCTTCAAGAGCCGGTATTCCGCAGGCAGCGTTTCCTTTTATGGGTGATCAGTTTGATAACCGCAAGCAAATTGTTAAACTGGGATTGGGTCCAGATACATGTGATTTCAAGAAAATTAAGGCAGAAGCAATTTCTGCGGCTATTACAGAATGTATCTCTAATGATAAATACAAGAAAAATGCGGAAGAGATTTCGCAAAGGCTTCAAAATGTAAACGGAATTGAACTGACAGTTCAGCTAATTGAAAAAGAATTTAAAAAATATTGATATCCAGCCTGAAAAGGATCAGTTTCAGGTATTTCAGAAGGATAATTTTCGGATTTGTTGGTAATAGTATTTTTAGCCAGGTATAGGTTGTTAGCACAATTCCCTTGAATTAAAAACCATTTCTTTTGGAATTGGAATAAGAGTTATATTTGAGGGATTGGAATATTATAGAGTTAATACGTACATAGCCAAAATCAAGAGGATAGTATGATTTTTTGATACTTATAAAATCTGCGCGTCATGCCCGATAACATTTTACTAATTTGTAAAACCAACAAATAATCAAATGGTTAAAAACGCTGATCCTGCTGACAAAACGCCTGGGAATTCAACAAAACACAAGCCGGTGAAACAAACTGGCGTAAAAATTCCCATTGTTGAGCCCGACAACTTAATTCCCAAACAAGAACCTGAAAATATGGAAACTCACGCTTATCATCTGCATCGTGCGCCAGGTAAAAAAATCTGGCATTATATTTTTGAATTCTTTTTCTTGTTTCTTGCTGTTTTCTGCGGGTTCATAGCGGAGAACTGGCGTGAGCAAATGCGGGAGCATCAACGTGAAAAGGAATTTATACACTCTATAGTGGAAGATATAAAATCAGATACACTCGAGTCGGGTAAAATATTAGTGCAATTACGAAGAACTAGTGCAGGTATTGATAGTGTACTAAATGCATTGTCGTCGCCCGGAATAATTGAGAACTCCAATAATGCATACAGGTTATGGACCAGGTATCTTGATATAAAATCTTTTGTTTCGAATGACCGGACCATCCAGCAATTAAAAAACAGCGGAGAATTACGGTTAATTAGAAATAAAGCAGTTTCAGACAGAATCATGAAATATGATCAAACCCTGAGAAATTATTACCAACAATCCGATTTCATGTATAGCGCAGTTAGCGATCAGCATATCTATAGCCAGCTTTTCGATTTTATCAGCCTTAAAAAAAATGCGAATTCTCCTGTACCCTTAACCGAACAGGGGAAGAAATTACTGAATGAGGCATATGCTCACCAGCTATTATGGAATTCAGGCCTTTCAGGCCTGATCAGTTGGCTGCAAGGCGTTAACGAAGAAGGTAAAAGGCTGGTGATCTTTATCCAACAGGAATATCATATTAAGTGACTATAAAAAAGCAGGATAGGCTGTGTTGGTTGCGATGGGAGGATAATTTGGCAAAAACGCTGCATTGAGCGCGAAAAAGAGGTGGAAAAGAAAGTTTACTTTTTGATACCAGGTAATAAAACCATCACGCGATGAGCGACGCACTCCAGCGAAGGTTACAAATTCGCGGCAGAAAGGAAATTATGAACTGCAATAAATTAATTGCTTTCGTCTTTAGTATACTTCTTTCCGAATGTAATAATACGGTCGGAACTATTGAGCTTAAAGGGAAAGTTATCGATGAAAACACAAAGACTGCAATTCCCAACATATCAGTAATGATTGAGGCGCTGGACCAGAGCAATGATAAGACCACAACTATTTATGCGGGTGATTTTACCACTGACAGTTCAGGGTGTTTCGCCTATACGCTGGAGAAAGTTAAAAATATATCGCTATACAATTTCTTCATTGAGGGAAATCCGGCTTATGATCCCTCAAACCAGCTATTGGGTCTCAGTGACCTTAACAGCAATGGAAAGTTTTTAACTTTTGAAATAAACAGAATAGTTGATTTTACAATGAATATAAACCGGAAAAGCCAAACGGCCTATCGCGACACGCTCATCGTATCGTGGGAAACGAACGGAGTTGATGGTAAAACACTATACCCGTTCAAAATAGAAAATTACCGAATCAATTCAGAAAATGGTCTCTTCTGGACTGGAGGGGATGTAAAATCAAAAATTGAAACAAAAGTATATGCGGATAAAAACACAATAGTGCACTGGGAATTATTCAGAAATGGACGACACACGGATATCATAGATACAATTTTCTGTAAGAGGAATACAGCAAATAGTGTGTTTTTAAATTATTGAAAAAATAACCAGCCACTTCCGTTCGCGCATTCTATGACGAAAAACAAGCAACTCTTACCGGCACGCGTCAGAATATAAGACGCGCGCCAACAGAGTTCTCTTCAGACACAAACTTTACCCTTTGATAATACTGTTTATTAAACTTTCGGTTCAAGATACTTGCCGTTTGAATCAAACGTTAAAACCACATCTTTAATTAGTACGCTATAGGTTACTTTGCCTCTGGCGTTGGTTATTTGCGATGATCTCTTTATATAAGCATCTTTAAAATTTTCATTCACATATTTTATAGTAAGAGTTGGAAGTGATGCAACCGAAATCTGCTTTTCAGTTTCGATTATTTTTCCTTTAACGTTATATGTTACCGACCTATCCATTGAGTCAACAACATAATTAGCTTTAAAGTTATCCCCGGCTTTAGCCCATTCAACAGTAGTTACTTTAGGGTGTGATTTTACAAAAACTTTTGAAATGTTAGCCGGAACATCCGTTAATGTCAAAACCTGTGCGAATGAACTGCTAATCATAAACACAACAGCGATCAGAAGGATTAATTTTTTCATTTTCTTTAAATTATAAATTAGTTTATGATATTATTTGTGATTGCAAAATTACATTCACTCCGAAGTTTAAATGTTACACAATTGCGATTATTTGTTACATTATTCACATTTCATCATATTAAAACCAGAGTTCGTTAAACTAAGGCATTTATAATACGTATTTGTCATGGTAACAAAGCTGGTTTTAAAAAGTTAACTACTTTTTTGTCATAAATTTTATTTAAATGTCATTGACATAGATAGGAATAGCCAGAATATAAATTTGGGGCGAATGAGGCTTTATAAATATTTAACAATTATACATTCAAACATTCACTTTTAATCTGTGTTTATTTGCATTCATAAACTGAATGATAAATCAGAATGTCATTATAGTTTATGAGAAAGGCTAAAAAAACAATAGAAAACAGATTATTATTCCTAAAATTAAATTACCATGAAAACAAATAGAAATCTCAAGATGCTTAAACAAATTGCATTTTTTGTATTAGTAGGTATCCTATTTACAACAAGCTCCTGTAAAAAAGATTCTACCAATACTACTACAACTACTACTTTTCTGGCAACACTTAACGGTGCCAGCGAAACCCCTGTCAATTCTTCAATGGCGACAGGAACAGCAACCCTGACATATAACACTATCACGAAAATATTTTACATTGAAGTTAACTTCAGTGGGATTACTGCCACAGCCGCACATATTCATAAAGGAGCTGTCGGTGTTGCCGGAGGTGTCGAATTCGCCTTTCCCTCTCCTGTAACCTCTCCAATATATTATACCTCTGTTGCGTTAACTACAGCACAAGAGGCAGACCTAATGGCAAATTTGTATTATGTAAATATACATTCTGCAGCATTTCCGGGAGGAGAAATCAGGGGTCAGCTTATTAAACAATAAATTTTCGTCTTCCCTTTTGCAGGCGTGCCCTTAAGCTGGCACGTTGTGATGCATGACGGAATACACTAAATGGGAATTGAATCACAATGCCAGAAATGGAATTATTGATTGAGGTGGGATCAGTATGCTTGCTGACGGTTATAGGTTATGATACCCTCGCTGGCGTGCGATTGTCATTCGTGAATTAATACCTTCGTTTACAAACCCAATAAAATTCCATCCGACAGCGATTCCATTCCGGCATAAAAGAACTTTTTGATCCATTCCACCCTAATGTAAGTTACAAAGGAAGGATCATTACCCGCGATTATCTCATATTTACCTGGCAGGGTTTGTCGATAGTGCGAAAATATTGGATAGAGATTTCCTTCAGATTATTCATTTGTAATTCATGGACGGCACTTGAGATTTGGCAAATATTTAACAAGCGGACGCATAGCAAACGTTTGCGAGTATGAAGCCTTTGAGGATGTATATTTAAAATGCGTGCATTACAACGCAAACATTTTACAAAAACGATCGGGCAATGGAATGCATTGGAGAGGGTATTACGTGGCAGTTAAGGTTGGTGGGAAAGGGGAAAATCGTAAATTAGCATCTTTTTAAGCTTAAGTACCTTAGGGACAATAAAGACTTTTTGAACAATCATTTAAGTCCTTAACGTCCCTAAAACAAATATGTAAAATGCCCGAAACCCCCGAAGGCTTTATCCCCAAACACGGAGGATACCGAAGTTTGATCACTTATCAGAAATCAGAAATAATCTACGATGGCACGGTGTATTTCTGCAACCGGTTTTTTCGTAAGTACGACCGTACCATTGATCAAATGGTACAAGCCGCCCGATCGGGCAAGCAAAATATTGCCGAAGCCAGCATGGCATCGGGCACATCAAAGGAAACAGAAATTAAACTCACCAATGTAGCCAGGGCCAGCCTCGAAGAATTGCTTATTGACTACCAGGATTTTCTGAGAACAAATAAATTACAGGAATGGGGAAAAGAGAGCAAGCTGGTAGTTCGGCTCCGGGAGTTGAACAAAACGCCCAATGCTACTTACGAAACTTTTAAACGAGGTATCGAAAATGAGAACCCCGAAATTTGCGCTAATGTTATGATAGGGTTAATAAAAGTGACCGGATATTTGCTAAGCCGCCAGCTAAAAACACTGGAAACCGCATTTGTCAACGAAGGTGGATTGCGCGAGCGAATGACTGCCGCAAGAATTAACAAACGAAATAAAGGAATATAACTGCAATATAAGGCATAAACACCGGCTGGCGAACGTCTCCTTCCGTTGGCTCGGCTTTTCTAATCCGTGCTGGTATAATCCTGTTATTCTGCAAAATAAGATCGTAATAGTATAACGAAATTAAAGAACAATAATGAAACCTTCCGAAATCCCCTTCCAGTCCATCGATTGGTCAGTAATTCCAAAAACGATTCACCCCGGCGAAAAAGGATCAGCAACCTGGCAGACAATTCAGTTTGGAGGACTTCGAATCCGTATGGTAGAATACTCAACAGCTTATCTTGCCGATCACTGGTGCCGCAAAGGACATATTGTACATTGCCTTGAAGGTGAGTTCGTAAGCGAAATGCAAACAGGCGAAAGATTCACATTAACCAAAGGAATGAGCTATATAGTTTCCGATGAGTTGAGTTCGCACCGGTCAGTTTCTGAAACTGGAGTAAAATTATTGATCATTGATGGAGATTTCCTGAAATCAGCCTGAATTCTTACTCGCGCGATTTTGGTATGCGTGCGACTGTTCTTCCATTTTCCAATCAGTTTAAATAAAAAAAATGAAAATTATAATTATCCTAAGTTTGATTCTAACCTGTACCATCTCAAATGCCCAGGACCGCAAAGATACTATCCGGATGAAAGATGGTACTGAAGTACTATGCCAGATAATAAAGGTTTCGGGACCTGATTCTGTTATTCAGTTCTGTATCAGGGAAAACGGGGAATTGCGGGTAAAGAAAATTCAAACCGCATTTGTTGATTCCTATTCGTGGGCCGGGAAAGAAAATGTGGGTAAATATTCAAAAATGCTGGGAGCAAAAACCATTAATGCTGGTGAAATATACAAAGGATACTGGTATATAAAGCCACCTTTACCTAACCATGAACTGACAAGTACTGAATTGGCGGCAAAGGAATTAAAAAAGGCAAGCACATTGGTAAAAACAAGTTTTGCTGTTATCAGTGCAGGGATAGTTACGGTAATTTATATTCCGAAATTAATAAAAGAACCCACCCTCCAGGGCAGTAATATGTATAGCTACCCTGAAGATTTTAAAACGTATGAAAATACAGTTAAAGCCTTGCAGATTGCAGGTATTGGAGTAATGGTAATTGGAACAGCGATCGGGCTTTCGTCACTACCCCATTTTAAAAAAGCCAAACTACTCAATCAGGAATCCGGTAAGGGATTAAGCATATCTTCTGGCAGAGATGGTTTGTGCATGGTATTTGCGTTTTAATTTCCCTTACTGGTCCGCGTCTCCCTACTGCTGCTTGCCGGAACGCGTTTGTAACGCATCCCGGCAGCGGCAGGTATAGGGTTCAGGAATTCTTACTTCTTTTCCGGAATCTGAATCTGGATTTGATTTTCTGAACCCTGTCTTTTTTGATCAGCCCAAAATACATCAGTACAAACAGAACAATCCATAAAAGTCCTTTGGCCAGGAAGAAAAGAAACCCGGCAATACCGATATCCTCTAGAAGTTCCATCACGAGGTAGATATTAACTGTTCTTTATTGCATTCAGTTTCTAATTCATCCAGTATTAAGATATTGAAATCGAAACCTTTGTTTACCTCCTCAGCCCATTCATCTTTTTGAACATTCCTTATGGATTGAACGGCTTCCTGCATATTTTCGAAAATATACATCCTCCCCTTGGATGGAACTGCGTTTTTCATCATCTGTCCGCCAAACATAATGGCCATATAATTCAGATACACATGAGGTAACACCTGCTCGTAGGTTAGAGAGCCCAGGTAATCTGTGTAGGCCCGGGTGCTATTTAAAATAATATCGGAATTGTATCCGTGCGACTTCAATTCATCAATGTCGGACTGCACATTCTCAGTTCTCTTTAAACTGCTATGTGGCAATCCTACGCTTTCAATTGCCTGGTAAATTTGCAGTTGCTGGTTAAGGTACAGTAAATACTCCTGCCTGCTTAGTAAACCCCTGAACATTCGAAAGTTAAATGGCATTTTTTCAGCCTGCTTATGTTTTATACTGGTAGCTTCTTTTAATGGTAACATGCTATATATGATTAAGTTTTGTACAAATTTAGAATAATTCTAAATAAGACAAAGAAATAATATGAAAAAGTAATTTTAACTCAGATCATGCACGTGCCAAATTACTTTCTCTGTTCCTGTGCGGTTTCCTTATGGCGCGTGGGCAGGAGAAAAAAAAAGACTATAAATAAAACTGTGTAACCTGAACCTGAATACCTGCGCACGTCTCCCAGAGCAGGATATTATCAAATCCACTTTATTAATTACATTTGCTCCACCAATTTCATTTTAAAATGGATGTTTACAACCTGGTATTTGCTTTCAGTGCGGCTCTTGCGGCAGGATTTGTTAATGCGATAGCAGGGGGAGGAACATTAATTTCATTTCCGGTACTGGTTGCAATTGGTATTCCCCCGGTTGCTGCCAATATTACAAATACCATAGCGCTTTGCCCCGGGTATTTCGGGGGCGTAATGGCCCAGCGTAAAGATCTGCTTTCGCAAAAACAACGCTTATGGAAGATGCTGCCAGTCGGCATTGCGGGTGGTATTGCGGGCGGGCTCTTGCTGCTGAACACCTCCGAAAACTCATTCCGTGTTTTAATTCCGTATTTGATTTTAATGTCAGCCATTCTTCTTGCATTTCAACCCTTATTGAAAAAAATGGTAGAAGCCCGTTTGCAAAAATCTATGCATCATCGCACAAAAGGTGTCCTGGTACTTTTTGTGATTTTCCTGGCGGCAATATACGGCGGGTATTTTGGCGCGGGCCTGGGTGTAATTCTTCTTGCTGTGCTTGGACTGTTAATTGATGATTCCCTGGTAAAGCTGAATGCGTTGAAACAAGCCATATCATTAAGTGTAAATGTTTCCGCCGCGATTTATTTCAGCTTTTCCGAACTGGTCAACTGGCCGGTAGTAGTTGTAATGATTTTCGGATCACTTTTAGGCGGTAATATCGGGGGAAGAACCGCAACTTATATCAGGCCGGGAATATTACGATGGGCCGTGGTTATAATCGGGTTTGCGGTGGCAGCCATATATTTTATAAAATAATGGCGATCAAAGCCGCTAGCGTTCATCTTGTTTCTGATACAGCAGCCGGTGAAATTCTGGTGCCATAAAACAACATCAAAAATCCCCCAACGGATTTTATACCACCAAAATAACAAAACGACCGGGGTTTTCCCGGTCGTTTTGATTCCGTAAAATCTTAAATTATGAGCAATTAAAACTATTTCGTAGTTTCGGGCAACCATTCAGCTTTAAACACATTCGGACTTGAATAGAACTTCCTGGCAGTTTCAATCAGTTGCTCAACTTTTACGGTTTTCAGTCGTTGATCCCTGGTTATTATAAGTTCAGGATCAGTCCCAAGCAGGTATGAGTTCTGCAGATTATTCAGCCAGTAATCGTTTTTCTTTAAGTTTACCTTATTCTGTTCAATAGCCGGCTCCATTACTTTCTGCCAGTCGGGTTCGGTAATTCCGCCTTTTACTTTTGTGCTTTCGATCAATTCCCAAAAAGCGGTATTCACTTTTTCGATATTATCAGGGCTACAAGGGAAATAGGTTTGAATCAAAAATTCTTCCCTGGGAAATTTCTGCAATGAACCGCCTATTCCTCCGCCATAAATGGCACTCATCTTTTCGCGGATGGTATCAATAATTTTGTTGTTAATCACTCCATTAAGCTGATCGAGCAAAAAGTTTTCCTGAGGGCTGAAAGGCATTTTGCCTGTTATATATTGCATCAGCATTGCCTGGGGCTCTGTGCCTTTATGTAGGGTGAACGACTGTGCTCCCGTTTTTGGGAACAAGCCTATATCTTTGTATTTCGTATTGATTTCAGCCGAGGGTAATCCGCCAATGTATTTCTCGATAAGAGGGATAATCTGGGCTTCGGTAAAACTGCCGACAATTGTATAATACATGCCGTTAGCATTGCCTAACCGTTCTTTGTAGTAAGCAATGGCATGATCAATATTAATTTTATCGTAATCCGAAGTGCTTTCAATAAGGTGAGCCCTCTTATTCCCCTGGTAGAGCGTGTTGTATGCAGTATCTATAAACAGGTATTGCGGATTTTGTTTTATCGATTCGAGCGATTGTTTCGATTTGCTGATAAACGATTGAAAAGCCGCTTCATCCTTTCGGGGCGAGGTACTTTTTAAATACAGAAGCCGGAACATGGTTTCCATATCTTTTATGCTGCTGTTACCGCTGATATTTTCAGTATAGTCGTCTATCGTGGGCATGACACCGGCAATTTTACCTTGCAAAAATTTAACCAGATCGGGTTTTGAAAATGTCCCGTATCCCATATCATCCACAACATTATTGCTCCATTGGGCACTTTGGTAATCCTGTCCTGTATATAAACTAAATCCGCCGAAGCGTGAACCTTTCAGAAGAACTTCGTCATTCTTGAAATCAGTTGGCTTAATGCACACAACGGTTTTGTTGCTCAGCGTATAAGTAGTAGTTCCAAGCTTTTCATTTTTAACGGTTTTAACAATTTTGCCTGCAACGGGTTCCTTTTCCAGCAGGTTAGCTGCAATCTTGTTCTCGTGGTAAGCTTCAACTGGTTTTAACAAGGCCGATTCAATCCATGACTTAAGCTGCGCATCGGTAGGAAGGCCCGGCTGTGCTTTGGCAGTTACAAAAGCAAAGAATTTATTGTCGAGATCAATTTTCTGGCGTATGCTGTCGAATGAATTTAAAGAAATTATGTTGATATTGTTTTTTACAAAGTTATACTCCCAATCTATTCCGGGAATGGCATCTTTGTTAAGGAAATTTGATACATATTCATTGGTAAGTCTTTCGGATTCGGTTTTATCGCGTTCGTTGAACCGTTTCTCATACTGCGAAAGCAATGATGCTTTTGCCCTGTTGAGTTCGGTTTCGGTAAACCCGTATTTTTTCACCCTCATGCTTTCCGCAACCAGGGCGTTAACTGCTTTCTCAATGCCGGTGCTTCCACACATGGCACCCAGGCTGAAACTTTCATATCCGCGCGCCCAGCCGCCCATGTAGCCATAAGCGAATATGAAAGGAGGATCGGCCGAATTTGCTAATTCCTGGAACCTGGCCCTCAGCATGCTGAAACATAAATTTTCAATCATTTGATCGATATAATCGCCGTTGGTAATTATCGGTTTCTTTGGATGCGAATTCCCGTTAATCGAAATCGAAGTACGGTCAGCCTCATTATCACTTAAAACCATTGCATTGCTCTTGGTATAATCCTTTACATCAAATGACAGAGGTCTTGGCCTTTCATTATCCGGATTTTTAAACCCGCTGAATTTGTCAATGATCATTTTCTCAGCTTCGGCTACAGGCATGTCGCCCACAACAATAACAGCCTGCATATCCGGACGATACCAGTCGTGATAAAATTGGCGTAAAGCAGAATAATCGAAGTGTTCAATTATGGAATCCCTTCCAATAGGTAACCTGAATCCATATTTGGATCCATTGAACATAGCCGGCAGCCATTTTTTCATCATTCGGTCGTCAGCGCCCTTTCCCAGCCTGCTTTCAGCCAGAATAACCCCGCGTTCCTTGTCAATTTCGCTGTTGGTTAGAAGTGCAGCACCGCTCCAATCGGCTATCACCATAAAAGCACTATCAAGCTTTCCCCGGTTCTCGACGGGAACCGGCAGAATATAAACTGTTTCATCGAAACTGGTATATGCATTGAGATCGTTACCAAACGCCACTCCTATACTTTGCAGGTAATGTACAAGCTCATTGCCAGGAAAGTTTTTCAGTCCGTTAAAGTTCATATGTTCCATAAAGTGAGCCAAGCCTTGCTGGCTGTCGTCCTCAAGAATCGAACCTGCATTTTCGACCAAACGAAGTTCTACTTTCTTTTCAGGCTTCTGATTATACCTTATATAATACTTTAACCCATTGGGAAGAGTCCCGATTTTAACGTTCGGACTAACCGGGATAACGCCGGAAAGATCGATAGTTGATTGTGCAAATGCCCCCTGGCTTAAAATTAACAGAGCCACAAAAAGGGTGAAGAGGATTTTTTTCATTTTGACAGGATTTAACAATAAATACAAATTGAGATTAAAAAAAAACGACGTAAAATTTAAATTAGTAAGCAGACTTTCAAACTAAAAGCAGATAAGTTCTAAAACCGGACCTGTTATATTTCGCGGGAGATCCCGCATGGCCTGGCTTTAGAGGTACAGATAAACAAGTAACAAAAATATTGTGGCAAATATATAAAATATTATCGCATTACAAATAATCATACCCGGATGAAAAAAGTATAACCCATGCTGGCGCATGTCTCCCGACGCCCTTGCTGGCGAGTGTCTTCTAATGGATGACGGTATAAAAACCCGTTCGTGTCCATTATACTCTTTAACCATAGCAAAGGGGCTTGGTAATACATCAGATGCGGATTTAAATGAACGACCCTCGACAATAGATAAATTGATAGATAAATTCAGAACCTTAGATATAGAGATTCCCGGGCATGGAAAGTCCGGTGGGCCAGAGTTATTAAAACATACGAGAGAATTATTGAATAAATGATACTTATTATAATTCCACTAAATTATATAAGCATTTCCGGAAATTATGTAATATTTCAGGTTTCAGAGACCGTAATTTTGCCGTGAACAAATCAACTTATTTTCAGAATGTGAAAGATTAAGCAGGAACAATCTGAAATGTACACTTATTTATTAATCCAAATTAAACCAAAAGCCATGAAAAAAATAATTTTCGCATTTGTGATTCCAGTTATGATGCTGGCTGCAGGATGCAATCAAACAAAAGAAGAAATTGCTATGTTGAAAGCAAAAAACGACAGCCTGGTATCTGTAAGCCAGGTAAAAGATTCAACAGTCGCTGACTTTGTTTCCGCCTTTAATGATATACAGGCGAACCTGGATTCCATTAAAATGAAAGAAAAAATCATCAACAAGGCTACCGAAGGAAACTCTGAAATCAAACGCAAAACCAGGGACCAGATTAACAGCGACATCAACCTGATTTACAAGATGCAGCGTGATAACCGCGCGATGATCGCTTCACTGCGTACGAAGCTGAAAAATGCTGGTGCTCAGACAATCGAAATGGAAAGGATGATTGATAACCTGAACAAGCAAGTTGAAGAAAAAGATATGCAGATTGCCCAACTGAAAGATGATTTAACAAAGGTAAATGTGCAGGTAACTGATCTTTCTGCTAAAGTTGTTGATCTGAATGCCAATGTTGACAACCTGAGTACACTTAATAAGGAAAAGGAGCAGGTTATTGCAGAGAAAACTTCTGAACTCAATACGGCATATTATGTAATGGGTACAACCAAGGATTTGAAAGAAAAGAAAATTGTTACCAAAGAAGGTGGATTTATTGGCCTGGGACGAACCAAAGAGCTGATTCCTGAAATAGATAAGAAATCTTTAACCAAAGTTGATATTACCAACCTGAGTGTTATTCCTATTATGAAAAATAAAGTGGCTATTCTGACTTCACACCCTAAAGACTCATATCGTCTTACAGGTAAAAATCAAGCTGATAGTTTGGTTATTACCAATCAAAAGGAATTCTGGAGTTTATCGAAAGTGCTCGTATTAAACGTTAAATAATGTTCCAATAAGAACAAAGAGAAATCCGGCTCAAAAGGCCGGATTTTTTTGTGCTTTCCCTACCAGGAGAGGCTGGATTGCGAAAGCATCCTGTTTCTCCTGAAAATAATATTCAGTTAATACTGTGCATTGGATAAAATTGGGTCACTTTCAAAAGTTGGGAAGTAAACGGCAAATTCCTTTTTTGAATTATCTAATTTCTTTGAAGGTTTCACATTTGATTTAATTTCTTGTTCTTTTACCTTGATGTAAAAGAACCAAAAGATCAAGGCTTAATATAAATTTCACACAGATGTATACCTTGGTAAAGCTCGCAAAACAAGGCTTGATAGGTTACAACCTCATCCTGTGAGCACGTGAAGCTGTGTTTTGCTACACACGTGCCCACACCGTTTACCTTCGGCTACATCTGTTGTGAAATTTCTATAAGGCCGGTCCTTACACCCTGAAAATATTACTCATGAACCAAATCCTTGTTCCGAGATGTTACCATTAGTATAAACTTTCTTAGCAGGGATCGGCCTTAGAAAAATACATTAGCGGTTCTTGGCGGAGGTATGTGTGAAAGGCATGTGCGTAGCAATACACAGCAACGACAAATGCATGGAAATGTGCCATCTATCATGCCTTGTATTGCGCGAAAATACCTCCGACTTAGAAACGCAATGGATTTTTATAAAGACTTGATTTTTTCTTTGTTACTTTCTTTTGCATCAAGGCAAAAGAAAGTAAAGTAAAATTAAAATCAATACTAAAGTTTAAAACTTGAATGATCTCTATTATAATTTCTTACACCCCAACTTTTAATTCTAACCCGATAAATTTCCGCATTCGGAAAAGATCCAGGTCCCAGGTCTCAAATTCCAGGAATCAAGCCTTGAACTACAATCTTTCCTGGGATTTTGGGCTTGGTCCCGATAGGAATTATCGGGATGAGACTTGGAACTTTGAAAATACGACTATTCAACCTGTTTTCACGATAATAAAAATGGAGAATCATCCGAAAGAGAAGGAAGTTACGCCGGAAGAAATACTGAGAACGTAGCTCCCACACCCGGATTGCCTTCAGCGCTAATGAAACCATTATGGTTTTCGGCAATTTTTTTGCAGATAGAAAGCCCTATTCCTGATCCGGGATAGTCCAATTTCTGATGCAGCCGGGTAAAGAGGAGAAAAATATTTTCAGCATATTGCTGCTCGAATCCCATCCCGTTATCAGAAACAGTGATTTTATAATATTTTTTACCCTTATCTTTTATAAATGCGGGATACTGATCAGAAGTCAACTTCGTGCATTCAATTTTAATTTCAGGGGGGATGCCTGGTTTACAATACTTTAAGGCATTCCCTATCAGGTTAACGAATAATTGCTGGATCTGGAATGGAATAACGTTTATTTCCGGCAACGGATCCGAATGAATAACTGCGTTTTTCTCTTCTATATTCTGGGCCAGTTCCTGGTTCGCATTTTCGAGTAAAAGGTTTAAATCTGTTTTGGCAAAAACTTTCTCAGCTTTGTTGGTACGCGAAAATAAAAGTAAATCGTCAATCAGGATACGCATTCTGTTCGCAGATGTTTCAATCTTCGACAAATATGCTTTGCCTGTTTCAGATATGAGTCCTTTGTCCTTTTCGGAAATACGCGAAATAAAAGTCTGTATTTTGCGAAGCGGTTCCTGCAAATCATGACTTGCAACCCGGTTAAACGATTCCAATTCCTTAATGCTTTGTTCCAGTTCGCGGTTCCTTTCTTCCAGCGCAACATTACTCAGATGTTGTTCGGTAATATCTTTTCCAATGCGTATGTGAATTTTATTGTTTTCGTCATGAATAAATTTTCCCACCGACATCATATATCGCACCTCACCATCTTTGCGTATAATCCTGTAAAAACCCGGATCGGTTTTTTCTTCTTTAAAGACGCTTTCTTCTGATTTAGCAACAATATTCCTGTCGTCCGGGTGAACGAATTTTAAATAATTCCCGATGGTTGGCGGAAACGATTGCGGTTCAACGCCTAAAAGCCTGTATAAATTGTCGGAAAATAAAAGCTCGTTGGTTGCCTGGTTCCATTGCGAAATATAAAATTCTCCGATTACCTCGGCATGTTTAATGGATTCATTTATGATCAATAGTTGTTCATTTGATTTTTTAAATACATGCAGATCCTTGTTGATCTTTAAAAATGATAATATGACAACAAGTAAAGAGAAAATCATGAATAAAAATGTGGAAACTGGCGAAAACAAAGCTTCCTTCTCGTAGGTTTGCTGATGGTTCTGCAGATATAACAATTCCCGGCGATCGATTTTGTTAATCTGAGCCTGGATATCCTCCATTAAGTGTTCTCCCTGAAGCAGGTTTATACCAAATTCTGTTTCATTAAAAGGAATAGCCTCACTGCTTTGTAACGTTAAATCCATGAGTTTAAACCTGTAATTTATAAACTGGAGGAGTGTATCCAGGTTGTATTGCTGCTCATGATTATCAATTGTTAACGATTTTAACCGGAGGTAGGAGCCGTAAATTTTACCTGGTGCAATTTTATAGGGCCTCAGCAGAACGGAATCACTTGTGGTGATATACCCGCGCTGTGCTATTTCGGCTTCTTTCAGCAGTGATAGAATATGCTCAAGCTGAAGCTGGATTTTGTAGGAATGCACCAGTAGCTCTGAGGATTCGGTAAGAGCCTGGTTATGTTTGTATGATACGCTTGAGATATATAAAAGCATTAATAGAGACAGTACAAAAACACCTCTCAGAAAAAAGGGAGATTTGAAAAGAGTTCCTGGTTTAATAAGCTGCATAACTGGGAGTATTAAAGACTAAGCATAAAATTGTCTCTGTTCAGACCTGAAGTTTGGTATTGCCAGTTTATAGTTATTACATCTTCAAGTATTTTTTTAAGCGAGTTAAAGTCACTCGGCTTTTTTATATAAACATTTGCTCCCTGAACAAAAGTATCTTCAATGTCTTTTTCGGAAGAAGAAGTAGAATAAATAACTATTGCCATATCCTGTAAATGAGGAAGTTGTTTTATTTCCAATAAACAATCGATCCCGGTTTTGCGAGGCATGTTAAGGTCAAGAAAAAGTATATTCGGTATTTGAATGTTCTCCTGGTTCAGGTGGTTCATTAATTCAACCCCGTCATTAACAGTTCTGATAATAGTATTAATTTTTATTTCCTCAAAAGCTTCCGTGAAAAACAGGCGATCATCTTCATCATCATCAGCCAGTAATATATGAATCGGTCCCATATGGTAATAATTAGCAGGTAATAATAAATGAATTTAAGTATGAAAAAGTTTAATGAAATTTGTAATTTCTAAACCTTGCTGTTTTTTCGCCTTGCATTAATAATTCGCTGAAAAGCAGTTGGAGTTATTCCCGTTACGCTCTTAAATTGACTGCTGAAGTGTGCCGCACTGCTATAATTAAGCATGTAGGCAATTTCGGAGAATGTTAATTCATTGGTGATTATTAATTGTTTTGCGCGCTCGGTTTTTTGCAGCAGAATGAAATTCTCAATCGAAGTGTAAGTGACTTCGGAAAAAACTGCAGAGATATAATCATACCGTTGTTTTAGCCGGTCTGAAATATATGCTGAGTTTGAGACCGGAAGCTTTTCTTCGCTATAAACCATTTCGATTATAGTATCCTTTATTTTTTGAACAAGAATACTCTTTTGGTTTTCAATGATTTCCATACCGTAATTGCTAAGGCTTGAGCTGAGTTGGCCAAGCTGGGCACTGGAAATAGTATCCTCTATTTCTATTTCGGCAAAACCTAAATATTCGTGCTTAATCTGCAATTTTTCTAATTGCTCCTGCATTATTTTTTTCAGACCAACATTTGAATCGAATTTCAGGTAAAGTTTCATTTTTTTCTCTTGTTATTAATTCAGTTAGTATAAGTTTTACCCGAAAAAGCGCAACAATCCTGGTTACAGAACAAGTAAAGTTAAAATAATTTCGATAATTAAACAGTATGTGCGAAAAATTGTTTGCCGGTGTTAGGTACTACAACGAGAGCGTTTTCAATAAACAAAAAATGCCCGTAGTTAAATAACTACGGACATTATGTGGCCTTATCTTTCTCTTTTCCTAATTTAACCCGGAAAAGGATAAGGATATATAGAGGTTATTGATAGTTGCAACCCATTTTCCTGAATGACCTTATTTGGTTTCTGGTGGTAGAAGTTTGCCTTGTGAATTAAAGGCCAGATCCTGCTGATTTATTTGTAGTTCGTATGATGATTTGCCTTTAGCGCTGGTTATTAATACTTTCTTTTTAACTACCTCACCAGGGAAATTGTCGTTAACATATTTCAGCACAGGAGTTGGAAGCTGCGAAATCGAAATTTCTTTTTCAGTTTCTATTAACTTTCCTGAAACATTATATACAACAGCCATGTTCTTATCTTCAACAACATAACTTGCTTTGTAATCATCACCAACTTTGCTCCATTCAACCGGGCTGATTTTAGGATGGGATCTTTCAAAAGATGTAGAGATTTTTGCCGGAATATCATTTGGTGTAAGGGTTTGGGCATAGGAACCGGCAATCAGGCCTATAATTGCAAGCATTAGAATTATCTTTTTCATGGTAGCTGGTTTAAATTAATTAAAATTTATTTCCAGCAAAATTATATGGATGTCCTTAGCAAAGCCTTACACAATTCCGGCTAAATATTATAACATTCTCTCGCAAATTGAAATATGATCCTGAAATGGAAAGCTTAACAACGAAGACTACGCTCACTGCGTTCGTTTTGGTCTTTTATTGCAATTAACACAAATGCAACATTAGAACAACTTGAACTGGTTCTGCCTGGTCAAGAACCTTATTATTGTCCTCATCAAGATTTGAATTATTCGCCAAACCCTATTTTAAAACTATATTGAAAATATGCTCTTTATAGTTAAGACATTTTCAAATTTTTACATTCCCCCATTCTCACACACCCATTTCCAAAATCCAGCTAATCTTTTTCTTGCCGGCACTCGTTTTTAACATGTGCCGGAAAAACACCCAATCTTATTCGATCATCCATTTATATTGCCACCTTAAATGGCGCTCCCCTGGAATGTCCTTGTTTCATTCAAAGGACTTATAATTCCTTCAAATATTAAGTCTCCCCTTGTGGTTCCGCTTAACCTTGCCGTAGTTCTTCCGGCTGCACTTACATTCATAAATATATCATAGTATCCTAACGAAGAGGAAATGCCCATGCTTATCATAAATGTCTTATGCTGAACGTCTTTTTTAACATCCCAGCTTATAATCTTTCCCCTTACTGTCAAACCACCGACGCCATTATAACCAATACCCTGGTTGTTGCCGGTTTGAATTATCGCCTTTGATGAATCTACTTCTATAAAATTTAATGTCGGCTCTACTATTTTACGGAAACCACTGAGGTTTTCCAAATAGTCAGCGCTCAACACGAAAGTGGTACTATCTATCATCCCTTCGGTGGCACGATACTCTTTTTCAATGCGTGAAGCCTTTTCAGCTTTTGTTTCCTTATTTCTTTTAATTCCCTGAGCATAAAATGCATTGGACATTAACAAAAGGACTGCTAATAACAACTTGGTTTTCATTGGATTGATAATTTTTATTTATACTATGTCTGAACAATAAACATACCAGCCCTGCTCAATTTATTAGTGGATCTCATGGTATTCAGAATATTTAACAATTGATAGGAGTCCCTCAGAATCACAGCGCCAAAATAGCCACAAAAACCTGATTAGGCATAGTAAGTATCTAACCAAGGTTTTTCTTTTGTAGTTTTGTGAGATGGGTATTTTGACTTGATGCATTAAATAATGGCTTTTTAAACCCGGAAGTATGTCGATCTGGAGAGTAATATTATGTATTATATTCCCGCCGCTGGCTGTAATCGATAAAGGATGCGGCTCGGTTTTAATTGTATTCCTGCTAACACTCTGCGCCTGGGTGCCAGGAGTAATCGGGGCTTTAATAATCTGCAATAAAAGATGATGATTGCCCCGGGTTTCCCTGTTTACTCAGCCTGTGTTTCCGAATCTTGCATTTCCTGTTTCCACACTCCTAACCTTCAGATGCATAGTGAATTAACTATCCCCGACTTTTCTTTTTTGAGGCGATTTTTTAAAAGTATATTTCCTACATGGGGAAAAAACTGAAGACCAGGCTAAAACGAAATAATATTGTCCTGATTAGAGAGATTTTCACCCGAAATGTTTCATTTTGAAACTATTCTAATTCTTATGTTTTAAGGGAAATCTTTTATAAACTACCTTTTAACAGCTGAAAGTATAAATGGAATAATTATTGTTTTAAAATCTTTCAAAACGATTGAAAAACATCCGGGTTTACAGGAAACACATATAGTCGTTTTACTATTAGTGGTCAATTAAAATGTATTAATTAACATAAATTCAGGTTTAATTTGTCAAACCGGTTTGAAAACAAATTGAAAAATGGGTAAGTGGGGAAAATTATATAGTAATTTATGGATCAAAATAGCTGATAGTGATTTTGATAAACTGAAACAAATCCAAAAGGATTATCAGTTAAAGAGCGTTGAAGAGGTGCTGGAGCTTTTAGTGAACACCCATACAATCAATTGCCTGGCTGAAGAATCCAGGGAATATATTACTAAATCAAATTCCCGGATCCGGTATGCCGGGACACCTGTAAGTAAATAATAATCCACTTTTATGGATTGCCATGGTTAGAACCTATGGTGTAGCAGGAGTTAGATCAGGGTTTTTCGTTTTTCGATTCAAGATATTGCTGCAAGAATGCTGTTCTTGTGTATTTGGATAATTCATTCAGGTTTCCTGTTCAGGTGCATTGCTGCTTCTGAAGAATGCGCCGTAACACCTGTCAATTCATTTCAGGGCCGGCTAATTTCAGATACAGCACACACCTTGTTCTATATAATCCTGAATTTATAATCTCAGCAATGCCTTCACCCTCATTGTTTATAAGTAAATCAGTTTTGTGATTACTGCATGCCGGTTTGCATGCTGAAGGCATGTAAACATGTTATTTGCAGGAATAGCAAGGGAATATATTAGGAAAGCACTATTTCTTTCCGGTTAATGCGGGCTAAATACCGGCTTTTAGCTTCTTCGGGATCAGCACCTATTGCAATATAAATGGTAGTCTTGTGATCTATTTCAACTGCCTGCATTTTACTCACATTGGGTGATTCGAAATTAAGACTCTTTTTTTCACTCATAAATCAAATTTTTGCGGGTCATAACGTAATGACCTGTATTTCAAAAAAGTAAAGGTACAGTAAATTTCCTACATATTTACAATTTTTATATTTTTAGTTGAATAAGTTTGTCTTAATTCAATAATTCGCACCTTACACTTTTGGTATTGGCTTAACTCTTGCCAGTTGATTTAAACCAACAATATTTGTTTGTAAAAATGGCCTTTCAGCTTTTAAAGCTAACTTTACAATTAAAATGACCAGACTATGAAGTATCAAATATCTCTGATGCTTATTACCGTTCAATTGCTAATTAATTCCTTTTCCATGGGTCAAAATGCACCAACAGTAACCGATAGTGTTAACTTACAGAAATATGCCGGCAAATGGTACGAAATTGCATCGTATCCTATGAAATTTCAGAAGGACTGTTATTGTGTAACAGCCGATTATACGCTAACAAATAAAGGCTATGTAAAAGTATTCAATTCGTGCCGGAAAGGAAGTGTAAACGGGCAGGTAAAATCAATAACCGGCAAAGCTTTTCCCGTAAAAGGCACCAATAATGTTAAACTGAAAGTACAGTTTTTCTGGCCTTTTCGTGCCGATTACTGGGTGATTGATAAAGATGAAGATTATTCATGGGCGGTAGTTTCGGGCGCCAGCCGCAAATACTTGTGGATTCTTTGCCGTACTCCTGAAATGCAAAAAGAAACCTGGCAATATATTACTGACAGGCTGGTTGGAAACGGGTTCGATCTGAGCAAACTGAAACGTATGGTTCACAAAGGGAATCAATGATTCTTATGAATTCCATATATCATATTCCTGACCATACTGCGGGGTGTAAAACCTGGTGTAAGAGAACTGAGTTTGTTTATAAATCCCGGAATTTCAATAGCCTTTCCCTTCATCATTGCTTTATAGCCTGCCTGTGCAACCTGCATTGAAGTTGCCGGCGGAAGCATACGGTGCATCAACGATTTACCAAGACCGGCTGCTGTCGCAAAACTTGTATCCGTTGGACCCGGACAAAGTGTAGTAACAGTTATGCCACTGCCTTTCAGTTCGCGGGTGAGTGCTTCGGAAAATGACAACACATAAGCCTTGCTTGCATAATATACTGACATTCCGGGTCCGGGCATAAAGGCAGCCGTTGAGGCCACATTCATAATTCTGCTCCTGCCGTTTTTCAGCATACCCTGCAATGCAAAGTGCGTAAGTTGTGTCAGAGTACTTATATTCAGGCCGATCATTTTCATATTTTTCGAAAGGTCGGCAGTAGCGAAATCGCCAAAATCGCCAAATCCGGCATTATTTATCAGGGTATCAATCTGAATACTTTTCGAAGTAATTTCAGAAATCAATTTATTCACACCTGCTTCATCTGACAGGTCAACCGCGATCGAAATAACTTTAGATTTATTGTTTTGCCGTATTGTTTCAGCCAGTAGCTCAAGTTTATCAGCCGATCGAGCAGTTAAAACGAGGTTTTTACCATCAGCAGCAGCAAGCAAAGCAAGGTCCTTACCAATACCACCTGAGGCGCCGGTAATTAAAGTGTATGTTATTGAACTCATATAAATAATGTTGTTTAAAAATTAAGTATAAATGTTAAACGAATCGATGGCGTTAATGTTTCACCAATTATGTTAAATGTTTATAAATCAGCGGTGAGGCAAATCCTGTTTATAACTTTTTCATAATCTTTGGAGTTGTGGCGTAAAAAGTGCTTTATCTATATGTTAATTTGTATGAACAGCAGGCAAAAAGCAAGCTGAAAATTTGGAATATAGGAAAAAGAGACACTGGTTTCAACCGGCAAATTTCAAATACTGCTGCAAATGCCTGAAGCACAATCCTGTCGCCTTCAGCCAACTCACTTTATTGATTTTTGAAGGCACAGTTACTCAATTAACAACTGGTCTAACCTTCTAAACACTATTTGTATGCCAGTAAAACCCACTTCTGCAACTATTAAAAAGCAAAAAAAGATATTTGTTCTCGACACCAGTGTGATTTTGTACAATCACGATGCGATAAATAGTTTTGATGATAATAATGTCGCAATTCCTATAACCGTACTCGAAGAACTGGATAATTTTAAAAAAGGCAATGACAATATAAACTTCGAAGCGCGCGAATTTATACGCATTATCGACCGGCTTTCGGAAAAGCGAACACTTACGAAATGGCTGACATTACCTAAATCCAAAGGTGGAAAGTTTAAAGTTATTATGATTGAACAGGGCGATATGGATGCCCGGGTCATTTTTGGTGAAAATAAACCTGATCACCGAATACTGAATGCTGCCCTTGCAATTGCAAAAGAAAATCCGGACTGTAAAGTTATTCTTGTTTCTAAAGATGTAAATCTCCGCCTGAAAGCCAAATCCCTGAATATTCAGGCAGAGGACTTCCTTACCGGAAAAATTAAGGACCCGGAGGGCCTTTACACCGGAAAAACAATGATTGAAGGCTTGCCTTCAAAAGTAATTGACTCAATCTATCAAACCGGTCATTGTGAGTTGCAGGATATTGGCATACAAAGTGCTATTCCGAATCATTATTATATACTGAAAAACACTAAAAACTCGGCACTGGCCTTCTACAACGCTTCAACCCAGCGAATCGAACGATTGGATAAGCGTCCGGCATATCACATTATGCCACGAAATGCCGAACAGGTATTTGCCCTGCATGCCATTATGCACCCGGATATTAAACTGGTAACCTTGCAGGGTGTAGCCGGAACGGGAAAAACATTGCTTGCACTGGCCGGGGCTATGGAACAACGACGTGAATTCAAACAGATTTACCTTGCCCGGCCTATTGTACCGCTCAGCAATAAAGAAATCGGATTTTTACCTGGCGATATAAAGGAAAAAATAGGCCCTTATATGGAGCCTTTGTATGATAACCTTAAATTTATCCAAAGCCAGTTTGGCGAGAAAGATAAAGAGGCTAAAGTGATTACTGAATCATTGCAAAACGAAAAGCTTGTTGTAACACCGCTTGCTTATATAAGGGGACGAAGCATCAGTAATGTGTTTTTTATAGTGGATGAAGCCCAAAACCTGACTCCTCATGAGGTAAAAACTATTATTACCCGTGCCGGCGAAAACACTAAAATTATTTTTACCGGTGATATTTTCCAGATCGATACACCTTACCTGGATTCGCAGAGTAACGGGCTTTCATACCTTATCGACAAGGTGAAATCGCATCCCATGTATGCTCATGTAAGGCTCGAGAAAGGCGAACGCTCGGAATTGGCGAACCTGGCAAACGATTTATTGTAACCAGCAGATCAGCAAATAATTCTTTCTTTTTATCTGCGAATCAGCACATTCATTTGCTCTGATCCGCGGATAATTTATTTTTCATTCCGCACTGCGGTAAGAATAGTTTGCCCTACAGCCATCAACGTGGGTTTACTTATCCCTTTCATATTATCTTTTATCGTATGCCAGTTCTGGTAAAAACCTGATTGCGTGGAAGGATCGTGCTGTATAATATCAATGGTCGGGATTTGTCGCAACTGGTTTATATAAACATGATCATCAGTAATGCCATTAGTTCGTTCAGTGGAAAAATAATCGCTGTAACCAATCGCGGAACCAATATTCCATACTTTTTGAGCTATATCAGGCGCATAATACATAGTTGTTGCTTCCATGGTAAAAACCGCGTTTTCGGCGCCAACCATATCCAGTAAAATACCGTAGCGGGCAGTGTAAGACGGTGTATGTGGATACCTCGACCAATATTGTGATCCCAGTGCCCAATCGTCACTGCCTGTATAACCGGCATCCTGCGGGGCTCCGTAATCTTCAGCGTCGAGCAAAAGCAGGTCAACACCAATTGCCGCAGGTTCGATCTTGAGCTGGCGGGCAATTTCGAGTAAAATGCCTACACCGCTGGCTCCGTCATTGGCTCCGTCAATAGGAGTGCGATGCATCGAAGTGTCAGGGTCGTTATCAGCATACGGGCGCGAATCCCAATGTGAGCAGAGTAATACCCTTGTTGTACTTTTAGGGTTAAACGATGCGATTATGTTTTTACAGTTCAGCACGGTTCCGTTATACGCTTTTGCAGTAAAAGGCTGAACAACTACGTTTGGAGTGTACTTTTTTAATGTTGTTACTAACCAGTCAGCACATTTTTCATGCGCTTTACTGTTAGTTACCCTTGGGCCGAACTTTACCTGTTCATTCACAAAATAATATGCCGTATCAGCATTAAAATCAGCAACTTTAAAAGTCTTAGATGCTGAAGTTGGTTCCGACTTATCAGCAGTTTGAGAGGATTTTTGTTTGCAGGAACTGAATGTTGTGATTATAACTATGATAAGCAGTGCAAGAAAATAGCGCATAACATAAAAGTTTTAAGACAACAAAGGTAACACAAACTGAATGGAAAATGAGTTATAGAAAACTGGCCTTTTGGCCAAATGAGCCGGTGAAAACCGATTCGGATGATGGTCTGCGGGTGCGTGGACTAATTTCCAGTTTTTCAAGGCTGGGATGCAGTTGCTCAGCATCACCCCGATAGCCCAGCGTAAATGCTACCAGCACTTTATATTCTTCAGGAATTCCAAGCGAAAGGGAAACTGCTGAAACATCAAAGCCACCCATCTGATGGGTGTAAATACCTTCAGCTATTGCCTGAATTGAAAGCATGGCCATGGATTGACCAAGGTCGTAGGCATGCGCGCTGTTAACATCTCCCCTCGAATTTGTTGATTTAGCAATAGCAAGCGCAAGTACAGGAGCATTTCCAACCCAAAGCTTGTTAAACTCAATCAGTGTCTCAAATATTTTCTTATAAACTTCATCCCCTCTAAATCCAACAAGGAAATACCAGGGTTGTATATTGCTTGAAGATGCTGTCCACCTGGCAGCTTCAAAAATACGTTGCAGCTTTTCAGGCTCAACAGGTGTAGGGTCGTATGCACGCGGGCTCCAGCGGGATGCTATAAGCGGATGAACCGGGTAATCGAGACTAGGTTGTTTAATTGATTCAATATTCTGCATTGTATAGATTTATTTAGTTAAAGATAACATGCCACATAAAAAGTAGTTCAACAGTTTGTGGCAATATTATCATTTTTCTTTCTAACTTGATTAATTCATAAACTTCAAAAAAGACAAAAGATAAAAGGATAAAGACAAAAGTATCAAAACATTATGAATGCAATCATAGAAATCATCTTTACAAAAAAAATATGAAAATGGTTTGCAACCGCCTGACTTTTATCTTTTTTACTTTTATCTTTTTACTTTTATCTTTTATCTTCTGCACGAATAATACAGGCTAAATAGGGTCTGCTGTTTAATTCGCAAGGGCTTGTTAGTTAAATAATTATAACTATATTTGGGTAATAAAATGCACGGATATATGGATAAGACCCACAGAAAGCATGCACTTACCCCAAAATATGT
>JBAZWY010000026.1:0-73339 GCA_041660125.1 Lentimicrobiaceae bacterium
ATCTGCCTGCACAGCTATTGCGAAGGTTCATCCCTTTGTAGAGACCCCTTCATCATCTATACAGCATGTAAAAGAACTTTCTTTACTTAAATTCGTAATTTTACTTCAGGACACACCGCGCGCGAACCGGGGTATACAGTTTGTTAACAGGTGGAAGAGGGAAGTAAAGGTTTAGTTCTGGTTTCTGGCTTCTGGCTTCTGGTAAATGAATCCAAATACAGGCAACAAACATCAGTTTTCTGTTTCCAGATTGAAATCCAGAAAATTTAATATAACATGGTGCTGATCATTGATCAGATCATTTTCGTTTTTAAACCTTACTTTTGCCTCAAATTTCAACAATGAGTTTAAGTGTTCAACAGCAGAAGCTATATAAGTCAGGATTAGTCTATGCATTAATAAGTTATGGAATCTGGGGTGTTTTTCCTCTTTATTGGAAAATGCTTCTTCATGTTCCTCCTCAACAGATTCTGGCTCATCGTATTGTATGGTCATTGATTTTCCTGTTCATCATCCTTGCCTGGCGCCGCGACCGGATTTTTCTTCAATATCTGTCGTCTCCCAAAATTCTGGGTACATTAATTTTGTCAGGAGCCTTAATCGGTGGCAACTGGTTTACTTATATTTATGCGGTTAACAATAATCATATCGTTGACGCAAGTCTTGGGTATTATATCAATCCAATGGTCAATGTTTTGCTTGGAATGATTTTTCTAAAAGAGCGCCTGTCGCGGATACAGGCAATAGCTGTAGCTTTTGCATTTACGGGCGTCGCATACCTGACTTTCCACTATGGGAAACTTCCGTTTATATCGCTTGTCCTTGCTTTTTCATTTGGATGCTATGGATTGATCAGGAAAAAAGCCAACCTGCAATCGATGCCCGGACTTATGGTTGAAACCTTATTACTAGCCCCGGTTGCTCTCTGGTACCTGTGGCATGTTAACACATTGGGAACAGGTGCATTCGGGCATTATTCGCTGTTTTCCGATTTGTTGCTAATGCTCGCCGGACCGGTGACAGCCTTGCCTTTGTTTTGGTTTGGGATTGCAGCAACACGCATACCTTTGTCAACCCTTGGTTTTATACAATATCTTTCACCCACCATACAATTGCTTATTGGAATATTTGTGTTCAGTGAGCCTTTTGACACGGCTTACCTGATAAGTTTCGGACTGGTGTGGACAGGACTCGGTATTTATACCTACAGCGTAATTATGGCGATGAAACGCAGACATGCCTGATCTTTTTTATTCAAAGTACAGATTAAATAAACTGATCGGCAGATAGTTACTTCCTTTTTAGATTGATATAATAATACGGTAGTTTTTCTTCTGCATGATCCTCACGTTCAATGGTTTCCCATTCGGATAAGTCGATCTCTAAAAAAATATCGGCTTCAAAGTCTTTCTGAACAATCGTTAAATAAAGTTGTTGCGCAAGGGGAATAAATTGCCGGTAAATCGAACCTCCGCCGATTATAAAATTCTCTTTTTCGTCATCCATTTTTTCAATGGCGTCTTCAATAGAATAGGCCATAGTACAACCTTCTATCACTTCGCCGGCTATATCAGTAATAACTATACTACGCCTGTTGGGTAAAGGCCTGATCGGCAATGAATAATAGGTCTTTTTCCCCATAACAATAGTATGCCCGGTTGTAAGTTGTTTGAACCGTTTCAAATCGGCAGGTATATGCCAGAGTAACTGGTTGTCTTTCCCGATGGCATTATTCCGGGCAATTGCAACTATGATGGAAATGGGTTTCATTGGATGTTGGATGTTGGATGTCGGATCTGGGATGTGGTGTTAGATGTGGGATGTTGGTTTACGAGTTACCCCAAACCCCTGTTTGCACCAGGCAAGCCGTGGGGGCTTAACGTTGACGAGCAAGGGGGCATTTGAACCTTGTATAGCCAGCGGTGGGAGAACATTGAATCTTTGAACTTATAAATAGTTTTAAAGTTTTAGTTTACGAGTTACCCCAAACCCCGTGGGGGCTTAACGTTGACGAGCAAGGGGGCATTTGAACCTTGTCCAGCCAGCGGTGGGAGAACATTGAATCTTTGAATCTTTGAACCTATAAATAGTTTTAAAGTTTTAGTTTACGAGTTACCCCAAACCCCGTGGGGGTTTAACGTTGACGAGCAAGGGCATTTGAACCTTGAACCTTTGAACATTGAACCTTTGAATCTTTGAACATTGAACCTATAAATAGTTTTGAAGTCTTAGTTTACGAGTTACCCCAAACCCCGTGGGGGCCTAACGTTGACGAGCAAGGGCATTTGAACCATTTCTATTTTCTATTTTCTATTTTCTATTAACCATTCACTATTCACTATTTGGCACGCTGAGCGAAGCCGAAGGGCACTATTCACTTCCCGCTCACACCGCCACTGGTGCTTTGATTGGAGGATGCGGATCATAGCCAGTAAGTTCAAAGTCTTCATATTTAAAACTGAAGATATCTTTAACTTCAGGATTAATTTTCATTTGTGGAAGTGGTCTGAAATCGCGCGAAAGCTGAAGATTGACCTGTTCCATATGATTCATGTAAATATGAGCATCGCCAAATGTATGAACAAAATCACCAGGCTGCAAACCTGTAACCTGGGCTATCATCATGGTAAGTAATGCATAGGATGCAATATTAAACGGGACACCAAGGAAAATATCTGCACTGCGCTGATAGAGCTGGCACGAGAGTTTTCCGTCGGCAACATAAAACTGGAACAGCAAATGACAGGGTGGAAGGGCCATGTCGCTGATCATTCCCACGTTCCATGCACTGATAATCATGCGTCGCGAATCGGGATTTTTCCTGATGGTATCAATTACCTGGCTTACCTGGTCAATATGTGTACCATTGGCCGCGGGCCACGAGCGCCATTGATACCCGTAAACAGGCCCCAGGTTTCCCTGTGGATCAGCCCATTCGTCCCAGATTGTGACTTTTTTGTCGTGAAGGTATTTTATATTGGTTTCGCCTTTGAGGAACCACAGCAATTCGTGTATAATGGAACGTAAATGAAGTTTTTTGGTGGTAACAGCCGGAAATCCTTCTGACAGGTTGAAGCGCATCTGGTAACCGAACACGCTGACTGTGCCGGTACCGGTGCGGTCTTCCTTTTTTATACCAGTTGAAAGTACGTGTTTTAAAAGGTCGTGGTACTGTTTCATTGTTGGAATATTATTTAAAATAACCTCTGAAAGAGAAGATCATTTTTAGTAAAAGTAAATTCAGAAAGAGCTAATGAATGTTTAACAGGCATTTATTACCCATTCGGAAGTAATTTAATGTGCTAGGTTCGCAATTGCTTTTGGATCGTGTTTATGTTTGAAGAAAATGGCGAAAAGGATTGTCACTATCAGTGCATAAATGGCAAACGTAAGCCAGATCCCGTGCCAGTCTTTCCCTTCGGCATGCGTAAAGTATTTGTCAATTACAAATCCGCTTACTTTGCTTCCTGTGAAGGCTCCAAAACCATTTGTCATCATCATAAACAGACCTTGTGCACTCGACCGGATTTTTGGATCAGTTGTAGTTTCGATAAACAGCGAGCCTGAAATATTGAAAAAATCGAAAGCCATTCCATACACAACACAGGAAAGTATTATCATCCATAATCCTTCAGATGGATTCCCATAAGCAAACAATCCAAAACGTAATACCCAGGCAACCATCGAAAATAACATTACCTTTTTAATGCCAAAACGCTTCAGAAAAAATGGAATCGTCAGGATAAATAACGTTTCCGACATTTGTGAAATTGACATTATAATGGTTGAATATTTTACTACAAATGAATCGGCATATTGAGGTATCAGTTTGAAATCATCAAGAAATGAATCGCCGTACATATTCGTTAATTGCAATGCAGCGCCCAGAAACATCGCGAAGATAAAAAACAGCGCCATTTTGTAATTGGCAAATAACTTAAAAGCAGTCAATCCCAATTGTTCGGCAAGTGATGAGTCTTTAGTTAATGATTTCTGAGGTTTACAAGCAGGCAATGTGAATGAATAGATACCTAAAGCAATTGCAGCCACCGCCCCGATCAGAAACTGGTTCGAATTGGCCTTGCTACCCGATAGATTGGTAATCCACATGGCTACAATAAAACCAATTGTGCCCCAAACCCGTATGGGAGGAAATACTTTGACAACATCATAGTTATTACTTTTCAGAATTGAGTACGAAATGGAATTGGATAATGATATGGTGGGCATATAAAAAATCATTGCCAATAAAATAACATAATAAAGTGTATCCGGATCGTTCACCTGGGGCACATAGAGCAAAACCAACCCATATAAAATATGCAGGATTCCATATAGTTTTTCTGTATTTATCCATTTGTCGGCAATAATTCCTGTTATGGGTGGCATAAAGATTGAAGCAATGGCAAGAGTGGAAAAAATAGCTCCAAATTGTGCTCCTGTCCAACCTTTTGCATTAAAGCAATATGTACCGATAGTAATGAGCCAGGCTCCCCAAACAAAGAATTGCAGGAAGCTCATGACTGTTAAACGAAACTTTATGTTCATAGTATAGTATTGAGTTTTGTTTAGTAGTTAATTGTATTTCAATAATTTAGATACAAAATATGTGGGTTAAAATTTGAAATGCAAACTTACACTTGTAAAAATGCATGTAAATGATTTGCTCGATCGTAGGACCAATTTATTTTCGTTTCCTGATCTCATCTCTGATCATTGATGCCCTTTCATAATCTTCATCATCAATAGCCTGCTGAAGTTCTGCTTCGAGTTCGGAAAGGCCCAGGTCTTTAATAGAAGCGGAAAGATCATCTTCGGTGCTTTCGTCCAGGCCTTCGGCGGATGGTTCTTCATCCTCAAACACGATACCGGCCTGCGACATAATTTCTTCGTTAGTGAATATCGGGCAATGAAACCGTATGGATAAAGCCACAGCATCCGAAGTGCGCGAATCAATTTCATGTAAGGTAATTCCATTGTCGCACACCAGTGTTGCATAAAAAATTCCTTCATGAAATTTAGTGATCTGAACCTCAATAATATTGATCCCGAAAGTTTTGGCAAAATTGTAAAACAAATCGTGTGTAAGCGGGCGCGAAGGTTTCATTTTTTCAAGCTCCAGGGCTATGGCCTGAGCTTCGTAATGGCCTATCACGATAGGCAACCTTCGTTTACCATTGGTTTCGCCCAGAACAAGTGCGTATGAATTAGATTGAGCCTGGCTATAGCTCAGACCTACAATATGAAGTTCAATTTTTTTCAAATCAGGTTTGTCAATAATTGTAAATCAGTAGTTTAAGGGCAATTGTGTGTTTTATTTACCCCGATTAATTAAGATAGGTAAAAATAGGAATAAATTTTGAAACTCAAATAGAATGAGTTAATATTTTATGCATATAGAGAAAAACTTGTATAATGGTTGAATTGGTGTATAAAATAAATACAATGCATAAAGGTTTGTTTTAATATATCTGAATATATTTGTTGAACTATACTAAGATCAAGGTTAAACGTATTAAATCAAATATTTGGTGAGAAGTATGATTTTGTGCAACGATCACTATTAGCAATGGTTATAATATGACTAACATGAAAAAGCTGGTTTTAGTTTTTCTGTTCATCGGTTTCTATACATTTGGTTATAACCAGGTTATCAGAGGGACTATCCTGGACGAAATAACTAAAGATACCATTTGTTTCGCATCAATCTATTTTAATGGAACATTTGTAGGGACTTCGTCCGATATAAATGGATATTTTGAACTGAATGTTTCGAAAAATATTTCAATGCCATTAACCATAAGTGCTGTAGGATATTATTCTTATACTCTGACTGATTATTCAAACACAAAGCCGTTTCTAATTTATTTGAAACCAAAGGTATATGAATTAAAAGATGTGGTAATCAAGGCTAATTCTCTCGCGAAGAAAAGAAAGAGAAATTTACTGGTGTTTAAAGCTGAATTTCTTGGAACTACAGCTAATGCACGTCAATGTGAAATAATCAATGAAAAAGATATCACATTTAATTATGACTCTGATGATGATACACTTAAAGCGTTCGCATTAAAACCAATTTTGATCGACAACAGGGCATTAGGTTACAAAATCACGTATTACCTGGATAAATTTGAGTATTATAAAAAAAGTGGTGCTACTTTTTTTAGCGGAAATATAATTTTCAAGGAGGATATTTCAACTGAAGAAACTCAAAAGCAATTCAATGTAAGCAGAGAATACGCCTATCTTGGATCGAGGATGCACTTCTTCAGAGCCCTTTGGTCAGATAAATTAAAATCGGATGGATTTACAGTAACGAATTCAGTAAATGATATTCTTCTTAGCAAAGATATCCTGATTCGGGATTTTAAAAACAACAAATTTCTTACGTATCCTGAAAATTTAAGAATCGGATATAACATTGGCGGAAGCTATATCGTTTTTCTTAAAAGGCTCGTTTACTTTGATCAAACGGGATATTTCGATCCATTGGGGATTAACTGGAAAGGAGAAATGGCAGAACAACGAATTGCGGACTGGCTGCCTTATGAATACGGAATTGAGTAGTAACAAAAGTCAATTGCATTTAATTGCAATTCTGAAGTCTGGCGGTTTTTAATGTATTCACCTAACAAATAGTTGATTAAAGTGTTAATGGTAATAAGTTTGAAATATTCGGATGAGAGAAAGGTTACCTGTTCTTGCTACCAACTCATAGATTGTAATATTGGCTAAATAATGCAAATAATATACTGCTAAGCAAAAAGAACCAGGCATGGAAACTGACTTCTTAAACTGGCATTGAAGATTGCTGCAAGTCGAGAGTATGGGGAGTAATAATTAATGCGGGTAAAAAAATATCCTTACATGTGTCAAGTGAAAATTAAAAATTAAAGCAACACTTATGAAATACTTTGTAAAAATAAACTCAGTTAAAACAATAGATGAGATAGAAGACTCCTGGAATAATGCAGATTATACAGAACTTTTAAAAAGATTTGGCTTCACTGATGCCGAAAAAATAAAACCCAATGAATTAAGAGAATATCTGTTTATGGCCATTTCTGACTTTGAGCCAAGTGAAGCGGCTGCAATTCTTTTAGATTATAAACTTTCAGAAGTTCTAACAGAGGGCCAGATCGACAATCTGTCAAACGATATGTTAAGAGAAAAGGTTTCTGAGAATTACTCGGATATGTTTGCACACAGGTCCTTATTTAATATCAACCAATTGCTTTATAAAGCCTATAATGGGAAGTTCCCTCATACGAAAGCTACTTTCGTAGAATTCGAAATGAAGGAGGAGCATGAGGAAGAAACAGAAATAACCAAAGAATTGATTTTAAAAGCGTTTAGGCCAGGGTTAACCGATAGTAATTTAATTAACAGGTTATTCAGCGAACAATTGGAAGGCAATGCTCCATTTCCCGAGGCAGAAGATATTATATGGGAATTGCATTCCAGGCCCAACTTCCAATATTCCATAACTGCTTCGGAGAAATGGTTAAAGCAAGAGGATTTTAGTGATTTGGAATTTGAATCCAATGTAACCCTGTTTATTGGAAAATCCGGCGATGAATAACAAGCGAATAGCAGGAAAGTATTCATTGATAATCGCTGTCCCCGTTAAGGACTCATTCGGGGCATGATGCTTAAACATTAAAATAATTTGATGTCAGAAAAGTAAACGGTATCTGATAACAAATCGAAACACATTAGTTTAGTGGAAATACTTCAAATTATACATTCTGATGCAAGAAAAAACCAGTACAGATCCTGACTTCTTAAACCAGCTCGCATTTGAACCTTTATCAAAAAAGAACTGGTACAATTTTGTTCAGCTTTTCGGCGCCAAAGGGGCCTGCGGAAACTGCTGGTGCATGTATTACAGGTTGAAAAAGTCGGACTATCTCGAAGGAAAAGCAGGGGATGGGAACAAAGATGCAATGAAGGAAATAGTGTGGGACGGCAAACCGGCTGGAATACTTGCATTCTATGAAGGGCAAGCCATCGCATGGTGTGCTTTTGCTCCGCGTGAAGATTTTATAAAACTGGGCAATTCACGTGTTCACAAACGTATTGACAATGAGGATGTATGGTCAGTTCCATGTTTCTTTATTGATAAAAATTTCAGACGGAATGGGATTTCAGTCGCACTTTTAAAGGGCGTTATCAATTATGCCAAAGAGAACGGAATAAAAATCATCGAAGCCTATCCAACCATTCCAACCCAGGAAAAACTACCGGACTCATTTGCCTGGATTGGTTTATACAAATCCTTCGAACGGGCTGGTTTTGAGATCGTTGACCAAACATCCAAAAACAGGCCGATGGTAAGGTACTATCTTGAAAAAGTTAATAGTTAATGGTTGATGGAAAAAACGACTCATTTAAAAGCCCTTTATTGTAAATAATATCCCTGAAAGATACAGTCCAGGTGTGAGATTCGCCTTGTCGCCTTTCACCCAATCGCCCATCGATTTTAAATGTACCTTATCTTCACCTCTTTAAGAAATTTTTCCTCCAGCGTCCTCCTGATCCGTTTTACAACGGTTCGTCTTATTTCGAGGTCAACCGGCAGGTTCGGATCCTGGTGGGCAATATTGATGCGGGTGCCGACAATAAAATGTATTTCATCACTGTCGAGCAGCAGTCTTACAATCTGGTCAGCCGGACCTTTGCCAAATTTAAACCTGGGTGAATATTTTTTCAATAATTCCGATACTTTCCCCAGGGTAAGTATGCCCTCAGTCACCAGGTCGATCCCTTCCATAAACGAAACAGGCGGAAGATCAGGATCGTCAAATTCAAAACTGTCAACTATGGGTAATTCCAATTGCCGCGAAACAATATCACCTGTGGTTGCACCGCAGATGATCTTCTTACCTTCGAACTCTTTAACCGCATCACCCAACAACTCATCATTCACTTCTTCATAGGGCGGCCCGGAACATAATAATAGTTTGCGAGGTTCCCGGAAGTAGATAACAGCACAGGAAGTATCATCCTTCGGGTGGTAACCATCGTTGATATTGGCTATATTGACTACTTTGGCAGCCAGTTGGTTTGCTGAGATTGTAAGATCGGCGCTAACCAGTTGATGCACATATTGTTCGAGGTTCTCGATGCCCCAGCCGAAAGGAAATTTAGGGCTACCCATTCCGGATTGTGGTACGCCATCCGAACAAACAATGATCCGATCTTCTTTCTGATGCCTGAACGAACATGTCCTGAGCTCTTTCCCTGCATTTTTTTCAGAATCAAGCGTTATATACTCCCAGCCAGGGTTAATTTGCTTATCACCACGCAAAATAATTGTTTGAGGATTATCATATTCAAGTATGCGGGTTTCTCCGTCTATTTCAATATCAACTATCGTAAAAGTCGAATAACTCATTTGCCTCTCACTACAAACTGGCAATGTATTCATAATTATCTCGGCAATTTTCCTGACGTCTTTATGTTCTTCGGCAAATTTAAGCGCCATAGTGGCCGTGAGAGTTGATAGCATGCTGGCTTTCACGCCATGTCCCATTCCATCCGAGAGTACCGCAATTATCCTGTTCTCTTCATAAATACGTTGCGATAGAAATTTGTCACCGCAAATCCTTTCCTGGTCGTGGTTTTTTTGCACAGCATTCACTTCCACATAAAACTGTCCTTCGCTCATCTTGTTGATTTTCAGAGTTCTCGTTTAAATGATTTTGTTTCAGGTTTCAGGTTTCTTGTTTCTGGTTGTTAGACAAGCATATGGTTGTGTGTTTGTCTGTTACCTATTAAATCGGTTTTTTCTTCAATCCTTGAATTTCTGAATTCTGAAGGTAGGTTATCAGGTTTTAAATTTGACCGGAAAGATTCTGACTATCATTTATCAATTCAGTGTATTTGAGTTCGGATAAATATCCTTAATCAAAGCATCAATGTACTTGTGATCTTGTTTCACCATTGCAATTATCCAGGCAAACCTGAAACCAGAAACCAGAAACCTGAAACATTTTTTACTCTTTACTCTTATACGATTCAATGATCGAATTCAACATTTTTTCTGTTTTAGCAGCTCCTTCGCCTAACAGGAATGCAATCTGCTGAACCAGGTCAAGATTTTGCTCGATAACTTCGGTTACGCGGTTTATTACCTCTTCTTTACGGACTTCGGGCATCTGCATATCCCTGATCACGGCACCGGCGATTTTATTCTTTTTAATTGGGAAAATGGTGACATTCAGCAGTTTATCATTCAAATGTACATCGCGGCCGATTACATCGTCGTTACTGCTCAGTACGTAAGCAAACAATTTGTAAAACTGTACCGGTAGTAATGTTTTCAGGTCAGCGCCAAGAAGGCCGGGGATGATTTCATTTATTTCGGCGGCGTCTTCACCCAGAATGGTAACAAAACTCTCATTCGATCCTACAATCTTCATATTCTCATCTACTATAACCACGGCCGTAGGAAGTTTATGCAACATGGTTTGAGTCGTTTCGAGTGCATCCTGTGCGATCTGTTTTTCAGACAAGGCTCTTTTCTCGGAACCTTGAAGCGCCTGCTGGGTTTTGGCAAGTTTATCGTTAGTCAGTTTCAGTGAGCGTATATAATCCTGTTTGCTTTTCAGTGAATACATTATACACATGTCGGGCCGGGTTATCCCATTTACAACATCAATGGCAAAGTCGCGGCAGTTATCGTATCCGCATGCATTGCAACCCAGGTTTCCATCGTTGCCTGTTTTATCAATTATTTTCAGAACTTCATCTACCTTTTCTTCAGGAGGAGATGGCAATCGCTGGTCATTAGCTTTGAAACTGCGTTTGAAGTTAACATGCTGGTAATCTTTCAGATCATTGTTCCACCTTGCCATATTGAAGTCCTTCAGTCGTTTTGCTGCATAAATCCTGGTCAGGGTTTGCCGGTTGTACTTTTTCCCGCCGGGCTTCATACCGGGACCCATCATGCAGCCTTCGCAATAAAACATATTGAAATGCTTTTGGATGTAATCAATGCCCTGCTCAAACTGGCTGATAGCCGCCATTATCCTGTCTTTGCCGTCGGATGTAACCACTGTTCCGGATAGCAAATCCATATTGAGACCCGATGCCTGAACGATCCCGGTACTAATAGGGTATAAATATCCCTTATATCCCCGGGGTTCGTCAAACTCCGAAAATTCTATTGTACTCTCCTTAATACCGTGCTGGTCGAACATTTCACGCAGTTCAGCGAAAGTCAGTACTTCATCAACTTTCGAATTACCTGTAAATCTGTCAGCTTCTTCCTTTGCACCTATGCATGGTCCTATAAAAACAACCTTAATTTCGCTGCCATATAACTCCCTGATAACCTGCGTATTTGCAATCATTGGATTCACAATAGGCGCAAGGTTATCAATGAGTTTCGGGAAATACTTTTCAATCAATGAAACGATGGGAGGACAATTGGCAAGTATATAATATTTTCCTAAAAAGTTTGATACCAGTTCGTTATATTCTTTTGCAACCAGGTCAACCCCAAAAGCTACATCATGAACATAATCAAAACCCATTTCGTGCAGCATTCTTACAAATTTCCGGTAATCGGTGATATCGTCGAATTCGGCTGAAATACTAGGGTCAATCAACGCAACAACTTTAAATTCTGATTTTATTAGCTCATCTACGGCAGGTTTTGAATCATAGTATTTAATAGCCCCTGGATGGCAAACCTCCAGGCAAGTCCCACAACCTATGCATTTATCAGGATTAATATATGGAATATCCCCCGACGGTCGGAGCTCGATGGCTTTAACCGGGCATACCCTTATGCAGGCATAACAAACCTTACATTTATCTTCTTCTATAAACACGAGAGGCGCTTGCATTTTTTTATCCGATTTAAATTTTAATTTGTATTTAAAATTGCAGTTTGCTTTGAAGCTATTTTTTTTATTGACCTTTCATGAAACTCTGAAACTTGAAACCCTTTCATTTCTCAACCGACTCAAAAAACTCATCCAACAAAGCAACCACGATATCTTCATCCAGTCTTTCTTTTAATATCCCATCCAGTTTCAAAGATGGGCCGACGGAACATTGTCCAAAACACCGTTCTCCATGAAAATGTACTTCATTCAGCAGGTTTTTGTCACGGAGGTAATCATTGACAATTTTAACCAATTGTTTATTGCCGCGGGCAAAACACGAACTACCCAGACAAATAACTACCTCTTTTTTTGTGATTTCCATTGTTCTATCAGCGCATGGTTATATAACAGATTCAGGTCGATGTTTCATTCAGAAAACAAATATAAATAATATTGGATATAAAATTGAATTGTTAACAGAATAACATTGTTATTTTTTTAACAATAATACTGGTTTTTTAAAATCAATACATTAATTTTGTAGTCAGTTTGAAGGAAATAATACGTATAAGCATATGAAAGCTCCAGTTGACGAAATCTTGAACAGGTACAAGGCCGGTTCCCGGGAAGCACTTTTACCTCTGCTACAGGATATACAGTTTGAATATGGATACCTGAATGAAGAAGCTATTCTTAAAGTCGGACAACATATCAAGCTTCCTTCGAGCAAGGTATATGGTATTGCAACTTTCTATGATCAATTCAGGTTTGAGCCAAAGGGAAAATTCCATATAAAAGTCTGTCGGGGGACATCTTGCCACATGCATGGAACCTCAGGTATTTTACGTGAAGTTGAAAGAGCTCTTAATATTAAAGAAGGCCAGACCACACGCGATGGACGGTTCAGCCTTGAAGAAGTTAGTTGTATGGGGGCATGCAGTTCGGCACCCGTGATGAATGTGAACGGGGAATTTAAAACTGCTTTAACAATCCCTGATATTGCTCAAATCATTGATTATTATAGAAGTACTATTTAACTCCTGTTCAACTGTATGGATGAGAAACAATTTTTACTTGAAAAAGTTCTTTCAGTTAAGGCTGATTTAAAACATAAGGATGTATCGGATTTTTTGGCATTTTTGAGCCACGATACAATTTTTCAGCCGGTTGTTTACATCGGTTCAGGTACTTGTGGAAAAGTTGCAGGGGCCGGAGAAACATTCCAGGCCGTTACCAAATACCTCGAAGAGAAAAATATCAAAGCCGAAATTGTACAGGTGGGGTGCATAGGACTATGTTCCTTCGAGCCGATATTAGATATTCAGCTACCTGGTAAAGCCAGGATTTCGTTCCGTAATATTACACATGATCTGGTTGAACCCTTGCTTGATGACATTTTTAACAGTGAAGTGCCATCCGAAAATATTTTTGGCCAGTTTGATAACGGACGACACAGCAAGTGGGATAATGTCCCATTAATCAATGAATTACCATTTTTTAAATGGCAGCACAGGGTAGTATTAGCTGCATGTGGTATCAGCAATCCGCATTCAATTTCCGATTACATTGCCAGAGGGGGATATCAAACATACTTAAAATGCATCCGCAATTACACGGCAGAAAAAATATGCAACATTGTTGATCGAAGCGGCTTGCGCGGAAGGGGAGGAGGAGGATATCCTACCGGTAAGAAATGGATCATGGCCCATAATTCAGTAAGCGATCAGAAGTACCTGATTTGCAATGCTGCTGAAAGCGATCCGGGTGCTTTTATGGATCGCGCCATTATTGAAGGCGATCCTTATTTGTTGCTCGAAGGTGTAGCTATTGCGGCGTACGCGATTGGTGCCACCAAGGCATATATTTATGTGATGGATGAATATAGCCAGGCATATTTTATTCTGAATCAGGCACTTAATCAGTTTAAAGACTATGGTTTTCTTGGCTACAATATTTTTAACAGTGGGATAGACCTGAAAATTATTCTCGTAAAAGGACCGGGAGCTTTTGTTTGTGGCGAGGAAACTGCACTTATTAACAGTATTGAAGGGAAGCGGGGGATGCCCCAGCCAAAACCACCTTACCCTGCAATAGAAGGTCTTTTTGGCAGGCCGACCGTAGTAAATAATGTTGAAACGCTTGTAAATATTCCTTTCATTTTACGTAATGGCCCTTTGTGTTTTAATGAAATAGGTATTCCTGAAGCCAGGGGAACCAAAGTTTTTGCCATTTCAGGCAAGGCAATGATAACCGGACTGGTCGAAGTCCCCATGGGCACTAAAATCAGGGATATTATTTTTAAGATTGCAGGCGGTGTAAAAGATGGCAAGGATTTTAAAGCAATTCAGATAGGTGGCCCTTCAGGAAGTTGCCTTCCGGCATCACAACTTGATCTTACGGTTGGTTACGAATCGTTATGGAACGAAGGTGCAATTATAGGTTCCGGGGGTATGATTGTAATGGATGAAGATACCTGCATGGTGGATATTGCCAAGTTTTTTATGAATTTCCTTCAGAAAGAAAGCTGTGGTAAATGCATTCCTTGTCGTGAAGGAACAAGGCGAATCCACGAAATACTTCAAAATATCACACGCAGGCCCACAAACGAATCTGGTTCTGAAGTACTCGAAAGGTTTAAAGGTATCATGCAACTAACTGATCTGTCGGAAGTAATAAGGGATACTTCCCTGTGCGGGTTGGGACAAACAGCACCAAATCCATTACTAAGTGCCATGAAATGGTTCAGGGAAGAATTTGAAGAACATGTATTCGATCGTAAGTGCCGCGCAGGAGTTTGTAAAGAATTACGTCTGTTTTACATTGATGTGGATAAATGTATTGGCTGCGTAGCTTGTTTACGCAAATGTCCTGTTAATGCAATAGTCGGGCAACCCAGGCAACCTCATTTCATCATTGAAGACAAATGTATCGGTTGCGGGATTTGTTTTGATGTCTGCAAGTTTGTTGCGGTTAAGTTAAGATAGTGCCTTGTGGATCAATGAAGAAAGAGAATATGAACTGCATTTATTCTTATAATCCGGAAATTACGATTTGAATTTTAGTAAAAATGAGGTTATGCTATTCGATATAGAAGTAAACGGTAAAATTATCAAAGCCAGGCGAGGCGAAACTTTACTTTTAGCCCTCGAGCGAAGTGGGATTAAAGTGCCCACGCTTTGCTATCTCAAGGATTTGTTGCCGTCGGGAGCGTGCCGCATGTGCGTAGTCGAAGTGGAAGGCAGGCAGGAATTAATCCCGGCTTGTTCACATCCGGTTGAGGAATGGATGAAAGTGCATACCCATTCTCCACGTGTAATAAAAGCCCGTAAAACTAATACAGAATTATTACTCAGCAACCACCCTGACGACTGCTTGTATTGCGAGCGAAACGGAAATTGCGAATTACAGAAATTAGCGGAGAATCTTAATGTGCGTGAACGCCGATTTTACGGTGAAAAAAACAAATATAAAACAGATCCTTCGAGTGCAAGTCTGTTACGTGACCAGGCAAAATGTATTTTATGCGGACGATGCATCAGGGTTTGCGAAGAAATTCAAAAAATTACGGCAATAGAATTCATTGGACGAGGAAATAAAACACAGATTGGGCCAGCTTTCAATAAAGGAATGAACCTTTCTACCTGCATTAATTGTGGGCAATGCGTTTTGGTTTGCCCTACCGGTGCACTAACTGAAAAACAATACCCGGCAAAGCTGCAGGATGCATTACACAACCCTGCTGTAAAGACTGTTATCCAGTGTTCGCCAACACTTTCGGTTACGCTGGCCGAAGAATTTGGCTTGCGTGCCGGAAAAGATATTGAAGGTGTGATGTATGCTTCGTTGCGTAAACTTGGATTTGATTTTGTTTTTGATACCTCATTTGCTGCCGATCTGTTGGTTACTGAGCAGGCAACCGAGTTCTATAATCGTTTGAAATCAGGCTCAAACCTTCCGATGCTTTCAAGTTGCTGCCCTGCCTGGATAAAATTTGTTGAGCAAGCGCATCCTGATTTGCTTGGCTACCTCTCAGCCTGCAAATCTCCCCAGCAAATGCTCGGAGCTCTTATCACCAATCATTTTGCACCACAGGCGGGAATTGCAATCGACTCTATTTACTCAGTTTCAGCTATGCCGTGTATTGCAAAGAAATTTGAATCCCAGCGTGAGCAAATGACAAATAAAGGAATTACTGATGTTGACCTTGTTCTCACTACACGGGAACTTGCCAGGTTAATCCGGTTGAATGGTATTGATATTGAGCAGGTTGAACCAGAATTATCAGATCATCCGTACCAATCGCGCAGCTCAGCAGGCAAAATGCTTGCCGTAAGCGGCGGACTTACCGAAGCTTTTATCCGAACCTTACATTTTGTTATTACAGGCAAGGAAACAAATCAGTTAAAGATTCAGGAACTCAGGTCTGGTAAGGGGCGAAAGGAGTACTTCGTAAAAATTGGTGAATATAAACTCGGATTTGCAGTTGTAAACGGGATAGGAAATATAGAACCTTTGCTTACTGAAATTGAAAAAGGACGCAATGATATCCAGTATATCGAAGTAATGGCCTGCGAAGGCGGTTGTGTCGGAGGAGGCGGCCAACCTATACATCCCGAAAATGATAATGTAAAGGCAAGAGCAAAATCAATTTATGAGCTTGATGAAAAAGAATCAGTTCGGTTTGCTCATCAGAATGCATCCCTGAAGTCAATTTACGATATATTCTTACAAAAACCAGGTAGTGAAATGAGTATCATGCATTTACATACAACCTATAAGGAAAGGGAAGTGATGAAGTAAGGAATTGCAATTTAAAAGTTAAGAGTAATTGAAAATGTTTAATTAAATGTGAAACGTTGAAACTCTGAAACCCTAAAACTCTGAACTCTGAAACCCTGAAACATTGAAACATTGAAACATTGAAACATTGAAACATTGAAACATTGAAACATTGAAACATTGAAACATTGAAACATTGAAACATTGAAACATTGAAACATTGAAACATTGAAACATTGAAACCCTTCAACCCCTGAAACTTAATTTTGAACCATGAATTCCGGCATAACCCGATCATCGAATCAGGAAACTGATAAAAAGCTGGTCTTTACTATAAAGGAAAGATGCAGGCTTTGTTATACCTGTGTGCGCGAGTGCCCGGCTAAGGCGATACGTATCATTGGAGGGCAGGCTGAAGTTATCGCTTCACGATGTATTGCATGTGGTAATTGTATTAAGGTCTGCAGCCAGGATGCCAAAACATTTTACAGGGAAATTGACCAGGTCCGAAACCTGATCTCAACCCATTCAAAAGTTATTGCTTTGGTTGCGCCAAGTTTCCCGGCAGAATTTAATGATTTTGAAGATCATAAAATGCTTGTAGGTGTAATAAAGTCGTTCGGATTCAGTCATGTAACCGAAGTTGCTTTTGGTGCCGACCTGGTTGCCAGGTATTATAAGGAACAGCTTTCCCTTGCACTGCCCGCCATCTCATCCGACTGCCCGGCTATTGTAGCTTACATTGAACGCTATGAGCCCGAACTTACACGTAAACTTGCCAGGGTTGTTTCACCTATGGTTGCTATGGCCAGGGTTGTCCGCAAAAAGTACGGTGACGATGCCAAACTGGTTTTTATTGGCCCCTGTCTGGCAAAAAAAGCTGAATCTGTTGAAATTGACGCAGTCCTCACTTTTCGTGAACTTCGTGAAATGATAGTAACCGAACGTATTAATGTATCAAGGATTACCCCGGTTGAATTCGACCCACCTCTAGGTGGACGTGGCGCTATTTTCCCATTGAGTCACGGTTTGCTTCAAACTATGGAAGTAAATGAGGATATCCTGAGCGAAAACATACTGGTTGCAGGTGGAAGAGCTAATTTTCAGGATGCTCTTCGCGAGTTCTCCCAGGGGAATCTTGCAGGACTTCACATGCATCTGTTATGTTGTGAAGGATGTATCCTTGGACCAGGCATGACGCCATTTCCTAAAACTTCGCCCACTGGCCTTCGCTTTGTGAAGAAAGCAAGAATTATCGATTACGCTAACCGGAAGATGTCGGCTTTAAATAAAGTAGAATGGCAGAACTATCTCGATGAATATTCGAATCTTGATTTTTCCCGGACTTTCCAGCCACGCGACATGAGGCCGGTACGACCACCAAACGAGCAGATCAAAGACATCTTATGCAAGATGGGGAAATACAGCCAGCAGGATCACCTGAATTGTGGTGCCTGTGGATATGATTCATGTGAAGAGCATGCCATTGCTATTATTAACGGACTTGCCGAAACCGAAATGTGCCTGCCTTATTCAATTGAAAAACTTCATAAATATATTCGGGAGCTAAATATTTCAAAGGAAAAACTGGCAAATGTACAGGAGGCACTTCAACATTCGGAAAAGTTAGCTGGAATGGGACAACTGTCGGCCGGTATTGCTCACGAACTTAATAATCCTTTGGGCGTAATTACCATGTATAGTAATATCCTTAAGGAGGAGTTGGACGCCAATAGCCCTATGTTAGCTGATATCGAACTGATTGTTGAACAAGCTGATCGTTGCCGGAAAATAGTTGGGGGACTCTTGAATTTTGCGCGCAAAAATCAGCTCAATCTCAGCGAATCCGATATCGTGAAACTTGCCAGGCAAAGTGTTGATTCAGTAGTTATTCCGGAAAATATAATCCTAAGACAAAATATACATGTTACCGACCCAATTGTTAATATCGATTATGACCAGATGATGCAAGTGTTTACTAACTTGCTTAAAAATGCAATTGAAGCGATGCCTGACAAAGGGGAAGTTTCTGTTGATTTATTTGATAATCGGGACCAGTTCATCTTGAGTATAACTGATAATGGGACAGGTATTCGACCTGAAAATATGGATAAACTATTCACTCCTTTTTTTACGACCAAAGGTCCTGGAAAAGGAACGGGGCTTGGATTGCCGATCATTTATGGAATTGTTAAAATGCATAAGGGCGATGTTAGCGTGAAATCGAATGTGGATCCGGTTGCCGGGCCTACAGGAACAACTTTTACCATTATGATACCAAGGAATAGGTTGGTATGATCACGGGTAAAAGTGAATAATTCTGCCTGGCTACATCAGCAGGCTTAGAATAGTGAAACGTGAATAAGAGTATGTGAATCTTATTGATTAACTTAATCATTAACAAGGTTCACATAACACTGAAATTTGAGAATTTAATTTCAAACATAAATGAAAAAGAAAATATTAATTGTAGATGATGACATGGACTATCTGTTCCAGATGCGGATGAAAGTGGAACAGATGGGATTCGAAACAATTACCGCTGAAAGCCAGGCTGAAGCGGAGAAAGTGATTCAGGAAATTAGACCCGACTTATGTATTCTCGATTTGATGATGGAGAGTGATGACAGCGGTTTTATCCTGAGTTATAAAATCAAACGGAAATACCCCGATGTTCCGGTTATTATTGCAACTGCCGTGACTGCTGAAACCGGAATGTCTTTTGATTTACATGCCGACGAAAGCACACAATGGATCAATGCTGATTTGTTTCTTGATAAAGGAATCCGTTTCGAGCAGTTACACCGTGAAATAAAGAAATTACTGAAACTCTAAGCGATGGCTACTTATAAAATACTTATTATCGATGATGAATCCGGGATACGTGAAGGAACAAAACGTATCCTGCAGAATTTTAAAGTTGACTATCCGTTCATGGATGAACAAATTGATTTTCAGGTGCTTGAAGCTGCAACCGGGGAATCAGGTATTGAAATAATTGACAAGGAGCAGCCTGAGATATTGTTGCTCGATAATCAATTGCCAGGTATTCAGGGAGTTGAGGTGTTAGAATATGTAAAAAGCAAACATTATGATATTATTGTGGTTATGATTACTTCTTATGCTTCGCTCGAGTTAGCTGTAAAAGCTACCCGCGACGGGGCTTACGATTTCATTCCAAAACCTTTTACGCCACAGGAAATAAGGGCTTCGGTCGAAAATATCACAAAGCAGATCTTTTTGAAAAGAATGACTCAAACCCTTAATAAAACGGGTAAGCAGATTCGGTTTCAGTTTTTGTCAGTTTTGTCGCACGAATTAAAGGCCCCACTCCATTCCATTGACGGTTACATTAAAATGATCAAGGAACGACAGTTTGGTAATAATGTTGATGCGTATGATGAAATGCTCGACCGGTCGATAGAACGCATTAAAGGTATGCGGCAGCTCATTCTCGATTTGCTTGATCTTACTAAAATTGAAACTGGTAAACCGACACAAAAACTGGAAACAGTTAATGTGCGGAAGATTGTACAAATGGCAATCGACACTCTGCGTCCTTATGCAATCCAGAAAGACGTCGATTTGTATATCACTTCAGGCGAAGATATTGAAATGAAAGCTGACCCGGGTGAGATAGAAATTATAATGAACAACCTTATTTCGAATGCTGTGAAATACAATAAAACCGGTGGACGGGTTGATGTGGTCCTTGAAAAGAAAGATGACATTATTAAAATCATTGTTTCCGATACCGGTATAGGCTTGAAAGAAGAAGACTTAGAGAAAATATTTGGCGATTTTGTACGTATTAAAAGCAGTCAGACGCGTGAAATTACCGGCAGTGGATTAGGACTATCTATTGTTAAAAAAATAGTTAACATGTACCAGGGATCAATTAATGTACAAAGTGAGCCTGAAAAAGGAACTTCATTCATTGTAACATTGACTGAACCTGAATTATAGGATTTTGATATTTATTTAAACTAAATTTGCACTACTAATAATAAACTTAATCAACCGAAATGGCAAAAAAACTTCCGGACAAAACTGTCGAACGTCTGAGCCAATACAGGCGAACTTTATTGATTGCCTATGGAACAGGAAAACATCATGTTTTTTCGCACGAATTGGCGGCCATGTTGCATATTACATCGGTTCAGGTTCGTCGCGATATCATGCTGATAGGATACTCAGGCACACTCAGGCAGGGATATGATGTAAAAGAACTTATTGAAATAATTGGTAAAATTATCGACACTAAGGAAGGACAAAAAGTTGCAGTGGTTGGCATTGGAAACCTGGGCCGGGCAATTATTGGTTATTTCAGCGGTAAGCGGACCAAACTTACTGTAGCTGCTGCTTTTGATATAAATCCTGAAAAAGTCGACCGGATCTACGCTGGTGTATGGTGTTATCCATTTGACAAACTCAGTGAAATTATTAAAAATGAAAAGATTACAATTGCTGTTTTAACAGTACCTGCAACTGAGGCTGCCAGTGTTGCTGAATTACTGGTAATGGCTGGAATAAAAGGCATACTCAACTTTACACCAAAGCCTATTAATGTTCCTTCAAATGTTTATCTTGAAGAGTATGATATTATTACATCGCTTGAGAAACTGGCTTACTTTGTTAAAAAAACATAGGCAAGTGAAATCCTTTCGTGCTCTTTTGTTTGTTAAGTTTCTCTTACCCATTTCCGGAGATCCGGTTCCAGAATAAACCGAATGCGAATTTTTTACGATTTTGATCACCTAACACCAATTCCAAACCCTGTGATAACAACAGGCAGTTTTGATGGTGTACACGTAGGGCATAAAGCGATTATTAACCGAATTAATAAGATTGCCCGTGAGATAAAGGGTGAAAGCGTTCTCATTACTTTTAACCCGCACCCCCGCAAGGTTTTGTTTCCCGAAACTGCCGGAAAAGATTTGTTCCTGATCAATTCACAACGCGAAAAGATTGAGCTTTTTCGTAAAACCGGGCTTCAGAATCTTATTATAGTTACGTTTACCACTGAATTCGCTAAGATTTCATCCATTGATTTTATTCGTAATATACTGGTTGCCAAGCTGCATGCGCGGAAAATTGTTATTGGGTTCAATCACCAGTTTGGATATAACAGGGAAGGGAATTTTGACTTTTTACGTGAACTGGGAACCTACTATAATTTTGATGTTGAGGAAATTCCTGAACAGGATATTCATAATGAAACCGTAAGTTCCTCGCTTATCCGTAAATCGCTGCAGGAAGGCCGGATACAGCGGGCAAATGCCTACCTCGATCATCATTATATGATCATGGGTAAACTCAAAGGTGGCAACGTTGCATTGAAAGAAAGAAACTTAAATACAGTTTACATTACTGTTGAAGAAGAATGTAAACTGGTTCCGCCTGATGGCGTTTATGCTGTTCGGGTCGAAGTGGGTCAAAACTCATGTAAAGGAATACTTAATATTAAAAACAGCCGCTATGGAAACGATCGCTGTAAAGATGAAATTTCCATTGAAATTTTCCCCTTTGGAGTACAGGAACCCCTTATTGGAAAAGATGCAACCGTTTATTTTGCAAAATACATCCGGCATGAACTTGAATTTCAGGGAATTGACGAACTGGAAAATCAACTGGATAAAGATAAAACCCTGGTCGAAGAGCTGATCTATTGAAAGTTGAAAAAGCAATCTAAGGAATTAAGATACCCTCAACCATATATTAACCTTTATCTTTAAACCCCTGAACCCTGCACGGCGAAGCCACTTTAATCTGGAGCTGAAAACCCAGTTGAACTTAGAGCCACTAACATGAACGATTGACCTTTGCCCTTTGCCCATTACCCTTTACCCTTTAATCTTTCTCCTTATGTCTTACTCCTTACTCCTTTAACAATCACCCGGTGCATAACGAAAACACTAAAATGAAGATTGCATTCCTGGGGACAGGCACCTCAACAGGTGTTCCTGTAGTGGCCTGTAAATGCAAAGTATGCAGCAGTGATGACCCGCGCGATAAACGCTATCGTACTTCAGTTATGCTTACCCGAGGCAATTCAAATATCGTTATTGATTGCGGCCCTGATTTCAGGATTCAAATGCTGAAACACAAGGTTGAGGATATTGACGCGGTTGTGTTTACCCATGCACACCGGGATCATATTGCCGGTCTCGACGATCTCAGGGCATTCAATTATATTTTGCACAAGTCTATTGATATCTATGGAACACAGGATACTCTTGATACGATTAAAGAACAATTTCCATATATTTTTATTCCGGGCCAATATCTTGGTGCACCAAAGCTCAAGCTGTTTACGATAACCGAAACTCCTTTCAGTATTGGCGAATTTGATTTTTTGCCAATACAGGTCATGCACCAGGAGCTGAAAGTATTTGGTTACCGGATAGCTGATTTTACCTATATCACCGATGCCAATTACATTTCGCCTGTTGAAATGGAGAAAATACGTGGCTCGAAAGTGGTAGTGATTAATGCACTCAGAATAAAACCGCATGTTTCTCATTTCTCATTGAGTGAAGCTCTTGAAATAATTGAAGAACTAAAGCCTGAAAAGGCGTACCTCACCCATATCAGCCATTTTTTAGGAAAGTTCGAAGAGGTTGAACCAAATCTGCCTGATGGAGTCCATCTTGCTTACGATGGCCTTCAGATTGAACTTTGATATATCATTTATTGCGAAATATATAAAATGCGATTTCGCCCTTACTACTTCAAATAAATTTTATTGTTAAACATTTCACAAATTCAGGTATAATTATGCTTAAATAGGAAGGAAAGTTGTAATTTTGCATTTTAAAACAATAAATATCTTGTAATGAAATTTCAGCCTGAAACATGCAGTATCCCCGATCAGAGGATGAAGCCTTTTATTGATGCAGATGAAATCTGGGATCATATTAATAACGCCAAACCTACTATGGAAGATGTTCGGGCGGTTATTGCAAAATCATTGAATAAGCAGCGTCTTTCCCTGGCTGAAACAGCTATCCTTATCAGTGCCGACAGCCCCGAATTAATTGAAGAAATCAAGGATGGAGCCCGCAGGTTGAAAGAGATGGTTTACGGCAACCGGATTGTTCTTTTTGCACCTTTATATGTTGGAAATAAATGTATCAACAATTGCTCATATTGCGGTTTCAGGTCATCAAATAAAGATGCTATACGCAGCACACTCGAGGATCATGAACTGGTGAAGGAAGTTGAAGCACTGGAGGATAACGGCCAGAAAAGACTTATACTTGTTTATGGCGAACACCCTGATTACGGTCCCGAATATATTGCTCATACAGTTAGAGTGGTTTATGGTGTTAAAAAAGCCAACGGTGAAATCCGACGCGTGAATATAAATGCGGCACCGCTCGATATAGAGGGCTTTAGAATTGTAAAAGATTCAGGGATTGGAACGTACCAGATTTTTCAGGAAACATACCATCCTGAGATTTATAAACATTATCATCTGGGTGGAATAAAACGTAATTACGATTACCGTCTCACATCGCTCGACCGTGCACAGGAAGCCGGTATTGATGATGTTGGTATTGGCGCCCTTTTCGGATTATACGACTGGCGTTTCGAGGTAATGGCATTGGTGCGTCATACCAACCATCTTGAAGCATGTTATAATGTTGGCCCGCATACCATTTCGTTCCCTCGCATCCAGGAAGCATCGGCAATGAATTTTGATGGTAAATACAGGGTTTCGGACGAAGAGTTTACGCGTTTGGTTGCTATTCTCCGGCTTGCTGTTCCTTATACCGGTTTGATACTCACTGCACGCGAAAATGCAGCCGTGAGAAATGAAGTTATGCGTTACGGAGTTTCCCAGATTGATGGAGGTACTAAGCTTGAACTTGGCAGTTATTCGGAAAATAAGAATGAAAATCAGGATCTGAACCGTGAACAGTTTCATATCGCCGACTCACGCTCACTCAACGAAATAATTGATGAATTACTTTCAAACGACTACCTGCCATCATTCTGTACGGCATGTTACAGGCTTGGCCGGACAGGTGAGCATTTTATGGAGTTCTCGGTCCCCGGATTTATTAAGCGCTTTTGTTCACCGAATGCAATTCTTACTCTTACCGAATATCTTGAAGATTATGCCCCTACAGCAACCAGGGAAAAAGGGTACAAAGTAGTGGAAGAAAATCTCGTAGAACTTGAAAAAGCTCATGAAAAAATAAACGTTCCCGAAATTCGTAAACGAATTGATAAGATAAAAGCCGGCGAAAGGGACTTGTATTTTTAATATGGGGTTTCGGATTTCGGATGTTGGATGCCGGGACTTTTAACTATTGAACGCGATCCCAATAGCTACAGCAATTTGCTTAATCTGAATTCTTTCAGCATTTTAATTTGAAAATCTATCAAAAGAATCGAATATCTGAGAAAACAAGTCAAACGTAAATAAGCAGTTCGTTCTGCATATTGTTAACCTATATTGTAATAAACCAATGAATTAGAAAAAAGTTTTTAAAGAATTTGTTTTGCGACTTTTTAAGCGATAATGATAAAGAGATTTGTAATCTGCCAGGTTTTATGTGAGATTTTTTTATAAAATGATATGAGGAAATGTAAAGATTTACAAGCGGTTCGTTATTTTTCCTGTTCCCTACCCAGCCCTCAAATTTCAGTTATAGAATTGCTTGATGCATTTTAAAACAAGTGTAATCTGCGCAATCTATGGCAAACACAGCTTCTTATTGGACTAATTAGTTACTGCTATCTGAATTCCCTTTTTTTGCTTCGCCGTTCCAATAAAACGGTATTTCTCCATTTACCATCAAGCCTGGCAATTTTTTCTCTTACGCCTACAATCCTGAACCCAAATTTTTCATGTAGTTTAAGTGTGGCAATGTTTTCGGGAAATACGCTTGAATTTAAAGTCCAGATCCCATTTTCTTCTGAGGATTGAATCACTTTATCCATTAGCTTCGAACCAATTCCTTTTGCAATAAAATCGGTGTCTATGTAAATACTGACCTCGGCTACTCCTTTGTACACTGTTCTTGCCGAAACGGCAGATAAAGCAGCCCAGCCTAGTACTTTTTCGTTTTCGGTATAAACGAATCGTGAATGTTGCAGATGTCTTATATCCCAATCCGCCCATGCAGGAACCTCGGTTTCAAATGTAGCGTTCCGGGTATCAAGCCCCATTTTATAGATTTCAAGAACTCTGGCGCTATCTTTTCCAGTCATTTCTCTGATCATGGTATTTTAGGTTTAAGAATTTTGCAGCAAAGTATGATTTGGGATAATACTGTTTCCGGATGAAAAAACACATTGAAAGGGAACCTGGTTTTCGATCCTGATGTCGTGATGCATGTGATTACCTTGCCAAATATAGTGACTTTCCTTTTTTTTGCAGGTTAGGAAAGCAAAAAATCCCCACCACATTCCAGCCGCAGGGATTTTATCCTATTTCACTATTTTCTATTAACGATTAACTATTATTCTCCTCCGTATAAACCTGGTTTTCCTGTTCGGCAACCCGGATAAAAGTTGTTCGCTTGGTTAGTTCTTTCAAGTGTGATGCACCCACATAAGTGCATGTACTTCGAACGCCACCCAAAATATCCAACACTGTATTTTCAACTTTTCCGCGGTAAGGAACTTCCACGGTTTTGCCTTCACTGGCCCGATAATCAGCAACGCCCCCGGCATGTTTATCCATGGCTGTTGTTGAACTCATTCCGTAAAACTGTTTAACTTTTTTACCGTTTTTCTTAATAAGGTCACCACCGCTTTCGTCGTGACCTGCCAGCATGCCGCCCAGCATTACAAAGTCGGCTCCGGCGCCAAAAGCCTTTGCAACATCTCCGGGAGTAGAGCACCCGCCATCACTGATAATCTGGCCGCCAAGCCCGTGAGCCGCATCGGCACATTCAATAATGGCTGAAAGTTGCGGGTAGCCGACACCTGTTTTTATGCGCGTAGTACAAACCGATCCGGGACCAATTCCAACCTTAATGATATCGGCTCCTGCCAACAAAAGCTCTTCAACCATTTCGCCGGTAACAACGTTTCCTGCAATAATTACTTTATCATGAAATTTCGCCCTTGTCTTCTTTACAAAAGCAACAAAATGTTCGGAATATCCATTGGCAACATCAACGCAGATAAACCGAAGCTGTGGATTGGCACTTACAACCTGTGTTATTTTCTCTAAATCCTGCGAGCCGGTGCCGGTACTTAATGCAATAAAATTTTCGATTCCTTTAGGTGCCTTTGTCATAAAATTACTCCATTCTTCCAAAGAATAGTGTTTATGAATGGCCGTAAATAACTTCTTATCAAACAGGGCCAAAGCCATTTCAAAAGTACCTACCGTATCCATATTGGCAGCCATTATCGGAATTCCTGTCCACTCGGAATCTGTATGCATCAACCTGAAAGTACGTTCCAGTTTTACCTGTGACCTGCTGCTCAAGGTGGAGCGTTTAGGCCTGAACATCACATCTTTAAATCCTAACTTTATTTCGTATTCTATTCGCATCTGACATTAAATTTTAATGTGGTAAAAGTACGGTTTTTCGGATTCAGGAAGAAACATAGTTGCCGGATAGTTAAAATTCAGGATTTTACGTTAATGTTCGTCTGCATTAAGCCCCTCCGGGGTTTGGTGTCAACTTAAAAGTGCAAAAATCAAAATTCAAAGTGCAAAATTCAAATTGTTAATATACGCTCATCTACGTTAAACCCCTCCGGGGTTTGGAGTCACATGTCAACTCAAAATTCAAAGTGCGAATAATAACTCAACTACCTTATACACCTTCAGTGTTTTGGGTAGACTTCAGCTTTTAAATTCAAATTTCAAAATCATAGTAATTGCTCGTCCACGTTAAGCCCCTCCGGGGTTTGGGGTCACTTGTCAACTCAGAACTCATAATAATCATCATACTTCAAACCAATCTGCCCAATCATTTCATTGTGACTTATGCTTTAGTGCCCTCGTGCAGTCATGTAATCGTGCATTCGTGCCCTCGTGCATTCGTGCAGTCGTGTAATCGTGAAGTCGTGCAGTCGTGCCTACGTGAAGTCGTTCTATAAATCAATCTCTCTGCATCCTTTTATTTCAACTTTTTCTTCTACTTTTACCTCAAAAATAATTTTATGCTAACTCGTATTATTCTTATCTCAATCTTCATCAATGGCTTTGTCGGTTTTACCGGCTTATTTGCCTGTACCAATTTTATAATAACCAAAGGTGCCAGCAGTGATCGTTCTGTTATGATCACCTATGCTGCCGATTCGCACACCCGTTATGGTGCATTGGCTTTTTATCCGGCTGCCGATCATAAACCCGGCGATATGTGCGAAGTATATCATTATGAAAACGGGAAGCTTCTCGGAAAAATTCCGGAGGTGCCTCACACATACTCAGTAGTCCAGTTTATGAATGAGCACCAGGTTGCCATTGGTGAAACAACATTTGGTGGCCTCGACTCCCTGAGCTATCAGCCCGAAGCTTTCATAGATTATGGCTCACTGATGAAAATAGGCCTGCAACGTTCGAAAACAGCCAGGGAAATGATTAAAGTCATTACTGAATTGGTTGAAAAATATGGTTATGCTTCACACGGAGAATCTTTTTCCATTTCCGATGCCAATGAAGCCTGGATTATGGAAATAATAGGCAAAGGCAAATACGAAATGGGAGCGGTTTGGGTAGCACGGTTAATACCGGATGGGTATGTGAGCGGACACGCCAACCAGGCAAGAATTACCACTTTCCCTTTTCAGAAAAACAACAACTGGAACGATCTGAAACAAACAGTTTACCATTCGGGTGATGTGATCAGTTTTGCGAAGAAGAATGGTTTCTACAAAGGAACTGACGAATCATTCAGCTTTTCGGATGTATATAATCCGGTAAATTTTGGTGGTGCCCGCTTCTGCGACGCAAGGGTTTGGACACTTTTTCGCAAGATTAACAAAAGTATCCGCGACAACCCTGATTATACAAAGTATGCACAAGGTCAGTTTTCGCATAATACAGTATTAATGGATGGAAGCAAAAATCCTAACGGTTTTGTATCAAACAGGCTGCCTTTGTGGGTAAAACCTGACTCGCCGGTTATGCTTCAACAGGTAAAAAATGCTATGCGCGATCATTACGAAGACACTCCGCTTGATATGCGTAACGATCCGGGTGCCGGGCCTTTTAAACTTCCATACCGTTGGCGTCCGATGGAATTTGAAGTGGATAGCGTGATGTACCTGAACGAAAGAGCTGTTGCCACCCAGCAAACCGGGTATAGCTTTGTAGCTCAATCGCGCAGCTGGCTGCCCGACCCGGTTGGTGGTATTTTCTGGTTTGGTGTTGACGATGCCGATGGCTGTGTATATGCTCCCATGTATTGCGGCATCAGCCGCGTGCCTGAAAGCTATGCTGTTGGCAATGGCTCCATGATCACCTGGTCGGAAACTTCTGCTTACTGGACATTTAGTATGATGAATAACTGGGCCTACACACGTTACAATCTTATCCATCCTGAAATTGAGAACTATCAGCAGCAGCTTGAAACCCAATTTGACGCAGATGTGGCGGTAGTTGATAAACAAGTGGCAGATATGTACAACAAGAACCAGGTGGCCGCCTCGGATCTGATCACTGGTTTCTCAACTTTTACAGGGAATAAACTGGTGAGTGATTGGAAAGTGTTTTACCAGTACCTGTTTATGAAATATATTGACGGCAATGTGAAAAATTCCGAAGGAAGGAGATTGCTCGACAACGGTAACGGGAAAAACATCCCGAAAGCTCCTTCACAACCCGGGTATGGCAAAGAATGGGAACGGCTTATGATTCAGGGAACCGGTGAAAGACTGGAAGTGCCGGTGAATGAATGATTTTTTATTAAGTTGTAAGGACCGGCATTCGGAAGACATGAAGTCACGCAAAGTGAACCGTTAGACTCTTGTATTTTTTAGTTTTGTCAAGGTTAAAATCAAAGAACCCAGGTGGCGCCTGGGCTCTTCATTTTGTACATCAAAGTATTTTAACCTTTGATGTTTTTATTTCAGTGATTATTCAGCTACTGGCAGTTCTCCGATAATGACATGGTTTTCATTGCTGTATTTAGAAACATCAAATTTGAGGTATTCAAACTCATTTACCGGCAATTCAATTGATTCGTATGAAGCTGCTTCGTCGGAGGAAGTATAATCGTTTACGTCAAATTTGAGGTAATTAAATTCATTTACCGGCAATTCAATTGATTCATCAGAAACTGTTTCGTTGGTGGAGGTATAGTCGTTTACATCAAATTTCAGGTAATTAAATTCATTTACCGGCAATTCAATTGATTCATCAGAAACTGTTTCGTTGGTGGAGGTATAGTCGTTTACATCAAATTTCAGGTAATCGAATTCATTTACCGGCAATTCAATTGATTCGTAAGAAGCAGTTTCGTCGGATGGAGTATATTCGTTTACATCAAATTTCAGGTATTCAAGTGAATTCTCATTATTAACTTCGGTTGCCATATGCTCATCATTTAAATAATTGGCAACGTCAAATTTCAGGTAACTTAAGTCTTCAGCTGATGGCAGTGAAGTTTTAACAGTGGATTCTTTTCTGGCGCTGGCTGAGGATTTCATGGCTGGTTCAGCGCTAACCAAACTTGCAGGCAGGTACGAATAATTGCTGACTGAAGTTACAATATTGTTTTCAGCATTGCGGTGGGTAGGAACTTCTACTAAAGTTACCATCAGGGTTAGTGCTGCGAAGGTCGATACAATAATTGATGTTTTCATGGCTTTTATTTTTTTATGCTCTTGCGAGGTTTTTGGTTTTTGGTTACTGATTTTGTATTTGTCTATATGACGAAGCAGAATCAGAAAAGTTACATAAAATGCTGATAATGAGGGCTTAAATCGGTTAATCAAGGAAAATCATCGGCGAATCATTTTCTTTACCGGGTAAAATTTCATGCTGAAACAGAATATCTAAAGCGAGAAATTTTAATTAATGAATGATTCATTGAATGTTTAAAGAATTACTGTCGGCAAGTCTGCTGTTTCAAAACGGGTTGAGACTGCGATTCATGATAAGCACTATCATTCCCACTTTATAATTTCTTAAAAAGTATAAGATTTCTGGATAATAACTAATAGGCTGATGAGGAGTTTTTAAAGAAAGATTTTCGGGATAGGAGGTTCCTTGTGTTTTTCATTGATGAAGACCAGTATATGTTATAACGCAAAGAGGCTGCCCACATAGGCAGCCTCTTTATATTTATTTCGGATTTAGAGTTTTACAATTCTGTGATTATTCATCTACCGGTAACTCAACAAGATTGTCAGTGCCTGATTTGTTTTGTGAGTCATAAACATTTACATCAAGTTTCAGGTAGCTAAATTCGTCAACTGGCAATTCCGAGATTTCAAATGAATTCAAGTCGTTAGCATTCATGAAATTATTGACATCAAATTTGAGGTAATCAAATTGATTTGCCGGCAATTCAATAGCGTCGGAGGAAGTCATTTGAGTATTTTCGGTATATTTATTTACATCGAACTTCAGAACTGCGAACTCATTTACAGGTAATTCAATTACATCGAAAGAAGTCAGCTCAGAGTTTTCAGTATATTTGGTTACATCGAATTTGAGCTCATCATTCACTGGTAATTCAATTGCATCCGGGTTTAAAAGCTCATTGTTTCCGGAATAATTGTTTACATCAAATTTCAGGTAATCAAATGAATTCTCGTCAGGAACTTCAGTTGCCATTTTATCATTATCTAAATAGTCGGCAGCATTAAATTTCAGGTAACTTAAATCTTTAGCTGATGGCTGTGAAGTTTTAACTGTGGATTCTTTCCTGGCGCTGGCTGAGGATTTCATGGCTGGTTCAGCTCTAACCAAACTAGCAGGCAGGTAAGTAAAATTATTGGCTGAAGTTATATTATTATTTTCAGCATTGCGGCGGGAGGTAGTTTCTCCAATAGTTACCATCAGGCAAAGTGCTGCGAAAGTCGATACAATAGTTGAAGTTTTCATGGCTTTTGATTTTTAGTTGTTAATACCATAACACATATACTTAAAGAGTATAAATATAATGCCAAAACAAAAATGTATTGAAAATCAGAGATTTAACAATTTATTATATTATAGAACTGTTCGATTGCGATACAAAAAGTGTATGGTTTCGATACAAATGTTACAAGTTTTAAAACTATATAATTAAATATTTGTGACGTTAAACGAGAAATACTATTGTTCTTTTTATTTACTTCACCCGATACTTCCAGGCCATGATGAATTGTATCAGGGCTCACATAAGCATAGGTTAGCATAAAACAGTTTAATGGAGGATGAAAGTAAAAGTATTAAGTTCACCTAATGATGGCTGAACTTTGGTTTAAATCTCCGGTAATAACCATGAAATATTCCTGTAAATGAAGGGAATTATGCTAAAATGATGTTTTAAAATACTGAAACCCACAGTAATGAAAATGAAATTTCAGCCTGGAATTTACTTATTCTGAAAATGCATTTGTAACTTCTAAATATTAGATATGCGGAAATTACATGAAACTTTTTAAAGAAAATTTTCGCATCATGTAGTTCCTTGCGTTTTGTTAATTTATATGAAATAGAGAAACTGTTTTAACGTAAAGAGGCTACCCGTATGGGCAACCTCTTTGCGTGTATTCCGGATTTACAGTTTTCCAGGTTTTCAAGTTTGTATTTATTCACTTACCGGCAACTCACCGAAATTGACAGATCCGGTAGTGTTTTGTGTAACAAATTTATTTACGTCGAATTTCAGGTGATCGAAATCATTTACGGGCAATTCGATTGATTCATAAGAAGCTGCTTCGTCGGAGGAAGTATAGTCGTTTACATCAAATTTCAGGTAATCAAAATTGTTTACAGGCAATTCTATTGATTCGTCGGAAGCTGTTTCGTTGGAGGAAGTATAGTTGATTATATCAAATTTCAGGTAATCGAAATTGTTTACAGGCAATTCGATTGGTTTGTCGGAAGCTGTTTCGTCGGAGGAAGTATAGTTGCTTACATCAAATTTCAGGTAATCGAAATCATTTACCGGCAATTCAATTGTTTCATAGGAAGCTGTTTCGTCGGATGAAGTATAGTCGTTTACATTAAATTTTAGGTATTCAAGTGAATTCTCATTATTAACTTCGACTGCTATATCCTTATCGTTTGAATAATCGGAAACGTCAAATTTCAGGTAACCTAAGTCTTCGGTTAATGTTCCGGCTGATTTAAATTCAACTACTTTATTTGTATTGGCTGATAATTTAATTGCCGGTTCAATAGTAACATTGCTGGCTGGTATGTATGAAAAATTGCTGGCTGAACTTATACTTCTGCTGTCAGTTGACAGGCGGCTAGGTGATTCTGCATAAGTTATCAGAAGGCAAAGTGCTGCGAAGGTCGATACTAATATTGATGTTTTCATGGCTTTTGATTTTTTCCTCTTGCGAGGTATTTTTGGTTTTTGGTTTATTATCTGGGTTTCGAATATATGACGGTGATGAATAATAAATGTTACAAATTGATATGTTAATAAGCCGTTAAATCGGTTAAGGGCAGAAAAGCATCGGTGAAACATTTACTTTTCCGGATAAAAAATCACAAAAAAACGCATTCAGAAAAAGCGGAAGCTTCATTTCTATAATCAATTGAATTTGAGCGTATAGATGTCTATTGCTGATTTGAATATCGACTTTTTCCCCGGCTGGAAGATCATGTTGCTATTTATAGTAAATTTGAGGCTTCATCGCTAAAAGCCTGGAATCCTTTTTTCGGGCACATGCAAATATTAAGTATCCCGTAAAAATAACCTTATGAAAAAGTTACTTCTTATAATCAGTATGATGGTTTCAATCCTGGTACATGCTCAACCCGAAACGCCTAAGACGGCCTTATTAATTATTGATATCCAGAATTTCTACTTTGCCGGTGGATCGTCGGAACTGGTAAACCCGATCCCTGCAAGTTTAAATGCGCAGAAACTTCTTTCTCATTTCAGGAATACAAATCAACTGGTAATCCATGTAAAGCATGGTGATGGAAAAGGTGCTGAAATACAATCAAATGTTACTCCTTTGGCTGGCGAAAAAGTGATTGTGAAGCGTGAAGTGAATAGTTTTCTGAATACAGATCTATTGGATTATCTCCATAAAAACGGGATTAAAAGGCTTGTGTTGTGCGGCATGCAGACCAATATGTGCCTCGAAGGAGCCACTCGTGCTGCTTCGGATTACGGTTTCGACTGCACTGTAATTCACGATGCCTGCGCTGCCAAAAACCTGGTTTTTGAAGGAAAAACCGTGAAAGCCGAAGATGTGCATCTTACTGCATTAGTTACGCTTAAAGCCTATGCCAAGGTGATGAGTACGGATGAGTACCTGGGAAGGGAGTAAATAGAAAATGGAAAATAGGAAATAGTTGTCTGCCTGAAACAATAATACTTATCACAATGAGAGAAGTCGAAGTTCTGTAACCCTGTAACCCAGTAACTCTGTAACCCTGTAACCCTGTAACCCTGTAACCCTGAAACCCTGTAACCCTGTAACTCTGTAACCCTGTAACCCTGTAACTCTGTAACCCTGTAACATTTCAACCATTAATCACTTCCCCGTCCCATGCAACCCGATTCACAACTACTTCTTGAGCTGGTAAAAATGCAGATGCCATTCGGTAAATACAAAGGAAGGGTGTTATGTAATTTGCCGGTTTCTTACCTGGAGTGGTTTAATGCCAAAGGATTTCCCGATGGGAAACTCGGTATGCTGTTGCGAACCATGTATGAGATTAAACTGAATGGACTCGAATATTTACTCGATCCTATAAAAAAGATGAACCAGTCATCATGAAAGCCTTTTCCATCAGCACGCTGAAAAAAGAATTGAATACATTGCCTCCTGTTGATGTAGTTGATATTTGTCTGAAACTGGTGAAATACAAAAAAGAGAATAAGGAACTGCTGAGTTACCTTTTGTTTGATGCTAATAATGAATTGGAATATATCAGGAATATAAAAGAAGAAATAGACCTTCAGTTTGCAGAAATCAACCTGAGCCACCTTTATTTTGCAAAGAAGAGCCTCCGTAAGATTTTGAAAATCACGAATAAATACATACGGTATTCAGGTCACAAACAAACGGAAGTTGAGTTATTGATACATTTCTGCACCAAATTCAAAAAATCAGGAATTTCAATAAAATCAAGCAATTCGCTTAGCAACCTATATGTAAACCAGGTACGAAAAATACATACAGCGATCAGTACGTTGCACGAAGACTTGCAACACGATTACCTTATGGAAATAGTTGGGTTAAATCTTTAAATGAAGAAATATAGCAGTTTTGTAAAGTTGAAATGTGAAGTGACATAAGTCTGTCTTTTTTACGGGCGTAAAAATTCATCTCACTTTCTGATCAGACTACAGAATAAACTATTTTTCTATACTTTTGTTATAAATATTTATATCAATTAACTTTTGATTCAGACAGCATGAAATTTAATTCTTTTCAGAAAATATCAGCCACGATCGGCCTGCTGGCAATTGTAGTTTTATTATCAGGCTGTCCTTTTTCAAGCAGTGTTCCTATTGATGAAGGAACTGTAAAAATATCCGACAAACTGACCGGGGAATGGATCAGCGCTGCCGATAACAAATCGGAAAACCCAACATATTATGTTATCACTAAAGATGATCCGACACATGCTACTGCAAAGAAAATGGAATTCTCTTCTTCCGACAGTACCTACACTGAAACGATTTATCACCTTACCTTTTCGGATGTGAAAGGCGAAACCTTTATGAACGCAATAGAAGATGAAGGCACTTCCTATTACCTGTACAAAATTAAATTTGATGAAAATTCGGATGAGATAAACACTTCGGAAGTTACAGACTACATTAAGGAGACATTTGGCACTTCCAGGGAGTTAAAAGATTTTATTGCTAAAAATAAGTCGAACAGCTATTTCTTCACCAACACCAGCGAGACTTACGTTCGCAAATAAAGGGCTAAAACCGGAAATAAAGAGAATTCATATTTTTTTAAGACCCAAATCGCAAATTCCAAATCCCAAGTCCCAGTAAGATAAAGAGAATCATAGTAAGAAAGTTTTCAAGAATCAAAGTCGTTGATTGTGGTTCTTGGAATTTGAACCTTGGAATTTGGGTCTTGGAATTTTAATTAAGAGTTACACAATTTATCTCTTTTAACTAGAGATTCCTGATCACTTCCCTGAACAACCCGATAAGTTTAATTTCAGCTTTTCCGGCAGTTTCAAGAATATCTGCCAGGTTAGCCGGCGCCAGGTTGTCGGGATCACACAGGTCGGTTACAACCGATACGGCAGCACAAGGCAAGCCCATATGGTTTGCCACAATTACTTCGGGTGCTGTGGACATTCCAACCACGTCAGCACCTATCAAACCAAGATACCGGTACTCGGCCCGTGTTTCAAGGTTCGGCCCGGCTACTACGGCATATACTCCTTTATGCAAGGTGATGCCCAGTTTTTGAGCTGCTGCTTCCATTTTATTATTGATTTCAGTCGAATAGGGGCAACTCATATCCGGGAAACGGGGACCGAGTTCGTCGATATTCTTTCCGGAAAGCGGATTCTCAGGCAAAAGGTTAATGTGATCGTCGAGCAACATCAGGTCGCCTTTTTGATACGTTTTATTGATTGCCCCGGCAGCATTCGAAAGTAAAAGCCATTTTACTCCCAGCAACTTCATAACCCTGATTGGTAAAGTAACCTGCTGAAGTGAATATCCTTCATAGATGTGAAACCGGCCCTGCATTGCCAGAACTTTATGTCCTTCGAGGTTTCCATAAATAAGATGCCCTTTGTGCGATTCAACCGTGGATACCGGGAAATTGGGAATATCAGCATAATCAATAGACACTTCAATATCAATTTCGGAAACCAGTTTTCCTAAACCTGTTCCTAAAACAATTCCAATTTCAGGAGATATTATACCTTTGCTTTGCAAAAAAGCAGTCACTTGTTTAATCATTTCAAACATAAAAGGAGTGTTGATGTTAATTTATGGCAGCTAAGTTACATAAACTGTTTTAGCCCTGATTTTAAATTCATAAAAAGATTTTTGTTTTGGAACCACATAATTTCGATACGCTTCGGGAGCATCTCACAAAAGATATAAACTGGCCTTCAGTGTATATGTTCAAATTTATAGCCCCGGCTGAAAACCGCATTTTTGCCATGTTACACGATTTGTTTCCGCACCAGGCCGAATTTACCAACAGGCATTCGGCAGGAGGTAAATATGTGAGTATAACAGTGAAAGAATTGATGCTAAGTGCTGAAGAAGTAATCGATCGTTACCAGAAGGCATCGGCTATCAAAGGCGTCATAGTTTTATAGAATAATCAGTGTTGTGCGTCATGCTTTGGTAAAACATCAAAGTCAAGTAAGAGTGACGAATATCGAATAAAGCAGGCAAAAACAATTTAACAAATTAACTTTATGATTATGCGGCTACTCACTTTCATTTTAGTTACTTTACTTGTTGCTTCATGCAAGCAAAAGACGGATTCAACCGATGCTTCAGTTGCTGATTATTTTAATTATGGCGATTCGATTGAATCAGCAGGTGTAAGAATGATTCCCGTTAAAACTCCTGTGGGTGAGTTTAAAGTATGGACAAAACGTTTTGGGAATAATCCAAAAATAAAAATATTGCTTTTGCATGGTGGACCAGCAATGACTCATGAGTATATGGAATGTTTCGAAACATTTTTTCAACGCCAGGGTTTTGAATTTTATGAATACGATCAGTTGGGATCATACTACAGCGACCAGCCAAAAGATAGCAGTCTGTGGACAACTGAGCGTTTTGTTGAAGAAGTAGAACAAATTCGTCAAGCCATTGGTGCCGATAGCACGAATTTTTATGTGCTTGGCAATTCATGGGGTGGAATTCTTGCCATGGAATATGCTTTGAAATATCAGCAACATTTAAAAGGATTGCTGGTTTCAAACATGATGGCCAGCGCACCTGAATATGGGAAATATGCAGATGAAGTACTTTCCAGACAAATGAAGCCGGAAGTTCTTTCAGAAATAAGAGCAATTGAAGCAAAAAAGGATTTTGATAATCCACGATATATGGAACTGCTAATTCCCAATTTTTATCATGAACATTTATGCCGATTAAAGGAATGGCCTGATGCCCTGAACCGAGCCACTAAACATGCTAACGGTGAAATTTATACAATGATGCAAGGACCCAGTGAGTTTGGTATCAGCGGACGACTTGCTAAATGGGATGTAAAAAACAGGTTGAAAGAAATTATCGTGCCGACATTAATGATCGGTGCCAGGTATGACACGATGGATCCCAGGGCAATGGAAGAACAAAGTAAATTGGTGCAAAAAGGCAGCTATCTTTACTGTCCTGATGGAAGTCATTTATCTATGTGGGACGACCAAAAGGTATTTATGAATGGCGTTATTAAATTTATTAAAGATGTCGATTCGGGGAGTTTGTAAAAATCATTTTATTTCAGCTACGGCTAATTGCTTTTAGTAAAATCGGAAATTCATTTTCAAAGTTTGGTGTAAACACTCCGGTTCCCAGGTTTTTCTTTATTTCCGTTATAGTCCAGAACATGCCTTCATCAATTTCCTGCTTATTGAAAATCGGCGTGGCATTATACAAGGCCCTGAAGCTGAAAACCAGTTCCGATTCAATATTCGTTTCCCATTTATACTGTGTCAACGGAATAGGATTAATTCCGGTAATATTAAGCTCTTCGGCAGTTTCGCGTAATAAAGCCTGTTCAATGGTTTCACCCAGGTCAACATGCCCGCCGACAGATGTATCCCATTTGCCTGGAAACGTATCTTTAAGCCTGGAACGTTTTTGCAGATAGATTTCACCTTTGCTGTTGATAAGATGCAGATGTATTACCGGATGTAGTTTGCCTGGTCCACGGTGAACTTCAGCGCGTGTGGCTTTGCCGATTAGCATACCTTTTTCATCAACCAGGGGAACCCACTCAGCTTTGTTATCAGGTGTTTTTTGTTTGCGTTTTGTTGAAAAATATTGCCAGGCGAAAAATAATCCGAAAAGAATATAGAGGAAGGCCCCGCTGATAAAAGCCCATACTTCTTTGCTCATGTAAAACGCGGAATAAACAATAAGCAGCGTATAAGCCAGCATCATCCAGAAAAGAATTTTCATGGTTTGCTGCATCGCTTTTTCAGCACCTGCCGGGATTTTCATATCGCCCATATACCGTTGGGTATAAATCATAAGCAGGTTCTTACTGCTGAATGCCGAAAATCCAAGCACACCACAAAAAATAAGGTTGATCAGCGCCGGCTTAAGTTTGAAAAATATTTCATCATTCAATGCAATCGAAATACCACCCAAAGCAACCAGTAGCATTGTATCGTAAAACACAAACTTGTCGAACCGCTTTTCGTGGATAAAAACATACCCAAGCTGTCCTATTCCAAATATTACAGCCACTATAAGTCCTGCTTCTGTTGACCAGAATTCGTCAACAAGTATAAAGACGAAAATTGGCAATAAGCCGGGAAGAAGTTTTTTGAAGAGGTTTAGCTGGGAGGTATCCATGATCGAGTTAGTAATGTTTTAATTGTCTCTTTCAGATTGTATTTTTATTTTTATAAAAAATTCCTGGAGAAGGAAGTACTTCACTAGCTTAGGATTAAATAACCTTTTGTGCCTTTTGTAGCTGTTAATTTCTGAAACACAAAAGGCACAAAAGACATACTTCAACTAAAACCCTTTTGATCCTTTTGTGGTTAACCTTTTTTAATCAAAAGAAACAAAAGGTTGTTTCACCCATATTGTAATTCATTCTTAAACTGAGTTTTATTCTTTTCCTGACTTCTGACGCTTAGCAATTTATACAAAAAATGAGTTTGTAAGTTGCTGATTATATGATTATTAGTTATTGAAAAAATGAATTTTACCGCACTAATCGTTTTTTTTCTATATTGGTTCTAAATAACGCAAAATTTGATTTTAAGGACTTCAGAATCGCTTATAGAAATTTTATTCTTTTTTTTAGTTCATTTATTCAATTCTCAAGAACTTTATACCTCAAATACAAAAAACCAGGAGCGTGGCACCGCACTAAACGTCAGAAGTCAGGACATCACTAGCTTAGGATTAAATAACCTTTTGTGCCTTTTGTAGCTGTTAATTTCTGAAACACAAAAGGCACAAAAGACATACTTCAACTAAAACCCTTTTGATCCTTTTGTGGTTAACCTTTTTTTATCAAAAGAAACAAAAGGTTGTTTCACCCATATTGTAATTCATTCTTAAACTGAGTTTTATTCTTTTTACTCTAACTCAGCATATTGAAGAACCAATATCCCACTTTTCATATTAAAACAAAAAAGGAGCCCTTACTTCAAGAACTCCTTTTCTGAAATTTATAACATTTACTTTGCAAAACTTATGGCCCTGGTTTCACGGATAACCGTGATTTTAATTTGTCCGGGATACGTCATTTCTTCCTGTATTTTGCGTGAAAGGTCGAAAGCGATCTGGTTTGCTTCTTCGTCAGTAACCTTATCAGCGCCAACAATTACACGCAGTTCGCGACCGGCTTGTATGGCGTAGGTTTTAACAACGCCAGGGTAGGAGAGGGCAATTTCTTCCAATTTGTTCAACCGTTGAATATAGGCTTCAACAACCTCGCGGCGTGCTCCCGGGCGGGCTCCTGAAATAGCATCACACACCTGGACAATAGGAGCGATAAGCGTTTCCATTTCGATTTCATCGTGGTGTGCCCCGATAGCATTGCAGATATCCGGTTGTTCTTTATATTCCTTCGCTATTTTCATACCGAGGATAGCGTGTGGCAATTCGGCTTCGTTTTCGGCAACTTTGCCAATATCATGGAGCAATCCGGCACGTTTGGCTTTCTTAACATTTAGTCCGAGTTCGGCAGCCATAGTGGCGCAGAGGTTTGCCACTTCGCGCGAATGCTGAAGAAGGTTCTGTCCGTATGATGAACGGTATTTCATTCTACCTATCAGCCTGACTAATTCGGGATGAAGACCGTGAATACCTAAATCGATCGTAGTACGTTTACCGGCTTCGATAATTTCCTGCTCAACCTGTTTTTTTGTTTTGGCTACAACTTCTTCGATACGTGCCGGGTGAATACGGCCGTCAGTAACCAGTTTGTGTAAGGAGAGACGTGCTATTTCGCGACGTACCGGGTCGAAACCGGAAAGAATAATAGCGTCGGGCGAATCGTCGATAATAATTTCAATACCTGTTAAGGCTTCCAGGGCGCGGATATTACGTCCTTCGCGGCCGATGATCCGGCCTTTAATTTCTTCGCTTTCAATATTAAAAACTGAAACTGTATTTTCAATTGTCTGCTCGGCAGCAGTACGCTGAATGGTTTCAACAATGATCTTTTTCGCTTCGTTGTTGGCTCTCAGCCTGGCATCATCAACAATTTCGTTAATTGATGCCATTGCCTGTGTGCGGGCTTCATCTTTCAGGTTTTCAACCAGTTGGTTTTTTGCTTCATCAGCAGTTAATCCTGAAATGATTTCGAGTTGCTCAATGTATTGTTTATGAGCTTTATCTATCTCCAGTTGTTTGCGGCTGATAACTTCTTTCTGCTGGTCGAGGTTTACCTTGGTTTCGTTAAGTTCTTTGAGATGTTTCTGAACTTCTTCGTTTTTTTTCTGAATTTCGTTGTGTTGTTGGTTCAGTTGTTGCTCGCGTTGTTTCTGACGGTTTTCGTTTTTTGCGATCAGGTTATTTTTTTCCTGAACCATATTTTCGTGATCCGTTTTAAGCTGGAGAAATTTCTCCTTTGCCTGGAGCATCTTCTCTTTTCGGATCATTTCCGCCTTCTCTTCAGCGTCTTGAAGCAAATGAATGCTCTTCTTTTCGATATTCTGTCGAAGTAAGGAAGTTGCCAGAGCGAGTCCTGCACCTATCCCGACAATAGCTGCAATAACAGCTATTATAATATTGCTCATTTCATAGTGGTTATAAGGGTTTAACATATAACCGGGTAAGGATTAGCTTGAAGATAAAAGAAAAACCCGCAGTTAATTCATGCATTATGGGAAACCCCAGAACGACAAGAATGGGCTACCTGCTATCGTCGGACTTCCAATGTCCCCCGGAGGGAATCCTTTTACCCGAAGGTATAAGGCAAGGCCTGTCCTAATATCGCAATGGTTTCGCCCGATTGTAAATATGTTGAGTTTCCAAACGGTTGAATTAACGCGGGTTTTATTTTTGTATTTTCAAAGAACGTTGAACATCAGTCTTTTAAAGCTTCAGTCAGTATGCTGTCGATGTTAGTTAGTGTAGGAGATAAACTGTTAGTCACAAATGATACTTCCTCCTGGTTATTAATAGCCGAGGTAGCGAAATGTAATACTACCATTGCCAATAAATCCTGTTTGTCGCTGTATCTAAAGTTTTTTGCATAATGGCTGATTTGTCCTTCAATATGTTTCGCAGCATTACGAATAGTTTCCTCCTCATTACGATTGATGGTGAGCCTGTAAGGCCTTCCTGCTATAGTAATAGTGATTGGTAATTCGTCTGCCATGGGCAATTATATTGTTTTATTGTTTAAAAGATCAATGCATGTATCAAGTTCCCGCAGTAATTCATTTATCTTCTTTTTGGCTATGGATGACTCCTTGCCGGTTGGGATTGATTTTGCTATTGTTAGTATTTGTATTTGTTTTTCTAGTTCTAAAATGGTTTGCTTATGTTGAGTTATGTTGTTTTCGGTTTCGAGATGCTTTTTTTGAAGTTGTTCAAAGTCATTGTTAAGCTTTTTATGTTTGAGCGCCAGTTGCCTGCTTTTAATATCCAGCCCTTTAACCAGGTCGCTCAAATCTTCCATATGTCGTAATGGTACTTAATACATGATCTCTTAGGTGCAAAGATAGCTACTTAAAGAGATAATAACAATACTATAATGTTTAATTCTGTTAAAATATTGTAAGATGATAGAAATCAATTTATTGGGATTCCAAAACCTTCATGCTCCGTAACCTTAATTTCCACATGAGGGTATTATTCTGTCATTTATTCAGGAAATTTAGTTTACTGCTTTTTAATAAATGTTTGTATCTATTATAATCGAACTGTCAGTTGGCTGATCATCTAAATAAAGCAAACTTACCATTCTGACAATTCCGGAAATAAAAAATTACTTGTGGATTTCGTTTTTCCCTTATATTTGTTCCATGACAGAGGAATTCCTGCATTATATCTGGCAATATCGTTTATACAGCCCCGACCTGGTTCTGCAAACCGGGGAACAGGTTGTAGTTTTACATCCCGGTGTTCATAATACAGATTCTGGTCCTGATTTTTTTAATGCAAAAATCCGGATTGGGGAAACCATCTGGGCCGGAAATATCGAAATCCATATCCTATCATCCGACTGGAAACGCCATAACCATCAGCAGGATATGAGTTATGATAATGTTATTCTGCATGTGGTTTGGCGTGATGATATGCCGGTGTTTCGCAACAACGGATCATCAGTGCCTACGCTTGAACTGGACGGACTGTACAATGAAAATTCCTGGAAAAACTACCTGCGTTTTATGGCTTCCCAGCAATGGATTCCTTGCGATACGATGGTAGCAAGCGTCGATCCCTTTTTGCGTACTGCCTGGTTGGACAGGATACTGGTTGAACGCCTCGAACGGAAAGCCTTGCACGTTGAAAGTATCCTTTCGATAACCAACAATGACTGGGCACATACTTTTTATCGTCTGCTTGCCCGCAACATGGGATTTAAACTGAATAACCAGGCATTTGAGATGCTTGCTCTGTCGTTACCCTACCAGTTTTTAGCCAAACATGCCGACGATTTATTCCAGGTTGAAGCTATGGTATTTGGTCAAGCTGGTTTACTTGGAATTTCATTAACTGATGAATATCCACAAAAGCTAAAAAAGGAATACGAATTCCTTAAATCAAAGTTCAATCTTACTCCGATAGATACTCATCTCTGGCGGTTTATGCGCTTACATCCGGGAAATTTTCCAACATTACGCCTGGCCCAGTTTGCTTCAATCATCCACCATTCCAGATCAATAATCAGCGATTTATTTAATTCGAATGACGTTAATACTTATCGAAAACTCTTCGGCGCTGAAGCTTCCGAATACTGGAATACCCATTATGCTTTCGACAAACCTTCAGCATCAAAACGCAAAACACTAGGATTGTCATCTATTGACCTGCTGATCATTAACCTTGTAGCTCCAATGCTTGTTGCATACGGACGCTGGAAAAGCGATACCGCGATGATTGAAAAAGCAGTTGATTTACTGATGCAGCTTAAACCTGAAAATAATACCTATACCAGGAATTGGGCCGAAATTGGGATCACTCCCCCAAATGCTGCAACTTCGCAATCATTAATAGAATTGAAAACACAATATTGCGATCATAAAAAATGTTTATCTTGCAGTCTCGGAAGCGCGCTGTTAAAGTTGCCATTTCCGTATCCCGCAAAACAAGTCTAACTAAAGAATAAGAAAACTCTGGAACTTATGAAATCATTATTTGCAACAAAACCGTTAAATAAATTACTCGATGAGTCGCAGGATAGCGGCACCGGCTTAAAGCGGTCGTTAACCCGGTTAAATCTTACCACTTTAGGAGTAGGTGCAATTATTGGAGCCGGAATATTTGTACTAACCGGGCAGGCTGCAGCAACTTATGCGGGTCCGGCAATTGTTCTGTCATTTGTAGTTGCAGGCTTTGCCTGTGGATTAGCTGGCCTTTGCTATGCCGAGTTTGCTTCAATGATACCTATTGCGGGCAGTGCTTATACCTATGGTTATGCAACCCTGGGCGAATTCATTGCATGGATTATTGGCTGGGATCTTATATTGGAATACTTATTTGCTGCATCAACTGTGGCGGTCGGCTGGTCGGGCTATGTGGTTAGTTTTTTGAAAGATTTCGGCATTTTTCTTCCAACTAAATTTACTGCTGCTACTGGAACCGTTTTGTACAATATTCCTGATTTGGGATGGAAACCACTTTCCGCCTTATCGAAGGATACTCTTGCAACTTTGAACATTAGTTCGTTAGAGCATGTAACAGCAATCATGAATTTCCCTGCAATGTTTGTTGTCATGTTACTCGTTACTCTGCTTGTTATTGGTATCTCTGAATCAGCCAATTTTAACAATCTGATGGTGATTATTAAAGTATCCGTAATTATCGTGTTTATCGGAATTGGATTTGCTTTTATTAAAACCGGTAACTGGCATCCTTTTATTCCAAAAAATACCGGCGAATGGGGACATTTTGGAATCAGCGGTATATTCCGGGGCGCGGCAGTCATCTTCTTTGCTTACATCGGTTTTGATGCAGTCTCAACCGCGGCGCAGGAATCTAAAAATCCGCAAAAGGATATGCCCTGGGGAATTTTAGGATCGTTAAGTATTTCAACTGTACTTTATATACTTATGGCTATCGTATTAACGGGAATAGTAAGTTATACCCAATTAAATGTTGCTGATCCGGTAGCAGTTGGTGTTGATTCCATGGGACCAAGTATGTTCTGGTTAAGGCCAATTATTAAAATTGCTGCAATTGCCGGGCTCAGTTCTGTTATTCTTGTGATGTTGCTTGGCCAGCCAAGGATATTTTATTCCATGTCGAAAGACGGGTTGTTGCCACCGGCATTTTCAAGAGTACATAAGCGGTTCAAAACACCTCATGTAAGTACAATCGTTACCGGAGTAGCGGCAATGATATTTGCAGGTATTTTGCCCATAGGTATTCTTGGTGAACTTGTTTCAATCGGGACTCTTCTTGCATTTGTTATTGTTTGTGTCGGAATTATATTCCTTCGCTACCGAAAGCCAGAACTGCATCGTCCATTCCGGACTCCCTGGGTTCCGTATATTCCTGCTCTGGGTGCAGCCATCTGCCTGGTACAGATGTTTTCATTACCACTTGATACGTGGCTTCGTCTCATCATCTGGATGGCAGTCGGGTTTGTTATTTATTTCACTTATGGAATTTCGCACAGCGTCTTGCGGAAAAGTAAGTTGAAATAATCCTATTCCTGTTGTAATCCTGATTTAATCAGCTGGAAAAATAAATTGTGAAATAAAACTAAAAAAGCTTTCATGGCATCAGAAGTAACCACTTTCAAAAAAAGCCTTGGATTTATTGATTCCACAGCTTTGGTGGCCGGATCAATGATCGGATCAGGTATTTTTATTGTAAGCGCCGATATAGCCCGAAATGTTGGAGCTCCCGGCTGGATGCTTATGGTTTGGGTGATAACAGGCATAATGACCATATTTGCGGCCCTTAGCTACGGTGAACTTGCGGCGATGATGCCAAAGGCCGGGGGGCAGTATGTATATTTGCGCGAAGCGTTTAATCCATTAACCGGATTCCTCTATGGCTGGACGTTTTTTACGGTTATTCAAACAGGAACCATTGCCGCAGTTGCCATGGCTTTCGCCAAATTTATGGGTGTGCTGGTGCCCTGGTTTTCGGAAAGTAATATGTTATTTGAGTTTGGGTTTTTGAAAATCAGTGCCGTCCATGTATTAGCCATCATCATGATTATTGTACTAACAATCAATAATTTACTTGGAATACGAAATGGCAAATGGGTGCAAAATGTTTTTACTTTTCTGAAAGTAGGGTTATTGATCGGCTTTATTATCCTAGGTTTGTTCTTTGCGCGAAATCCGGAAGCCTTTGCTATCAATAAGAGTTATTTCTGGGAGCCCGTTGCCCTGGATGGAAAAGCATTAGGTGGGTTTGCCCTGATAGCTGCTATTGGTGTTGCCATGGTGGGATCGTTGTTTTCATCGGATGCTTGGAACAATATCACCTTTGCTGCCGGAGAAGTAAAAAATCCTAAACGCAATATTCCACTTAGCCTGGTAACTGGTGTTACGCTGGTTACCATACTTTATATCCTGGCTAATATGGCTTACCTGAATGCGCTGCCACTGCGTGGAATTCAGGATGGAACCGGAGTTTTTGAAAGGGGTATTCAACATGCTGTGAACGACCGCCTTGGAACAGCTGCCATGTATGGCTTGTTTGGATCAATGGCTGCCTTGTTAATGGCTGCCTTCGTAGTGATTTCAACATTCGGATGTAACAATGGATTGATACTTTCGGGAGCCAGGGTTTATTATGCCATGGCTAAGGATAACCTTTTCTTTAAAAGCGCCGGAAAATTAAATAAATATGCTGTTCCCGCCGCAGGACTTAAGGTGCAGGCATTATGGGCTTCACTGCTTTGCTTGTCGGGAACATACTCCAACCTGCTTGATTATGTTGTTTTTGCCGTGTTAATATTTTACGTGCTTACCATAGCTGGCATATTTGTTTTACGTCGCAAACTGCCTGAGGTAGAACGACCATATAAAACTGTAGGTTATCCTGTAGTCCCTTTACTTTACATGGCAGCAGCATCGCTGATTATGTTTGTTTTGCTTATTTACAAACCTGCTTATACCTGGCCTGGATTAATAATTGTAATCAGTGGGGTACCGGTTTATTATATCTGGCAGAGGTGGGGAATTAAGAAATAGTGAACAGTGAAAAGTGAAGAGTGAAGAGTGAAAAGTGAAAAGTGAAGAGTGAATAATGAATAGTGAATTATGAATAGTGAATTATGAATAGTGAATTATGAATAGTGAATTATGAATAGTGAATTATGAATAGTGAATTATGAATAATGAATAGTGAATAATTGAATAATGAACAGTAAATGCTTGCCTGTTTTGGTGCCTGGCAATATTGTGAATGGAAATATTAATAGAGAATAACTTATAGCGAATAACTTATAGTGAATAACTTTTAACGAATAACTTTTAACGAATAACTTATAGTGAAAGCTCTATTTATAACTGGGCTATCTTACCGGAATGTCCAATTTGTCTTTGTGTAATACTCGAAATACTATTTTTTAAAATTATAATTACTGATTTTTCTTATAACAACATATTAATATAGTCAATTTATGCTTAACGACGTAAAAAATTATTTCAATTTTTCGAAGGGTGAACGCAATGGGATAATAGTATTGATTGCGATGATTATCCTTGTTCTTGCTTTTCCTTACCTGATTAAGGTTACGATAGAAGATAACAACGAAGAGTTTCTCGCTTTTAAGAATGACATTGAAAAGTTTGAAAGAAGTTTGAAAAATGCAAACGATTCAGTTAGCGAAGCGCGTCAGCTTGATTTTCAGCAAATGGACAGATCGGTCGCTGAAAATAAGTTGACACCTTTCCCCTTTAATCCGAACTTGTTGCCATCCGAACAGTGGAGTAAAATGGGGTTAAAAGACTGGCAGATTAAAGTAATAAAGAAATTTGAGGCTAAAGGGGGAAAGTTTTACAAGAAAGAAGACTTCAAACGTATGTTTTGCATCACGCCTTCTGAATATGAAATACTTGAGCCTTATATAACCATTCCGGAACAAAAAAATGAGTATGCCGGTAGTAAGCCTGAAATAAAGGTAATTAAGAAAAAAATATTGGTGGATTTAAATTCGGCTGATTCAGTTACTCTGCTGACTCTTTACGGAATAGGACCGTCGTTTGCGAAACGAATCATAAAATACAGGAACCTGCTGGGAGGTTTTTATGACAAGTCGCAGCTGCTTGAAGTGTACGGTTTTGACCAGGACCGGCTTGCTCAAATTACAGATTATTGTGAAGTCAATGTGGATGAAATAAAGAAAATAGATATCAATACTGTCAGGACTGAGGATTTGAAAAAACATCCTTATTTCAATTATACTATTGCCAAAGCCATTGTGGATCAGCGAACTGTAGTAAGAAAATTTACTACGATGCAGCAGATACAACAAATACCATCGATAGATGAAAAGATGTTTACCAAAATCCAGAATTATCTGTTTATAAAATGAAAAGAACATTGACCTTTATATTTCTCTGTTTGCTGGGAATCAATTCTGCAGTCGGACAAACAAGTTTTTATGTAAGACTTGCAGACTCAGCTCTCATGTTAACAAAACAAAAAGTAACGTATAATCCAGGCTATTTTGTTATAAAATACCCGAACGGAGATATACCGAGAGACAAAGGTGTATGTACCGACGTCTTAATACGGGCATACAGAAAATTAGGTATTGATCTTCAAAAGGAAGTTCATGAGGATATGAAAGCGAATTTTGAGAAATATCCCAAAATGTGGGGTTTAATAAAACCCGACAAGAACATCGATCACCGAAGAGTTCCGAATCTGATGGTTTTCTTTTCCAGGCATGGAGAAGTGAAACCCATTTCAAATAAAACAGTGGACTACTTGCCCGGCGACATAGTATGCTGGGATTTGGGCGGTGGAATCACACATATCGGGATTGTAGTAAATAAAAAATCAACCGACCGGAAAAGGTTTTTAATCGTTCATAATATTGGCGGAGGGCAGGTTCTTGCGGATTGCCTGTTTGAATATAAAATTATCGGACATTTCAGATACGAAAAATAAAAATAAGTGTGAGAGCTATACCTGTTGCTGGAATAGTTCCAACCGACGTTCTGCAAGGAGCGATACTGTTATATCGCATTAAAAATTCAAAGTTTGGGCTTATTCCCAAAAGTTAAATATCGCCACAAAACCACGAAAATACCGAATCTAATCATTGGTAAATACTGGTTATGCGGTTTTAATGAATTTTGCCGCTTTAGGGCTTTGGAGAAATTTCAACTTTTTATAGTTTTTGGAATCTTTAACCTTCTCTTTTCTCCTTATATATATAATTGATTTTAACCTCATTTCCGGTGTTTTTAATTTCCTTGTTCTCATTGCCCGGATCGGAAATTTCATCAGCAGGATGGGTTTCTTCTTCAATATATTCAATATTCTCTTCGTCTTCATCCCAATTATATATTTCCCTTTGAGGTCCCTCGCTGCGATACGCAAAAGCAATCAGGATTCCTGCCAGCCCGCCCAGCAGGTGTGATTGCCATGAAATATTTTTACCCGGAAAGAAATCGGGAGAAATACCCCATACCAGCCCACCATAAAGAAAGGCTACCAGCATCGAAAATGCCATCATCCGGGGCTCGCGGCGCAGCAACCCACCGGTAAAATGAAATGTTGCAAGAGCATACACAACGCCGGATGCACCTATATGTGTTCCTGTATCACCGGCAAAAACCCATACCCATAAGCCTGTAACCAGCCAGCAAAGAATAAAAATTGTCATGGCTTTTTTGCCATAATAATAGAACAACGCGGAGGATAAAAGGAAAAGCGGGACAGAATTCGACGAAAGATGAGCCCAATCGGCATGAAGCAAAGGTGAGAACAATATTCCCCTGAGTCCCTGGATGGTTTGTGGCAACAGTCCATATTCGGCAAAGGAGATATTAAAAGCGACTTCAATGGTTTTTATTATCCAGAGTAGAATAATTAATAATCCTGGAAATACCATGCTTCCATAAAACTTCCGCTTTTCTTCCTTATCCATAAAATAAATATTGCCTTACGAAAATTGAGCTTTTTGTAAGGCAATAAAAGTAGGAAGAATTTTACGATTTACGATAACAGATTGAAACCCTGAGCCGATTAACCCTGTCTGCCGCCATGCAGGTATTTTCGATTAACCATTTTCGATTAACCATTACCCCGCAACTATCTGTTATTTCGAAACTGGAGGTTGTACTATTGTAAAAACACGATTGATGGTAAATCCAAAGAATATGCCTCCATCAAGCCATTTACCTGTGGTTTCGGTAATAAATGCTCTTTCGAACATGGGTTGTGCATTGGTAAGCCTGAATTGGAATACATGTCCACCTGTATCAAGGTCAACCCCTAAGGACAAACAATTTTGAAAATTATCAGCCGTGGTACCAGGCAGCAAATAGAAATACTCCGCATTTACTGAAGTGCGTTGTGCAACTTTGAATCTTCCGCCTAAACCTACCGCGAAAATATTATTCTGATCAGTTCGTAAGGGAACAAGATTTTTATGGATATATGTAGGTGTAAATTGAAGGGACAGGGAGTTTGAAAACTTTCGCGCAATCAGTAATTGTGAAACGTACGACAAACGCGACGAGAAATAGTTTTTACGGGTTGCATCCGACCATTTAAGTGAATTAAGCATGGTGCCACCATAAAATGACATGGATATCGGCATATTCTTTTCGCCCTTACTCTGTCGGAGAATTTTAGTCTTTACCGATCCATCAAAAGTTTTTTGAAAGGAACTCCTGCCAATGCTTACACTCAGCCAATCGTTAATGCCATATTCCAACCCGAGCCTGATGGTTGACATATCCAATCCCCACATATTGTATGCACCTTGGTTTATACTTCCAAAGTTATGTTCAACCAGGAATTGGAGAGTTCCTTTAGCCGGGTTTTCAATGGATTGACCCAAAACAATACGTGTTGTTTTAAATGTTGCATAAGTGTATTCAGTCTTTGGCGTCTCATCTTTGAGCATATCCATCAAATCCTGGGCGAATAGCTGTCCGCTGAGGGTGGAAAGTAAAAATAAGAAAGTAAAAATCGCATATCGTTTCATAATGTCTGGTGTGTCAGTGACAACTTTAATGAGGAACAACTATTTAACAATAGAGCATTTGCTGAATTTAATGTCAGTCTGATCGAAACCAGTGCAAAATCCCTTTATTCTGACATCTGAACCTTCAGGTATTGCTGAAACCTCTTCACTGTATTTTGGCAGCATTTCGCACCGTACTGATTTATCACCAAACATAGAATCCACTTCCATCACAAATACCGCATACACTAATGAATCAGATTTATCAACACGATTCATTTTGCCTGATAGCTCAATCACTTTACCTGTGTAGATTGAATCAGCATTTTTAAAATCAGTATTGTATTGCTTCCAAATTTCATCTGCTGCCATTGAATATGCAGGAGTAGCATTTTCAATATCTTCGTGTGGTTTGTTAATGTAAAATTTCCATATAAGTGCTGCTGCAACAACACCAACTGCTGCAAGAATAATAGCAATTCTTAGTAGTTTTTTCATAGCTTACTTTAATTGTGGTTATATTGTTTAGTTATTTGGCATTCCCTGGTTAATCCAAACATCAACTTTTGAAAGTTCACAAGACGAGAGTTTGACTCCATTCTTTGGCATAGCCGAAAACCCGGGTTGTTGATTTATCGCACCTCGTATGCGTATTATATTTGCTTTTACAGATGCAAAACTATTAGTTACGATATTTCCTGACGGGGAGCCTCCGCTGTGGCACGAATTACAGTAGGTTGCAAATATTGGAGCTACCGTTGCGGCATATGTTACATTGGAAGTATCGCAGGTCTTGCTTCCCAGGTACAAGTCCTCTTCGTTATCATCATAGCATCCGCTCAAAGCCAGTGAAAGCGAAAATGCGGTAAGGAATAGTATTTTCAAACGTGTTCTCATAGTCATTTTAGTTGTTTGGCATACCGTTAGTAATCCATTTATTGAGTTGGGCAATTTTGCAATCGGAAAGTTTAATGCCATCTTTTGGCATAGCTTTATATCCTGAAAGTTGCTCAACTGCTCCAATGAACCGCCCCCCGTCAACCGATGCTTTAATTGATGTATAATCAGTTAGAGAAATACCACCTGATGGACTTGCTCCGCTATGGCATCCTACGCAATAACTATTTGTAATAGGCAGGATAGTCCCGGTAAATGTAACAATTACCGAATCACAGGGAACCGTGTCGCAAATTGTATGATGAGCACCCTGTAATATCCATAAACTGATGAGGTCAATCTGTGAACTACTCAATGCGGCTTTGTTTCTGGGTGGCATAAAACTTTCCGAATTGGGATTTGCGGTTATAACCTTATGAAGTTTGCTTGCCATAGGTTTGCCTGGTGTAACATGTTTGTAAATGTCATCGTAAGTTAGAAGAGCAAATAGCTCTCCATTTCCTGTGTGACAACCCGAAAAGGCACAACTCGTTTGAATAATCGGTAATACCTGGGTGTCGAAACAAACTTCAGGAGTGCCAGGTATGAGTTGAGGTTCATGCTGACAAGAAGTAAGAAAAACACCAATAAATGTTATGATAGATAAGGCGCAGATTTTTAACGTTCTCATTAGTTGTTAGTTATATTATTTTTTTTTCGCATAAATTTTGAAAGATAATAGCCACTGAGCTATACAATAATAATTGATTTCTAAAGATACAAATTTAGGCATTTTTTTATTGTTTGGTTATGTAACTAAAATCACGATTGTACAATTTATAATCAATCCAGTGTATTTTGAATTTTAAAAAAATGTTAAATGCTGGCAGCATTAAAAAGTAAATGGTCATTGATGCGATATTTCATGTAATTTTGAGTTTTATTCTAATTAACGAACATTATGAAACGGACTCCACTTCCCCTGGTAATTTCCATCCTTCTTCTTTTTACTTTAAATGCATCGGCTCAACTTAAGCAAAAACCGGTTGATCCGAAGGAAACTACGATGAAGTTTAATACACTGATGCAATTAATCAACTATTATTATGTTGAAGATGTTGATCAGCCTAAGTTAACTGAGGATGCCATAATTTCAGTACTCAAGGATCTTGACCCTCACTCCGTTTACATTTCGAAAGAGGATATTGAAAAAGCCAATGAACCATTGGTCGGCAACTTTGATGGAGTTGGGATTCAGTTTCAGATGTATAAAGATACCATCCTGGTAATTTCCCCTGTTCCGGGCGGTCCTTCCGAAAAGTTGGGTATCCTGGCTGGTGATAAAATAATTAAAATTAATCATGAAGCTGCTTTTGGATCAAAGATTAATAACCAGTATGTGCTCGACCACCTGCGCGGTCCCAAAGGAAGTAAAGTTGATGTTTCGATTTTACGCAAAGGACGTAAAGACTTAATTGACTATACAATAACACGCGACAAGATTCCGCTCAATAGTATCGATGCTTCGTACATGATTACTGATGACATCGGTTATATCAAGTTATCACGTTTTGCAGCCACCTCCGCCGACGAATTTATCGATGCTGTCAATCAATTAAAAAAGGAGGGAATGAAAAACCTCGTTTTTGACCTCAGGGGAAATTCAGGTGGCTACCTGAATATAGCGTTTGATCTTGCCGATCAGTTTCTTTCAGCAGGAAAACTAGTGGTTTATACCAAAGGACTTCACAGCCCCAGGCAGGATTTTATTGCAACCTCCCACGGAACTTTCGAAACAGGTAAATTGGTTGTACTTATTGATGAGGGTTCAGCTTCGGCTTCCGAAATCGTTTCAGGAGCTGTACAAGACTGGGATCGCGGACTTATTATGGGAAGGCGTTCATTTGGTAAAGGCCTGGTTCAACGTCCTTATATGTTGCCCGATAGTTCGATGGTCCGGATTACAACTGCCCGTTATTATACACCATCGGGGCGGTGTATCCAGAAATCGTATGCAGAAGGTGAAGATGTTTACAGGGCCGAAGTTTACAACCGGTACAAACATGGCGAGTTTATTCATGCCGATAGCATTAAGTTCCCTGATTCACTAAGGTATTTTACACAGAATAAACGTACTGTTTTTGGTGGCGGAGGAATTATGCCCGACTATTTTATCCCTCTCGATACATTATTTATTTCGGAGTATTATACCGACATTTTACGTAAAGGGATATTAAATGACTTTACAATTCAGTATATCGATAGGCAGCGGAAGGACCTTCTGAAAGCATATCCTGATAGTAAGGCATTTAAACAAGGATTTACGGATGATCAGAAACTGCTCGATGAATTTGTAGCTTATGCTGAAACTAATGGCGTTCCACGTAATGATAAAGACCTGGCAATATCAGGACGGCAGATTAAAATATATCTTAAAGGTTTGATTGCACGAAATCTTTATAATACCAATGCTTTCTATGAAATGATAAGTGATACCGACGACGACCTGAATAAAGCGGTTGAAGTAATTAAAAACGATGTTTTATTTCGTAAAATCTCACAAGGGAAATAACACGCCAGTTGTTTTCCTGAAAGCTGAAATTAGACCCGCCTGGGTGTAATTTCAGCTTTTTTATGCATACCCAAAGTGTTGTCTTCATTTACAAGTCTGATTGTTGATATTGTTAAAAATTAAGCCCCTGCTTTCGGAAAAGCTACAACTTAAAAGCTATCTTCGCAACCGCAAAAAATCAGGTTTCTACTATGTCAATCCAAACAATTAAAGTTTACCTCGCTGCAGTTTTATCCATGCTATTCTGGGGTTTATCGTTTGTTTGGTTTAAAATCGTTGTTACTTGTTACAACCCGATTACGATTATTTTCCTGAGACTCATCATTTCAGGATCGCTGATGATTATTTTTATGCTCCTCACCCGATCATGGCAAACAATCAGGCGCAAGCATCTGAAATACTTTCTGTTACTATCATTTTCACAACCTTTTTGTTATTTCCTGGGCGAAAGTTTCGGACTTACCATGGTATCATCAACCGTTGCTTCGGTAGTTATCGCCACTATTCCTTTGTTCAGCCCGATTGCTGCTTATTTTATGGTTAAGGAAAAAGTCAACATTTATATAATTGCTGGTATAATAGTTTCATTTGCAGGCATTTTGCTGATGCTTTTAAATCCTGATTTATCCCTCAATGCTTCACCCAAAGGTGTCATGCTTTTATTTGTTGCCGTATTTGCCGCATTGGCCTATTCAATAATCATTCGTAAAATTTCGCATGAGTACAATCCGGTAACTATCATTACCCATCAAAATTTAATTGGGGCAATTTATTTTCTACCCCTTTTTCTTATTTTTGATTTGAGGCATTTCTTAACCGTAAAACCAACACCGGAAATCATGCTGGCTATGCTTCAACTGGCTGTTTTTGCATCTACACTGGCTTATGTCTTTTACATCCTTGCAATCAAAGGAATGGGGATGATCAGAGCCAACGTTTTTACAAACCTGATACCTGTATTTACAGGACTGTTTTCGTTTTTAATTCTAAATGAAAGATTTACCGCAATAAAAATAGCAGGAATGATTTTGGTAATGTTTGGAGTCCTGGTATCACAATCTCATAGAATAGGACGGCTCTTACTTAAAAGTAAATGAAAGAATAATCTTTAGAAGAATTTGCTATTTTAAATTTGATAAAGGATTAATAACCAGATATATATCGACAACGATTTTAACAAAGTAAAATTAACATTATGAAAGTACTCGTTTTAGGTGCCGGCTTAGTTGGAGCACCCATGGCTCTTGACCTTGCCTTGAATGGCGAATTTGAAGTAACATCTGCCGACAGAAGCGCTGAAGTCCTGGAAAGGCTTAATAATGTGCCGGGTATAACTACTGTACAAGCAAATCTCGATAATGTTGAAGTGCTAAAATTGTTGGTTTTAAAACACGACCTGGTAATCAGCGCTGTTCCCGGCTTTATGGGATACCGTACCCTGGAGAGAGTGATTGAATGTGGAAAAAATGTGGTAGATATTGCATTTTTTCCTGAAGACATGTTCTTACTCGACGCCAGGGCAAAAGAAATGAATGTCACGGTTATATGTGATATCGGAGTAGCTCCAGGAATGAGCAATGTACTCATTGGTTATGGGGCATCGATGCTCGATACCCTTGAAAAAGGAATTACGTATGTTGGCGGTTTGCCTGTTGTACGGACCTGGCCTTTTGAATATAAAGCAGTTTTTTCGCCCATTGATGTAATTGAGGAATACACCCGTCCAGCCCGTTATATTGATGGTGGCAGGTTAGTAGTTCGCGAAGCACTTTCTGATCCTGAACTGATAGATTTCCCCAATATTGGAACCCTTGAGGCTTTTAACAGCGATGGGTTACGCACACTGGCCACAACAGTTAAAGGTGATTATCTGATCGAGAAAACACTCAGGTATAAAGGCCATATCGAAAAGATGGCTGTACTTCGCGATACCGGTTTTTTCGATAAAGAACCTATCCTGATCAACGGCGTTATGATAAGCCCGCTCGAATTCACTTCACGCCTTCTCTTTCCTAAATGGAAGCTACAACCTGGGGAAGAAGACCTGACAGTGATGCGTGTAATTACCGAAGGCTTGAAAGATGGTAAACGACTTCGCTATACCTGGGATTTATATGACAGACTTGATACGGCAACCGGAGTTCATTCCATGGCACGCACTACGGGATATACAGCAACAATGGTTGCCAGGCTTTTATCAAAAGGGTTGTATAACCGGAAAGGTGTTTCTGCTCCGGAGTATCTTGGTAAAGATGCTGCTATTGTTAGTTTCTTACTGGAAGGGCTTAAAGATAGGGGAGTGATTTACAAAGAAACGCTGGAAGTGATTGAATCCTGATCCGGTAAACTGAAGAATTATTTGTTAGTATTTGAAGTCCATGATATTCTTTATTTTTTATAGAGTACCCTCCCCGGTCCTCCCTAAAAAATAGGGAGGGAGTTAGATTGTACCAACTTAACAGATTGCAATACTGCCGGTTAAAATCTGCCTCCCCTAAATTTAGGGGAGGTGTGGTAAAGCAGAATCTATAACTTCTTTCAAATATTGGGCTGTATAGCTTTCTTTATTTTTAATAAGTTGCTCAGGAGTGCCTTCGGCAATAATGTACCCGCCACGTTCGCCTCCTTCAGGCCCCAGGTCGATAATATAGTCAGCAACTTTGATTACTTCCAGGTTATGCTCAATCACGAGTACTGAATTGCCGCGCTCCACCAGTTTATTCAGCACATGAAGGAGAATGTTTACATCCTCAAAATGAAGTCCTGTTGTTGGTTCATCTAAAATATAGAGTGTGCGGCCTGTATCGCGTTTCGAAAGTTCGGTGGCCAGTTTCACACGTTGGGCCTCACCGCCGGATAAGGTGGTCGATCGCTGTCCCAGGGTAATATACCCAAGTCCGACCTGGTTCAACGTATTGATTTTTTGCAGGATGGATGGAATGTTTTCAAAAAACTCAACTGCATGCTCTATGGTCATATTCAGTACATCAGTTATCGATTTGCCCTTAAAACGCACTTCGAGAGTTTCCCGGTTGTAGCGTTTCCCTTCACATACTTCGCATGGGACATACACATCGGGCAGGAAATTCATTTCAATAACCCTAATGCCGGCACCCTGGCATGTTTCGCAGCGACCTCCTTTTACATTGAATGAAAAGCGGCCAGGTTTATAGCCCCTGATTTTTGATTCAGGAAGTGATGAAAATAATTTGCGGATTTCATCAAATACGCCTGTATAAGTTGCAGGATTTGAACGTGGAGTCCGTCCAATAGGCGACTGGTCGATTTCAATAACTTTGTCAATCAGTTTTAGTCCATCAATGCTAAGGTAGGGCAAAGGTTTCTTCTCCGAACGGTAAAAATACTTACTCAGTATCGGGTATAGTGTTTCATTGATCAGGCTCGATTTCCCGCTTCCGGAAACGCCGGTAATGCAGGTGAAAACTCCCAGGGGAAGTTTTAAATCAACATTTTTCAGGTTATTGCCTGTGGCGCCGGTGAGTGTAAGATACCCATTTTCAAGTTTCCTCCGTTTGAGTGGCAATGCAATTTTTTTCTTGCCTGAAAGATATTGACAGGTGATACTATGGCAATCAAGCAAAGCTTCAGGTGAACCTTCACCAACAATATGTCCGCCATGTGTACCGGCACCAGGCCCCATGTCAATAACATGATCAGCTGCCAGGATCATATCCTTGTCGTGCTCCACAACGATTACTGAGTTACCTGTATCCCGAAGGTTTTTTAACGAATTAATCAACCGGTGATTATCACGTTGGTGAAGTCCGATACTTGGTTCATCCAAAATGTAAAGAACTCCAACCAGTTGTGATCCAATCTGCGTAGCCAGGCGGATGCGTTGCGATTCGCCTCCCGAAAGGCTGCCGGAAGTGCGGTTGAGGGATAAATAGTCGAGGCCGACATTTAGCAGGAACGACAGCCGGCTTTGGATTTCACGGATAATTTCGTGAGCAATCTGCTTTTGCCTTTCTTCCAGGGTTTCTTCCAGGTTTCCGAACCATTCCGACAGGTTTATCAAATCCATCCGTGATAGTTCGGCTATATTTTTATTATTTATTTTATAAAATAAAGATTCTTTCTTTAGCCTGGTACCATTGCATTCAGGACATCCAACCGTATTCATAAATCCTTCGGCCCATCGTTTTAATCCTTCAGGGTTACCGGCTTCGTTCTGGTTCAGAATATGCTGGACGATTCCTTCGAAATTGAGTGAATACGAAGACGTTACACCCAGGTATTCGTTTTTTACTTTGATAACTTCCTCTGAGCCATACAAAATGGTTTCGATAGCAGCATCAGGAATATCCGATAAGGGAGTGTCGAGCGTAAAATGATATTTGTGAGCTATAGCTTCCAGTTGTCTGAAAATCCAGGTAGGTTTGTATTCGCCAACAGGGGCAATGCCTCCTTTCCTAATACTTTTGGAAGTATCGGGAATAACTTTTACCAGGTCAATCTCCGAAATATATCCTAATCCTTTACAGCGTGGGCAATATCCATAGGGTGAATTATACGAAAAACTGTTTGGCTCAGGTTCATCATAAGCAATCCCGGTTTCAGGATCCATTAGCAGGCGACTGTAAAATCGTGCATCTTTTGAAGTGATGTCCATCGTCATCAAGGCGCCCTTGCCTTGCCGCAATGCCGTTTGGATGGAAGCTGCAAGACGTGTCATTGATTTTTCGTTCACTTTTATGGTATCAATAACAGCCTCAATATCATGGATTTTATACCGGTCAAGCTGCATTCCGAATGAGATTTCACTTATCTCTCCGTCAACCCGGACTTTAAGAAAGCCTTGTTTCCGAATCTGTTCGAAAAGTTCGCGATAGTGCCCCTTACGGCCACGAACCAGGGGCGCCAGGATATAAATAGTTTGTTCAGCGTATGTTGTAAGTATAAGTTCAATGATCTGATTATCGGTGTAACGAACCATTTTCTGGCCCGAAACAAACGAAAAAGCTTCGCCGGCCCTTGCATAGAGCAGACGGAGGAAATCATATATTTCAGTAATGGTTCCTACTGTTGAGCGTGGATTGCGGTTGGTGGTTTTCTGTTCAATGGAGATTACGGGACTTAATCCGGTAATTTTGTCAACATCGGGCCGTTCGATGTCGCCCATAAACTGGCGTGCATAAGCCGAAAATGTTTCCATATATCGGCGCTGGCCTTCGGCATAGATTGTATCGAACGCAAGAGATGATTTACCGCTGCCGCTCAGGCCGGTTATAACAACTAACTTGTCGCGCGGAATTACTACATCAATATTCTTCAGGTTATGCACACGTGCACCCAGAACCTCAAGAAATTCCTGATGTGTGGTTTCCGGCTCGTCAACCTGTATTTGAGTAATGCTGTCCTGATTCATCTGTAGTAAAAAAATACGGCCATTTTATTTGATGTAATGCCTAATGGGACAGCGAACCGGCAGTGATGGTGTCGTTAAAAATCTGTTCTGCATTATCAATTTCATCCAGCAACTTATCAAAATCCTCAAAGCCTTTCTGAGGGATGGTTAGAACATATTTTTTCTTTCCGGGATTTGTTAGCTTATCGGATCGCAACCAGGGGTTAAAGTCCTTAAGTAAACGGTAATTGATATTCAATGACTTAGCAAAAAGCGGAAGGTTATTAATCCCTGAATCGATGGTAATGTTATATGTCGGAATGGGCGGATACAAATCTTTTTTACGGACATAGTATCCATATTCGGTCGGGTGTTCGTACAATAATTTTAATGCAATAATCCTGTAAACATACCGCATGGTTTCGTCAGGCAGATATAAGTCGTAATATGTATTGGCATTTTGCCTTTCCAGTTCTTTTTCAATGCGGCTTTCACCAACATTATACGCTGCCGCGGCGAGTGTCCAGTTCCCAAATTTATTGTATGAATTACGCAGTAATTTGCAGGCAGCCTCCGTTGCTTTCTCAATATGATATCGTTCATCAACCTGTTCTGTAACTTCGAGACCGTAATGCTTGGCAGTTCCTGGAATAAACTGCCAGAATCCGGCAGCGCCGGCTTGTGACTGAACGTTGGACAAGCCACTTTCGATAAGAGCCAGGTACTTGAAATCTTCAGGTATGCCGTTCTTTTTCAGAATCGGTATAATAATGTGAAAATACCGGTTTGACTTTTTGAGCATCAGCAAAGTGGATGAATGCCAGTAGGTGTTCACCATTAATTCGCGGTCAAGACCTTCGCGTACATAATACAATCCTAACGGAGCTTCTTCTCCTGCAAACTCAGCTTTATCAGGGAGTACAAGCGAAAAAATCTTATTGCTTTGCTGAAAAGCTTTTTGGTATTCAATATCTAAAGTTGACTTTTCGGGTTTGCGTGAATAATAAAAACCTTCGAAAGCGGCAAAAGCAATAAGGGCAAAAATAAATATGATTCTTTTACTCATTTATAACAGTTTAAGTTAACCGTCGGCTATTTTAACCGGCGGTGTTCGATTTTTGTCAGAATAAAATGGCATCCTTTAGAAGTGGCGCCAGGTTATCTTTTCCCGACAACAATGGTTGGGTAATTCCCCAATCGATATTCAGTTCAGGGTCGTTCCACCTGATACTCGCTTCGGATGCTTTGTTGTATAAGCCCGAGCATTTATACGTAAAAATTGTATCGTCCTCGAGTGTAACAAAACCATGGGCAAAGCCTTTTGGAATCCAGCATATCCATTTGTTTTCACCGGTGAGTTTCATCGAAACCCATTTGCCGAACGTTGGTGAGTTTCGTCTGATATCAACCGCGATATCCAAAACTGCTCCGCGTATGACCCGAACCAGTTTGCCTTGTGCAAAGGGCTCGAGTTGGTAATGCAGTCCTCTCAGCACATCTTTCTGCGAACGGGATTCATTATCCTGAACAAAAGGCTCCGTGATACCAAAAGATGCGTATTTTTCAACATGAAACGATTCGAAAAAGTACCCACGGTCATCGCCGAATACATCTGGTTTAATAATTATTACTTCGGGAATGGCTGTTGAAATAATTTCCATTTATTCGGGGTTAGGAGTTTGGGGTTAGGATTTGGGGTTCAAAGTTCAATGTTCACAGTTCAAGGTTAACAAGTTCAACTGTTCCAATGTTCTATTTTTCAATCCGACGTTCGAATTATAAATGAATCACTTCCCCGTAAGCAGCAGCTACGGCCTCCATAATAGCTTCACTCATAGTTGGATGCGGATGAATGGATTTGATAATTTCATGCCCTGTGGTTTCCAGTTTACGTGCAACAACAACTTCGGCTATCAATTCAGTAACGTTATCACCAATAAAATGAGCACCAAGCCATTCACCATATTTTGCATCAAATATTACTTTAATAAAACCTTCTTTCGAACCGGCAGCACTTGCTTTACCTGAAGCTGAAAAAGGAAATTTACCGACTTTTATTTCATATCCTGCTTCCCTGGCTGCTTTTTCGGTCATTCCGACCGAAGCAATTTCAGGTGAAGTATAAGTACATCCGGGAATGTTATTGTAATCGATGGCTTCAACATGCATTCCTGCTATCTTTTCGACACAGGTAATACCTTCGTGCGATGCAACATGCGCCAGGGCTGGTCCGTTTACAATATCGCCAATAGCATAGTATCCATCTATATTGGTACGATAAAATTCATCCACAAGCACTTTGCCTTTTTCGAATTTAATACCGGTTTCCTCAAGTCCGATGCCTTCGAGGTTTGTAGCAATGCCGACAGCTGAAAGTACAATGTCGCACTCAACAACTTCAATAGCTTTGGGCGTTTTAATGCTAACCTTGCAGATATCACCTGTAATTTCAACTGATTCAACGGATGAGGAAGTCATGATCTTCATCCCTGCTTTTTTGAAGCTGCGTTCCAGTTGTTTCGAAACTTCTTCGTCTTCCACCGGGACAACATTAGGGAGAAATTCGACCAGGGTAACCTGAACGCCGATGCTGTTATAAAAATAAGCGAATTCAGAACCGATGGCACCTGATCCTACAACCACCATGCTTTTAGGTATTACAGGTAATGTCATTGCTTCACGGTAACCTATTATTTTTTTACCATCTTGCTTCAGGTTGGGCAATTCTCGCGAACGGGCTCCGGTAGCTATAATAATATGTGAGGCTGTAAATTCAGTAATTTTACCTTCAGCATCAGTAACATCCACTTTTTTGCCGGGTTTAAGCTTTCCGAATCCTTGTATGTGATCTATTTTATTCTTTTTAAGGAGGAACTGTATGCCTTTGCTCATGCCATCGGCTACCAAACGACTCCGGGTTACCATTGCTGCAAGATCAGCGGTGGCAGTACCTTCGAGCGTTACACCATAATCGGCTGCATGTTTCATGTAATTATAAACCTGGGCACTTTTAAGCAAGGCTTTGGTAGGGATGCACCCCCAATTAAGGCAAATGCCTCCAAGTTCCGATTTTTCAATAACTGCTGTATTCAATCCAAGCTGTGCTGCCCTGATAGCCGCTACATAACCACCTGGACCGCTGCCAATTACTATAACATCATAATTCATAAACATTGAATTTTAAAATGAGCGACAAAATTACCATTTTTTAACGTGATTTTGCACGTATTCTTTTGAATATGTCTTTCAAAACAAAGTAATTGCTTCAATTGTTTCCGGTATTTTGTTAAAATATACTAATGCACCATGGCCCCGGAGGATTGGAATTAAAACAAACAGCCTGCAAGAAGCAGGCCGTCAGCATAATAATTTGAAGCGGTCTTCTTATTTTTTTTCAGGCTCTGTTCCCATTGGCTCTTCAGATGGCATTTGAGGCATTTGTTCTTTAGGCTGTTCCACGATGGTATAACCTTCAGGTACTTTGAACTTTTCGGCAGGGATACTAACGCCAAATTCAACTTTGTCAGCAATCATCTCCATTGGGCCTATCGAAATTTTGATTGGTATATTTTTATAATTTACCCCGGTAATCCGGTTTTCAAGGTTTGTACTGTCGGGTGCAATGGAATACTTAGTTCCTTCGACGCCTGCAACAGTTTCTTTGCCTTCATCTTTATAGCTGAGCTTTGTTTTCAGCTTTTCACTGTATTTTGATACATTTATTTGTTCGAGCAACTCAGGAGTGAGTGTGGATTTGTAAGCATTTTTCGTGGCCCGGTCCTGTCCGCCTGTTTTGTTTTCAAGTTCATAATGATACATAGTATAGCCGTCCCTGATATCAATGGTGTGCTGGCGCATTTCCATGCCGCTCATATTGCCTTCAACCATGGTTTCACGCATTTCCTTTTTTCCGTAATCATCAAAATATAGTGTCTGGGTAACTTTAACACCCATCATATCCATAGTTTTGAAAGTAACAATACCACTTTTCTCACCATAAGGCTGATCAGCTTCGCCACCTTTGTTGCCAAAACCACCTGATTTACAAGACATTAACATGGTAAGGCCAATAAGCTGTACCAGGAATCCGATTTTTCTCATTTTATTAATAATTTGTTAGTTGTTTTTTTGCAAAAGTACTGAAAATTATTAACACCATAAGCATTTCATTAAATTGCAGGTAATGAGGTTTTAATAAAAAGTTCAGGATTAAATATGCGTGTTACAATTTATTTTTTGAAAAATACTTTAAAACTAATAACTTGATTAATTAATAAACTTCAAAAAAGACAAAAGATAAAAGGATAAAGACAAAAGGATCAAAACAGTATGAAGGCAATCATAAAAATCATCTTTACAAAATAAATTATGAAAATGGTTTGCAACTGCCTGACTTTTATCTTTATCCTTTTATCTTTTATCTTCTGCACGAATATTACAGGATAAATCAGCACAACTTGATTCAGATTTTGTTTCTAACAAATATTCAACTGTACTTATCCAATCGGTAATTGTCGCGAAAAGCCTTCCTCCAGCGATATAAAGGTTTCGGTAAATGAAATTTCAGGAATGGATTGAATCTGTTCAACAATTACCTGCTTCAGGTGCTCATTGTTACGCGTTATAATTTTAACCAACAATGAGTATTTCCCTGAAATATGATGGCATTCAACTATTTCAGGGATTTTCTGGATTTTATTAAAGACTTCATTGTGAGTGCTTGTGGAAGTGAGGTTTACCTGTATCCCGATAAAGGCACAGGTAAGATAACCCATACTCTTATGATTGAATATCAGTTGCGATCCGGAGATTATACCGGCTTCCTTCATTTTGCGAATACGCTGATGAACAGCAGTATGAGTAACTTTACAATGCCTGGCTACTTCAACATACGACATTCGTGCATCTGTCATTAATTGTTCCACAATCCTGCGGTCGAGTGCATCAAGATGAAAGTTTATTTGCATGGTTTCTTCTGTAATAATTAAGAATGAAAGTATAGAGTTATAAAAAGTTTCAAAGTTAAAATATTATTGCAATATTGCTTTCATAATGTTATAAATAGTACCGGATAATGAAACATGTGGTAGTTTTGCATTCATAAAATCAGTTCCGGGTTCCAGGTTCCGGGTTCCGAAGACCGGCTATTGGCTCAACCATTTGTATTCAGGCACCTGGAACAAGGCACCTGGCACAACAATTTAAAACAGAATATAGGAAATTGTAAAAATAAATCTAAGAATTAATACAAATAGTAACATCACAAAAAAAAACAGTACTATGAAACACGATCCATCACGCGCGATTTTCGAGATGAAACAGTTCGGCGAATACGGCGATGTAAATCCATCTATCACCGATTCAGCTACATACACTTTTCTGCAAGCTAAAACCATGACAGATACTTTTCATGGTGAGGCAGAAGGTTGCTTTCTTTACTCGAGGCATTGGAACCCAAGCAATAAATACCTGGCCGATGCATTAGCTGCAATGGAAGGGACCGAAGAAGGCTGGGTGACAGCATCAGGAATGGGCGCAATTACTTCGGCTATTTTACAGGTATGCAACTCCGGCGACCACATTGTTTCGAGCGTTACCACTTATGGGGGAACGTATGCCTTTATGAATAATTACCTGCCAAAATTTAATATCACGACTACCTTCGTGGATATTACCGACCTGGATGCAGTTCGAAAAGCAATTACCCCGAGGACAAAGATTATTTATACCGAAGCGATGACAAATCCATTGCTTCAGATATCGGATATACCGGCTTTGGCGGTTATTGCCAACGAACACAATATCAAGCTGATGGTTGATAACACCTTCACACCAATGATAATACAGCCGGCAGCACTTGGGGCACATATCGTGCTCTACAGTATGACCAAATTTATCAATGGTAAAAATGATTGTGTTGCGGGCGCCATCTGTAGCACCAAAGACTTTATTGGATCATTGATCGATGTAAACTCAGGAACTGCAATGCTTTTGGGTCCTGTGCTTGATCCGCTGCGTTCATCGAGCATTTTGAAGAATATTCATACGCTTCATATCCGTATGCAGCAACACAGTAAAAATGCCATGTACCTGGCTTTAAAAATGAAAGATGTCGGGTTAAATATCAACTATCCCGGCCTGCCTGAACATAAAGGTCATGAACTGATGAAAAGCCAGATGAATCCTGATTTCGGTTTTGGCGGAATGCTGTCAATCGATATGGTTACCAGCGAAAAAGCATCACGGTTTATGGAACTGATGGAGATGCATGATGTGGGTTACCTGGCTGTTAGTCTGGGTTATTTTAAAACCTTATTCAGCAATTCGGGCAAAAGCACATCAAGCGAGGTTCCTGCTGATGTTCAGCACGATATGGGATTATCCGAAGGCCTGGTACGATTTAGTGTCGGTCTCGATCATGATATTGAGCGGACGTGGAAAAGCATTGAGCATTGCCTTTCAATTATTAACAATGAATAGCTCTGTGTGGTGGGAAAAGCAGGCATCAAAAAGTTAATAGGAAATTGGTATTGGAATATGGCAAAAGGTTGAGGGACAGAGGGTGAGCAGATGAGGTGAGAATTGTGAAATGAAAAGTAAGGTTATTCTTGCTGATCGCCACAATTTACACCTTTTCTGCTTCTACTTATAAAACTGAATTTTTCAGAATAATAGGTTTTAACGGGCGAGGCTATGGCAAGTGCGGGAATAAATTGCTGCTCAACTATCAACCAGCACTACTTGTCCCGATTTTTCGGGAAATGTATATAAAGATTTCAAATGTTTCAACGAACACGTAAACCCGCATTTGTTATAGCGTTTATTACCGCCAGGTTTTCTTTCTGTCAGGCAAGTTTAACTGTCTGGTTGAGCAATTCAACGTTAAAATTCACTTTCGCGTTTAACGCTTTGAATACTTTAATTATTGTTTCAAAACGAGCGTCAGTAAGGCTATTCTCTAGCTTAGAAATTTGGGCTTTCTTTACACCAACCAACTGTCCAAGTTCTTCTTGTGTTAAATGACGTTCTTTTCTTGCTTGCTTGATTGCTTCTCCGAGCAGATCAAGTCGCAATTCGTTTTCAAAAGCTTCACGCTTTGGAGTTCCCAGTTTGCCGATATATTTATCAGTAACTTCGTCCAGGCTAATTGTTTTTAATGGTTTATCTTTCATCGTTTTTTCCTTTCAAAATAAAGTTTTCTAATTCTCTCTGCTTTCTCTAATTCTCCGCTGGGAGTTTTATCTGTCTTTTTGATTAGTCCGTGAGTTGAAATTACAACAGTTTCAGTTTGTCCTGTCTTGTCCCAAAAGGCAAAAAGCCGATAATGGGTTCTGTTAAACAAAGTCCTGAATTCCCAGATTTCATCCTTTAGTTTTTTGAAGAGTTCCTTGTCATCAGAAAGTCTCGCTTTTTGAATGTTGTAGATTACTTTATCTCTCGCCTTTTCGTCAAGGCTGTCAAGAAACTCAGCTGCTTCTTCTAAAAACTGAACTTGAAATTTTTCAGTCATGTTGTAAAAGTTTTATGCAAAGATAAATGTTTCTTTATTAGGAAACAAATATTATTTTCATTGCAGTCCAAAATTGGTTTTAACGGGCGAGGCTATGGCATATGGCGGGTTGCGGTGCACTTTTCTGTCAACAGACAGAAAACTACCTGCAAACGGCAAAACTTGTAATTTTATTCCATACTTCCCATTTGCTATCGCCTTTATTAGCAATAGCCCTTGGTTTTTATAAAATTATCAATTGAATCTTTCGACCTAGTCCAGTTTCAAATATTTTGAACAGAGTCGATAACTGAATGTCAACTTTACCGTTTTCGAGCCTGGAAATATAGCTTTTCTTTGTCCCGATTTTGTCGGCTAACTGCTCTTGTGTGATATGAGCTTCCTTTCTTGCTTCTTTTAGCATTTCGGAAATAACAAAATAGTTAGCTTTGGCTTCATATTCGTCTCGTATGGAAGAACCTGCTTTACCATATTTGATATCCAAAAGTTCGTCAAACGTTTTAGCGTTTCTTATTGCTTCTTTTTTCATTTTCCTGAGTTTTTTTAAGTTCAAAATACTCTCGTTTTAATCTGAGAGCTTTCTCGATTTCCTTTTGCGGAGTTTTCTGTGTCTTTTTCTGAAATGCGTTGAACAAAACAACAATTCTCCCTTCATCAAAGCAGCTGAAAATTCAGTAGATATTAGAACCGTATTCGACTCTGATTTCATAAAGTCCATCTGTGTTTTCCATTGGACTGAGGAATTTTTTCGATACTCTATCAACCCGTTTGATTATGTGAAACACAAATTCTATCTTCTCCTGAACTTTTGTTGTTTGTTCAAGATAGAAGTCAACAAAGTGACTTCCATGAAATATGATTTTTCTTTCTACAAATTTCATGCAGTAAAGTTAACTATAAAGTTAACATTTTCAATATTATTTTTTGTCCGAAATTTTTCGAGAGGGTTGTTGCTAACTTGCACATAGTATCTGAATAAAAAAGCTTAATTTTGGTTCATAAGTTTAAGCATTGATCCTAACCCCTGAAACCTGATCTCCAAACCCTATTGAATTATAAAATACCCTCATGTTCAGATTGATAATGTTAGTTGGTGCTGGTGGTTTCCTTGGAACGGTTTCCCGATTCCTTACCACTCGTTATTTTACGGCTATGTTTCCCTCCAGTTTCCCTTACGGAACCTTTACTGTGAATATTTTGGGTAGTCTTATAATAGGGATTATATACGGGATTGTTGAAAAAGGAAATTATTTTTCTTCCGACTGGAGGTTATTCCTCACCGTTGGATTCTGTGGCGGGTTTACTACTTTTTCAGCTTTCGCCGCCGAAAATATTGCAATGCTTCGTGATGCGGAATACTTTAACTTCTTCCTTTACACAGGCAGCAGTATTTTTATTGGATTACTTGCTGTTTATATTGGAATCATGTTCATTAAAATTCTCTGATTATGAAAACCGGCGATAATGTAAAGGTCTTAAGATTTTATTCCAGTTCAACAGATAAACTCAAGCACACACCTCTTTACGAAATGATTGTTTTTGCTGCAAGGCGCAATGGAATGGCTGGCGCCACAGTGCATAAAGGAGTGATGGGGTACGGAAGCAGCAGCGTGGTACATTCAGCAAAATTCTGGGAAACCAATGATAAACTTCCAGTGGTAGTCGAAATAGTTGATGAAGCGCCAAAAATTGAAGCTTTCTTTGAAGTGATAAAACCTTATCTCGAAAGTATGCGTTACGGCTGCCTGGTTACTGTTGAAGATACTCATGTTCTGCTGAGCAAATCAGGAAGGAAAATGTCTATTTTTAATCCTTAATTATCTTTCCGGGTGGTTTTGAACAGCATCACTGGTTGAACTACCGATCTATTTTAACTTATCCTTAAAGACCTTTCTGAACTTCTCGAGTTTTGGCGCAATAACAAGGGTGCAGTAAGGTGCATTTCCATTTTCAGTATAATAATTCTGGTGATAATCTTCAGCTTTATAAAATGCCCCGGCAGGGCTGATTTCAGTGACAACAGGTTTATCGAAAGCCTTTTCGGAATTCAGTTTGGCTTTATATGCTTCGGCCAATTGCTTTTGTTGTTCATTATGGTAAAAGATGGCTGAACGGTACTGCGTTCCCTTGTCTTCACCCTGGCGGTTAAGGGTGGTTGGATCGTGGCTGGCCCAGAAAGCTTCGAGCAATTCGTCGTATGAGATTTTTGAAGGATCGTAAATAATCTGGCAGGCTTCGGCATGGCCTGTCAGGCCCGAACATACTTCGCTGTAAGATGGATTTTTAATTTTCCCGCCGGTATATCCCGAAGTTACTGAAAGTACACCTTTAAGTTCCTGAAATACAGCCTCGACGCACCAAAAGCATCCTGCAGCAAAAGTTGCCGTATCCGTTTTTATTCCATTTGCAGTTACATCCATCTGTTGATCGGTTTTAGTTGTATTGCTTTTACATCCGCTTACCAAAAGCAAAGCTATGATGACTAAGGTAAATCGTTGCATGTTTATTTTTTTTCTTTGAAATTAAACAATAGTCTTCGTTATAAGTTCGACACTGGTGTGTGATTTTATATCACTAATTATTAATTCCTGACTATTGCCTTGTCTTAAAATACACAAAGAAATGTTAAATTTATTTCAGATTCGCATTTGTATTAAAAAACGATTTACTTTTGCAGAAGTTCTTCAATACAATCACTTATCAAGAAAGGCTGAGGGAAATGGACCTTTGAAGCCTTGACAACCTGTCCAATTTTTAACCGGACAAGGTGCCACATCCACCCGCCATAGGCGGACAGATAAGATTGGAATCAGTTTTGCGATATCGAAAACACTATATCTTCAAAGCTCTTCTGACTTATCGGGAGAGTTTTTTTATGCTCTTTCCGGTAGCCCTTTCGGGTAAGTGATCATTTAATTGTTAAATCAATAAATATCATATACCATGAATAAACTCACCCAGATCATCCATTCCATTCCTATCGACGAATTAACAGGCGCTATTTCGGTGCCTATTTATCAAACGGCTACTTACGTGCAGGAAGCGCCTGGCATTAACCGCGGGTATGAATATGCCCGTACCAATAATCCAACCCGCGCAGCGTTGGAAAAAATCATAACCGAACTCGAAGGCGGTGTGGCCGGGTTTGCTTTTGCATCAGGGCTTGCAGCAATCGATTCCATCGTTAAAACACTGAAATCGGGCGACGAAATTGTCGCCGTTGACGATATCTATGGAGGAGCTTACAGGCTTTTCACTCTTATCTATCAGAAATTCGGAATTAAGATTCATTATGTCGATACTACTGATGCTTCAAATATCAGTGCATTCCTGAATGAAAATACAAAATTGGTTTGGCTCGAATCGCCAACCAATCCAACCTTGAAAATCTCAGATATCAGAGCTATTGCAGAGCTTGCGCATAAGGTCGGCGCGCTGGTTGTGGTAGATAACACATTTGCTTCACCGGTGGCTCAGAATCCGATTGAACTGGGTGCTGATGTTGTAATGCACAGCGCAACAAAATACCTTGGTGGCCATTCTGATCTTTTAGCCGGACTGGTTGTTGTAAACAGTGAAAAACTGGCTGAAGAAATCAAATTCATTCAGAATTCATCAGGCGGGGTGCTTGGCCCACAGGATTGCTGGCTTGTTATCAGAGGCATCGAAACAGTTGCTTTGCGTGTGGAACGCCAGTGCGAAAATGCTGCAAAAGTGGCTGATTTCCTTGCTTCCCATCCTGATGTGGACCATGTTAATTACCCGGGATTACCATCACACAAAAACCATGAGATTGCGAAAAAGCAGCAGAACGGACTCTACGGCGGAATGGTATCATTTTCCCTGAAAAACGATACGGAGGAAGCTGCCGTAGCTTTTGTAACTTCTACAAAATACTTTGTACTTGCCGAAAGCCTCGGTGGTGTGAAAAGCCTGCTCTGTCATCCCTCACAAATGACACATAAATCGGTACCCCGCGAAAAACGACTGGCCTCGGGCATCAACGATTCGCTGATACGGCTTTCGTGTGGAATTGAACATGCTGACGATTTGATCAGTGACCTGAAACAGGCGTTTGAGAAAGTGAGGGATTAAATTGGATATTGGAAAATGATTGGGCGAAACGGAGAAGAGGAGTGAATAATTAATAGTGAATAATTAATAGTGAATAATTAATAGTGAATAATTAATAGTGAAAGGTGAAAAGTAAAAAAAAGGAAAATAGAAAATAGAAAATAGGGAATGGGCAATAGGAAATAGGAAATTATGAACCTGAACCTGACAGCGTCTGAAAGACCTGTCAGCGTTTGGGGTAAGGAAAGGAAAATAGAAAATGGAAAATAGGGAAATACTGGGATAAAACTAATCTTCAGTTTCCGACTTCTGACTTCCGACTTCTATCTTCCGACTACCTGCTATCGGATTCAATAAATTTAAAATAGTATAAAACACTATCATGACATACGACAAAAAACTAATCATAGGCCTCTTTGGTTTTGGTGTTGTGGGCGAGGGGATTTACCGCGTATTGAAACAAACGCCCACGTTACAGGCCGAAATTAAGCGGATTTGCATAAAACATCCTGACAAAAAACGGAATGCCCCGGCTGAATTGTTTACAACGGATGCTGATCTGTTATTAAATGATTCGGAGATAAATGTGGTGGTTGAGCTGATTGATGATGCGGATGCTGCATGGCATATTGTATCAACTTCGTTAGGAAGCGGAAAAGCAGTAGTTAGTGCAAATAAAAAAATGATCGCTGCTCACCTGGCTGAATTGCTTCAGTTACAGGTTGATAATAAGACTTCATTCCTTTACGAAGCGGCCGTTTGTGGCAGTATCCCGCTTATCCGCAACCTGGAGGAATACTACGATAATGATATGCTTAATTCAGTTACAGGCATTATCAACGGAAGCACCAATTACATTCTAACCCGGATGAATGAGGATGGAATGGCGTATGATACAGCGCTCAAACTGGCCCAGGAACTTGGTTTTGCCGAAAGCGATCCCAGTCTTGATGTGCAGGGAACGGATGCGGCTAACAAACTCACCATTATTCTGAACCATGCCTATGGCATTGTTTCGGCTCCCGGTGATATTATGTGCAAAGGAATTACTCAGTTGCATCCGGCTGACAGTGTTTACGCAAAGGAAAAAGGCTATAGCATAAAGCTTGTTGCCCGCGCCAACCGGGTAAATCACACGGATGTTGCCGCCTATGTATTGCCTGCTTTTGTTGGGCCGAGGAGCCAGCTTTTTAACGTGAGGTTCGAGTTTAACGGGGTCATTATTGGTACGAGGTTAGCAGATGAGCAGTTTATTTATGGGAAAGGAGCAGGGCGTTATCCAACTTCTTCTGCTGTACTCAGTGATATTGCCGCACTGCGTTATGGATATAAATACGAGTATAAAAAAGCCCGGACCGGCGTTGATTATCAAATTTCCACCGATCATGTATTGCGTATTTATGTTAGCTGTGAAAATATGGCCGATATTGACCGGCGCGATTTTATTGCCATCGATGAAACCTATATCAGTCAGAACCGCAAATACATAACTGGCTCGATCAGTTTCGACAAGTTACGGAAGGCAGCCTGGTTAAACAATCCCGACAATTCAGTGATCGTATTTACTGATGCCGGTCAGGCTGAGGATCCCCAACTCGAAGAACTTGAATAATATACTTAACGTGAGTTATGGATTAGATAATATTTTTTGCGAAAAAATTGAAGGTAACTTGTCCAAATAGGAATAAGCTGCAACACCAGCATAAGCGTGTGCTACACAATTAATGGCGCTGCGATGCCTGGTA
>JBAZWY010000027.1:0-70862 GCA_041660125.1 Lentimicrobiaceae bacterium
CTTTGATGATAGAACGATTTATGTGCGTGTTTGCTATTAACCCTAACTCTGCTAAAAATCAAAAACTTGTCAAAGAACTACTGGATTATGGTAAAATTGCTGCTTAAAATTTAACGGAGTATTGATATTAGTTAGACACGAAATAGTGTAAAAACCAGCGGTCAAAAAATAAAATTGATTTTAAAAACATTTAAGTAATTGGATATCATGCCTGAAAATACATTCAAAAGACACCCAACGCACAACCGAACGAACCGGCCAGCATGAACTCATGACCGAAGGGCACTTAGCAAAGCGATTTCACGACCAACGTGAGTAATAACATTGTGAGCTCAGGAATACCATTGAAAATAAACAATAGTGAGAAAAGCAAAAATGGGTCATCTCATCTCTGCGGTAATACCGTCGCTGCCACATCCCTCGGAGTATTTGGACTTTTTTACCAAATCTCTGTTCCATTATACCATTTATTAAAGATTGCAAGCTTGAAACACTTGGTTTTCTGTTCACAAAATAAGCATTAACCTTAAATTCCGGCAAATACAACTGATAGTTGTTAAATAACAACGATAAGTAGCGTAATTACAACTATAAGTATCTGTATTTTTATCGATTCCGGAAATGAATCCAAATATCTTTGCCGTGTCAAAAAATAATAAAATAATATTAACACAAAAAGATTGTACCTATGTTAACTAATAAAATGATCGGCAATAAAATTGCCGAAGCACGAAAGAAAGTAAATATTTCTCAGGCACAACTTGCTGAGCGTCTATTCATTAGTCCACAGGCTGTCGGGAAATGGGAGCGTGGAGAATCAATGCCGGATATCATTACAATAAACCGTCTGGCGGAAATTCTGGGTGTTGACCTTAACTATTTTTCAGAAAACTTCCAATCCTCGGCCACTGAAATAACCCCCGCTGAGTTGTCGGAAAAGCAACCGGTTGAATCCGTTAGCTATCGGATGCCACCCGGAAAGCAGACAAAAAAGCTTAGCTGGGATATGTCACTCGGGAACTGGGTGGACGCTGACTTTTCGGGGTTGAAAAACCTGCATGAAAAATTCAGTTCCTCCAACATGCAGCGCTGCATGTTTATCGGTTCCGATTTGTCGGGACTTCTTCTGAAAACCAATCATGTTGATAGCTGTGACTTTTCAGGTTCCGACATCAGCAACAGCCACATTCAGCTTTCTCACTTAAACAAAAATATATTTAAGGACTGTTCACTGAAAGAAGCTGAATTTTCGAGAAGCCATATCAACGTCTGCGATTTCTCCGGCGTTATTTTTACCGGAACCAAATTTTCAGAAAGCTATCTCTACGGCTGCGATTTCACTGGCGTCGATTTTACCGGAGTGGAAATTAAATCGGGTGGTTTTAGTGGAGTTGTGGTTAAATCTGGTGACTTCGAAAAAAATACAATAACAAAAGCAGTGTGGAACCGCACCTCTTTTATTGACTCGCAGATTGCCGATATCGTTTTCACTGGTACCTTAGAGGACTGCTATTTTAAAAACTGCGCATTTACCAGGGTGACATTCCGGAATGCAACACTTGTTAACACGTTCTTTAAAAACAACAAAAATCTGAAACGAATCCGGTTTACAGACTGTAAAACCGACCGGATAACCTACGAATTCCTGAAACAAGGGAATGCAGATTTAACTGGTATCACTTTGTTAACACCAAAAGGAGGAAACGATAATGTTAAAAAATGAAATTGCCATATCTGTGAAAGAGCTGAAAAAGTCCTACAAGCAGCTTGATGTTTTGAAAGGCGTGGATTTCGAGGTGGAACAAGGCAGTATTTTCGCCCTGCTTGGCTCCAACGGTACAGGTAAAACAACGATTGTAAAGATACTCACCACCCTGCTCAAACACGATAGCGGAACTGCTGTTGTAAACGGATTCGATGTTGCGGTAATGCCCGATAGTGTAAGGCAGTCCATTAGTCTTACAGGGCAGTTTGCAGCCGTGGACGAGATATTGTCAGGGCGGGAAAACCTTATTAAGATTGCCAGGTTGCGACACCTCAAAAATCCGCGTCAGGTCGCAGATGACCTGTTGAAGCGTTTCGGCCTGACCGATGCCGCTGACCGCCGGGTCTCCACCTATTCGGGCGGAATGCACCGCAGGACATAGCCATGAGCCTTGTTGGTGAGTCGCAGCTTATTTTCCTCGACGAGCCGACCACCGGGCTTGACCCCGAGGCTCGCATTGAAGTTTGGAAGTTTATTAAAGAACTTTCCGGTAGCGGCACAACAGTATTCCTAACCACGAAGTATTTAGAAGAAGCTGAACAACTTGCCGATCAAATTGCCATTCTTCATAAGGGTAGGATTATCGTGAATGACACGCTTGCGGAACTGGAAAAGCTGTTCCCGCCCGCAAAAGTTGAACATATTGAAAAACAACCGTCACTGGAAGAAATATTTCTTGCAATTGTTGGCAAAAAGGAGGAAAAGTTAGATGGAAACGATTAAAAACTATTATTTCATGGATTTGAGTGTTATGCTTGGACGTTCCATGCGTCACCATTTTCGCAGCATGGATACAATCATTACAGCTACCATTATGCCGGTTGCCCTTATGCTGTTGTTTGTTTACGTGTTAGGCGGCGCAATACAAACCGGCATGGATAACTATGTGAATTACCTGTTGCCCGGTGTACTGCTAATGGCTATTGCAAACAGTATGGATTATACATCTTTCCGTCTATTTAACGATGTAAAACGGGGAATATTCGAGCGGTTCCACTCCATGCCGATTGCGCGTTCCGGGAAACGGGTAGGTTGATCATTTATAAATATTTCCAATTTCGGGTCTCTCCTGAATATTCATTTTAAAATAGTTTTATATTTTTGTTTGATATGAACAATAGTTCATTTACTTTGCAGTAAACTAATGCTCATTATAAGTATGCCAAGAATAAAAACAATCAGAAAAGTTCTGAATCCTCCGGTAATTAAAGGGTTTAAACCTTATGGCCCAGGATCAGGCAATTTGAACCCGGAACCTGTAAATCTTCTTTACGAAGAATATGAAGCCTTACGCCTGAGCGATTACGATATGCTTAATCATCACCAGGCATCCGTAATGATGGGTGTTTCGAGGCCTACGTTTACGCGTATTTACGCTTCTGCACTTCAAAAAATTGCACGGGCTTTTGTTGAAGGAAAGCAAATTGCGATAGAAGGTGGTAAGGTTTATTTCGATAGCGATTGGTATCAATGTGCCGGATGCGGCTGTAATTTCAATAATCCGGAAAGGGAAAATGCGATTGAAAAATGCCCTTTGTGCGGCGATCGTCAAATTGTAAGCTATGATTTTCCGGGTGATGACGATGAAAGTAATGCAAGGCATTGGGAATATGTTTGCGTATGCCCTCAATGTGGTTTTGAGCAGGAACATGAGCTCGGCATTCCATGCAACCATCATGTATGCCCTAAATGTTCAAATAAGATGAAACGAAAAGGATCACCAGGTTGTAAAATTTAAAATGCTAGTAATATGAAAATAGCAATTGCTTCAAACGGGAATACATTAGAGTCTTGTTTAGACACCACTTTTGCGCGTTGTAACTTTTTCGTAGTGTACGATCCCGAAACTAGGGCAATGGAATTTATTCCCAACCCGAACAAAGACCTGGAAGAAGGAGTCGGACCTGCTTCGGTTCAGCTTCTGCAAACCCGATCAGTAAACAAGATTGTTGCCCGGGAGTTCGGGATGAAAATCAAACCCTTGCTGGATAGTTTGAAAATCCAGATGATCGTATTAAAGGAATCAAAAAAAACAATTAAGGAAATTATGATAATGTTAAACCACTAAAAAAACAAATCATGCCAAAACTTGATGGTACAGGTCCGGAAGGGAAAGGTTCCCATACAGGCCGCAAATTAGGAAAATGCAGTGATCTTTCAGATGCCGAAAAACTGCAGAAACTTGGAAAGGGAATGGGTCTTCGCCGTAAATCGGAATCATCCGAGGAAACAGTAACCGGAAAAGGTGAACGCTTGAAAAGCGGGAAAAAGTAAAAAATAAATAATCATTCTAATACTTAAAATCATGAATAAATGTATTGCTATTCCTCTGGAAGACGGAGTTTTATGTGCTCATTTCGGGCATTGCCAGCAATTTGCCATTGTTGAAGTTAAAGACGGTGTAATTACCGACGTGAAAGAAGTAACGCCACCTGAGCATGTGCCGGGGCTATACCCACGTTGGGTTGCCCAGTTTGGTGTAACCGATGTTATTGCCGGTGGAATGGGGCAACAGGCAATTATGTTGTTTAACGAGCAAAATATCAATGCTTTTGTAGGAGCGCCTACCAAAGCGGCAAAGGAACTGGTTACCGATTTTATTGCAGGCAATTTGCAGCTGAGTGCCAATTATTGCAATCACGGCACCGAAGGACATGATCACGGTCATCATCACAATTAAACTAAAAGCTAAAAATGGACGACCGTTGCAAAACCTGCTTTACAAATAGTTACGACAAGTTACTGAAAAAGTTTCCTTTATCAGGCTGTGAATCTTTGGAATTTTGTGCATTTTTTAACCGTTTAATGGATGATGATGAAGATAAATCTACACCCTTAATTCAACGGGAGTTGCTTCATAAGTTCTGGGATATGAATGGAATACCTGATCCTTACTTAAAGGAAAAAAAGCAAAGCAATAGGATCGCACTGAAATTGTATAAGCAATGGAAGCCCAAAGTGCTGGCTTCGGCCAATCCTTTCAGCCTGTCATTACGTTTGGCCATTGCCGGTAATATTATGGATTATGGCACTGACCAGGAATTTGATGTTCATGAAACAATTCAGAAAGCCATGATTGCTGAATTTGCAATTGATGATTCAGCCTTGTTGATGCAACGTATTAAAGAGGCAAAAAACATTTTGTACCTCGGCGATAATGCAGGCGAGATTGTTTTCGACAAATTGTTTCTCGAAACCATCAATCATACTCATTTAGTTTACGCGGTAAGAGGTGCCCCGGTATTGAACGACGCAACGCTTAAGGATGCCAGGGAAATGGGAATTGATCTGGTTGCTGATGTGATTTCGAACGGATACGATGCTCCTTCAACGGTGTTAAGCCAATGCAGCAGCGAATTTCTTGAAGTTTACAACTCAGCCGATTTAATCATCTCAAAAGGCCAGGGCAACCTGGAAGGATTGATCACCGGGCATGATCCCCGTTTGTTTTTCCTGCTGATGGTAAAATGCGATGTGATCGGTGAAGCGCTGAATGTTAAAAAAGGAAGTCTTGTGATTTATAACCAAAATGAAAATTGACATGCAAAAAATCAAAATAGGAATCATTATTTGCGACAGGTATCATACCTGCGCCGGTGGCAAATGCTTTCGTTCGTTTGCCAGCCGTGAAGGAGCCTTCTCCTTATACAAAGACCAGGATGCCGAAATAGCGGCTTTCACAACCTGCGGCGGTTGCCCGGGCGGTAATATTGAATATGCGCCTGAGGAAATGAAGAAAAACGGCGTAACCCATGTTCATTTTGCAACGGGACTTTTGGTCGGTTACCCGCCATGCCCGTATATAGAGCATTTCGAAAAGTTTATTCCTGAGAAATATGGAATGAAAGTGGTTATCGGAACGCATCCTATTCCTCAGAAATACTTTCTGACTCACGAAAACCTCGGCACATGGAATACTTCTTACCTGAAGGAAGCCATTCAGCAAACGCTGACAGAAGAAAAGACACGACTTGATTATGACTGACCTTAAACCTTTAAAAATAGCAATTGCTAGTGGCAAAGGAGGAACGGGAAAAACAACCCTTTCGACCAATCTTGCAGCATTCATTGCCGAACAGGATGAATTTGCATTGGTCGATTTAGATGTGGAAGAACCCAACTCCGGCTTATTTTTTAAAGGTGAACTTACCCACGGGGAAGATACATTTACAAGGGTTTACAACAGGGCCTTAACAAAAATTGCAAAAGCTTTTGTTGAGTGCCTGGCGATTGAAATTGAAGGCGGACAGGTTGAATTTGAAAAGCAGTGGTATAAATGTAAAAAATGCTTCACATTAATTGACGGGCTCGAAAACCATATCTGGTGCAATAACTGCAAATCGTATGGAGATACAGAATTAGTAAATTTAAATGAATTGAAGTAAAATGAATTGTACTACTCGTGATGATAAGGTCTGCCATAAGCAACAAAATTTGTGCAGCCGTGAAATTTTTGATAAAGAAGAAGTTATTTCCCAATGTAAGCAAACCACAACCAGCGAAATAGTAGAAGCAGCAGCAGAACTGGTTGATTTCGGACGAGCCGGATCACTTTCACGCGTTGAGGAAATCAGGGAGTTTGCCGCCACGATGAACTATAAAACACTCGGGCTTGCCTATTGCTATAGCACGGAACAGTATGCTAATGCTATTGAAACGGTTTTAAATGATAAAGGTTTTGATGTATCAGCAGTTTCATGCAGTGTTGGAGGATTGAAGCAGAGCGAAGTTAATTCAGCGAGTTATATTCATACAGTTTCGTTTAATCCGCTGGGGCAGGCTGAGCAGCTTAATACTGAAAAGGTTGATTTAGCGTTGGTTGTCGGGAAATGTATGGGGCATGATATTTTATTGAACCGTAACCTGGGCATGGATTTTACAACATTGGTAGTAAAAGACAGAAAATATAACCATGCACCTCTTTTGGAAATTGAAAAATAAGTAGTAATTTTAATAAGTATATTTTTTTTTAACCTGTATTATTCGTGCAGAAGATAAAAGATAAAGGTAAAAAGATAAAAGTCAGGCAGTTGCAAACCATCTTCATGATTTATTTTGTAAAGATGATTTTTATGATTGCCTTCATAATGTTTTGATCCTTTTGTCTTTATCCTTTTATCTTTTGTCTTTTTTGAAGTTTATGAATTAATCAAGTTAAAATAAGTGCAAACCTAAAAACTGAAAAAATTATGGAAAACATTCAAAACCAGGAATTTATTGCCATGCCACGCATAGGCGATAATGCGCCTTCATTTAAGGCAGTAACCACCCAGGGACCGATCAACTTTCCTGAAGATTACAAAGGCGGTTGGGTGATTTTATTTAGTCACCCTGCTGATTTTACGCCTGTTTGCACATCGGAGTTTATGACGTTTGCAAGCCTTGAGGAGAAATTTAACAAGGCAAATTGCAAATTGGTCGGATTGTCCGTTGATGGGCTTTACAGCCATATTGCATGGCTTCGTACCATAAAGGAGAAAATCGAATACAACGGGATGAAAGATGTTGAGGTCAAATTCCCTTTGATCGAAGATATTACCATGGAAGTAGCCAAAAAATACGGCATGATGATGCCAGGCGAAAGCAGCACAAAGGCGGTAAGAGCTGTGTTTTTTGTTGATCCTAAAGGAATTATACGCGCTATAATTTATTACCCGCTGAGTTTAGGACGTAATTTTGACGAGCTTTACAGGGCGTTGATTGCCATGCAGGCTGCCGATGCTTTCTCCATTGCTACTCCGGCCGACTGGCGTCCGGGCGACGATGTTATTGTGCCGACAGCCGGTTCGTGCGGTGTTGCCAAAGAACGCATGGAAAGCAAGGATGAAATGAAATGTTACGACTGGTTCTTCTGTACCAAAAAAATCAGCAAAGGCGATGTTGAAAAAGCAATTCTGAAGCAATAATTAGGGCTTCAGTTATAAGTATTACTGCTTTACTGATTCCATATGCGAATAAATTTAAACAGTCCCTGACAATTCAGGGCAGGCTTTGGTTAGTCCAATCCCCTTTTAAGGAGGATAACAGGATTAATTATAGCTTTTTCTTTTTCAAACCTTTTAAAAAAATCAAAAATGAAAAAACTCTGTATTTTATTACTGATCGTTGCTGGTTTCTTCACCTCCTGCTCCAATAAAGGAAGCCAGGATAATTCAAATACTGGCATGTCGGCTGCGAATCACGAACAAGCCGACAAAAAAGATGCCGTGCGCGATGGTGTGTTAATTCATATTACGCATGCTTCGGACGACCCGCACCGCGCCGTAATGCCACTAAAAATGGCTACTATGATGTCAGAAGACAAAGATGTGCTGGTTTATCTCGACATTAAAGGGATAGAACTTGTATTGAAAGATGCAAAGGATGTAACTTATCCTACATTCCCTTCGGCACAGGAATCGCTCAAAATACTGATTGACAGAGGCATCCCTGTTTATGCCTGCCCCGGTTGTATGAAAGCTGCCGGCAAAACCGCTGATGACTTGATTCCCGGCGTTAAAATGGCTGAAAAAGAGGCCTTCTTTACCTTTACAAAAGGCAGAATCATTACGCTCGACTACTAAGGTTAAAATCTATAAGGTCAACGGATTTATAACAAGGTTTGGATTGAATGATAAACCGGGAATGTAAGACTGGCATGGTAAAATTAGCAGATCAACTTAAAAAGATGTCCACTTTATTGAAGGCTTAAAAGCCTGTATCATACTTTTACCGTTCAAAAATTAAACTTGATATTCAATTGCCGGTTGATTTCCCTGAAAAATACAGGAATGCGGTACTGAGTGCTGCTAATCTGTGTGCCGTGAAACGCGCTATTGCTGATCCGCCTGTATTTGAAGTGGTTACTTCGATTGTTGATCAGGTTAAATCGTAAAGTTCGTAAATCATTCATTCAATTTCCTGTCGGTTTTGGAAATTTCGGATTTTAGGGCAAGGGGTTGCTTTGATTCCTGCAAAAAGTAAGTGTCCCATCCGGCTTTAACAGAAAAATACTGTCATGATTTCAACTGTGTGACAGCAGAGGGAATGAATGCTTTGTGGCCAATGGTTCATGGCTTCTTCAGTTTTTTTATATCATCCTCAATTTCTTTCAGGCTTTGTTCTTTATCGAGTAGCTTTTGGGCCGTTTTAAATTTGTCGTATTCCAATGCTGATTTTTGCGAAGCTAACTCATGGCTGATTTTGCCAGCATGGGTGAGCAATTCGCGTCCGTTTAATTGCAGAATGCTATCCAAACGGGCAATCCAGTCATGCATGTACATAGGAGTTTGCTGCTGTGCCATGGTTTCGGCAAAGGCGAGGTACTGTTCGACCAAGAGTCCAAGAAGTTTAATTTCATCTTCTTTCAAGTAGTTTTTGGCAATAGATACATCAGATTTAGAAATGGCTTTAGTGTCGGTTTTGTCGAATGACTGCATACCGAGCAGTGGCAGTGATGCATCGACCCGGCGGTACACCAATTCGGCGGCTGTGTTTTGCGAAATGGCCCAAAGAAGTTTGTTCTGAACGATTTTAAAGAACTCAATCGTTTTTTCGTCCTTTGGATTATAATCGATGCTGGTGGCATAAATATCCTTTATTTTCTGATAAAAAAAGCGTTCGGATAAACGGATTTCGCGGATACGCTGCTGCAGTTCGTTGAAATAATTCATCGAAGTGCCTGATTTAAAGCGTTCGTCGTTTAAGGCAAAGCCTTTCACGATGTATTCTTTAAGCCTTTGGGTAGCCCAGATGCGGAACTGAGTACCTTGTTGGGATTTTACGCGATAACCAACTGAAATAATAACATCGAGGTTGTAATATTTTACAGATATTTGCTGCGTTTTCCATTGTATAGCACCATGTTGAGTGGTGTGTCGGAAATCCCGACATACCACTTTTTCCTCTAATTCGCCTTCCTTAAACACATTTTGAATGTGTTCGGTAATTGTATTCCTGGCTTTCCCAAACAGGGAGGCCATTTGGTCCTGGGTAAGCCAAACCGTTTCTTCCTCAAGCCGAACATCTATTTTGATGTTACCATCGGGGTTTTGGTAGATGAGTATTTCGCCTGTGTTCATTTTGTTTTATTGTTATAGTACTGAAACAGTAGTAGTAATTATAGAAAAAAGAATCTCCCTTTGGTTTCCCCCTTTTGAAAAAAAAGGGGGACAGGACGTGGGCTTCGACTCCGCTCAGCCTGACGAAGGTTATAAATATTGCATTAGTTTGTGCCCTCCACTATCCTTATTTCCTCCTCCGTTAACCCATATAACTGATAAACCATCCGGTCAATTTCCTGATCGGTTTTAGAGATTTCGGATTTTAGGGCCAGGGCTTGTTTTGCTTCCTGCAAAAAGTAAGCTTCCCATTCGGCTTCTTCGGTAAGGGAAAGTTTTACTTTCTTTTTTGCCAGTTCGGTAATAAACTCTGCGTAACTGAGTAAATACCAGTTTTGCAATTTGCCTGGTAGTTCAACAAGGTTAAACTTACGTTGGATGGTGCGTTGGAATTTTTGAGAGAGTTCAAGCAGTTCTTCATTCAGTGAAATCAATAGCGTGGCATTAACGTCTAAAGGTAATGTGGTTATATCAATCTTAGAATGAATTGGTAATAACTTTATATCCTGAGGGTTAAGCTTTGGGAACACCTCTTTACTAAAATTGGGGAGTTTTAAATTTCCATACCAACTCATCAGTTTTGAATTCGTTAAACATAGAATTTTCTTAAGTAAATCTATGTTGTTTCGTTCTTTTAGAATGAATGGAGTAATGCTATGACCATAATAGCTCGTTTCTTCGATTAAAACAGCTTGAATTCTCTTATTAGTTCCTGGAATTTCTCGAAATAGCAATCTGTTCCCTTCAAAGAACCTATTTTCCCTAGGAGCAGCTAGCCAATTACCATAGCTTAGCCACTCACCACCCCAAGATATTGAATACCTGTTTAAATCCTCGCCATTCAACCATTTACCACAAGTTTCATCCTTTTTGAATGCGTAATGGAATCCTCTTCTCTTAATCAGATCAGGATCTTGACCTCGATACTTATCGTAAGCTGTTATCCCCTGAATGATTTCTCCAAAATCAATTAGTTTGATAGAATTCTGCTCTATTTTTTCAATAATATCAAACTCCTTATGACTAATTTTATAATCGATGATGAGTAAACGACTCTGTTTCCATAAATCGTAAGTGTATTTCCAGGATAAACCATTATATGAAATAGTAAAATCTTTACTTTTCTTGTCTTTACAAATTACTGTAATTATTGTATTGACAACAGCATCAATAAAAACATTTTCACCGATAATATTTATTTCAATTAGGTCCGAATTATGAAATATGAATTTTCTTAATGGTTCACAACTCTCAAGATTTAGCCATAGAATTGGCGTTATAAATCCAAGAAAGCCTTTATTATTAATAATCTTAAGCCCCTTTTCAAAAAAATAGACATAGCTTTCAAATCGATATTTATATGTTTCAAAATTTATAATAAATGCCTTCTCTTGATCATTAAATGAAGCTCCATAGGGCGGATTCCCAATCACCACATCAAATCCCCCTTTTGCAAAAACAACTGGAAACTCATTGTGCCAGTTAAAAGCCTTATCGCCAGCCACAGCCGGATCATCAATCAGTGAGTTGCCGCATTTGATATTGTTATTTAAATCGTTTAGTTTGCGGTTAGGCTGGGCTGTGCGAAGCCAGAGGGAGAGCTTTGCTATTTCGACACTTTCCTCGTTGATATCTACGCCAAAGAGGTTGTTTTCGAGTATGTTCTTTTCGAAATCGCTCAGCACCAAAGCATCTCCGAAAAGCTTGGCCTGCAATTCATCGATATAACGATGCTCGTTGATGAGGAAGTCGAGTGCCTGGTTGAGGAATGCGCCCGAACCGCAGGCCGGGTCGCAGATGGTGAGTTGTAAGAGCCAAGTGCGATATGTATTAAGCTTATCAAATAAAGGCTGAATAGTTTTCCTGGTTCGTTTACTGTCGGTGATATATTCTTCCTCTATCAGATCCAGTTCTGCCTTTTTCCCGGTGCAAAGTTTGCCAACGGTATTATCGACAATATACTTTGTAATGTACTTGGGAGTGTAAAAAACGCCGTCCTTTTTACGCTTGCTTTTGGATTTGTCAACCAGCTGCCCTTCGAGCTGGGCTTTTATTTCGTCTAGCTCGTTAAGGGAGTTTTCAAAAATATGACCTAAGATATTTACATCCACCTCGCTCACGAAGTCATACGTTGAAAGCTTCATTGCGTGCCTGTAAAGCAACTCATCATCTATTTTTAAACCATCCAGAAGTTCATCCGTTTTAAACAATCCGCCGTTATATGCAAATACATCGTATCGTTTCCCTTTAAAACCGGTATTGAGGTATCCGAAGTACTTTTTAAACCGGGTGTACAACGCTATATCTACATCCTTGTCCTGCAAATCGCGCCAATCGTCTAATATCAGTCGCACTGAATTAGGTGGAAGTAACTGCCTGTCCTCGGCAAAAAAGAGGAACAGGAAGCGGTCTAAGAGCTTTTGAGATTTTTTAAAAAGCGTAAGCGGATCATGATCCGGATTGAGTTCCACCAGGTTTTGATGCAGTTCCCTTTTAAACAGGGAATAATCGTTGTACAGGCTTTTGGTAATAACATCTTCCTGGCTTACAGATTCATCTTTGATGCGTTTGGGAATGTTTTTCTCAATATTTACAAACGCCAGGCAGAGCCAGAGCAGTTCAAATTCTTTAAAGGTAAGGGTAAACAGGTTGAACTCAATATGCTCAATGGCGTTATCGATATAGAAACGCAGTTTTTCGAAATTGGAAGTGATAACATACACACATTCGGGCTGGTTGACCTTATAGCCGAAAGCCTGGGCTTCGATACGGTTTAAGTCGGTGGTTTCAGTTCCTTTCAGTTCAACGACCGCAATTACGCGGGGAGCATGCTCCCCGGTTAGCAGGATTGCACCATCGGCTTTTTTACTGTCCTTAACATTTTTGTATTCGGTAGTAATGTTGAAGTTTGGTGAAGGTTTCAGTGTATATCCAAGAATAGTAACAAATAACTCTCTTAAAAAGCCTTCCTGAAATTGTTCTTCTTTTGCATCCCTGATATTTTGCTGAATTTCAGGATTATGAAAATAAGCTGTAAACTTTGCGTATGCGGCTTTTATAGTCTGGGCATCCTGGGCTTTGAGGTGTTTGTTGAGGACTGAGTTCTGGAAGAAGTTCATAGATATGGAATGTGTAATAAAAGGGGATTTGGAGTTTAGTTATTAGCAAATGTAGGATACTTTTTAATAGGTAGGATAAGGGGATTGTGGTTATTTGGACCTCGCCCCTAAATCCCCTCTCCAAGAAAAAGGAGAGGGGCTTGTGGACGAGTATATGAGTGTGTCTTTTGATAGTCATCCGATTATCATTAATTGTTGCTAACTCATCCCCGATCCTTTTCCGACCTCATCCGCCTTATGGGCACCCATAATCGGAGGCTCAGGAAGATCAACTGTCTAAGTTGAATTAACAGCCAAGGATTACAAAAACCAAAGATTAGTTCTGCCATAAGGCGGAATTGTATCAGATGCAAAGTGTGGGAAAATTTCGGCACCATCTCGGGGTAAAAAATAGTGACAGGAAGGTTCTGCTGGCATACGCTTTTCTGGTACATGCGGCTGAACTGACAGACCTGGACGACCAGCAGCATGATTATAACGGATAATTTACCAATAGGCTGGGATGAAGAACTAACTTGATTAATTCATAAACTTCAAAAAAGACAAAAGATAAAAGGATAAAGACAAAAGGATCAAAACATTATGAAGGCAATCATAAAAATCATCTTTATAAAATAAATTATGAAAATGGATTGCAACTGCCTGACTTTTATCTTTTTACTTTTATCTTTTTACTTTTATCTTTTATCTTCTGCACGAATAATACAGGCTAAATATTTTAATAGGAAAGATAATTACTTTCCGATACAGAACTTTCCGAAAATATTTCCTAAAATATCTTCTGTTGTCACTTCCCCGGTGATCTCACCTAGGTGATGCAAAGCCGAACGAATATCCGTCGCGATCAGGTCGGTGGGAATATTTGCATCAAGACCGGCAGAGGCTTCTTTTAATGCATTAAGTGTGCTGATGATCGAATCGTAATGCCTGGCATTGCTGACGATAGCCTGGTCGCCGATATTGGTAGTTTTTGCTGTTTTTAGCAGACGCTCAATAATCAGGTTTATATTTTCCTTACGTTTGGCTGAAATAAAGATGGTTTCCAGGTCGAAAAGTGAAGTTATATGAGGAGGTGCTTCTACCATCAGGTCTGTTTTATTGCCGATAAGAAGGAAATTCTTCTCCGGATCATCAATATGGTCGCGGAATTCAACTCTTAATTCATCAATTTCATCAACCGTAATCGTACTTATATCAAAGAGATACAAAATAACAGATGCTTCTTTAATTTTTTCGTACGTGCGGCTGATTCCGATTGTTTCGATCGCATCGGTGGTATGTGACCTGAGCCCGGCGGTATCAATAAACCTGAAAGTAATTCCGTTGGTTGTAAATGTGTCTTCAATGGTATCGCGCGTAGTTCCGGGAATTTCGCTCACAATAGCTCTCTCCTCGTTAAGTAGGGCATTAAGTAAAGTCGATTTCCCGACATTGGGTTTCCCGATTATCGCCACTGGAATTCCTTTTTTAATAACATTTCCCAGCGAAAACGAAGAAGCAAGGTCAGCCATTTCAGCGATAATTCCCGCCATAAGCCCCTTCAACTTACTTCGATCGGCAAATTCAACATCCTCTTCGCTAAAGTCAAGTTCCAGTTCGAGTAACGATGCCAGGTCGAGCAACTGTGTACGCATATCTTTAATCCGTTGCGAAAAGCCACCCCGCATCTGCGACATTGCAAGATCATGAGCCACTTTCGATCGGGATGATATAAGGTCGGCAACTGCTTCAGCCTGTGATAAGTCGAGCCGGCCATTCAGGAAAGCCCTCAGTGTAAATTCACCTTCCCTTGCCATGCGTGCTCCGCCATCAATCAGTACTTCCAAAACCCGTTGCAGTATATATTCCGAACCATGACACGATATCTCAATAATATCATCGCCCGTGTATGAGTGCGGATTGCGGAAAACGGTTAGCACTACATCATCAATAACTTCATTTTCAGTAGCGAAAGAACCGAAATGCGCAGTATGAGTATCGAATTGATCAACAGTATAATTGGATCTTCGCGATTTGAAAAATAAATTGCTGATGGATACAGCCTCTGGTCCCGAAAGACGGATTACGCCTATCGCACTTATTCCCGGAGGGGTAGATAAAGCGCAAATAGTATCATTTTTCGATAAAGTGGTATAAGGATTCATAGATTTTGGCTGTTCGTAATGCAAAGATAGTGAGGAATCAGCCTGATTCAAATTTGCAGGATGCTTTTTTGAAACAGAATAGTATTTAATGTGCTTATAATCAGAGCAATAAATAAAGGTTCTGTTTTAGAAGATTGTTGAAAAGAGCTAGATTTGTAGCTTTAACAAGATAAAAGTTCCGTATTCCAGGTTCCGGCTTGCCTGCAACAAGCTGGGTTCCATCGATTCACGACATGTCTGCTTTCAAATAGTAATCCCCAAAAACAGTCACATAAGAATAATCGAAGTTGACAACTGGGGCACCCGGCACAAGGAACCTGGCACTTAAGGGGGAAAATATGCCTGCAATCTTTTAAAACAGAAATTAATAAATAAAAAGATCTAATCTCCGCTATCATTAATGCGCTCTAATTCGCTGTCTTTATTTCCTTCAAGTATCGAAAGGACAGATTTAATATCATACACACTGTTGCTTTTACGGTTGCTTAAAACAATAATCACAATATCCGCATCCATATCCATCCAGAACATGTTACTATACCCGGACCACCATCCACCATGGTACACGTAATGAACTTTTTTCATGTCTTTAGGGTCGGTCATAAGCCTGAAACCTAATCCATAATTATGCCTGCTCCTGTGTTCAAAGCTATACGGGGTAAACGCTTCTTTAAGCCAGTGCTTGTTAAGCAGGCATCCGGAATGCAGCGCAAAATACCAGCGTTCCATGTCGCCTGCCGAGGCAAAAATCCCTTTGTCACCATAAACGCCGTCGAAAAATTCCCGCTTCCGGTTCCTGTTGCCCTCGTGTCCGGTAGTCCGGTATTTTAACAAAGTATCAGGTGCAATAGTGTCAATAAATGAATATTTCATTCCCAGTGGTTCAAATATCCGGGTTCGGATAAACTGCGCATAGCTCATCGAACTTGCTTTCTCAATGATTGAAGCAAGTATGATGAAATTGCTGTTGTTGTAACTGAAACTTTTACCGGGTTGGTTATAAAGCGCCGGAAGAGGATTCGCTTCATTGAACCATTTGAGTATTGTGTCGTTGGTTGGCGCAGCGCTATTCACCATCCTTTTATTCTCAAAACAATACAGGTAATTGGGTAATCCGCTGCGATGGCTTAAGAGATTTTCGATCGTTATGCCGTGATATGGAAAGGAGGGAATAAACTTTTGAATACTATCGCTAAGTTTAAGCTTTTTATCTTCAGCAAGAAGCAATACAGCAATGCCGGTAAATGTCTTACTGATTGATGCAAGTTGAAAGGCAGAATGTAGAGTTAAAGAATCTCTTTTATTAACATCAGCATAACCGAATACATTCTGATATAAGATTACGCCTTTTTGTGCTATTAAAACAGCACCGTTAAATCCCTGGGTTTTAGCTTTTTTCTTAAAAAGTGTATCGAGGGCGAAGGCTTTTTCAGTAGCGTGAATTTCTTTCCTGATATGGGCTTCCTGTGCAGGGTTCAGCCTGTTGTCGTCAATACAATTAATTAATTTTGTGGTGCTGTTTTGGGATTTATCACCACAGCCTTGTGTTATAAATACCTGGAAGGCAGTTAAAAGAAACAGGAGAATATTTCGGGCAGTAGGTTTCACAGCATGGCATTTTTATTTTGCAAAAGAAATAAAACATATGCTTCGCCCGACATAAATCATCCGGAGATTGTTAACAAAGGAGTGTTGAGTGAAATACTATGCGCCAATTTCCACCTTCAACAAGCAGAAAAATCTTTATTGAAGATAAAATGCAATTTCCAAACAGGTTCTAAAAATATTTTTACCTTTGGCCACATAAATAATTCTATTCTATGAGCATACTCGTTAATAAAGATTCCAGGATTATAGTCCAGGGATTTACCGGTAGTGAAGGTACTTTTCATGCTACCCAGATGATCGACTACGGAACCAATGTTGTAGGAGGTGTTACTCCCGGTAAAGGTGGAAACGAACATATAGGACGCCCGGTTTTCAATACAGTTAAAGAAGCTGTTAAATCTACCAATGCAAATGTTTCACTTATTTTTGTGCCACCTGCTTTTGCTGCCGATGCTATCATGGAAGCGGCCGAAGCAGGTATTAAAGTAATAGTTTGTATTACCGAAGGCATACCCGTGAAAGACATGATGGCTGCAAAGGAATACGTTGACGGCCTGGATTGCCGTCTGGTCGGGCCGAATTGCCCAGGGGTTATTACACCAGGTGAAGCTAAAGTGGGAATTATGCCCGGTTTTATTCATAAAAAGGGAATTGTGGGCATTGTATCACGATCAGGCACCTTAACATACGAAGCTGTTGATCAGCTTACCAAAGTTGGTTTAGGGCAAACAACAGCACTTGGAATTGGTGGCGATCCTATTATCGGGACTACTACCCGCGACGCGATGGAATTGTTCATGGCTGATCCCGAAACCAAAGGAATAGTTATGATCGGCGAAATCGGAGGGAATATGGAAGCTGATGCGGCATATTATGTTCGTGATCACGGAACCAAACCTGTTGTAGGTTTTATTGCCGGGGCTACTGCTCCCGCAGGACGAACCATGGGTCATGCCGGCGCTATTGTAGGCGGAAAGTCTGATACAGCCGAAGCTAAAAAAGCCATTATGCGCGAATGTGGCATCACGGTTGTTGATTCCCCTGCTGAAATAGGTATAGCTATGCTCAAGCTGCTGCAGAACTGAGAATGAGCTGAATTTCTGGAATTAGAAATCTCTTAAAGAGATTATTCCAGGCAATTTACCTAAAATATAAAAGAGGTACAAATTAAGGTTGACGCAACTGTCAGCATTATTTGTGCCTCTTTTCTTATTATAGTTCAGTGTGTTTCTATTAGTTCTAATCCGACATTTTCAATCCAATACTAAAACCTTGAACACCTGCTTTCAATCCTGAAACTCTGAAACTCTGAAACCCTGAAACTCTGAAACTCTGAAACCCTGAAACCCTGAAACTCTGAAACTCTGAAACTACTTTTTTAACTCCACCCTCTCATACGCTCCCATATCCGGCGGCCCGGGAATAAGTCGCGAAACCCCTTTGCGGTCATGGGTAATATCAGGAATTGTAGTATTGATAATGTTTACCGAGGCGGCATCGATGGCAAATGACAAGCTATCAAGTTGAAAATCATTCAAATCAGGGTCTATAAATTTAACGTCCTTATTCATAATACAATCAGTAAACTTAGATTCGTATTCTGTATTTTTATCCCAGTTCACAAGGCAATAATCAAACAGAAAAACAAACTCCCTGCCTGCAAGCTCTCTTAAATCTATTTCATTGGCCTGGTAGCCTGTTACGATGCAATTTCCAAAATATGCGCCTGTTAAATCACCGGGAATAGGTTTTCCGGTCGTATCCGTACTATAATTGCTTATGGATAAAGCCGGATAACTGCGACCGCTGAAGTATCGTGCCAGCGTGCAATCCCGGAAATCATAATTGCCGCCTTGTTCAATCGAAACCACGTTGCCTCCGCAGTTAGTAATCTGGCAGTTAGTTGCAAAAATGATGGATTTTGTTGCCTTAATGCCGTAGTTAGTCATGTTGTGAATCATACAATTATGAAGTCGTAATGTATCGCCTTCATTATATCCGCAGCTGTCAGCTAATATGCCGATTTTGGCATTGGTAATTTCGGCATATGTAAAACTGTTGTTTTTACTTCCGTTTTCAAGCCAGATGCCTTCCCACAATCCCGGTTTATCAAGGTAATAGTCTTCGAGCCTGTCGGCCGTAAAAATTACCGGTGATTCCAGCGTTCCCGAAACTTTTAATGAAGCGCCTTTTCGGATTTCAAGACTGCCGCCATTGTGGAAATACATCCTGGTTCCTGCCACAATATTCAGGTTGCAGCCATTGGCAGCTGTGAGTGTGCCATAAACTACATGAGGTTTATCATCGGGCAGCGTTATGTCGCCGGTTAATACGGTATTGTGATGAAAATAGGCATCCTGTCCCCAGGCAACCAGCTTTACATCCTGTATGTTTCCATTTGTCTGAAAAACTACCGAATCACTTTCAATCATCGGGCTGTTTTCGTTATTCGGATCGATGGTGACCTTTACAAAAATATATGCACTGTCGTTAGGCCCGATTTCCAGGTCATGGTACTCTTCGGTAGCGGTACCATCAATATTGAGCCTGAAGGGGGAAGAGCTTCCACGTGCAAGTGTAATTTTCGAGATATTAATCCTGCTGTTTCCGGTATTTCGTATCACCAGCGATTGTGTACTTGATCCGATTGTCGTAAAAACAGTATCAAACAGCACCGTATCGGTGCTAAATTGCAGGCTGAAAGAGGGATTGCTGTTGAATTCATCTTTCCGGCAACCGGTATAGGCGATTGCTGTAATTATAATCAGAAACAGTATAGTCCTCGTTATTTTTTTTATAGTCATTTTTATCCTTTTTCGGATTTGCAAATGTAATTGAATGAAAGCACTTTTATTTAACTTGATTAATTAATAAACTTCAAAAAAGACAAAAGATAAAAGGATAAAGACAAAAGGATCAAAACATTATGAAGGCAATCATAAAAATCATCTTTACAAAATAAATTATGAAAATGGTTTGCAACTGTCTGACTTTTATCTTTTTACTTTTATCTTTTATCTTCTGCACGAATAATACAGGTTAAACGCTTTTTTTGAAGAATTAATATTTTTTTGGAACAAATTTCTTACTTTTAAGGTTGTATTTGGAAAGAAAGGCTTAATCATAGAAATGAGATGGCTCATCTGTAAATATTCAGTACATTTGTAGGTTTATAAGTACATCGATATAATAAGTGCTAAATAGTTGATATGCTATGGATTATATTAAATTTGACAAGTCGAAACTGGTAAATCTTGAGTATTCACTTACCCGTGAGTTGCTTAGATCTAACAGGGCTGGTTCCTATGCTTCAACCACCATTATCGGTTGTAACACACGTAAATATCATGGCTTGCTCGTTTCGCCTCAGCCACAGTTCGATGGCGGAATGCATGTATTGCTGTCATTACTCGATGAAACAATCATTCAGCATGATCAGGAATTCAATTTGGCTATTCACAAATACAAAGGGGAGAAGTATAGTCCCAGAGGTCATAAATATGTAACCGACTTTACCTTCGATCCGAATCCTGTAATTACTTACAGAGTTGGAGGGGTAGTACTTACAAAGGAAATGCTTTTTGCGGGTATCAGCGATAGTTTTATTATAAAATATACGCTTGTCGAAGCCCATTCGCCAACAAAAATACGATTCAGGCCGTTCATGGCGTACCGGAATATACATTCGCTCAGCAAAGCCAATAGTGATGTTGATCGTAAATATGATACAATCCCGAATGGAATTAAAGTAAGAATGTACCAGGGATATCCTCATCTGCACCTGCAGTTTTCAAAAGAAAATGAATATGTTCATGTGCCTGACTGGTATTTCGATTTCGATTATATGCGTGAAAATGCCAGAGGATATGAGTCGTTGGAAGATTTATATACTCCGGGGTATTTCGAATTATCCATAAAGCAAGGCGAAAGCATCTATTTTATGGCCAGCCTCGAAGCAGAGGATCCAAAAACGTTTGCACACATGTTCAACCAGGAATTGAAAAAACGTATTGTTCGCGAAAATTTTGAAAACTGCCTGATAAATGCTTCCCAGCAATTTATAGTCAAACGTGGCAAGAAATTTGAAATTATTGCTGGTTTCCCGTGGTTCGGACGTGTAGCGCGCGATACATTTATCGCTCTCCCCGGTCTTACGCTTTTGAACGGCGATTTCAAAACTTTCAAAGCGATATTGGATAACAGCCTTTCGGAGATGAAAGGGCCACTATTCCCAAATTCAGGAACAGGTCTTAAAATTGAATATAATTCAGTTGATGCTTCGCTATGGTTTTTCTGGTCATTGCAACAGTATATTAAGTTCAGTAAAGATAAAACCGTTTGGAAACAGTATGGCGGATTCATGAAAATGATTTTAAAAAATTTCAAAGAAGGCGCACCCTACAACATTCATATGCTGGATTCCGGACTGCTATATGCCGGAGTTACAGGTACGGCTGTAACCTGGATGGATGCTGTTGTTGACGGAAGACCTGTAACACCCCGCATTGGACTTGCAGTCGAAGTAAATGCACTTTGGTACAATGCAATATGTTTTGCAATTGAACTGGCTGAAAAAGCAGGCGAGAAGGATTTTGTAGCTGAATGGAAACCTATTGCGGACCGGATACCTGCTGCATTTGTGGATACATTCTGGATTAAAGAACAAAATTACCTGTACGATTATGTAAATGGCGATTTCCGTGATAAATCCGTGCGTCCGAATCAGGTTTTTGCAACTTCGTTACCATATTCACCGCTTACTGATGACCAATGTAAAGGTGTTCTCGATAGGATTCAATCTGAATTGCTTACACCACGAGGATTACGCACTTTATCTCCTAAAAACCCTGCTTATAAATCCGAATATACCGGTGATCAAACTTCGCGCGACCTGGCTTATCACCAGGGATCAGTTTTTCCATGGTTATTTGGACATTTTGCTGAAGCCTGGCTTAAACTTCATGAAGAAGGAGGCGTAACATTTATAACTAAAATTTACAAGGGATTCGAAGACGTAATGTCGGAACATGGAATAGGAACCATCTCTGAGCTTTACGATGGCGATCCTCCTTACCTTCCTTCGGGTGCCATATCTCAGGCATGGAGTGTTTCCGAGCTTTTGCGCGTTAACCATCTACTCGAAGCCATGAAATCGGTTAAAGAAAAGAAATTGAAGTAGTTATAAATCCAAAAGATAGAAAGCAATGAAAGTATTAATGTTTGGATGGGAGTTTCCTCCCCATATTACCGGAGGCCTTGGAACAGCCTGTTTCGGACTAACTAAAGGTCTGCTGAAACATGGGGTTGAAGTTCAGTTTGTAGTCCCCAAAGCATATGGCGACGAAAGCCAGGAAGCTGTTCGGCTAATCAACGCCAGTGATGTGAGTGTGATGATGAAGGATCCGATTTTCAGGGAATACTGGAGCCAGATTACATATATGGAGATTGGTTCAAATCTTATTCCATATGTCGGGCCTGAAGACTTTCAACAAATGGTAAGTGAGAATCTTAATACTAAAATTGAAGACACCAGCAGGGTTTTTTCTGAAAAATTTCAGTTTTCAGGCAAGTATGGCCATGACCTTATGGAGGAAGTTGCCCGATATGCCCTGGTAGGTGCTTCCATTGCAGCCAATAGTGAATTCGATATAATTCATGCACACGATTGGCTCACCTATTCAGCCGGGGTGGCAGCAAAAAAAATATCGGGTAAACCTTTGGTAGTTCACATGCATGCAACTGAATTCGACCGTTCAGGAGAGAATTACAACGAAAATGTTTATGAAATTGAACGCAAGGGAATGGAGGAAGCCGACCGGGTTATTACAGTAAGTAATCTCACCCGGAACATTGTAATTGACAGGTATCATATTAATCCGGATAAGGTTATAACAGTGCATAATGCCGTTGAACCGCCTGAGAAAACTGAGATAATAAATGCTGAAAAACATGTTAAAGAAAAAATAGTAACTTTTCTGGGCAGGATCACTTTTCAGAAGGGGCCTGAGTATTTCATCGAAGCTGCCAAAAAAGTGCTGGAACGTGACAAAAATGTACGTTTTGTTATGGCTGGTACCGGCGATTTGATGGAGAAAATGATAAAGCGAGTGGCTAAACTTAAGATCTCTGAACATTTCCACTTTACCGGTTTTTTGAAAGGCGAAAATGTCGATCGTATGTTTGCAATGAGCGATGTGTATGTAATGCCTTCGGTATCAGAGCCTTTCGGAATTTCTCCCTTGGAGGCAATGCGTTCAAATGTACCGGTTATTATCTCAAAACAGTCAGGGGTAGCCGAAGTTCTCGACCATGTGATGAAAGTCGATTTCTGGGATGTTGATGCCATGGCCGACGCCATTTATGGACTGTTGCATTACAAATCAATGAGTGATATGTCAGTTGCCAATGGTACCGAGGAGGTGAATAACCTAAAATGGGAATCGGCCGCCCGTAAAGTGGCTGACATTTACGAATCATTACTTTAAGCTTAGTGTTGTCTATCTATTTTAAGCATAGTTTCTAATACTCAGATATATGAGGTCAATTTGTCTTTATTTTCAGGTTCATCAGCCATTCCGTTTACGGACATACCGGTTTTTCGATATTGGCGCTGACCACTATTATTACGATGATTATCAGAATAAACGTATAATACGGCGAATTGCAGCCGATTGTTATCTTCCGGCCAATGAGGTTCTGCTAGGATTGATCAATGAATTTGGTTCGGCTTTTAAGGTAACTTTCAGTATCAGTGGTACAGCCCTTGAACAATTTAAGAAATATGTACCCGAGGTGATAGTGAGCTTCAAGCGGCTGGCCAAAACCGGGAATGTTGAATTTTTGGCCGAAACCTATTCTCATTCCCTGGTTGCATTACAGGATCCTGCCGGGTTTAAAAGACAGGTTGAAGAACATGCTGCAGCTATTAAAGAATTGTTTGGCGTAACTCCGACCGCTTTTCGCAACACGGAGCTTGTGTATTCCAATAGTATAGCTGGCCAGGTTCTCGAAATGGGTTATAAAACCATGCTTACCGAAGGCGCAAAACAATTATTGGGTTGGAAAAGCCCCAATTACTTATATTGCAGTGCACCTCATCAGCGGCTGAAAGTACTTCTGAGAAATTACCAGCTAAGTGACGATATCGCATTCAGGTTTTCACAACAGGACTGGAGCGAATGGCCACTTACAGCTGAGAAATTTGTTACCTGGATCAACAACGTGGATCCGAAACAGGAACTTGTAAACCTGTTTATGGATTACGAAACCTTTGGTGAACATCAGAAGGCTCAATCCGGAATATTCGGATTTCTCAGGGCGTTTCCCGAACAACTGATCAAAACACGCAAATGGAAATTCCAAACACCCAGCGAAATTTCGGAGGAACTGCAGCCAATTGCTGGAATTGATTGCCCGCATGCTATTTCGTGGGCCGATGAAGAGCGTGACCTCACAGCCTGGCTTGGTAATGACCTTCAGAATGAAGCCCACTCGAGTCTGTTCAAGGTTTCGGGCATAATGGATACCTGCACGGATATAGCCCTTACTAGGGACTGGAATTACCTCCAGGCAAGTGACCATTTTTATTATATGTCAACTAAATGGTTTAGCGACGGGAATATTCACCGATATTTTAACCCGTACGGATCGCCATACGATGCATTCCTGAATTACATGAATATTCTTTCCGACTTTCATATCAGGGTGCGAGAGTATAGTGAAAATTCGCCACCTGCATTAACAACAGTTTCATAAAAAATGTAAGTGCTGATACCCAAAAAGTTACTGCCAAAGCAATCAAACCAGCTTCAATAAAAGCTGAAATCAAGGCATTCAAAGCAGTAAATACTGGTGAAAAAGCACCTCCAAATCCAGGAAAAGCTTAACAAAAAGGAATTTGTTATGCACACGAATGAACAATTTGTGAATAACTTTCAATCCCGTTTATTTTAAAATTTGTACTTTTGCACCCCTCTGATTCAGGTTTTTTACCTGCCAGGGGTTTGGTTTTGTGCATCCTAATTCATGTGAATGCACTAAATTAATTGAACCTGATACTGATATATGATAAATAAGAAAATACTTAAACCGGATTACCTTTTCGAGGTAAGCTGGGAAGTTTGCAATAAAGTAGGCGGGATTTACACGGTAGTAGCCACCAAGGCTCCCGGAATTCAACTTGAATTGGGGAACAATTATATTCTCATTGGCCCGGATGTATGGAAAGAAACAAGCCCGAATCCTGAATTTACTGAAGATAAATCCATATTGCGTGTATGGCGCGAACGTGCTGAGAGCGAAGGCCTTAGGATAAAAATTGGCCGGTGGAATATCAAAGGCCGCCCGGTTGCGATTCTTGTTGACTTTACTCAATACATTCCTTCGAAAGATAAAATACTGGCTGAATTTTGGGAAAAGTACAAACTGGATAGCATCTCCGGATCCTGGGATTATTTTGAACCTGCACTTTTTGGATATGCAGCGGGCAGAGTTATTGAGAGTTTTTATGAATATAGCATTACAGCCCAGGATAAAATTATTGCTCAATTTCATGAATGGATGACCGGTGGAGGTATCCTCTATCTTAATGACCGGGTACCCCAGATTGGAACTATTTTCACAACACATGCTACCGTAGTCGGAAGATCTATCGCCGGAAACAATCTTCCGTTGTATAGCCATTTCGAAGATTACCATGGCGATGCAATGGCAAATCGGTTCCATGTTATGGCCAAACATTCGCTCGAGCACATTGCTGCGATCGAAAGTGATGCCTTTACAACAGTAAGCAAACTGACAGCAAATGAATGCAGGCAATTCTTAGGTCGTGAGCCTGATATCATTACACCGAATGGGTTTGATGATTCACTCTTTCTGGATAAAGATACTTTAGCAGCAAAACGACAGAAAGCACGTGAGAAACTGCTTGCTGTTGCCCAGGCTGTTACCGGGCAGTCACTTCCTGCCGATTCCCTTTTATTGGTTAACAGTGGAAGATATGAGTTTCGGAATAAAGGTATCGACCTTTTCATCGATGCACTTGCCAGCCTGAATAGAAATGAAAAACTTGAATATCCGGTAGTGGCATTTATAACTATACCGGCTCACCATTCAGGGCCGGTTCAAGGACTGCTTGAAAAAGTGGAATCCGGAATAATTGACGATGCTATTGAAGAACATTACCTTACACATGGACTTTTTGAACCTGATTACGATCCGATTCTAAAAAGACTTAAGGAAAATAGCCTGTTCAATTCGTTGAGTGATCAGGTAAAAGTAATATTTGTACCAAGTTATCTTAACGGAAACGATGGTGTTTTCAATCTTAGTTATTACGACCTTCTCCCTGGTTTCGACCTTTCAGTTTTTCCCTCATATTATGAACCATGGGGATATACTCCGCTCGAAAGCCTTGTTTTTGGAGTCCCAACCGTCACAACAACACTGGCTGGTTTTGGCTTATGGGTAAAGGATTTGGATAATAAAAGCGGTATTGCAGTGATAGTCCGCAACGACGATAACAATGAAACGGTTGTGGATTCAATTCATTCGATAGTATTGTCATTTGCAAAGATGTCGAAAATCAAACGGGCGGAACTATCAACGTCTGCAATTTCACTTGCACATTCAGCCCTCTGGAGCAACCTGCTTACTTATTATAAACAAGCGTATTCAATTGCTCTCGAAAAAGTTTTGGATCGTTCCGACCTTTTCCGCGATAAAAGGCAGGCCGAAACAGTAGTTAGTGTTAATGGCAAAAAACCTTCCCATCCTGAATGGCGTAAAGTACTAGTTAGCCTTACGTTTCCTGAATCAATGAATGGGTTATTGAGACTGAGCCGCAACATTTACTGGTGCTGGAATACTGAAGCTACTGACTTGTTCCGTCTTATAGATCCCGAACGGTGGGAAAATTCAGAGCATAACCCGATTTCTATGCTTGAGTCGCTGACTTACAATCAGTTGCAGGCGCTGGAAAAGAATCCTGATTTCATGACCCGCCTTAAGGCAGTTATGACCCATTTTGATGCTTATATGGCTACAAGCGTTGAAAGGACGGGTCCGAAAATCGCATACTTCAGTATGGAATTTGGCCTTCACGAAAGTGTTAAAATATACTCAGGCGGATTAGGTATCCTTGCAGGCGATTACCTGAAAGAAGCATCCGACTCGAATGTGAATATTATTGCTGTAGGATTATTATACCGCTATGGTTATTTCAATCAAACACTTTCACCGTTTGGGGAGCAGGTTCCTCAATATTTCCCCCAGAGATTTAACCATTTACCGATAAAACCGGTGCGTGATGCCGATGGTGAATGGGTTATGGTAAGTGTTTCATTACCAGGCCGCATACTATATGCCAAAGTATGGATGCTTGAAGTGGGTCGTATTCCTCTTTATTTGCTTGATGCTGATATTGAAGAGAACTCCGAAGAAGACAGATTCGTGACACATCAATTATATGGTGGTGATCTGGAAGTTCGTTTTAAGCAAGAATTATTATTGGGTGTTGGCGGTATTCGGGTTCTTGAAGCGCTGGATATTGAAGCGGATCTGTATCATTGTAATGAGGGTCATGCTGCATTTATTGGTATTGAACGACTCCGTAAATATGTGCAAAACAATCAATTATCATTCCTTCAGGCTATTGAACTGGTTAGGGCTTCAACTTTATTTACTACCCATACTCCGGTTCCGGCAGGTCATGATGCATTTACAGAGGATCTGTTACGTACATACATCCCTCACTATGCGGTTCGCCTGAATATTTCATGGAATACCTTCATGAACCTGGGCCGGTATGTTGAAAATAATAATGATCAGAAATTTTCCATGAGCGTTCTTGCTGCCAAATTATCACAGGAAATGAATGGAGTGAGCCGCATTCATGGAAAAGTGAGCAGGCAGATGTTCAAGGATATGTACAATGGATTTTATGAAAATGAAATTCATATCGGGTATGTAACCAATGGAGTACATTTCCCCACATGGACAAATGCCAAATGGAAAAAACTTTACATCCAGGAATTTGGTGAGGAATATATTCATGATCAATCAAATCCTGAATACTGGAAAAAGATACATAACGTTCCCGACGAGCGAATATGGCAAATCAGACAAGACCTCCGGGGTGAATTGATCAGCTATATCAAGAAACGGCTGATCGATTCGATGAGTACAAGTTCGGAGAAACCTACACAACTGATTCAAATTGTAGATTCCCTTGATAACAAAGCGCTGACTATTGGTTTTGCACGCAGGTTTGCAACTTACAAACGTGCCCACTTACTATTCTCCAATATCGAACGGCTGGCACAAATAATGTCAAATCAGGAATTCCCTATACAATTCGTGTTTGCGGGAAAAGCACACCCTGCCGATAAAGCTGGTGCCGATCTTATTAAAAGGATTGTTGAAGTGTCGCGAATGCCACAGTTTGTCAGCAAGATTATTTTCCTTGAGAATTACAATATGGCTATGGCCCGTAAACTTGTTCAGGGAGTTGATATCTGGTTGAATACACCTGCACGTCCTATGGAAGCCAGTGGTACCAGTGGAGAAAAAGCGGTTATGAACGGTGTTGTAAATTTCAGTGTACTCGATGGCTGGTGGGCCGAAGGCTACCGCGAAGATGCCGGCTGGGCGCTGAAAGAGGAACGTACCTATGAAAATCAGCAATTCCAGGATGAACTCGATGCCGAAACTATATACAATATCCTGGAGGATGAAATTATTCCTGCTTTCTATGAAAGAGATAATGATGGAGTACCTCATGCCTGGGTTAAATATATAAAGAACACAATTTCCGGCATTGCCCCGCATTTTACCATGAAACGTCAACTCGACGATTATTACGAGAAATACTATCTGAAACTTGCCCAACGCTCGGCCTTGCTCAAAGAAGATGACAATGCCGCCTTGCGAAGCCTGGCATCCTGGAAGTTCAGGATGATACGTAATTGGGAAGGTATTGAAGTGGTTGATATTATATTCCCAAATCCTTCAACCCAGGTAATAAACCTGGGCGACATTTTTGTAGCTGAACTTATACTCAATTTAGGCGATATTGCCCCCGACGATATTATGGCCGAAATGATCTCTGGTCAGAAAACTAATGATAACATGATTGAGCCTCAAGCAATCCGGGAAATGCAACTTGCCAAAGTGGATGGTAATGCGGCGCATTTTACCATAGAGATTGAAACATCTTTGGCAGGGGTATTCGACTTTGCTTTTCGATTAACACCGAAAAACCCTCTGCTGCCTCATCGTATGGATTTTAATTTAGTGAAGTGGGTGTAGGGTTTTATAAAATATAAAATATAAAATAGAAAATGGTGAATGGAAAAATAGGGAAATAGGAAACCTGACAGCGTCTGAAAGACCTGTCAGCGTTTGATTGGGACAGGAAATAGGAAAATGGGAAAATGGTGGAATAGAAATAGAGAAATATGTTGAGATTTCTACCCCAAACCCTAAACCCCAAACCCTAATCCCTTTATTGAAATTACTAACATAGTACAAATAATAATCAAATATGAAACTACTCGAAGGAAAAATTGCCTTGATCACCGGAGCATCACGTGGGATCGGCAAAGCCATTGCCATTGCTTTTGCACAGCAGGGAGCTTCCGTTGCTTTTACCGATATGCGCCGCGATGAACTAATGGAAGCTACCGAACGCGAAATACAGGCTTTAGGTGTTAAAGCTATGGGTTATGCTTCTGATGCAAGTTCATTCGACGACAGCGAACGAGCCGTGGATGAAATAGCCAAAGAGTTTGGTCGGATTGATATACTCGTTAATAACGCCGGTATTACCCGCGATAACCTGCTGATGCGTATGACAGAAGCGGATTGGGACCTTGTAATAAAAGTTAACCTGAAATCGGTTTTCAACTTAACCAAGGCAGTGCAGAAATACATGCTCAAACAACGTTCCGGTTCCATCATAAATATGAGTTCAGTGGTTGGAGTTAATGGGAATGGCGGGCAGTCGAATTATTCAGCCTCAAAGGCAGGTTTGATTGGATTTACCAAATCCATAGCTCAGGAACTTGGTTCAAGGAATATCCGCTGCAACGCCATTGCTCCCGGCTATATCGAGACTGAAATGACAGCCAAACTTTCCGAAGAAGTACGCACCCAATGGGCGGCACAAATTCCTCTTCGTCGTGGCGGCAAACCCGAAGATGTGGCACAGGCTTGTGTTTTCTTTGCTTCCGACCTTTCGGGATATGTCACAGGACAGGTGCTGAGTGTCTGCGGAGGGATGAGTACATAGCTACACTTAAATATGAGAAATTTATACGGATTTCAGGAATGGAGTCCGTTTTTTTTTATAATTGAATTCAAATGTTACTCTTTCATCTTTATTTTTACATTATAATAATCTTCTTAGTCACGATTGTTCCGTTGTTTTTAATCCTGATAAAATAAACGCCATTTGCTACTTCCAGGTCAAATTGTTTCGAAATTTCAGATGGGTTTTTCAGAAACGTTTTTGAAATAATAGCTCCGTTAATGTTTAGGATGCTTATTTCGTTATCCCCTAAATTATCACAACCAAGTTTCAACGTAAAATGTCCATTGTTGGGCATAGGGTAAACTGATATGATGCTTTCTGCAAGGTCTTGAGTAGAGGTAATTTCTTTTTCTTCCCGGGTTAAGGTGTACGAAAGATCGTAGGTACCCATATATCCCAATAAAAAAGGTTCGACCTTAAAATACAAATAATCATCATTCCCCTGATGTATGAGATCAGGAATAACTATATCCTCCGGTGTTGACCAGGAGTCATCTGCAAATTTATAGGAATATTTTCCATCAAGAGTATGGGTTTTTTGATTGTAATCATCTAAAAAAGAGGCAATAATATAGTTATAGCCAACAGGTAGTTTGATTTTATAGTAATCAATGTCAGCTGTATTATGAATATTTGCCTGTATCTTTTCAGATGCAATGCTGTCGTTAAAAATTGGAATTAACTCATGCGCTTCAATTTCTGAGTTGTTATTTTCATATTCGTCCTCCGCGATAGTATTATTATTTGATACAGTAACCTTGATCAATTCGTACACTCCATTATTAGTTACGCTTTTATCAATTGGTTTTGCAGGGTTAGCTGAAAATATGCTATAAAAAATTATATAATATTCCCCGGAAGTCATTGCAGAGATACCATTGGTTGAAAAAGAAAAAACCTCAGTGTTTTCGCCACTGGCCAAAGTAATAAACCTTGTACTGTCAATAAGACCTACAGGAATGAACTTATCATTCCATGCCAAAGCCTCAATAGAACCATTAAACGTAGCTGCTCCAAAGTTTTTGAATCCGGCCGTTAATGTAAACGGCTGCCCAGGTGTTAAATATATAGATGGTGAAATACTTACTTTAGAATTATGCCGTATGTCCACAACCGGGTTTGAAGTTACAGGTTCTATTCCAATAATAGCATCTTGATCCTTGGTAAAAGCGACGGTACCAAGATTTATTGCATCCGTAGTAAAATACCCATCGGAGTATTCGCCCCAGCCCCAGTTGAAGTGGAAGTAATAGCTGTTGTCATAACCGTCGCACACAAAAGCATGACCACCTACTTTTTCGTCAACGCCTGCATATAATACTGGTCTTTTAGCATTTAATTCGGTTACAATCAGGTTGATCCATGCGCTTTTTGTTGAGTAATCTGATTTTTTAACATGCTTATTTGAGCTTTTGTACCCAAAGTGATCGCGAAATGCCAGTAATGCGCTTGGGTGATTGTAATCCAAAGTATGACCACTACTTTTATCAGTTCCATAATCCATGTCTATGCTAACTCCACAATGAAACATCAATCGCGCTATTTCTTCATTTGGAGCCGAAATTTGATCCGGCATAGAAGCCCAGTCATATTGCGTATTTCCAAAGTCTGCTGAAATAACGCCATATTCCGGATGTCTTTTAGGGATGTATGAATGTGTTCCTGTTCCATTGACCGGGTAATTCCAATATTTCATGATTTGCGCCATGGCTGTGGCAGTACAGCCGGTTGATACCCGTTTTCCCAAAGTATTATCATAAGGGCATAAGTCATTATAATATGGCGATTGAGCCCAATGGGTTTTTATCAAAGGTTCTACTATAGCTGTGGCTTTCGTACTGATTCCCTGAGACAAATTAAACCATTGTTCCGTAATTTCCTCGCCTGCTTTTAATTCTTTATCAATGGCATATTGAATCTCGCATATGTAACCATCGAGCCAGGCCTTCATATTTGGAGGGATATTACCGGGATCGAAGGAACTCGTATTCGAATATCCCAATATCGGTTTTGCTCTGTCATCGCCCGACACAATTACAAAATTGTCTGTTTTGGATGAACTGAAAATATAAAAATAGGTGGTTTGTGCTGCTTCAGAACCGGAGGAGCTTTTTAAAGACTGGTCAACGAGTGCTGTCGCTTTGTAGATCAATACGATATTCTCTCCGTTTTTTAATTGCGAAGTGCCTGAAACTGAAGAGAGAAAAGTAGCTGCTATTGTTTTAGCAGTTGGCTCATCAATGCTTTTACTGTATAATTGCAAATTCGTAAAAGCTAAAAAAATTAACGGAAGTAAAAAGCGTTTCATGATTGCATTTTTTTTAGGTTAAGAAATATCGATGATTCTAATATTGTAGTAAGTAAAATTGAGAATTAAGTAATCTGGAATCATGCTATCTCAAAACAACAATCTATTTAATAGAACTATTTGCTTTGTTCTTAAATTCAATTTTTCATTGTTAATACGCTCTTATTGGGAAAATTTAAGTCATAAAAACATTCTCAATATTTGAATTAGTGTAGCACTTTATTTCTTAATCAATATCTTGCTTGTTCTGATTAATCTGCTATTACCAGTGATTTTAACGAAATAAGTGCCATTTACAACTGCCTGTACATTCATTTCAATGGTGTGTATACCATTAATGGCGGCTTTGCTGTTTGTGATAAATACTGAGCGTCCTTGTAAATCAAAAATCTCTGCCACAAAACTTTCTCCAGCAATTGCTGAAACATCTACATTCAACATATTTTCCACAGGGTTGGGATATACTCTTATTCCTGAATTTTCATTCGAAATAATTTTATCTATCGCTGTGTTAATGATTCCTTTTCCGATAATAGAAAAGTTAAAAGGATTTTCTGACGCATCATTGTTTGCAATGCTAATTGTACCATAAGCCTCACCAGTTGTTTTTGGCTCAAATTTAACTTCAAACGTTGTTGTAGTTTCCTTACTGATCAGAGAATCCGCATCTTTGACTAATGTAAAACCAGTTCCGGAAGAAACTACTACCCTTGTTGTTGTGTTACTTAGGTTTAATGACGAAGTTCCAGAATTCTCGACGGTAAACGAGACCGTTTTTGATTCACCAATAATAACATCTCCAAAATCATATATTCCTGTATTATCTTCAACATTTATTGTATCTTGAATTACATTTATTTCGGGGGCAGCAGTTTCTATTATTTCCACATCATCAATATAAACCGGTACCAGGCTTGCACCAACAGCAAATGCAAATACCATTGAATCGGATGGCGATTCATCGGTAATAAAAGCTGTATTTGAATCATTTAATTTCGACAGTTTAGCTGATTTTGTAAGTGTATTTTGACCCCAGTTAAGAAAATACGAACCATAGGTACATAGAATTGTATCCAATGGTATGTCGTGTATCCAGAGTGCAGTATCAAACGGGGCAAATAATTGTATGCACAAAATATCAATGGTTCTTGCAGAATCGGCTGCTACTTTAAATCTTACAGAATATGTTTTACCTTTTTCTACTGAAATATCGGTGCCATACAGTAAATTTAATGTTGTAGAAGGAGGATTTCCAGTTGGTATCCCCAAATTTTTTGGAATTATTTTCGACATAAGACCCATCGCATCAGTGACATTCTGGCATTTTGACCAAAATCCCCCATTTTCATAAACTCCAATATCTGAATCCATTTCTCCATCCCCATCCTCATCCTCATTCCATCCTTCTTTACCATCATCAAAGTGCGGGTTTTTTACTTTATTCGTTGGTGGAGGCCCAAGATTCAGGTTTGCGCCGGATTTTAAATCCGGATTTAATGTTTGGCTAAATACGCTCGTAGTTCCTAATATCAAGAATATCAGCAGAACCGGAAATATCACTTTTTTCATAATTTTTATCTTTTACTGATTAACGATTATTTTTCTTGTAGTACTGTTATTATTGTTTTTTACTTTCAATAAATAGATACCGTTGGGTACATCCAAAGTAATTTCTTGGGAAACTTCGGATGGATTTTCAAGTAACATTTTGGAAATAACTGCTCCATTAATACTAAAGATAGTTATCTCGTTTTTTCCTGTGTTTTCGTTTCCCAGAAGAAGTGTAAAATGCCCGTCGTTAGGCATTGGGTAAACGCTTACTGAGCTTTCTGCTAAAATTTCTCCGGAAGAAGTAATCTCATCTCCCTGGGTAATATTTAATGAAATCTTGTATGTGCCCATATTTCCCATTGAAGCGGGTTCAATCCTGAAATATAAATAGCCATTATCTCCAGTATAAGTGAATTTGGAATATAGATCTTCAGGGAGAGACCAGGAAGTATCCTCAAGTTTATATAAGAAAATCCCATCAAGCGGGAAAACATTACCACCCAAGGAAGCCTGAACATCTTCTACTATTATGGCTTCTACAGTGTAATGATAACCTGCAGGGATTTTAATTTTATAGTAGTCTACATCAGAAATTGCATGAATATTTGCAGTAAACTTTGTTTCTGAAATTTTGTCATTAAATTCCGGGATAAACTCGTATGCTGTTATTTCGGTGTCATTAATTTCAAATTCATCAGCTGCAATTGCGTTCTGTTCATTAGTAACAAATATCTTTTTGAACATCTGAGTGTACCCATTTTCATTCAAACTACTTTCAATTAATTTCATTTCATTTGTTATTTTCCAAAATGTAATAAAATATGCACCTGGGGTCAAGGCTGAAATGCCATTGGACGAAAAAGTTAGCGGTCCAGTGCTTTCTCCGGACGCTAAAGTGTACTTACCGGAAGTATTAATATTAGCGACCCATTTCCCACTGGAATTATTAACTTCAGCAGAAAAATTACCCTCGAAAGTAGCGGCTCCGAGATTTTTAAAATCTGCAGTAACCGAAAAAGCCTGCCCCACCTTTAAATATACTGCCGGTGAAACGACAACTTTGGAATTAAACTGAATATCGTAACCCGGATTTACCGTAAGCGGCTCTATCCCTATTATTGCATCCTGTTGACTTGTATAATCCCTATATCCAAGATCAATGGCTTCAGTTGAGAAATATCCGTTGGACATCCCTCCCCAACCCCAGTTAAAGTGCAGGTAATTGTAGATGTCGTATCCATCGCAAACAAAAGAATGGCCTCCTTCATTATCGTCATCGGCGCCATAAAAAACAGGCCTGTTTGCATCCAATTCTTTTTTAATCAGGTTTAACCATTCGCTATTTGTATTGTAAAATGATTTTGCTACAAAACGGTTCGTATGCTTATATCCAAAATATTTTCTAAATGCCAATAATGCACTCGGATGATTATAATAGAATGCATGGTTATCGCTTCCTCCTTTATCCAAAATTCCATAATCGGTATTCATGCTTACTCCGCAGTGAAATATTAGCCTTGCAATTTCTTCATTTGAACCAGAAATAGTATTTGGCATTGAAGCCCAATTGTAATGGGTATTTTCAAAATCCGCAGAAATAACACCAAGCTCCGGTTGCTTTTCTGAGATGTAAGAATTTGATCCGATACCTTGTGCCGGATAATTCCAATATTTCAGAATCTGAGCCATTGCCGTTGCCCCGCAACCTGCCAAAGTATGTTCACTTGCGGTATTATCGTATGGACACAAATCATTATAGGGTGGAACCTGATCCCATCGTGTTGTTAGCAGAGGAGCTACTACAACAGCGGTGTTTGCGTTAACTCCCTGCAACAGATTAAGCCAATTCTCCGAAATTTTCGTATTTTCTAGTATATCATTGTCAAAAACGTATTGAATCTGGTGTTCATAACTTTTGAGCCAGATTTGCATGTTTGGTGGAACGTTTCCGGGGTCAAAGCAACTTGTTGTGGAATAACCCAATATGGGTAAAGTCCTGTCGTCTCCTGAAACAATTACAAAATTGTCTGTTTTGGATGAACTGAAAATATAAAAATAGGTGGTTTGTGCCGCTTCAGAACCAGAGGAGCTTTTTAAAGACTGGTCAACGGGTGCTGTCGCTTTGTAGATCAATACTATATTCTCTCCGTTTTTTAATTGCGAATTGCCTGAAACTGAAGAGAGAAAATTAACTGCTACTGTTTTAGCAGTTGGCTCATCAATGCTTTTACTGAATAATTCCAAATTTGTAAAAGCTAAAATAATTAACAATGGTAATAAGCGTTTCATGATTGTGTCTTTTTAGGTTAGGAAATATCGATGATTCTATAATTGGTGTAAGTCATTTTTCAAACTGATTTACTGTTTAACCATTTTCTTTTTCATTATGCCTTTAGCTATAATAATCTTCACTTGTCTGTTTTAAGTTTGGCTATTGCTATTTATTGCACAACTATCTTTTTCAGAATATCCGTTTCTTTATTGAAAATCCTCAGGAGATAAATGCCTTTTTTTTGCCCGGATAAATCTATTTCACAGGGCAAAGAATTCAGATCAAAAGCTAAAATTTTCCTGTTTAAAATTGAATACACCTCAACTTTGAGATTTCCATAAGCGGACGACGAGTGTCCTGTTATATGAAACTTTCCTTCGGTTGGATTTGGGAAAACACAGAATTCATCTTCTGTTTGATTTTGTGTATCTGTCGCATTTTCTTTAATGCCTTCAAATTCAACCTCTAGTATGGCTTCCTGAGGGGCTAATCCGGCAATTGAATGGCCGGCTCCTTTTATCCAACCACTAATCTTATTTTCTTTAATTACAATTTCGTAACTGGTAAGTACATTTAGCATAAAACAATCATTGAATGTCCCCAATATCGGACTTTCTACCGTGACGGTAAAAAGATTGGCGGCTGCCGCTTCTGAAATATGACGATCGTATAAAATTCCTTTAATGATCACCGAATCGGCATTGCCATTTACATCGATAATAAAATAAACAAGATTTACAGACTCCCCGGAATATGTATGACTACGAAAAAACATAGGGACACAGTTGAAAGGCCCGTCTCCATTACATCCACTATAAAATAACTGGTTAGCATCACTTGGAAGACCAAGCTTAACCATACTGTACAGCCCAAAATCACCGGGACGGGTCACTTCTTCCGTACCAATAAAAACCTGAACAGGATTTTGAATCACGGCTGCCCCATAAATTATATCTTCAGGGTCGATGCCCGGTATGGTAGTTTCCTCTGGTACTGCAATTACCCCTGGCTCTGATTCTGAAAGCTTAATGTTCCCTTCTAGCGAAAACGGGACAATTCCAGTTGTAGTCCCTATTATGATAGAACCAGTTGGCTCATAAGGACCGCCGACCTGTCCAACAAAAGCTACTTTATAATTTCCAAGAAAGGGATCGACTGAAGCAACTGATAAAGGATGAGTTATAACCGTTTTCGAAACTTGTGCATACCCCATCAGGGTAAGGCTTAAACCTAAGAAAAGTAAAGTAATTGTTTTCATCTTCGAATTTGTTAAGATTAATAGCAATAATTTCGTTCAATAGATTTTATGTTTTTAGCCAGGGTGCTTTGAAACTAATAGCAGAGTTGGAGCCATTTAAATGAAAGATAATATAAACGACAAGATTTAAATCTGTCAATTTACAATACCTATATACTTCAACAATAGTGAGATAACAACAATATCAATGCAATTAAAATGCATTAAACAATTGATCTCATGTATTATTAGTAAGTTTAGAGAAACTAGTAGAATTGTTGTTCAATTCTTAGTACTAAAATGAAGTAGTGGCAGTAAAACTTAGTTTATAGTTTTTAAAGACTCAAATTTCTATTTGACTGCATTCAGAGTTGTATAGTACATTTTAAGATTAATATTCTAATCAGATACGAATATACATAAATATTAGATATATTGTATCAATCTAACATGTTTTTTTTTATAAAAAGCTGGAATAGATGGTATAATGGTCAAAAGGAGGAATGTAATTGCTAACCATGGAAGGGAAATAGTGATAGATTTCAGAGATTATAAGGTTATAATGAAGTTGACCAGAATTAATAGAATTAAGGATAAATGTGCCATCGCTTAGTGCTGATGAACCCGATATTATTCTGGAGTCACGCTCGGATTTTGAATGTAAATAATACAAACATCCAAATGTAAAAGGTTGCCGCGTAGGACAACCTTTTACACAAGATAGCAGATAAAGTTTCAATAGAAGTCGTTAAGGAATTATGATTATTTAATCCCGTAATGCGGCGCCAGTATTTTCATAAACCAGCTTGAGGGTAGAATTCTTTTAAGAATCACAGCTAATTTTTGTTCAGCAGTCGCTATTATGTAACGTTGACATGGATTCTTCGTTTCAATAATTTTTACAAGTTTTCGGGCAAGCACATCTGGCGGCCAGCCCCCGTTTTCATCTTTCTCAATTATGGAAAGTGATTTAGCGAATTGCTCCGCATATGGATCATTAACTGGTTTGGTCAGGTAATTGCGACGGTTGGCAGTATTATTAGTATGAAAATCGCCTGGATTTACTACTACAACTTTAATGTTGAATGGTTTTAATTCCATGCGTAAAGCTTCGCTAAGTCCTTCAATAGCAAATTTGCTGGCCGAATAAAATCCCTGGAAAGGTAAACCCATTAAACCGCCAATCGAGCTTAAATTTATGATAGTTCCGTTTCCTTGTTTACGCATAACAGGCAAGACTTCCCGCAGCATACAAACCATCCCCATAACATTGGTGTCCATCTGCATTCTTGCATTTTCGATGGAAGTGGTTTCAATAGCACCACCTGTGTGCATGCCGGCATTGTTTATCAAAATATCAATCCTCCCTTCCTTCTGTATAACTGAACTCACAGCTTGTTTAATGGAGGAATAATCCATCAGATCCATTATTAAAGCATTGATATTCTGACTTGAAACTTGTCCTCTGCGAACTGTGCCATACACTATATACCCTTGTTCGGCCAGTAGTTCAGCAGTTTTTTTTCCAAATCCCGATGAAATGCCAGTAATGAATACAACTTTTTGCATGGGCGGATTGTAAACCAAAATTAGTTAAGTAATTATTTTATAACTGTTTCAACGCTAAGCACACCTAGTTTTACGGCGACTTTTGCAATTTTTTCGATTGCAATATCTAACTGTTCAATTGTGTGGGTGGCCATCAGGGAGAACCGGATAAGGCTATCTTCCTTTGGAACGCCCGGTGAAACAACAGGATTTACAAATACTCCCTCTTCAAGAAGAAGTCTGGTCATTTGCAATACCGCAATTTCATCGCGAATGAACAAGGGAATGATGGGCGATTCTGATTTTCCAGTATCAAATCCAAGGTTTTTAAATGCTTTAAGCGCATAATTGGTCAGGTACCAAAGGTGACTTATTCGTTCTGGCTCTGATTCCATAATATCGAGTGCGGCAAGAACCGCGGCAGCTGCCGAAGGGGTCATACTGGCACTGAAAATCAATGAACGCGCATTGTGCTTCAGGTAATTAATAACTTCCTTGTCGGCAGCAATAAATCCACCCAGCGATGCCAGGGATTTGGAAAAAGTACCCATAGTCAGGTCAACCTTGTCGCTCAATCCAAAGTGCGAAGCGGTTCCGGCGCCGCCTTTACCCAGAACTCCAATAGAGTGTGCATCGTCAACCATAACAGAGGCGTTGTATAACCCGGCAAGCCTGACAATTTCGGGTAAATTAACAATATCTCCCTCCATAGAGAAAATTCCATCAACAACAATCAATTTGATTTTATCAGGCTCACAAAGTTTCAACTTTGCCTCTAGAGCTTGCATATTGTTGTGCTGATACTTCAATATTTTTGAGAAAGAAAGCCTGCTGCCTTCAATAATGGATGCATGGTCCAGTTCATCCAGAATTAAATAATCATTCCTGCCCGTAAGCGCAGAAACTACTCCTAAGTTAACCTGGAAGCCAGTACTGAAACAGAGAGCTGCGTCTTTATTCATCAGCCTGGCAAGCCTGTTTTCCAATTCAATATGGATGTCGAGTGTGCCATTTAAAAACCTTGATCCGGCGCATCCGGTGCCATATTTATCAATGGCTTTCTTTGCAGCTTCTTTTACTTTTGGATGATTGGTGAGACCCAGATAACTGTTTGAACCAAACATCAGAACTTTTTTCCCGTTTATTAATACTACGGTATCCTGATCCGATTCTATAATCCTAAAATAAGGATAGATACCCGCCTCCATTGCTTTTTGAGGCACATCATATTCTGAAAGTTTATCTTGTAGTAGTCCCATTTAATTCATGAAATTAACAATTAAAGCAAACAAATGTAGTGAAAAATTAATTTCATGTATGTTCAAAATTCAGGAATCTTTTTGCTTGGAAATATAAGGCTTATAATCAAATGGTTATGAAATAATTAATATGAAAGCGTTTCCCTGGTCAACTATCCACGATGCCTTTGTCTGTTCAATTATAAAGATATAAAGTACTCCTGTTTTATATATGCTTTTGGGATATTTGTGATAAGTTTGCTTTATTTTATACTACTTCACCTGAGGCCGTTGGTGTTTCCATCTTCGGTGTGTCCAAAGCCAATATTCTGGTGCCTTGCGAATATCATTTTCCAGCATCCGCAAATGGCTTTCAGTGATTTCACCGGGTGGTGTTTTGGATGCATCTTCACAGATCAGTTTTGTATGATAGACATATTTTCCCCTTCTTACTCTTTCCATACTGCCATAGATCACTGCCATTTTAAGTTTCTGTGCAATTTTTTCGGTACCGTTAAAAACAGCCGTATCCTGGTTCAGAAATTGAGTCCAGTAAGCTCCCTTCGGATCAGGTGACTGATCACTTAAAAACGCTGTCATGTTCAATTCAGTATAGTTTGACAGCATGCCTTTTAATGTTCCTGTCATTGTATAGAGTTTACAACTTGTTCTGGTACGCATGCGTGACATTAATTTATCAAAATAGGGATTACTTAAGGGATGATAAATTACATAAGTCTGAAAATCAGTTTGTAGCGGCAGTCCGCTGGGGCAATATTCCCAGTTGCCATAATGTCCCATGACTAATATGGCACTTTTACACCTGGCATACAAATCTTCGAACAGAACTTGTGTTTCAGTATCCATTTTACAGCGGGCAAGCTTTTGATCCGGGCTCATTGTAAATAATTTCAGCGTTTCAAAAATCATATCTGTGAAATACCTGTAGAACCGAAATTCAATTTTCTTCAGGTCCTTACGTGATTTTTCAGGGAAAGAATTGGCTAGGTTCATTCTGACGATTTTTCGCCTATAGCCAAATCCGTAATATAGAACCAGGAAGAGGAAGTCCGAAAATACAAATACAATAGACCACGGAAGGACTGAGAAAAAAAACAGGAAAGGAGCAGTGGTATAATAGGCCAATGCATGACCGAACTTCTTCATACTATCATTGGATTTGATGCTGCAAACATACGAAATAGAAAGGAATTCCTTTTTTTTCGCTGTTTCATTCAGTCATTATTTTTTAGTAAAATTAATTATACCGAAATAAATACAATACTGCAAATTTGAAATTTCCGAATCTATAAAGTCCCAATCCCGGTAGCTATCGGGATTGGGACTAGTGGCTTGATTCTTAAAATGAATGTAGTTTGTTATCTCTTAAATTATAATACTTCAGGGACAACCATTTTCCTATGCTTTGTAGAAATAGATATGTACTTCTGATTCAGATACAGGTTGCACATAAGTTAACAGACCGTTTGCATTCACTTTCTCAATCAATGGCATAGGCGTAAAGGGAGTAATAAGTTCGAAAATCTGACCCGATTGCATTTTCGAAGTCTTGCTCATTACATCAGCCAAAGGATGTTGTCCTGCCTGGAGCATCTGGCGGGCATCAAGTGTTTCACTGATGGCCGAGGTATTAAACCATGATGGTTTTTCCTCTAAATAGTTGTTAGTGCTCATAATTTCGTTGGTTTGATTTTGGCCCGCGGCCTTGCGCAGGGAGTTAATAATTGTTTCGAGCGGGATATTGCCCACAACGGCAACCTGTTGAAAAGTAGCAACTCTGCCTATAGTGCGTCGAAGAACCGGATTTCGTAATTTCTCAAAAGCAGGGGAGAGGTTTATCAGCAATTCTTCAAGTTCCGGATAGTTATCCAGAAATTCACCTATGCGGGTTTGCGGAGTGATTAAAGGTTTTACCATTGAATGGGGGGCTATGTGATTTATGATTTTACACTGAGCGAAGCCGAAGTGTTACGATTTACGATTTACGATTTACGATTTACGATTTACGAGGTACGATTTACGATTTACGATTTACGATTTACGATTTACGATTTGGAACCTGGGATTTGGAATTTATAAGTTGCACACTATTTTCTATTTTTCCATTTTCTATTAACCAATAAACCGCTTCCTACTTCGCTCCATACGACAGCAACCTCTGCTCCCCTTCAAGTGCCCGAAGTTCAGTAAGATCCTGCGAAAACTCAATGGTTCCCATATAGTTGTTATCCTTATCACGAAGCGGCAGGTAGGTAATATAAATAAACTTGCCCTGCATCTGAATCCAGAATGGAGCGCTGCTTTCCTTTCCATTCTTGAAATCGTTCAATATCTGATCCACAATATGCATGCTATGTGGCGGATGGCACATACGTACATCGCGGCCTAGTATTGCCCGGTTACGATCGAATACCCGGTGTTTGCCCTGGGTGAAGAATTTCACTTTGTCGTTCTTGTCCACGAAAGTGATATCTGCAGGAATAATGTTTAACAGCAAGGTTAATTCGTTGATATTAAAACTGCCGCTTGGCAATCGTACAATTCCGCCTGTAAACTCGTTACGGAGGTCACCGACAGTCGTTTTAACATTTTCAGGAAGCCACTCATCGGTTGGATCGTACAGGCAAAACCCTATTTCGTTGGTTTGTTGAAGTATATCATACCATTCCTGATCAGATAGTTCATCCATAGCCATCGGAAAAAGGATTTCGTCTTCTTTCATAGCCATATCTGTTACCGATTTGGATGCGGGAGCAAGAATGATATCAATAATATCGACCATTTCAGCCACAGTTGCTCCCTGTGAATTCTGGAGTGCTTCGACGGCATTTTTGAGGTAAGCACGAGTTTCATCATGTTTGCCCCACATCACGGTTGGCGGACCAGTAATCCCTTTAGCTTCTAAGAAAGGGAAAAGCAGATTCTCTTTCCGCTTATAGTGCTTATCCACATCCATCAAGGCATTGAATACTGAAAGCATTTGCATTGCAATGCTTTCAGCAGGTTCGGCGTTTACACCTGCAGCTGATTTTTTAACGGTTTCATATATTCCGTTGAGTTGCATCACCAGCTTCTCGAGTTCGCGGTTTTCCTTTTTAAAGGTATCCACCGGATGACCGGCAGGAATAGCTTTGGCATCTGTGTGATCAATATTGCCATCCAGTACCAAGGCATGGATATCGCAAAGTTTCAGCACTTCCTCTACCGGGAGGTCTTCCTTAATAAGTTCCTGTTCAACTTCAACCACTTCGTCGTATGGAATGCCTTTAAGGAGATTTGTAAGCTGTGCTTTTACAGTTTCGGGAGCTTCGCCTTTGTGCAACTGAAGAATCATATGCTTCAGAAGCTCTTTCCTGTTTTCCGAATTGTTAATTAATTCGCTCATTGTAAGTATTTTAGTTGATTTAATTATACGTAATATTATTTTTTCTGAATGACTTTTTCGTAACTATTCAGCCTAAATATATTATTGAAAAATGAAATATTAGGGGTGAATAGTTACACTATTTCTAAACACTTTCATTTTTATGCAAAGATATATAATAATTTAGGTACATGAATACCTAAATAGAAAATATTTTTTGTTTCACACCTAGTCCTTCTTGTATGAGGGATCGAAAGTTTTGCGACCTTTGCCGTATTATTAATAAAACCCTTATCGGTAGTGGGATTTTCGCTTATTACTTCATATCCTATCTGGTTTTTGTTGTTATGTGTACTTGCGGGGGGCGCCTATGCAGGTATGCTCTATTATCGTGAAAAGGAGAATGATTTCAGTGGTTTAATTGTCCGGATTCTTGCGATATTGAGGGGTGTCGCCGTCACCCTTATTGCTTTTCTGCTTCTTTCGCCATTAGTAAAAAGCACTACCCGTTACAGCGAAAAACCAATTGTGTTGCTTGCGCTCGATAATTCCGGTTCAATAACCCTGGGAAAAGATTCGATATATTACAGAAATGAGTTTGTGAACAATTTCAGGAAACTTGCCGAAGACCTCTCGAAAAAATATAATGTGCTGACCTATACTTTCGGCGATAAAATTTCCCGCGGCCTTGAGCCAACTTTTACTGAAAAGCAAACCAATATGGAGGAACTTTTCAATGAGATCCGTGATCGTTATTCAAACCGGAACCTGGCTGCTTTGATCCTGGCAAGCGACGGAATATACAACCAAGGCGCTGATCCGCTTTATGTTTCGGATAATGCTCCTTACTCTATTTATACTGTAGCTTTGGGCGATACTTCACAACAGAAAGATATTGTTATTACCAGGGTTAATTACAACAGGATTGCATTCCTGGGCAACGATTTCCCGGTTGAAATTACTGTATCAGCCTATAAATGTGCCGGATCTCAAAGCAAAATAAATGTTTCGTCGGGGAACCAGGAAATCTATTCGGAGAGTTTCCCGATTCGTGATCAAAACTATATGCATACTTTTACTATGAAGCTAACGGCCTCAAAGCCAGGTATTCAGCATTACCGTATTTCTGTTTCGGCGGTTCCCGGCGAGATAAGCAAGGCTAATAATTTCCAGGAAATATTTGTCGAAGTGCTAGATGGCCGTCAGAAGATACTATTACTGCAAGCTTCGCCGCACCCTGATGTGGCTGCATTAAAGCAGTCCATTGAAAAGAACCGTAATTATTCGGTTGATGATTTTTTACTAAGCGATTTCAAAGGGTCCATCGCTCCTTACAGCCTGGTAATATTGCACCAGGTTCCGTCAACAAGCGATGTCGGATTCCAGGTTACCAGTCAGCTCAAATCATCAACCGTTCCGGTACTCTATATTATTGGTACACAATCAAATATCGCAGCTTATAATAGCTTGATGACCGGATTGATCATTCCCCCATCACTCTCCTCGTTTAACGAAGCTACAGCTGTCCTAAACCCGGATTTCAGTCTTTTTACCACAGGTCAGGAAATTGATCGTATGATTTCTGAGTTTCCGCCACTTCAGGTTCCGTTTGGACAGTATAAAACAGGCCCTGCAACACAGGTATTGTTGTATCAGCAAATCGGTACTGTAAACACTAAAATCCCTTTATTGCTTTTTAACCAGGGCGTTGATCGTAAATCAGCCACAATTACCGGAGAAGGGATCTGGCGCTGGCGATTGACAAACTATGCCAAAGCAGGTAACCAGGATGCTTTCGACGAACTTTTTACTAAAATCATTCAGTACCTGGCAGTTAAAGAAGATAAGAGTCAGTTCAGGGTAATGCTTAAGCATGATTTGAATGAAAATGAAGTTATTGAGATGGACGCGGAACTTTACAACGACAGCTACCAACTTGTTAATGATCCGGAAGTGAATATCGTAATAACGGATGAAAATAAAAAGAGTTTTCCTTTTGCATTCACGCGGACATCTAATGCTTATTACCTGAATGCCGGTAGCCTGGCTCCGGGAGAATATTCTTACAAAGCCTCAACCGGTTTTGCCGGGAAGACCTTTCAGAGAACCGGGATAATTACTGTTAAATCCCTCAATGTTGAATCAATGAACACGGTGGCAAATCATGTTCTGCTCCACAATCTGGCTGCCCGCCATAATGGGGAAATGGTTTACCCGGCACAAATTAATCAGATTGAGAAAATGCTGGAAGACCGCGATGATCTGAAAACTGTTGTCTATACCCAGAAAAGGTACACTGAACTTGTAAGCTTTTTCCCGGTTTTACTCCTTCTTCTTGGCCTTTTATCAGCCGAGTGGTTTATCCGCAAACGATACGGAAGTTATTGATCCTTTAACCTTTAACCTTTAACCTTTTCCTTTAGCCTTATTCAATTAACCATTAACTTATAACTCCCAATGTCTCCTCATACACTCTACACCATCATCCTGATAATCATTATTGCCGGATTTGCATTCGACCAATGGATCAATTATCTGAATACCACAACACTGAGCAATATTCTGCCAGATACAGTAAAAGGATTTTATGATGAGCAAACATACAGCAAACAACAGGATTACGATCGTGTGAATTATAAATTTGGTCTTATTTCAGATATACTATCGTTTCTGGTCATATTAGCTATGCTCTTCTTTGGGGGTTTTGCCTGGGTTGACGGGATTGCCAGGTCTTTCAGCAGTTCTGCAATTTTACAGGCAATTTTCTTTTTCGGGATTCTTGCTTTCACTTCTGATCTGTTGAGTTTACCTTTAGATATTTATCACACATTTGTAATTGAAGAACGTTTTGAATTTAACAAAACAACACCTAAAACATTTGTGATTGATAAATTTAAAGGCTGGCTTCTTGCTGCACTTGTAGGAGGAGGAATACTGGCACTGATCGTTTTTATTTACGAAAAATCCGGATCCTGGTTCTGGGTACTTGCATGGATGAGTATTTCATTTTTTACCTTGTTTATCAGCTATTTTTATACCACACTCCTTGTTCCCATATTTAACAAGCTTACGCCTTTGCCTGCCGGCGAACTTCGGGATGCTATTGAGCAGGTCGCTTTGCGCGCTGATTTCAGCCTGAAAGACATCAGCATCATGGATGGATCGAAACGAAGCACCCATGGAAATGCCTATTTCAGTGGATTTGGCCGAAAAAAGAGCATTGTGCTTTTCGATACATTGGTTAACGAGCATAGTGTTGACGAACTGGCAGCTGTACTTGCGCATGAAATCGGACATTATAAAAAGAAACATGTGTTGAAAGGCCTGCTTACAGGAGTACTTCAAACAGGCGTTCTGCTTTTTGTGCTTTCAATTATGTTAAAAAGTCCAATTCCTGCTTTGGCATTGGGCGCTTCGGTAGCATCCTTTCACATGTCACTCATTGCTTTCGGTATTTTATACAGCCCGGTGTCGATGGTGCTGGGAATTATCCTGAATTTCATTTCGCGAAAGCATGAATATGAAGCTGACCGTTTTGCCATTGCCCTGTCGAAGCCGGGAGCATTGCAGGAAGCATTAAAAAGGCTTTCGGTAAAAAACCTCAGCAACCTAACGCCACATCCTTGGTATGTTTTCATACATTATTCGCATCCTGCTCTCTTACAGCGTCTTGCAGCGATAAACAAGGACGGGCAATCGTAAAATCGCTGCGAAAATTGGTTCTTTAAGGAAATGAGTTAAAAATGAAGTAATTTTGTTGCATAACTCAAAGGGATTTATCTCTTCGTTATCGGAAATTGGCCTTAGAATTCAGAAGTTCAATGTAGAAACACCGAATCTCAATAATCAATAAAATCATTATTTTGGACTTGAAATTATTTCGATATTTAGCTTGAAAACACACTTGGTTTGACAAAGAAATGAATAATTATAAAAGCAGATCTATTGTGATCATCCCGGTTTTGGACTTCCGGCCATTTTAATTGCAGCACTAAAATAATGATTGTATCATTTAAAGGAAAGAAACTCATCAAATGAAAGACAGTGACCTCAAAAATCAGGTAGGACGCCTCAGTGAGAGAACACTGAGATTGTATTACTGGATCAAATATTTTATCCAAAACTGGATCAGGATACCGCATAAAGCCCCGTTATGGATGAAGGTATTGTTGTCGGGTATTTATAGCCTTGCTTTTATATTGTTGTTTATACTTGCCATTGATGTGAATCTCTTCTGGCTCTTTGGGCGTTCTCCCAAAATCAGTGAACTTAAGAACCCGGATATCAGCCTGACTTCTGAAATTTATTCGTCCGATGGCAAACAAATAGGCTCACTTTTTACTGAAAACCGAACACCTGCTGTATATGGGGATTTACCCCAAAATCTTGTCAATACACTGATTGCTACTGAAGATGTGAGGTTCTACCATCATCATGGCATCGATATTATAGCAACCGTTGCTGCCATGTGGTCGGTATTAAAAGGTGAAACGCGGGGCGGGAGTACAATCACACAGCAGCTCGTCAAGAACCTGTTTAAAACGCGTAAAGATTATTCCACTGGGTTGCTTGGCTCTATTCCAGGTATTTCAACACTTATCAGTAAGGCAAAAGAGTGGATTAATGCGTTTAAAATTGAGATGTATTATTCGAAGGAAGACATCCTAACCATGTATTTCAATACAGTTGATTTCGGAAGCCACGCTTATGGGATCAATTCTGCTGCTTCCACTTTTTTTAGTAAAAAACCGGCCGAACTAACTTACAATGAATCAGCTGTTCTGGTAGGCTTGCTTAAAGCACCATCCTCATACAGCCCGGTTGCAAACCCTGAGCGATCAAGAACACGTCGCAACCAGGTAATAAGCCAGCTCGAAAAATATGGATATATCAATGAACGGGAAAAGGATTCATTAGAAGCTCTTCCTTTAAAACTTCATTTCCAGCGTAAGAGTTTTTCACAAGCCAATATGACTTACCTGCGCGATGCCATTGTCCGCGATCTACAAGCTTGGAGTAAGGAGAACGGGCATGATATATGGACTGACGGCTTGAAAATTTATACTTCTATTGATTCGCGGATGCAGAATTATGCTGAAGATGCAGTGGCAGAGCATATGAAAAATCTTCAGAAGGTTTTTAATCAGGCGGGGAATGAAGCCGTGGTACCCTGGATAGACGGGAAAGGGAAGGACATCCCTGGTTATTTCCTGAAAAAGGCTGCCGAACTGCCTCAGTATAAACTGCTTGCTAATCGTTATGGTGAAGGAAACGACAGCATTCGGATTGTGTTGAGCGAAAAACATAAAATGAAGGTATTTACCTTTAAAGGTGAACGTGACACAACTATGTCAACGCTTGATTCGCTCAAATATTTCCAGAAGTTTTTCCAGACAGGCTTTGTGGCAATGGAGCCCAATACCGGTTATGTGAAAGCATGGGTTGGAGGGATTAATTTTGATTATTTTAAATATGATCATGTAAATCAATCCAAGCGTCAGCCTGGATCACTTTTCAAAGCATTCGTTTATTCAGCGGCTTTCGACCAGGGATACGGTCCGTGCGATATGTTTACCGATCAGCCTGTATCAATAAAATATACTGAAAACGGGGTAGAGAAGGAGTGGAGCCCGAAGAACGTTGACCGCAGCCATTCAGGTGAAATGACCTTGAAATACGCTTTTGCCCGTTCGGTGAATTCAGTGGCTGTTCAGCTTACACAAAAAGTCGGCTGGCAAAAGGTAATTGAGTATGCACAAAAAATGGGAGTTGAATCAGTGTTGGCTGATGTGCCTTCTATCTGCCTGGGATCGAGCGATGTAAACCTGGAGGAAATGGTAAATGCATATTGTACTATTATAAATGATGGAGAGCTTGTGAAACCGATTTTGGTTACCAAAATTGAAGATCGCAATGGTAAAGTTATCTTTGAAGCCGTTCCACAGAAAAAGCAGGTACTTGCTCCTGAAACAGCTTTCCTTATGACGATACTTCTCCGGGCAGGACTTACAGAACCAGGCGGAACTACCCAGGGATTGTTTGAATACGACCTTTTCAGGTATGGAACCGATTTTGGAGGAAAAACAGGAACTTCATCGGATTATACTGATGGTTGGTTTATTGGCGTAACACCAGGACTTGTTGCTGGTTGCTGGGTTGGTAACGACGACAGGGCTATCCATTTTAAAACATCGCATGTAGGCGAAGGACTCCGTACAGCCCTTCCGGTTTATGGCATATTTATGTCAAAGGTGCTCAAAGATGAAAGTCTGAAAGAATATCGGCAAAAATTCCCAAAACCCACTATTAAAATTAGTAAACCATACGGTTGCCAGACTGTTCTTCCCAAAGCTGATTCGCTTGTTTCGACGTCTGATTCGGTGGTGTTGGAATAGTGGAAAAATAGTAAATAGAAAATAGGAAATGGGGAATAGGTAACCTGACAGCGTCTGAAAGACCTGTCAGCGTTAGGATAGGAAGGGAAATAGGAAATGGGGAATAGGTAACCTGACAGCGTCTGAAAGACCTGTCAGCGTTAGGATAGGAAGGGAAATAGGAAATGGAAAATGGGGAATAGGTTACCTGACAGCGTCTGAAAGACCTGTCAGCGTTAGGATAGGAAGGGAAATAGGGAATAGAAAATGGGGAATAGGCAACCTGACAGCGTCTGAAAGACCTGTCAGCGTTAGGATAGGAAGGGAAATAGGGAATAGAAAATGGGGAATAGGTAACCTGACAGCGTCTGAAAGACCTGTCAGCGTTAGGATAGGAAGAGAAATAGAAAATAGAAAATGGGGAATAGGCAACCTGGCAGCGTCTGAAAGACCTGTCAGCGTTTTAAAAAGAAAAGAATATAAGTCAGCCATTGCTAATGATAACTAACAGGACTGAAACAAATAATACTTGTAATTGTTAAATAAATCTTTAATCATTAAAATCAATACGAATGCAAATCACAAAAAACACAGTAGTTTCGCTCAAGTATGTGCTGAAACGTGACGACGCGAAAGGTGAAATTATTGAAGAAACCAAAGCCGGTGATCCTTTGGTATTCCTTTACGGAAACGGACAGATGCTCCCGAAATTTGAAGAACACCTCAGCACATTAAAAACAGGTGACGCTTTTGAGTTTACGCTCTCCAGCGAAGAGGCTTATGGCGAATTGGATCAGGATGCCATTATTGATCTCGATAAAAGTATTTTTGAGGTCGAAGGTAAAATCGACACCGAAATGCTTGCCATTGGCAATGTAATTCCAATGCGCGACGACCAGGGACATATGCTTCAGGGTATAGTCGTTAATGTTGGTGATGAAATGGTCCGTATGGATTTTAATCATCCAATGGCTGGGAATGTGCTGCATTTCAAAGGCAATGTAATTGAAGTTCGTGAAGCTTCTGCCGAAGAACTCAGCCATGGCCATGCTCATGGAGCCGGCGGTCATCATCATTAATAGATTTCCTCACTCAGAAAATGATTTTTTGCTTTCTGAGCGAAATATTTAAATCTCCCGGTTTGTATAAAGGTGATTTTAATTACCTGGGGTATGAGCCGGGATTTTTATTTCTGATTTGTCATTTTAATCAACAATTGACTTTTTGATTAATTGTGTATTCTTGGAAATTGTGAATTCTTCTTTTATTTGTCAAACACATTTATCAGGATCGGTATTACTTATAAACGCAATCTTTTTACTATCAGGCGACCATGACGGCATATTGATTGTTCCCAGTCAACCGTACAAATAAACAAGCTCGCAACGGCAACAATTAAGATTATCCAATATATCCCATCGCTTCTAAATATTATTGGTCAGTGTAACAAATGAACCTACTCCGATCAATAGCCAGAGCAAAATGCCTAAAATAAAACTCTTTATTCCCGCTTTTTTAGCTTCTGCAAATGAAATATTCGAGCCAATCAGAAAAAGGGCTATCACCATTCCGCGCTTGCCCAACCACGAGAAATGGGTATATGTGTCAGCCCCGGCCGGGAATAAAAATGAGATGACAATACTTGCAACAAAGAGCCCGATAAACCAGGGAATCTTTACTTTTCCACCGGTTTTGTCTTTTTGCACAAATGCGATAATCAGCGACAAAGGAATAATCCATAAAGCCCGTATTAGTTTAACGGTTGTTGCTACTTCAAGCGCTTTTGGGCCATAGGTGGCACCTGCTCCAACTACTGAACTTGTATCGTGAATGGCGATTGCCGCCCAATTACCAAATGTTTCCTGGCTAAGGTTAAAATGATGACCTATTATCGGGAAAATAAGCAGTGCAATAGAGTTCAAAATAAAAACAATCACCAACGAAAACGAAATCTGATAATTCTTTGCATTGATTACCGGTGCAACCGCTGCAATGGCACTACCGCCACATATTGCGGTACCTGCCGAAATAAGCATACCTATTTTGGAATCAACTTTAAGGAAATGAGCTAATAAAAGTCCGGAAATCATTACAACGGCCACAGAAACGGCTGTTTCAACAAAACCAGTTTTTGAGGCATTGATAACTTGCGTCAGGTTCATACCGAAGCCCAGCAAAACAATTGATGCCTGTAGCGAAAATGAAGTGTATTGTGAGATGTTTTCGTGTTTCAATCCAAGTAGGGATAATAGTATGCCAAAAGCTAAAGCAATGGCTGGAGTAATAAAGGGTAAAAAGCAAAGAAACAGGAATAAGGCATAAATTGTTTTGGTCCGATTTTGATTTAAAGTCATATTTTATCCTTTTAGCGGAGGACAAAAGTATGAGCAAAATATAATCAGGTCAAATACTAAAAAACTATAAAAGATAATTAAAAGTTATACTGCGAAAGGAATTCAATAAATAGTTTAGCTGATGAAGTCTGATTCCCTTGCCGGAGAGCAATCCTGAATTTTCGGTTTAGCGAAATGTTTTTAATGCTGATTTTTACAATTTCTTTTAATCGCAATTCTTTTTCTATTGATTTCTCAGATACAAGCGCAATACCATCAAAATCAAGCAGGAAATTTTTAATTGCTTCGGTGCTTCCCAAATGGATGAGGATATTCAGTTTATCCAGGATGATATTATGTTTTGTCAACGCATTTTGAATAACCTGAAGTGTGCCGGAACCTTTTTCTCTCAGAACAATAGGGATCTGCTGAAAATCAGCTACTGATATTAATCTTTGTTTTGAATACACACTATTACTGCCCGTTACAGCAACAATCTCATCGTTAAGAAAGTCGATATACTTAATATTAGTTTGAGAGGCTTCATTTTCGACTAAGGCCATATCAATCTCATTCTCCAATAGTTTTTGTTCCATTTCGAATGAATTGCCATTAAGCAAAAAGAGTTCGATTTTAGGATAACGCTTGTAAAAAGCTGCGATAACCTTGGGTATAAGATATTGAGATATGGTTGAACTTGCCCCGATTCGCAACGTGCCTTTAAATGCATCATTTAATCTTTCCAGGTCAAATTCCAGCTCCCTGTATAATTGCCTTATTGGCTTTAAGTGATTGTAGGCAAGTTTACCCGCATCAGTTAAATATATCTTATTGCCTTTTCGTTCGAACAGCGTAACGTTTAATTTGCTTTCCAGCTCTTTTATGTGGTTAGTTACAGCTGGCTGACTAATAAATAATTCTTCTGCAGCTTTTGAAAAACTCAGATTTTCTGCGACTGCCAAAAAAACATTATCTCTGTAATCCATTGTATTATCTCCGGTTATTTGTTCTTTGCTTGATTATAGCTATCCATTGCCCAATAAAAATACTGCCGGTCGTTTATGTAATTCAGGTTTTTGTCTTTTCCATTCGATTACCGGCATACTTCTTATCCATTCTGTTTCGAGTGTGAGATCGGCTGCAATACAAAGAGTGAGCGAAGCGTGGCATGTTTTTACAATGCTTTCGAGCATTTGCAGGTTGCGATATGGCGTTTCGATAAAAATCTGGGTTTGATTGCCTTTTGATGCAGCGTTTTCTAGTTCGCGTAGCGCTTTGGTTCGTTCGTCGGGTTTCACCGGTAGGTAACCATGAAAAACAAAATTCTGGCCATTCAATCCGGAGGCCATTAAAGCAAGCATGATAGAAGATGGACCCGTAAGCGGAATCACTCTGATACCTTTTTGGTGTGCAAGTCGTACAACGATATTCCCCGGATCGGCAATGCAAGGTAAACCTGCTTCACTTAGTAAGCCAATATATTGACCCGAAATTGCGTTTTCGAGCATGCTAACCGCTTCGTTGTCAGGAGTATGTTCATTGAGAAGGTGAAAGGTAACTGTCTCGAAATCTTTTGTATAACCTGCTTTACGCAGAAATCTTCGGGCTGTGCGAAGTTCCTCTACAATAAATGTATCGATTCTTAGGAGAATCTGAAGATTATACGTCGGAAGTGTGGCTTCAAATCCTGTTTCACCAAGAGGTGTTGGAATAAGGTAGAGGTTTCCTTTGTTCATGGTGTGATTTGTTGCTGGTTGCTGGTTGCTGGTGACTGGTGGCTGGTGGCTGGTTGTTAGCTGCTGGTTGCTGGTGACTGGTTGCTGGTGGTTTGTAGCTAGTAACTAGTAACTTGTGATTTGTGACCTGGAGCCAGAAACCAGAAACCAGAAACCAGAAACTCTTCAAACCCAATCCCTACAACCACGGCAAATGCATCAGATCAACATTTCCTCCTGAAATTATAATTCCGATTTTTTGTCCTTCAAAACGATGTTTATGTTTTAAAACTATAGCTAAAGCTACAGCTGATGAAGGTTCAATAATAATTTTCATCCGTTCCCATACCAGTTTCATGGCTTCGATAGTTGCCTGGTCATTTACAGTCAGAATATCGCTCACCAATCGCCTGATAATCGGGAAGGTGAGACTACCCAGGGAAGTTCTGAGCCCATCGGCAATTGTATCCGGGTTAACGGAAGGGACAAACTTCTTCTGATAAAACGACTGGTAAGCATCATCGGCGCCGGTCGGTTCAGCGGCAATAACTTTTGTAGCTGGTGAAAAATAATAGGTCGCAAGAGCAGTTCCACTCAACAAACCTCCTCCACCTACGGGTGCTATAATCGTGTCGAGTCCAGGTTGATCTTCGATAAGTTCAAGGGCTGCCGTAGCCTGTCCTGCAATAATTGAATAATTGTTGTAGGGATGTATTTCGAAAGCATTAGTTTCGTTTAATACTTCGTTTAGTTTTTCTTCGCGTGCTTCAAGAGTCGACTGGCAAAAAGTAATTCGCCCTCCATATGTTTTTACCGCTGCAATTTTAACTTTCGAAGAGTTTTCGGGCATAACAATGTAGGCAGGAATATGCTTAAGTTGTGCTGCGCGTGCCAGGGCTGCAGCGTGGTTGCCGGAGGAATGGGTTGCCACTCCTTGTTTAATGTCGTAGGGATTGTAACTAAAAACGGTATTCACAGCACCCCGTGATTTAAAAGCACCGGCTTTCTGGAAATTTTCGCACTTAAAGAAAATTTTGGCCCCGACAATATCGTCTATCGCGCCGCAAGTCAATACCGGCGTATGATGAATGTAAGGTCTAATGCGCTCTGCTGCCTTTAAAATTTCCTCTCTGCCTGGTTCCTGGGTATCCATATTATTTGTCTCCGTTTTTTAATTCTTTTACAATCTGTTCAGTTACTTCATCAAGCATCTGATATGTTTTCTCAAAACCTTCATTTCCACCATAATATGGATCCGGCACGGGTTTATTCCTGCCAGGGTACGAAGTATTCATTATATAATCTACTTTCAGCATCTGATCCGGGTTTTGAGCTGCCGATTTAACATCCTGGAAATTTCCGCTGTCCATGACATAAATCCGGTCAAAAGTATCAAAATCCGATTTTCTGAAAAGCCTTGCCCGCTGTCCGGAAATATCAATGCCATGTTTTTTCATAACCTTGGTTGCCCTGAAATCAGGAGCATCACCTGTATGAAAGGATTCAAATCCGGCTGAATCGACTTCGGCCGACAGCTTATATTTTTCGATTTTTGCACGCATAATTCCTTCCGCCATCGGCGACCGGCAAATATTACCAAGGCATACCATCAGTATTTTCATTGACCTGATTTATAGCTGATTTTTAATTTTCATCTGGTGTGTTGCAAAAATAACTTTAACTTTTCAATAATGCTGTTTTCTTTGAAACGATTGCGAAGTATTTCGCTGATTCGGGAATAAAATCTGCACAGGAAATGAACTTTCTTCACAATACTAAAAAAGGAAGCTGCTCTGAACAACTTCCTTTTTGTTTTTTGACATGGTATTTTAAGCGAATGGATTAAAATTTGATCCGCTTTTCAATTTCCTCCACATAGGTTCTGAATTGCTTATCAGTTTCAATGAGGTTATTCACGGTACGACAGGCATGAAGAACAGTAGCATGATCTTTGTTGCCACAATGCAACCCGATGGTCGCCAGTGAAGCCTTAGTGTGTTTCTTCGAATAGTACATTGCCAACTGACGAGCCTGAACGATATCGCGTTTGCGGGTTTTGGAGTTTATAGCATCAATCGGGATATCAAAGTAATCGCAAACAATTTTCTGGATAAAATCGATTGATATTTCACGGGCTGTATTTTTAACAAACTTATCAATCATCTGCCTTGCTAAATCAATAGTAATGGCTTTCTTGTTAAGTGATGACTGGGCCATCAGTGAGATAAGCGCTCCTTCGAGCTCGCGTACATTGGTAGTGATACTGTATGCAAGGTATTCGAGAACCTCGAATGGCATATCAATGCCGTCCTTGTATAAACGTTTTTTCAGGATGGCGATACGGGTTTCAAGATCAGGAACCTGCAGGTCGGCGGCAAGGCCCCATTTGAAACGTGACAATAACCTGGGCTCTAATCCTTTGAGTTCGACAGGCGCCTTATCGCTGGTGAGTATGAGCTGCTTGCCTTTTTGATGTAAATGATTGAAAATATGAAAGAAAACATCTTGTGTTTTTTCTTTACCTGAAAGGAAATGAATATCATCAATGATCAGAACATCAATCATCTGGTAAAAATGCACAAAATCATTTTGGTTGTTACTGCGAACAGAATCAATAAATTGTTGTGTAAATTGTTCCGTGGCTACATACAGTACTGTTTTCTCAGGGAAATTATTTTTTACCTTTAAGCCGATGGCCTGGGCAAGGTGTGTTTTGCCTAAACCCACAGCGCTATATAAAAATAATGGATTAAATGCCGTTTTGCCAGGGTTGCAGGCAACAGCGTACCCGGCTGAACGGGCTAATCTGTTACAATCGCCTTCAATAAAATTATCAAAAGAGTAAGATTCGTTCAATTGCGATTGAACCTGGATTTTTTTCAGCCCGGGAATTACAAATGGATTAGGTATTTCTTTTGATTTACCTGCATTTAAATCTATCGGCATCTGAACTGATGGATTTGTCGTCGCTTTCCTGTTGCTTGTTGGTATTTTAATGGTGTATGGATCAGAAGTATATGCTCCTTCCATTACAATACTGTATTCCAGTCTTCCGTTTGGTCCCAACTCGTTGCGAATGGTTTTCTTGAGAAGAGTAATATAATGTTCTTCCAGCCATTCATAAAAAAACTGGCTGGGAACCTGGATAGTAAGAATATTATTTTCCAGTTTGATAGCGTTAATAGGAGAGAACCAGGTTTTGAAACTTTGATAGTTGAGGTTGTCGCGGATTACTTTAAGGCAATTTTCCCAGACTTCCTGATGAAGTTCTTTAATTCCTTCCATTTCGTTATGTTGCATGTTTACTCTTGGTTAATTTGAATCGTTAAATAAGCTTGTTATCAGCTGTATAGCTAAAAAATGTGTATGAGATTGCCTGGCTGGTTATAAAAGTGTTCAAAAATCATTATATCTAAGTTCAAAAAAAAATTTAAATGGTATTTGATATTTAATATTTTTATTGTATATGGAAAATTGGGATAAAAAAAATACAGGATGCAATAATTTCTTTTAAGAAATTGATAAGTAATTAATAATTAATTGGTTTAGCTTCGATAATTTAGCTGTTACACGCGCAGCTTCACTATGGCGGATTGCCAGCCGGATAACACATTCCATGCCAAACTCTGTGTTAATAACTTCTAATATCTCATCCTTTATAATTTTCATCACATCGTTCATTAATTCATATGGGTATTTTATCTGGTAAACCTCCTTTACAATCTTTGTTACTACTGTTGCATTATTGATCGCTTCTGCAGCTGCGGTTTTGTATGCATGTATTAAACCGGGAACCCCAAGGTTTGTTCCGCCATAGTAACGAATTACCACGATTAAAGTATTGGTGAGATCATTTGAAAGTATCTGGCCGTAAATAGGGCGTCCGGCAGTACCGGATGGTTCGCCGTCATCGTTTACGCGGGATGCTGATTTGTCGAAACCCAGCAAATAAGCATAACAATGATGCGTGGCATCGTAATATTGCTTTCGCAAAGTTTCGAGATGTTGCTTAACTTCCACCTCGCTGGCTGCAGGAAATGCAAATGCTAAAAACCGGCTTCCCTTATCGCGGAATGATCCTTGTGCTGACTGAACAATCGTTTTATATTCATCGCTGAAAAGCATCCGGTACAAAGGTATTAAAAGGCTTATGATCCCGGCAAAGGTAAGCAAGCTGGTATGTATTTCTTAGTGTTTGACTATAAAAGTTTTTCTTAAAAACATTCTGATTCATCATTTAACTACTTTTGACCTCCTATTATAATATGGTATATGTCATCACATCTCGGCGAATTTGCTGCTTTACTCACAACTCTATTCTGGACTATCACCGCTTTGGCTTTCGAAACTGCCAGCAAACGGATTGGTTCAATGCATGTTAATCTACTGAGGCTGGGTTTGGCTACTATATTTCTTTCGGTATTCTCCTATTTTTACAGGGGGCTTTTTTTGCCTTTGGATGCTGGTATTCACACATGGATCTGGCTCGCCGTTTCAGGTATAGTTGGCTTTATTATCGGAGATTATTGCCTTTTCAGAGCCTATGTTATAACAGGAGCCAGGGTAGCCATGCTAATGATGACACTCGCCCCTGTTTTTGCAGCTCTTTCTGCCTGGATCATTTTGGGCGAAGTGATGAACCCTCAAAACCTGTTGGCAATGGTTATTACACTTGGTGGAATTGCCCTGGTCATCTTTACCCGAACAGAGGCTTCTTCTGTTAAGAAAAGCAAATACAAATATTCGATGTCCTATCCGCTGAAAGGTATTATCCTGGGTATTATTGCCGCAGCCGGGCAAGGCGTCGGTATTGTACTTAGTAAATATGGTATGAGGAATTATGATCCGTTTGCTGCTTCTCATATAAGAGTAATTACAGGCTTCATCGGTTTTGCAATCCTTTTTTTTGTATTGGGGAAATGGAAAGAATTACCAACATCTTTTCGGGATAAAAAGTCTATGAAATGGCTGGTTGTAGGTTCAATATTCGGGCCTTTCCTGGGCGTTTCATTTTCACTGATGGCTGTTCAGCACACCGATGCGGGAATAGCGCAAACTATTATGTCGCTCACTCCTGTACTGATTATTCCACCAGCAGTGTTTATTAATAAGGAGAGGGTTACCGGGCGCGAAATACTCGGAGCCATTATTGCAGTTTGTGGGGTTGTGATGTTTTTTATCTGGTAACGGTATTATTATATCAACTTATACTGAGCAGCCAGCCTAATTAGATTAGCCGTATTCTTTACATCAAATTTCGAAAGCAGGCTATTGCGGTGCGTATCGACGGTTGTGATGCTTATGAATAATTTTTCTGCTATATCTTTATTTTTTAAACCTTCAGCAATAAGCTGCAACACTTCTTTCTCGCGGCGGGTTATAACAGGTATTTCGGCATCTTTGTTCTCACGTATAGTATTTGACGCTTCGATGCTTAAAAAAATATCGCCGTTTATTACTGTTTCAATAGCCTTAACGATTTCTTCGCGTGTAGCATTTTTCAAAACATATCCTGAAGCCCCGTTAAGCATCATTTTTTGAATATAACTTTGCTGATTAAATGAGCTGAGTCCTAGGATGTGTATATCAGGGTATTTTGTTTTTATCTCCTTACACAAGTCAATTCCGCTCTTATCCGGCAGGTTTATATCCAGCAACAAAACGTCGGGCTGTTGCTGACGGATAAACGACATGCATGAGGAAGCGTTGGTGGCATGTCCCATCCATTCTATCTTTTGCTCGGATTGCAGTAAGGATCTGATGCCTTCAACTACCATATAATGATCATCGGTAATAAAAACTTTTATGGCCATGGCAAAGTTTATTTAAGTTCATTCATTCAATTCTATATGTACTGAGGTTCCTTCTCCTTCTTTTGATCTGATGTCCAGTTTTCCTTTCAAAAAATCAACCCGGTTCTGAATATTAACCCAGCCAATTCCTTTGTTTGTATTAAGTATCGTAGTATCAAATCCGTTACCGTCATCTTCAACTGTGATTGAAAGCTGTCCGTTCGATTTTGTAAGCTGCACAATTGCTGAGGTAGCACCGGAATGTTTCATTGTGTTGTTAATCAGCTCCTGTACAATACGATAGAGAGTGATGGCAACAGTCTGATCCATAGCGATGCCTTCAAGCCCGAAAGACTGATAGTTTATTTTCAAAGCACCGCTTTGGGTTATATCGTTACAGAAATCATTCAAAGCGGTATCCAAACCAAACCGTACAAGCGCTTCAGGCATCATATTATGAGCCACCCTGCGCATTTCCCTGATCGAACTGTCGAGCATATCCATGCTGCGTTCAAAGGCCTGATGGTTTTCAGGCGTCATTACCAAATTACCTTTCATAGTAGTGAATGAATATTTTATTCCGCTGAGCATTCCTCCCAATCCATCGTGCAGGTCTTTTGCCAGGCGCGAGCGCTCCTGTTCTTCACCTTTCAACACTGCTTCGGTTGCAGTTAATTGTTTCTCAGCTTCCAGTTCGGCTATGCGTTGCTGCTGCAGTTTTCGTTTTTGTGTGTAAGTGCGGTAGGATAACAATAAAATTATCAGCAAGCCACCTCCGGTTCCAACCAGCAAATAATTCAGTATAGTTTTTTCTCTAAGTTGAGAATCCTGTAAAAGTATTTTTGCTGACTTCTTCTCTGTTTCATATTTTGTTTCGAGTTCAATAGCATACTCCGACAGTTCTTTTTCATGGGCAGTCTCAGTTAAATCATCCCATTTTGAAAGGTACAAATTGCCTGATACAAAGTCATGTTGTGCAAATTTAACCACTGACATAGTTTGGTAAAAAGTAAGAAGCTGATCATCTAAAGAATCCTTTTCTGCAATTTTTATTCCCTTCAGTAACTGATCTTCTGCCTCAATGAATTTTTTTTGATAGATATAATTATAGGCATTGGTGATATTTTGCAAGCATCTGTACTTATTATCGAGGTTAGCATCCTCCTTATTTAACTCGTTTAAAGCTGCTGTACTTTTTTCAAGCCCTTTAATATCACCAATATTTGAATAAGCCGCTGCCAGATTTATAAGTGCATTTCGTATCGACCTTACCCTATGTATCCGTTTGCCAATTTCAAGTTGTTTTTTTAACAACTCAATAGCTTTCTCATTATTATTCATTCTAAGATAGCAAAGCGAAAGGTTATTTATTGATATCAGCAACCCAACAGTATCAGCATAGTGTTCGCCTGCTTCGACCCCTTTGAGCCCAAAATCCACAGCTTTATTATATTGATTCAGGTCCATATACAGCCAGCATAGATTACCATAATTAGTCGCAATATTTGTAGTGTCGCCAATTTCAGTTGTTAATTTAATGGAGTACATTGCATACTTTACAGCCGAGTCATTCATTCTTAAATTATGATAAATATTGAAGATGGCCCTGCATGAGGTGGCTTCCTCAAATAAGTTTTTATTTTGTTTCGCAACTTTAATAGATTTCAAACAGTAGTCAAGCGCATTTTTATAATCAGTTTGAGCATGATATATTTTCACAAAATCGTGAAAACACCTGTGCTTGAACTTCTGAGCATTAATTTTAAAGATTAGCTGTTCGCACATTTTATTGTAATACAATGCGGAGTCTAAATCTTTAGTGAAGTATTTCCTTTCTATATCAATCAGCAAAATAACCTTATTGGTATCTTCTTTTGCTTGATCAAGAGTCTTTAACATACTTTCCAGGCTTTTAGATTGGCTAAAAGCCAATGCCGCTGTAAATAGAAGAATAAAAGTTACACTGTACTTTCTCATAGGATTGATAGCTTTTATTACCATGATACAAATTAAAACCAAAACAAGTTCATAACACATCCCCTTTTTCCATGATTTTGAACTTATTAGCAAATATCATGTTTTTACACGATAGCGTACCCATTTAGATAGCTATATATTTGCATTTGATAATACCAATATCCTTTTGCAAAAATAATTTTCCGTATAAGAGTTAAAGGGATTAACCTGCAAACTAGTGCAGTTCCTGTTTTTAACCACATTGCCTTTCCTTACAATATTCCATCACTCATTGTACTAATCCTTAAAATAAAAGCATTATGAAAAAGATTCTGTTCATACTAATTCTGACTGTTTCAGTAAGTTCATTAATCCAGTCACAGACTGTAACCAAGACAAAATATAGCAGTCCGAAAACGACAAACCTGCAGCCAATCCCGGTTGAGATCCAAACGCCCTCGCCGCCACCAGCTCCTGCTCCAAAATCCAACAAAACGGAATCTGCAGTACAAAAATCGGAGGTAGCCACCAGTGTATATTCTTTAACATCGGTAAAGGTTAATATCAGAACAGGAAACGACAATAAAGAATACCCATCAGGTGCACGCGTTAGTTTAGGCGTAAGAGGTTCGAATAATGAATATGCTTATTTTGTGCAGGAGAATTTGAAAAATGAAATGAAGAGCAACTCCAACACTGAATTTGGGTTAGAAAAAAAGACGGGAAATTTGAAAGACCTCACATTGGACGTGTTGCAAAATGCAGGATTTAATCTTAGAATAAGTTACTCTGCCAATTTTCAATTTGACGCCTGGAAAATTGAGGGTGTTTCTGTTACCTTAGAGTTTAGAGACCAAAACGGTAACCTGAACCCCACTCTTGCTCAAAAAGTAATAACTTTTAGTAATGCAAATGGATTCTTAAATGGCTATGATGGAACCAGAAATATGATTTGCAATACTGATGGATATTTTAACCCGCTATCTGCATATATTGAATAGTAAAATAGGTGTATTGGTTTATTTTTTAAATCACAACACGGCTCAAATATCAATTCTGTCTTAATATTAGTCCATTAAAAAAGTGCAAGCGATTGACTGACTGGTATCAAAGCACACTGGAAATTATAATTAATGAAGGTATTAATTCAAAACATTAATCCAATGAAAAAGTATCTGTTTTTTCTGATTCTCATTGCAAGCATGCATGCAAATGGGCAATGCTGGAGTAAAATATCAGCAGGAGATTATCATACACTTGCCATAGATGTTGACGGCAAACTTTGGGCTTGGGGCGCAAATTATGAAGGTGAGCTTGGTGACAGAACCACCATAAACAGAACCACTCCGGCATTCATCGATTATTCATCCTGGCTGGATATTTCGGCCGGACTCAGCCATTCGCTTGGTCTCAAAAATGATGGAACAATCTGGGCTTGGGGACGCAACGCTACGGGACAATTAGGCATTGGTACTGCTCGCGATACGAGCTTACCCGTACAAATTGGAACAGGTTCAAACTGGACGAAAATAGCTGCAGGAGCAAACCATTCAGCGGCAATTAAATCTGATGGAACGCTTTGGACTTGGGGCAGTGATGAGTATGGTCAACTTGGGAATGGCGGAACTAATACCGCTTTGATTAGTCCGACAAAAATAGACTCAGCAACAAACTGGCAAAAAGTTTATGACAGTGAATACAATACGTTTGCTATAAAACAGGATGGAACGCTTTGGGGTTGTGGTCGCAATAATGTGGGTCAGGTGGGAGATGGAACTACCAGTAATAAAAATGTGCCTGTGCAGATTGGTACAGCGACAAACTGGTCTGAAATTTCCAGTGGTAGATATTTTACGGTAGGTTTACAAACGGATGGTTCACTCTGGGCCTGGGGCGATAATTTTTATGGACAGCTGGGTGATGGTACAAATATTGGGAAAACCATTCCAAATAAAATCGGAGCCGCCACAGATTGGAAAATCATAGCTTGCGGAGCTGAACATATTGTTGCACAAAAAACCAATGGAAATATTTATGCCTGGGGCAATGGACAGAATGGAGCATTAGGAAACAACAGTGATGCTAATCAAAACACACCTGTATCAGTAAATATTACAAATGTGCAATCCATTTCCTGTGGATCACTTCATTCCCTGGCAATAAAAAATGATAATAAACTATGGGCCTGGGGTACGAATGCTTCCAGTCAGTTTGGAAATGGAAACAGTACTCAATCTCTAATTCCGATTGAAGTTGCATGCCCGGCAACTGTAGGTATTTCAAATCTTGTAAAGAATGAAACTTTTAAAATATTTCCAAATCCGGTTAAAGATATTTTAACAATCCGGAATTCTGCAAATGGATCTTTCGAAAAAGTTATAATTACCGATTTGACAGGTAAAAAAGTCAGGGAACAAACCAGCAATCTTACCTTGTTAGATGTATCGCAATTACCGCCGGGAATGTATTTGCTGCAAATAACTTCTGAAGGCAAAACATCTGTAACCAAATTCATCAAGCAATAAGATTCATTTATTCAATTAGTCTGAGTCCTAATATTTAAAATCGATATGATGAAAAATTTCCTTCTTGCTTTAAGTATGATAGCGTTAATGAATGTTTCATTTGCGCAAACAAAAACCAAACCGGCAGAAAAACCGCCCACTCAAAAAGAGATGGAGGAAATGATGAAAGAGATGCAGCAGCAGATGGACAGTATTAGCCCTGAGGATAAAAAGGCAATGGAAGACATGGGAGTTAAAATGCCTGCTGACCAGAACATGCCAAAGCAATACGACTATGCCAACCAGAATACGACTCAGCAAAAGGCAAATTCGATAGCAGGTATTGAAACAATACCGACTAAAGATGCAGCACGAATTGCTAAACTTCCAAAAATGATATTATCTGATGCACAGTTATTGATTTTTCTGCAAAATGTTAATAAAGCCGTATCACCCAAAATCAGTCCGGAGTCAAAAAAAATAGCTGACGATGCAAATACGGCAGTTAAAAAGAAAACTAATGAAACCATATTCCTGGCAAATGCAGCCAATGGCTTGTGGATAAATGGGGAGCCGGAAGCAGCAATTTATCTGATGAGTCGCGCTGTAATGGAAAACCCCGCTGATCCAGACAACCTCAATAACTATGCAAGCTTTTTATCCATGAACGGTGGAGAGCATCTGGCCTTACCCATTTTACTGAATCTCAACAAGAAGTATCCCGGCAATAGCACAATTCTGAATAATATCGGTCAGGCATGGTTCGGTCTTGGTGACATGAATAAATCTGAAAAGTACCTGGATAGTGCTATTTTTATTTCTGCCGGGCATTCGGAAGCCAATTATACAAAATGCATAATTGAGGCTGCAAAAGGAAATACAACCACTGCCGTTGAATGTATTTTGAAATCAATTAAAACGGCTTACAGCGAAGAAAAAATTAAAAAATTAGAAAAACTGGGAGGTAAACTGAAGCCCGGTGATATAAGCTGGAATTTCCCCAAACCTGCAGATGCACTTGGCCTCGATAAAATGCTTGCCAGTCGCCCTGCTTTTTATTTTACAAAATCGCAACGAGAAACTCTTTACCCCCAATGGATTGATTTTTTGAAAGGATGCCAGCCTCTCTTTCAAAAATACATGCCAGCTACTGATGAAAGCGAAATTATTGCATCCCAAAATAAAATGATGAATGATGCCCGTTCCGGTAAAATTGCGAACTCTAATTTTATCATGGATAAAGCACTCCGGTTGTTAAATATGGTGATTGATGATGAAAATGAGTTTCAAAGCAGAATGGAGAAAAAATCTGACGGACTCAATGAATCAATAATGGATGCCAGTATTAAGCTTGGAAATGAAGTGACAGAAATTAATGAAAGATGGGAAAAGGCTTTCCAGGATGAGATAGCTGCAAATCCGCCGACTGGATCAAGCGAGGTAGAGCAGTCAGCTAAAATGGATGAAATTCATGCCAGGTATATGCAAAGTGCCTGCCAGGAATCAAAACCAAAGATTGACCTGTTTCTCGGTACGTATAACAGGAAAATATATGACCTAAATATTGAATGGGTAAGCCGGATGAAATATTTCACCAACGAAAAAGTATATTATCTGCGTTACAGTTCACCAACAGAAGACGATTATCAGAATTCAAAAAACCTGTACCAATCCGTTTTCCTGGCCTGTATCGCAGGGAATGCTCCCTTTTTTACCAAGCCGGTAGAGTTTCAACCCACTTGTATTGCTTGCGCAGAAATAATAGGTCAAAGCGGAAAATGCGAAGATGCAGCTGAAGATGATGAAGACGCTTTTGCCGTGCTTCCTGATTTTGATATTATACACTGTAACAGCCACATTGTTCTTTGGACGCCAGTTGGAAAAGCACGCTGGGACTGCAATATTGAAACGGTAGAAATGGATCTCGGTATTTTAAAGGGAAAACGTACGAGGAATCTTCTGGACGGGCAAACGATCAGCGCATCGGCAGAATTAGGTATTTATAAAGGCATCGGCTCGAGCGAGTTAGGTCCTGTGAAAGCAGAACTGAAAGCCGGCGGAGGCGGATTTATCGAGTGGGGGCCAAAAGGTGTAACTGACTTTGGAGTGGTAGCAGGCATAAAAGCTGAAGTCGGGGCCGTTGATATTATTAATCCATATTCCGGGCTTGATCCGGGAGGCTACGACGTTATGACGAAACCCGGCGAACCTTCAGGCGTCCTGGCTGGCGCCGAAGCCCGGTTTGGATGGAATTCGGGACCTTCTGTTCAGGGGCAGGGGATATTTTCTGGTCTGTCTATTGACTCGAAATAGATTTATCGTTTTGCCAAAGGGCAGGTTAATAATTCAAAAGCAGTATTTCAAGTTAGTAGGAAACATTTTTGCCTTTTGAAAGGATTATTTCAATACTAAATTAATAGCCATGAAATGCTTAATTCTAATTGTTGTTTTTCTTATTTCCATTTCTTCAAAAGCTCAGGATTGTACAGAAGAATTCCTGCTCCAAAAACCTGGCATTTGGCAAGAAACCAGTGGTAGTGTATCTGGAATAACATCAGCCGACCTTGCCAGAGAAAAAAAGGTTGAATCATCCTTGCATTCAATGATAAAATCGAAATATTCGCCTATGGGAGTGAATATTAAGTTTGGTGGCGCTTACTCAAACCCATCCTCTTACATGCCAGCTAACAGCTACTATTATCATATCATGGCATTTGACTTTTACTGCGATGGCAATACTATTAAAACTGACGACGAGACATCCACAACTTTTCAAATTTCAGCCAACGGATTTGACGCTGAAATATACGATACCGCACAGGGCGACAGGTCATTAGCGGAAGGATTTAATGTTATGCATGATCTGCCTGTCGAAAAAGATGGTTACTGGTATTTTAATGAAAAAGATGTAAACCTGGGTTTCGGAATGACAGGGAAAACCAAATCATGGCTTATTACTTATGATGGTAAACTCCCTTACAGCTATGTATCTAAAAAAGAGTTTCTGGAGAAGAGAAAAATAAATTTGACAACTTCAATGCTCGATGCAGCACGAGGATTTAAAGATGCACTTAAAAACCTTGAAATGGAGAAAGGGTTAATGGAAAAAGAATATAAAAATGATCCTGAAAAACTTGCAAAGTATATGAAAGGATATAATTACACCAAAGACAAGTATGAAAAATTCCTGGCCGATAATGAAGAAAATTATAAGCCTGAATTTGATAAAATCGAAACTCTGTTAAATATGTCTATAGAGGAATTGAATCAACACGCTATTGTAAAACTGGATCCTAATGCAAATTTATCTTCTTATTTGTTCACTGATGAGAATGACCCTTTCGGCGAAATACTCATCAAGCCAAACCCAGGTTATTTCAATAAAAAATTACCCAGGTCTGCACCACAATTCTTCTGGATTAATGTAATATGGAATCACAACGACCCGATAGCTACACGATTTAGTGAAGACATTATGAAAGCCATTGATTTTGGTACACTAAAAAGCATGCTGGGGAAATAGCATTAAATTTTATTCGAATTAATGCAGACAAAGCATTTGTAAAAACGCCTGTTGTTAAGGATTACCAGAGATTTCAACTCATATTAAACAAGAAAAAAGTGTCATGAAAAAAGTCTTAATACTCATCTTTCTCGCAGCCTTACTGGCCAGATCAGAAGCACAAACACAAATGAAAACCGCAGTTAAGCCAGCAACTGGGAGTTCACTTCTCAGTGGTATTTACTCCGCCCCATGCGGAAGTGCTATAATTCTACAGAATAATGGTAAAAACGATCTTTCGCTTACAGCAAAAAAAGAAACCGGGAAGACGTATAGCAACAATACCTTCAGTTTTGCAACTCCTTTTCCCAATGGAACCAAATATAAAGTAACTATTAAAAAAGCTCCCGCCGGGCAAACTTGTATCATTTACGCGGGAAGCGAAGGAACGATGCCCCAAAATGCAAACACCCTCAGGGTTTGCAGCGATTATACCTACGACAATGTAAGCCGGAGTTCCGATGACAAATCTTTCAGCACCTTTTACGAAAGCACCGACCCGGATGTGGGTGGGGCAGCAGGCGAGGACGGACGCTATGTTGTTTTTGTATCCTCGGCAACTTTTGCAGGCTCTACAGGAAAACACCGGCAGATATTCTGGCGCGACCGCAACACTGGCACCACCAAATTGATCAGTGCATCCGCCAGTGGCGAAGAAGGCAATGCCGATAGTTATTACCCTGCCATTTCAGGCGACGGAAAAACAGTAGCTTTCGAATCGTATTCAAGCAACCTGGTTGATGGTGATAAAAACGGCTTACGTGATGTTTTCGTCTGGCATTCTGCTACAGGAAAAATACAAACGATAAGCATTGGCAAAAACGGCATTGCTGCTGATGCCGAAAGTTATGAAGCATCAGTTTCGGGTGATGGAAACCTGATCGCATTTACTTCAGCTGCCGATAATATTTCCGATATAGAAAAAGGCATTTCCAATAATAATGTTTTTATACATGATATGTCGCTGGGCACTACCATTATGATCAGCATTGATCCTAAAGTTAAAAAAGGCGGAGGTGGTTCCAAACCTTCCATTTCTTACGATGGCAGCCGGGTAGCGTTTTACTCTAATACGGAAGTCTTGGTCCCTAACGACAATAATGGGCTATGGGACATTTTTTTATGGGAGAAAAACACTAAAACGCTTAAACGAATAAGCCTTACCTCGGACCATAAGGAGCGCAACCAGGGTAACGAAAGTGCTAATAGGGTAGTAGCACCGGCTATTTCAGGAAATGGCCGCTACGTTGCATATGCAACTACTGCTACTAACATGGTGCCTAACGATAATAACAACTTCCAGGATGTTTTTCTATATGACAGTAATACCGACAGTACCTTAATGGTAAGTAATGCTGATGATGGAAAGCAAGGTAATTCGGACAGTCCAATCGGGCAAGGGGAAAAAATTGCCATTACGTTTGATGGAAGCTGGGTGGCTTTTTCGACCAATGCAACTAATTTAGGCGTGCCTGCAGCTAACGTGGTAATGCACAATATTTCGACCGGGCAAAACAAGGCCGTTTCTTCTGTTGTGGGAAGCAGTGTCGGTCGTGCCACATTATCACAAAAAGGCGGTTATGTTGTATTTGGAATTGGCGGTAAACTTGACACCAGGTTTCAGTCGTCAGGAATTTTTGCAAACTATACAGGTCTTGGCCCCTGCCGGTTTTGCCCTGAATAGTTCAGATGTATTGCCCCGGATTCTGCCCTCAAAGTACAGATTTATTGCCCCGACCTTCAGGTCGGGGATTATTTGAATAAAACATATTTATAAACTTTGAAGAAAGCATCATATGAAAAAAATATATGTCTTTTTAGTTTTCTGTCTATCGGGATTGAGCTTATTTGCCCAAAAGGAAACTTTTGATTTGTTTGCCTTTACACCACCAGCAGGGTGGGAAAAAGAAGTAACTGAAAACATTATCAGTTATATTAAAATCAATAATAAAAATAAATCATGGTGCAGGATTGGTATCGTGAAAAGTACAATCAGTAAAGGGAATATTGAAGCTGACTTTGAAAGCGAATGGCAGGACCTGATTGTGAAAAACTATAGTCCTACCGAAGTACCCGTTCTGAATGAAGTGCATGAAACGGATGGCTGGAAAGTAAAAGAAGGGGTTGCGAAATTTAAATTTAACAATGCGGATGCACAGGCGATGCTTACCACCATAAGTGGATTTGAGCGCTGTGCAAGTATTGTCATCACGCTAAATAACCAGGAGTATTTAAACGATATTGACACATTCCTGCAGTCTGTTGAGTTCAAAAAGATGGGAACTGCTACACCACCACCTATAACCGCGAACACCACCAATGATGCTTCAATTATTGGCACATGGGGCATAAGTGCCAGCGACCAGTCGAGTTACCGGATGAATAATGGCGTTATGAACTACATTGTCCGTCAGTACACTTTCAATACCAATGGCACCTACAGCTTTGTCACCAAAACTTTCGATCCTTTTATGGATAAATTACTTTTAGGTAAAGAAAATGGTACTTACCTGATTAACGGTAATAATCTCACTATCACTCCCAAAAGAAGTGTTTTGGAAGCCTGGAGTAAAAAGGATGGCAGAGATGAATGGGGCAAATTTTTATCGAGCCAGAATATTGAATTAGAAACTGTTTCATATCAGTTTACCAAGAATTATTTTTCCGGTATAAAGGAATGGAGTCTCATTTTAAAAGCAGATAAGCAAACACATCGGGACGGGCCTTACAGCGGTGTAGCTGATTATAGCAATTCATGGATTTACAGTCCGCCGTGCAGCCAATGTTTCATTGTTTTACCCGAATAACATTAGTGTAATTGGCATGGTAACGATATGTTTTCTATAAATCATATCCTTTTCCAGTACCAGAACAAATATTATTGTTTCTCAAAGCTTGCATACTGAATCGCAGATACTAGTGTTAAGTTAATTTTGATATGACGGATTAATGATATATCTTTGTCAAAAAACCGACATATGATATATTACACAATCAAGCTAAGTAAGTCAGAGGTTGACGATCTCAATAAGATTATTACCAA
>JBAZWY010000028.1:0-68936 GCA_041660125.1 Lentimicrobiaceae bacterium
CTAACATATTTTGGGGTAAGTGCATGCTTTCTGTGGGTCTTATCCATATATCCGTGCATTTTATTACCCAAATATAGTTATAATTATTTAACTAACAAGCCCTTGCGAATTAAACAGCAGACCCTATATAAAGTATAATGATTATTGGTATTACTTTTCAAAACAATAATCACAATGCTAACTCTGTTCGTACTTATCTTTCTTTCAGACGCGTGCGATCACAGCATATGTCAATAGCTGATTAATTCCAGAGTTCGCCAGCGAACTTAGTTATTAAATCCGGAAATCTCTATCCTTCATAACACCGTATTGCGAAATGCTTTAAGGCCTGCAAAGTTTTGCCGGGTGCTTCGATATATCCCATATGGCCCACATCTTCGAGTAATAGTATTTCACTATGCGAAGGAATCACAGCCTGCGCCATCACCTGGCTATAAGGGATACGGCTGTCCTGCTTGCCGATAATAAACAAAACAGGAATTTCGGCTAATAACAGGTATTGCAACTGGTTAGGCCGGTCGCGCATACCTTTAAGTGCTGCAATAATGGCATCGGAAGTCATCAGGGCTGCCTGGTCCTGGAGTTTTTGTATTGCTATGGTATAATTTTCAACATGTTTCTGGTCGAAAAGATCGGGAATAAACTGCCTGATAAATCCACCCCGGTTTTGTTTAACAATATTAATAGTGCGGCGGCGGTTTTCTTTTGCTTCTTCAGTGTCGGCACTTGCATACGAATGGAACAGTACCAATCCTTTTACCAGTTCTTCATTATCAACCGCAAACTGCAACGCTACATAACCGCCCAAGGAATGCCCGGTAATTATAACCTGCTCAATTCTTTCAACCTTCAGCACTTCTTTAATCGCTCCGGCCATAAGTTCCATTGTATGGGATTCAGCTATAAGATCGCTTTCGCCATGTCCGGGAAGGTCGATTGCTACTATAGTAAAATCATTTTGAAGCGTTTCGGTAAAATCATCCCAAATTGCTTTTGATTCGAGAAATCCATGCAGGAGAACCAAAACAGGGCCATTTCCACTAACTGTGTAAACTATGTTCTTATCCTGATACAGAATGGATTTCTTCATACTATTATCCTAATTAAACATGGTGCTTATCTACAGTCAGTGTCAGACACCCTTCGGGTGTGCAGACACTGTAGGGTGATTATAAAATTCTATCCGCCATAGTTTCTTCAACTTCAGCAACCGTTTTGGGGATTGGTTTTCCCAGCACACGGTGCCCGTCGGCTGTTACAAGTATATCATCTTCAATCCTGATACCACCGAAATTGCGGTATTCTTCAATTTTATCGTAATTCAGGAATTCCTGATATTTCTTTTCGGCTTTCCACATATCAATCAGTTCGGGGATAAAATAGATGCCGGGTTCGTTGGTAACCACAAAACCAGGCTGCAGGCGTCGGCCAAGGCGCAGGTAGGCTGTGCCAAACTGTTTGCTGGGCTGTATTTCGTTATCATACCCAACATGGATTTGTCCAAGACCTTCCATATCATGAACATCCATACCCAGCATATGACCAAGCCCATGAGGAAGAAACAGCGCATGAGCACCGGCTGCAACGGCTTCTTTCACATCACCTTTCATCAGGCCTAAATCCTTTAAACCTGTTGTAATGGTTTCGGCAGCCACTGTATGGCAATCGCGGTAAAAAGTACCTGGTTTGGTTGCTGCAATACTTGTCAATTGGGTATTTAGAACAATTTCATAGATTTCGCGCTGTTTCTGGCTGAATTTTCCGCCAACCGGTACAGTACGGGTTATATCGCTGGCATAATTCAATTCGGTTTCGCTTCCGGCATCCATCACCATCATCTTCCCTTCCCGGAGTATATTTTCATGATGGTGGTTATGCAGGATTTGCCCGTTGGTACTAAGAATAATCGGAAATGAAACCGGTCTTCCATGCGCAATTGAAATACCTTCCATAGCTCCTACAATATCCTGTTCCTTTTGTCCCGGGTATGCCATGCGCATGCCGGTTGTGAACATATGCCAGGCTGTTTCAATGGCTTTTTCAATTTCGGCAACTTCCAGATCCGACTTTATCGAACGAAGTTTTATGATTGCTTCAATTAATGGCAAGGAAGTATAATCGCTGATTCGCAGCCAATTGAGCCCAAGCAGTCCGCAAATTTGAATGGTGGTTTCGGCACGGTATGTCGGGGTAAAATGAATCGGTCGTCCTTTCTGAATGGCATTCTTAATAAATACTGTAAGTTCGCTGAGTGATGCCGTGTTTTTAATGCCAACTTTTACGGCGAGGTCAACCACCTTGGGCTGCGGGCCCATCCAGATAATATCATCAATTTCAAAGTTGTTTCCGAAAATATAATCGATGTCGTTATCCACATCAATAATACCAACGAAATCAGGATTTTCGAGTCCAAAGAAATAGGAAAAATTGCTATCCTGCCTGAAAGTATAGGTATTGGCCGGATAATTATAGGCTGCTTCGGAATTACCCGGCAGTAAAATAATTCCCGAAGGCATTATTTTACGCAATGCATTGCGTCGTTGGGTGTAAATTTTATTACTGAACATGGGAGTATATGTTTTAATTTTAAAAAACCGTTAGTTATTCCATGCAAATATAGGGTTTTGATATTTCAGTTGTATAACAGATTGTATGCTCAAATGTTAAAATTTGCGTTAAATTTGTTGAATAAAACCAAAGAAGATGAAAAAATATATTTTACTGGCCGGACTGATACTGATGCTATCGGCAGTATCCTTTGCACAAACCGCAAGCGAGTGGAACAAACAAGGTGTTGATTTTGCAAAGAAATTTGAGTACAAACAAGCATACGAATGTTTCACAAAAGCCATAGAACTTAAGGCGGACTTTGCCGAAGCCTATTACAACCGGGCAACAGTATGGTTTGAATTACCAGCAAGTACCTACCCGAATACCGATGGATGTGATGACCTGAAGAAGGCTAAATCGCTGGGATTTAAAGTGAAGGACGAAAAAATGAAGGAGTTCGGATGTTTGTAACTTTAAAAGGGTTGATATCTGCTTTCAGCAATCAGGGTTATCAGTTATTTATTAATACTTAATTGATATTATTCCTGATCTTCTTCCATCCATCCAAAATCACACCTCATAAATTATGATTCAGATGAAATCACTCAAAGTTACTCTGTTACTGGTTTTTGTAACCCTCTTAAGTCTATTTGCCAAAGCCGACGAAGGCATGTGGCTGCCCCTGCTGGTAAACAAATACAACATCAATACAATGCATCAGATGGGGCTGAAACTCACCGCTGATCAAATCTACAGTGTAAACCAGGCCTGCCTGAAAGATGCCATAGTTTCGTTAGACCACGGAGGGTGTACCGGGTCGATCATCTCTCCGAAAGGGCTGCTGATTACCAACCACCATTGCGGTTATGAAGCTATTGCTGAGGAAAGCTCTGTTGGAAATGATTTTCTGACTGACGGTTTCTGGGCCATGCGCCCTGAAGAGGAATTGCCTATCCCGGGTAAAACGGTTTCATTCCTGGTTCGTATGAAAGATGTGACAGCACGTGTGCTGGCAAATGTAACTCCCGAAATGGATGAAGGCGAAAGAGGCCAGGCCATCCAAAAGGCATCCGATAGTATTATCGAAGAATCAGAAACCGGAACGGGTTATGAAGCCACGGTTGAAAGCATGTTTGAGGGAAATGAATATTATATGTTTGTTTATGAAACGTATACTGATGTTCGAATGGTTGGAGCTCCTCCTTCGTCCATCGGGAAATTTGGCGGCGATACCGATAACTGGATGTGGCCGCGTCATACTGGCGATTTTTGCCTGTTACGTGTTTATTCGGGTGCTGATGGCAAACCCGCTGAATATTCAAAAAGCAATCAACCTTTGCAACCGAAATATTTCCTCCCGGTTTCGCTGGCAGGTGTGAAAGAAGGTGATTTTTCAATGATACTGGGCTATCCCGGAGCTACCGATCGCTATCTTACATCGTATGGAATCCGTGAAAAACTCACACAGACCAACCCTGCCGATATCAAAGTGAAATGGGCAAAAATGGAAGTAATGAAGAAATATATGGATGATGATGAAGCTACACGTATTGCTTATGCGGGCGATTATGCCTACCTGGCTAATTTCTGGAAAAAATCATTGCAGGAAAGTAAGGCTTTGATTCGATTAAAAGTGTTTGATGATAAAAAAAGAGTCGAAGACCGATTCCTGGAATGGGCAAACCAGGACGACAGCCACAAATCGCATTATGCAAGTGTTATGGATGATTTCAGGGAGTTATATCAAACAGCCTCAAAAACCCGCGCTAACGAGGCAATTATTTATGCCGGCGAATTGCTTATGGGAGCCAGGATCCTGTATATTGCTTTTCAGACTGGTGAACTCGTTAACAGGTTTGATTCGGCAGATTTTAGCGAAATGATACTCACCAATAAGACAAGGGCTGAGAAGTTTTATAAAAGTTATAATCCTGAACTGGAAAAAGAAATGCTCCATAAGCTTCTTGATCTATACGCTGTTAATGTTGCACCTGAGTATATACCCGATTGTTACCAGATTATCCAAAAGAAGTTTAAGGGCGATGTTGGAAAGTATGTAGATCATATTTTTGAACGCTCTGTTTTTGCTTCCAAGGAGAGTTTAATGAAGTTTCTAAACCATCCGAAAAAGAAAACTCTTACAAAGGATCCGGCTTATATTGCTGCAAATTCATTTATTTCTTCGTATATGATAGCTCGTCTGGCGCAGATGACGGATGAAGATAAATTTGAAAGGGCCCGTCGGCTGTACATTGCAGGATTGCGCGAAATGAACCCGAATACTACTTTTTATCCTGATGCCAACAGCACCATGCGTTTAACCTATGGCAGCGCTGAACCATACAAACCTGCCGACGCACTTTTTGCCGACTATTACACTACTTTACAGGGTGTTATGGAAAAAGAAGATTCAACAAATCAGGAATTTATTGTTTCGCCAAAGCTTAAAGAGTTGTTTGCGAAAAAGGATTTTGGCCCCTATTCGGATAATGGAATTATGCATGTCTGTTTCATCACTACACATGATATAACCGGAGGCAACTCGGGAAGCCCTGTAATAAATGCCAACGGCGAACTTATTGGCCTGGCTTTCGACGGCAATTCCGAAGCCATGAGCAGCGATATTAAATTTGATATAAAACTGGAACGGACTATTAATGTCGATATCCGCTATGTGCTTTTTGTGGTGGATAAATATGCGGGGGCGGGGTATTTAGTGGATGAGATGAAACTGGTGAAATAGAATCTGGTTAACCGATTGTAAAAAGCAAAAGGTAGTACTTTAAGGTGCTGCCTGTTTTATAAACGCAATTTATTTAAATTCTTATTTTAAATTGTGTCTTAAGAGATTACTTATCGCGTAATTACCTATTGATAAAGAAGGATATAGGTTATTCGAAAATCATTATTTATATAAATCATATACTAATTCAACAGAAATGAAGAAACAACTGTTTTTTATTTTAATTTTAATTTCGGGTATTAATTGTTATTCGCAAATCAAATATGAAAGTGGGTATTTTGTAAATAATTATGGTAACAAAATCAATTGTTTAATAAAAAATGTAGATTGGAAAAATAGCCCGACAGAGTTTACATTTAAGTCTTCTGAAGATTCAGTGCCAGAAGTAGCAGATATCAAAACTGTAATAGAATTCGGAATTTCAGATTTCACTAAATACAAACGATTTACGGTAGATATTGACAGATCAAGTGAAGATATAAATCATTTGAGTACAAGCAGAATTCCGGAATTTAGTAATGAGCAATTATTTTTAAAGATACTAGTCGAAGGGAAAGCGACATTATACTCTTATGAACAGGGCAACTTTCGCAAATATTTTTATAGTGTGGATAGTTCAGCTGCTGAACAACTTATATTTAAAAGTTATCTGTATTCCGAATCTGAAATCAAGGAAAATAATAGTTTCAAACAGCAACTTCTAAATAATCTGAAATGCCAGAAAATTGTTTCAGGTGATCTTGAACGGATTAAATACAGTAACCAGGATTTAGTTAAAATATTTACGCTTTACAATGAATGCCAGAATTCACAATCTATTGATTATGAAAAAAAAACAAACAGGGATAAATTTAATCTATCCCTCAGACTTGGGCTTAATAGTTCTTCCTTAGTACTTATCAGTCCATCAGATGCATCAGAAATTGATTTCGGGAACAAAATGACTTTAAGATCAGGCATTGAGGTGGAATCCATTTTGCCTTTCAATAAAAGCAAGTGGGCCTTGATTATAGAGCCAACTTTTCAGTATTACAACTCTAACATCACAATAAATTACCGGTATTATAAAGTTGATTATAAGTCAATTGAATTGCCACTCGGGATTCGATATTATATGTTCTTACACGAAAATTCAAAACTATACCTGAATGGTTCCTATGTTATTGATTTTGATTTTAATTCAAAGATCAGTGCGGGTCCGGGAACCTATGCCGATATTAGTTCCAGGCCTAATTGGGTATTCGGACTAGGTTTTAACCAGAATAATAAATATACTTTTGAGATGCGATATGGGCTAAATAGGGATATAATTAAAAATTCCTCATCATATTCTCATTATAGAACATTTTCAATTATTCTTGGATACAATATATTTTAGAACCTCTCTTGCCAAGCCTTTTAGATTGTTTTTTTTGAAATAAATCCCACTTTCAATATTTATCCTGCTCATCAGCTCCTGAGTTTCCGCCATTGTTTTCGTCGAAAGTAACACAATTAAAATAATCTTCTTTTAATCCTGGTGGACGTTCAAAATCACCACGTGTGAGCTGCAACTGTTTATCATTATAAACTCTTTTCATATAAAGTGCCCAGATAGGCAAAGCCATATTGGCACCCTGTCCGAGAGATGTACTGCGAAAACGTATTGTACGGTCGTCGCCGCCAACCCATACACCGGTTACCAGGTCGGGTGTGAGCCCCATAAACCAACCATCGGAGTTGCTTTGGGTAGTCCCGGTTTTACCGGCAATAGGATTAGTAAAGCCATATTTCCACTTAAGCCGCGACCCTGTTCCGCTTTCAACAACCCCTTTCATTAACCCGATCATCATGTAGGCCGTTTCTTCACTCAGGGCTTCGTCCTGGTGAGGAACAAACTGAGCAATTACATTTCCATGTTTATCTTCGATACGGGTTATGAATAAGGGTTGGACAAAAATCCCTTTGTTGGTGAATGTGCTCATAGCACCTGTCATTTCATACAGCGAAATATCGGGAGTGCCAAGGCAAATGGAAGGTACTGCAGGCAAGGGGCTGAAAACACCCATTTTTCGTGCAATCTTCACTACTGCTTCAGGCGAAAACCGCTTGATAAGGTAAACCGATATCCAGTTAATAGAATTGGCAAGAGCTTCTTTAAGGGTAACCATCTCACCTTCCTTGTAATCGCTCGAGTTACCTGGCGACCACAATTTCCCGTTCGTTTCGATAGAATACTGTACATTGGGAACCTGCGAGCAGGGATACATCTGTCCAGTCTGCATGGCAACCGTATAAACGAAAGGTTTGAAAGTTGATCCAACCTGCCTGCGGGCAACAACTACATGATCATATTTAAAGTACCTGAAATTTATCCCGCCAACATAGGCCCTCACGTAACCTGTTTGAGGTTCCATCGACATCAGACCGGCATGAAGAAACCATTTGTGATATTTAATGGAATCCATCGGACTCATGATCGTATCAATGTCACCTTTCCACGAGAAAACCCGCATGGGAATCGGAGTATTAAAAGCTAGCTCTATCGAATCGTTCGACAAGCCTGCTTTCTTCATGTTATGATACCTTTCCGATCGTTTTTTAGAGGCAATGAGCAATTTCTGAATTTCATTTCTATCCGAAAGATCATACGGTGCATGCGAATTGCCTTTCCAGTGCTTGTAAAATGCAGGCTGCAAATCATTTGCCATGTGTTCGGCAACAGCTTCTTCAGCATATTTCTGCATATGCGAATTGATGGTGGTATAGATTTTCAGGCCATCTTTATAAAGATTGTAATAAGAACCATCGGCTTTTTTATTTTTGGCCACCCAGCCATATTCAGGGTCACGCAGCCAGCGGAGCGAATCGCCCAGGTAATCATCCGGATTATCATAATCTTCTTTTACCGGTTTATCAGCCATCAGCGACTGCCGCAGATATTCCCTGAAATAGGTTGCAGGCCCGCTGTTGTGATCCTGTAAGGTATATTGCGACATATCGAGAGGCAGTACACGTACCGAGTCGTATTGTTTTTCGGTGATATACCCATTCTCCATCATCTGGCTGAGCACAACTTCGCGGCGTTTTTTCGACCGTTCCTTGTTTCGCACAGGACTATAGTAGGAAGGGGCTCTGAGTAAGCCAATCAGAGTGGCGGATTCCTGTAAATTAAGTTCTGCAGGTGTTTTATCGAAATAGGTTTTGGCAGCTGATTTTACACCATATGCCAGGCTACCGAAATCAACAGTATTCATGTATAGAGCCAGGATTTCCGCTTTCGTATAATTCCGTTCGAGCCGTATGGCTGTGATCCATTCTTTAAGCTTTGCAAAGCCAATACCAATTATGGTATAATGCTGTTCGCGGGGGAAAAGGTTTTTAGCCAATTGCTGGGTAATGGTACTTCCTCCTCCTTTGTTTTTGCCGGTAATCATGCCTATAGCAACCCTTATCATTGCCCTGCTATCGATACCCGAATGTTGTTCGAAACGGAAATCTTCGGTAGCAATCAGCGCTTTTATCAACCAGGGTGATAGTTCGGAATAATGGATATTCGAACGGTTTTCGAGGTAAAACGATCCAAGTACTTTCTGATCGGCTGAGATGACTTCGGAAGCAAGCTTGCTTTTAGGATTTTCGAGTTCTTCAAAAGATGGCATAAAGCCTAACCACCCTAAGGAGAGTGCTGTAAAAAACAAAGCAATAAACAAGAGAGAGATGAAGTACCATTTCCAGAACCATTTCACCCACTCGTTTTCATTCAGGTTACTATTTTTCATTTATAAAACTAATTTCGTTACAGCAATTGCGTTCAATCTGCTTGTTTTTTAATCAGAATTCCAACATCCGAAATGCCTTTCAGTTTATCCTCCCGCATCGCCTGGTTTACTGCAATCACATAATCTCCGGGTTTGCGGAATCGCACTCCCTTTCGAAACAGGAATCGGCTGTCCTTATGCTTACCCATTCCTTTTCCATACCATTTGCCATCAGGTGCTGCCAGGATACATTCGGCTGTATCGCGCGAAAAAGTATTGCCCGGATAATATGCAGTGATAAACAGGTACAGGTTTTGCATGTCGTAATCTGTTGTATTGCGGACATCAAAATAAAAATCGTAGGATGCAAGTGTATCTTTTGAATTGAACGTATAAAAAAGTGTGTCACCGGCTTTCCATTCGTTGTTTTTCAGGTGTACGCTTTCGGTATAAAATGCTGAATTATTACAAGCCGTTGCAAGAAGAGCCGCTATGATTGAAAGCATGTATATCCGTACAAGCGAATGCCGGAATACAATTTTGTTAAGATACATGAACGTATTAACTATCATCAGATTTGTGCAAGGATTATTTTTTTTTATCAAACCGGTACAGATCTTCGCTTGCAACAACTAGCCCAATGGTGGGTTTTTTGTCCTGCTTGATTGTAAAGTCTTCTATTTTCTCAGGTATTTTCCCCGCTTTGTTCAGAGCAATAACTTCTTTAACCCTGGTGACTGTTAATGCAAACATTTCGTGTTCTTTACCTTTATACCCAAACCACATAGTTCCGCCAAAGACATCAATTTTCTGTAAAAGCACATCACCTTGTTTGGTTTTGAGCACGGCATTTTCGTCAGGAAAATCCTTTAAGGCATCATTATAAGCTTCAACTTCATAGTTTAGACAACATTTAAGTTTTGAACATTGTCCGGCAAGTTTCTGTGGATTGGGTGAAAGCTGTTGTACACGGGCTGATGAAGTGGAAACCGAGTGAAACCCGCTTATCCATGTGGAACAACACAATTCGCGGCCACATGAACCAATGCCGCCCAACTTGCTGGCTTCCTGACGCATACCGATCTGCCGCATTTCAATCCGTATTTTGAGTTCATCAGCCAGTATTTTTATCAGTTCCCTGAAATCAACCCTGTCTTCAGCAGTATAAAAAAAGATTGCTTTTGTATCGTCACCCTGGTATTCAATATCATTTACCTTCATTTTAAGGCCAAGATTCAATGCTGCAACCCTGGTTTTATAAAGGGCATCGTGTTCCTTTGAAATAGCATGCAACCATTTATCGACATCTGCTTGTTTGGCTTTACGGTAGAGTTTACGAATATCGGCCTTAGAGGGATTCACACCTTTACGGATCATCTGCAACCTTGCTGTTTCGCCCGTAAGCGTTACTATGCCTATATCGTGACCGGGCGACGCCTCAACGGCAACAATATCTCCGTTATGAATAGAAAGCCCCGCCGGTATCCGGTAGAAGTCCTTATGGTTGTTTTTGAACCTGACCTCCGCACAATCGAATTTTCCGGTATTCCCGGGTAAGGGAAGATTGCTTAACCAATCATAAGTTGCAAGTTTAGCGCACTTTTGTTCTGAACCGGCCCGGTTAAGAAGCGGGTTATTATTGCTGCAACAGCCTCTTGATCCTAAATTTTCCCTGTTTGATATATTGAGTGGTATGTTTTCTTCCATGTTGTGTTAAAGTCTTTCCTTGCGAAACTTCAGCGTAGGAGTAACGAAGGTACTTCTGTATTAGTATATTCCGGATGTTTACAGTAGCGCCATTTGTTAAAGCGCCTGAACCGGTATGAACTGGCAAATTTACACTTTTTTGGCTTGAGGCATTGCCGGAATTTTTAATATCCTGGCAATGAGGTGCGATAAGTCGGTTAAAACGATCTGCGCATTGGCATTCCGCTCAATATGAAAGATGGCCCGGTTAAACTCCTCGTCGAATAATTTAATATTCCGCGGATGAACAAACCTTGAGAAATTCTTTACGAAATCGAGTTCTTCTCCATCAAGTTTAATGAGGTGTTGGTTGCCAACATTGTACTGCAGGCAAATTCTAAACATATTCAGGCTGTATGCCAACATCTCTTTTTGCTTTTCACGGCTTCCATCAACAAGTAAAAGCGGCAGCATTTCCTGTAGCTTATCATACTCTTTCAGGTTGCCGGCAATAGTAAAACATCGCCGCATCCAATCGCGGAATAAACCAAATCGTTCCTGTTCCGTTTCGAGCGAAACAGAACCTGAACCGGTTTTTCCGGCAAGCATTAAGGCTGCGGTATAGTTCCCGTCGGCCAGGCGGGCAATCTTTTTGGCATCAACAGTGCCGACCTGGTGCTGGAACTCAAGTGCCTGCTGTATATCAACATCGTGCAGACGCGGGAATTTTATCAGTTGAGCCCGCGAAAGTATGGTGGCAATTATTTGTTCCTGGTTTTCGGAAATCAGTATAAATAAGGTCTTGTCAGAAGGTTCTTCCAGGTTTTTAAGCAGTTTATTGGCAGAAGTACTGTTCATTTTTTCAACCATCCAGATGATCATTACCTTGTATTCGGCTTCGTAAGCTTTATAGGCAAGGGTGCGGTTAATACCATCCGCTTCGTCGGCATTGATCATTCCCTGTTTCTTTTCGATCCCTATTTTTTCGTACCAATCGGGAAGCGAAACGTAATAATTATTCTCCTGCAGGAATTCACGCCAGGGTGCGATAAAGTCCTTGCTGAAAACTTTTTTATCGTCAACTTCCTTGGTTTTGTTGATGGGATAAATAAAATGCAAGTCGGGATGTATGAGCTTACTGTATTTCCTGCACGACGGACATTCGCCACAGGAATCTTCGGGGGTGCGTTTCCGGCAATTGATATACTGTGCATACGCCAGGGCCAGCGCCAGTTTACCTGAACCTTCGGGCCCGAGAAAAAGCTGGGCATGGCTAACGCGGTTGTCGAGAACAGTGCGTATAAGACGCTGTTTCAGCGGCTCCTGCCCTATGATATCACTGAATTTCATACGTTGTGATGTGGAAAAACTAAAGGCAAAGGTAAGCGTTTTTTGGAAGATGGGAAATAGGGATAGAAGCAAAGTATATGGCACATGGACTGGCATTTTTATGATAGTATTGAAGTTTATAAATTTTGTACATTTATAGCGTGTAAGGAGTGATTGCCTGATTTTAGAAACCAAATGATGTTGATTGAGATATAACTTTAAAGTCATTATCAGCCCAAAATATTCGCATTCAAGAAGGGGAAAGAGATATTAACCATACTCAACCGGGCTTCTGAAGCTTATGCATATGAATAGGACGGTTCAGAATATTCGCTTGCCAGAGAAATTTATGAGCTTTTTGGTTATGCTGCTTTGCGCAACTTTTTAAATCCGGTGGATAAGGCAAAGGAAAGTTGCAAAACCTGTATTGACGGAGTTTCCGATCATTTCGTTGACATCAACAAAAAGATATTGATGATTAAATGAACAATGCAAAAGTAGATATACCTATGAGTGAATCTGAATCTCAACCACAACAAAACTTTATCCTATAAACTACGCCCAATGGTGATGTTAAACTTGAGGTGTATATTGAGAATGAAACACTTTGGCTTACCCAGAAAATGGTGGCAGAACTTTTTGGAGTTAAAGAGAACACCATTACCTGCCATTTAAAAGAAATTTTTGAAAACGGTGAATTGATAGAGTTGACAATTACGCGAAAAATCCGAGTAGTTCGGGATAAGGGCAAGCGAAAAGTTTCGATATGGCAATAAAAGAACTGGTCAGGGAAATGATAAATAGGAATAACCAATGGCAAAAAAACTAGAACAGGCAAAAGAAGGTTTTAATGAGATTTTGCTTTACACTACACCAAATGGTAAAGTGAAGGTTGAGATCTATTTACAAAATGAAACGATTTGGCTTACGCAGGATAAAATAGCCACTTTATTTGGTGTACAACGACCTGCAATTACCAAGCATTTAAAAAATATTTTTAAAACCGGCGAGTTAATCGAAAATTCAGTTAGTTCCATTCTGGAACATACTGCCATAGATGGCAAAGACTATAAAACAAAGTTTTATAATCTTGATGCAATAATTTCGGTTGGTTACAGGGTTAATTCTACTCAGGCAACCCATTTCCGTATTTGGGCGACTGAACGATTAAAAGAGTACATCATCAAAGGGTTTACAATGGATGATGAGCGCCTGAAAAATCCGAACAATATTTTTGGCAAAGATTATTTCGAAGAGCAATTAGCGCGTATCCGTGATATTCGTTCGAGTGAGAGGCGATTCTATCAAAAAATTACTGATATCTACTCGCAATGCAGCGCTGATTATGATGTAAACACACAAACCACAAAAGATTTTTTTGCTACTGTTCAAAATAAACTACATTGGGCAATTACAGGACTCACCGCTGCTGAAATAATTGCGGCCAGAGTTGACAGTTCTAAAGAAAATATGGGTTTAACTAGCTGGAAAAATGCTCCGAAAGGAAGTATCAGGAAAACAGATATTGGGATTGCGAAAAATTACCTTAGCACAGAAGAACTGGATGGCTTAAACAGAATTGTATCCATGTATCTGGACTATGCAGAAAATCAGGCTGGCAAAGGAATAGTTATGTTTATGAATGATTGGGTGAGCAAATTGGATGCATTTTTGCAGTTTAATGAGGAAGCGGTCCTAAAACATCAAGGCAAAATCTCACATGAAGTTGCGTTAGCCCTTGCCGAAGGTGAATATGAAAAATACCGCATTTCGCAAGATAAACTGATTCAATCAGATTTCGATAAGGAGATCAATAATCTTTAAAAGTAGGTTTACGAAGCATTACCGCATTTGTTTTATTCATGTGGTTTGATTTTGACTAATTTTATGATTAGGGCAGACAACTCTATCCCAGGTTTGTTACATCACCCTTGTCAGCATAACCTTGTTCTCATCCGCAGTAACAATTTTCTCGAAGAAAGTCACAATTTCATCATACCTGTCAACAGGGTGTTCGGCTTTATAGACTTTAAATGTACGCACATATTGCAATGCTGAACCTGACTTTGTTACTTCGGTAGTGTATTCACCGAAATCGGACTGAAGGCTTACTTTTGCCGGAACATTCTCTAAGGTATATCCCTGGGGAAACTCATAGGTAATCGTATCGATTTCATAAACAGGCCATTTAATGGAAATCATGTTTTTCCGGGTTGAGGATTGAAAAGGCGATTCGCTGAGCTTGTTCATGATATTAAGGCAAAGCATCAGTTTATCGCCGACGCGGGTGCAATAGTTGGTGAGTGAAAGATTAAGCCGCTCGGTAACAAAAGGCTTTTCGGATTTGGTTTCCTGGATATTAAAATTGCCGAGTTCAAAATTCGGGATATGAATCCTCCTGGTAACCATCTTTTTCCTGTCGGCCTGGTCGCTCATCAGGATAGATGCATACGAATCGTAAGGAGCGCCGTTATAGATTGTTTTGATATCAGCAAACCCGCTTCCTGACGGGTCGAGTGTGACATTCATTTTCCGTGATTCAAGGTTCTTTTCGAGATTGAGTGAAGGCGTACGCACTAAAGTCCCTCCACTTGAATCAATAACAAGAGCCTGCCGGTCGGCGGTAAAAGTGCCCATATAGTTGAAAGGGTTGTTCTGGCTGGTGCATTCAAGCCAGATGGTGTCGTTGGTCAGAGGAACACAAAGGATCGCATGGTTAAACTGGTTCGAAGGGAAATCAGTTTTTATCGTAGGATTTTCCGTTCCTGCCCTTATCAACGTGTAGCTTGAACTTATGCCGGCGACTTCCAATATGGTTTTCATATAATTAGTAAGCGCTTTACAGTCGCCATATGAAAGCCGGTCAACGATATCAGCATCGAAAGGCTGAAACCCACCTATCCCAACTTGAATACTCACGTAACGGGTTTTATTCTGCATAAATTCATACAGTTTCTTGATTTTGGCACGTTCATCGGTAATTCCCTCCGTCATTTTTAGTATTTTGGATTTTGTCTCATCCGACAGGTTATTCCGGTCATGGTTCAGTTGATTAATCCAGAGACCAAAACCTGTCCAGGTTTCAATATCACCTTCATAACCCTCAACGTTAATCTGTGAAGGCGCTAACATTACAACAGGAGCAAAATCGCTTAAAGCCGGACAAAAATTTTCATCCCGGAAAGCAACCATATTATTCAACTCCCATGTGTAGTTATTGCTTTCAATGGTTTCCTTCAAATTAACCTTCGAGGTAATGTTTTTTTCAAAATACCGGCATTGAACTTGCTTTGGAACTATGAGCGAAAACGTTGATTTCTCTACAGCTACATTAAAATCGTCAATTGGATACCAATCAGGATACTGAAGAACACCCGAAAATGTTACCTCATACGTATATTCCATGGTATAAGGATATTCAAATTGTTCAGGAATTATAGCTTTTATGCGGCTATCGGCATAGGTGGTTCCTTGCGAAATCATAGCATAATCCAAAATATCAAAGCCACCTTTTTTTTTCATTTCAACACCAAATTCATCGAACATCCTAGCTTTTATGCCACTGACTCTCACTTGTTTATCATAGGAATGCTTGAAATATCCATTGGTTTCCCCGTTCTTATTCAGAATAGTAATAGCATATTTAACCTTCTGAACCAATTTGCCATTGGAATTTATTTCGACAACAATGTCTTCGTTTCGCACTACGGCTTTGGCATCCTTGAGTAATTGCTTCGGAATATCAGATACACGGTATTTAATATCGGAAGCTTGCATCCGGGTTGAAAATCCAATATTGAGAATAAGCAGAAAGGCAGGGATGAGAAACTTTTGTTGCATAGCAATAGTTTGATAAGAAATATAAATGAGTTAATTGAAAACAGAATGATTGATGCCTGTATTTCCGATCAGATTTTTTTCAGAACAATCGGCTCGGCTTCTTTGGCTACAACCTGGTTGTAAAATTCGCGCAGGTCGGCATATTCTGTCTGTAGAATTAAACTTTTATTGATATTAAGTTTATATAGAATTGAAATCTTCCCTTCGGTTACAGTTGATTTACAGCTGAATGAAGCCGCATCGCCTGGTATTTTCAGGTTTATACCGGCAGGCAAATTCACAACGGTATATCCTTGTGGGAAAGTATAATTTACAATAATTGTATTATCGCGTGCATAACCATAATCGATAGGGTATTCCCTTTTACTGACCTTAAACGGATTTTCTTTTATTTGTTCATATAATAAGGGTGTGATATACAATTCGCCGTCGATATCGCTGACACCATTGTTGATGGCTATTTCAAACTCTTCGTTAACAGGTTTATACAAGCTGTCGAGGTTTGCTATTGTATGCGAAATGATTTTCAGTCCCTTTTTACCCTCTTTAAAATCGGAAAGGTATTCATCATCGCTGTTAAAGTCTTCGTAATCATTTCGAAAGTTTAGTGCTGCATAATCTCCCATCGAACAGGCAAGTTTTCCTTTTACGCTCATATCATCTCCAATGGAAAGGGTGTAAATCATCATTTGCTTGTCTTTCCTATCTGCATCCAGCGATAACCAGGTGGTAATGTCTTTAGTCATATATTTGCCTTGCCCGTTCAAAGCGCGCATGGGTAAAAGGTAAGAAGGGCAATTGGTTTCGGTAGCATCAAGCAGCAATGTATCTTTATCAGTGAAAACGGCAGCTATCACATAATTAAGTTTGTTAATACTTGGATACAGCGCCGAGAGCCTGCCATTGCTGCGGGTGCTCATTACCACCGGGCCGGCATTCAGGTTGAGTCGTTGTAACAACTGAACCAATGCCAGGTTAACCTCAGCTGAATTGCCTTTACCTTCTTTAAAAGCCGAGTTCAGGGAAGTTTTGTCTGTTAAGAGCCTGTCGGTTTTATCCCATTTAATCTGTTTGATATAATCGTAAGCCATTTTAACCATCTCATCCTGGCTTTTGCAGCGTGCTTTTATATCATTTGCTGCTGATTTAAGGTATCCGTCGGCTTTTAAAACAGTTCCAAAATACGTATTGTCATAGAGCAGATCGCGTATGGCATCCCAGCTGGATGCTATCGACTTGTAATATCCGGGGTATGAAATATTAGAAATGTCGAACTCTAACCTTGATCGGTAATTCTTTGATGAGGTCATATAAGGTTCAGGCTTGAATGCAGGTACGTTCTCCGAAACCCACCGGTTATCCGAACTAGCTTTAAGCGGAATATACCCGAAAAAGTTTTTACTATAGGTAACATATGAGCTGGGTTCAATCTCAAGTTCGCTGCGTACTACCGGTATTTCCTGCTGAAAATCCCATTCATAAGGAATGCCATCGAACATAAATTGTATGTCGATAATGGATCCAACCTTAACGTTAGGCATGGCAACACGCATTTCGTACAGGTCGTCAGTTATCCTGGTGCTGAAGATGGATTCTCTTTTAAGTTTTGTTTCAACAATCTCGTTGTTTTCAAGATTATAGGTAATACCTTTTATATCAGTTTTCGAATCGGTTCTGAAAGTCTGGTTAGCCCAATCATAACCTTCTTTTTTAAGAATCTTGATACGAAGTGTCCTAACAGTATGGAACCTGGCATCGTTAAAAAAGCCATAATCGCACAACACAACGGCGGGAGCGCTGGTGTCGGGGGCATAAACATTGTTAAGCAGATCAGCTTTGCTGATTTCACCGAATTTTACCGGGGCTTTTTCCGCACAGGTAATTCCAAAAAATCCCATGAGTAATACGAGAGTCAAAAGATATTTATTCATAATAAAAAAGGTTAAGATTTATATTAAACGAGTTAACTATCAAGTAAAATGGAATACGCTCTATTTCGAGATAAACCAAAAAAACGAAAAAAGTATAAGAAAAATAGTAAAGAAAAAAACGAATTAAAAACCTCCCGCTTTAACCTCCTTTTTCTGTGCACCTATTTTTGCTCCCAGGAATTCACGGTTCATGCGGGCAATATGTTCAATTGAAATTTCTTTCGGGCATTCAGCTTCGCAAGCCCCTGTATTGGTGCAATTACCGAAACCTAATTCATCCATTTTAGCTACCATAGCCTGTACCCTTCGGGTAGATTCCGCTTTGCCCTGTGGCAATAACGAAAGGTGCGAAACCTTGGCAGCAACAAATAACATGGCAGAAGCATTTTTGCAGGCGGCCACACAGGCGCCACATCCGATGCAAGCAGCAGCATCCATGGCTGTATCAGCATCTTGTTTAGGTATGGCGATGGCATTCGCATCAGGAATACCCCCGGTATTAACCGAAATAAATCCCCCGGCTTCTATAATTTTATCAAAAGCCTGGCGTTCGACCATCAGGTCGCGGATCACAGGAAAAGCTCTGGAACGCCAAGGCTCAATTACAATGGTATCACCATCCTTAAACTTGCGCATATGCAACTGGCAGGTGGTAACGGCATCATCGGGTCCGTGCGGACGGCCATTGATGTAAAGGCTGCATGCGCCGCATATCCCTTCGCGGCAATCGTGATCGAATACCACAGGATCTTCTCCTTTAATCACCTGCTGGTCGTTAACTACATCAAGCATTTCGAGGAATGAAGAGCTGTCGCTGATTCCGTTAACTTTATAGGTGACAAATTTGCCTTTGGCTTTGGCATTCTTCTGACGCCATATTTTTAGTGTAAAATCCATAGTTGAAGGTGTTAGGTTTTAGGGGTTGGGGATTAGGGATGGAATCAGCCAGGTAATACTATCCTTAAATCAGAACCTCATTTCCTTGATATTAATTTCTTTTAATTCCGAGTGTAGTTTCTCAATAAACAGGCTTTTTAAAATAAACAGGGTAATTCAGGAATTTGGCAATTGGCCCGAATGAAACCGTGACATATACATCTCAATTCCTATTTGTAATTCCGCTGTTTCACTTCGATTGCCTCATATTCAAGATGTTCTTTGTTCAGCTTGGGTTCTTTATCATCACCCTGGTATTCCCAAGCAGCTGCATACATAAAATCCATATCATTACGCAGCGCTTCGCCTTCGGGGGTTTGGTATTCTTCGCGGAAATGACCGCCGCACGATTCATTCCTGTGCAGGGCATCAATAGCCATGAGCTCGCCTAATTCGAGGAAATCGGCTACGCGACCGGCTTTTTCAAGTTCCGGATTAACTTCGTTGTTGTCACCGGTGATTTTTACATCTTTCCAGAATTCAACTTTTAGTTCACGAATTAATGAAACCGCTTTTTCAAGTCCTTCTTTATTACGCGCCATTCCCACGTATTCCCACATTATCTTGCCAAGCTGGCGATGAAAATGGTCAACGGGTTTGGTGCCTTTTACATCGAAAAACTTCTGCAGCCGGTCTTTTACCTGTTTCTCGGCTTCATCAAATTCAGGCAGATCAGTTTTAAATCGTGGAACGTTGATCTGATCAGCCAGGTAATTCTGCATGGTGTAAGGTAAAACAAAATACCCGTCGGCCAATCCCTGCATCAATGCCGAAGCTCCAAGCCTGTTTGCACCGTGATCGGAGAAGTTGGCCTCGCCGCCAACAAATAAACCAGGAACCGTTGACATCAGGTCATAATCAACCCAGAGTCCTCCCATGGTATAATGTGCTGCAGGATAGATCATCATGGGGTTTTCATACGGGTTTTCATCCACAATTTTCTGGTACATCTGGAAGAGGTTTCCATACCGTTCTTCAATCACATTGCGGCCTAAACGTTTGATTGCATCTGCAAAATCAAGATAAACTGCCAGCCCGGTTTCCCCAACACCAAAACCAGCATCGCAGCGTTCCTTTGCTGCACGTGAAGCTACATCGCGCGGAACCAGGTTCCCGAATGCAGGGTAACGGCGTTCGAGGTAGTAATCACGGTTCTCTTCAGCAATATCTTTGGGTTTTATTTTATTGTGGCGAAGCGCTTCCACATCTTCCTTGCGTTTCGGTACCCAGATACGACCGTCATTGCGCAGGCTCTCACTCATCAATGTCAGCTTCGACTGAGCTTCACCATGAACTGGTATGCAGGTTGGATGGATTTGTGTAAAGCAGGGGTTTCCAAAGCAAGCTCCTTTCTTATATGCTTTCCAGATTGCAGTAGTATTGCTGCCCATGGCGTTTGTTGAAAGGAAAAAAACATTCCCATAACCACCGGTTGCCAGAACCACGGCATGTGCCGAATGTCTTTCTATTTCACCGGTAATCAGGTTGCGGGCTATAATTCCACGTGCACGACCATCAATAACTACAACGTCGAGCATTTCATGCCTTGTAAACGATTCAACATTTCCCAGGCTTACCTGCCTGCTCATAGCACTGTAGGCACCCAGCAGCAATTGTTGACCGGTTTGTCCGCGGGCATAGAAAGTCCGTGATACCTGTGCGCCACCAAACGAGCGGTTATCGAGTAATCCACCGTATTCGCGGGCAAAAGGCACACCAAGCGCAACAGATTGATCTATAATACTTCCGCTGACTTCAGCCAGGCGGTACACGTTGCCTTCACGGGCCCGATAATCACCACCTTTAATAGTATCGTAAAACAAACGATATATGCTGTCACCATCATTCTGATAATTTTTTGATGCATTGATCCCACCCTGGGCTGCAATACTGTGAGCCCGACGCGGACTATCCTGGTAACAAAATGTTTTAACCTTAAACCCTAACGCACCCAGCGAAGCAGCAGCCGAAGCACCTGCAAGTCCTGTACCTACAACAATAATATCGAGTTTTCTTTTGTTCGAGGGGTTTACAAGAGCAATGTGGTCCTTATAACTGCTCCATTTTGTTGCAACGGGCCCCTGTGGTATTTTTGAATTGAGTTTTGTCATACAAAATATGCTTTTATAGGCTGATTATCAGCCATTTGATATGCATGTTACTTTATGAAAATAAAAAACAAGGGAATGCTTGCAAATCCCAAAGGAACTACAATGGAATATATCGTACTTACCGCCTTGATGAAAGGCGTGTATTTGGTATGGTTAAGTCCCAGTGTCTGAAACGCTGACTGAAAGGCATGGTGCAGGTGAAACCCCAGGAATATCATAAGAACAACATACAGGATGGCATAGAATTTATCAGCAAAGAGCAGAGTAGCCATCTGGTAAAAATCTTCCCTTCCAACACCTACCGGAGGATTTACCCAACCTAATTTTACAAAATAGAAATTCGTGAAGTGAACGCAGAGAAAAATGAAAATAATGGCGCCGGTATGAATCATGTATTTTGAAAAAAACGAAAGATGCGAAAATCCTTCAACCTTATATCTTATAGGCCGGGCCATCCAATTCTGTATCTGAATTGTAACTCCGATCAGGATATGAATTATAAAGCCGCCAAACAGGAATATCTCCATTATTTTTATCAATGGATTGGTTGTCATAAATTCAACGGCAACGCTATAAGCAGCGCCATCATCCTTTAACAGAAGCAGTAAGTTGATGGCCAGGTGGATAACCAGAAAAGTAATTAAAAAGAGACCTGCCAGGGCCATTACAACTTTTTTGGTGATGGATGAGTACGATAATAATTTATTGCCCATACGATTAATGATTTGATATTTTTACCGGCAACACTTAATTTGGCATTGAAAATAATTCATACTTTTGGTCGCCTGTGTGAGAGGCAAATATAGAAACAATACTATTTGATTTCAGTACACAGAATAGAAAAATTAATTTTTTTTCACAGAAAATGTCAAAATCGCGTTAACTAATTAAATACCAATACTATGCGTTATCAACTTATAAGTAATAAAATGTATGTACGCAATCGCGCCAAACTTGTTGAAAAATTAAAGCCAGGCTCTCTTGCAATTATTAACTCTAACGATGAAATGCCCCGTACCGGCGATCAGACCCATATTTTCAGGCAGAATTCGGATATGTTCTATCTTACCGGCCTTGACCAGGAGAAATGCATTTTAACCTTATGCCCGGAACATCCGGTTCCAACTATGCGCGAAATATTGTTCACGGTTAAAACCAGCGATATGATGGTGGTATGGAACGGGCACAAATACACGATGGACGAAGTACGCGAAGTTTCAGGCATACAGAATGTAAAATGGCTTGATGATTTTGAAATTACCCTTCGTGATCTGATGTCGAGGGTTCAGGTGGTTTATCTGAATCAGAATGAGTATCCTAAATTTGTAACCGAAGTTCCTGTGCGTGATGCAAGGTTTGCCGGAAAAATGCAGCTTGATTTCCCGGTTCATTCATATGAAAGGCTTGCTCCTATTATTACTGGACTGCGTTTAGTGAAAGAGCCCGAAGAAATTGTGCAGATTCAAAAAGCCTGCGACCTCACCAACGACGGATTTCGACGCGTACTCCGATTTGTTAAGCCAGGGTTGAAAGAATACGAGGTAGAAGCAGAGTTTACGCATGAATTTATCCGCAAAGGAGGAACTGGCCATGCTTACCCTCCAATCATTGCTTCAGGAGCCAATGCGTGTATTCTTCATTATAATACCAACTATAATAACTGTAATGACGGCGACCTGATGCTGATGGATGTAGGAGCCGAATATGGAAATTATGCCGCTGATATGACACGCACTATTCCTGTTAATGGGAAATTTACTCCTCGCCAAAGGCAGGTTTACGATGCTGTGCTGCGCATTCTGAAAGCTGCTACCTCCATGTTAAAGCCCGGCGCTACTATCGAAAAATGGCATGCTGAAGTTTGTAAACTTATGGAAAAGGAACTTGTAGGGTTAGGATTAATCAGTAAAGTAGATTTAAAAAATCAAACTGCCGACTCACCTGCCTATTTCAGGTATTATATGCATGGAACAGGCCATTTTCTTGGGCTTGATGTGCACGATGTCGGATCGCGCCAGGATGTTTTCGAAACCGGTATGGTTATGACTTGCGAACCTGGTATCTATATTCCCGAAGAAGGAATTGGTATCCGTCTGGAAAATGATATTCTGGTTGCCGAAGAGCCGGTTAACCTGATGTCGGGCATTCCTATTGAACCTGATGAAATTGAAAGGCTGATGGCGGAATAGGCAGATTATGCATTTTGCGATGTATGATGTGCAATTTATTATAAAAAGGAAATGCCTATCCCCTTTAGTCAAGTTGGAGGGGTTATCGGAGATTGATTTTATAATAATGATTTAAGAACAAGGATTAACGATTTTTGATTTTTGAAGTGTGCTGAATAACAACAAATTATGCTGAACTTCATAAATCGTTAATCAGAATTCCTTGTTCTTAAATCAAAATAAATTATACTTGACTGAAGGAGATAAGCAGTTAAAAGGAATTAATTATTCCCAAAAATAAGAATGACGATTTACGCATATCAATCGTAAATCGTCATTCGTAAATTTTAAAAAACTATTTGCTATTTATCAATTTGCTATTCACCTCTATTTCGACATGCGTTTCCGTTCGTGTTCCTTCAGATAGATTTTGCGTAAGCGCATCGACTTCGGTGTAATTTCAACCAATTCGTCAATCTGAATATATTCAAGCGCTTCTTCGAGCGAAAACTTAACGGCAGGCGGCATCCGAACAGCTTCGTCCTTAGCCGTGGTGCGGAAGTTAGTCATCTGCTTGGCTTTCGAAATATTAACACCCAGGTCGTTATCACGGGAGTTTTCGCCAACAATCTGACCTTCATAAATCTGGTCGAACGGTTCGACAAAGAATCGTCCACGATCGGTAAGTTTATCAATGCTGTAAGCCGTAGCCATTCCGGTATCAATGCTGATCAACACACCAGCCATACGCTGTGGCAAAGCCCCTTTCCAGGGTTCAAACGCTTTGAAACGGTGAGCCATAATTGCCTCGCCGGCAGTAGCCGTTAGCACGGCATTGCGAAGTCCGATTATACCTCGTGATGGGATAACGAATTCGAGATGCATCAAATCACCTTTGGGGCTCATGGCCAACATATCGCCACGACGCTGGGTAACCAGGTCTATTACTTTTCCGGATACTTCAAGAGGAGTATCGACGATAAGCGTTTCGATAGGTTCGCATTTTACACCGTCAATTTCCTTTATAATTACCTGGGGCTGACCCACCTGTAATTCGTAGCCTTCGCGGCGCATGGTTTCGATCAGGATCGAAAGGTGCAGGATACCACGGCCATAAACGATAAACTGATCGGATGAGCCTGTTTCTTCCACACGAAGGGCCAGGTTTTTCTCAATTTCTTTTTGCAGTCGGTCGTTCAGATGCCTTGATGTAACAAATTTGCCTTCCTTTCCGAAAAACGGTGAGTTGTTAATCGCGAACAGCATGCTCATGGTAGGCTCATCAATATGAATATCAGGCAGACGCTCGGGTGTTTCAGGATCGGTAACCGTGTCGCCAATATCGAAACCCTCGAGGCCAACCAATGCACAAATATCGCCGGAGTGAACTGAATCTACCTTTACGCGGCCAAGGCCTGAAAAGGAAAATAATTCCTTGATTTTCGATTTGGTAACGGCCCCATCTCTCTTCAACAGAGTTACATTCATACCTTCGGATACTACTCCGCGCGAAACACGACCAATAGCAATACGCCCGACGTAGGAACTGTAATCGAGTGAAGTTATCTGCATTTGTAAAGGTCCTTCGGGCGTTGGAGCTTCAGGGATGTACTTTATAATTGCATCAAGCAATGGAAAAATATTATCGGTTTCTTCAACCCAGGTTGTATTCATCCAACCGTGTTTGCTCGAACCGTATAAGGTTTGAAAATCAAGCTGTTTATCAGAAGCTTCGAGATTAAAGAAGAGTTCATATACCTGCTCCTGGACTTCATCAGGGCGACAGTTTTCTTTATCTACTTTATTAATAACAACAATAGGCAAAAGGCCAAGCGCTAGCGCTTTCTGCGTAACAAAGCGTGTTTGAGGCATTGGGCCTTCGAAGGCATCAACCAACAGCAATACGCCATCGGCCATTTTCAATACGCGTTCCACTTCACCACCAAAATCGGCGTGACCTGGAGTATCAATAATATTTATTTTTACACCCTTATATTCAACAGAAACATTTTTAGAAGTGATTGTGATGCCACGTTCACGCTCCAGGTCGTTATTATCAAGTATGAGTTCACCGGTTTCCTGGTTGTCGCGGAAAAGGTTACAACTGTGTAATATCTTGTCAACCAGTGTTGTTTTGCCGTGATCGACGTGGGCAATAATTGCTATGTTTCTAATACTTTGCATGAAAACTTTGCTTGTGAAAAAGTGTGCAAAGGTACGGTTTATTTGCAGAGGAATTACATATATAGGATTTTAGTGAGGAATGTGGTTGGCAACAACATGGTAAAGGGCGAATATAGCTTTTCTAAACATCGCACATTCGGTAACACATATCCTACATCCGATATCCGACATCCGATATCCGGCACCGCAAATTATCCCTGCCATCTCATTGATATCCCATACACTTTTAGTATTTTCGCAGTATGAATAAGAAAGCGAAACCCATATTTGAGAAACGCATTTTCTGGGATGTAAACTTTGAGCTGATTGACTACGACGCCAAAGCCAACTGGGTTATTGCGCGGGTTTTTGAACGTGGAGATGTGGAAGATATCCGCCAGTGCCGCCGGTATTATGGCGATGAAAAAGTAATTGAAGCTTTATTAAATACAAAGTATTTGCCTGAACACAGGATACATCTTGCCAGCGCAGTAACAGGTAAACCTTTAAACGAATTCAGATGTTACATATTGAGACAGTTGAACCCCGAACTTTTTCCCTACTGAAAAAACTAATGGACATGCCATCTCTCCGATCTTTTTCGTTGGTGGGTGGAACTGCTTTAGCATTGCGATACGGTCACCGCAGTTCTGTTGATCTGGATTTATTTTTTCATGAAAAATTTGACCACACTGTCATTGAAAATGAATTATTGCATGAATTTGGAGATGATTTCGATTATGAAAGCGGACACAAGAAATTCGGTATTTTTTGCAATATTCAAAACATAAAAGTAGATATTGTTTACTTCCCACATCTACCTATAGCTGCTTTCGAAAAAGAGGACGAAATAAGAATGTATAGTAATGCTGATATCGCTGCAATGAAAATCCAGGCCATCCTTGGGAGGGCGCAAAAAAAAGATTTCTGGGATTTGTATGAATTGCTTCAACACTATCCTTTGCAGCAATTGATGAATTGGCATAAACAGAAATATCCCAGTCAGATGCTGGCAATAAGTATTCCAAATGCTATTACCTACTTTGTCGAAGCTGACGAAAGTGAAACACCAGAAAGTTTTAAAGGCCAAACCTGGGAAATGGTAAAAGATGGAATTAAAAAAGTTGTGAGGGATTATCTGAGCTAAGGCCTATTATTATATTGATAATCTGTGTTATATATAATAGTTATTGAATGTTTCACTGATAATAAATCCTGACAATATTCCTTTAATAAATCAAATCCTTGCTCACAACAGCCTATTTTTCTTCTATTTTTCTACCTTTGCAAAAAACACATCCCATGAACAGAGGCCCTATTTCACAGTTTATTGAGCATCATTACAGGCATTTCAATTCAGCTGCGTTGGTTGATGCTGCCAAAGCATACGAAACACATCTGCTCGAAGGTGGCAAAATGCTGATTTCCATGGGTGGAGCTATGAGTACAGCCGAACTGGGAATTTCGCTGGCTGAAATGATCCGGCAGGATAAAGTACAGATTATCAGTTGTACAGGCGCTAACCTCGAAGAAGATATTATGAACCTGGTAGCACATTCGCATTATCGCCGTGTTCCCAATTACCGTGACCTTACTCCCGAACAGGAAAACGAACTGCTCGGAAAAGGGCTGAACCGTGTAACCGATACCTGTATTCCTGAAGAACAAGCTTTCCGTAAAATACAGCACCATATCGTTAAAATATGGAGAGATGCCGAAGCCAAAGGCGAACGTTATCTGCCTCACGAATATATGTACAAACTTCTGCTCAGCCGTGTAATGGAAAACGATTATGAAATTGACCCCAAACACTCGTGGATGCTTGCTGCCGCCGAAAAAAACCTGCCAATCATAGTTCCGGGCTGGGAGGACAGTACCATGGGAAATATATTTGCATCTTACTGTATCAAAGGCGAACTAAAGCCATCGACCATGAAAACCGGTATCGAGTATATGATGTGGCTTACGGAATGGTATCGCGCTAATTCGTCGGGGAAAGGAGTTGGATTTTTCCAGATAGGGGGAGGCATTTCCGGCGATTTCCCCATTTGCGTTGTTCCCATGATGTACCAGGACCTCGAATGGCACGATGTTCCGTTCTGGAGTTATTTCTGCCAGATATCTGATTCAACCACTTCGTATGGTTCCTATTCGGGAGCTGTTCCCAACGAGAAAATTACCTGGGGAAAACTGGCCATCGATACTCCTAAATTTATTGTCGAAAGTGATGCCACCATTGTTGCCCCGCTTATTTTTGCCTGGCTACTGAAATGGTAATAAAGGTTCAGAAACTTTTGCTCATTATCTGCCGGATGAACTTTATAAAACAGCAGGCAAAAACATAGCTATTCTAAACTAAGACTGATAATATTCCGCTTTTTTATTTCCAGGGAATTGAAAACCCATTGTATTAGTTTTTCTATATCGTCACTAATATTTTTAATTGATTGATACAACAAACTGGTTTATAGCCTGATAAACCTTTCTGGAGATATATCGTTTTGCAGCCTGGATACTATCCAAGTAGATTATAAAATAACAAAAGCCTCCCTGTTTCCAGAGAAGGCTTGCTTTAAAAACTCCTCATCCCCTCCCTTCTCCTCAAGGAGAAGGGCGATAGATTTTATTATATGGATATTTTGTACTTTTATATTCTGATTCTCACCTTATGGTTTATACCAGAAAATCATTTCAGGGAATATTGAATTTCGGAGCGAAAAGAGAACTTTTTGAAAATGCCAGAGATTTGCGCAAATGTGAGACTGAGGCCGAGAAAATTCTCTGGAATGCTTTGCGTTCGCGCAGATGCGAAGGCTTAAAATTCAGGCGACAACATCCTGTGCAGCAATTTATTCTTGACTTTTATTGTCATGAATATTTATTAGGGATTGAAGTTGACGGCTCGGTTCATGAAACTGAAGACGCAAAAGAATATGATCTGAATAGAACAGCAGAACTTGAAAATCTTGGAATAACCATTCTTCGGTTCAATAATGAGCAGGTGAAAAACAATCTGAAAGGAGTTTTGCTGGAAATTCGAAATAAGATAATGCAAATTCAAAACTTCTCCATTCAGTAATGGTGGAAATTATAATTACTTTTTTAAAGAAAATCACTTTATAAGGTTGCAAATATGCACGTTAACAAACCATACCTGTCAGCAACCCTCTCCTTGAGGAGAGCAGGGTGAGGTGATAAAAGCAAAAGCCTACCGCCCTGCAGTTATAGTTCAATGTTTACGATCCCATGATAATATAAAATGTTATTTCCCGCACCATGCACTCACCTCTTCTAAACGCAGCGATGGAATTTCGAGTTTAAGTTTTTTACGCAACCCGCTCAATTCGTGAAGTAATTTATTTGGATTGGCTTCAGCGAGATCCGACGGAAGTTTGATTCCGGCTTTGCGCAATACAGGCACCCATCCGGCAGGAATTCCAATAGCCACAAACTCTTCATCTGTTGCTCCAACAACAGCACTTGCTTTTTCTGGGCGCATCTGCGGAAAGAAAAGCACATCCTGGATTGATTGCTGGTTGGTCATGATCATGGTCAGGCGGTCGATACCAATACCCAGGCCGGCGGTCGGCGGCATACCATATTCCAGTGAGCGGAGGAAATCTTCATCCAGTACCATCGATTCATCGTCACCACGTTTGCCCAGTTCGAGTTGTTCTTCAAAGCGTGCGCGCTGATCAATAGGATCATTCAATTCGCTGAAGGCATTACAGAGTTCTTTACCATTACAGATAGCTTCGAAACGCTCAACCAGTCCGGGTTTGCTGCGGTGCTTTTTAGCCAGTGGCGACATTTCGACCGGGTAATCGGTAATAAATGTGGGTTGTATCAGGTTAGGCTCGGCAGTTTCGCCAAATAACTCATCAATGAGTTTGCCTTTGCCCATGCTTTCATTGGTTTCAATATTGAACTTTTTGCATGTAGCACGAAGTTCATCTTCTGTCAATTCCGAAATATCAACACCGGTAAAATGCTGAACGGCCTCGAACATGGTAAAACGTTTCCATGGACGTTTGAAATCAATCTCATTATTCCCAACCTGAACCTTCGTTGTCCCATGAAGATCAATGGCAATACGTTCAACCATTTCCTCCACAGCATCCATCATCCATTCGTAGTCTTTATAAGCCACATAGAGTTCCATCTGAGTGAACTCAGGGTTATGGAAACGATCCATGCCTTCGTTGCGAAAGTCTTTCGAGAATTCAAAAACGCCGTCGTATCCGCCGACAATTAACCTTTTCAGATATAGTTCGTTGGCAATGCGCATATACAGGGTCATGTCGAGGCTGTTGTGATGCGTTGTAAACGGGCGGGCCGCTGCTCCGCCATATAGTGGTTGGAGAATGGGCGTCTCAACTTCGAGATAGCCTTTGCTGCTCAGGAAATTGCGCATGGTATTAACAAGGCGGGTGCGTTTAACAAAAACATCCCGGACTTCAGGATTCACGATCAGGTCAACATAACGCTGCCGGTAACGGACTTCAGGATCGCTGAACGAATCGAAAACCTGGTCGTCTTTTTCCTTTACAACAGGCAGTACACGTAATGATTTGCTGAGCAATTTCAGGGATTTCACATGAATGGAGATCTCGCCCATCTGGGTAATAAATACATAACCGCTTACACCAATAATATCGCCGATATCCATCAGCCTTTTAAAAGCAGTGTTATAAAGAGTTTTATCTTCACCTTCGCAGATTTCGTCACGTTTGATATATAATTGAATCCGGCCGGTACTGTCCTGCAAATCAACAAAAGATGCAGCTCCCATAATACGGCGGGTCATAATGCGGCCGGCAATACTAACATTCTGAAAAGCATGATGATTTTCGCTGGTATAATCAGTAAGAATTGCCTGTGCTGTAACGTTTATAGGGAAACTCTCGGCCGGGTAGGGATTTATTCCAAGCGCATTGAGTTCGGTTAATGAATTACGTCTTATTTGTTCCTGTTCGCTTAATTCAAGATTCATTTTTGATTTTTTTTGCAAAGATATGAAAAGGGAATGAGATGGAAGTTGGTGGAAAAAGGCCAATAACAGCCATGCTCATTAATTACTTTTTGCGCCTTTTGTGGTAAAAATAAAACCACTCAGGCACTAAGTTCACAAAGGACCACTATGAAATTGATTTTAACTTTTGTACCTTTTGTGGTTCAAAAAAAAAAGAAAAAACACTGAAACACAGAGAACACAGAGGAACACTGAGAAAAAAAATGTTAAATTCTCTGTTGTCAATGTCAGGGTTGAAAATGAGAAAAGGCTTCCCTGAAAAGAAAAACCTCAACTCATGTTTGATTAAATTGCATTATGGTGAATCTGGATTTCTTCTATCCCGCGAGTTCGATCCTGAATTAGTTTCTGATCACTTGCATAGTGGCTGATGACTTGTTGTTGCTTACTTTCAGCAGATAAACTCCCTTAACATAATCTGTTAGATCAATTTCCGCTTCCGATTGGTTAGCTTTGAAAGTACCCGATGTTAGTTTCTTTCCGCTGATTTCAAATAGTTCAATTGTTCCATTCTCCCCATTGATAGCGGAAAGATCAATAATCGCCTTTGCTGGAGTAGGATTAGGGTAAACCCGTATCTTATTCTTTGCAATAGCTTCGTTCAAATCTACTGTCCTGATTCCTGTTGAGTACCAAACACCCCATTTTGCATCCTGAACCAGCAAAGTTGCCTGGCCTGCAGGATTAATTTTATCCTGTTGCATCGAAATCTGGCCCACCACCTCATCAGTTCCTGTTGTAGTATTAAATATTATTTTATCATCAGTCTTCGAATAGTTTGGATACCCAAGGATGTCGCCATTATTATAAACTGCACCAACATCCCCTGTTTCGAGGTTAACTGAAAGTATGGTAATATCGCTTACTGCACCTGAGTTATCGACGTAATCGAATGCCGCAATATAGGGCGAGTTTTTTGAAAAAGAAGGGTTTCCAATGCTTACGTTTTCCGGCAGATTGGTGAACATTTTGAAAATTGAACCATCAGCCCAATCGCCGGTTGAGTTATCCCAAACCTTAATAAAACTTACATCCCAGTAATCCGTGGGCTGTCCTGAATTATTATTAAACTGATTGTAGGCATCATACATAATAAATTCACCGTCGAAAGTCCACTCCAGCGCATCGGCGTAAAGCACATTATCGGTTTTAATACCGGTTTGTGTTCCGGGATTATACAAGTGAAAATACGCCCATTCCTGTTTCTGGTAACTGTAAACCCATATGGCTGAATCTTGTTCTGTGGTTACTGCTGCAATTTTTTCACCGTCTTTCGAAATGGCAGCATTGCCCCATATCGTTTCATTCTGAATCTCAAATTCATCGTAAGATGGAGAGAGGCTTATGGCATGCATGGTTTTGTCGCCAGCAATAAAAACAGCACCGCTGCCATCATCCATTACGCTCGGGCGACTATTAACAGCCGTTTGCGAAAGTGGAGTGAACTGTGAAGCAGTTGTAGTTGATTGGTATAAAGAATGGGGATCAGCTGGATCAGTATTTACAAGCAATATAAAGTCGGAGCCTGGATTTTCCGGCAATTGGTTTTCAACATTTGTAGCTGACCCATCAGTGATTCCAACCTGATCGAATGCACTCATGGCAGCCGTAACTTCGGGAGAGCTGTTACCATAAATATCCTTTGCAGATTGTATAACGGAAAGCCTGAGGTCAATAAATTGGGAGGAGCGTGTGAGATAATTGAACAAAGCCCTATAGAAAACCTTTTCAGCTTTTTCGCGGGTAACCTGCGTTGCATATAGATAATATGCATAATTAGGAATGCCGCTGTTAGTGTGCACGCCTCCGTTGTCACCCTGGCCTGTATATATTTCATTCATATTTGCAGGTTGCCATGAAGGTGAATTTATTCCCGTTCCCCCGTTGTGCGGATTCGACATATCGCGAAGGGCACCGGTTGGAAAATCTGGTGCAGTTGACTTAACAACATCCTCTCCTATTTTCCAATCCTCACGGTCGAGCATAGAACCCGAAATATCGGCAAAGCTTTCGTTCAAAGCACCCGACTGACCCTGATATTCGAGGTTAGCAGAATTCCCGACAACAGCATGTCCAAGTTCGTGTGCCCCCACATCAAGCCCGCCTGACAAAGGTTTAAAAGTGCTTCCACCATTCCCGAAAAAAGCTGCCGTCCCGTTCCAGAAAGCATTTTCCATACTACTGCCATCTTCATTAGTGATATTGATAATCAAAGGAATATCGCAGCCTTTATTATTTATGGAATTCCAGCCATGGGTGACTCTGTAATATTCGTAGGTGACAGTAGCAATATATTGAGCTGAAACTGCCTTAGCCGGCCATGAATTCAGGTTTGCAGAAGTCACAAGTGATGCGGCAAAATTTGCTCCGGTTGAGGTATTATTTGCATCATACGTTGAAATCATTCCACTTCCGGCCTGGGCATTATACATGGGCCGCGATATATCAGCGAGGTAATAGGTTCCAGCTTGCAAGTAGGCATGAAAGCTCCGGCTAACCCCGTTCAGATCAAGACCTGTAGCTGTAACATCTCCGTCACTTTGGGTGTTATTATAAAAATGAAGGATTTCGCCGGTTGTTGCATCCACAAAATATTCCCAGCGCTCAACCAGGTTAGGCCTTATAGTCAAATGCCATGTAAGCCTGGCTGACTTCAGTAATCCATCTTTATGATAAACAACAAGTTCGGACTCAGGGCCGTTATATTTCAGAAAGGTCTTTTCTTCGGGAAGCAACTCCCGGAAGGAGGTGTGTGATTTCACATCACTAATTGCACGCTCACTGGCATATGATTGGGCTATTACAGGAACTACCGAACTCATTTCCGGTGTAGGGTAACTATTCCCATTGAAAAGATCGATGCTGCCATTGCGTTTATGAAGGTATATTTCACCACCATAAACAGGAATTCCTTTAAATTTCTGAGCCAGTTTAATATGCTGCATGCCAAGTTCGTCGTAGTCTGATTTTATTATCTCGAACTCTGAAGCAGGATCAGAAATCTCCAGAACTTGTTTCAACGCTGTAAGATATTCAATTGACAGCTCCTGGTCCGAAACTGCTTTCCCATATGATTTGGTGGATAAAGGGAGATGTCCTTCAACAAAAATCAGCCTGCCATTTGAATTAAAACCCGGATTCGAAAACACATGGTGATCTAACTTGAGGGAATTGAAGTTTGCCTGTATAGGCCGAAACTGAGTCTGTGAAGGATTAATTCTCTTTTTAACACCGTTCAATGGCTGCACAGCCTGTGGAAGCCCGATAGTTTTACCTGGAAGTTTCTTTTTGACCGAAAAAGCATTGTTCTGTGCCTGAATTTGAATATTGGTATTCAGAAATACCAATACTAAGAGAAGAGTAGATATTTGTTTCATAAATCCTGTTTTTATTTAACAATAGTATTCAGTTGTGTATAAAAGTCTTTTATTTCGTTGGGAACAGAAAATTGAGATTCGCCCCATTTAAATTCGGTAGAATCACCGGCAAAATAATATTTAATGAACCAGGTCATATTCCCCGGATGATTAAAGGAAGGATGGTTCAGTTTGAGCTTGTCAACCTGCATGAAAATCTCACGGGTATGTTTTTTACTAAGTTTTTTTACCCTGCTTTGTGAATTATCTGGAAGACTGTTGAAAACACGGCCATCCTGATGAATTTCAAAACTTTTATACATCCCGGTAAAACCGCCTCCGCTACCAAAAATTAGTTTTTCGCTTTTTGCCTCAGCTACCTTGCCGGTAGATGAACATGAGGCAAACAATGTAACTATGAAAAAGGAAAGAAGTATTCGTGTAATCATAAAAAAGTTGAGATTAGTTATTGAAATCCGATTAAGATAAGTGCTAAACAGCCAATTAGCAGAAAGGTTTGCGTCAAAACCGGTAAATTGAAAATTCTTTACCAAATATAGTTTTTAATGTCATTTAAAACCTGAAACCAAAATTAACAAAACAATTCAATGGTATAAGTTCAGTGATGCTTTTTATGCTTTTTACGCTGTAAATGTACTATTTTAGCTGCCGGCCGGAATCATGTAAAAACAGGATATTATTGATTTCAATATTTATACCAATATACTTTATTAATTTTCTGTAGTCTAACTTGATTAATTCATATACTTCAAAAAAGACAAAAGTAAAAGGATAAAGGCAAAAGGATCAAAACATTATGAAGGCAATCATAAAAATCATCTTTACAAAATAAATTATGAAAATGATTTGCAACTGCCTGACTTTTATCTTTTTACTTTTATCTTTTATCTTCTGCACGAATAATACAAGCTAAAAGAACAGACGTTGAATTTAGGTTTTAGCGAATTTTTAGAAATAGTCCAGTTTCAGTCATATAAATGCAACCTTTGTTTTCTTTCCACTAAGCTGTATCATTCAAAATACTCCTTAACTTTGAAACCGGATAATAGAAACAGAATGGACGAGAATACAAAACTTCGATTTAAAAATATACTTTCAAAACCAAGGTCGCTAATTGTTATAGCCGCAATTCTTTTTCTTCCGCTTCTTTTTATCGGTACTCACACCAGCCACGACTGGGGCGACGATTTTGCTCAATACATTCACCAGGCTGGAAATACAGTACACAACATTCCACAATCCCAAACAGGTTATATCTACAACACGTTAAATCCAAGAATCGGGCCAAAAGCCTACCCTATGGGATTTCCACTTATGCTGGCGCCTGTGTATGCAATTGCAGGCAATAAAATTGAGGCTTTTATAACATTAATCTCACTGCTTTATATTGTGCTTGGAATATTGATGGTCGTTTTTTACCGAAACTATTTCTCATGGATCACGGCGTTGGTTTTAGCCGTCATTTTTCTTTACAACCCGCAGGTGGTTCTTTTTAAGCGTGAGGTAATGTCGGATATTCCTTTTTCGGCATTGCTGGTGTTAAGCTTTATACTACATCAGAAGTTAAAGCCGGGAAACCTGAAACAATTAATTGTATTGGCTTCAGTTTCCGGATTTATGCTTGCTGTAAGACCAGCCGGCATCGTTTTTATAGCAGCAGTCGTAGTCGAACAAATTGATTCTTTAATCAGGCATAAAATCAAGGCAACTGAGTTTGCCACTCGCGGAGGTATCTTAATCCTGATTCCATTTCTGATCTACTACATGATCAATTTATATATCTTTAAAATTCCTTCAGGAGGGAGTATTCGCGACTATCTCCTTTTCTATGATCCCGTCAATTTAATAAAGACCATTCCTGAAAACCTGGCTCAGTATATTGAAGTTCTGAGGTACCTGTATGTTCCTCAAGCTGGTATTTTTAACGGACTTTCTTCGTTACTCGGTTCATTGATGGTAACTATGATGTTGCTCGGATTTATAAAACGAATGATGCAAGGGCCTCAAGTGATTGATTGGTGCTTTATCTTTTATGGTATCATGTTATTGGGTTATAATTATAATAATTCAGGTTCAAGGTTTTTGGTTCCGCTCGGATTTATTTTTCTGTTTTATGCAGTAACAGGATTAAAAACCGTTCAGCTTCTACCCCAGGTTCCAGCATGGAAAAAGGCTATATCTTCTGGTATACTAATCATGCTGTTATTTATGCCTGGTCTGATAAGCATAATTCGTTTGGGAGGTAATACTCTCGAAGGGCCGCAACAGAAATCAGCTATTGAAGCATTTAGCTATATCAGCAAAAATGTTCCAGCCGATGCAGTGGTAGTATTTGCCAAACCACGTGCGCTGGCTTTGTATGCAGGTTGCCAAAGTTTGGCTGATCCGGCAACCACCGATCCAACGCTGCTGCATGTGCAGATAACGAAAGCCAATGCCTCGTATTTGCTAATATACAGCAAACTCACCAGCGAATCCATGATTCGCTATTCGCAGGTGATGCAAAACCGGCTGACGAAACAGTGGGCAAACAATGAATTTGTGCTTTACCATATCAATCCCGTTATTCCTTCAGCACATCGCTAAGTACCTGTACCGACTTTATTTCTCCAAAAGCGGGAAGATGAATCCTGAAATACTCAAGCATTTTCGACAATAATTCGCTTCTTGTAGAATGATCAGCCACGATGCTTATAATACCGGAATTAAGTGCGGTAAGCACTTCGGACAGCCTGTTGCTGAGTGGTGAAGATAAATAATATGGGTGATCCGGGGGATGAGAGCAGAAATTACCTCCTTCCATATCAAAATAAGTATCGTTGACACTAAAATTATTATGCGGATCGAATCCCATAAATTGCGTAAGGCCAATGGTAAATGACAACGGAAAACCAGAGATGGCTCCAGTTGCACGGTCGAGGTTCAGAATTGCATCTTCGATAAATTCATATAAATTCGCATCAGCCATCTGGGCTGAAACCGTGTGTGAAAGAAGCTCACTGATATAAATGCTTACGGCAGTTTTTGCCATATCGGTTGCAATACCATTAAGCTGATATTCGCATGATGCATCGCGCATTACACGCATGCCCTCCCCCTCTTTATGATTGGCAACCAGATGAATAATGGATAAAGGAGCAAAAAGATTTCGCTTGATACGCGCTCCTTTTTTACGCACGCCTTTTACAATATAGGTCTGTAGCCCCAACTGCTCCGTATATACCCGGGCTATTATGCTGGTTTCGGAATAATCCATACAATGGAGTACAACTCCTTTAGTCGAAATAATCATACTCCGAAATTAAATAAAAAGTTGTTAGAAGTATTCAGGAAGATTGAATCCCTTGAGGAAGAATAAGAATTGGGCAAAACTTTTAGCGCACAAACAGTACTTTTCCTGTTTTTTTCTGACTGCCATCGGGATTCGTCACAAAAATAAGATACACCCCTGTGTTGACCCTGCGCCTTTCGAGGTTGGTACCGTCCCAGATTACCTGCCCTCCCTGCGCCTGGGTTTCCCAAACTAATGCACCCGATACGTCCGTAATTTTTACGTTCGATTCTGCCACCAGGTTGCTTATAAAAACCGGGCCCAGGTATCCGGGCCGCACCGGGTTCGGATAAATAAACAACGAATCGAGGGTTGACCTCGTTTCTACTTTATAGTCTTTATATGACACTATTCCCAGGGAAGTGCCGAAATACACCTCGCCGTTGCTGGAAATCTTAATGGATTGTATGGAGTTGGACAATAACGGGCTGTTGGATTCGGTAAAATGCAACAATTCCGTGCCTCCGTCGGCCGACATCAGGAAAACTCCTGCTTTATCGGTTCCAAGCCACTTTTCGTTGTTCCCGTTTACGGCTATGGCAGTAATGAGTTCGGTTCCAAGCAGTGTATGAAGAAAGCCTGCCTCTTCAACCTGAACCGGTTCAGCATCGAAATTGCCTCCTGTAAATACATTTCCCGGTGAAAAAATACGAGCCACACCCTGATCTGTACCCAGCCACAATTCTCCGTTTCGGTCAACAGCCATGCTGTTAATACTTGATCCTGGAAGCTTGCCATTACCTTCGGCACTGGTTAGTTTTTTATATTTATCGTCAGCAATATTATCCGGAGTATAGTTATCGTTGTAAACAAATAATGCCAGGTCGCGACATTGAATCCATTTCTGATTATCTTTATCTATAACAATACCTCCTACATCAATAGCTGTACCTTTATCTCCAAGATTGTATGATTTCCATTCGCCTGTAGATTTGCGCATTGACAAAACATTCGGTGCAATATCATTGGTAACCCACAGGTTGTTGTCCTGGTCGAAGGCTACACCTCCGATCCTAAGGTATCCGGATCCATATCCAACAACATTCTGTAATGAACTGTTTTCAGTCGTATAAATTTCTTTCAGTTCTCCATGATCGAATTCGATCAATCCATATCCCCAGCTTCCCATGAAAGCATGACTTCCATCCCGGGGATCTGCCGCTATGCATAAAATGTCACGCATTGAAGCCAGCTCAGGAATATTCACCTGGTTGAAACTACTCCATGAATTGTTAACTAATGTATAAAATTGAGCACTATGGAAGAGATTCCCAAATGATGCGTCCCGGCCACCGGGAACCGCCCATAACTGCTTACCGCTGATATCCATGGCAGCTACATCCCGCGACGCAGGCCCGTTAAAGGTATAATTGGATCCGATAAAATCATTGCCAATAGTCCATAATCCGTGGTCATTATCAGCAATCCACACTTTACCATCCCTATCAATCAGAGCATCATTCGGCCTGACAGTGCCCGGGTTGTATGAATAATAACCCACATCAAGGATGCCGTCCGGATTATAGCTATCCACTCTTAAATAATTGCAGAGTAACAAGCGCTCACCGCAAACTCTCAAAGAGGTGTGGTTTGAATGATTGTTTGGGGCAAAGTATTTCCAGCTATTCCCATCGTTCACGAACAATGTGTCAGAGTCGAATGAATATTTCGTCTTGTTAGCATAGACTTTCCCCGCAAACGACACGATAAGGTTGAAATTATCATTTGGCCCTGTAATGGAATTGTCCCTGACCCAATTAACATAATAAGCCAGATTTTCTGAGGCGGAAGCTTTATAAATGCCTTTTTCGGTAGCAGCATAAAGAGTATTGTTATCCTGGTGAAAGGTGAGTGCTTTAACATTAATCTGTGAACCGGAAGGTCCGATATAATATGTATCCTTAATTTCCTGTTTTTCAATATCCAGCACTACAATTCCGAAACCGCAGGCAAGGTATGCCAGTTTATCAATGATCAGGATACTGTTAATGGTCTTATCCCCAAGTATCTGTTTGCGTTTGATATCAGGGATATTCACCACATCCTGACCTTTAATTAGATCGATATTTGTATTTGAGTAGGCCACGACCAAAATATTCAATTGACTGCAAAAAGCAATACTGCTGATACCTATATCCGAAAGCCCGCCCGGAGTAACCTTATTGAGCCGGTTAAGACTATTGTCTGTTTTATCAAAATAAAATAAGCTATATGGAGTAGCTGCAAAAATTAAATTATTAGCTTCAGCTACAGCTATACATTCATTATATGGCAAATGGTCAAGCCATTGATTATAGTTTACAGTTTGTGCTCTTGCCTGATGTATTGACGCTGTCAGTATGTAAAAAACCAATAAAATAAGGGTATAAAACTTCATAAGACTTTATTATAACCGGATGCTTAATAATAACTCTGCGAAATGATTTTTAGTATATTCATTAGTTCATAAAACGCATGTTGCATTGCCTTTAAGTATGAACCTGCTGTTTTCGTTTCCAAAACAAACCATTCTTTGCCATTTACCCTGGCAATATGCTATTTATACATAAATCAAAGCTCTTGCATCCCTAATTATATAAAAACTAAACATTTACTCGTAAGAGAATTATAACTTTTTACTTAAACATCTGGCATTAAATGAAATAACATTGTATTAATAAAATTTACATAAACTTTAAGGTCTCATTTTTAAAATATTTATTACCTTCACGACCCAAAAACCGCAGAAACCTGCATTAATATTCTGAAAATCATCAGCTGGTGATAAAATAATATTATGCTAAACTCTAATACTGTTTGAATAAACCTTTACGTAGGAAATGATTCACTATTCTGATTTTGCCATAGTTGAAGGCCTCCGGCTCAATAGTGATTTCATTATTCGCTATGTGTATAAGGAATTTTTCCCTACCATAAAATATCTTATCAAAAACAATGCAGGCCTCGAAGAGGATGCAGAAGACGTATTTCAGGAAGCTTTATTGGTAATTTTAACTAAAATAAAGGACGATAATTTCGAACTAAGTTCCTCGTTTATAACCTATCTGTATTCTATTAGCAAGAATATCTGGCTCCAGAAACTTAAACGCAAACGGATGACACACAAAAACCAGGATGAACTAACCCGTTACCTGGATAATCCTGAAGTGGGAACTGAGGTTCACCTGGAATATGAGGAAAAATACCAGTCGTTCGTCAGGCAGTTTGATAACCTGAGTGAAGACTGTCAAAAGCTACTGAAACTATTCCTTACTAAAATGTCGGCCAAAGACATTGCCGAAAATATGGGATATAAGTCTGAGTTTTATGCGAAAACCAAGAAATATCTTTGCAAGGAAGCGTTGAAAAAAATGGTTGAAAACGATCCCGAGCTAAAAGGAATCATAAAATAGCATCAGCAGGGATCCATTACCGAAAATACCAACGCAAGGGGAAAAATGCTTTCATCTTATACATCCGGAATTGTAACCATAGGCGATTTGCCTCTGGGTGGGAATTATCCCATCAGGATACAATCCATGACCAATACCGATACCAATAATATTGATGCTACTATTGCGCAAACCATAAGGCTGGTGAATGCAGGTTGCGAGATGGTACGCATCACGGCGCAAGGCATCAACGAAGCCCATAACCTCGCGCTTATCAAAAAAGGGTTAAAGGCGAAAGGCATAAATATTCCGCTTATTGCTGATATCCACTTTAATCCCCGCGCTGCTGAAATAGCCGCCGGAATAATTGAAAAAGTAAGGATAAATCCTGGTAACTATGCCGATAAACGTGATTCGCACAGTAATCTGACCCTTAAAGCATACGAAGAGGAACTCGAACGGATAGCCGAACGACTGCATCCTTTGCTTGCAATTTGCAAACAAAACGGAACAGCCATCAGGATCGGCACTAACCATGGATCTTTAAGCGGCCGGATCATGGACCGTTATGGTGATACGCCCGAAGGCATGGTTGAAAGCGCACTGGAATTTGGCCGGATCTGTTTGCATGAAGGATTCAGAAACGTAGTATTCTCCATGAAATCGAGTAATGTCCGGGTAATGGTGCAATCCACCAGGCTGCTGGCGCAAAAAATGCAGTCCGAAGGCATGAATTTCCCGATTCATCTCGGAGTAACTGAAGCCGGCGATGGTGAAGACGGCATCATCAAATCAGCAGCAGGAATTGGCACTCTACTCGAAGAAGGCATTGGTGATACCATCCGAGTTTCGCTTACCGGCGCTCCCGAAATTGAAATTCCTGTTGCAAAAGCTATTACAGAAAGGTATAATGCTTCGCGAAAGCAAAAAAAACAGAAAATCACCGACCTGCCAACTCCGGTTAATATACAATTCGACAGGCGTGAAACCATTGCCGTTTCAGGTATTGGCGGCAATAACCCGGTGGCTGTTATTACAGAAACAAATGGGGTAAAATACCTGGTTGATGAACATTTTTCGGCCACTCAATCGTTGCCTGACCATGAACTACAATTGCTGCATTGGATTGAAGGAAATGCAGCGCAAATGCGCAAGCAACTGGAAAACATAAAATCGGAAAGCAAAAAACCCAGTATTCTTAAAAATAAATATCAAACCGATAACCTGCTTCGTTTCCAGGTGGACAGCGCTATTGATTTCGGAAGTTTACTCGTTGATGGAATTGGTAATGCCATTTGGCCGCTTGCCCCAAAATTACAGCCTGATGCTGTTAATCACATAGCTTTTGCAATTCTACAGGCCACCCGCGCCCGCATTACACGAACTGAATTTATTTCATGCCCCTCGTGTGGCCGTACACTTTTCGATATTGAAACTACGCTGCAGCAGGTAAAAGCTGCAACCCAACACCTGAAAGGGCTAAAAATTGCTGTTATGGGCTGTATCGTAAACGGCCCCGGCGAAATGGCTGATGCCGATTACGGCTATGTGGGAGCTGGAGCCGGTAATGTTACACTTTATAAAGGAAAGAATATTGCATATAAAAACATTCCTCAAATCGAAGCCATTCCGAGGTTAATTGATATGATTAAGCAATCGGGCGATTGGAAAGAACAGGAAGAATCAAACGCGGGATAGGTTCTTTGAAATCCCAAGTTCAAAATCCCATCCCTCGCGGCGGGACAAATTCCAAGTCTGTAATTTTCTTTTAATATTCTCTAGGGCTTGGTGTTTGAAATTTGGGGCTTTGAATTTCAAATAAATAGCAGGATTTGTCTTGTTTTGAGCACAAACGCTTTTTATTTTTTACATCGCACTATTCTAAGCCACTAACCACATACAGGCTTTGAGGCAGTATATTAAAAACAAAGGGAGTATGGCCCAGCGATTCACCATCGGCTTCCATGTACATTGGAGGTTCCGAATGTATAATGATTTTCGACGACCTGAATGTGCTTACTTCGGGCAAACGGGTGAAACTTCCATCGAAAAGCTTAACAATATTCCGGATAATCTTGAATTTACCGATCGGTTTAATTAGTGTCATGTCAAACAAGCCATCATCAGGCAGTGCTCCCGGAGCCTGTTTCATACCACCTCCGTTATACTGACAAATACCAACGCTCATACTGAAAATATCAGAAGCTATTTTCTCGTTATCAAGCATAATGGTTACTTTGGTACTGGTATATAAAAACAAACTCGACAGAATATTCACTACATACGACATGGGATTCCCTTTCCCCATATCTTTCTGCATATTGGTTTTTTTTGCTACCATCGCATCAAATCCCATCCCGGCCATATTGATAAAATAGCGTGTTTTTTCAATGCCTTCATTAGCAATGTATTTAATAGTGCCGGTATCCTGGATAAATATCTTCCGTTTGGTAATCAGTTTTATTGCCTGTTTGTAATCGCCGGGAATGTTGAACATACGGCACCAGTCGTTGCCGGTACCTACCGGGATCATTGCCAGTGTTATCTTATCAGTCGGAACATGAGCCTGCGTGAATATCCCGTTAACCACTTCATTTAAAGTTCCATCACCACCCACTACAATAATATTCCGGTAACCGTTTTCGACATATTTGCGTGTAAGAATAACAGCATGGTCACGGTGTTCGGTAAAAACATTAACAAATCTGATACCCGCATCAGTAAGCAGAGCCGCTATTTCGAGCCAATCCTTTTCCCCTTTGCGTTTCCCGGCATTGGGATTAACAATTACAAACCACTCCATATCTCAGTATTAAAACAATGAATCTTCTTTTCAAAGGCGAAAGATAGGAATAATCTTTTTAGGGCTGATAAAACAGGTAAAATTGGGGTCTTTATTGGGTTCAGTGCTGAAAGTTCAAATGCCTTCGGCGTTCAAAGTGCAAATGCCTTTGGTGTTCAAGGTTCCCTGCCTGCTGACGCAGTCAGGCAGGAAATGCCTTCGGCGTTCAAGGTACAAATGGCTTTGGGGTTCAATGATTTGAAGATTTTGTTGGTTGCCGATTTGCACACTTTCGAAATTCACTCCATCACCCCTTCTCCCGATCGCCGCTTCTCCCACTCTCACACACTCCCACTCTCAAATCACCCGGCCTTCCCATTTCCCTTTTCTCAGATAAATCCACGAAAGTGCACCCAGGACAATTGCGTACATATATTCACAAAGCCAGACAATTTCAATAGGTTGCCGGAGTTTTACAGCCAGCAGCCATGCAAATACGAGGTATAAACTTAGTGTAAACACCTCAATAGCAAGGCCACTGCGTGTGTTTCCGGTGCCAAGCACACCGTTAAACAGAACAATAGTAGCTGAAAACAGGAAAACAGCACCCAGAATTATATAATAAGAATCTATTGAAGCTGCCTGTAGCGCTATATCATTTGTGTAAATAGAAATCATAAAGTGAGGGATAAATGCAGCCAGCACAGCGATTGTAAGCATTATACCCATACTGAAAACCAAAACCTTGCTAACTATTGGAATAACCTGCTTCGAATATCCGGCTCCAATGGCATTACTCACAATACTGCTTGTAGCTGAACTCATTGCCCAGGCCGGTATCATAAGAAGCATGTAAATACTTCGGATTATATTGGAAATAGCCAGAGAAGTTTCACCCATTTTTTCGATCAGCAGGAAAAACCCAAACCAGACCGCATGTGATAAAACAAACTGTATCATAATATAAAGTGAAAGGTCAAGAGTACTTTTAATGATCGAGAGATCAGGTTTTACAAAAGCAAAGAGTTTGTATTTTGCAAGGTGAGCTTTTCGTGCCGTGATGGCAAAAAAGAAAAGCAAGGCACAGGCTTCGGAAATGGAAGAGGCCAGCCCAGCGCCTGCTATTCCCATTTCAGGCAACCCAAGTTTGCCGAAAATCATTCCGTAATCCAGAATTACATTAAGACCAGCCATTATTGCCGCGCTTATGCTGATATATTTAGTAAATGTAATTCCCGTATAAAATGATCGGAACAGTAAGGCTGACGAAGCAAAAAACAATCCGAAAATCCTGTATTTCAAATAAATGGTACTTGCCTGAAATACATCGGCAGAAGCAATAAATGGTTTAAGTATCTGAGCACCAAATAAAAAGATGAGTATTGTAAGAATAAGAGTTAAAAATCCTATAAAATAAAATCCGTTATCGAATATAGAGCCGATTGCCGGATAATCTTTTTCCCCATGCCTCCGGGCGATCAGTATTTGCACACCGGTTGTAAAACCGTAAGCCACCATAAAGAGAGTTACATAAAACAATCCACCAATCGCTGAAGCACCCAATTCAACAGCGCCTACGTGTCCGAGGAAAGCAGTATCAGTAACATTAACAATATTCTGTGCCACCAGGCTGATGATGATGGGCCAGGAGATATTCCAGATTTTTGCTATAGAAGGGGTATGGGTGGGCATGGGTAAAAAAAGGTTAATAGAAAATGGAGAAATGGTTGAATTTGTAACTCAGATGTGAACTGATAATAATCCGGGGGCAAAATTAGTGGATTAATTTGGGAATAATAGCTATCAGTTTAATCAGCGAAAAGATGATAGCTCAAAAACCGGACAAGTTGGGAATCGGATTCCCAATTTGTCTGGTTTTAATGAATGCTTAGAATACAGGGATTAAATTCAACTAACTGTGTCTGCACACCCGAAGGGTGTTTGACACGGTTAAAGGAGAAGAGAAAATTGGAAATAGATCTCGGATTTATCCTGTTTGTTACAGTAATCATTTCAGTGTCAGACACCCGTTGGGTGTGCAGACACTGAAAACTAAAAATCAAATGTAATTCCCTGCGCTAATGCTGTTTGTCCACTGAAGTTGATAGTATTGGTTTGTCGGCGCATATAGGCTTTCCAGGCATCCGAACCGGATTCTCGTCCTCCACCAGTATCCTTCTCGCCACCAAAGGCACCTCCAATTTCAGCGCCGGAAGTTCCGAGATTTACGTTTGCAATTCCACAATCAGAACCGGTTTCGGAGAGGAAAGTCTCGGCTTCAACGAGGTTTTCGGTAAAAATGCAGGATGATAATCCCTGCGGAACATTGTTGTTGAGGCTGATTGCTTCTTCAATAGTTTTGAATTTTATCAGGTAAACAATAGGCGCAAATGTTTCTTCCTGTACCATTTTGTAATGGTTTTCGGCTTCAACAACTGCCGGCAGAACATAATTCCCGTTTGGATATTTTTCGCCATTCAGACTTGTCCCACCATAAGCAAGTTTTCCACCTTCTTTCTGAACTTCTTCAATGGCATGAAGGAAGTTATTTACAGCTTTCCCATCAACCAAAGGCCCGATCAGCGTATCTTTTTCAAGGGGATTGCCAATTCGGTCGCTGATACTTTTATAAGCGGCAACCAAACGGTCTTTTACAGTTTCGTAAACAGATTCGTGTATAATAAGCCGGCGAGTGGAGGTACAGCGTTGTCCGCAGGTTCCGACGGCACCAAATACAACCGATTGAAGGGTCATATCCAGATCAGCATGTTTGGAAATTACAACAGCGTTATTGCCACCAAGTTCCAGTATAGTTTTCCCGAGGCGTTTCCCTACAATTGCTGCTACTTTCCTGCCTACAACTGTTGAACCGGTTACCGATATCAAAGATATGCGTTTGTCGGCTGCGAAGTTATCACCAAGTACAGTTGATTTTGCCACTATCATATTGAAAACACCTTCAGGAACATTATTCTTCCTGAGTGTTTCGGCAATGATATTCTGAACTGCAATTGCACAAAGCGGGGTTTTTGAACTGGGTTTCCATATCACTACATCACCTGCAATAGCTGCCAGCATAGCATTCCAGCCCCAGACTGCAACCGGGAAATTAAAGGAAGTAATAATTCCAACGATACCGATTGGATGATATTGGTCGTACATGCGGTGGAAAGGGCGTTCAGAATGCATGGTTGCTCCATTCAGAAGTCGCGATTGACCAACTGAAAATTCACAGATATCAATCATTTCCTGGACTTCTCCCAGACCTTCTTCGTATATCTTGCCCATTTCGAGCGAAACGAGGTAACCAAGTTCGTTCTTTTTTGCGCGGAGAGCATCACCGATCTGTCGTACCACTTCGCCTCGCTTAGGAGCCGGAACTACTCTCCATTTCAGGTAAGCATCATTTGCTTTGGCTACAATGTTTTCATAATCATCCAGGGTTGCATTCTGCACTTTTGCAATAAGCGAACCATCAATCGGCGAATACGAAGCTGTTTCTTCGCCTTTGGTATCCAGCCAGTTACTTCCAGTGCTGGCACCCGAATTAATTGGTTCAATTCCTAAAAGCTTTAAGTCTAATGTCATTTTTAGTTTGATTAACTTAATTTGTTGTGTTTTTTTAGGGTGTGGTTTTTTTCAGGGAATAGTTCCGGGTGCCAGGTGCCGGGTGCCTCATGTTAACTTCGATTGTTCTATTGTGCTATTGTTCAATAATTCTATTGTTCAAATGTTTGCATGTTCTATAATTCAAATGCTTTTGGGTTAAGTTGCAGAATCTAATAATATTCATTTGCCCCTTTTCTGGTTCCAATTAACACGTGCTTCAAACCGGAACCTGACACTCTGCACCCGGAACATTGAATTTGGAACGCTGAACCTTTTACTAATCCTCCATCATATATCCATACCTGTATTCTGTTGCCGGCTGAAAAGTTTCCTTGATTGTCCGCGGACTGATCCAGCGGATAAGGTTAAATTCGCCGCCAGCTTTATCGTTGGTTCCGGATGCACGTGAACCTCCAAATGGTTGTAATCCTACAATAGCGCCAGTTGGCTTATCGTTGATGTAGAAATTGCCTGCGGCATACCTAAGTTGCTCACATATGTTGGATGCGGCAACCCTGTCGCGGGCAAAAACCGCACCGGTAAGTCCGTAAGGTGAAGTTGTATTGCAAAGTTCAATTATTTCCTGAAGCTTATTATCCGCATAAATAAATATGGTTAATACTGGGCCAAAAATCTCTTCTTCCATAGATCTGGACTTTGGATTGGAAGTAACTATAATTGTTGGTTCAACAAAGTATCCCTTGCTTTTATTCCCATTTCCACCTGTAATGATCTCTGCATCATCTGAAGCCTTGGCGTAATTTATATAGTCCATGCAGTTATCAAACGAACCTTCATCAATCACGGCATTGATAAAGTTTCCGGCATCTGTTACATCGCCCATGGAAGCATCTGAACTAATTCGAATCAACTCCGACTTTATTTCCGGCCAAAGCGAAAGAGGCACATACATCCTGGATGCTGCCGAGCATTTTTGACCCTGGTATTCAAAAGCACCCCGATAGGCATTGACAGCAACCTCTTGGGGAACTGCCGTTGGATGGACAAAAATGAAGTTTTTGCCACCCGTTTCACCGATTAACCTCGGATATGATTTATAATGGGGAAGATGCGAAGCCACTTCCGCCCATAGATGATTAAATGTATTGTTTGAACCGGTAAAATGAATACCGGCCAGGTCGGGCGAGGCCAGGGCTACTTTACCAATTAAGGCACCGCTTCCCGGAACAAAATTGATAACCCCGTCAGGAAGTCCGGCTTCCTGAAATATCTTCATCAGGTAGTAATTTGATAACAACGATGTGGTTGCCGGTTTCCAAACCGTGGTATTTCCCATCATAACAGGAGCCATATTCAGATTGGAAGCTATTGAAGTAAAATTGAAAGGACTCACGGTAAAGACAAACCCTTCCAACGGACGGAACTCCATTTTGTTCAATTGATTGAAAGCCGAACGTGGTTGCATTTCATAAATGCGTGATACGAAATATGCGTTAAACTTAAGAAAATCAATTGTTTCGCAAACTGAATCTATTTCCGACTGGTATATGTTTTTACTTTGGCCCAACATGGTAGCGGCATTCATCACAGCCCTGTATTTACCCGAAATCAGTTCAGCTGCTTTCAATAATATGGAAGCGCGGACTGTCCATGAAAGGTCGGACCATATCCGATGAGCATCAAGTGCTGCATCAATGGCCATTTGAACCTCCTTTTCGGATGCTTTGTAATAGGTTGCAAGCACATGAGAATGATTATGAGGCATACGAACCTGCCCGGTTTGTGCAGTTCTGACTTCTTTCCCTCCGATGATCAGTGGTATTTCGATTGGATTCCGGAGTTGACGTTGTAATTCGTCGTCCAGTTGCTTGCGTTCAGGGCTACCCTTTTTATACTCAAGTACCGGCTCGTTAGCAGGAAGCGGGAAATTGTAGATGGCATTGTTCATAAAATATTGATCTTTAAGCTTGTTTTTCGAATTGCAATAATATGCAATTCGATGGCAAAAGTATCAATATTTTAGAAGGGTGCAAGACAATTGCAATAAGTTTTATTTAATTTTTTGTTTAAGATCAGCAATAATGGTTTCAAATCCATTTTGAATTATTGAATCGTATTCTGAGTGAAATTTTTCGAAAGCTGCAATTATAATTTTTGCTTCAAGTGTTAATACTGTGCTACCGCCTTCAGCGCCTCCACGGGTGGGTTTGATAAGGGGAAATCCTAATTCGTTTTCCATTTTCCGGAGGTTATCCCAGGTTTTGCGATACGTTAAACCTAGTTTTTTCATGGCATTGTTCAGGGAGCCTGTTTCATCAATGGCCCGGAGCAGGTCACATTTTTTATCGCCAAGTACGCCTATCTGGCCTGTAGTTTCGAGCCATATTTTATAATTCAGGCGGAGATTATCTATTTTTGAGGTCATAGTCCTGGGAATCAGTTTAGAAATAAGCCCCAGACTTTAAGCCTGGAAAAGGTTACTTATTATTATAATCCGACATAGTTTGTGTTGCACCTGCAAGTACAAAACTCTTTATTATTGAAACCGCCATTTCGATCCGAGGGAGAAGTATTTTCTCTTCCTTTTTCGACCACTGACCAAGCACATAATCCACCTGGAAACCGCGGGCATAGTCATTTCCGATTCCAAACCGGAGCCTGGCCCAATCTGTAATCAGAAGTGTTTCGATAATATGGTTCAACCCGTTATGACTGCCTCCGCTTCCCTTGGTGCGCAAACGTAAAACACCCAGCTCGAGGTCAACATCATCAGTAACAACCAATATATTTTCAAGTGGAATCTTTTCCTTGTCCATCCAGTATTTCACAGCCTTGCCACTCAGATTCATGTATGTAGTAGGCTTGATGATGATGAGCAACTTGTTCTTCAGCTTAGCTTCAGCTTTGTAGGCATGCCTTTCGATGGTGAATTTCATTCCCAATTCACTGGCCAAAGCATCGGCAACAATAAACCCGATATTGTGACGCGTATTTGCATACTCTTCGCCAATGTTTCCTAATCCTATAATTAAATATTTTTCCATTAAGCTTTTTTCAATAAAATAAATGACAGCTGAAGGTTATACGCTAAAATTTCTGTGTCAGAAAATCCTGTAACCTGATATGACCTATGCCCTGATCATTATCAAATTGTAAATCATCCATCGAGATTACAAATTTAGGATAATTGTCATCTATGAGCTTTAAATTCCCAAATTCGCGTTGGATTACATCTTCGCTTGCCAGCAGATAGGTTACCTGGACATAAATTTTGTTTTGCTTTTTTTCAAAAACAAAATCTATTTCCCTGCCATTGTAGTCTCCGGTAGTATAACTATACCCATACGAACGAAAATGGTTTACAACAACATTTTCAAGAATTTTACTTATGTCAGCAGGTTTAAACCCGACAATTGTATTTCGCAACCCGATATCATTAAAGTAATACTTCTCCCCAAATTCGAAGATTTTCTTTCCTTTTAAATCCGCCCGACCCACCTTGGTAATGAAATATGATTTAGCAAGGTGATTAAGGTATTCAATCACCCGAACCGGAGCAATATTAATACGCTGGCTTATTAAAAAATCACTGATTTTTTTTGCCGAAACCATGGAGCCAGTATTATCTGCAAGGTAAGTTACCAAATCTTCAACAAAGCGATTGTTCCTGATGTTGTGTCGGGCTATAACATCTTTATACAGTATAGTGTTGTAAATATTTATTAAGTATTCAAATACGATTTCATCAGTTAACGGCAGTTTTCGCAAATAAGGCAGCCCTCCATATCTAAGAAATAGCTGTACACTTTCAGGTGAATGAGACATGGAGTGAAACTCCAGGAACTCAATGTAATTCAGTGGATTTACCTCAAATTCGATGTGACGGCCACTCAGACTGCCCGCTAAATCGGAAGATAAAAAATCAGCATTGCTCCCGGTACACCAGATATCCCACAATCCCTCAGCAAGTAAAGCCCGCAATGCCACTGGATAATTCAATATTTCCTGTACTTCATCCAGGAAAAGGAAATTATTGTTCTCCTTTTCGTACTTTTTTACAAATGCCAGTAAATCAGAATCAGTTTTAATATTATTAAAGTCAGGAAGTTCCTTATTTAAATAGACGATATTTGAATCGGGGATTTCATTAGCCACATGTTGCATAAGCTGATATAAGATGTAACTTTTACCAACTCTTCGTTGACCTACCAATACTTTGATAATATCCTTTCTGATGAATGGAAACATCTTATCAAGATACAAAGGACGCTTAATCAGGTCGCTTTTAACATACTTTTTGTACATGGTATCATCAGTTAATGTTCCAGGCAAATATACAATTTAGTTTAACGTCAACGTAAATCAATTCAATATATTGATATTATATTTACATGAACGTAAATTTATTATACTATTTTATTGTAACTTATAGCATGTCTAATTGTTGAATAATCTAATACCATAAACTCAACTGCTAACACAATTGATATAACATTTTCCTGAAACCAGGAAACCAGCACAACAAACTCAGTGCTTGCCGTCTAAAACCAAACGCTAAAACCCTAACTCCTCACTTCGAAATTATCCCAATCCATCCCCACCGTAAATCCCTTTCTGAAATCTTCCAGTTTATCGTATTTCAGGCTGACGGTTTCCATCCCTTCTTCATCAGATGTCATTTCAATAATGTGTTTGCCCTTAAAATCAATAACGGTTGAATCCCCCTGGTGGTTCGTCCCTTTTCCATCAATGCCTACCCTGTTTACCGCTGCAACGTAACATTGGTTTTCGATGGCACGGGCAATTAGCAGCTGTCGGTAAGCATAGCTTCGCACTGCCGGCCAATTGGCCATATATAGCAGGATATCATATTCATAATTACCGTCCTTCCATGTGTTTTTACTCCAGACCGGGAAACGAAGATCGTAGCAAACTAACGGACAGATTTTCCAGCCGAATAAGTCAACAATTAACTTTTCATTCCCCTGCGAAAACTGCTCATGTTCGTTACCGGGATGAAACAAATGGCGCTTATCATAGGTTTGATATTTCCCATCAGGCTGCATCCAGATAAGCCGGTTATAATAATTCCCGTTTTCAAGAATTACAAGACTGCCGGTGATCACGCTTTTTAGTTTGGCTGCTTGTCCGACCATCCATTCAATGGTTGGACCGTTCATATCTTCAGCCAGTTCGCGGGACTCAACCACAAACCCGGTACTAAACATTTCGGGCAGAACAACCAGGTCTGTTTTCCGGTCTATTTTCTGAAAGAAATCTTCGAACTTCAGCAGGTTGCTTTTTTTATCCTCCCAAACCAGGTCGGGCTGAATAAGGGTTAAAGTTAGATCGTACATAATATTTCGGCAGCTTTAATTAATGTTTCTTCAGTTTTGGCAAAACAAAAACGCAGTACTTGATTATCCTGTTTATCGTGATAAAAGGGTGAAACCGGTACTGATGCCACTCCATATTCTTTTGTGATCCGCACCGCGAAATCCAGTTCTTTTTCATCAGAAATGGCACTGTAATCCAGCAATTGGAAATATGTACCATACGAAGGTATGATGCGGAAACGAGATTGCTTTATCAATCCTGCAAATAAATCGCGTTTCTGCTGGTAAAATGCAGGTAACTGTAAATAATTCTCCTTGTTTTTCAGATAATCAGCTACAGCATGTTGAATGGGAGTATTGGAAGCGAAAACCACAAACTGGTGAACTTTACGCACTTCTGTCATTAATTCAGCCGGAGCCATAATAAACCCGGTTTTCCATCCTGTGGTATGAAAAGTTTTTCCGAATGAGCCTATTACGAAACTGCGTGAAGCCAAATTAGGATAATAGCAAGCACTTTCGTGTCTGATGCCATCAAAAATCAGATGTTCATACACTTCGTCACTCATCACCACTATGTTTGTATTGCGTGTAATCATATCAAGATGCATCATATCAACTGCCGAAAGCACACTTCCGGTCGGGTTATGCGGAGTATTGATCATGATCATTTTCGTCCGGCTGTTGATCAGGCTTTCCACCTCCGGCCAGTTAATGGTATAGGATGGTACCTGGAGCGATGAATATCTGACAATACCTCCGCTAAGTTCTACCGCAGGTGCATAGCTGTCGTAGGCCGGCTCAATGATAATAGCTTCGTCACCGGGATGGATCATAGCCGTGATCACACAGAAAATAGCTTCTGTAGCACCTGCTGTAATATTGATCTCGGTTTGCGGATCGTAAGTGATACCGAATGTTTCTGATGCCTTTGCAGCAATTGCTTCACGCAAAGCAAGCACACCCGGCATTGGAGCATATTGGTTAAATCCTTTCCGCATATAGTTATTCACCAGTTCGACAAGTTCCATCGAAATGGGAAAATCAGGAAATCCCTGCGAAAGGTTGATAGCTCCAACCTCATTGGCAAGACCTGACATTACTGCGAAAATTGATGTCCCGGCATTGGGAAGCCGCGATTGAATATTACCGTTGTAATTCATAAAATATACAATTTGAGGTTTCAAAGGTAAAGTTTTTTACTGGTTTGAATCGGAAAGTAGATATTTTAGAGATCAATGATAAAATCCGGGTATTTCTCAAAAAACATCCGGTTTAATTCCTTTCAAGCATCTATATTAAAATTAACTTTGTCAAAAACAAATACCCTTTATGCTCAGATTCCCAGATTTACATACCTTAAAAAGTTTAATCAATCTAATCTCATTTACCGTTACTTTTACTTTTTTGCAACCCGCCCAGGCTCAATTTGTAAAAGGTGCCGATATAGGCTGGCTATCACAAATGGAAGCAACCGGTTATAAATTCTATAATAGTGCCGGTGTAGAGACTAATTGTTTACAAATTCTTGAAGAAAAGGAAATCAATGCCGTTCGCCTCCGCGTTTGGGTAAATCCTTCGGATAATAAAACCAACGGACACTGCAGCAAAAAAGAAACGGTTATCATGGCTTTAAGGGCACAGGCGATGGGCATGAGGGTCATGATCGATTTTCATTATAGCGATACCTGGGCCGATCCAGGGCACCAGACTAAACCAGCAGCCTGGGCAAGCCATTCTTTCTTGCAATTATTAGATGATGTGTATAATCACACTTTTGACGTATTGGATACGCTTGAACAATGTGGGGTAACACCCGAATGGGTACAAATCGGGAATGAAATTGCAGGCGGAATGCTTTGGCCCGACGGAAGTTCAAACAATTGGCCACAATTGGGCCAATTACTTAACAAGGGATATGATGCTGCCAAAACTGTTGATAGCTCGATAAAAGTAGTAATCCACCTTGAATCGGGTAATGATAACTCCAAATTCAGATGGTTTTTTGACAACGCGAAAACCCAGGGAATTAGGTATGATATTATCGGATTATCTTATTATCCCTATTGGATTGGTTCCGATTATACCGCAACCATTAATGACCTTGGAAATAATATGAATGATATGGTTGCAAGATATGGGAAAGATGTCATGGTTGTGGAAGTGGGCGGTGTTGATACCCAGGTTCAGAATACGTATGATATGCTGGTGGCGGTGATTGATAAAACCATGACCGTTCCAGGCGGAAAAGGGTTGGGTGTAATTTACTGGGAACCGGAAGGAGCCAGAAGCTGGAGCGGATATTCTTTAAGTTGCTGGGGCGCAGATGGAAAGCCAACAGCTGCTTTGGAAGCATTTATGACAAATACTACAAGTTTGAACACGATAACTCCACCAGATGCTTTTAATTTCTATCCCAATCCCTGCTTTGGCGGTGTTTTATACTTTGAATTCATTTCACCAGGTGTTCCCCATAAAGTCAGTATATTTGACATAGGCGGAAGGTTATTGCAACAACAAACCCTGACCGGCTCTGTGATATCTTCGATGCAACTCGATCTGAAACCAGGTATTTACATTGTGAATATTGATGCCGGAAAATTTTCAGAAAGGAAGAAACTTGTTATCCGATAGCTATTCAGGTAAAGAATACAGGATAAATAAAACGGATTGACTATTGTACTTACAGATAAAGTAAAAATGGAATCTACATTGATTCTTTGTAACTTTGCCGACTATTTTTCACGCATGGACGAATCAAAAAAAGCAGACCGTTATAAACGGATTATCAGTCAACTCGAAGGCTTACTTACCAAAACCAGTGACCCCGTGGCCAGGATGGCTACTATCGCAGCTGTGCTTAAACATAAGTTTGATTATTTCTTTTGGTGTGGATTCTACTTTCTTCATGACGATAAAATGATTGTCGGACCCTACCAGGGACCGGTTGCCTGCCAGGTTTTACAAGGCTCAGGTGTTTGCCTGGCTGCTGTTGGACAGAATAAAAGTATTGTTGTTCCTGATGTGCATAAATTCCCTGGCCATATCGCATGTGATTCCCGTTCCAATTCCGAGATTGTTGTTCCTGTCCGTAATACGGATGGGAATATATTAGCAGTGCTGGATATTGACAGTGCATCATTTAGTTCATTTGATGAAACCGATCGCGGGCATCTTGAAATAATAACTGCATTGGTATATCCGGCAAAATAGAAAAACTTACAATGGTTGCAATAAACACTTTCAATGTACTGCTGCTGGCACTGGCCCTGGTTTTTAGCTCATGGTCAACTTACCTGAATGCCGGAATTGTGCTTGCGAAAGAACCATTAATCAGGAAGGTTTATTTCGTAAGTATTATGTTTTTGTTACAATTTATGCTGGCAGGAGTCGGCATATGGATTGGATATAAAGCAGGCAGTAACGAGGTGAGGACTAATATGCTCATCAGTTTTTGCATCTTGCTGATATTCGGGCTTAAAGTGCTGCTTACCAATATTAAAAACCAGCCTGACGAAAAAGCTTATGATTACACTGATAATAAAGTTACCTTCTTAGCTTCCCTTTCTGAAGGGATAACACCAATGGCAATTGGTATTGCTATCGGGTTGCTTTCGGTACATCCTTACCTGCACTGGGTGTTGATCGGCTTATTTTTAGTCTTAGGTATATTTACCGGCTTGTTTCTGGCAGTCCGATTGAGAACTAATTTATTTAAAATCAGGTTTGGGCTCATTGGTGGGTTGGTTTTCCTTGCTGCTTCAATACAATTAGCCTTAAACTTAACACGTTTCTAAAATTTTCGACATTAAATAACATAGCTACTTCAATACAAGTAAAATAACTAACCTAAGATTCATGAAAAGAACTCTACTGACTTTCCTGCTTGTAATAATCCTTGTAATTACAAAAGCCCAGATTCCTGCCGGGTATTATGATAATGCAACCGGGAAAACCGGTGCAACTCTTAAAACTGCATTGTATGATATTATTAAAGGGCATACTTCAATCAGTTATGCCGCACTTTGGACTGCATACACTACATCTGACAAAAAACCCGATGGAAAAGTATGGGACATGTATTCCAATTGTTCCTTTACTTTCGGCACAAACCAATGTAGTGGTACAGGTAGCAATGAGTGTGATTGTTACAATCGTGAACATAGTTTTCCTCAAAGCTGGTTTAAAGAAGCCAGCCCAATGGTTTCAGACATGTTTCATATCTATCCGACTGATTTAAAGGTAAATGGAATGAGAGGCAATTATCCTTATGGTACTGTTACTGCGCCAACATATACTTCCGGCAATGGAAGTAAGTTAGGTACCTGTACATTTCCAGGATATTCAGGTACTGTTTTTGAGCCTATCAATGAATATAAAGGAGACTTTGCCCGCAGTTATTTTTATATGGCCACACGGTACGAAAACCTTATAGCAAGCTGGCAATCCAATGGAACCGCAAATGAAATATTAAATGGCACTTCATTCCCTTGTTTTGATCCATGGTTCATCAATTTACTTGCAACATGGAATGTAGCGGATCCTGTTAGTCAGAAAGAAATTGACAGGAACAATGTGATTTATACTTCTTACCAGCACAACCGCAACCCGTTTATTGATCACCCCGAATATGCCAGCATGATATGGAGTACTAATGTTGGTATTGCTGAAAGCCCGGCACAATTGGCATTGCAGGTCTATCCAAACCCTGCGTCAGAAAACTGTACAGTTACACTTCCTGCTGATTTCAATCAACAAAATAACGTTTTTACTGTTTATTCATCAACGGGCGTTCCTGTTTTTGCGCCTTTAACTGTTACCGGCGACAAAGCCTTTTTAGATCTTGAAAATCTACCTTCCGGATTCTACCTGGTGAGGCTTGCACTGAATAACTACAATACAATTTACCAGGCACGGATTATAAAGAAATAAGTTCCTGGTGCCATATTCCGGGTACCGATAGCACCAGGCACTCAGTACCCGGAACACTCAAAAGGCAACATTTTTTGATAATAAAAGTCAACTAAAAAAACAATCACCATTGCAAACCATCCGACTTACAAAAGAATTTAAATTTGAAATGGCTCATGCCCTCAAAGGCTACGACGGGCTTTGCCGTAATATTCACGGGCATTCATACGAACTCCTGGTAACCGTTACCGGCATTCCGGTATCGGATACAGCCTCCACAAAATTAGGAATGGTTATGGATTTCGGCGACTTGAAGAAGATTGTCCGTAAAAGTATTATCGACGAGTTCGACCACGCATTGGTAATTAACCGTGAATCAAAAGATGATTTCAATGTTGATGCTGAAATGTTCGGCCGCACCATACTCGTCGATTACCAGCCCACAAGCGAAAATATGCTTGTCGATTTTGTTGCAAGGCTAAAAAATAAGATGCCGGCAAATGTAAAACTTCATCATTTGCTTCTTCGCGAAACAGTTACTTCGTATGCTGAATGGTTTGCTGAGGATAATAAATTGTAATGTCGGATGTCGGATGTGGGATGTTAGATGACACTTTAGCTTATTTCAGCACATATGGAATGAGCATTCCATATTGCCAGTGAACTTTTGAAACATGAAACGTTATTAGGCCTTTGCATCCTGCTTCATTTTTATTTCTGATACCTGGATTGGTGTAAAAAAAATTCGCCCAAAGTTAAAATACTTTAAAGCGTTTCTTTCAATTTCCCTTAAAGTGAGTGCTAAAATCTGTTTGCCAACACTTCTGTGGCAAACAGCTGGTATGTTTATGATTAAATCAAAAACTACTGCTTACATGCTGCAATAAAAATTGGATTTCCGAACATCTACTTCTGATAAAATCAATGAACCAATTTGCCAATTTATATATTTGAAATAATTGTATATTTGATAGTTGAATGCAGGAATGAAGAAAGCATTTCTTGATTGAAAGCATTATTAATAAATTGATATTTAGATAATTAACATGGGTTTTGAATCATAATATTAATTCAAAGCCGGGTAAGGATAGTACGATTTTATTATAAATAAATATTAGTTAACGCCTATTAAAAAAATGAAGGAAACTATCTATAAATATGTTGATTTATCTGGATTAGAACTTATCCTCAGAAATCAAACATTGAAGTTCTCCCATCCAATGGACTTCAATGATCCATTTGAATTCCATCATAATTTAGTGGACACTAAAATTTCAGCAGAACATAAGCTAGAAATACTAGAAAAGCGAGATAAGAATATTACTCCAGAAAAGTTAAAGAGATTTAAGGCGATAATAGCACAAGATGAGAACGATCCTCCAGATAATCATGATGCACAGTTTGAAGAAAGGAAAAAATCTACCAAAATAACTTGCTTCAGCGAAATTGATGACAACATATTAATGTGGGCTCATTACGCTGATAAGCATAGGGGCGCATGCATAGGCTTTAATACCAGATTAATTTCTTCTTGTTTAGGCAGAGATTCCTTGATCAGTAATGTTGTTTACTATAGTGAATTTATTACCAAGAATCTATCAGAATTCAGAGAAGATGCAATTTTTCACTGGATCTGCTCAAAGGGATTAGATTGGGAGTATGAAAAAGAGGTAAGGATTGTTTTAGGTCCTGACTATCCTGAAATAATGCCAATAAATATAGTTTCTATCGGAGAAATAATTCTCGGATGTAGTTTGCCGGAAGAAGAAAAGCAAAGGATCGAATCACTGATTTTCGATCAATTGGATTATAGGTGGATTATACTTAATGAAATGAAAATTTCGAGTAATAAATATGCTCTGGAGAAAAACAACAGGCGTTAACACGGGCTAATCGTGATTGGTTTGCCAACGCACAAGACCCACCACAAACCAACTACGCCTAGCCCGGGAAAGTTAAACGCAATACACTAAAACCGATTGCACCATGACAAACAAGGAAATCGAAGCATGGCTTCTCGATGGAGATATCTCAATCCGATACCAGGCAAACAGGGACTTGCTGGATACCGACAAACCACAACTCAGGAAGAAAATAGAATCGGAAGGCTGGGGATTACGACTGCTTTCCTGCCGTTTACCAAACGGACATTGGGGAAGAAGTTTCTATCAGCCCAAATGGATTTCGAGCCATTATACCTTATTGGATTTAAAAAACATTGCTATTTGGCCCGACAATAAAGCAATACAGGAAACTCTTGAAATTATTTTTGAAAACGAAAAAGGTCCTGACGGAGGAATATTACCGATAGGAACTGTTCGTGTAAGTGATGTGTGTGTAAACGGAATGGTATTGAACTGTGCTTCCTATTTTCATGTAAAAGAAGATTTCCTTCAATCTGTAATTGATTTATTGCTTTCCCAACAAATGAGCGATGGTGGTTTTAACTGCCACTCGAACCGAATTGGAGCTGTTCACAGTTCATTGCATACAACGCTTTCGGTTTTAGAAGGGATCTTTGAATACAAAAGAAACGGTTATACATACAGGGTCAGCGAACTGGAAAAAGCAAAATCCGAAGCGGAGGAATTTATTCTTATACATAAGCTGTTTCGGTCTGATAAAACTGGTGAGATTATAAATCCCAACTTCCTGAAGTTCTATTTCCCTATGCGCTGGTATTACGATATTCTCAAAGCAATGGATTACTTCCAATATGCTGCGGTGAAGTATGATGCCCGTATGGATGACGCTATTGAAGTTATTAAAAGCAAAAGAAATAAGGATGGGCTTTGGAAGTTGCCCTCGCATCATCCCGGACAGATACATTTTGATATGGAAACACCTGGGCAACCAAGTCGCTGGAACACCTTAAGAGCCTTGAGAGTTTTGCGGAAGTATTCAAATGAGGAATTTACAAATCTGATTTAGCTGGGTCAAAAACAAAAAACTATGATAACAAAAAACGAAAATGCAAAACGCAGGCAGTTTAAGGGGGTTTCCTTTGATGTTCTGGCTGTCGGACACAAGCTGATGATAACACGCATGAATTTTAAAGCTGGAGAATTTGTGCCTATGCATTCGCATCCCAACGAGCAAGCGGGGTATGTGATTTCTGGAAAGTACAGGATCACGTTCCAGGATGAAAATGAGATACTGACCACCGGCGATAGTTATTCAATACCCGAAAACATTGAGCATTCGCTTGAAGTGATCGAAGGCGGCGAAGTGATTGATGTATTTACTCCACCCAGGCAGGATTATTTTTAATATGAATTATAGTTAGAATCTTCTTTCCTGGAATCTTTAGAGAATAAGTTAGTCTTCTGTAATTCATGCAAAACGCTTTTATTTAGACATTTACGATCTCAACATAAAACCTCTTTCAAAGAATTAAAGCTAACACATAATCACCTTCATCTATTCAAAACCTGCAGAAATGACTCAATTGTATTCCACATTAGCCAGTGTTTATCACGAGATGTACCAGCATGTTTTTGATTATGACAAAGAGTTTGACTTTTATGATTCAATCTTAAAAAGGAATAAATGCTTAAGTGTATTAGAAATTGGTTGCGGCACAGGCATGCTTGCTCGCCGGTTCCTGAAAAACGGATATAATTATCTTGGTTTGGATTTATACAATGAAATGCTTGATATTGCCAGGGCAGAAATCGAATCAGATTCATTTGTACAGTGTGATATGCAAAATCTGTCGTTCGACCAGCAATTCGATTCTGTTTTAATAACAGGGCACTCGCTGGCGTATATAACCAAAAATAAAGGCATTCTTGATACCTTTGCTGGTGTTTACAGATCACTAAAAGATAATGGGTTATTTGTATTCGGAGTTTTCGAAGCGAATGGCATATTCGATAACTTTAATGATTTTAAGCAAACTATTGAACACAATACCAAGCGGATACGAAGGATAAGCAAATTAAAAAAAAATCTTAAAACAGGCTGGACATACGATTGGTATGCCAGATATATTATCGAAGAAGAAGGTAAAATTGCCGAATATGACGATACAACAACATTGAGGGCTTTCACCAATGATGAGATTTTACTTTTTCTGAAACTGTCAGGATTTATGGCTAAAGAGATCATTAATGAAGAAAAAACAATAACAATAATTGCTGAAAAGAAATAGAAACCTGCAATTTTTGCGTCTTCCTTTGCATGGATTTTCATATATCCCCGGGTTCAATCGAGTTAGTTCTAATCACAAACAAAACCAGAAATAAATGAAGAAAAATGTCGGGTATAAGGTTGTTCCGCTGACTTTTAACAGGCGTGCCGTTATGGCTTCTGCAACCGTAACCAAAGAGAAAAACACCATTCATGGCATTACCGAAGTTGACATTACGGAGCCTCGTCGCCTGATGCAGAAGCATTTTGAAAGGACCGGTGAGAAACTTTCATTAACGGCCTATATCGTTACCTGTCTTGCACACGTACTAAAGGATCATCCGTTATTAAACTCATTTCATAAAGGCAGGAAACAGATAATACTTGATAATGTAACTGTAAGCGTGCTGGTTGAACGGGAAATCAACGGCGAGAAAGTGCCTGAACCAATAGGGATAAGTAAAGCTGAGACTAAAACCTATCTGCAGATACATAATGAAATCAGGGATGCGCAAAGGCAAAGGTCAGATTATCTGGGCAGTTTTAGCGGCATGAGTTGGGCAAGATTTATTCCCGATTTCCTGTTCTTAACTTTTATCCGCATAGCCGATCACAATATCCGTATGGCAAAACGCTATGGCAAAGTATGCGTCACAGCCGTCGGTATGTTTGGCAGGGATGCGGTCTGGTTTGTTCCTCATGGCAGCGCAACAGTACTGGTTACCGTTGGAGGCATAAACAGGAAAATCATTAAGGTTGATGAGGAATTAGTTGAGAGAGAACACCTTTGTCTCACGGTCTCATTTGACCATAACATTGTTGATGGTTCGCCGGCTGCCCGTTTTATGAAACAATTTTCTGAAACTGTTAAAAGTGGTAATTTGTTGAATACCGATAATATGATTATTAACTAAAAAAATAAAATCATGGATGAAAAAATAATCTGGAGTATTGGTTTCGTGCTTGTAGTTATGGCATTATGTACAATAAAGCCAAATACCGGCAGGATTTTTCTTGGTTTCTTCTATTTAGTAATGGCTTTAGCTGTTAACACGGTTCTGGCATTTACTGATCCACAGTCGATTGTTCAAATGGGAGAAGGTTCTCTCATAGAATTCTACAAAACCTTTTTCTCCGAAGTTGTATCCAGGGCGCCGGTTCCTTTTATTCTTTTTGTGGCAGCTTTCGAAATAAGTATGGGATTATTGATCCTTGGTAAACACCAAAATGTAAAGCTTGGATTAATCGGTACGACCCTGTTTCTATTTTTGATAACGCCGTTTGGCTTAATTCAGTTGCCATGGCTGGGAATTGCGCTTATACAACTTTATTTGCTGAGAAAAGACTTTAATAAAACTTTTATAGAAATTGTAACTGAAGCTTTTAGTAGAGTTAAAAATTAATTATCAAATAAAATTAAACTGCCACCAGCATGTGTTACCTTTTAAACTTATTTGCAGTTGTCAGAAACGAATCAGCAAAAATTAAGGGTAATCTACCTTTTAAGTAAATCTGAGATTTCAGTATGCAGCTTTTGCACTAAAAAATAATCTTTAAGAAGATGGTACATTTCCGATGTTCACTTTCATCTAACTAAAAATAAACAACTGTATATGAAGCTTTTACAAAGACCATTTTTCTACCTTTCTAATAGTAATTTTTACTCCGGTTAGTTCCAATTAGCACGATTTTTTGACCGTGTAAGTCTATTCACTTTCCACTTTTAATCCCCCGATTCCAGCTTCATTTTTATTCTCGATGTCAGAATATCAATAGCTACTTTATTTTCGCCACCCTGGGGAACAATAATATCGGCATACCGTTTGGTAGGCTCAATAAACTGGAGATGCATGGGTTTTACCCAGCGGTTGTAATGTTCAAGTACCTGTGTGTAGTCACGTCCACGCTCAATCGTGTCGCGGCGAATGATGCGGGTAAGCCTGTCATCGCTTTCAGCATCCACAAAAACTTTTATATCAAGTCGTTTGATTAATTTTAAATCGCTGAAAATCAATATGCCTTCAACAAGAATTACTTGCCTGGGTTCAATCTTTACGGTTTCGGGAAGCCTGGCACAGGAGATATAGGAATATACTGGCATTTCGATGCTTTCACCCCTGCGAAGTGCATCCAGGTGTTCAACAAGCAGGCCCCATTCAATTGAATTGGGATGATCGAAATTTATTTTAAGTTTTTCTTCCGGAGTCAGATGCCCGTTATCCCAATAATAGGCATCCTGGGGAATCACCGACACGGAATTCTTAGGTAAACGTTTAATAATTTCGCGAACAACTGTAGTCTTACCACATCCCGAGCCACCGGCGATTCCTATAATAAGCATATTATGAATTGATTAGAAACAACGTAACTTGAAATGAATAAAAAGTAAAAGTAAAAAAAGCCCCGGAATATCGGGACTTTCTTTGTGAATAAACAAATCTTTTATTTTTAAAATCAAACAAGGATATAATGTTGTATTAATGTTTTCAAATTAAATGCACCGGGTGCCGGGTATCGAGTGCCGAGTGCCGTTGGAACCCGGAACGTCGGAACCCGGAACCCGGAACGCGAAACCCGGAACCCGGAACGCGGAACCCGGAACCCGGAACGCGAAACCCGGAACCCGGAACCCGGAACCTCTGCACCCAGTGTTATATATTTTTATTTTCACAAAGTTCAGTTAGAACACCGAATGTCGATTTCGGATGCAGGAAACCTATACTCATGCCTTCAGCGCCTTTACGCGATTGCTTGTCGATAAGTTGTATCCCGTTAGTTTCGGTTTCGGCTAGTGCACTTTCGATATCATTAACAGCAAAAGCAATATGATGTATCCCTTCACCTTTTTTATCCAGAAATTTCCCTATAGGACCTTCAGGGTCGGTGCTTTCGAGCAATTCAATCTTGGTTTGACCAACCATAAAGAAAGCCGTCTTTACCCGTTGGTCTGCAACTTCTTCGATGGCATAACATTTCAGTCCGAATACATTTTCCCAATACGGAATACTGATTTCCAGACTTTTAACGGCAATGCCAATGTGTTCAATATGCGATAAATTCATAGGATTATTTTTTTTTGTAAAATTAATTTCTTTTTGTTATTGAAATAACAATAGATGAAAAATATAGTGCAATTTGCTTAAATGGAACTGTTCTGGATAAGTATTGTCAAACTAACCTCTTTCATACAAGAAACAGTAATGCAAGTACACAGGGAGACACCTCAGTAATTTAATAAAAAACTGAATGTGGCTGCACCTGGCCGAAATCCTGGCATTATTTTTTGGGCCCTGTTTGAGAAACAGGCATTATAAGAACATACTATTGTTTTAACGCTGCCTTTGAGAAGATATACTCGGGGATTTTCTGATCAAACAGAATTGACGTCATTTTAAATTCGGTTCCATTGCCTTGTTTAAGCATATCCTTATAAACAATTGTTGTAGGGAACCAGCGTCCCTGGATCTGCTTTACATCTCTAAGCTCAGTCCGCTTTAGTAATTGATTGCTTTTGGCATACATTTCCTGTTGCAAAGGAATAAAGCGTTCGGTATCAATCCATATTTTCTGCGAATAATAGGCTACATCATTCACTTTAGCAGTTAGTTGCAATAAATAAGTATTACGGTCACCAATCTTTTCTTCCTTTAGTATTTTTGCGTTGTAAATATCAGTGAGTTTGCGGTCGTCCATCATATCTTCGTACGAAAGATCGCTTCCCATCACCGATTGCCTTAGCAGATGCCCCGAAATCTGAATAATACGATCAGTTGATGGAGAATAAATCCAGAGTTGTCCTTCCAGTTTCAGCATTTTGGTGCCTTTATCGGCTGCAGGCGAAAGGTATTCTGAAAATGATTTTTCCGTTCCTTCCGACCATGTTTTGGATGTTAAAGTCCGGCTGCTGCGTTTCCCGTGAATGGTCATGGAGGATTCCATGATCCTGTTTTTTGACGACATATTCCGATCCACTTTGTCGAGGATGGTTTTTGCATCCTGGGCAAATACAGGGAAAATGAGTAAGAATAGTAGTATTGTGATTCCAGGTTTTTTCATTTCGTTTATCGTTGCTTTATTAATTTTTATACTTATAGTCTGTCTAAATTTCTTAAGTTATTTCTAAAATCGTTAATTTCTTTGAATATCGAACAAGGAATAACGATTTTTGATAGAAGAAGTATATCCGAATTCAAGTTTAAGGTTGACTTCGTAGATCGTAAATCCTTGTTCCTTGTTCTTAATTCAATCAACTAAGTTTAGACAGTTACTTAATTTTGGGAGAATTTGAGACACAATGTTTTGCATCTCAACTTTCAAACTTCCAACTCCTTAAACAACTGCGCCGTATTCCTTTTATAAATTGCAATTCCTGCCAGAGCATTCCCGAGTACCATCGAAAAAACACCTGGAATAAATCCAATGTAAAAAGCGGTTGGAGTTATCCTGGTTTTCACCACGGATGGCATCATTAATTTCGATTGTTGCATCATATCGCCCAGATCCAGGCCAACTACCTGCAAATAATAGGATGCACTTAATCCTATGAAGGTTCCGACAACAGAACCGATAATTCCTATCAGTAAGCCTTCGTAAAGAAGTGTGATGTAGACATGTTTTTTCTCTTCGCCCAGAGCAAGCCTTACACCAAACTCATTGTACCTGCGCAAACCGCCTAATAATCCTGCATTCCACAGAACAATTGACATTGCCATCACAAAAATGAAAACCATAATTGCACCCATGGCATTGGCAATATCGAGGTATTCAGCCATGCCTCCCTGGTCGCGGAGCCTGATCATAGTCGGTGCATACTCGTCTTTGTCGGCTGCATATTTCCGGTTGAAGTCATTCATTAAGGCTGTAGCTTTCTTATCGTCGTACACTCCATTTTTGAAGTATCCCAGTATTTCACCAGCTGCTCCCTGCATTCCCAGGGCCAGACGTATATCAGTGATATCGGCAATAATAGCACCCCGATCCACTACGCTGGAGCCAAAACGAACAGTTCCGGCCACAATAAAGTTCTTGAAAGCCATTCCGCCATCCATGGTTGTTCCAAAAAGCGTAAAGGTATCTCCTGGTTTTATTTTAAATTTAGTTGCAAAGTCATTGGTAATTAGCGCTTCTCCGGGTTTGGACGGAATCTTTCCTTCAAGGATGGCACCTTGTAGTTTAAAACGAGCAATCTCAGTTGAACCTGGACTAAAAAGGTCGATCCCCCATCCTATCACCGGACCCTGTGCACGTGTTTCCCCTTTTTGATCAGGGAAATCTATTAAACCGCCAAAACGGATACGGCGCACCCAATCCAGGCGGGGATAGTCTATTTTAAGTTTTTCGACCAGAGAATCAGCATTCAGTAAGGCCAGGTCGTTCGGCATTTGGGAGTCGTCTTTGGCATAAGCCCTCGACATTACTTTTACATGGCCCGAATTGAAACTTGCATTCATCTCGATACTGTCGCCCATTACCCCGGTAATCCAGCCATGCAGTAATACAGTGAGTGCAACTCCCAGGCTGACAACCAATATCGGAAGAAGGCTTCGGCCTTTATCGTTCAGAATTCCTTTAAGGAGAAATTTTATCATTGTATTTTACCTTTTAGCGCGTCAGTAGGTTTCATTCTCGAGATTCGCCTTGTCGGGAAATAACTAACAACAGTAGCCGAAATTACAACCAGGAGCACTGTAGAAATAAGCATACCTAAGCTGTAAAATGGGATTATCTTTTCGGAAATTGCCACCCCTGCCTGATCTGCGGATTTGGGCATAGGAATTCCAAACTTATTGATAAATAGCAATAATGGAATTCCATACATGGAACCCAGAATCAAAGCCAGAATGCTGTGCATACTCCCTTCAACGGTAAATAGCCAGATTACTTTTACCCGGGTCATTCCCAGAGCAATATAAGTGCCAATTTCCTTTTGCCGGCGAAAAATAGATAAAACCTGTGTATCAAAAATCGCCAGCAAAGCAATTGAAAGCAGCAACAAATAAATGATCCTTGAACCTCCTTTTTTTGCGTTTATCATTTCGTCAAAATCTTTCAACAGGAATTTAGTATCCTTAAAAGACCATCCTTTAATTTCAGTGTTGTTAAGTGTACCCGCAGCTACCAGCAAAGTTGCTTCATTATTCATCCCTGTCATTTCCTGCAACGAAGCGAGCGGGATATAAAGCTGGCTCACATCCACAGTCGGGACATTTGAATTAAAAACATCTGTTATCAGAACGTCGCGGGCATCAAAAGTTCCGTTCACATCGCGCCAGCGAATAAGAACATGATCTCCTTTCTTCAGGTGCGCGGATTCAGCCATTCGTTTGCCAATCAGCGCGGGTATTTCTCCATTTGCTGATCGTAGCATTGCAGAAGGAATCATCAGAATTTTCTGTTCCGGATCAATACCTTTTAACATCACATTCAACATTCGTCCCTGCGGATAGGCTGTTGCCTGGGTGATAAGCAGTGGAGTGAGCTGGTGCTCGTTTACCAGTTTTTCGGCTTCACCTGTTACGGCCGCATGAGCATCCTGCAGGCTGAATGGATCGTAACGGTCGTACAATGGATGCCAGAACTGCCCGTTTCCGGTTTCCCAGGCTTTGGTATCACTCCGCCCCTGCCGGTTCCAGCCATCAAGCATGCCATTGTAGAATACAATCACCACAAAGGCGAACGACAGTACCGACACGTTGAGCCAGGTGCGTAAACCTGCACCTATCAGGTTTTTAAAAGCAAGTTTAAATGCTAACATGGCTTTTATTTTTTGTTTCCTCAATTACTTCATCTTTTTCAACCATACCGTCTTTCAGGTGGATAATACGGTCGAGGTACTGCATCACTTTTTCATCATGCGTTGCGAAAATGAAAGTGGTATTCAGTTCCCGGTTCAGTTTTTTCATGGTTTGAATAATATGGTGCGAGTTAGCCGCGTCAAGGTTGGCCGAAGGCTCGTCAGCTAGCACGATTTCGGGTCGTTTAACCATAGCACGGGCAATGGAAACCCTTTGGCATTCGCCACCCGACAATTGCGCGGGTTTTGATTTTGCTTTATCCGCAAGGCCAACCCATTCCAACGCCTCCATCACCATTTTATTCCGCTCATCATTGCTATGGTTTTGCAGGAGCAAAGCAAATTCCACGTTATCAAACACAGTATAAACCGGGAGAAGGTTATAGGTCTGGAAGATAAACCCGATATGGAAATTTCGCAGCACAGCGGATTGCTTATGCGTAAGCTTGCTGACTGAATTACCCAAAACCACCGCATTTCCTTCTGATGGATTATCGAGTGATCCGATAATGTTCAGCAATGTTGTCTTACCAGATCCGCTTGGTCCGACAAGTCCGGTAAATTCACCCTTTCCAAAAGTGAGATTGATATTCCGCAAGGCTGTAAAATCGCCTTCCCCCATATGATATCGCTTGGTGAGATTTTCAATTTTAATGATTTCTGAATTTTGCATGCGTGCGGGGTGTTAATAGAGTTATTTCTGATTGCTGGTTGCTGGTTGCTGGTTGCTGGTTGCTGGTTTCAAGTTGCTGGTTGCTGGTTGCTGGTCCCTATTCACTATTCACTATTCTCTATTCACAATTCACTATTCACAATTTTCCATTTTCTATTTTCTATTTTCTATTTCCCATTTTCAACTTCCCTAATGATTAAACACCATCATAATTTGAATTCCTTTTCCAGCCGTAATCATATTCTTCGCATTCTGAAGCGGCATCCTGTAATCTTCAGGATTCCAGTAGGCCATTAAATATACGTCTAGTGTCATGTCAACGTTATATTGTCGCTAAATGTTTGTATCTTTGTCATAAAAAACGCTATGATAAAATACAAAGTCACTTTAAAAAAGGAAGAGCATGACGAACTTATGTCAATTGTGAGCAAA